>NZ_NSDX01000009.1:1138-2530 GCF_002300195.1 Rhodococcus sp. ACPA1 | reverse complement strand
GACAGCCACGAGCGATGATCCGGATCGGCCAACGCCTCGGCCAGGGCTCGGACTCTGCCGCGATCGCTTCCCCTCATCCGTGCCCGATCGGCCATGGGGTTCTCGATGGCGCAGGCCAACACCACGGCATCGTCGAGATGACGCCCCCGATCGCGGGGATCCTCGAGGTAGGCCGCGCCCTTGAGCACCAACGCCCCCAGGACGTCGGGCACACTCAACTTGGTTGACACCCCATCGATCTCGATCAGGCAGTCCAGTGTCTTACGCAACGCGGACGTGCCCGCAGGAACGGCGAACACCTCACGTCCCGACACCCTCGGCCGAAACCGGGGTGCCAGGTGATCGGCGACCATCACATCGACCTGCTCGACACCACCCGAACGTACGAAACGGTGCACCCGCCCCCTCACCGGCACCTGCAACTCGTATCCGAGCTGCTCGAGCCGGGCGCGGACCCCGCCGAACGTCGCGGCACCGGTCTCGATATGCAGAATCATGTCGACATCGACCGTCGCCCGGGTCGGCGGCACACCCGCGCGCACCGCATGAAGCTGAACCATCAACCCGCCGATCAACGTCCACTGCTCCGACGGAATCAGCTGGGCGATCTCGGCGGCCTGCGGCCACGGCGGCCCCCACCCGCCGACCGGTGCCTGCACCGTCCACTGCGGCCGCTCACCGGAAATCATCGAGCAACTCCCCCAGCACCCGCGCCCCGGCGCTGCGCTCCCGGGTGTCGAGCGACTCCATCAAATCCACCGCAACCGCCGCCACCGGCACCGTCGTCGTCGTGAAAAACCGGTCCAGCGCAGTGACCACCCTCAACGTCACGTCCCCCTCACCGTCCGCCACCAAACCGAAGGTATCGATCACCCCGGCGAGGTCGTCGCCGACCACATACCCGTCCACAGCACCACCACCCCTTCCCGACAAACCGAACCGGCCCGCCACCCCCGGAACATGGGTCAGCGCACTGACACCGGTGGCCGCCACGTACCCGCCGGTGACCAGAGTGTTCAGATCATCGCCCCATCCCCGCATCCGGTGCACCCGCGCGCGCCGGCGGGCAAGAAACGCCACCTCAGTCGCGCTCGCCCGGCGCAGCCGATGCCTCAACCGGGTCGCCTGCGACGGAGAAATCCAATCCACCCCCGCACCAGACAACATCGCCAACGCCGCCCACGCGACATCCCCATTCCACGGCCGACCCCGATGGCGGTCCGCCTGCGCCACACGGTGCACCGACCCCGCATCCAACAACAACGCCTTCCCCACCTCCCGCGTCACCACCAGCTCCCCCGCCCGCGCGAGACGAGTGACCTGCCGGCCGGACACGCCCAGCTCGGCGGCTGCGGCCGACACCGACATCTCACCCATACATATATGGTCGCA
>NZ_NSDX01000009.1:0-939 GCF_002300195.1 Rhodococcus sp. ACPA1 | reverse complement strand
AGGCCCACACCAGACCCCACCGCACCACATTCAGCTCAGCGACGACGAATACACCCGCGCCCACGCCGCCGCCCGCACCGCCGGCCAGAACCTCGAAACCTCCGGTCCACGACCGCATCACCGACGCCCTCGAACAACCCGAATAGCAGGTTCAGTCGGGGGTGAAGAACAGTTCCATCCCGATCATGAACCACGCCTCCATTGCCGCCATCGGCACGAACGAACACACCAACGGGTAGGGCGAAGTCCACACTCGGATCGGCCGCGGCGATGCGGCCCCGTGACGGCGACGACCTACGGGGTCATCTGTTCCCCGGTGACGAGGAAAATCACCCGGCGCCCGACCACAACGGCATGGTCACCGAAGCGCTCGTAGAAACGCCCCAACAACGTGACATCGACCGCGGCCGGGATGGTGCCGGTCCAGGCCGGATCCTCGATCAAGGTGAGCAGCCGTCGATGCAAGTCGTCGAGCTCGTCATCGCGTCTACCGATCTCAGCGGCCAGCTCCGGATCATGCGTGCGCAGAACCCGCTCGGCGAGGCCGGCCAACTCCGCCGCCACCCGCCCCATATGGAAGAGCAACTCCTCCGCCTCACCGGAAGCGACGTGCTCGGGATGACGCCGGCGGACACTTTCGGCCACATGCTGCACCAACCCACCCATCCGGCTCAGATCCGCCACCAGGTGCACACCCGTGACAACCTGACGCAGATCACGCGCCACCGGGCCCTGCAACGCCAACAACGCCATCGCCAGGTCCTCGCACGGACCGCGCAACTCCTCGATCTGATCGTTCAGATCGAACACCCGCTCCGCCAGGCTCAGGTCAGCGCGCACCAGGGCCTCGGTCGCCACCTGCACCGCATCCCCGGCCAGCCGGCACATCGACGCCAGACGGTCCGTCAGCTCGTCGAGCTGCTCGTGAAACTTCATCCG
>NZ_NSDX01000008.1:0-598705 GCF_002300195.1 Rhodococcus sp. ACPA1 | reverse complement strand
GCATCCGGTGCACCCGCGCGCGCCGGCGGGCAAGAAACGCCACCTCAGTCGCGCTCGCCCGGCGCAGCCGATGCCTCAAACGACTCGCCTGCGAAGGAGAAATCCAATCCACCCCCACACCAGACAACATCGCCAACGCCGCCCACGCGACATCCCCGTTCCACGGCCGACCCCGATGACGGTCCGCCTGCGCCACACGGTGCACCGACCCCGCATCCAACAGCAACGCCTTCCCCACCTCCCGCGTCACCACCAACTCCCCCGCCCGCGCGAGACGAGTGACCTGCCGACCCGACACGCCCAGCTCGGCGGCCGCCGCCGACACCGACATCTCACCCATACATATATGGTCGCACTTGCGACCATATAGCGCAATATTCACAGTGCAGTGGGTAGAGACCATACTCGGTCAGAGCTCGAGGGCACGGTCACCCCGAGACGGCCCGCCGCGTCGGCGGCGAACCCCGGATTGACACAACTACAGCCGACTACGCTTGAGATCACGTCGTCGTGAGGAGATGCATGGGTGACAGCTGCGGACACCAAGCAGCGGGATCGATAGGTGATGGCCGAAATTGATCCGCTGACAACGCAGCGCGACCCGACTCCCGGAATCGAGTCGGAGTTGGCCGGGGCCGGCTTCGAAGGCGCCCACGAAATCGGGCGCGGCGGCTTCGGCATCGTCTACCGCTGCCGGCAGCCGGTCCTCGACCGGACGGTCGCGATCAAGGTGCTCACCGCCGATCTCGATCCGGACAACCTCGAACGGTTCCTGCGCGAGCAGCGCGCCATGGGCGCGTTGTCCGGCCACCCGAACATAGTCAACATTCTGCAGGTCGGCACCACGCCGTCCGGGCGGCCGTACATCGTGATGCCGTATCACTCCCGCGATTCGCTGGAGGCCCGGATCCGCCGGTCCGGCCCGCTCGGATGGAGCGAGGCGCTCGGGATCGGCATCAAGGTGGCCGGCGCACTGGAGGCCGCACACCGGATCGGCACCCTGCACCGCGACGTCAAACCGGCGAACATCCTGATCACCGACTACGGCGAGCCACAGCTGACCGACTTCGGTATCGCGCGCATCGCCGGTGGCTTCGAGACCACCGCGGGCACGGTAACCGGGTCGCCGGCGTTCACCGCCCCGGAGGTGCTCGAGGGGCGCTCGGCCACCGCCGCATCGGACGTCTACGGACTGGGCGCGACGCTGTTCTGCGCGATCACCGGGCACGCGGCATTCGAACGCCGCAGCGGCGAGCAGGTGGTGGCCCAATTTCTGCGAATCACCACGCAACCGGTTCCGGACCTGCGGGGCGAGGGCATCCCCGAAGACGTGTCCGCCGGCATCGAAGCCGCCATGGCCCGGAGTCCGGCCGATCGCCCCGCCGCCCCCGCCGAGTTCGGGGAGAACCTGCGCATGCTCCAGCAACGGCACGGCCTGATCGCCGACGACCTACCGCTGCCCCCCGACCCGACGGTCGCCCCCGACGACGAGCCCCCGGGCCGGTCCGCCTCGGGACGATCTACCTCGGGCCGGTACAGCGCCCAGCGGCGGTCCGGGGCCCGCGCCCCCACCCCACCGGCCCCGGAGACCCGGTTCCGCCCGCCGACACCGCCCCGGACGCTGGTGCACCGCGGCCGGTTGCTCGATCTGCTCCGGGCCGGGCAGCGGCGACGCCTGAGCGTCATCCACGCGCCGACCGGCTTCGGCAAGACCACGCTCGCCACCCAGTGGAGCGAGGTGCTGGCCGGGGAGGGGCTGGCCGTCGCCTGGCTGACCGTCGACCGCGACGACAACAATGTGGTCTGGTTCCTCGGACACCTGCTGGAGGCGATCCGGCGGGTGCGCCCCGCCCTGGCCGAGGACCTCGAGCAGGCGCTCGAACAGCACGGCGACGAGGCCGACCGATACGTGCTGACCGCGCTGATCAACGAGATCCACGCGGCCGGCGAACGCGTCGTGCTCGTCATCGACGATTGGCACCGCATCGGCGCCGCCGCGACCCTCGCGGCGATGGAATTCCTCCTCGACAACGCCTGCCACCACCTGCAGGTCGTCGTCACCACCCAGAGTCGCTCCGGCCTCCCCGTGAGCCGGATGCGGGTGCGCGACGATCTGGTCGAGATCGACTCGACCGACCTGCGTTTCGACGCCGCCGAAGCTCACGCCCTGCTCGTCGACCTGGGTGGCTTGATTCTCGAGCAGGACGACGTCGACGAGCTGACCGCGACAACCGAGGGGTGGGCGGCGGGCCTGCAGCTGGCGTCGTTGTCGCTCCGCGACAGCGACGACCCCGAACAGCTCATCGAGTCACTGTCCGGACGGCACCGCGCCATCGGCGAATACCTCACCGAGAACGTGCTGGACACCCTGGATCCGGACATGCTCGACTTCCTGCTCGCGACCTCGGTTGCCGAACGCCTCCATGGTGACCTGGCCGCCGCGCTCGCCCACGTCGACCACGGACAGATCATGCTCGAGCGGGCCGAGGAACAGGATCTGTTCCTGCGCGCGATCGACGACAACCGGGAGTGGTTCCGCTACCACCCACTGTTCGCCCAGTGCCTGCAGCAACGGCTCGAACGCGAGCACCCCGAGCGGATCACCGAACTCCACCGCATCGCCTCGGAGTGGTTCGCCGATCGCAAGCTGATCAGTGAGGCGGTCGACCATGCCCTGGCCGCCGGTGACCAGGAACGGGCCGTGGAGTTGGTCGAACGCGGGGGGACCTATCTGCTCGAGCACGCCCAGATGTCCACCCTGCTCGGACTCGTCGCGAAACTCCCGCCACGAATTGTGGTGTCTCGCCCTCTATTGCAGCTCGCAGTGGCGTGGGCGAACATCCTGCTGCATCGTGCTGAGCCCACACAGAAAGCACTCGAACTGGTTGAGTCCACACTCGGCGACGGCTCGGCCACCGCCGCCGAGATCGCCGAGCTACGGGCCGAGGCCGACGTGGTGAAGGCCGCGGTGGCATGTCGCGCCGACCGGGTGGAGGGCATCGACGAACTGGTCGGGGCCGCACTGGCGCGGCCGGACTCGTTCCGGCCCTTTGTCGTTTCCTCGGCCGCGGGCACAGCCACCTTCGCCGCGATCTACCGGTTCGATTTTGCCGAGGCGCTCCGACGGCAGCAGTGGGCCGCCCCCTACAACGCTCGGAACATCGGTCCGAACGGGGCGATGACCGGCCACTGTCTTGTGGGAATCGTCGCCAACGAACGCCTCGACATCCACCAGGCCCAGGACAGCTTCCGAACGGCCCTGCGGATTGCCCGGCGATCGGGTGGGAGCCATTCCTTCTCCGCTCGGCTCGCCGGGTCGCTGCTCGGCGAACTGCTCTCTGAGCAGGGCAGGCTCGACGAGGCGGAACGACTGCTCGACGAGGGCTGCAAGCTCGGCGCCGGCAGTGGCATGGTCGATTTCAAACTCGCCCGCTACGCTGCCGGAGCCCGGATCAAGGCGCTGCGCGGCGACCGAACCACGGCTGCGCAGCGACTCGACGAGGGTGCCCGGGCAGCCGCGTCGTTGCACCTTCCGCGGCTGCGGGCCCGAATCGAAAACGAACGGATCAGGCTGGGTCTTCCCCCGACTGCCGGGCTCGAACCACCGCCGCTGGCCGAGTACACGACGCGCCGGCGCCCGGTCGACGGCATCGACGCGATCACCGCGCAGCTCGAGGCGGAGACCGCCATCAGGCTGCTGGCCGCGGCAGACTCCCCCGAACCCACCCGAATCGCCTGCACCTGGGCGCAGGAATGGGTGAACATGCTCGACGGCTCGGGACGGCGGCGGGCCCTGCTGCAGGCCAAACGCCTGCTCATCGTCGCCCTGGCCGCGGCAGAGCGCACAACCGAGGCAAAGGGGCTACTCGCCGCGGTCACCACGCAGTGCGCCGAGCTCGGAATGACCCGGTACCTGCTCGACAGTCCGATCCGCGTCCGCGAACTCGTCGCCGACCTGCGCGACGACTCGCTCGCCGGGCGGTGCCCACCCGAATGGGCGCCCGTCCCAACGTCCTTCCTCACCGACATGCTGACCACGGACACCACCGTCGACGTGGCGTGAGACGCACTGCCCGCGCCGCCTACGCCAAGCCCCACTCCCAACCGTGCCGTGATAGCCAATTCATTCTGATCACGCCCTTTGAGTGCGAGTCGGTTCCGATCGGTTCAGAGTCTGGTCGTGCGACTCTGCTCGAGACATCGCAAAAAGCCGGGATGGGTGGGCCGACGACCACCCTTCCCGGCTTTTGTGCTCGATTACTCCGTCAGGTGCTGTTCCAAGTCTCGACCCCGACCGCGTCGATAGATCACAGCTCCGTAGATTGCACCGAACACCGGAAGTAGAGGCATCAACGCGACGACGAGCGAGTCGCTTCCAGTCACTTCCTGGTAATGGGTGATGATGATCGCGCAGATACTCGTCAGCCCGATCCCGGCCAAGGTCGGGGCGAGGCGGGCGGACCAGGTTCCCTCGTTCACCAAGCCCTTGAACGACGCCGTGACGACGCTGATACAGCATCCGATCATCAACGCGGTCAACGAGAGCGACGTGATACCGGAAACCGCGGGGAAGAGATTGATGATCGGATCGGACTGGGCGATGACGAACGGTGCCAGAACGGCGATGGAGATCGCGATTTGGAAGAAGCCGCTGATGTAGGGGGTGCCGTATCGCCGATGAATGGTGGCGAAGCGGGACGGGAGTAGCCGCGACCGTCCCAGCGCGAACATGTATCGGGCCGCCATGTTGTGGAATGCGACTCCAGAGGCGAGGAAGCTGAATGCGACGATGATGCTCAGAGCCCCGCCTGCCCAGCTACCGAGGTAGATGTCGGCGGTTCGGAAGATGAGGCTGCCCGGATCTTCGGCGGCAACGGCCTGGACATCGTCGAATGCCGCGACGATCGACCATGTCGATCCCATGAAAACCAGGACCAGGAGAACCAGCGCGCTGTAGGTCGCCACCTGGATACTTCGTCGCGCCGCTTTGGCTTCTTCACCGTAGATCGCGGTCGCCTCGAAGCCGGAGAACGACAGGATGCAGAACACCAGCGACAGGGCGATGTTGCCGTGGAACATCTGGTTCGGGCTGAAGACGTCTATGCTGAAGCCGCCTGAGCGCTGGATCAGGATGGCGATGCCCAACCAGATGATGATGGCGAACTGCGCGATCGAGATGACCGTGGTCACGGTCTTCGCGATGCCGACGCCGATGTAACCGAGGATGGCGGTAACGACCAGGGCGACCGCGCCGTAGAGATACCAGGGTAGGTGAATACCGGCATAGGTACTGACAGCAATGTCAGTGAAATACCCTGTTGCCGCGATCATCCCGCCGGCTGCGAGATTGTAGGCAATGGTTGCGACGAAGGCGGCTCCGGCGCCGGTGGCCTTCCCGAGTCCGAATCCGATGAAGGCGTAGTAGGCGCCCGCGTTGAAGACTCGTCGGCTCAGCACGACGTATCCGGCGGTGAAGATCGCCAGGAGGGCTCCGACGAGCAGGAGGAGCCCGACCATTCCGCTGCCGACACCGAAGGCCAGGCCGAGCGAGAGGTTCGAGGCCATTGCGGTCAGCGGTGCGGCGGCGGCCACAACCATGAAGACCATCCCGGGGATACCGATGGTGTTCCGTTTGAGATGAGCGGATACAGACTCTCCCGCTGCGAGTTCTTGTTGGGCGGTCATGGTTGTCTCCTACGATAGGAAGGGGGCGCGTCCGCGCCGAGAGGGACGCGCAGACCGGGAGGGCCCGAGTGTGGGGAATGCGCGAGGAGGATTGCGCCTAGCGGCCGAAGTCGGGGATCAGTCGAGACCCAATCTTGTTGTTCGACTCAGTGTTCGGTGCGGCCCGGGAAGATGAACTCACCGTGGTCGTTGTATGTCCACGGCAACTCCTCCCGACTTGGGGAGGGTTCGAGCAGCTCGATCACGTAGTGGGTGACCGTCTCGTCCTGAAGATTTCGAATCCGGTGGGGATTGAGGGGTTTGGAAGTACCGACGGTCTTGTACAGCACGAAGCCGGGCTCCGCGTTCTGCACGATCCCCCACTCGTCGTCCCCGAGTTCCTGCCCCTGAACCTTGCCGGCCTCCGGCCAGATCACGACGTGATCGTGGTGGTGCTGGTGAAAGTCGAACATCCCGCCGGGTGGAAGGGTCATGGTCCACACTCGAACCCGGTCGTTCTCGAAGATGAGGGTGTCGCCGGGAGTCGGCGGGATCGGATTGGGCTTCTCGGACATGCGTTCTCCTGTGAATCTTGTTGGTGTTGTGCCGATGCCCTCTGTAGATGCGGCGCGCAACGATCATGGGCCAACAGTCAGGTCGAGTATCGCCTGAATTCGGACGATTGGATTCAAAACGACGTTTTTGGATCTCGTGTGCCGAAAGCATGCCACCGACATCGCGACTAGTCAATGGTGGGTTTACTCAGGTAAACGCACGTCAAATCAATGTTTCGGCTAAGTATCGCTGCCGTTTGCGCGGCCGACCAGCCGAGCGCACCGACATTTGCCCCGCAAGTGCCCGTTGCTTTGGTCAACGCGCTCCCTGTAGCTTTAGGATGCATCCCACACTGTTAGAACTGGATCCTATTTGTGGTGTTCGTTCTCAGCCGTGGCCAACATGCACCCTATGAGGGAGGCTCAATGAGTTTCGTATCTCCGTCCGACTTCCGCACTCGTCCCGATCTGCGGGGCACCTTCGGTATGTGTGCCTCCACGCACTGGCTGGCAACCCAGACCGCGCAGTCGGTCCTCGAACGTGGGGGTAACGCCTTCGATGCCTCGACGGCGGCCGCCTTCGTGCTATACGTCGTCGAGCCGCACCTGAACGGGCCGGGTGGAGACCTGGTGGCCATCGTGGCCCCGGCCTCGGGGGAACCATCCGTTCTGGTCGGGCAGGGCCCCGCGCCGGCCGGCGCCACGATCGACCATTTCCGCGCCGAGGGACTGGACATGGTTCCGGCTGCAGGGGCGCTGGCTGCCGCGGTACCTGGCGCTGTGGACGCATGGCTGCTGCTCCTGCGCGACTACGGCACGTGGGAGCTCGCGGATGTGCTCGCGTATGCGATCGACTATGCCGGCAACGGACATCCCCTTTCCGAGCGCGTCGGTGCTGTGATCGGGACGGTGGCAGAGATGTTCGCCGAGTATTGGCCCACCTCGGCGGCGTTGTGGATGCCCCAGGGCGTGCCACCGGTCGCCGACGTGATGTTCCGCAATCCGGCGTTCGCGAACACACTCGACCGACTCGTTTCGGATAGTCGGCACGCACCGACTCGGGATACGCGTATCGAGGCTGCTCGCACAATCTGGAAGAGCGGATTCGTCGCCGAGGGAATCGAATCGTTCGCCCGCCATCCGCACCGGCATTCGTCCGAATCGGATCATGCCGGGGTCGTTACGGCTGGGGATATGGCGTCGTTCAGTGCCCACTACGAAGCTCCGGTCGCCTTCGAGTTCCGAGGACACACCGTCCTGAAGGGCTCGTCGTGGGGTCAGGGTCCGGTGCTGCTGCAGGCACTCGCCATTCTCGACGGCTTTCCCGACGAGCAGATCGATCCTTCCACCGCGGTCGGTGCACACCACGTACTGGAGTCGCTCAAACTCGCGATGGCCGACCGTGACGCGTACTACGGGGAGAATCTGTCGTCCGAACAGCTGGAACTTCTACTCTCTCCCGAGTACGCATCGGTGCGCCGGAAGGAGATTGGCGAGAGAGCATCCCAGGAGTTCCGTCCCGGGGCGTGCGGCCTCGACCCGTTCTTTCCGCCACTCGTCGAAGATACCGACGCTCCGCGCGGGGGGTCCTCCGGGGAGCCCACCGTGTCGGTGACCGGTGAAACCCGCGGTGACACGTGCCACCTCGATATCATCGATCGTTGGGGGAATGCGGTGTCCGCCACACCCTCCGGTGGGTGGCTCCAGTCCTCACCGACGATCCCTGAACTCGGATTTGCGTTGGGTACCCGGCTCCAGATGACCTGGCTCGACCCAGCGAGTCCGTCCGCGCTGCGGCCGGGTCACCGGCCGCGGACCACCTTGACCCCGACGATGCTTCTCCGTGGGACGGAGGTCGTCGCCGCCCTCGGCACCCCGGGCGGCGATCAGCAGGATCAGTGGCAGCTGTCCTACTTGCTGCGCACACTGGTCGGCGGGTACACGCCGCAACAGGCAATCGACGCCCCCACATTCCACACGACCTCGATGCCGAGCTCGTTCTGGCCACGCCGATGGACCCCCGGTGGCGCGGTCGTCGAGGACCGCCTCGGCGTGGACGTCATCACCGGGCTCCGAGAGCGCGGGCACCGGATCACCGTAGCCGGAGGTTGGAGCCTCGGCAGGCTCAGCACGGTCACCAGGAACCCTGCCACGGGTGTGCTGGGGGCCGCAGCCAACGCCCGGGGTGCCCAGGGTTATGCCGCGGGTCGCTAACACGGCGGCGCGGAACGTACGTCAGGGCGCGAACGACTGATGCGACCGTTTGATGATCAGCTCCCGAGCCCGGCGTGAGTGCTCGATCATCAGGTCCCGGGCGAGGTTGCCGTCGCGTCGGTCGATCGCATCAGCGATCGCCGCATGCGCGGCCGCGTTCTCTTCCAGAAGCCGTGGATCAGCGTCCAGTGCTGTCCACGTCAGATTGCGGGGAATACGGTGATGGAGCGAATCGACGGTCGCGCGCAATTGATCGTTACCGGAGGCTGCGAGGACGGTGTCGTGGAAGGCATTGTTGGCGTGAACCCAGCCGGCCCGCAGTTCCTCCGGGTCGGCTTCGCCCGTCAGCGCCTGCTCCACCACCCCTCGGAAAGATTCGACCGCATCGAACAGCTCCCGTAGTTGCGTGTAGGTGATCTGCCGGGCGGCCTCGTGGGCGGCGTGCCCCTCGAGTACCGCCCGCACCTCGAACACTTCGAGGAGCTCACGCATCGACGGCAGCTTCGGTCGTGCACCGCGGTTCGGGACGATCTCCACCACCCCGAGTGCCTGTAGTTGTGCAAGGGCCTCACGGATGGGCATCCGGCTGACCCCCAGTTCCTGGGCGAGTGGCTCCTGCCTGATCCACGTTCCGAAACTGTAGGTGCCGCGACTGATGCGGTCCTGGATGGTCTCGACGAGCTGCTGAACCAGAGGAGAAGTCGCTGCGCCTTCGTCGGGGACGCCGACGACCGGTTCTGCCATGCCTGATCCCTCCGCCCTTGAATCCGTTTTTGGATCCCTTGTCACTCTAATGGGATCGCGGGTGACCGAATGCCCGGTCCATCCTGAGTGAGTCACGAAAGGTTACGAATCATGTCGAGGATGCCTGTGTGGGCCATGGTGGCCACCCCATTCGATGCGAATGCAGAGCGGATCTGCGAGCCGTCGCTGCGCGCGCTTACCCGGGAGATGCTGTCTCGAGGCTGCTCGGGCCTCATCGCGCTAGGGGTCATCGCCGAACCCGACTCGCTCTCGTTGGCGGAGAAGTCACGGGCATTGGCGGTCATCCTGGACAGCGCAGGGCCCGCACCCGTCGTCGCTGCGTCCACGAATCGGAACCCGGACGAGGCCGCGAATGAGCTCCGTGTGTTCGCCGCTCAATTCAGTGGCCGCCTGCATGCGGTGATGGTTCCGGTCCTGTCGCCCGACCCAGTAGAGCTGCGCCGCGCTCTGGTCGCCACGCATTCGATCACACAGCTGCCGGTGCTGCTGCAGGATCTTCCCGCTGCCACCGGGGTCACGATCGCGATCGATCACCTCCAGGAGGCGGTGACCGGGCTGGATTTCCTGTATGGAATCAAGTGCGAGTGCCCACCAACTTTCTTGCGGATCCGCCAGTTGCGAGAGGTCACGGAGGCGCATCTGATGACGGGTTTCGGGGGCCTCGGTCTGGTCGACGATGTGCTGGCTGGTGCCGACACCGTCGCGGCAGGAATCACGGTGCCGGAAGTCCTTGTCGACGCGGTCGACCTGTTGGCCGCGGGCGAGGTCGGTGGCGCGAGGGAGGTGATCGGGCGTTCCGCGGGCTTGATC
This sequence comes from Rhodococcus sp. ACPA1, assembly GCF_002300195.1. NCBI lineage: Bacteria > Bacillati > Actinomycetota > Actinomycetes > Mycobacteriales > Nocardiaceae > Rhodococcus > Rhodococcus sp. ACPA1. The sequence goes on along the minus strand of NZ_NSDX01000008.1, from coordinate 588,698 downwards.
AACTTCGAAACTCAGGCGCGCACCAGCATTGCTATCCGGAAGGAACATTGGCGCCGCCAGGGCGTCATCGCCCACTCGACGGTCCGGCCGCCGTCGTTGCCCTATCTTGTCGAGTTCGACGAGCACAGTCGAGGGCATGGGTTCGTTCTCCCATGCGCGGGTATCCAGCAGCCGTAGGGGCGGTGTTTCCCGCTATCGTGGTCCGCCATTGGTACACCTCGGACACGGTCAGCCAGGCCAAGTGGTGGTGATCGGCGAAGTCGACTGCCTCGGCGCGATCGGCCATGCGCCGGTCGTCGACAGTGCTGACGAGTGTGGCCATGACCGCGGCAGGCGTCTGGTCGGCTGCACGGGTGAGTTCCAGTGCCGCCTCGGCGCGGTGTGGTCGTTCCAGTAGGCCGCCGGTCGCGGTGCGAATCGGCACGGTGTGACCCGGACGGGTGAACCACTCTCGCTGGGAGGTCGGGTCCGCGAGTGCCCGCGATGTCACGGCCCGGTCGTGGGCGGAGATGCCGGTGCCGACGCCGTCGATGGCATCCACCGATACCGCGTAGTCGACACCGGTGGTGGCGTAGTGCATCGGGGGAAGACCCAAGCGATCACATGCGGCCGGCGGCAGAGCGATGGTCACGAATCCCGAGGTGTGCCGGACGAGAAAATCCATTGTGGTGGTCGACACCGACGCGGCACTGCACACGAGTTCGGCTTCCACAGCGTCGGCTCGGTCGGTGCAGACGAGAACGATTGGGGCGCCCGCGGCGAGCGCTCGCACCGCAGCTTCGATGCGGTGGGTTACCGCTGTCGGAACGGGTCCGTTCCCGCACGAGCGAAGACTCGGAAGCATATTTTTCAGCCAGAACACTGGAATGCGAATACTCATTCCACTATGGTAGCTGTCACACCTCCAAACGGCACCGCATTTTCCGCAACGACCGTACGAAGAGGACACCAACCACAGGAGTTCACGATGCCCACCACCGCACCCTCCGTCGCCGGCGCACTGCCCACCAGCCGTGACGAGGTCGTCCGGCGAGCGAAGGAATTGCGTCCGATCCTCGCAGAGGCCGGACCGTCGATCGACGCCGCAGGATCCGATCCCACCGACAACATGCGCCTGCTCGGCGAGGCCGGTCTGCACGCCCTCAACGTCCCGGCCGCACTCGGCGGACTGTGGGACGGACCGTCATTCGGGGGCTGGCGACACACCATCGAGACCCTCGCGGAAATCTCTGCCGGCGACGGCTCGACAGGTCAGTGTTGGCTCAGCGGCGCGTTGGTCGCTCGCGAAATCTTCGACGCACCGGAGCTGCCGTCGGAGACGCGCGAGCAGCTGGCCGACGAGGTACTCCATCGCGGGCGTCGATTCGTGGCCTCGAACGCAGAAACAGGCGGAAACGGACGCGTAGTCGGGCGCAAGGTTCCCGGCGGCATCGTCGTCGACGGCACGAAGACCTTCAACACCAACAGCGGCGGCGGCGGCCAGGACATCACCAGCGTCAGTTTCGCACTCCTCGGCGACGACGAGCAGCTCGAATCGAGCACCCGCCACCACGCGCTGATCCGGCTCGACAATCCCGCACTGACACTGCACCACGACTGGGACAACATGGGCCAGCGCGGAACGTACAGTCAGACCATTGACTACCGCGAGGTCTTCGTACCCGATGGGTGGCACTTTCCGGCCCACGCAGCAGATCCCTACTTCTTCTGCGCTGCAATGCTTTTGCACGCCGGACTACTGCAAGGCATCGGGGAGGGCGCATATGACGCAGCGATCGCCTACCTGCAGAAGCTCAACCGCCCGAGTATGCCGAAGTTCGGAACGGCTACCAATGATCCGCTGATGCACCGGCAACTCGGCGAGATGTCGAGCGAGCTCGCTGCCTCGCGTGCACTGATGCTCACCGTCGCCGAGCAGCTCGAGTCCCCCGCCCGGGATGCCGAGCCCGCCGAGATGGCGATTCGCGGATTCCGCGCCAAGGTCGCCAGCACCCGGGCAGGTCTCGAGGTTTCCTCCCGCATTCACGACCTGACCGGCGCACGCAGTACGTCGAACACGTACCGCCTCGATCGATTCTGGCGCAACGCACGCACCTTCGGCAGTCATGACTCGATCGATGCGAAGAACGCGTTTATCGGCGCGTTCGATCTCGCCGGCGCATTGCCGGCGATTCCCGAATACATCCGCATCTAACCGGTCTGCCCGGACACCTCTCGGCTCGAGCATGGGCCTGAAGCCTGCTCGACGGGGACCAACACAGGAGGACAGTATGAGTGCAGAATCAGCACCATCGACTGCGCAGCACATCACGGATCTGGTAACCCATGTGGATTACCGTCAGTTCGCTCCGCCTGCGCTGGTCGAACCTCGCGCGTGTGAAGTCCTGCCGGGGGCCGTGAGTTACCTCGACCTGCCCTTCGCCTCGGAGGCCGGCTGGCGACCGCTGCGCCTCGACCTGCACGTGCCCAAGAGAACCGAGGCGGCCCCCGTCGTGGTCTACGCGCATGCGGGCAGCTTCCTCGCCGGTATCAAGGAAATGGGCCCCTGGCACTCACTTCCCGGGCAGGGCATCGCGGTGGCGTCCGTCGAGTACCGGCTGTCAGGGGAGGTGCAGTTTCCCGAGCCGATCGAAGATGTCCGCGCCGCGATTCGCTGGGTTCGCGCGCACAGTGACCGATTCAACCTCGATGCCAGCAGAGTCGCCGGATGGGGTAGTTCTGCAGGTGCCTATCTGATGTTGATGGCCGCGCTCGACGGACCGAGCCCGGGGGGTCGCCCCCTCGGCGAGCACCTCGACGAGTCGGCGCAACTCTCGGCGGTGGTCGATCACTACGGAGTCACCGACCTCGCTGAACTGCGCGCCGATGCCCATATGGACCCAGCCGTCAGCATCGACGATTTCGACGAGGTGATCCGCCGATTCCTCGGCGATGCCCACCGATGCAATGTCGCAACATCCTCGGTACCGAGCCTCGTCCGGCAAGGGGCGCGGCTTCCTCCGCTGTTGATCATGCACGGTGACGATGATCGGCGAGTCGGGATCGGACAGAGCCGGCGGCTCCACGAGGCCGTCGCGGTCTCGGGTGGACACTCGGAGATGGTGGTGGTGCCCGGGGCCGACCACGGTGACGCTGTGTTCGCACAGGATCCGCTGGTCTCGGAAGTCGTTCGATTCCTCGAGCGAGTGTGGGCTGGCCCCGAGACGGGAGAATGAACGGATGACCTCGAGACCTACGTCCGAACGCACCGCCCCCAAGCAGAAGCGCAGCGTGCGCTCGGAACAGCAAATCCTTGCGGCGGCGGTTGCCCTGCTTACCAGTGAGGGATTCTCCGAATTCACCATGTCGTCGGTGTCCGACGAATCGGGGGTGTCGATTGGCGGTGTCTATCGGCGCTTCCCGAATCGCGAGGCACTTCTCCGGCAGGTCAAGGAAGAGGTGATGACCGACTTGGAGGCCGTGGTCGAAGAGCGTCTCGCTGCCGAACCCAACAAGCTCACCAAGGTTCTCGACACCTTCACCGAGGTCTTGTCTACCGAATACTTCGCCCGGAGCCGGCTGTTTGCCTTCATCTTCGTCCACAGCGCCGATGACAGCGCCATGCGGCGGCGTGGGTTCGATTTCCACACCCGGATGAAGCAGATGCTGCTGGAAGCGGTGCGGCGATGCGGCGAGGTATCCGGTGATGACCTCGATTCGGCCGTCGATATCGCCTACGAGGTCATCATGCAAAGCCTGCTGATGCGAGTCACAACGGCCGGCAGTGTCGCGGCCGACGAACCCACCTATGCCGGTCGACCCGATTCCGGCACCTATGCCACCGAACTGGCGCGCGTAGCGCGCCTGTATCTCATCGAGCGCTGCGGCTGAACTCTCGCACGCGGCGCTCCCCATCAGGAGAATGCAAGTGACTACCCAACACGTACTCGATCACGCGGGCCTGCGGGCGCTGTACGGATCCTTTCCGACCGGTGTTGCAGCGGTCGGCGCTCACATCCAAGGAACACCAATCGGCATGGCGGCGAGCTCATTCACCTCCGTGTCGTTCGATCCCCCGCTGGTTTCTGTTGCCGTCCAGAACACCTCCCGTACCTGGCAGGTCCTGCGCACGGCGCCTCGAATCGGGATCACCATCCTGGCTCGGCACCAAGCCGCGACCTGCCGACAGCTCTCACTGCGCGAGGGCGATCGGTTCGCGGACGTGCCCTGGTCGCGCACCGCGCAGGGGGCGTTGCACATTGCCGGTGGAATCTCCACTCTCGACTGCTCACTGCACGCCGAGGTCGACGCCGGCGACCACGCCATCGCCTTGTTCGCCGTGCACGATTTCACTCTTGCCCCGATAACAGATCCGCTCGTCTTCCACGCAAGCTCATTCAAACAACTCGCCGCGTCCTGACCGACCAGGTCTCGATCAGCCGCCCCCTCCAGCTCTTCTTCCTTCAGAAAGTCCGCTATGTCTATAAGTACATCCGCGTCGAAACCGACTGCGCCCGTGAGATTGTCACCGGAATCGACGACCCTGCCCCTCATGATCGTCTTGACGTTCGTCACCGGTGTCGTCGACTCCGTCGGCTACCTCGGGCTGGACCGTGTCTTCGTCGGCAACATGACCGGTAACATCGTCATCCTCGGGATGGGCCTGGCCGGTGCCGACGAACTGCCAGTGCTCGGCCCCGCAATCGCCCTCGTCGCCTTCACCGCAGCCGCATTCGTCGCAGGCTTGGTGCTGCGCACGCAGCCCTCCGGCTGGACGAACCGAGTGAGCATGTGCCTGGCGGCGGGGTCTGCGGCGCTGACCGGATGCACGGTTGCGATCTTCATGATCGACACTTCCGTCAACACCGCTGGGCAACTCGTCATCGCGGCCGCAACCGCCGCCACGATGGGGACACAAGCCGCAGTCGCCCGTAAGGTCGGAGTAAAGGACATGACGACCGTCGTGGTGACTTCCACACTGACCTCACTCGCCAGCGAGTCCTGGATGTCAGGGAGTGGGTCGGCACTGTGGAATCGCCGGATCGGTGCCATCCTCGCAATCCTGGTTGGCGCGGTAGTCGGTGCGATCATATTGCGGCACAGTCACCTCGGCATGGCAATGGCCCTCGCCGCGGCCCTCACAGTCGCGGTCACAGTGACCGGACACATCCGCATCGACCGCCGCTGACGCGGCGCCCTGCGGCCGACGGCGTTTCCAACGTCTGCTCGACATGGATGCACGATTGGCTCACCGTCAATCGCCCGAGTCTGACAGTCGGATCCAACGCTATTGCAACCCGCGATTTTGGTGCACAATTGCCGGTCACAGCACGGAACCATCTCGAGCATCGAGACACCTGCGATCGTGCGCTCCACCCGTCGATCGCCAAGTAGCGCGACGAGTCGATACAACTCGTCGGCTGGTTGCCGCCACCTGGGTGCGCACATCCACTTCCCGTGCATCAGATCACACCCATATATTCTTTCCCGCTTGGCATTTCATGGCAGCGACTCAATGGCGGTCGACTCAGATGGTCGCAAAGGTCAGCAACGGAACCCCAGGCTCCGCGGCACGATTCATCGAACCGAAACCCCGGAGAATGTCGGACTCTCGGGATCATCAGGACCGCGGAGTATTTCGAGAAACTTCCATTCGATGCGCAAGCTCCACGCTTCGAGCTCTCGGATTGTAGCACTGGGCGCCGAGTAGGCGGATGTCGGCATGACCGAAATAGGGCATAGCGCGCATCTTGATACATCGCCCCAAACTAGGGTTGAGCATATTGCTCACTATCGGATTTGAGTCTTGCGCATCTTGCTAACCAATGATTCGCTATCCCCACAACATGCCTATGCGGCAGTCGCCGCGCGTCGGAGGTATCCCGTGATCGACCCCACCATCGCACCCCTACAACTCGTCACCGAGGACGGGCTACGCGTCGACGATCAGGAGCTCGCGCCGCTGGTCGCAGACATCGACACCCAGCGGCTGCTGGATCTGTACGAAGATCTCGTAGTGGTGCGGCGCATCGATTCCGAGGCCACAGCGCTGCAGCGCCAAGGCGAACTCGGCTTGTGGGCACCGCTTCTCGGCCAGGAAGCAGCGCAGGTCGGGTCGGCCCGGGCGCTCGCCGAGGACGACTTCGTCTTCGCGAGCTATCGAGAACACGGGGTCGCGTACTGCCGCGGCGTAGATCCGACGCACATGCTTCGATTCTGGCGAGGGTCAACACATTCGGGATGGAACCCGCTGCAGTACCGGATGACCACTCCGGCGATCATCGTCGGGTGCCAGGCCCTGCATGCCACGGGGTACGCGATGGGCACTCAGCTCGAGGGTGCCACGGCCGCGACGATCACGTACTTCGGTGACGGCGCAACCAGCCAGGGCGACATCTCCGAGGCATTCGGTTTCGCGGCCAGCTTCCAGGCACCGGTCGTCTTCTTCTGCCAGAACAACCAATGGGCGATCTCCGAACCGGTGTCGCTTCAGACGAAGGTGACCATCGCCGAACGGGGTCGCGGTTTCGGGATTCCGTCCGTCCGGGTCGACGGCAACGACGTCCTCGCCGTTCTCGCCGCTACCCGGGACGCCCTCGCGGGCGCGCGAGAGGGCAACGGCCCAATGTTGATCGAAGCGGTTACCTACCGGATGGGTCCGCACACCACTTCCGACGACCCCACCCGCTACCGGAATTCGTCACTCGACGAGGAGTGGAAACTGAAAGATCCACTGGATCGGATCAAGAAGTTGCTCGAGCGAGAAGGTGTGCTTGATGACACCTACCTCGCACGCGTACAGGCTCAAGCTGACGCCACCGCAGCCGAATTGCGCCGTGGTTGCCTCGAGACCGTCGAGCCCACCGCCATGTCCCTGTTCGACCACGTGTACGCCGACCCTCATCCCCTCGTCGACGACGAGCGCCGACAGTTCGAGACCTACCTCGCCAGCTTCGAAGGACCAACACGATGACCACCACACTCCCCTTGGGTAAGGCTCTCAACGCCGGTTTGCGGCGCGCCATGGAGGACGACCCGAAGGTTCTGCTCATGGGTGAGGACATCGGACAGCTCGGCGGCGTCTTTCGGATCACCGAGGGTCTGCAGAAAGACTTCGGCCCACATCGGGTCATCGACACTCCGCTTGCTGAATCAGGGATCCTGGGCACCGCAATCGGTCTGGCGGTGCGCGGCTTCCGTCCCGTCTGTGAGATCCAGTTCGACGGTTTCATCTACCCGGCGTTCGATCAGATCGTCTCTCAGGTCGCCAAGCTGCATTATCGGACCGGCGGCAATGTCAAGGTCCCGATCACCATCCGCGTCCCCTACGGCGGGGGTATCGGAGCTATCGAGCATCACTCTGAGTCACCGGAGGGCTACTTCGCCCAGACCGCCGGTCTGCGCGTGGTCACCTGCGGCAACGCCGCCGACGCGCATCTGATGATTCAGCAGGCGATCGCCTCGGATGATCCGGTGCTGTTCTTCGAACCCAAGCGACGGTACTGGGAGAAGGGCCCGGTCGACCTCGACGCCGGTCCGGATGCCTTCCCGCTGCACAAGGCTCGGACTGTGGTGGAAGGTACCGATGCCACGCTGCTGGCGTACGGCCCGCTGGTGACGACAGCGGTGCAGGCCGCGACGGTGGCGGCGGAGGAAGGAACGTCGCTGGAGGTCATCGACCTGCGTTCGCTCTCGCCTCTCGACATGGACACGATCGAGGCTTCGGTACGGAAGACCGGACGGCTGATCGTCACCCACGAAGCGCCGGTGTTCCTCGGAATCGGAGCCGAGATCGCGGCGCGAGTGACCGAACGGTGCTTCTACCACCTCGAGTCCCCGGTCCTGAGGGTCGGCGGGTTCACCCTCCCCTATCCGCCCGCGAAACTCGAGCAATTCTTCCTGCCCGATGTCGACCGGATCCTCGACGCCGTCGACAGATCGATTGCCGCGTAGCGCACCAGAACGGAACCACACCATGCCTGAAGTAAGAAGTTTCCTGCTGCCCGATCTCGGGGAGGGGCTGACCGATGCGGAACTGATCTCCTGGTTCGTGGCCGTCGGGGACACCGTCGAGCTCAATCAGATCATCGCGGAGGTCGAAACGGCCAAGGCCTCTGTGGAGCTTCCGTCCCCGTACGCCGGTACGGTGACCGCCCTGCACGCCGCGGCGGGAGCAACCGTCGACGTCGGCACCGCGATCATCGACATCGACACCGGCGAAGACCCCGCCGCACCGGCAACCCCCGCCGCACCGCAAACCTCCGCTGCCGCGCAGGCGGAGACGGGCACGCCGGAGCGCATCCCCGTCCTGGTCGGTTACGGGGTGGCCGGTGACGGCGGTAGCCGACGGCGTTCGCGCCCCGCGGCTGCCGACACTGCAAAGGACCGAAGCGATGCGGCGGGTGGGTCGTCAGCGGAGGCACGTCCGCTCGCCAAACCACCGGTGCGGTTCTACGCGCAGCAGCAGGGCGTGGACCTCGCTGAGGTCCCCGCCACGGGCCCGCACGGTGACGTCACCCGTGATGACGTCACCGATTACCTGGCGGCGCGTCAGGCATCGGAGACCTCACCGGAGTCGTTCTCGACCCCGCCTGTCGTCGCCGGGAGCACCCTCGGCGACGAAACCCGAGTCGCGATCAAGGGGGTCCGCAAGCACACCGCAGCCGCGATGGTCACCAGTGCGTTCACCGCGCCGCACGTCACCGAGTTCGTCACTGTGGATGTCACCCCAACGCTCGAGCTCCTCGACAGATTGCGTGCGCACCGACGATTCACCGATGTGCGGCTGACCCCGCTGGCGTTGATCGCCAAGGCGCTGCTCATCGCCCTTCGGCGGAACCCCAGCCTGAACTCGCACTGGGACGACGAAGCCCAGGAGATCGTGACCAAACACTATGTCAACTTGGGGATCGCGGCCGCCACGCCCCGGGGCCTCATGGTTCCCAACATCAAGCACGCGCACCGGCTGGGTCTGCGTGAGCTTGCCGACGCGTTGGTCGACCTCACTCGCACGGCCAAGGAAGGCAAGACCAGACCTGCGGATCTTGCCGGCGGCACCATCACAATCACCAATGTCGGAGTCTTCGGCGTCGACGCAGGCACACCGATTCTCAACCCCGGCGAAGCGGCGATCCTGTGCTTCGGAGCCATTCGCAACCAACCCTGGGAATTCGAGGGCGACATCGCTCTGCGCTCGGTGACCACGTTGAGCCTGTCCTTCGACCACCGGCTGGTCGACGGAGAGCAAGGGTCGAAATTCCTCGCCGACATCGGCCGCATCCTGTCTGATCCGCTCGAACTCGTCGCGCTCGGATGAGCACCATCGATGAGACCCTGACACGGAGAAGGCACATGCACACCCACAACCACGGTGCGCTCGGGTTCGCCGAGCGGCAGATCGGTCGCCTGATCACCGTTCACCGGCGGCGAGACGGATGGCGCTGCGGCCAACCGGGACGCGTCACGATGGTCGCCCCATCACAGGGGCGACCGTGCTGGCTCGTCGAGTATCCCGACGGAGCCCACGATGTCGTACCCGTCGCGGACCCCGGTTACCACTACACCCTGCACTAGGCACTTGCGACAACTACCCGAACGCTGTCGCTAGAGAGGAGATCAGCGATGACTCGGACACCGGACCTCGTCGTCCTCGGAGGTGGGTCGGGTGGTTACGCCTGCGCGTTCCGAGCCGCCCAGCTCGGTCTGTCCGTCACCCTCGTGGAGAAGGACAAAGTCGGTGGAACCTGCCTGCACCGCGGATGCATACCCACCAAAGCACTCGTGCACGCGGCCGAAGTCGCCGACACCGTGCGCGACGGCCATCGGTACGGGGTGCGTGGCACTTTCGACGGTATCGATAGCGACCAGGTGCACAACTACAAGGACGGCGTCGTCGCCAAGCTGTACAAGGGTCTGCAGGGACTCGTCACACACCACGGCATCGAGGTCGTCACCGGCCACGGCCGCTACGTAGGCAACCGCACCGTCGACGTCGACGGCGAGAAGATCACCGGCAAATCGGTGGTCCTCGCGACCGGGTCGTACGCACGCAGTCTTCCCGGCCTCGAGATCGGCGGCCGCATCGTCACCAGCGACCAAGCCCTCACACGGAAAGAGATCCCGCAACGCGTAGCGATCCTCGGCGGTGGTGTCATCGGCGTCGAGTTCGCCAGCGTGTGGTCATCATTCGGGTCGCAGGTGACGATCATCGAAGCGCTCCCTCGGTTGGTCGCCGCCGAAGACGAGTGGACCTCGAAACAGCTGACCCGGGCGTTCCGGAAGCGGGGCATCACGACCATGACGTCGACGAAGTTCGTCGAGGCCACCGAGATCGGCGAGACCGTGTCGATCACACTCGACTCGGGCGAGACGATCGAAACCGACCTGCTCATGGTGGCGGTCGGACGCGGCCCGCGCACCGCCGACAGCGGTGTCGACGAAGCCGGCGTGGCACTCGATCGGGGCTTCGTCGTCGTCGACGAATACCTACGCACCAACCACGACGGCGTCTACGCGGTCGGCGACATTGTCCCCGGACTTCAGCTCGCCCACCACGGTTTTCAGCAAGGTCTGTTCGTCGCAGAACACATTTCCGGCCGCAATCCCACCCGAATCGAAGAAACGGCCATACCGCGGGTCACCTACACCAACCCGGAGATCGCGTCGGTCGGATTAACCGAGCCCGGCGCACGCGAGAAGTACGGCGAGGTCTCCACGATCGTCTACGACCTCGCCGGAAACGGGAAAGCCAAATTCTCGGCACCACCGGTGGCATCAAGGTCATCCGCGCCGGCGCCGAGTCCACCGACGGGCCGGTCGTCGGAGTGCACATGGTCGGCGCGCGGGTGAGCGAGTTGATCAGCGAAGCCCAGCTGATCGTCGCCTGGGGCGCCCATCCCCAGGAAGTCGCCCAACTCGTACACGCCCACCCCACCCAGGCGGAGGCACTCGGCGAAGCACATCTGGCCCTTGCCGGACAACCCCTGCACGCGCACGGCTGACCACGCCCCTCCCTGCACCGTCACCACGAGAAGGAACACGAGATGACACTCACCACCGATGCCCCCGTGGCGACCACCGAGGACAACACCGTCTTCGGTCGCGCCGACGCAATACCGGGGCTTCCCCACGAACAAGTCGTCTTCTGCGAAGACGCCGCCACCGGACTGCGGGCGATCATCGGCATACATTCGACAGTCCTCGGTCCCGCGCTCGGCGGCACCCGCTTCTACCCGTATCCCGACCAGAGCAGCGCGCTGACCGACGTCCTGCGCCTGTCGAGAGGGATGACATACAAGGCGGCGATCGCGGGAGTCGCGCTCGGCGGCGGCAAGGCGGTCATTATCGGCGACCCGGAGCAGACGAAAACCCCCGAACTATTGCGCGCATACGGCCGCTTCATCGACACCCTCGGTGGGCGGTACATCTCCGCCGGCGACGTCGGCACCAACACCGACGATCTCGATGTGATCGGTGAGGCGACCGATCACGTCGTCGGACGCTCCACCGCTGCCGGCGGATCCGGCAACAGCGGCCCCATGACTGCCCTCGGTGTCTACCAAGCCCTGCGCGCAGCTGCCGCCACAGCTTGGGGAAAGCCTGTGTTGTCGGGTCGGACCGTGGGCGTCGAGGGCGTGGGCAAGGTCGGCTCCGAGTTGATCTCACTCCTTCTCGCAGACGGAGCACGCGTCATCGCCGCCGATGTGCACGATGCCTCCCTCACCCGCGTCGTCGAACGTTTTCCCGACATCTCCATCACGCACGACATCCTCGGCGAGCGGATCGACGTCTACGCGCCGTGCGCCATGGGCGGCACGCTCACCACGGAGACCGTGCCACGGCTGACCGCATCCATCGTCTGCGGGGCGGCCAACAACCAACTGTGGACCCCTGACGTAGGCCGGCAACTTCATGACCGGGACGTGCTGTGGGTCCCCGACTACGTCGCCAACGCCGGAGGCCTCATCCAGGTAGCCGGCGAACGAGAAGGCGCGACTACCGACTGGATAAGTGACCGAGTCGAACGCATCTACGACACCGTCATCGCCATCCTCGACAGGTCGAAAGCGGAGTCGATCACCCCCGGACAGGCAGCCGACAGCATCGCGGAAGCACGTCTGTCCTCCGCCCGGCTCACGTAGAGCCTGAGCCACCGGCTCGGCCGGTGCCCTGTGCCCGCTGCCACCCGATGGCAGCGAGCGTACCCCGTGCGTTCTGGCTCCCGCCCGGGATGCGGGCGGCCCCGTCGTCTATCCGGCAGCGACGGGGCCGCCAATTACCCATTGGGCGTGGAATTTTTACTCCATTCCGGAGATCCAACTCGCCGCGTTGCCTCCCAGCTTTGCCGACGGGGAATCCACCCCAGCCACTCCGGAACCCGATTCGGGCTTGCGCCGCACCCCGTTCGGCCACCGATACCGACCGAAGCCCTCCCTGCTCCACTGCGGCGAGGTCAGCAAGTACCGGTGGAGGGAAACTGGCTCCCCTCGATTCAGCGCCGTCACGACGACCGCCATCTGCAAAGGAGCCGAGAGCTATCGGTGAATCATGTTCTCCAATAATCTATTTAGCATTCTTGCCGGTGGTCACCGCACTTCGAGGCCTGCATCCGCGTATGCGGTCCGTGCGTAGTCTGTTGTCAATGCAGTGATCAGGGCCGTTGCATTGCGGTCGCCGACGGCGTGGGTGCCGAGTGCTGCCGAGAATTCGGTGTAATGCTGAACCGATTCGGGGAGGGGTCCGACGATCTGGACCTCGGGGACGAACCTGAGCTCGCTGAGTTGCTGGATGGCCAGATCAGCGCGTCCATCGACCACCGCAAGAGCGGTGAAGCCCTTTTCGACGATGGTGGCGCGGGAGTTGACCTCGTCGGAAATACCGAGAGCGAGGAGGAGTTCTGCGAAGTAGACGCCGCTTGCTCCGGTACGGGAGTATGCAACTGAGCGTGCCTGTTTGAGTGTCGACGCGAGTGCTTCCGGGCTACTGATGTCGGGTGTTGGTGTTTCGGGGGGAACTGCGAGTCCGACGCCGGTTCGAGCGATGGATTTGCGACTCAGCCCGTCGATAATGCCGGCACTGACGAGGCTGTCGAACGACGATGACACACCGATCATCACGTCCGGTCGAGCACCGCTTTCGATCTTGTCCAGCAGCACGTTCGTGGGATCGAATGTCGATTCGGCGCGCGCGCCCGAGTCCCGTTCGTAACGAGGGAGAATGGTGAAGTCGAGTGCGCCCTTCACTGCGAGAGTACTGAAGAGGGACACACGGTTGTCGTGGGGGGTGCTCATGCCTGATCGTCCTATCGGGTGGAGGCGAGTGCATCACGTTGTTGTGTTGTGAGTGGGCGTGTGTTCATTCCCCGTAACAGGAGGAAGAGCTTGGATGTCTCTTCGAGTTCCTCGATCGCGTCGAGCGCTGATACGACGGTGTCTCCCGCGACAATCGGGCCGTGATTGCTCAGTAGCAATGCGTGGTGGGTGATGGCCGCGTGTTCGGCCGTTTCTTCGAGTCCGTCGTCGCCTGGGGCGTAGTAGGGAAGCAGGGGAAGTTTCCCGACGCGCATCGCGAAGTATGCGGTCAGGGGCGGCAGCACGTCGGCGGGGTCGATATCGACCAGGCACGACACTGCACCCGCATACGTCGAGTGGGTGTGTACAACGGCGTTTGACTGTGGACGCGCGCGCAGGATCGCAGCGTGCAGGAACGCTTCCTTCGACGGCCGTGTGCCGCCGAGGTGTTTTCCTGCCGCGTCGATGATGGACAACTCATCGGGTTCGACGGTTCCGAGGCTACTGCCGGTGGGAGTGACGAGGATGTTCTCGCCAGCGCGGACCGAGATGTTTCCGGTGCTGCCGTGAGTCAGTGATCGTGTGAAGATCGATCTGGCCGCCGCTATTACCTGGGCGCGCTCGTCCTCGAAATGGGTCATGCGAGATCCGATCGATGGGCCGACGCGTCGGCGAGCAGTTCAGGGCCTCCGAAGTTCCCTGATTTGAGCAGCAGGGCGATTCGGTGTCCCGATGTTGTCAAAATCCATGGCACGCCCGGTGCGGCCTCGGATCCGATGAGCCCTCCGCTGACGTCGAGTGCGGTCACGATCGCTCCGGAGGTCTCGCCGCCGGCGGCGACGATTCGGGTGACGCCGCGTTCGACCAGTCCGATGGCTATTCGGCCCGTGGCGTTTTCGAGGACCGCGGCCGATTCCGCGATCCCGAGAGCGTCTTGGACGCGTTTGAGCTCGACCGGATTCAGTGACGAGTAAATCAACGGAGCGTCGCTGGTGGTGAGAGCGTCGTACCAGGCGAGTGCGTCGGCGGCCAGGGTTTCTGGGTTGTCGTCGACCATCGCGTCGAGCTGGTACCAAGGGCGTCCCTGTCCTTTCATTACGGCGATCTGTTCGAGTGTTCGCGCCGAGCAGCTGCCGGCGAGGACGGCTGCTCGACCTTCGCGGTCGGCACCTGCCTGAGCAGGGGTCGTGTTGCCGACGAGCGTCGAGTTGGCGGCCGCGACTGCCGCCGCTAGACCTCCCGCCAGGCCTGCTGCGCCGGCTGTCAGCGATGATCCTTGGATGGCACGACCAATCGCCTGAAGGTCCTGTTGGTCGACAGCATCGACGAGAATGTATTTTTCAGCACGTGTTTCGGCTGCGGCGATGGCTGCCGTAATGGAGTCGGTACCCTCCTTGACCGTCGCATGGGGGATGAGTCCGACTGTTGCGTCCGTCTGAGTACGTAGCAAGCGAGGGAGGTACGAGTCGGTCATCGGCGTGACCGGGTGGTTACGCATGTGTGAATCGGATAGCAGGAGCATGTCGACGAAAAGGTATCCCTGGTACTGCGTTCGCAGGTGTTCAGGAGAGCTAGGTGTCGTTATCACCGTGGCCGCGCCGATGGCGTCGGTGAGAGCGTCCAGTACCGGGCCGATGTTGCCGTCTGGTGTCGAATCGAATGTGGAGCAGTATTTGAAGTAGATTTGGTCGGCACCGTGTTCGCGCAACCACCGTAATGCATCCAGTGACTGCTGCACGGCCTCCGGCGCGGGGGTCATCCTGCTCTTGAGTGCGATGACGACGGCATCGCTGGGCGACCGCTCGACGTCGTCGGGCGGTACACCGAAGAAGATGTGCGTTCTCAGTCCTTCGCGACGGAAGGCCACGGCGACGTCGGTGCCCCCGGTGAAGTCGTCTGCGATGGCGCCAATCATGCTGTCTCGCTGGTGTAGTCGAGTCGCGTCCGGAGCAGGTTTGCCGCGGTGACCGGACCGGATACAACCGGTATGCCCAGCCTTTCGGAGAGTGCGGACGCAACGGGTGCCAGGGAGTACTGAGCAAGCAGTATCGCGTCGATGCGATCGGTGAATGTCACGCAGGTCTCGGTCAGCGCGGTGAGTAGCGAGTGTTGGTCGCCGTCCCGGGTGGCCTCGTGCGCCGCGGGGGCGTAGGCGCCGAGGATCTTGATAGTCTTCGACTGCGCGGCCACGAAATCTGCGAATCGTTTCTCCGTGTCGAGTAGTGCGGCTTCGAAGGACGCGACAACGAGAATGCGGTCGAATCCGCCGTCTACAGCGGCGGCGAACGCGGCATCATCGGGCGCGAGAACGGGCACGGGTGCAGGGTAGGTGCGCGCGATCGGTCCGTACATGGAGCACGTGAGCAGGACTGCGTCGGCGCCTTCGGTGACGGCGTGGTCGATGAGTCGGAACATTCTCTGCGCCAGTGGACCTACAACGCCGCCGTGTTCATCGGCTTCCGTCAGCAACCGGTCGTCGAGGATGTTCCACACCACCGCTTCGGGAAAATCCTCGGTCAAACCTTCTACTGCGGGCGCTATGGCCGCGGGCGTTGCGCTGATCAGAGCTACCAGCGGTCTGTCAGTGTGTCTTGAAGTCATCTCTGTTCATTCGCATCGACGTAGATGGGATCGAAACCTGTCCGGGGGGTGAAAGTTTCGAGCGCGTTACGTTTGAAAAATTCTCGATTTCCCCTTGCGCTTACCTGAAATATACGAGAAGTATATGAGATCGGCAAGGGGCTGAACCTGCACGCAGAACGTGCACGACGAGAGGAGACGTCATGGGCGGACAATCGACCGTGTCCAAGACGAGCAACGCACGAAGAGTTATGTACAGGGCGTACGCAGCAAGTGCTACCGGTACAGCGCTGGAGTGGTACGACTTCGCCATCTACTCGGTGGCTGCCGCTCTGGTCTTTCCAGAAGTTTTCTTCCCTAACAGTGACCCCACTGCGGGCACCCTTCTTGCGTTCTCGACCTACGCCGTGGGTTACATCTCGAGGCCCGTAGGAGGCTTCGTCTTCGGGCGCCTCGGCGATGTAATTGGGCGAAAGCACTTGCTGGTCGTCACATTGATTATCATCGGAGCCACTACCTTCCTGATCGGATTGCTGCCCGGTTACGCGACTCTCGGCATCGCGGCACCAATCGCGCTCGTCGTGTTGCGGTTCGCCCAGGGTGTCGCAGTGGGTGGTGAGTGGGGTGGAGCGGTATTGCTGTCCAGCGAATACGGCAACCCGAAACGTCGTGGACTTCTGGCCTCGGCCGCGCAGGTCGGAACTCCGATCGGCAACCTCATGGCCAACGGTGTGCTCGCTCTATTGGCGGTTGTCCTGACCGACGAACAATTCACGTCGTGGGGATGGCGAGTTGCGTTCCTGCTGTCCGCCGTCCTCGTCGGCTTCGGTCTCTGGATACGCATGAAGCTGGAAGACACTCCGGTGTTCCAAGCGCTGAGCGAAAGCGGAGAGCGCCCGGAAGCGCCGGTCGCGGAAGTTTTCGGCACGGAGCGACGTGCACTGGTGGCTGGAATACTCACGCGAATCTGCCCAGATATCACGTTCGCGTTGTTCTCGGTCTTTTCGATCACATACGGAGTTCAGAAGCTGGGCTTCAGTCGCAGCGAGGTGCTGGTGGCCGTGATGGTGGGCTCTGCTGCGCAAATCGTGTTCACACCCGCTGCAGGCGCGCTATCCGACCGCGTCAACCGCAGACTGATGTTCGGAGTCGCGACCGGCGGCGCGTTCGTGTGGTCGATCGCGTTCTTCGTGATCGTGCAGGACGGCTCACTGCTCCTCATGATTGTGGGTGTCGTCGGCGGCTTGGCCTTCCATTCACTTATGTACGGCCCGCAGGCTGCGTTCATTTCAGAACAGTTCAGTGTCCGGCTTCGCGCCACCGGATCCTCCTTGGTGTTTAGCTTGTCCGGAATCGTGGGCGGCGCGCTGGCGCCTCTCATCTTCACGTATCTGTTCACCCGAACCGGCAGCTGGGATTTGATCCCGGTCTACATCGGCATCGCCGCTGCATGCACCATCACCGGTCTCGCCATCGGCAGAAACCCCGACCGCGAAGAAGAAAGTCACTATTCTCCGCTGGAGAGAGAACCTGAGGGCTTTGCTGGGCGAGTCGAGGCATTCGAATGACCTCTGTCGCGCCGGCGTTTCGGTTCGCTGCGAACCTCAAGTGGCTGTTCACGGAACTCCCCTTCGAGCAGCGCTTCACTGCCGCCGCCGACGCCGGGTTCACCGGAGTCGAGTACGCATCTCCGTACGAGTACTCGCCGAAGGAACTCACGAAATACTTGGCCGACTCAGGCCTCGAGCAGGTGCTGATCAATACTCCGGACCCGAACCTGCCGTACGGCACCGCATGCACTCCTGACGCCAGGCGAGTGTTCCGGACAGACTTTTCGACGGCGTTGGACTACGGGGTCGAATTGGGCACCGGCATCATCCATGTCAGGGCCGGCGTTCGTAGGCCTGATATATCGAAAGATTCCGCGATAGCGACCTATGCCGAGAATCTCGCCTGGGCGGTGGAGCGGTCAGCGTCGACGGACATCACGCTCGTCATCGAGTTGATCTCTCAGCAAGAATCCCCGGGATTCGTACTCGAATCGCTCGACGAGACAGCGGCAATAGTGAACGCAGTCGGACACCCCCGAGTGGGTATTCTCTTCGACGTCTACCACTGCCGAACAGACGGCGGCGACGTCGTCGACGACCTGACGCGGATGATGCCCTTCGTCGCGCATGTACAGATCGCCGACAGCCCGGGGAGATCCGAACCCGGAACGGGCTCCATCCCATGGGTCTGCGTGTTCGAGCAACTACGCCGGCTGCAGTATCAAGGGTGGATCGGATGTGAATACGCGCCCAGCCACGACACCGTCGAAGGCCTGGTGTGGCGAGAGGCCTTCACAGCGTGACGACGGTAATCGACAGCAGGCGCGTGGGCCTTAGGACTTCGGAACGAGAAGGTCGTCCGTCCGTATGTCGATGTCGAAAGGCTGGACCGTTCCGGTCTTCAGTATCTGAATCAACCGGTCCTGCGTCTTGGTCGCGTGAGCCGGGCACAGCGTGCGAAGCGCGTCGCGATCGCCGCGGCGGACCGCGTCGATGATGGCCTCGTGTTCGCTGAGGTTCTCGTCGAATCGTGCTTCGTGCAGTTCCGAGTCTGCGGCTTCCAGTTGGTAGAGAAGCACGTTGAGACGGCGGACGTGTCGGTGGGTCGAATGCGCGAAGTCGTAGATGAAGCTGTTGTCGATGGTGCGGTGCATTCTCAGGTGGAACCGCTGATTCAGTTCGGTGATCTCCAAGTACTGGCGCTGGTTCACCTTTTCGCGATACTCGGCCTGAATGGCAGTCAGATCGGGCACCAGCGCCGCGTCGTCGAATCGGCACAGGTTTCCCACGACGGTCTCCGCCAACTGATGGGCGGTGACGATCTCGCGGATCTCTGCGAGGTCGAGTTTGCGAACGAAGGTGCCGCCTCGATTCGGAGCGATCTTGACGAATCCTTCGGCGGCCAGTCGATTGATCGCCTCGCGCGCGGGGGTACGGCCGAAGCCGTAATTGCTCAGGAGCAATCTCTCGTCGATTCGACTCCCCGGTGCAAGTTCCAGGTCGATGATGAGTGATCGGATTCTCTCGACAACGCTGTCGGTCTGAGACGCAGACGAGGACTCGCCATCCGTCAGTTGATTCGTCATTTCGCTCCCCCGTCCGAGGATAGACATTGGGCTACTGGGTCAACCCACGAATATACGTTCTGCATACTTCCTGGTTACAAGGAGCGTAGCGCTTGATCGCGTAAACCCTTGTAACGACGAACACCGATCGCTACAGTAAATATACGTTACATATATAGATGGAGGTTGACGTGGACAGTTCGATCACTCGCATCGAAACCATCGTCGGTCGTACAGTCCGCCGGGACATCACTCGCCTGGTGAAGTTCGCCGAAGGAAACCTGCAACGCGCGGCCGAATCATTGGCCAACACCCCCACGCCGCACGTCGGAATCGTGTGCGGATTCTTCGTCCGTCACGCCGAACCGCCATCACCGGAGACGGACGGTCTCAATGGCATGGGTCAGCTCGCAGCAGGACTGATCGAAGCCGGAATCCCGGTCACAGTGATCACGGATGCACCATGCGCCAAGGCGGTGTGGGCCGTCGTAGAGGCCTTGCCGGCCAAGGTCGACCTCGAGATCGTGGCAGTCGATCCCGCCGCCGTCCGCGCCCTGCGGGGACGTCTGGAATCGGCAGAACACCCGCTGTCCCACATCGTCGCTATCGAGCGATGCTCACTGGGGTCCGATGGCAAACCGCACCGCGAGCACGGTTGGGACATCTCGCAGGACACCGCCCCACTCGACTATCTCTTCGAAGACGACGGTTGGACCGCTCCCTGGGTGAGCATCGGCATCGGTGACGGTGGGAACGAAATCGGAATGGGTGTTCTACCAAAAGATATCGTCGAAAACGACATCCCCAACGGCTCACTCGTAGCAGCACAAACCAGCGCCGATCATCTGATCGTCTCCGGCGTCGCGAACTGGGGCGCATACGGCCTGCTAGGGGCACTTGCCGTACTACGCACGGACCTTACAGCCAAACTGCTTGCGCATTTCAACGCCGCGAACGAGGAGAAATACCTGAGCGAGGCAGTGCACATCGGCCAAGCAATCGACGACAGCCGAACCGATCGGCTCGGCCAACTTCAGATGACCATCGATCGCCTGCCGCTCGATGATCACATCGCGATCATCGATGCCATCAACGACGTGATCTCCGCCTGACCGACCAAGGCAGAATAACCTTTTGAATCCCGGAGGCAATCCAGAGTGAAACCCGTAGAACCGCAACACCACATGGTGTGGGCAGACGACATCCGATTTCACGTCGTCGAAGCCGGCGAGGGCCCAACGATAGTGCTGGTCGCAGGGTACCCACAGAGTGTGTACGCATGGAGGCGAGTGATTCCCCTACTCGCCCAGAACTCTCACGTCATCGCACTCGATCTCCCAGGCCAGGGAGACTCCGACAAGCCATTAGGTGGCTACGACACCAAGACGACGAGCGCGCGGGTGCGAGCCCTGATGAGCGCGATGAATCAGGAACGCTACCTATTCGTCGGACACGACATCGGATCCTGGGTCGGTTACGCCTACGCCCACCACTTCGCCGACGACCTGCGTGGCCTCGTCCTGCTCGACGGAAATATCCCGGGAGTTACGCTGCAGCCGACTCTAACGCTCGGGCCGGACAATTGGCGCAACTGGCACTTCCTGTTCAACCCGATCGCGGACCTACCCGAGGCGTTGCTCGCCGGACGCGAGCGAATCCTGATCGAATGGTTCTTCAGTCGCAAGACAGCGAACTGGAGGGCGACGTTCAGCCGGGAGGACATCGACGAATACGAGCGTGTCTACCAAGCGCCGGGCGGCACCCGGGGAATGCTCGGGTACTACCGCGCGGTGCTCGAGGACATCGAGCAGAACTCATCGCTGATGACGACGAAGATAGCCGTGCCAGTCTTGGCGCTCGGTGGCGAAGTCGGCTCTGCACCCGATCTCTTCGAACGTATGAAACCACTCGGCACCGATGTGCGAGGCGGTCTCATACCGCGATCGGGCCACTACATCCCAGAAGAGGAACCCGAGGCACTCGTGCGCGAAATCTCCAGCTTTGCCTCCACCCTTCCACAATAGAAAGCCGAACCGACATACTATGAGCGCTTCCGCTGTCGACTCGACAGTCAAATCAGACCAGCCCAGTAGCAATATCCGCCCACTGGTGGTCCATCGGGGAGTGGCCTACCTCAGCGGTCAGCTTCCCAGGGAAGACGGCCGACTCGTCCACCGTGGAAAGGTAGGCGACGACATCGATCTGCCAACGGCTCAGGACGCGGCACGCCTGTGCGCCCAGTTGAGCCTCGACACGTTGCAACGCGAACTAGGTCCTGCCCACAAGCTCGCCCGCATCCTGAAGATCACAGGGTACGTCTCGTCCACACCGGAATTCACCGAACAAGGCAAGGTTCTCGATGCCGCATCGGACGTCTTCCTCAACGAGTTGGGCGATCGAGGAACCCACGCACGCAGCGCCATCGGTGTCGCGCAACTTCCTCATGGCGCATGCGTGGAAATCGAATTGATTGTGTCGGTGGAAACAGCATAGTCACCCGTGCCGAATGCCGGCCGTGACCTCGTCAGTCTGGACGACGTCACGGCCGGCACATCGAATGGGCTGTCACGTCAACTGGGCGACCCACCGTCTCACATCGTCCGCAGTCCGAGAAATCGCTCTGAGCGTGTCGCCGGAGTTCTCCACTCGGAATTGTCCGCACCATTGGTCCGGTAGCAGCTTGCCCGGAGTGGGGCGTGGGGCGTATCTGATCACATCGCCACCACGCGCCGCGCTCACGCTGCACCGACCGGAGTCTGCACCCTCGACACCACGGCGGTGTGCGCTCCACCTGGGCGGTTCCACCGATCACCGCACACCAGATGCGCTCGCGACCAACATTTCAGCCACGGCATGTCCCCGTCCGTCAACACGATCACCACATACGGCGTGGGACTCGCAGGGTGCTATCGGCGAACTCGAAGAGTTCCTGTCCCGCTGAGGCCACCACCGACCTACTCGGCAATCTTCAGACACACCGGGGACCGGCATCTGGAAGCGAGCAGACCGCACCCGGAGGGGGTAGACGCGTGCTCTGCTTGGCCGTGGCGCCCGCTCCCGGCCACCCGAACAAGTCCTGTGCAGGTGGCCGGGACGTGCTCACCCTGTGCGTTCTGTGAGGGCATACGTGCCGGCGACTCGCAGCAAATCGAGTCGTTGAGCGTCGACGCTGCCCGCATCAGCGCTGTAGGCGATGATCTTCAGATCTTCCCCAGGAACCAGGAGTACGTCGCAATCGACCGTGACGTTGCCGACTGAGGGGTGCTGGATCGTTTTGCGATCAGTGGCGTGCACTGCAGCTGTCCCCCCTGCCCACAGCGTGGCAAAGCGCGGACTTGCCTTTCTCAACTCTGCGATGAGGGAGGCCAGTTGTGTGTCGTCACTGTAGTTGGCCGATGCTAGGCGGAGGTCTGCTACAAGGGTCGCCTCCATTTCTTCCGATCCTCGCTCGGAGTGGACAGGCCATGGGGTCGCCCGCGTTTCGGCTTTGCCGTTGCCGAGGAAGGTGGCTCGAACGAGATTGCGTTCGGTTGTCGGCCTGTGGAGCGGGTCTCCGAGAAGCAGCGCCCAGAGGGCCGTCCAGTACAGGAGCGTCCAGTCGGCGGAGTAAATCGCGAGAGGAAGTTCCCCGAGCCGAGCGACAAGTCTCTGCACTCCGGGCGGCACGTGGGAGGAGATAGTTCTGCTGGCTGGAGGTAGAAGACCCGCGAGCCGGTAGAGGTGATCGTGCTCGGTTCGGTTGAGCTGAAGGCTCCGGGCAAGCGCGGCAACTACCTGCATTGATGGGTTACGCGCTCGTCCTTGCTCGAGTCGTACCACGTAGTCCACGGACACTCCGGCTAACGCAGCGAGATCCTCGCGCCGTAACCCATGCGAACGGCGTTGTCGACTGTCAGGAAGTCCCACATCGGCAGGCTGAAGCCGGTCTCGCCATGTGCGCAGGATCTGTCCGAGCGAGTTGTCGTTCGTGGTCACCGCTCCATTGTCTTCCTCTTCTTCCTCCCCGTCGTGGTACTGCGAGTCCTACCGCCGAGCAGGGCACTGGTTGTCATCTCGTTGCCGATCGACGATATATCTGTTCCCACTTCCACATCGCTCGAGCTCGCACTGTCACGAACTCGACATCTACTGCCCCACTCGGAGGAACGTCCATGGAGAACTCGACTCGGGATTACCCGTCGGCGCGGCCGAGCGGCCCACTGAACGGGAAGGTCGCGATAGTGACCGGAGCACCCCGCAGCATCCGGCGAGCAATCACACAGGCTCTGACCGACGACGGTGCATCCGTTGTCGTGCACTACAGGAGCCGCCGCGCGGAGGCCGAGGAAACCGTTGCGGCACTTCGATCCCGGGGCGCGCAGGCACTCGCAGTCCGAGCCGATCTCACCAAGAACTCAGAGGTTTCAGTACTCTTCACGGCGACAACGGCTCACTTCGGCGGTGTCGATATCGTCGTCGCGAACGCCGGCGTCACTGCACCCCTCACCTCCCTCGCCGAGGTCACGAACGAGCAGTTCGACCGGCTACTGGCGGTCAACACTCGCTCAGTCTTCTTGTGCTCCGGGAGGCGGCGAGAACAATCCGCGACGGCGGCCGGATCATCAATATCACCTCCAGCACGGTCAAGTTCACGCCAGCCGGGTTCTCCGCATACGCAACCACTAAAGCCGGCGCGAACGTGACAGTCGGCGTGCTCGCAAACGAACTCGGCAACCGAGGTATCACAGTCAACTCGATCATGGTCGGCCCGGTGGCTGCCGGATTCCTCGCCGCCGACTCCGAAGTGGTCGCGGGAGCGCCGCCAGGCATGATGGAATCGCTCGCCGCGGCCGCGCCCATGAGGCGACTCGGGCACCCCTCGGACATCGCGGGCATCGCGGCATTTCTCGCGACCCCCGCCGCCGGCTGGGTCAACGGCCAAATTCTCTTGGCCAACAATGGCGGATCGATCTGATGCCGATGCGCATTCATCACGATCTCGCTGCCATCATTCACGCATCCGCAACGGAGGTATGGGCACTGGCCGGCAACTTCGGCAACATGTCCTGGCATCCCACAGTGACCGTCTGCACCATCGTCGACGGTGTCGCGCAAACCCCCGGCGCTATCCGCGAGATTGACCTCCAAGATGGCTCACGCATTCTCGAGCGCCTTGGCGAACTCGATCACGAGGGTCGGAGTTTCACCTATTCCTTCGTCGGTGCTCCTCCGATTCCGGTGAGCGCCTCCCGCACCTCGGTCACCGTCACCGCGCTCCCGGCCAGACCGCACGCCCGCACACGCATTTCCTGGCACGGCGAAGTCGAAGTCGCCGATGACGCCGCGCGGGCAACAGTCGAGCACGTCAACTGCCAGATCGTCTGGCCCTCCACCGTTGATGCTCTCGCATCGACCCTCGGCGTCGAGTACTCACTCGACGTCCCCTCGCAAGGAAACACGAAAGGCAACGCCACGTCATGACCACCACCTCTAGCGGGATTCTCACCGGCAAGGCGACCCTCATCATCGGCGCCAGCCAGGGCATCGGCGCAGCCGCCGCCCGTCATTTCGCAGCCGAAGGAGCGCGCCTCGTGCTCGGGGCACGAAACCTCGAAGCCGCGACAGCTCTTCGTGACGAGTTGCGCGCACAGGGCCATCACGTCGAGTCCGTTTTCGTGGATGTCACTGAGGGTGACACGATCGAGGCTGCGGTCGCTCGTTGTGTGGAGACGTACGGCCGGCTCGATGCAGCGTTCAACAACGCCGGCTTCAATACGCTGGAAAACTTCCACGACTACAGCGATGAAGATTATGACCGCGTCCTGGCGGTCAACCTCAAAGGCACGTTCTTGTCGATGCAGCACGAGATCCGAGCGATGCTTGCTTCGGGAGGAGGTGCCATCGTCAACACGAGCAGCGTAGGTGGATTCGTTGGTAACTTCGGAATTGCGCCCTACATTGCGGCGAAGCACGGTGTTATCGGTTTGACCAAGGCGGCAGCTTTCGAGTACGGCGAGAGCGGGATCCGCATCAACGCCATCGCGCCGGGATCCACCGCCACCGAGATGTTGATCGGCGGGCTCGCGCAGACGCCCCCCGACATCGCCGCAAAGTTCAATACCGCCAGCCCGATGAATCGAATGGGTCGACCTGAGGAGATTCCTCCCGCGGCGGCCTGGCTGCTTTCCGATCAGGCCAGTTTTGTCACCGGCATCACGATGCCCGTCGATGGGGGGTACCTCGTTCCGTAGCTTTCACGTCTTGGGAGGAGGCCGCATCCACGAATGCGGCCTCCTCCCTGAGCGGTTACCCTCGCACGGTTATCCGGCGACCTGGCACTATTGGCGCCGTCCCGGCAGATCGCCGCTGGCAAACTCAGCAGGCCCGCTCCCTTGGGTCACCGTCCGGTGTGCATCTCGCAGGGCGGCGCACATCGCGCTGCTTACCTTGGTTGGCGACACATGGGCGGCATCGCGGAATCGGTTGTGAACAGGTTCAGGTGCTCGCCCGCAGATCCACCTGCAGCACCTGTTCGTCTCCCGGTGCAATAAGCCCCCGGAGAACGTGTTTGAGTATCTTCCCCGTTCCGGACTTGGGCAGTTCGCGAAAGTAGATTTGTTTGGGTGTCTTGAAGCCTGCGAGTTGGGTACGTGTGTAGGAGATGAGTTCCTCGGTGGACACGTCCGCGCCTGGCCGCAGCGCGACGACAGCCACCGGAACTTCGCCCCATTTCGGATCAGCGACGCCGATGACGGCCGCCTCGGCGACCGCGGGATGGGACGTAAGTACGTGTTCGACTTCGACCGTGGCGATGTTCTCTCCGCCGGAGATCACGATGTCTTTTGCGCGGTCCCGGATTTCCACCGATCCGTCGGGGTGTATGACGCCGAGGTCGCCGGTCTTGAACCATTCGCCGATCCGGGCGGCCTCGGTCGCTGCGTCGTCGTTGTAGTAGCCCAGCATGACGGTGTTCCCTCGGACAGCGATCTCCCCGAGAGTTGTGCCGTCAGCGGTGACGTCGGCGATCGGGGCGTCGTCTTTCTTGCCGACGGTGTCCAGGACCCTGATTCCTGTGCCGACCATGTTGGAGTTGCCCTGCACGGCCATTGCTTTGGAGAGATCGGTATGGCTGAGGGTGTTCCATTCGGGGCGTGGTTCGTTCACCACAGCAGGTCCGAAGGTTTCGGTCAGACCGTAGAGGTGGGTGGTGTGGATGCCGAGTGCGGTCAATTCGGACAACAGTGTGGGGGACGGCGGCGCTCCCCCGGTTCCCACCTCGACGATTCTGCCGAGAGGCCCGTTGTCTGCCTCACGATGTTGTGTGAGGTTGGTGAGGACGGTGGGAGCGGCGTTGAAGTGGGTGATGCCCCCGCTGCGCAGATGGGCCCATACTGTGTCGGGGTCGGGGCGATCGAGACAGACCTGTGTTCCTGCCGCGGCGGTGATTGCCCAGGGAAAACACCAGCCATTGCAGTGGAACATCGGCAGGGTCCACAGGTAGACGGTGTCGAGGCCGAGTTTGGCGTGGTGGGTCATGGCAAGCGCCTGCAGGTAGGCGCCGCGGTGGTGGTACATGACGCCCTTGGGCCGGCCGGTCGTGCCGCTGGTGTAGTTCAGCGAGATGAGGCTGCGTTCGTCCTCGACCGTGCGCGCGTGTTCGGGTCCGTCCGCGTCCAGGACCTGTTCGGCAGCGAGGGTCCGGATGCCGAAGGATTCTGCGGCGGCGCTGAATTCGTTATCGACCAGGACGAGTGATGCGCCGGAGTGTTGGACGATGTACTTCAGTTCCGGTGCGGCCAGGCGGTGGTTGAGGGTGACGAGCACGCCGCCGGCCAAGGGAACGGCGAAGTGCGCGAGCAGCATCAGCGGGGTGTTCGAGGCCAGGACGGCGACGCGGTCGCCCGGTTTGACTCCGTGGCCTGCGAGTGTGCCGGCCATGCGGCGGGCGGTGACCCCGAACTCGCCGTACGACCACGACTGGGAGTGGTAGGTCATGGCGGTGCGATCGGCGTGGATGGCCTCCGCGCGTTCGAGAAAGTTCAGGGGTGTCAGGACCTGATCGCCGAGATGAGCGGTCACAGCACGCTTCTTTCAGAGTCGGTGACATCGGGGATGTCGAGTACATGGCCCATGCGGTCGCGTTTGGTACGGAGGTAACGGACATTGTCGGTGGTCGCGTTGGTCGAGAGCCCGACGCGGGCAAGGACCTCGAGCCCGTCGGTGGTCAATGCCGCACATTTGGCCGGATTGTTGGTCAACAGGCGCACTCTGCCTACTCCGAGTTCCCTGAGGACGTGGGCTCCGACCGCGTACGAGCGGGCGTCGGCGGCGAGGCCTTGGGCGAGGTTGGCGTCCACGGTGTCCATCCCGCGGTCTTGCAGCGCGTAGGCGTGGATCTTGTGCGCCAAACCGATGCCACGGCCTTCGTGCCCCCGCAAGTAGATCACCGCGCCGCATTGCTCCTGACTGACCGCCATCAGTGCCTGCTCGAGTTGGCTGCCGCAGTCACACCGGGTCGAGGCGAGAATGTCCCCAGTCAGGCATTCGCTGTGCAGGCGCACGAGGGCACCGGATTCACTCTCGGCGGCCGCGGCCACGTCTCCCATCACCAACGCCAGATGCTCGACTCCGTCATCGCTCGACCGGTACGCGATTGCCTGGAACTCTCCGAAGGCGGTGGGCATGCGCGAGGTCGAGAGTCTTTCCACGGGTCCTGCTTCCGGATGCAGGGATTGCGCGAGGTCGGCGATGGTGACCACGGGCAGCCCATGGCTGTCCGCGAATCGGCGCAGATCCGGCCCCCGCCGCATCGAGCCGTCCTCCGCGACGATTTCCCCGATCACCCCGACCGGAGCACGGTCGGCGAGGGTGAGTAAGTCGATTGCGGCTTCGGTGTGCCCAGGCCGCTCCAGGACACCTCCCGGGCGCGAGCGAAGCGGGAAGACATGTCCGGGGCGACGGAAGTCACCGGGGACACTGGTCGAGCGGGCGAGGGCGCGCACGGTCATCGCGCGGTCGCTGGCGGACACCCCGGTCCCGGCGCCGATGTGGTCGACGGTGACAGTGAAGGCGGTCTGGTGGGTGTCCGTGTTCACCGGCACCATCGGCGCCAACTCGAGCTGATCGGCTCGTTCGGTGGTCATCGGAACGCAGAGGATGCCGGTGGTATGGCGGACCATGAAAGCTATCTGCTCGGCGCTGACGGTGTCGGCACCGGCCACGAGGTCGCCCTCGTTCTCGCGATCTTCGCCATCGAGCACGACGACCATGCCGCCGGCCCGCAGCGCCGTGACGGCCCGGTTGACCGCGTGATCGCCTGCCCGATCCGGGGTCACCGGTGCTCCTGGCCGAGCAACATGTGTGTACCGAAATCGCGGCGGAAGTAAGTGAGCGGCGATCCGTCGTGGGCGACCGCCTCACGAACCTCGCCCAACACGACGATGTGGTCTCCACCCTCGACGAAGGAGGACGCGTCACAGACCACCCAGCCCGGTGCCCCGGTCAAACGGGGAACACCACCGACCCGAGTCCACGGTGTGTCGGCGAATTTGTCGGTCCCCTTGCGGGCGAAGGCCGTCGCTGCCGCCGACTGGGCGCTACCGAGGATATTGACGCCGAACCGTCTGCCGCGCTGAATGATCCCGAGGAGCTCGGAAGTGCGATCGAGCGAAACCAGGACCATGGGAGGTGCCATCGACAAGGATGCGAAGGCACTAACCGTCGTCCCGTGCGGTCGATCACCGTCCATCGCCGTCACCACCGAGACCGGGGTGCAGACCGCAGCCATCACCTCCTTCAGTGATGCTGCAATGTCCTCGTGTGGTGTTGTCGAGCATGTCGTCATGTTCTTCCTCCTCGCTACGTCAGCGGATGTGGTTGACGAGTCGAGTGACGCCGGGGATGTCGATGGTCAGCACTTCCCCGGGCTGTAGGTATCTGGGCGGATCCTGCCGGTAACCGATCCCGGCCGGCGTGCCGGTGGCGATGATGTCTCCGGGGGTCAGCGTCGTCCACGTGCTGACATATTCGATGACCGAGGGAACATCGAACACCAGATCCGCGAGAACCCCGGCCTGTACCCGGTTGTCGCCGAGGTAGGTGTGTACTTCCAGGGCGTTCGGGTCGGCGATCTCGTCCGCCGTGACCAGCCACGGGCCGACCGACCCGGATCGGTCGAAGTTCTTTCCCGCTGTGGCCTGCGTTCCGTGGAGTTGGAATTCCCGGACACTGTTGTCGGCGAAGGCGGTGTAGCCCCAGACGTGGTGCGCCGCATCTCGGGCCCGAATGTTCCGGCCGCCGCGGCCGATGACGATCGCGATCTCCCCCTCCCAGTCCAAACTGTCGGACGCCGGCGTTCGTTCGACCGGCTCCATGTGCCCGACGAGCGACGAGGGGAAACGGACGAAGAACGTGGGATGTTGCGGCGGTTCCTTATCCATCTCGACGGCGTGGTTGTGGTAGTTGAAACCGACGCAGAGGATCCGCCGCGGATCGGTGACCGGCGGTAGCCAACGGGTGATCCGGTCGAGATCGATCACCGGGCATCGGTGGAGATCCTGATCCGTCAGAGCAGCGAATTTGTCGATGTCGACGTCAGCGGTCACCACACCGGTGAGCCCGGTCACGTCCCGCGGTCGGCCGTCTGCGTCGAGGACGACGGTCCGTGGATCACCGTCCTGTTCGACCGTTGCCAATCGCATCAGAAAGCCTTTTCTTCGGTGAGGATGGTCGAGGCCTGACCGAGGAGGGTCTCGATCCGGTCGATGCCCGTCGATGTGGGCGTAATTAGCGGGGACCGCACGTGCGGTGAGGCGATCCGTCCCTGCTGGTGCAGGACCCACTTGGCCGGTGCCGGATTGGTCTCCACGAACAGCAGGTCCACCAGCGGGTGCAGCGCGTAGTGAAGTGCGCGGGCACCGTCGTGATCACCGGATGTCCACAGTTCGTACATCCGCGCGACCGTGTGGGGGGCGATGTTGCTGACGGCGCTGACGAATCCGACACCGCCGAGTGCAAGCAGGGGAAGGCAGAGCAGTTCGATGCCGGACCACACCGAGATATTCTCTCCGGCTTCGTGAATCACCCGGGAGAAGTGTTCGAATTCCTTCGTTGTTTCCTTGATACCGACGATGTTGTCGAAGTCCCGGTAGAGGCGGGCGACCGTGGAGGGGTCCAGTTCGACGGCGGTCCTCGAGGGAACGTTGTACATGATGATCGGCAGGTCCGGGAACTCCCCGGCGATGGTGGCGTACCACCGGTACAGCGCCTCTTGGGTGGGTCGCGCGTAGTACGGGGTGATGATCAAGGCCGCATCGGCGCCGGCGGCACGAGCGGCTGCGGTGATCTCGAGGGTTTCGTCCAGCTTGGCCGATCCGGTTCCAGGGATGAAGGGAACGCGGTCGTTGATCTCGTCGGCGACGACCTCGATCGCCTCGATCCGCTCGGCGACGGTCTGTGCGGCCGGCTCCCCGGTTGATCCACCGATCGACAATCCGTGCGATCCGGCCGCGATTTGCCACTGGACCAGTCGGCGCAGGCTTGCCGTGTCGAGCGCCCCGCTATCGGTGAACGGGGTGATCAAGGGTGCGATCGATCCGGTGATCAGTGCGGTGTCGGTGCGGAATCTCATGCCAGTACTCCTTCGCGATTGGTCGACTCGAGCACCGTTGCTGCCACCGCCAGATCGGCCAGACCCATCCCGAGTCCTTTGAAGATCGTCAAAACGGGGTGCAGCGGACGCACCACCGCACCGGTGAGAAGGTCGCCGAGGGTCTTGACGGGGGTCCAGTCCTCGCCGTAGTACTCGGTCAGCTCCCGGGATGATCGACGTGCGTTGGCGATACTGTCGACGACCGCCAGGTCGGCGTCGGCCAGCAACGCGGGATCGAACTCGGCGTTGCTCGGCAAGATCGCGCCGACGGCATTGAGGTGCGTTCCCGGGGACAACAGTCCTCGCGGGAGGAACGGTTCCGTCGCTCGGGTGATGAGGGTGACGATGGGGGCCCCGTCGACGGCCTCGGCGAGTGTGGGGGCCGCGACGGCGTCGATGCCGAGGTTTTCGCGCACCGTTGCCGCGAAACCGGTCCGGCTGTTCTCGGAGCGGCTCCACACCCGTACCCGGGTGATCGGTCGAACTGCACATACCGCAGCAACTTGTCCCAATGCCTGCCGTCCGCTGCCGATCAGGGCGAGCTCGGACGCATCGGGGGCACTCATCAGGCGTGTCGCCAGCCCGGAGACCGCCGCGGTACGCATCCCACCCAGCGCACCGGCCTCGAGCACCGCACGGGGGGTACCGGTAGTGGCGTCGAACAGCGTCATCAGCGCCGAGGCACCTGCCGGAGTGTTGACCCAGGTCTTGAACGCGACGAGGCCGGCGCCCTCGTCATAGGCACCGAGAGCGTGCGCGCTGCTGGCCGGCTCCCAGGTCGTCATCGTTTTCGGGATGTTTCGGGCGGTGCCGTCGACTTCACGGGTAATCGATCGGGTGACCGACTCGATGGCGTCGAGGATCGAGACCCTTTCGCGTACTTGCTGTTCCGTTATCCACGGTACGTTCATCGTGTTCCTTGCCAGTTGTGTGTTCGAGGGCGGACACACCCGTGCAATCGGTGCGCACGGGGTGTGTGGTCCTCATTCCCGCGGAACGGATCGGCGATCCATACCACTGAGGCTGTGATGCACCTAACAATAGAGATTCCGTGGTATAAAGCAAATATCAAGATATCGATACACGCATCATTGATTGCTTATAGAGGGACCATGGAAGCGCAACTGTCGCTCAAACGCCTGGAAGTGTTCCGGCTCGTCGTCGAAGAGGGAAGTGTCACGCGAGCCGCGGAAGTGCTGATGGTCGCCCAGCCGGCCGTCTCGGGACAGTTGAGGGCTCTCGAATCATGGCTCGGCGCAAAGCTGTTCGTCCGCCGCGGTAACCGAATGTTGTTGACAGAAGCGGGCGAACGCGCCAACCAATGGGCGAAGGAGATGTTGGCCTCGGCGGCCCAGATCAGGCGCGACGTCGACGAACTCGGATCGGGGCGAGGCGGCGCCGCGTCCATCGCATCGAGCATGGCGGTGGGCAGCTACCTCCTCCCGCCGATTCTGTCCCGGTTCCAGCGCGGCCGGCCCGGTTCGGACCTCACCCTTTCCAGCTCGCAACCCAACGAAGCGTTGCGTGCGGTGGAAACCGGTGAGGCGGACTTCGCCGTCGTGACCTGGGATCAGCGGCACCTCCCGGACACCATGTCCTCCGACGTCATCCGCACCGAGCCGATCACCCTCTGCGCCGGGCCGGGCCTCGTCGCCCCGTCGAGGGCGCTATCCCTCGACGAGGCATTGGAGCTGCCGTTCGTCGGCGCGCCGCGGGAGGTGATCTACCAACGCAACCTGATGGAACAGCTCACCCGGCTCAGCGACATCGAACCGAATTTCATCATCAGATTCGGGCATGCCGAACCGATGAAGCAGGCCGCCGCCGAGAACGCGTGGGCGATTTTCGCCCCGCGCTACGTCGTCGAATCCGACCTCGCCGCGGGCCGACTACAGGAGTTGGCCGTTCCCGGCCTCGAACTCACCGAGCGTATCGCGTTGCTGTGGCGGCGGGACAAGTTCTTCTCGCCACTGCAGCAAGCGGCCGTCGACGAGATCCGCGACGCTCTCCGATCCCGGTGACGCCGCGGTCACGCACTGTCACCACGACCAGTTCCGCTCCTGCGGCGGCGACCAGACTCCCGCTTCCCGCAGATACGGCAACACCGGTGAGAACGACTCCAGCTCCTGTGGACTCCACAGAGGAAAGTTGATCAGCACATTCGATGTCGCCGTGGTGCGCTTGAGCGAAATGATCTTCTCCGCGACCTGTTCGGGGGTTCCGATCAGCTGCAAAACCGATCCGGCACCGCCGAACGCGCGGGTGGCTTCGTCCTCCCCCATCTTCTCGTACATCGACCGGGAGGATTCGATCGATCCGAGCACATCAGCGGCGATCTCCTTGGTGGCCTCGACGTTGAGAGTCTGCAGCAGACGCGCATATTCCTCCTCGGCCTCGCCCTCGTTCGGGCGCACGATCGCCATCGAGAACGGACACGTGCCCACCGCTCGTTTACTCTTTTCGGTCAGCGCGGCCAGCCGACGATCGACCTCACGCACCAACTCCTCGGTGTTTGCCAACGTCACCAACTGATCGCAGAACCGTGCAGCGAACTCGGCGCCCGCCGGAGACGCGCCCGCACTGACCAACAACGGGTGTGGATCCTGCACGGGGCGGGGAGTTTTGATTCGCCCGGCCACGCGGTAATACTTGCCGTCGACGTCGATGGGTTCGTGCTCGGTCCACAATCTTTTGACGATGTCGACGAATTCGGCTGCCATGACGTAACGCTCGTCGTGGTCGATGAACGGCTCCCCGAACAGTGCCGCCTCGTCGGCACTGAATCCCGTCACCACGTTCCAGCCCCACCGCCCGTCGCTGAACGCATCGAGCGTGGCGCCCATTCGGGCGACATGGGCGGGCTTGTGGTGAGTGGTGTGGAACGTGGAGATGACGCCGATGTGCTCCGTCGTTGCCAGCAGGGCCATGGCCAGCAACGGCGCGTGATACGCCGGCGACTGGTGCCCGAACTCTTCGGCGACACGTTGGTGCCCGGACCAGTTGTCGGCGATGAACAAGGAATCGAAGCCCACCCGTTCGGCCGCCTGGGCGAGTTCGACCAGGTTGGCTTTCGTCATCGCCGGTGTTCGCCGAGCAGCTTCGTCCGAGTACAGGAAATTGGTCTTTCCGCTGGGAAAGAAGTGCCCGAGGCTCAGCTGCGAAGGGTCTTCGGTTCTCGGCTTCATGGTGGTCCTCTTCGAGTGCTGCGCGGAACTCCCCGCACAAAGGTGGATAGTGATCGCAATCACACTATCGTTCCCGCGACATAAGGCAAGAATCATCTTTCTGATGAATCCATAAGAAGACGGTTATTCGCTTGTCGATCTTCGGAATAAGTGGCGACTTATGCCCTTATCTCCAATTCGGTAATTGTTTATATAGCGGTGCGCTCTTAGTGTGACCTGGAGCACTGATTTCGAGGCGGGGCCGTCGCGAGCCCACGAAAGGACCGGACCATGTCCACTATCGGCACGGGAGACCGGATACCGCATTGCCCGGTGTCGGAAACCATCACGACGAACACAGCCGAGGGCGAGCAAATGACTTCGCCGACCGGAGGATTCGAATTCGATCACCTGAGTCCGGGTTGGAATGACACGACCCTCTGGGACGCGTACGAGCGCTTGTTATCCGCCGGCGCTGCGACCTACTCGCCTCTCCACGGCGGATACTGGATCATCAGTCGCTATTCGGAGGTCAAGAAGGCGCTTCGTGACCACGAGACCTTCTCCTCTGCCTCTGGTCACCGGATCCCGATGGTGGACGGCATGTCGTCGATACCGATCGACTACGACCCCCCGGTGCACACCCACTATCGGTCGTTGCTGACGCGTGCGTTGACTCCCGACTCGATACGTGATTTGCAGCCGTGGCTCACCTCGATGATCTCCGAGGTCGTCGCCGCGTTCTACCAGTCAGGTGGAGGCGACGCCGTAGCTGAGGTCGCACTGTCGATTCCGCTGCGCGTGCTCACCAAGATTGTCGGTTTCTCCCCGGCAACCGTGGCGCGCTTTCGCGAACTGACCGAGGACATTTGGAAGGACGGGACGGCCGAGTCTCAGCTTCGAGGCCGCGCGGCGCTGGTCGATGCCCTCGACCGCGACATCGACGAGCACCGCGCCCGTCGGCCCGACGACTACCTGACCTGGCTCCTCGATGCTGAAGTCGACGGACGCCCGATCGACATCGGAGAAATACACTCGGTGCTTCTGACGCTGGCTGTCGCCGGCCACGAGACAACCTTGAATTCGGTGAGCACCCTGCTGTATCTGCTGGCATCGGATTTGCCCTTGCAGGAGCGGCTTCGCGCCGACCCCAGTGTCGCACCACGGTACGTCGAGGAGATGCTGCGGCTCCGTACACCTGCACAGATGTTCGCCCGCCGCACCACTCGCGCAGTCGATGTCGGCGATACCACCATCCCGGCAGGCTCGTGGGTACTGCTTCTCAATGCCGCAGCCAACCGCGACCCCCACCAGTTCGAGCACCCCACGGCGTTCGACATCGACCGTTCCGCACGAGGCCACTTGGCATTCGGGTGGGGCATTCATCAATGTGTCGGATCTGCACTTGCCCGATCCGAACTGCGCATCCTTCTCGAAACCCTCTGCCAGTATCCGCCGATCACGCTGGCGGCCGACCCCGCCTTCACGGCCATCGAGGCCGGGACACATTTCGGATTACGAAAACTCCCCCTGGCTTTCATCGACGCTGCACCCAGGAGCTGAAGCACTATGACACCGCACATCCACATCGACACCGCGGCCTGCAATGGCTACGGAAACTGCCTGGTCGCCGCGCCCGACGTCTTCGACCTCGACCCCGACACCAACATCGCCTTCACCCAGCCCGGCCACCCCACGGAGGCAGACCACGACAGCCTTCGTGAAGCCGAAGCCGACTGCCCCGTCCGGGCTATCCGAATCTCCGAGTCCTGACCATGAACGCCGGAGCCACCACCGTCATCGTCGGCGCCTCCGTCGCCGGAATCCGAGCGGCGGCGGCGCTACGACACAACGACCCGCACCGCCGCATCGTCCTCGTCGACGGTGAAGACGAAGATCCGTACGACAAGCCACCACTGTCGAAGGCGGTGCTGTCGAACACCGACCTCCCGTCGCCGACCCTGACCGACCACATCGGACACGGCATCGACTACCTCCGGGGAACACAGGCCGTCGCCGTGGATCCAGCGGCGTCGACACTCACCCTCGGCGACGGGAGCGTCATCGGCTACGACAGCGCCGTCCTCGCCACCGGCTCCGCACCCCGCCGCCTCCCCCAGCTCGCCGGGATACCGGGCGTGCACTATCTCCGAACCCTCGCCGAGGCGACTGCACTGCGCAACGACCTGCGTCGCCGCCCACGCGTCGTCGTCATCGGCGGCGGATTCATCGGTTCCGAAGTCGCCTCCAGTGCGCGCGAACTCGGACTCGACGTCACCATCATCGAGGCCGGACCACGGATCGCGGCCCGGGTGCTGCCGGAACCGGTCTCCCACGCGCTGGCGGCACTACACGCACAACATGGCGTGAGCGTGCGATGCGGAACCGCCGTGCACGGTGCGTCCTATGACGCAGATCGGCGAGCCGTCGAGTTGAACCTCGACGACGGGGACACCATCGTCGGCGACGTAGTGGTGGTGGGGATCGGGACCACGCCCTGCACCGACTGGGCGGCCGACTCCTCGCTCCCCATCCGGGACGGCTTCGTGTGCGGCCCCGACCTGCGGGTGAAGGGCACATCGAACCTCTACGCCATCGGTGACGTCGCCCGCTGGTTCAACCCCCGCTACGGCGAGGAGATGCGAGTGGAGCACTGGACCAACGCCCGCGAGCACGCCGGGATCGCCGCGCACAACATCGGGCATCCGCACTCACCACGCCACGCGGCGACGGTGCCGTTCGTCTGGTCCGATCAGCACGGCACCCGGATCCAGCACGTGGGCGACCCGAACCTGACCGCGGTGGACGTCGACGCAGTGCACCTTTCCCACTCCGCTCGGGTGTTCACCTATTCGCGTGACGGAATCACGGTGGGGGCCACCGCCTTCAATGCCCAAGGCGCCCTAGCGAAGATCCGCAAACAACTGGTCGACCAGCGTGCAGCCGTGATGCACGCCGACCACATCTACCACTGAACGAGGACGTGCCATGACCGCACCGCCCACCGATCGTCCTGACCCGAGCACGAGCACGCCGCTTCCCGGCAGCCCCGCCGAAACGCCCACCAGTGCACTGCGGCAACGGCGCAGCCTGATCGGTGTCACACTCGGCAACGGACTCGAAGTATTCGACTGGACCTGCTACGCCGTATTCGCACCCTTCTTCGCCAAGTCACTGTTCAACCCCCAGAACGCCACCTCCGCACTGCTGTCCACCCTGGTGGTCTTCGGCGTCGGATTCGCGATCCGTCCCTTCGGCGGACTCCTCTTCGGGTGGATGGCCGATCGATTCGGCCGCAAGCACTCACTGCTCGTAGCGATCGGGTGCGCGTCGACCGGGATGCTCCTCATCGGTCTCACACCGACCTACGCCTCCGTCGGTGTTCTCGCCGGCGCAGTCCTTCTCGTCGCACGACTGCTGCAAGGCCTCGCACACACCGGGGAAGTCGCCGCCGCCTACACCTACATCGCCGAAGAAGCACCTCCCGCCCGGCGAGGCCTGTGGTCCTCCTCGATCTATGTATCCGGATTCCTCGCGATCATGGCCGCCACCATCATGGGCGCCCTCCTGACCACCGCTCTCAGCGAGCACCAGATGGCCACCTGGGGTTGGCGCCTGCCATTTCTCCTCGGCGCCGCCCTCGGCCTGGTAACCCTCTACCTACGCCGCGGCATGGACGAAACCCACGCCTTCACATCCGCCACCGCGGCCCCCACCCGGAACGCCAGCCCGAAACGATCTGTCTTTGCGAATCTGTGGACCTACCGCGCCTCCGGGACCCGCGTGTTCCTGCTCATGGCATCGGTCACCGCCATGTTCTACGCCTGGGCAGTGAGCGGACCCACCTGGGCAATCTCCGTCGCCCACCTCGACCCCACGGCAGCGTTGTGGGCCGGCGTGATCGCGCTCGCCGTCAGCGCCTCGGTCCTACCGCTGCTCGGTTCCCTGTCGGACCGTATCGGTCGACGCCGAAGCTTCTACATCTACGGCCTCGGCGTCGCCGTCACCGCCTTCCCCCTCGACCACCTCGCCCGACAAGGCGCATGGCAATTCGGTCTGGCCATGACGATCGCGCTCGTACTGTTCGCCTTCGTCGCCTCGATCCTGCCGGCGGTCCTGTCCGAACTGTTCCCGACCGGCGTACGCGCCTCAGGCATCGCCATGCCCTATGCGCTCTCGGCCGTCGTGTTCGGCGGAACCGCCCCCTACCTGCAGCAGTGGACCGCGCAACACAACGTTTCGTACCTGTTCGTCGGCTACCTGGCATCGGCCGCTCTCCTCGGCGCCCTCGTCATGCGGTTCACCCCCGAGACCGCCGGCATATCCCTCGAACCCACCACACCCGACAGCACCGATCCGATCCAGGAGAAGAAATGAGCCCGCACGCCCACCTGCTCGACAGTCGCCAGGCACCCCCATACCGGCGGGAACAATGGTCCCCGCTGATGATCAGCGCCGCCGAGATCGAAACCGCCTTCACCGCACTCGAAGCCGGCGAACCCGATGACCGGGGCCGCCGCGAGATGCTGATCGTGCATCCGCAAGCGCCGAAAGGGGTCCGCGGCCTCGCCCCCGCCACACAGGTCAGCCTCGGTGTCCTCCTGCCCGGGGAATCCACCGTCCCCGTACGCGCCAACACCACCGGCCTGTCGATGTGTCTGGCCGGCAACGGCACGGTCAGCATCGGGGCCCGCACCATGCGCGTGGTCCAGCAAGACGTGTGGACCAAGCCGTCGATGAACCTCGAGGCGCTGGCCAACAACGGCACCACCGCCTTCAGGTATCTGCGCTACACCAACGCGGCACTGCTGGAAGCCATCTCTGCCTACTACGAAGACTTCGGCAGCACCGTCGAAACCCACGACCACGATGTCGTCTCGGCACCAGGACGCCGCGCGAAAGACCTCGCTCCCGCTATCGCGTTGGGCGATGACGGCAGCCAACTCCTGCCCTACGAACACATCATCGACCCCGACCCGATCACCGACTCCCCCCTCCTCTTCGCCTGGGCGAAGGTCAGCCAACACCTCAGCGGCGTCCTCGGCCTCAAAACCGGATACACGGGTCGGCCACTGCATTGCCTGTACAACCCCTCCACCGGACGCCTCAACGGCACCACACCCTCGTTCTTCGCCACCATCACCGCGATCGGTGGCGACTTCGCCGGCGGAACCCACCGGCACATGAGCTCCGCCATCAACTACCACTTCGCCGGCAACGGATACAGCATCGTCGAAGGCCAGCGCTTCGACTGGTCCGCAGGCGACCTGATGCTGTCCGCACCCGGATGGGCGGCGCACGCACACACCATCAGCGGTGAAGGAGCCCGCATCCTCACCGTTCAAGACCACCCCCTGCACACCTCCACGGGATCGCTCGTCTGGCAAGAAGACATCGACAACGGTGAAGTCTTGGCCCTCGGAACACAAACAGGCTTCGAGACCAACCTCGCCGAGTACGCCACACAGCAATAGACCGCCCACACGACGTGCTTCAGCCGTCAACACATCGGGCGCGCCCCATAGTCTGACGGATGCACCGAACCCGCTCCGTGCGAGCGGGTTCGGTGCCCGCGGAGCATCACCATAGAACACACGGTGTCCAAAACCGTTCCCGGGCAGAACACCGTACGCGTCTGCCCTTCACGGCCGTCAATCCCTAACACGGCTTTCACAGATTGAACATCCGCATGAGCAACGAAACCCCACGTGGTGGCAGCGCCGGTAGAGGTTCGAAAGCTGCCGCCCGCCCTTGCGACGATCAACTAATCCTCGAACTCGCCATCGAATGGCTACCGTTCGACGGACCATCGTCAGAAGACATCTGGGTGCAGTTCGGGATCGACCGAACACAATTCTGGGAGCGCATCTCGTGCCTGCTCGGTTACCGGCGATGGACATGGCTACTGGACGCGCCCACAGTTCGAGCTCTCTCCGAGCAGGCCACAACAATGTTGCGGGCACACCAGCACTCATCAGAAGGAAGGGTCAAGACGATGACCCCCGAGCACCAACTATGGCGGGCTCATCGTCCGTGAAAGGACATCTCGTGAGCGGGCATTGGTCACGGCGAAGCACCGGCCCCGGAACCCCAGATGGGATTCGACACCGACCTCGCCGGATGGCACGGGCACCCGATAAACGTCGACACCGACAATTTCAAACCTATTGCCAGCACGCGATGTCGCCGGCGGTAGACCGAGTTGCGCACGCCTCAGTACAGGAGAAATACCATCCATGATCGACATCCCGACCATCACGGCCAACACCCGATTCACCGGAACCCTCTTCGAGCGCGA
Organism: Rhodococcus sp. ACPA1; assembly: GCF_002300195.1. NCBI lineage: Bacteria > Bacillati > Actinomycetota > Actinomycetes > Mycobacteriales > Nocardiaceae > Rhodococcus > Rhodococcus sp. ACPA1. Next base: position 548,644 of record NZ_NSDX01000008.1, on the reverse strand, counting down.
CGATGAGGGCTACGAGAATGCTCGCGTCGGCCGAGTGTTACACAGTCGATATCCTGACCGCTTTCCCCCGGCCGTCCTGATGGCCGAAATCGAGAACGACATCGTTGAGGGCGTTCGGTTCGCCAGGGAACGCGGCTGGAAGGTCGGCATAAGGTCTGGCGGCCACAGCTTCCCGGTGTGGGGCGTGCGGGACGACGCCCTGCTGATCGACCTCGGCGGCTACAAGGAAATTTCTCTCGACGAGAACACCGGCATCGTCAGCGTGACCCCGTCCGTCCAGGGCGGCAGCGAGCTGGGCGTCTACCTCGAGCAGTTCGGGCGGTTCTTCCCCGGCGGGCCGTGCCCGACGGTCGGTATCGGCGGATTCCTGCTTCAAGGCGGCATGGGGTGGAATCATCGGGGCTGGGGCTGGGCGTCAGAGCAGGTTCTGGCGATCGATGTCGTGACGGCCGACGGCGACCTTGTTCGCGCCGATGCCGAACAAACTCGGACCTCTTCTGGGCGGCCCGCGGAGCGGGGCCCGGGTTCTGCGGGGTCATCACCCGGTTCCACCTCCAGACCCGACTGTTACCCAAGGCTCTTACCGGGACGATGCAGATTTATCCCGTGGAGCGGTATGCCGAGATTCTCGAGTGGCTCTCCGAAGCCCAGAAGGACATCGCGCCCAGCGTCCACCTGGTCGCGGTGTCGATGAATCCACAGTTCGAAATCCCCGGCCACGCGGGAGGCTACGTCTTCGCGGTGTGGGGACTCGCCTTCTGCGACACACGCGAAGAGGCCGAGCAGGCGCTGGCACCCCTGGCGACCGCACCATACTGCGAGCACGCGTTGATCATGAACAATGCTCAACCCACGACGATGAAGTCCGAGTACGAGTTCGTCGACATCACCCATCCCAAGGGCTTCCGCTACCGGGTCGAGTCGGCCTGGGTCGAAGGACCGTACGACGAGATCGCTGCGGCCGCACAGACGCTGGTCATGGACCGGCCCAGCAACGAGCCCGGGCATACCTTCTTCCAGTACACCCTTCCCCACGAAGGACCCGACCAGGCCATGTCGTTGATGACCGAAATGATGGTCGGGGTGTACATCATCTACAGCGACGCAGCGGATGACGAAAAATACCGGCAGTGGTCGCTCGGAGCGATGAAGCACTTGGAGCCCTACACGAAGGGTCAGTACTGGGGCGACTCCGACCAGCAACACCGCAGGGTGAAATGCCTGACCGATGACGCATGGAAGCGGCTGCAGGTGATCCGTGCCGACCGCGATCCGGAGGGCGTCTTCGTCGACTACCTGGCCGGTGCCGGGGGCTACCAGAACATCAACGAATGGGAAACGCCTGAGGGCGTGAATCTCGCCAACACCATGAGCCAATCCGTCTGAAAGGCACGTTGAAATGGATCTTCGCAACAAGACAGCAGTGGTCATCGGAGGCGGAGACGGTATCGGCAGAGCCGGTGTTCTCGCGCTCGCGCGCGCCGGTTGTGATGTCGTCGTCGCCGACATCGACGAGGCCGCAGCCAAGGCGGTTGCGTCCGAGGTCGAGGGTCTCGGGCGGCGCTCCCTCGCGGTCGCCTGCGACACCACCCGAACAGAGGATCTCGCAGACCTGCACCGTCAGATATCCGAGGTGATGGGCCAGACCGACATCGTCTGGAGCCATGCAGGCACCTCGGTAGCCGGCCCGCTGGAGCAGATCCCTCTCGAGCGGTGGGAGCATGTTCTCGATGTCAACGCTGTCGGCGTTGTCCGTGCCTTCCTCGAGTTCGGGCCCGAAATGGTGGCGCGAGGCCATGGCCACCTCATTGTCACCTCATCGAGCCTTGGGCTGTTTCCTGAGCAAGTGCCGTTAGGGGGTGCCTATACGTTGTCGAAGTCCGGTTTGATCGGTCTCGCCCGCACGCTGAACGCCTACCTCTCACCGCAAGGCGTGGGCGTCACCTTGCTCTGCCCGGACATCACCAACACGCGGCACACGCTCGAAGTTCCCCTGGTTGGCATACCGACCGAGATCTTCGAAGCCGGACTCGAGCTGGAGGCCCTTCAGAGCCCCGACGAGGTCGCGGACGCGTTGCTCGCCGGCTTGCGCGATGACACGTTCCTGGTCTCGCTCACCCCGGATGTCCGACAGAGGCTGCACGACGACATCGACCAGATGACGGGGCGCGGGCAGGTGCAAGACGGTGCAGTAATAGTCCAAAGCGGACGCCTCGTGATCGAGGAGGACCTCCATGACCGGGCCAGCGCCGCCATCGGGGAGCTAGTGGCGAAGTCGGTCCACGATGCGGGCAATATCTCGTTTGTTATCAGCGCTGACCTAGTGGCACGGGGGGTCTTCTACGTCTATGAGGAATGGGAGTCGCAGTCAGCGCTCGATCAGCACGCCGATTCGGAACATGGCCGGGCCTTCGTCGGGATGCTCCCCTCTCTAGGAATGCGGGAGTTGTCGCTGCGAGTCCACCGGGTCGAATCGAGCCAGGAAGTCACGATCCCGGTCTGACGCCATACCGCCGACCGGCATGCACACCGCCAGTGCATCTTCGCCTCAAACCGGGGTCGGTCGGCAACCCGGCGACCACACACACGAGTCCACGGGCCAGGATGCAAACACTGATTCCCCTCTCCCGGATCACGCTAGGGGTCCCGTAGTCGCTGCGCACTCCCCTCTCCGCATCTCCGCCGTTTCCTCGGCGTAGGGCCTGAGCCTGGTGGTCAGCTCAAGCGCCTATGTCCGCCCTGGCCGGCCGCGTAATCCGGCGATGTTCGATCCCAACTCACCATTCTCCTGCGGCCGGCGGTATCGAGCACACACTGCCAATCATGCCCGGCTCGCGAAACGACATTGGCTTGCAGTCGAATTCGTCGGCCAGAGCGTGGCATGCTGCTGGCCGCCGACATGTACCCCTGCAAACCTTCATGGCTGCGGACCATGCGTGCAGACACCGTGGCTCTGGCAGTCTGAAGTGGCCCCGGTCGGGCGGCTTGAGTTGGACCCAGTCGACCCTTATCCGGTGAGGGTGTGACGGCTCGAAGTGGCCCCACCGCGACACGCCCGGGGTGGCTGTTTTCGTCGGTGTGAATCCCGGTGACGGGTGTGGGCGCGATGATCGAGACCGACCACACCGCCGGCCGTGAGGGGTTCGGGTTGGAGTCTCGGGTGCAGCTTTTCGAGGACATCCGCCGCGATGCGCGGTGTGAGGGCTTGTCGATCCGCGCGCTGGCGGACCGCCATGGTGTGCATCGTCGGACGGTGCGCGCGGCCTTGGAGTCTCCGATTCCGCCTCCCCGCAAGAGGCCGGTGCGGATCGCGGCGAAGCTCGAACGGTTCAAGACGTTGATCGATGACATGCTGGTCACGGACCTGACCGCGCCGCGGAAGCAGAGGCACACGACCAAACGGATCTGGACAAGGCTGGTCGACGAGCACGGCTGCGAGGCCTCGTACTCGTCGGTGCGGGACTACGTCGCCCGCCGACGCCCGGAGATCGTCGCCGAGTCCGGGAGGGGAACCGAGACGGCCTTCGTGCTGCAAGACCATCTTCCCGGTGCGGAGGCGGAGGTCGATTTCGGAGATGTGTGGATCGATCTGGCCGGGGTGCGGACGAAGTGTTTCCTGTTCACCCTCCGGCTGTCGCACTCGGGCAAGGCGGTGCACCGAGTATTCGCCTCGCAGGGGCAGGAGGCGTTCATCGAGGGCCATGTGATCGCCTTCGCCACGATCGGTGGTGTCCCGACCGGCAAGATCCGGTACGACAATCTGCGATCTGCGGTGCGTCGGGTGTTGTTCGGGCGCAACCGGTCCGAGTCGGATCGGTGGATTCTGTTCCGGTCGCACTACGGCTTCGATTCCTTCTATTGCTTGTCTGGTCTCGAGGGCGCCCACGAGAAGGGCGGTGTGGAGGGTGAGGTGGGGCGCTTCCGCCGTAACCACCTGGTCCCGGTGCCGAAGGTCGACACCCTGGACGAGCTCAACGCGCGCCTCGCGGCGGCGGATCGGGCGGACGACGGCCGGCGGATCGATACCCGGATCCGGACCGTCGGGGAGGACTTCGCCACCGAACGGCCCTTGTTGCGGCCGCTCCCGGCCGAGGAGTTCGAGCCCGGCCTGTGGTTGACGCCGCGGGTGGACCGGTATTCGCGGGTCACGGTGCGCCAGTGCCACTATTCGGTGCCGATCTACCTGATCGGACGGCAGGTGCGGGTCTCGCTGCGGGCCAGTGAGGTGGTGATCTTCGACGGCCGGCGGGAGGTCGCCCGCCATCTCCGCCTCGCCCGCAAGGGCGCGCAGGCCTTGGTGCTCGATCACTACCTCGAGGTCCTCGCCCGCAAACCCGGCGCGCTACCGGGGTCGACCGCGCTGTCCCAGGCGCGGGCGGCGGGGACGTTCACCGCCGACCACGAGGCGTTCTGGGCGCTGGCACGATCGGTGCACGGGGACGCCGACGGCACCCGCGCCCTCGTCGAAGTGCTGCTGCTGCACCGGAACATGGCACACGAGGATGTGACTTCCGGGCTCCGCGCCGCGGTCGCTGTCGGGGCCGCCTGCGCGGACGTGGTGGCCGTCGAGGCCCGCAAGGCCGCCGCCGACCGTCCCGACGACGCGGTCACCCCAGTTGCGGCGGCACCGTCGAAGGTGGTGTCGATGACCGCACGCAGGTTGACCGATCCGGAGGCGGTGATCGCCGGGCTGCCACCGGATTCGCGGCCGCTTCCCACCGTCGCCGCCTACGACGAGTTGCTGCGGCGGCGGCCGCCACCCTCCTCGGACGCCGTCTCTGCACGTGAAGGAGCATCATCATGACCGGGTCGACCCCCACCTCACCGGCCGCCGCACGGCGCCGGCGTGGACTCACCCCCGAAGCCGCCGCCACCGCGATCGAGCAGGCCTGCCGTGATCTGCGGCTGCCGACGGTGCGCACCCGGTTCGAGGACATGCTCACCGTCGCCCACAAGGAGCAACTGACCTACGAGGGCTTCCTCGCCGACCTGCTGCTCGCCGAATGCGACGACCGTGCCCGCCGCCGCAGCGTCCGCCGGGTCAAGGCCGCCGGATTCCCACGCCAGAAATGGTTGGCGGACTTCGACTTCGATGCCAACCCCAACGTCAATCCGGCCACCATCAACAGCCTCGCCAGCTGCGTCTGGGTCCGCAAGGGCGAACCGTTGTGTTTGATCGGCGATTCCGGCACCGGCAAATCGCACCTGCTGATCGGTTTGGGCACCGCCGCCGCCGAGGCCGGCTTCCGGGTCCGCTACACCCTGGCGACGAAACTGGTCAACGAACTCGTCGAGGCCGCCGACGAGAAACTGCTCGCCAAGACCATCGCCCGCTACGGGCGGGTGGATCTGCTCTGCATTGACGAGCTCGGCTACATGGAACTCGACAAACGCGGTGCCGAGTTGTTGTTCCAAGTTTTGACCGAACGCGAGGAGAAGAACTCCGTGGCGATTGCGTCCAACCAGTCATTTTCAGGTTGGACCCGGACGTTCACCGACCCGAGACTCTGCGCGGCCATCGTCGACCGACTCACCTTCGGCGGCGCGATCATCGAAACCGGCACCGACAGCTACCGGCTCGCTCAAACCAGGGCAGCAGCCCAAGCCGCGAGCTAACCGGAGACCACGCCGGCGACGGACAACACCGTCGACGTCGCGGCGTCCAGCCCGGACATTCGACCAACCCAGAACGCCCAGTTCACCGCATCGGGGTGGGGCCACTTCAAGCCGTCACACCCTCACGAGTAAGGGTCGGCTGGGGCCAACTCGAGCCGACAAGGTGGGGCCAGATCGAGTTGACAGAGCCAGACACCGTGTCCTTCTGGCTGAAACCGGTCGGATTCTTCGACCGCAACCCCGCCCTCGACGTCGCCCCCACCCCGGAGGCGTGCGATCACCACCATTCCCACCACGAGGACTCCGATGACTGATTTCGAACGGCTCCGCGCCACCCTGCCCACCGGTCTGTGGATCGACGGCGCCCAGACCGACCCGATCGACGGCGGCACATTCCCGGTCTACGACCCCGCCACCGGACCCCTCATCGCCGACGTCGCCGATGCCGGCGGCAAGGACGCGATGCGCGCACTGGACTCCGCCGCGGCGGTCCAGGAGGAATGGGCGGCCACGGCCCCGCGGCAGCGGTCGATCATCCTGCGCTCGGCGTGGGAGAAGGTCATCGAGCGCACCGACGACCTCGCGCTGCTGATGACGATGGAGATGGGCAAGGCACTGCCGGAAAGCCGCGGCGAGGTGAACTACGGCGCCGAGTTCCTGCGCTGGTTCAGCGAGGAAGCCGTCCGCATCCAGGGCCGCTACACCACGTCACCGTCCGGCAGCGGACGGATCATGGTCACCAAGGTCCCCGTCGGACCCACCCTGGCCGTCACACCGTGGAACTTCCCCCTCGCGATGGGCACCCGCAAGATCGGTCCCGCGCTCGCCGCCGGCTGCACGATCATCGTCAAGCCCGCCGAGGACACCCCGCTCACCATGCTGCTGCTCGCCGAGATCTTCGCCGAGGCCGGCCTGCCCGCCGGTGTGCTGTCGGTGCTGCCCGCGTCGAACGCCGCCGCCGTTACCGAACCGCTGCTCGCGGATCCGCGGCTGCGGAAGGTGACGTTCACCGGATCCACCCGGGTCGGCAAGATCCTCATCGAGCAGTCCGCCCAGCAGGTTCTGCGCACCTCGATGGAACTCGGCGGCAACGCCCCGTTCGTGGTCTTCGACGACGCCGACATCGACGCCGCGGTCGAGGGCGCGATGGCGGCGAAGATGCGCAACGGCGACGAGGCGTGCACCGCCGCCAACCGCCTGATCGTCGCGAACTCGGTGCGCGAGGAATTCACCACCAAGCTCACCGACCGGATCGCCGCACTCACCGTCGGACCGGGCAGCGAAGACGGCACCAACGTCGGCCCCCTCGTCAACGAGAAGCAGCGCCGCAACGTGGCGTCCCTCGTCGACGACGCCGTCGCCGCGGGCGCCCGGGTCCGCACCGGCGGCAAGTCCGTCGACGGTCCCGGCTACTTCTTCCAGCCCACCGTCCTCGACGAGGTGCCCGCAAATGCGCGCATCGTCCGCGAGGAGATCTTCGGACCCGTCGCCGCGATCACCGGTTTCGACACCGAGGCCGAGGGCGTCGCCGCCGCCAACGACACCGAATACGGTCTCGCCGCGTACATCTACACACAGAACGTCGACCGTGCGTTCCGCGTCGCCGACAAGCTCGAGAGCGGCATGGTCGGTGTCAACCGCGGCGTCATCTCCGACGTCGCCGCGCCGTTCGGTGGAGTCAAGCAGTCCGGACTCGGCAGCGAGGGCGGCACCGAAGGCATCGAGGAGTACCTCGAAACCAAATACATCGGCTTCGCGTCTGGTCAATAGTCGCCCGACCGAGGATCGTCGACCGGTCATCCAGGCCTGGCTATAGTCGTCGAGCGCGGAGATCTATAGAGCGGAGAGCAATTTCGCTGAGCCGACTTCATACTGAGATACGACTCGGGCCGAGACAGTTTCAGATCCCCTTTTTGAGCGCCACGGCGCAGGATCGTCAGGATGGCGGCCACGGCCATCGACAGGTCGATGTGCCGGTACCAGGTCGGGTACCCGCGGATCTGGTAGTGGTCGAGGCAGGTCTCGTTCTTGGTGGTCTGGGAGCACTCCCCTATCGCCCAGCGGCTGCCGGCCACCCGCTCCGGCTCGGCAGGTTCGGTGTCGGCGGGACCGGGCAGATGTAGTAGGCAACGACATTGGGCGCGATCAGATGTCCCGCCTGATGGCGATCACCGGCATCACCGGAGCCGTCCGCGGCAAACACCACACGATCACCACCCAGCCCGACGATCGGGCGCCGCGGCACCCGATCTGATCGAGCGGAACTGGGACGCACCGCAGCGCCCGGACCAGTGGTGGGTCGCCGACTTCACCTACGGTTGGACGTTGGCCGGGTTCGTCTACACCACGTTCTGCGTCGACGTCTTGTCGGGACCGTGATCCCGAACGAAGGCGGCAGAGGCCGCCAGGCGCATCCGCTGATCAGCACGAACACGACCGCGGTGAACACCGCTCGGTCGTCGACCGGTGCGCTGCCGCCGCCCTGTGGTCGGGTGGCGAACGGCGGAATCAACGGTTCGGCTGTCTCCCCCAACGCATCCGGCAAGCCCGGAGACGTGCCGATCAACGTTCGCTACTCGCGCCGGCGCAATCCGTCGAGGACGATGCTGAGCAGGTGCCGGGCTCGAATGTCCCATTCGTTCTCGTCGAGCCGGGACAGGTAGCCGATGAGGAGGATGACGTCACGAGCGTCGACATCGGAGCGGATCGCTCCGGCGGCTTTGCCGGCGGCAAGGAGCATTGTCACCGCATCACCGATCGGACCGAGGCTGTGCGCGGAGAGGTCCCGCCATACCGCCGTCTCGACTGCGGCGAACACTCCACGCTTGATTCGTGCATAGTCCGCCACCCGGTTGAACCAGCAAGCCAGCGCCTTGAGCGGCTCATGCTCGGCGAGGAACGCCGGCGCGGCCGCAACGAGCTGTTCGACATCGTTGCGATAGACCTCGGCCAGCAGGTCATCTCGAGTCGGAAAGTGGCGGTACAGGGTGCCCTGGCCGACCCCTGCCTGCTTGGCAATCGCGTTGAGCCTCAGCTCGTCTGAGTTCGCGATGACCGTTCGTGCGGTCTCGATAATCCGAGCGCGATTCTCGGCAGCGTCGGAGCGGCGGCGGGGTGCGTTCATCTGTCCTCTGCATGACGACTTGAGTAAGCGGACACGTGTCCGCTAACCTGAAACGTAAGCGGACACATGTCCACTTTAAGTGAAGGGATTCCACATGTCAGCCATCAACGGCAAGGTTGTCGCCATCACCGGCGCGAGCAGTGGCATCGGTGAGGCAACCGCCCGCCTGCTCGCCGAGCGCGGCGCGGCGGTCGTCCTCGGTGCGCGTCGGACCGAGCGTCTCGACGAGCTCGCCCAGGGCATCCGTGAACGTGGTGGACGTACTGCCACCTGCACTACTGATGTCACCCGCCCCGAGGACCTCGAGCGGCTCGTCGGCCGCGCCGTAGAGGAGTTCGGCAGACTCGATGTACTGGTGAACAATGCCGGAATTAGCAAGATCGGGAACATGGCAGACCTTGACGTCGACGGCTGGTCGGCGATGATCGACGTCAACCTCCGTGGGGTGCTCCACGGCATCGCCGCGGCACTTCCGATATTCCGTCGACAGGGCGAGGGGCATCTCGTGACCACCGTGTCGACGTCCGGCCTGAAGATCGTCCCCACCCAGGCGGTCTACGCCGGAACCAAGAACGCCGTCCGCACCCTGTTGGAAGGACTGCGGCAAGAATCGACCGACGGCGTACTGCGGACAACGTCGGTGTCGCCCGGCGTGGTCCGGACCGATCTCGCCGATTCCATCGACGATGCCCAGGTCCGCGCGCAGATCCAGCGGAACATGAACGAATTCGCCATCCCGCCGGAAGCCGTCGCCCGCGCCATCGCGTTTGCCATCGAACAACCCCACGACGTCGAAATCGGCGATATCACCATCCGCCCAACCGTCCAAGGCTAGGTGCCGTTGCCCGATCTCAAGGCATTCGCCCATAGGCGATCGCCTTGCGGCCACCCGGTGATGTTGCGCCTGTCTCTTCGTGCAACGAGTCAGGCGGTCCCATCGCACGTCCCGCCTGGCAATCGAGCTGAGATGGTGCTCGTGCCATTCAGGGACGGAGCGCCGGGATCATTTGCGGACGCGGAATCGGAGCATGGTGACGGGGCCCGACTGCGTGTTGCTGAACGGTTCCAGGTCGATCCTGCCGAGGCCTGGGGTCGAGAAGCGGATACCGTCGCCGAGAAGCACCGGCAGGACATACACCAGGATCTCGTCGACGAGCCCTCGCTGCAGGCACTGGCTGGCCACGTCGGCACCGAGGATCTCCAGGTTTTGCCGCCCGCAGCGTTGAGCGCCGTGGCGACGGCTTCCGCGATGTCGCAGGTGAGGAACGTGACCCCTGGGTCCGGCTCGTCCGGCGGCTCGTGGGTGAGGACGAACTCGGGCCCCCCGTCGTAGGTGGTGTCCTCGTCGGCCATCTGCTTGGCGACCTCGTAGGTGCCCCGGCCAATGAGCATGGCGCCCGTGGCCGCCATGACCTCCGGGAACGCGGCCGCGCTCATGAGGTCGAGGATCCAGTCCATCGCGTGGTCGGGACCGGCGATGAAGCCGTCGAGCGACATCGCCCTGTTCACGACCACTTTGCCGGTGCCGGTGCTCGTGTCGCTCACGCGCTTCCTCGCAGGACTCCGGCGGGCTGGCGGGACAGACAGCGAGTCGTCTCCGCCCCAGCGGCGTCGGGAAGCGACACGTGAACGCCAGCGCCGCGCCAGACGACGTAGTAGCCGGGACTACCCCCGAGCTTGGTGTGGTGGTGCGCCGTGACGCATCTCCAAAGGGTGTCGAGGCCGATGTCGAACACCTCGCTGTACCACGCACTCAGCGATGTCGAAGTTGCCCGACGCATTCGGCTACTCTATCCGAGATTTTGCGTGTGACGCCCGGCTCCGGGCGCCACAGGGATGCTCGGCAGAGTGGGTGGACCCCGCCTCGTGAGGGACCCAGAGTACCTGCGGATGGGCTCACTTCGACGGGAATAGCACAGCGCCCACTCGTCCCGCACGCCGAACCTGCACCGGGACGAGATCGGCGCCCAGCGCGCACTCGCAAGGGTCAGCGCTCGTCCCGAGAGCGGATGGGTAACCAGGACTGTTTGGTGGGCGCTGCCCCCGCGCAGGCGCTCGGTTGCTGTTGCAGCACAAGCGCCCCGCGGAATTCGGTCAGTCGATGAGGGCGGTCGCCTCGACTTCGACGAGCACATCCGGCTCGAACAGGTAGTCCACGCCGATGAGCGATGTCGGCGGCAGCGGCAGCGTGAGCCCGATCTCCTCGGCGACCTGCTCGACACCGGCCATGAACTCACCGATCTTCTCGGGCTTCCAGTCCGTGACGTAAAAGGTCAGCCGGAGGACGTCGTCGAAGGTCGCGCCCACCCCGGTCAGCCCTGTCGCGGTGTTGCGGAGCGCTTGGGCGACCTGCCCCGCGAGATCACCTTGGGCAACCGGGGTTCCATCGGCGAGCCGTGCGATCTGACCTGCGACGTGGACGTGTCGGGTTCCGGAACCGACAGCGACGTGGTGATACGGAGTGGGCTGCGTCATTCCATCGGGGGTGAAGTACTGAACGGTCATGAAGGTTCTCCTCGAATATCGACCTGGATAGGTATACCTTTAATACCTGGTATACAGAAGTCACTTCAATGAGACTAGGTAGCATGCGAGATACTCCCCAGGCCGTTCGCGACGAACTCACGATCACCCCGCCTCATCGAGAGCTGCTTGATCAGATTCTCGACAAGTGGTCATTGGCGGTGCTCAACGAACTGTGCGAGCGCCCAAGCCGCTTCAACGATCTGCGCCGCGCGATCCCTTCAGTGACACAGAAATCTTTGACCGCCACCCTGCGTCGACTCGAACGCAACGGCATCATCGAGCGCGAACTTCTCAGCTCTCGCCCGGTCGCCGTCGAGTACCGGATCACCCCGCTCGGCAAGACCCTTCGCCATCCGGTCGATGTCCTCCTCGGCTGGGCCGAAACCCACATGCCCGAGATCGAAAACGCACGCACACGCTTCGATGCCGAGTCGGAACTCGCCTGATGCACCCGCACGGCATTCGGACGCAGGGGCCGGCCCCACAAGTGATCCCTGACAGCACCGGGCGCTCTGCTTGTCGATCATCATGCGCATCCTCTCAGGGATCGGTTTGCGGTACTGGCGCCTCTATCCCCTGCTCAGCATCGCCGCCGCAGTGAGCGTGGGGCTGCCGGCCTTCCTGCTGGCGCGGCGACTCCAACTCGCTGCGAGCCGATCCAGCTCGTTCCCGGCGCCGCGCGGCGGTGCCAGACTTTGCGCAGATGACTGACATCGACACGCTGCCGCCCGACCTTTCCAGGTTCATCGGCCGTGCCCGTGAACTCCGAGAGATCGCCGTCCTCGTGGCCCCGGGGAGGCTCGTCACGTTGCTCGGTCCGGGTTGGGTGCGGCAAGACACGTCTCGCAGCGCCCGCGGTGATCGAACGCTGGCGCGCGGGCCGGAAGATAGATCCTGACATGCCACGCGGTTTCGCCGATCTCAAACACGAGGTCTTCGCTCGCCACTCCAACCCGTGGAGTGCCTGGACTCGCTGGCTGAGCACCCCTCTTGTGCTCGTTCCTCTGTCGACACGGCAGTGGAGCCATGCCGCGATCGTCGGTGCCTGGATGGCCGCCAACCCCGTGATCTTCCCGAACCGGCGGACGAGCACGCTTGGTCCACCCGGGCGGTGCTCGGCGAAGAACTCTGGATCACCGAGCGGCCACGCGACACCGCGATGGCGGTAAACGCGGCGGCCACGCTGGCCGGCATCACCGCACTGATCGCCGCCCGGCGACGCCGCGCCGCACCGGCAGCCGGTGCCACCGCGGTCATGATGGCGCTGCTGCTGGTCTACTGGCGGCTGATGGCCGGCTACTACAGCCGACACCGGGGCGCCAACACCGGCTGAGCCCCGAATACGAGTCGGCTTCCGGTCGTCGTATCCGACGTGGACGATCCGGACGAGGGCAGGCTGCTGATGTAGTGCGGGCCGACGAATCCGCCGCCCGCTGGCACCTCTACACCCGAGGTTGCCGCCGCGACGGCATCATCTCCCGTCCGACGGCACCACCGCGTACGGGCCGATCTGGGACTGGACCACCACCGACGTCTGGGCCCACATCGCCCGCCACCGGCTCCCGGTGAATCCCGTCTACACCAAACTCCGTGAGCTGGGTGTCCCCGAGCAGCAACACCGCCTCTCCCACCTCATCGACGGTGGCCACCTCGACCGCGGCCGTCTCACCTGGCTCCGCCGCGGCTGGCCCGCCCTCTTCGAACAACTCGCCGACACCCTCCCCCGTATCCGACAACTGAGCTAGAAAAATGTCGCCGGGATATGTCGAGAACCCCCGCGCGGCTCCGTCCCCGGAGTGAAACGGCCACAATGGGCCGCACCGCACCAAAGGAGAACATGATGGCCAAGTACCTGCTGCTCAAGCACTACCGCGGCGCGCCGGCATCGGTCAACGACGTGCCCATGGACCAATGGACGCCGGAGGAAATCTCGGCCCACGTGCAGTACATGAACGACTTCGCCGCCCGGCTGGAGGGCACCGGCGAATTCGTCGACAGCCAGGCACTTTCCGCGGAGGGCATGTTCGTCCGGTACGACGGCGAGGGGCGGCCGCCGGTGACCGACGGCCCGTTCGCGGAGACCAAGGACCTGATCGCCGGCTGGATGGTGATCGACGTCGAGACCCACGAGCGGGCGCTCGAGCTGGCCGGCGAGTTGTCCGCGGCCCCGGGGTGCGGATGGGAAGCCGATCCACGAATGGCTCGAGGTGCGCCCCTTCCTGACCGCTGCACCGACCACGACGGAGTGCGGCTTTCACCAGGGGTGATGACACGTCCCCCGAGCCTCTGATCGCGGTGCCGGGGCCGCTCGAACAACGCGGGCTGTCTAGTACATGAGCAAGAATGGGCTAGAGTTTGTCCACTGCGGATGCACAGGATGAGCCGGAGGCGTTTACCCCTTCTCGGGGTTGGTGCCTTCGGTTTTCTGTTTCGCGAGCCGTTCCTCGGTCATTCGCTTCTTCAGCTCCCGGCGGGCGCGTTGCTTCGGGGTTTCCTCGGGTTCGCTCTCGGGTTGGTCGTCGACGGGCCGGAAGTGCGCGCGCCCCAGCTTGATGTCCGGGTGCACGACCAGCTCGGGTCGGCCCTTGTCGTCGGTGAATAGTCCCATCAAGCCCCTCATTCCTCGGTGATGTCTCGCAGTTGCACGATCATCCGCCGGCCAATGCTCCCGTCCGGGCGACGGTAGCGCCCCTCACCGGCCGAGACCACCTCGAACCGCATCCCGCGCGGCAGCAGGTGCGCAGTGTCGTCGACCGTGTCCGACCGCCCCATATACATGCCCCGGTCCGTTTCGATCTCGAACACCACGTCCCGCTCCCCGACCGTCGGGTCGAGTTCGTGCAGGGCATGGGTGGCCATTGTGTGCCGATCGAAATCCAGCCGCGAATCCGGCTGCAGCGTCGAGGGCAGGTTGACCGCTTCCTGCGGCACCATGTGCGGGAGCGTGACCGCGCAGTAGAGGATGTGGCCTCGGTCGTTGAACCGTTCCGCGGTCTGAATCGCCCGGTCCACGCGCTGGACCTGGGACCTCATCTTCTCGTCCAGTTGTTGCGCGTCACCGCGTGCCGTCGACAACGCCTCGCCGACCGTCTTCCACCGGTCCGGGTCGGTAATCAGGGTCTGCACGGCGGTGTACCCGACGGCCGGCAACCGCGACTGCGCCCTGTGCTTGTTCACCGAGCGCACCTTGCGCTGACGCGAACTCGGCGGCTGACGAATCGAATCCGGGATCGGCAAGTCCCGGCGTTTACGTTCGGAGACCTCGGGCACTGTCGCTCGCGGGAAGGCCCGCTCCAGGTCTTTGCGGGCGCGGGTGAATTCGGCGTCCTCGACCATCCGGTCAAGCTCCCGGGCCGAATCACGCTCCTGTGCGCGGTCTTTGTACGTGTCGGCGGAACGATAGCCAGCGGGCTTCGATGCGGGCGTAATACTGGTGCCGGCCTCCGGGTCCAGGCGCGTCGGTGGCGCGTCCGGGCTCACGTTGTACGCCACCCCGACCTCCCCGACCGCCTCGGTACCGCCCCTGAAACGACGAAACGTGGCAGACGGGTTCCTAGAGCCATCTGCCACGCCCGGACCCACCTCACGGGCGGGTTCCACGGAGAACGTGCATCATCTGGCGACCAACCATCAACACGTTCCCGCGCGCATCGCCGGCGTCACCGCCGACTGACGCCCAGCATACCTAGCGTCCGCAGTCCACGATCAGCTCATCCCGCCCGATTTCAGCCAACGATCGCTCCGAATGTGTTTGTCACGCTTATTCTGACTTCGCCTGGATCAGTGCCTGACGGGCCCGCCGAACGCGGTTCTCGATCGAAGCATCGTCTTCATTGATCTCCTCGCGGTCCTCTGGTCTTTCCACGATCAAAGGCTCCCAAAGCTGACGAGGCACAACCATCTCGAACTCATCTCGGTTGAAACCACCAAGTAGCGGCGCGCCTTGGACTGGACCTGATTCGCTGCTGTACGCCGTGTAGATACTGACGAAGCGTGCCGCAATTCGGTCCACTTCCTGGCCGCCATCGATCATCTCTTTGACCTTGTTGCGTAGTTCGTTCAGACGATCCTCACCCAGATACGACCCGTAGAAGAGCACGGAGCCAGTTTCCGAATCGTCCGTCGTGAGATCCGTGATGCAGGCGTCGAAACACCTGCGGTGCACGTCTTCCCCGACCGCACGAATCTGCTCCGACTCCTCCTCCGTGGGCGTGTTGGCTGCGACTGAGGTCGACATCGTCCGGATCGTCACGTGCAGTCCCCATTCGCTGACGAATGTCTCGAGGACTGCGCAGGCAGATTCAGCCGTGTCCGCTAGTACCACGGCGATGCCTGCCAATGCACCAGCGAACCGAGACTCCGAAGACAATCTCGAGGCTGTCGTGAAATTCAGGAGACGACGACTGACAACCAATGCGGCCGAAACCGCGTTAGCCGAGTTCATGCTCGCCGTGACCTTGGGCAAGAGGGTGCAACATTTCTCCGCCGCGTGGCCGGCCATCTGCTCATCCGCCAGCGCCATGCCCAGGGGTGACTGGTCGGCGAGTTGGCCGGTGTCCGCCAGCTCCGATAGTCCGGCCACAATTAGTGCGTCACTGATATCGCCCACCGGAATGCCCATGACGAAGTACCTGTCGAAATACGCACTTTTACAAACACTCTGCTTGCGCGCGTTTCCGATCCAGCCTGGTCCTCTAACAGCGGGGAAGAGGTATTGCACCAATCGCGCCAGCGCATCCGCGCGTTCGCCATTGACCTCAGCTGCCTCTTCGATCTGAGCACGCCAATTCGGCTCCTCTCCGCTCCGAGTGGAGACCGGCCCGGTCCTCAGCAGCCTGCCCTTCCACGCAGGCAGCTTCTGGTACAGCCTCGGATAGCGCACCCGCAGGAACGTCAGAAACAACAGGTCTGTGGCGTTGATCTCGTTCGGGCGGATCACCGTCAGCGTGATATCGAACTGGGTTACCAATCGATGGATTGCCCGGAGCGTTTCGAGGTCGCCGGGAGGAACGAGTGACAGGAGATCATCGACCGGTGATCCGAACGGCCCCCTGCCCGAGAGTATCGGCCCGAGACTGTGGGTCGCTTCCACCTTCGCGAGCGCCGTGGTCATCTCCCGAACGCGGTGTGGCTGTTGCAGAGGAGGAAGGTCGAACGGGTACTGCACGATCTTCTCGAGGAACTGCAGTGCCCGGTCCGAGTTCTTCGCGATCGATGTCGCGGACAGGACATCGAGAACGGTGTTCTGATCGTAGGCAAGCAAATAGTGGATCCCTGGGAAGTTTCCGAGGAGGCGGACCGTCTTCAGCACCGCGACCAACTCATCGGCGTGGAGTCGATCGATGTCGTCCACGACAACAAGTATGCGGATCCCTGCCTCGACGATGTCTTTCGATGCTTCCTTGAACTGATCCTGGAATGATTTCTCGAAGTACTTGCCAGTCTCCTCGAAAAGCGTGCTAACCGCCTTCCCCGCTACTGGAATCATGCTGGCTGCTCCGGTCGCAAGTGGGACCATCGCCCGCAACTTGCCTCCCATCTTCTTGCGGACATCGGTAGGCAGGGCGGATTCGATGGTGGCGTAGAACTCCTTCACCAGCGTCGCCGAATCGGATGCGGCCCACGGCGTGAAGTAATGCACGGACCATTCGGGGGTGGGCATGTTATCCGCAATCATCCGCAGGACGGAAGTCTTTCCACTACCCCAAGCCCCGGTGAGCCCGAACGCGACACTGTCGCGTCCACCCATCGCAGCAATCCGTTGGGCTACATGCGCCGAGAACTCCTCGCGATCGAGGCGATCTCCGCTGGCATCTGTGATCGGTGCGTCGGTGAAAATATGCGCTGGCGCGGTGACAGTCATGGTTTCACTTCATCACAGCCCGATCGCTGGACAGAACTGCACTGCCCAATAAACCCGCAGGTAGATCACGTGAATGACAGACCGTTGTGACGTGGCACCGCATGTCATTAGCTTCTTCCGGGCGCCCTGTATGCCGTGGCGGGACTCGTACCAGACCGGTGACTTCATCGTGGCGGCCGTGAAACATCGCGACACGAATCGACCGAGTCCCTGAAGTCGGCGCCGTTTACGATCGGTGATGGCGGGGGAACGCCATCACGTGAACAACGAGGGGGATCACGCATGTCTGCAGATGAGGTCACCGAGGCGGAGAAGGCCGGCGCCGCCCCATACAGCCGGGCGCTGCTGGCGGTCTACAACTTCCACCTCGGTGGTCGGCACCTCGACATCGGCCCCGGAACCGGCTGGTACCTCCGCCGCGCCACATACCCGACCCCGAAACCCGACGATCGAGCTGCTCGACCTCAACCCGAACACCCTGCAGATGACCACCACCCGTCTCGCCGACCGGGGCATCACCGCGACCGCGTACACCGGCAGCGTCCTCGCCCCGCTTCCCCCGGACATCTGGGTGTTCAACTCCGTGTCCGCGAACTTCGTGCTGCACTGCGTGCCTAGTATCTGGGCGGAGAAGGGCCGCGCATTCGGACACATCGCCCAAGTTCTCGACGACGACGGGGTTTTCTTCGGCTCGACCATCCTCGACGTCTCAACGACTTACCGGACGGACTGAATGAGATCGCCATACTGTGCAAGTGCCCAGTCAGTAGCCGTCCACCTGTCGCGGGCCACCGGAGACGGCTAATCGAGTCATCGCGGAGCAATCGCGACGAAATGCACTTCCGCGCCTTGTGACGAATCATATTCCGCAGCTTGACATCAGAGCTGTACCGGGTGCCTGTAACCACGTCCTATTATCCACGTCTGTCCGCCTCGACCTCCGGGCCGTGTCGAGTCACACACCGCCGCAGTGCTGCTGTTGGGCACGGCTGGGGAAGATCGGACTGACCGCGGGACCTCCGAACGCTGCCGATCCGTGGCGCAGACCCCCGACCAGGCATGATCTGCAACATTCCTGTCCGACCTTGCCATGACGCTCGCCTACTTGGCCGACCGCGCCGCCCACCCCGGGCCATCCTGACGCGTTCGGGCATATCGCTTTCGGTACCGCGCTACCTCCATGATCACCACCCGGGCCCGCCGCCGACGACCACAAGACGACCGCGGCGATCGACACCGCCCGCGCTGCAGCCGGGAAGACCGCATCTCTGGGGCCGGAAAACCTGCTCCCGACCAGGGCATATGCATATGTAGAGTCTGTTACCCAATGGTCACGGTGTTGTTTCGGGGTGCTGTCTTCCGTGCATGTGCCCAGGTGAGCGAAGTGTAAGCGCCCCGACACCACCGGCCATCGAGCGGACACATTCCGGCTTTATGGTTCTGCGAATCTTCAATCTCAGGAGCTAAGCCGTGACAACAATATCTCAGCGACCTTCGAACTCATCGCATGCCCCGATATCGGTCGGGCATCGGATCGACAAATGGGACCCCGAGGACGAGGCCGCCTGGGAGGCGGGCGGGAAGAACATTGCCCGCCGCAACCTCCTCGGCTCCATCCTCGCCGAGCACATCGGATTTTCGGTGTGGTCGGTGTGGTCGGTGATGGTGCTGTTCATGCCCACGGCGGTCTACCACATCGATGCAGCCGGAAAGTTCTTCCTTGTCGCCATACCCACCCTGGTCGGCGCCATACTGCGCCTGCCCTACACCTTCGCCACGACCACCTTCGGTGGCCGGAACTGGACCATCATCAGCGCACTGGCACTGCTGGTTCCGATGACCCTGACCCTGTACTTCATCTCGAGGCCCGAGACCTCCTACACCACGTTCATGATCGTCGCCGCGTTCGCCGGACTCGGCGGCGGGAACTTCGCGTCCTCGATGACCAACATCAACGCGTTCTACCCGCAACGCCTCAAGGGCTGGGCCCTGGGCTTGAACGCGGGCGGCGGCAACATCGGCGTCCCTGCCATCCAGCTGATCGGCCTGCTCGTGATCGCCACCTGGGGCAACCGCAGCCCCCAGATCGTCTGCGCGGTCTACCTGGTGCTCATCGGCATCGCCGCCGTCATCGCCGCCCTCTACATGGACAACCTCACCGACCAGAAAACCGACGCACGATCCCTCATCGATGTACTCAAATTCCGTGACTCCTGGATCATCTCGTTCCTCTACATCGGAACATTCGGATCGTTCATCGGATTCAGCTTCGCCTTCGGCCAGATCCTGCAACTGAACTTCCTCGCCGGACTCACCAACGGCGCTCCGGCCACCCCTGCCATGCAAGCCACCGCCGCCCTGCACGCCGCCCAGATCGCCTTCATCGGACCACTTCTCGGGTCCCTATCCCGCCCACTCGGCGGACGCCTGGCAGACAAGATCGGCGGCGGCCGGATCACCCTCTACAGCTTCGTGGCGATGATGGCAGCCGCCGGTATCCTCGTCGTCGCCGGTACCGTCGACGACTCCACCCCCGGGGCCGCGAACACCGCCATCATGACCGCCTACGTCGTCGGTTTCATCCTGCTGTTCGTCATCTCCGGAATCGGCAACGGGTCCGTCTACAAAATGATCCCGGCCATCTTCGCCGCGAAAGCCGCAGCGCTGCACCCTCACGACGCACCGACCGCCGCCGTCTGGTCACGCACGATGTCCGGGGCACTGATCGGAATCGCCGGCGCCGTCGGCGCCCTCGGCGGAGTCGGAATCAACCTCGTCCTACGCGCGTCCTACCTCGGGGTTCATAAGTCCGCCACCACAGCATTCTGGGTGTTCGCCGCGTTCTACATCCTCTGCGCGGTGATCACCTGGACCGTGTACCTGCGGCGACCGACCGCACCGGCATCCACTCCGGTCGACACTCTCACGCCTGCTCTCTGAACAACAACCTCCGGAAACGTCCGGGAACGCCGACTCATCCACGGAACCCCGTTCAGCAGAACACCATCCCGGCATTGGCTGCACAGCCAGCCTGCGGGTCAACATCCTCACGACGGCGATTCAGCGCCTTCGGCCGCGTCGAGCGGCGCTGCGGTCATCCGCCGGACTCGTCCAGCACAGCAGGGACCGTTTCGGTCCCTGGAACACACGAGAAGGAAATCCACGAGCATGAAAATGTCCAAACTGATGGCGGTCGCCGCCATAACCATCGCGTCGATGGGAATCGTCGCCGGCACCGCCCACGCGGACCCCGCACCAGCCACCCCTCCCGGTGTGGGGTGGAACCTCACCCGCAACGGTGACCAGGTCATCATCGACACCACCGCCGGGTCACTGAGCACCGAGAACAACCACCTGATCATCCGCGACGCCTCAGGTGCCACCGTCGAGTCGGTACCCCTGTCGATCGCCGTCAACGGCTTCGCACACCCCGTCGCCGCACAGATCAACGGCCGCACCGCAACCCTGACCACCGACACCAGCCCGGCCGCCGCAACCCCGGTCGCTCTTCCGTTGCGGCAGGTCGACCTGCCCGCCGCCACCGCCGGAGTCAAGGACAACATCACCCTCACCGCGGCCGTCGGCGGCTTCCTCGGCGCGGCAACCGGTCTGGTCGGCGGCTGCCTCCTCGGCGCCGTGGCCGGGGCCGTGATCTCCGCACCGGCAGCACTGCTGTTCGGCGCCGGCCCCTTGGCAGGATGCATCGGCGGCGCACTACTGGTCGGCGCGGGCGCCTCCCTCGCCGGCACCGCGATCGGCGGCCTCGGCGCCATGGCAGCCAACGCCGATCCGTTCATCACCCTGCTGAACGCACCCCCGGCCCCGAAGAAGTAACACGGCCCAAAGCGTCATCGCTGAACAACCTCCCGCGGTGCGGCCCGCCTGGCGGGCCGCACCGCGGACGCTCACGTCGCAGATGCGGATTCGTATCCTCGCAGCATGACGAGTGGACGAACACCACTGGAGCAGGCGTCGCACACCGTGCGCGGCCGACGCACTGCTGAATGGGGCCAGGCGTCGACGTATGCGCGAGCATCTCGCGGGGTCGCTCCCGACGCGGCGTCACTGGCTTCCAAATGGGGCCGGGAAGGACAGAAACGAGGACGACCGGATCGAGAAGCTGGGCAGGAGGATGAGCATCTACTCGGCGTCCAGTTCCCTCCGTATCGCGTCGAGTTCCTCGTTGATCCGAGCCGTCCTGTTGTGTCATGGATCCGTAGGGCGTCATCAGGATCAACTCGGTTTGCTGCGGTGAGAGCGAGTAGCGCACGCAGGCGGGCTGCGGCCTCGTCCCCTCCCTTTGATCGAAAGATCAATGCCAGGATTTCGAATGCGTTCTCCTGCGCCAGATTCGCTGCGACCAGGAGTTCATATCGTTCTCGCCGTATCGGCCCGCCAGGGTCCGGACGTTCCATCATCCTCACCTCCCTCCCGGACATCCGACCACACGGGACGCTCAGCTCGGTCGCTTTCCGAGCGAGTCGGGGCCGAGGCGGTGCACTGCCGGGCCGTCCTCGAAGCAATTCCCACAGAATCAGCCATTCCTGCTGCTCATGCGGATCGCGCTCGTACTGGCCACCGTGACAGGCCTACCGGTCGAGATGCACAATCGGACAAGTCCCGCTAGCAGCGGACAATCGCCCTGCTCAACGGGGCGATTGTCGGGATGGGCGATGCCGGGAAGTGCGGCGTCGAGAGAAACACGCGAATATGAAGGAAGCCTCCGACGATACGAAGTCCACCAAAAGTGGCGGGAATCGCTACCCCGAGTGCAAGTTATGGGATCTGATCCTGGATTCGGCCACCTTGATGGCCGCCGCAGTGATCATCGCCCTCACCCTCACCACCGGTGGATACCTGTGAACTGACGCGCCAATGCCGGGCCCCTGCCCCGCCGGCCAATCGCGGGTCGCAATATGTACCTGCCGCCGGGGTCCAGGCCGCCCGAGAATGGGAGCGAACGGCGCTGATCACAATGCGGCGGCAGACCGCCTGCCGTCGCAGACTCGCCGCGCTCATGTCGGCGAACGAAGCGCCAGCGGAAAAGTACTACTCCCCGCGGCGAGGTGTGGCGCGTTCCCACCAGTCGATCGTCTCGCCGTCGGCCCCGAGCCACCGCTGCCGTCCACCACCACCCATGCCGCCGCGGATGCGGCGCTTCCCCGAACGGCTGATGTGTCCGGCATTGGACGCACACCGTCGCCCTACCGAGCGCGGGCCGGCTCGTCAGGTCGGCGGATCGAGAACCCGGACCGACCGCGGAAGCGGCTGTACCGCAATACCGCAACGCCTCGCCGCCGCCGCGAACGACTCCGGGCGGGGGTCCACAGGCCAGGACACCTCCCCGGCCGGACCGAACACGGCTGCCGCATTCGCCGCCGGGCCCGTGGTGAAGCGCGTCTGATACCGGAGACCGTCGAACTCGACATCGAACGCCGCCGCCCACGCCCGGGGAACGTCGTACGGTGTCATCGAGCACAACTCCCGGGTGAGCCCGAACGCGGCAGCCGCGCCAGCGCAGGTATCCGCGAGGTCATGGGTGCCCGGCACCCGCAGCGTCGACAGTGCCCGCTCGGCCGCGAAGTCGTGGGCGACCACCCCGAGCGATGCCAACGCCTCCCCCACCGTCTCCCGGATCGCCGATGTCTCATCGAATGCGATGTAACACGTACCCCGCGGCGCGGACAGATCGAATCGCCCGCCACCCGAAGAGGAAAACCACCACGGCCCATTCGAGACCCGGTGACCACGCTTGACCTGCCGCCTCCCGGTCAACCGCCAACCGGGAAACCCGGTCAGCGTGCGCGTTCCGGGCGCCCGCAGCGCAACGTCCTCCCGGGTCACGCCGCCCACCGCTGCACATCCGCGCGGGCCGCCGCCAGGACCGGATCGACCCCGCCGCCCTCGGTCAACCAGCCCACCGCGGTCTTACCGCCGAACGCATCCTGCGGTGCCCGCAGCCACAGCGCACACGTCCACGGGTCCGCCCCCGCACGCAGGACACGCCACACCTGCACCAGCGCCGGGTCCACGGTGCCACTGCTGGTGAACTGCCACACCGGATAGACCCAGTGCCCCTCCTCGAGCTGGCAGGCGATCACCGCGTTGGTCGCGACCTTCTTGCTCACCGCCTGCCGACTGACATTCCACCACCGAGTCAGCCCGGCCGTGTCGTAGAACGGGCCCACCACCTGGTCATAGACATGATGGGTGGGAAGCGCAGCCGACATCGCATCAGCGATCGCCTGCACGTCCGCGAACGCGTCGGTGGACACACCGGCAGCAGCCGCCGCGGCGAACGTACGGTGCACCCGCTGCGAGAGCTCCTCCATCAATTGCTTCTCCTGCTCCACCAGCGACGTCATCACCCACACCCACCTTTCGCGTCAACTTTGTCAACCACAATGATGCACCAAAGGGTCAACCACGTCAACCAGACCGTCCACTCCTTTGGCAGACGGATCTTGTCAGACTGCGCTATCTACCGGCTCGCCTCGACTTGTCGCGCACTGCACGACTCGGTGTTCTTTTGCCGTCACGGAATCCGCCGCAACGTGGCGGAACTGCCACTGGGCCTTGGGACCAGTCGTCGGCTACCCACTTCATGAGGGCGGAGTAGGTCCATGGAGTGTCTGCACACGTTATCCAGAACGCCCGGGGTGGCGTGACACTGCGTGCGGGCGGTAGGCGACGCCAACCAGGGGTCCATGACTGCACGATCCGACGCACGGAAGTTTTACCAGCACTCCACCTTCCGTCGTTCTGATCAGATTCCGAATCCCCCACGGGGCCTTCCGCGCAGAACAACCCACGCGCCAGCGTAAGATCCACCGAAATCTGATAGTCCCCGGACACGAACTGCGGATCCACCAGATGGTGTTCGCGCCCCCGTCGTGGAGGTGGAGTTTCTTATATTGCCGGCAATTCCGTTGATCGTGTTCTAGTGAGATGCCGCGGTAAGCGCTGCCGTCCTCCGGCGATATCTGCCACCGGCCTCTGAGGTCCTGGATGCCTCACCGATCTGAGATTCATTCGCGCAGCCGATACCTTCAGCTCACAGGGGTTGGCAAGAACCTGTAGTGAAGATGAGTCGTGCTGCGCTTAATTACCGTCCGCGCCATAGGACCCTGGGTGACGAGGCGGGTCGGTGGGGATCTCTCCGAGCCCTCGGTGTTATCTGGCGTCCTCGGGGCCGATCGCCGTGCGTAGATCTTGTGTCACACCGTTCGGCACGGTAGTTCGGTGCCGTGCTCCAGCGGCTCAGCGGTTTCGGCCGCGTCAGTCGCGGAGTTCGCCGATGTCTCCGACCCCTCCCTGCAGGTGCATCCGGCCATCGGACAGCTTGTAGGTGACGCCGGCAATAGCGCAGGCACCACTCCCGACGCGATCGGCAATGATGCGCGAACGCTGCATCAGGAGAGTCCCGGTTTCCACGACGTGGCGGCCTTCGAGTTCGTCGACGGTGGTGAGGCCCTCTTTGCGACCCATCATGATCGACGGCGCCACCCGTTCAACGATGCTGCGGATGAAGCCGTCCGGAACCTTGCCCTTGTCCAGCGCGTCCAGAGTGGACTTCACGGCCCCGCAACCGTCATGACCCAGCACGACGATCAAGGGCGCGTCGAGGATCTGCACCGCGTACTCGATGGAACCGAGCACGGCGTCGTCGAGGACGTGGCCGGCCGTTCGGACGACGAACATGTCACCGAGGCCCTGGTCGAAGATGATTTCCGCAGCGACACGTGAGTCTCCGCATCCGAACAACACCGCGGTGGGGTGCTCTTCGTCGACGAGCTGCGCGCGGTCGACGATTCCCTGGCTGGGGTGGATCGAGACTCCGCTGACGAAGCGCTCGTTACCCTGGCGGAGGGTTTTCCACGCGGCAACCGGGTTGGAGTGAGGCATGCGGTTATTGTTCACCCGCACTGTTGCGCCTGCTCGGCGGGAACATTACGGCGACGGAAACTCCGGTTCGCGCATCGGCGAAGAGACGTGTGAGGAGCAAGTGGCGGGCGACGCCTCCGCGCTGATCAGCCGGTGCGAGTCTCCACGCATCGAACACAGCGGTCAGCAGGGACGCCCTGCAAGAGGATCAGTGCGCACGTGCGGTTCCGGCGGCTGCACCGGCGCACCGGCCACACCTTCGCCGATCTCGCCCGACGCATCAACCCGATCGTGTGGGGATGGATGTTGTACTACGGTGCGTACCACTCGCGGAAAGACCGGACCGAGTACGCACCCTCAGATGTCCGCGCAGGGAATACCACCGATCACGGGACGCAGCCCGCCGGACGCACCCGACAGGTACCTGTGGCGGTTGGTCCCGGCAGACTCCTGAAGGCTCATTTCGAGAGCCGGCGACAGCCACCTGCGCCTATGACGAGATAGGTCGCCGTCGTGGCTCTATGCAGGAGTTAATGCTGTCGCGCCGTGGTTCTGCGCGCCAGCGAGGGCCTGCTGGCCACCTTCGAGTACGTGCAGGAGTCTGCGGGAACCGAGACCGGCGAGATCGGTGGCGAGCAGGGCCGAAACCCTTCGACGGTGAGCTGGTCGACGATACCGGTTTCATCGTCGATGAACGCACGCAACCCTTGCGGATGCTGCCGTCGGACGAGCTGGAGTGGGAGCGTTTGACCTCCGCCGCGGTCGAAGACGAGGCCCGACCTTGTTGTCTGCACACGGAGCGCGCCCGGTCGGAAGGTCGTGCTCGGTGAGCCATCGACGGGTACCCGTGTGGGTGTAGTCGGGCCGATTCGTCGAATAGACCAGGGTGAAGCCGAGTCCCTCGATCGCCCAGGCGAGGTCGAAACCAGACTCAATCACCTCCGCATCCGCGATGTGGGAGAAGAACGCCGGCCACCACTCCGCCGCTGGCCGTTCGAGTTCACACCCGAACATGGACATGTCGGTGACCACGCCGTCGACATCGAGGAGTACGACTCGGTCGTCGCCGGGACGTTGCCGCGTGTACTTCCGAGCGTGCGTCTGCCGGCCATGTCGGTTTCCCCCTGTCTCCGCTGGTCACGCGGAACAGCTAATCAGAGTGCGATGCAGCGTCGCCGTAGCCACGCCGAGTGTTGCGCGAGCGCGGTCACGGAGACGCCGGCGCCTTTTACTTTGCGAGCGATTGCCTTCCGTTGGCTGTTGGCCGTGGGCGGTCGGCCATCGTTGCGCCCTTGCTCGAGGATCCCTGCCGTTGGCAGTGCGTTGGCGGTGCGTCGACGGTCATGGCCGCAATGGCAGTGGTGGGGTGCACATCTCAATCGACTCCGATCAACTCGCCTGTTCCGCCGTACGGCGTCGTCCCGAACAAGAGCAATGACGATCTGGTGCGCTTCGTGAACGGAACGTTGGAACGGGTGCGTACGGATGGAACATGGATAAGCATGTACGACAAATGGTTACGACTGGGAGGGCCGACCGAAGTCCCATCGGTGCCGAGCTAATGGTCGCCACCCCGTCCTGGATGTGAGTCCGCGGGTGATGCTCGCCGATCGGATCGTCGGGGACCTGCACCTCGGATGCCGGGCCTGGCGATCCACACGGCAGACCGCCGGGCGTCGGCCGACCATGCGCACGGCGACAGCGAGGTTCGCACGGACGCGGGGCCGCGCAACGCCACACCGAAGACGAAACCGACTGAGCTCACTCCTGGGGCTGCCGCCCTCGCTCGGCCACCTCCCGCACCGCCGCCGCGACCGCCGGCGCGACGGTGACGTCGAACACGCTCGGCACGATGTACGTGGCATTGAGCTCGGACGGCGACACCCTGTCGGCGATCGCCCCGGCCGCGGCAATCAGCATCTCGTCGGTGATATCGACCGCGTGCGCGTCGAGCAGACCACGAAACACCCCCGGGAAGGCGAGGACGTTGTTGATCTGGTTGGGAAATCCGACCGACCGGTGGCCACCACGGTGGCATGCTCACCGGCGACGACCGGATCGACCTCCGGGACCGGATTGGCCAGCGCGAACACGATCGACTCGTCGGCCATCGCCGCGATGTCATCGCCCGTGACAATGTTCGGCGCCGAGACCCCGATGAACACGTCCGCCCCGACCAACGCGTCCCGCAGTGATCCCGTCCGACCCTCGGGATTGGTGTGCTCGGCGATCCAGGTACGAAACTCGTCGGCGGTGTCGTCGGGTGAAAGAATCCCCTTCCGCCCACAGCCGATGACGTTCGTCGCACCTTGGGCGACGAGCAACCGGATGACAGCGTGCCCCGCGGCGCCGACGCCGGACACCACGATCCGAGCCCGGCCGAGCGACTTACCGACCACGCGCAGCGCGTTGGTCAAGGCGGCCAGGACCACGATCGCGGTCCCGTGCTGGTCGTCGTGGAACACCGGAATGTCGAGGATACCGCGGAGCCGAGCCTCGATCTCGAAACACCTTGGGGCGGAAATATCTTCAAGGTTTATCCCGCCGTACACCGGCGCGAGGGCCCGGACGATCTCGACGATGGCATCCGGGTCCTGGGTGTCCAGGCAGACCGGCCAGGCGTCGACACCGCCGAACCGTTTGAACAGTGCCGCCTTGCCCTCCATCACCGGGATCGACGCCGCGGCACCGATGTTACCCAGACCCAGGACCGCGGAGCCGTCGGTGACCACGGCGACGGTATTGCGTTTGATCGTCAGGCGGCGCACATCCTCGGGGTGTTCAGCGATGGCGGTACACACCCGGGCGACGCCGGGGGTGTAGGCGCGGGAGAGGTCGTCGCGGTGTGTGAGCGGAACCGTGGGGACCACCTCGAGCTTGCCGCCCAAATGCAGAAGGAAGGTGCGGTCGCTGACCTTGCCGACGATCACCCCCGGAACCTCGGCGATCGCGGTAGAGATCTGGTCGGCGTGCGCGACGTCCGAGGCATCGCAGGTGAGGTCGATGACCATGTGGTCGGGATGGCTCTCGACGACATCGAGCGCCGTCATGGCACCTTTCACCGATGCGATCGCGGCCGCCAGCGTCGACGTGGTGCCGGCGCCGACCGGTGCATGGACGCGGACGGTGATCGAATAACCGGGGCTGGGACTGGGCATGGGAACTCCTGATCGAGTGACGAGCAGCAGGTACCAGCAGGCGGCGTGTCCGATCGGCACGCACGCACCGGCGCTTCCGCCGCAACACCTTCAGTCTGCGCGGCCAGCACCGATCCGGACAAGGAGGACCACCGAACACCATCCTGCTCGGCGGGGATCGTTCCTCGGAGCACCCGCTCACCGGCAGGCGACCACCACGCAATCGCCGACCTGCATCCACGAACCCCGCAAGTTCGACCGGGAGGAAACGATGACCCACGTCGACGGGCTCCCGCGCGTGACCCACTGGGTTTTGTAGGGTCGAGGCCATGTATCCGGTGCCGAATCGACCACCCGATAACAAATTCCCCGCCGACGACCGGGGACTCGAGCTCACCGAGCGGCAACGTCGCGCCGTCGCGGTCACGTCCACCCAGATCGCCGACGAGGTGCGGGTCGATACCGCCCTGTTGGCCGGACGGGAGATCGACAGTGCGGGCATCGGGTCGGTGCTGCGAACCGCCGCCGTGCACCTGGACGTGCGGCAGCCGTGGCGGCGACGCCTGGCGCAGGCATTCGACGACCTCGCGGCCGATGTCGCCGCCGGCGGAACCGACCTGCACCGGGGAACAGATGGCGCTGCACATTGTCGTCGTCACCGCGGCCGGCCGGCGCCTCGACGACGACTTCGACGATCTCCTGCGCGACGTCCCGGCCCATCCCGATGACATCGACTGGATCAGTCCACTGGAGTTCCTGTTCGAGGACTACGACGTCCTGACCCTGTTCGACCCCGAGCCGCTACGCACGGGGTCAACCTCGACCCGGGGACTGGTGCGTTCCGTTCGAGGATCACCAGGCCCGCGATCCCCACCGCGGATACCGTCGCTGACGATAGCCCCCGTGGAGCGGACGGTCCGGTTTTCGGGGTCAGCGGTGCGGTGGTCGGCGCTCCGGTGTTCTGCTCAGAGGTCTTTGCACACGCTCCACGGCGCCGGCGGCCACCGGCCGGAATCTCTGCGCACGAAGGTGGGCCGTCTCGCCGCGATGGGCGCGGCCCTACTTCGGTGGTTCCGTACTCCTCGTTCCCTCGACCTCGAGCTCGGCGCCGTCGCGGGAGACCAACTGTCCTTCGTCGAGGAGAACCGCCCAGCGGCGCGGAAGAGCCCAAGTGCGCCCGTATGACCGGGTCACCGAGTCGATCATCTCGCCGTGATCTTCGACGATCACCCCGTTCTTCTGCGGCCATTGATCCTCGGCGATCGCCGGATCTAGCGAATGGTATGTCGTCACCCGAGCGCCCACCGACCACGCGGGCCGTATCGCGGTCTTCTTCTGGGGCTTCATCGGCCCATGGTTGCGCATCACACCGCCGACTGCCATTCGTTCCACCGTTCGACGGTGATTGGTTACCGCGAGTTAACCCCTCGCCCGGAAGCATGCCGCGGCGGAAGTATCCGCGGGTCCGGTCGGCGCTCCGGCGGCACCGGCATTGCTGCGTCCCCGGCGTTTCGCCGGCACTGGTGGGCGCGGTGGCCCCCGAGGGGTCGTGCCGGGACTCGCTGGCGCGCGGTGCCTGCGCGGCCACCGCGGTCTGTGGGGACCTGTACGCGACTTCGCGGGTCTGCTCCGGATCGGCCGACAGACTCCCTTCTGGTCGATCGGCATTGGGGCGCCTACCTTTCCAGCCCAAACGGGCCGGCGGCGTCGGTCAGGTCGGTGGGGCTGTTTCTGACGACGTAGGCGGCGAGAGTCGCGGCCCCCACGGCGACCCAGAGGGCGTTGAATGCGAGCACCCGGTATGTCACCGCGCCGGCGGCCGCCCCCCACCGCGACCGCACCCCAGAGCCGCAGGTATCGAGCCCATCGGCGGGATCCCCGGCCGAACAGACGATCGGTCAGGGACCGAGCCGCCGCGGCGAGCAGGCCGCCGGTCTCGAGAAGTGTGGCTTCGGCGCCCATGGCCAGGGCGAGGGTGAATCCGATCAGGGGTGCGGTGGTGGTGACCGCATGGAGGGCGCCGGCTGCCGCGAGGAGAACCGCCGTGAGCAGCAGAACCCGCGGCACCCGCTGGCGTGGCCACATCCGGCCGACCACCGCGGCCAGTACGACACCGACGACGAACCCGGCAAGAATCGCCCCGGCCAGGCCCACGACGAACCACGAACTGCCGCCGAGGGCGACGCCGGTTCGGGTAGTGGTGGCATCGATCGAGGAGACGAAGAACCCGCCGAGGAGGACGAACCCGAAGGCGTCGACGAAACCGAGGTGCATCGCGACGATCGTCTCCACCGGTCGCCGTGACCCAGGTCGCGCTGTCATCTCTGCATCGGCTGTGCTCATCGGCTCTCTCACCACCGGCCAGTTGCCGGCATCGGACAGGGTAGGGATCGTTGACCAGCGCGGTCGGTCCGGTCCTCTCCCCTCGGTGGCGAGGCGCCTGCCGCGACCGTTTTACGGGCGCCCCGGGTTTCGGGATGCGGGGCCGGAAGGGGCTCTGCAGCGCGAATTCTAGCAAATTGCTAAGATTCGCAAGTAACGCAACCTGCCGGGATTGCAGGTTGCAGGCGAGGCAGCAGACCCGGCGCCGCGGCGACCGCGACACACACCTCGCCGCCGCTGGCTCGACCCGGACGACAGGAGGAGCCATGACCGCGAACTCGCGCCAACCGCTGTATCAGATGAAGGCGGACTTCTTCAAAACGTTGGGGCACCCGGCGCGCATCCGGGTCCTCGAGCTGCTCAGCGAACGCGAACACGCCGTCTCCGAGATGTTGCCCGAGGTGGGCATCGAGCCGGCGAACCTGTCCCAGCAGCTGTCGATCCTCCGACGCGCAGGCCTGGTCACCGCCCGCCGCGAAGGCCTGTCGGTGTCCTACGCGCTGACCTCCCCCCGCATCGCCGAGCTGCTACGCGTCGCGCGCGGGATCTTGACCGGGGTGGTCGCGGGGCAGGCCGAGGTACTCGAGGATGTGTCCGAACCTCCCGCCTTGGTGGGCGAGACCGGGGGCTGACGGGGGCCCACCACGGCAGAACCCCACACCGCAAGCACTAGTTGCAAATTTTCTAAAGTACATACATTGGTGTCATGAGCGGCGGAATTCGTCTCTCGGATCCGGAAAGAGAAGTGGGCGGTGACGAACAATCACGACGGTGGCGTCAGCGGGCCGCCCGACGGGCCCGGGATGGCGTTGACGGGAATCGCTGTCGCGGTGCTCGCCGTGTCCGCCACGCGCTCACCCAGCACGGGGGCGATGCGGACGCGGACCCCGTGGGCCGCGATGGAGGATTACGCGGCCCTCATCCGGGAGCAGACTCCGATGCGCGCGCTCTGCGTTCCGGTGACCACGGGCGACCCGCACGTGCTGACCGAGCGCATCCTGGGTCTCCCGAAAGGGGTGTCCGCGGTGTTCGTGGTCGGTATGGGGCACCGGGAGTCCGCGGCGGTGCAACGTGAGGTGACCGAGCGCGGCGGGCCCGTGATCCTCACCGAACTGGACGTGCTGACAGCGGCGGCGGCGGCCGCGACGATCACCACCCTGCGCCGACGCAGCGTCCCCCCACGCGCCGGCCGGGTCGTCATCACCGGCGCGTCGTGGGCGCCGCTGCTGGCACCGGTGTTGATCGCCTCGGGGGTCGGGGATCTGAGCAGCTGGCACGAGCGTGATGCCGAGGCGTTCCCGCTGCGCCGATTGATGGAACACAACGATGTCCTGATCGATCTCGCCGGCTGCGCCCCGGATGGTGCGGCGCCCGGGCGCACGGTGACGGTCCCCGCCGACGGCTTCGCCTACGGCGCGCTGGTGCTGCCCGGGCTGCTCGCCGCACTGTGTGGGCACGAGGTGCGGACCTTGTCTGTCGAGGTGATGTCCGCATGCGTGCGGGCGCTGGCGCTGATCACCCCCGCCGACCAGATGCTGCCGTCCGTCGATGACCGGCTGCTGGTGTCCGCCATCGCCCGCCACGTGAGCCGGGCCCTGGGCCATCCCGTCCCGTATCGCGATCACCATCGGTGATCGAACGCACGGCGCCAGCAAGCAGCACATTCTATCGAGTTCTTGTGAGGAGAACACCCGTGAGCACCCCCACCGCCGCCGCCCCGACTTCACATCCCGCGGTCGTGTCCTGGGTCGAAGACGTCGCCGACCTCACCGCACCGGATGAGGTGGTGTGGTGCGATGGCAGCGCCGGCGAGTGGGACCGGCTGACCACACAATTGGTGGACAAGGGCACCTTCGTGCGACTGGATCGCAAACCGAACTCCTTCTGGTGCGTCTCCGACCCCGACGACGTCGCCCGGGTCGAGGACCGCACCTTCATCTGTTCCCGGTTCCAGGCCGACGCGGGTCCGACGAACAACTGGATGGACCCGGTCGATATGAAGACGGTGATGACCGAGCACTTCCGCGGGGCGATGGCCGGGCGGACGATGTACGTCATCGCGTTCTGTATGGGCCCCCTCGATGCGGCCGAGCCGAAGTTCGGGGTCCAGATCACCGACTCGGAATACGTGGCGGTATCGATGCAGATCATGACCCGCTCCGGCGCCCCGGTCTGGGACAGGCTCATCGCGGGCACCGAGTTCGTCCGATGCCTGCATTCGGTCGGCGCCCCGCTGTACCCGGGGCAGGCCGACGTGCCGTGGCCGTGCGATCACACCAAATATATTTCCCACTTTCCGGAGGAGCGCACCATCTGGAGTTACGGCTCGGGTTACGGCGGCAACGCCCTGCTCGGCAAGAAGTGCTACTCGCTGCGGATCGCGTCGAAGATGGCGAAGGACGAGGGCTGGCTTGCCGAGCACATGCTGATCCTCAAACTCACCTCACCCGAGCAGCGAGTGCACTACGTCGCCGCGGCGTTCCCGTCGGCCTGCGGCAAGACCAACCTCGCGATGCTCGACCCCACCCTCGACGGATGGACGGCCGAAACGATCGGCGACGACATCGCCTGGCTGCGGTTCGGTGACGACGGCCGGCTCTATGCGGTCAACCCGGAGGCCGGGTTCTTCGGCGTCGCCCCCGGCACCGGCGTCCACACCAACCCGCACGCCATGGCCACCATCGCGCGGGGCAACTCGATCTTCACCAACGTCGCCCGCACCGACGACGGCGATATCTGGTGGGAAGGGCTGACCGACACGCCGCCGCCGCACCTGACGGACTGGAAACGACGGGACTGGACCCCGACCTCCGGGGAGCCTGCCGCGCACCCGAACTCCCGGTACTGCACCCCGATCGCCCAGTGCCCGACCGTCGCCCCCGAATGGAACGATCCGGCCGGGGTGCCGATCTCGGCGATCTTCTTCGGCGGCCGCCGCGCCACCACCATCCCACTGGTCACCGAATCGCGCAGCTGGCAGCACGGGGTGTTCCTGGCCTCGACCCTGTCGTCGGAAACCACGGCCGCCGCGGCCGGGCGGGTCGGCGTCGTGCGCCGCGACCCGATGGCGATGCTGCCATTCCTCGGCTACCACGTCGGGGACTACTTCCAGCACTGGCTCGACATCGGCACCCGGACGCACGCCGGGTTGTTGCCGAAGATCTTCTACGTCAACTGGTTCCGCCGCGGCGATGACGACGAATTTCTCTGGCCGGGCTTCGGGGAGAATTCCCGGATCCTCGAGTGGGCGCTGCGGCGGATCGAGGGCACCGCCGAAGCCGACGAGACCCCGATCGGCCTGGTGCCCACCCCGGGCGACCTCGACCTGACGGGCTTGAAGTTCGACCACGCCAAGATCGCCGCCGCGCTACGGGTAGACCCCACGGATTGGATCACCGAACTTCGGCTGATCGACGAGTGGTTCGCCACCATCGGCGGCAACAGACTGCCCGACGTCCTGCGCGAGGAACTCGCCGCCCTCCGGCAGCGCCTCGCCGCGGCCGCGTCCGGCTACGCCGCCACCATCGATCCCCGGCGCGACCCCGTGCTCAGGGGCGGGGAATCCCGGTGGGCGCAGCCCCGCTTCTGACGGCCGCCGCAACGGTGGAGCGCGTCACGGTCGTCGGGCGAGCGGGGTCGGCCCGAACGCGGGCCGGGTACGGGCGCAAACCGTTGTCCTGTGCCGGCGACGACCAGGCCGCCGCGCTCACATACCGGGCAGCGCTGATCACGGCACCGCAGGGCAGTGATCGAGGTTACCCGCCTCACTCAACTTTCCATGATGACTACTTGCTAACATTAGCAATTATAGAACAGATGGTCCGCTGGCCGTCACTACCGAGGAACGTCGATGACCGAACCAACCCGCACCGGCCCGGCCGACGCGGCCGAGAGCACCGTCGTGCGGGCGGTGCGGTCGGTGGCCGCGCTGCTGCCGCGCTGGGGTGAGTGGAAACCCGCGGCCGGTGCCCCGGGCGCGGACCTGCTCGCCGGGCTGATCGTCGCGCTGGTGGCCCTGCCGCTGGCGTTGGGGTTCGGCATCAGTTCCGGCCTCGGCGCCGCCGCCGGGCTGACCACCGCCGTCATCGCCGGGGCGGTGGCGGCCGTGTTCGGCGGGTCCCGGTTCCAGGTGTCGGGCCCGACCGGTGCGATGACCGTCGTGCTGGTGCCGATCGTCGGCCAGTACGGCCCGACCGGGGTCCTCGCGGTCGGGCTGATCGCCGGACTGGTGCTGGTCGTTCTGGCGTTCGCCGGTGTGGGCCGGGCCGTGCGCTATATGCCGGCGCCGGTGATCGAGGGGTTCACCGCCGGGATCGCCGTGGTGATCGCCCTGCAACAGTTTCCCGCCGCGCTGGGCATCACCGGCGCCGAGGGGGAGAAGGTGTGGCAGAGCGCCGCCGACGCCGTCCACCAGTTCGTGCAAGAGCCCTCCCTGCTGACCCCGGCGACCGCGCTGGCGGTGGCCGTGGTCATTCTCGTCGGCGGCCGCTACCTCCCGAGGGTCCCGTTCTCCCTGATCGCGGTCGCCGCCGCCACCCTGATCGCGCAACTCTTTCACCTCGACATCGCCCGGATCGGCGCCATTCCGGCCGGGTTCGCCGCGCCGACCCTGAGTTTTCTGCACGTTGGTGAGCTGACCTCGCTGATCGCCCCGGCACTCGCGGTCGCCGCGCTGGCGGCACTCGAGTCGCTGCTGTCGGCGACCGCCGCTGACTCGATGGCGGTGGGAGCCCGCCACAACCCGGACCGGGAACTGTTCGGGCAGGGGCTGGCGAACATCGCCGCCCCCCTGTTCGGTGGGGTGCCGGCCACCGGGGCGATCGCCCGCACCGCCGTGGGCGTCCGCTCCGGTGCCCGCACCCGGCTCGCCGCCCTCACCCACGCGGTGATCCTGGCGGCGATCGTGTATCTGGCGGCGGGGCTCGTCGCGCAGATTCCGCTCGCCGCCCTGGCGGGGGTGCTGCTGGCGACCACGGTGCGGATGGTCGAGACCGCGTCGATCCTGGCCATCACCCGGGCCACCCGCGCCGATGCGGTCGTGATGGTGGCCACCTTCCTGGTGACCGTCGTCTTCGACCTGGTCACCGCGGTCGCCGTCGGGGTCGGGTTCGCCGCCATCCTCGCGCTCCGCGCGGTCGCCAAGTCCGCCCGCATCGAACAGGTCCCGCTCGACACCGACGACCACCTCGCAGAGGAACACGACCTGCTCGGCGAGCACATCGTCGCGTACCGGATCGACGGCGCCCTGTTCTTCGCCGCCGCGCACCGGTTCCTGCTCGAACTCGCCGACGTCTCCGACGTGAAGGTGGTGATCCTGCGGATGTCGCGGATCACCACGATCGACGC
Organism: Rhodococcus sp. ACPA1; assembly: GCF_002300195.1. Taxonomy (NCBI): domain Bacteria; kingdom Bacillati; phylum Actinomycetota; class Actinomycetes; order Mycobacteriales; family Nocardiaceae; genus Rhodococcus; species Rhodococcus sp. ACPA1. The sequence continues at coordinate 512,766 of NZ_NSDX01000008.1, read as the reverse complement.
CACCGGTGCGATCGTCCTCAAGGACGTCATCACCAAACTCGAGCACCGGCACATCACCGTCCTGATCTCCGGAGCCAAACCCGAACATCTCCGGCCGCTCGAGGCCCTCGGGGTGTTCACCACCACCGACAGCGAAGACCGCCACCTCTTCGACACCACCCCGCGCGCCATCGCCTACGCCCGCATGCTCGTCCTACCCGAACACCACTTCACCTCCACCACGAACGAGGACCGACCATGACCGAGAACACCGCACACAACACCACCCGCACACCCACCGCCACAACACCCGAACCCACTGCGCGGCAACGCCTCGGCTACGTCCTGGGCAGAACCCTGCCCACCCAGCTGCACCCCTGGGTCATCGCGGACACCACCGGCCCCGGCGCCACCCGCCGCTACGCCACCCGCTGCCTCATCCCGCTGATCCCTATCCTCGCCGGGCTCCTACTCATCCCCGGCCCCTGGATCATCCGCACCGGCATGGTGCTGCTGCTGTTCCTGCCGTTCGTGTACTTCCTTCTCGCCCTGAAGAACATCTACCTCCGCCACCGCCTGGTCAGCCACGGCCTCGACCCCCGCCGCCTCAACGCCACCAAACAACGCCGACTCGACCAGGAGCAGGCCTCCTACGAATCCCGCTACCGATCCGCCCCCTGATCCTGCAACACCCCGGTGCAGCCCAGAACCCGGGGTGACACCCGTTCACTACCAACCAATTAATTGCTAATATTCGTAAGTAGAGAAACTGGAAGTGACGGTGAACTGGGATGGGGTCATGCGCCTCCCGGATCGAGCAACGGGGAACCGGGGCTCGGCGAAACCACCCAGGCTGGGCCGGCGCGCATACGGTGGTGGCGCCCCATCCGTCCGGCAATGTGCCCGATCACCGGCCACGCCCGCGAGGAAGGATCGTCATGCCACATTTCCGATACGTCGGCACCCACGAAAGAATCCATCTCGGCGCCGCGACCCGGATGATCAACTACGGCGACATCGTCGCGGCCCGAACCAATCCCGACCCGCGCTACTTCGAGCTGGTGGAACCGGACCAGATCACGCAACGGTTGAGCCGCCGAACCGTGGGAGCGCCCGAACGCGAATAAGTCCGCACACATGCCCCTCGAGCCGATGGCTTCCGCGCATTCCCGTGCCCGACCCCCGTGCTCCCGGCGCGTCGACGTCGGAACCCACCCATTTCTCGCCGACATCGCCGACCGCAGAAACCAGCCACCAACCCCACAGAAGCCAGGACCCGATGACAACCCGCACCATCCACGCCACCGACCTGCAGTGGCACACACTCGCCCTCTGGATCCTCGAGTGGGAAGACGTCGACAACCCCGAACCGACCCTGAGCGAGTGGAGCACCGAACTCGCCGCCGCTGCCACTGGGATCGACCGCCGAATCAGCTGGAACCCCACCCAGAACACCGCCACCGCCCCCGAGGACGTCGACCTGCCCCAGATCGAACACACCCTCCGCGGCGCCGTACGCCGCCTCGCCCGCGGCTAACCCGCGCTTAACCCAGGGGCGAACAGACCGGCCCTCCCAGCGTGCCCCGTCGAGGCGACCCTGTGAGCGGCAACCCAGTCAGCACACTCGACGTCATTGGCGCGCCGCACCGTCGCACACCGTCTGGGGTGCGAACTCGTGTCGGCCATTCCCCGAAAGCGCTGCGAGCCAATACAAATACCCCGTTGGTGGTTACAGCCCGCGAGATAGGGCACCATCGCCGGCGAGAGCCGACCGGGTCCAGCACGGTTGCACCGATACGAGACCCGCCGCGCCGCGTCTGTTCCTGCATCAATACCCGCTACTGAGGTGACGGCGCCTACTGGTCACCTCCACCAATCCCGCCTGCGATGCGGGACAACGATGTCGTCGAAAGCCGTAGTGTCGTCGGCTTCCCACCGGCGACGGCCCTCCGCGAGGATGCGCGCGGTACGGCGACGCTCACGACGCAGATCACGAGCATGACCCTCACCGTCGTGGCACAGCGAACACGAGCAAATCCCGGTGCCCGTGTACGCGAAAACCCAGAAGCACTTCGTCGCCAGCAACCAGGCCCGACCTCCCTGAAACCGCTCAGGGAGGTCGCAGACGTCATGGCAGTCAACGTGCCACGGTTCAACAGAAAGTTTGCCACTACGAAGACGAACCCAAACAGGAGAATGTGCATCGGTACGGGACAAAGCGGTGCCTTCCAGCGCTCATGCGCCCCGGCCCGCTACCCCCGAATGAGGACGGACCGGGGCGGCGATAGGAGCACCGCATCCCTCGCCCGCCGAAGCGGGCGTCGCCATCCACAAGAACTCATACCGCCCATTCTGACACCCACCTACGACAGACCCAAGCAGGCCGCACCCACCCGCCATCGCGGCACAGCACCAGCAGCCTCCGCCTCAGGCTGCACCCAATCCATGCGGGGCATGCTGGGTGTTGTTGCGGCGCCGATGGGGATCATCGTCTCCGCGATCGCCCGTTCCCCATGTTCGCGTACCTGTGAACTGCCAACACGGCCAACGCCTTTCCGGCCGAAATCCGAGCTAACCCATACCACCCACCGCCGTCCCCGGCCCACAAGTGAACTGCATCGCGACCGCCACAGATCTGGTGCTCCATCGCCTCAGCCACGTCCGATCTCACGGTGATCGTTCGACACTGTTCAGCTCATCGAGAACCTCATCAACCGCGGTCGTCGGGATGCGGAAGTCTTCACCCTGCGACACGCGGAGACAGTCGCGTACGTGGGCGAGCATGGCGAGTTCACGCTCGAGGTCTGCTGCGGTTCGATCACCCACCGTCTCATCCTGCCCTGAAGTGGGCGGACATCAGCGCGAGCCGCTCGACACACACCAGAGGCACCGTCAGTGCGGCGCAGCATCCTGGTCACGGGGAGGGATGTGGCGTTCGAGCAACTCCGCTTCGATGGTGACCTCCACGGTGCCGAACAGGGGATCACCCTCCATGGCGGCACGGGCGACAGCCCAACCGAGACGTTCGATGAGGTCGACATACAGCGGATCCGTCATGTGCCAAGTCTGCTGTACACCCGCACCACCGCGCTCATCCGTGCGCGACGTGTCCAGCAGGGATGACACGCACTCTGCCGATCTCATCGGATCGAATACAAGACATGTGCCGGTGAAGTGACCTCCCCATGGACAGCTGCCAAGCCTTCCCATGGACAGCTGCCAGGCTGTCCTTCCTGCACGGCTGCGGCGCCGGCAACGTCCAGCCGGTACCCCGGCGTTCACTGGGTCCCCCGTCCTCCAACATGTCCGCACTTCCCGCGTATCCCGCATTACCCGTACAATAAGGCCGGAGGAGGTGCACCATGCCCGGGACACGACGACACACACCGCACACCACCCCCTATGTGCGGGCACCACGCCACCTCGCCGGTCGCCGCCACCGCGCCGGTGGCTGGAAGGTGACCGTCGCCGAGGACGGCGGCGCCCTCGCGTGGTCGCGGGTCACCGAACTCACCATCACCACCCCGGCACCGCGGTCACCGGCACGGGTCGTTCAGACCAAGGTGGAGGCACTCGAGATCGCCGCGCAGATCCTGCGGGAAGAGCAGTCCGCCCCGAACACCCCCGCTGATTCCTTGCCGGTGTCCGCGCCTGCCGGTCACCTCGCGAGCGTCCCCGACGACGAATGGGGGCCGGCACCGACCCCCGCGCAGACCGTCACGCTGGAGGAGGAGAACCTGCAGTTGCAGGTCGATCAACGGCGCGCGCAACTCGCCGCCTCCTTCACCCGCACCCAGGTCGCGGACATCCTCGGCGTCTCCCGGCAGACGGTGTCCGACATGGCCGCCGACGGACGGCTCATCGGACTCAAGGACGGGCGGGAATGGCGGTTCCCGACCTGGCAGTTCACCCCCGACCGGGCCGATCCCGTCCTGCCCGACCTCGACCGCCTCACCCGCGCATTCCCCGGCGGTGAAGTCAGCCTCTCGCGGTGGATGACCCGCCCCAACACCACCTTCGCCGGCCGCACCCCCGCCCAGGAAATGGCCCGCGACAGCGACCACGTCATCACCGTCGCGACCGGCCTGACCGCCGCCGGATGGTAAAGCCCCTCCCCGCCCCGGTCCGGCCACTGCCCTCGGCGGATCACCGCTGGACCTGGACACCCACCGACCCCACCAACGCGCCGTGGTTCCGGATCTACCACCGGGATCGGTTCACCCCGAACGGGATCACCTTCCGCCGATTCGGGCCACTGGCCCGCTTCGACCACCACACCCCCACCCCACCCGCCATGGACCCGAACGGGCGGGCGGTGCTGTACCTGGCTGTGGACCTCGCCACCAGCGCCTGCGAGGTGTTCGGTGAGGCCGGGGTCGCCGCCCTGTGCCCGCACTGGCGGATCACCCAGGTCCGCCCGGTCCGCGACATCGTCACCTATGACCTCACCACCCCCGGAGCAGCCCTGGCGATCGGGGCGCTGCCCGCCCTCGCCGCCGGCAACGAACACCGCGGCCTCACCCAACAATGGGCGAGGGCGATCTTCGAAGACCAACCTGCCGCAACGAAAGTCGACGGCATCCGCTACCGCACCGCCTACAACGACGACCACGCCCTCGCGCTCTGGGACTGCGACAATGCCATCACCGTCGCCCACGACCGCACCGGGCAACCGTTGGACCTCCCCCTGACCCACCCCCGCATCCACCCGCGGCTCCTCGCCGCCCTGATCCCCCGGCACATCACCGTCACCCACACCGACGAAACCCACTGCCCCAACTGCCAACGCGCAGCCGCACCCTAACCACGGGCGACGACGGCACCGGCAGCATCGCATCGCCACGATGGCGCACGCAGGACGCCAGGTTCGGTGAGTTCCGTGACCACCGCGATTGCGGCGCGAGACCGAGGTCGTCGCAGCTGCCCGCGTCGGCGCGATGTCGTGCCCCCCAGGGTGCCGATCTCGATGACATCGGTGGGTTGAGGGGTTGCTCCGGGTGTTGGGCGGCGTCGCATAGGAGACCCCCGAGAAATTCCTTGGCGGCGATGTCGAGAACCTGGCACCGGCTCCGTCCCTGCACTGAACGCGACCACAATGGTCCGCACCACCGAGGAGACACCATGGCCAAGTACCTGCTGCTCAAGCACTACCGCGGCGCCCCAACTCCGGTCAACGACGTTCCGATGGACCAGTGGAGCCCGGAGGAAATTTCCGCCCACATCCAGTACATGCAGGACTTCGCCGACCGCCTCGAATGCACCGGCGAGTTCGTCGACGGGCAAGCGCTCTCCCCCGACGGACTGTTCGTCCGCTACGACGGCGAAGGCCGCCCACCGGTCACCGACGGCCCCTTCCCCGAAACCAAGGACCTCATCGCCGGCTGGATGATCATCGACGTCCACACCCACCGGCGGGCGCTCGAGCTGGCCGGCGAGCTGTCGGCCGCCCCCGGAGCCGGCGGGAAACCCATCCACGAATGGCTCGAGGTACGCCCGTTCCTGACCGAACCGCCCACCATCACCGAATAACCCCTAAAGGCGAACGACGCACCCCGGCCCGCCACGACAAGGGGCTCACCGTTCCTCGGCCGGCGCGGAGACGACCTCGGCGGGCGGTCGAGGAAGCCGATGAGTCGGGCCGCGGTCACCCGGTGCCGGTACCTGCGGCCGGGGCCGGGACCCGGGTCAGCAACCGAGCCAACGCCACGGTGGCCGTCAGCACGGCGGCCACCACCTCGACGACGCACACGAACGTCGCAGGGACGGTGGAATACCCGAACAGCCCAGCCGCGCCCACACCCGCGGTAGTCGCCGCCAGCGCACCGACCGGCAGCAACACCGCCAGCATCCGCACGGTCCCCGCGCGCCGATCATCACCCGCCGATGCCAACACCCACCACACACCCAGCAGCGCGCACCCGTACGCCAGCACTCCGCTGCCGGCATAGACCACCAACACCGATGCCCACTCCACCGCGATGCCCACAGTGGCCGTGAACACGACATACAGCAACACCAGCATCGGCGACAACCCCACGGTGACACCAACCAGGGCCGCGGCGACGGTCCGGCCCAGCAGGAACGTGCGCCGACCGCGGCGTTCCTCCTCACTCGCCGTATCCCGCACCACCCGCCACCCGGACAGCCACAGCACCATCCCGCAACCGGCCCCGGCCACCGCGGCGCCGACGAGCACGATCGCCACCACAATCGACGGATCGGTCCACCCCGGCTGGAACGACGACGCCACCGTGTACGGCCGCGCGGGAATCGACGCGAACACCATCACCGCCACCAGCCCGACGACCACACCCACAACCCCGAAGATCCCGCTCTGTCTCCCCACCCACACATCGTGTCACCGACAGATGCTCAAATGGCGGCAACCGCGGCCACCGGTAGTTCCCCAGAGCGGGGATCGACGATCACCTCGTCAGTTGTCCGAGACGACCCGGCGACCCGTCATCGTGCGCGAAGTCCTCTATGTGCCGGCACCCGGTCACACCCACCGCGGCATACAAGTCTCCCGCCGCACCCGAAGAACCATGCACATCACGATCAGGGGTGCCCTGGACCGGAACACCTGTGCCCCATCAACTCCCGCGCCGGTCACGTCAGGTGCCGCCGGGATAACCTCAACCCAGAGCCGCCACAGCGGTGTCGAACAACCACTCAGCGCAGGACCCCGATGATCGGGATTCCCACAGGCTCATAGCCCTTCGCGCCAGGATGGCCATCAGTGCATGTCACAACTCACGCGACCGGAACCTGTTCCTGAGCGTCATGGAAGGCCCGCTCGAGTTCAGCCGGAATCCGGCCACGTAAGGACACCTCCAAACCCTCCCCGATCGCCCACCGGCGAATCTCCCTGGACGTCCTCCTCGCCGAAGTCTTACTCACCGAAGCACTCTGCACCGAAGCCTTCTCCGCAGGCGACTTCGCGGACGCCTTCGTCGCAGGGGCCTTGCTCGCCACCGTCTTCTTCACCGGACCCGTCGACGCGGACGTCTTGCTGACCGCTTTCGTCGCGGAAGCTTTCCTGGCCTTCGCAGTTTTTGTCCGAACCTTCGCTGCCTGAGAGTCGTGGAAGGCCCGCTCGATCTCAGCGGGAATCCTGCCGCGGAAGGACACAACGTGACCCTCTCGGATCGCCCACTGACGTATCTCCGTGGTCGTCGTCTTCGCTGGAGCCGTACTCACCGGCGCACTCTTCACTCGAGCCGTCGACGCGGATGTCTTGTTCGCGGCCGTCTTCGTCGCGGATTCCTTCCTTACCGGCGTCTTCTGTTCAGGCGCCTTCTTCTTGCGCTTCTGCTCCGCCGGAGCGGTGGTCGCCGCCTGCTTGACCGGAGCCGCCGCCTTCTTCGTAGCTGTCTTTTCTGCGGCCGTCTTCTTTACCGGCGCTGGTTCGACCTGAGCCTTCTTCGCGTGAGCGTCGTGGAAGGCCCGCTCGATCTCGGCCGAAATCCGGCCACGCAGGGACACCTCCAAATCCTCCCCGACCGCCCACTCACGAATCTCCCAGGACGACCGCTTCGCCGGAACCTTGCTCGCCGCACCCTTCGCCGGAGCCTTCGCAGTGATCTGCTTCTCCGCGGCCGCCTTCGCCGTGACCGGCGGCTTCTTTACGACGGTCTTCTTTACGGCCGTCTTCGTCGCGGCCGTCTTCTTCACGGAAGCCGGTTCGACCTGAGCCTTCTTTGCGTGAGCGGCATAGAAGGCTCGTTCGATCTCGGCCGAAATCCGGCCACGGGAGGACACCTCCAAACCCTCCCCGATCGCCCACTCACGAATTTCCCCGGACGACTTCTTCGCCGACGCCTTACTCACGACCGTCCTCGCCACTGGCGACTTCGTCGCGGCCGCCTTCTTCACCGAAGCGGTCTCCGTCTGAGCCTTCTTCGCGTGAGCGTCGTGGAAGGCTTGCTCGATCTCGGCCGAAATCCGGCCACGGGAGGACACCTCCAAACCCTCCCCGACCGCCCACTTACGAATCTGCTTGGTCGTGTTCTTCGCCGAACCGTCAGAACCCTTCGGTGATACCGTCATGTGTCTCCTTCGTCGCCGGGCAATCGTCGAACGCACACAGTAACGGCAGGCGAGCACTCCCGGTAATCAAAAGGCTCACCCGTACCGCCAATTCACGTGCCCAACCCATCACCGATCTCGGCAGGCCGACACGATTCCTCCCGGAGTTCCCAACTCATTCCGCATCGAGTTTCACGCAGAACTAGAGCGAATCATCCTGGCGGTCAGTGCCGTTGGCGGGACACAGTGACGATGGGCGACTTCGAGATTTCCGCCTCAGAACCGACTGTAGCCGGTGGTGGACCGAGTCACTTTGATCCGAGTAATGTCGAGCCGTATCGATCAGGGAGAAACGCGTAAATGTGTGGGTCTCGGGGACGAGCCTGACGGATAGCCATCCAATTGCGAGCCAAATTCGCGGTGGCCAATCAGCCGTTCGGGAAGTCGGCCAACTCCCGATACTTCTCGAAGGCCGCTTCCTGGTAGCCGTTGTTGTACAAGATCTGCGACATCTGCTCGAAGAGCATGCCCGCCCGCTCCACGGCGTGAAAGACTTCTTCACCGAGCATCATGGCGTCTCCCACGCCGCGGACACCGACGAAGACGTCCCAGAGTTGCTGGCCGGGCTGTTGTCGTGGGCTGGGATGTTCTTGGTGAAAGCGGACTGCATTCTCCGATGCGAGTGTGGGGTCGAGGATCTGCCACCGGCCTATCTCGCCGAGAACGGGTGCGATCACTTGGTCGAGTGCGGACACATAGTCGGCGGCCTCACCCTCCGTGGCATAAATCTGGAATCCGAATTCGAGAACGTCGGCTTCGTCGAAGGGATCCGGCGGGTCCGGAGGTGTGTCCCACACCGTGCCTGCGTAGACGTCGGTGCCTCCTACGGTCCCGAGATCCGACGCAGTTGTCTCGACCAAGCACAGCATGGGGTGCCCATAGAGAGCCGCCAGGCGTGCCTGCCGTGCGCAGATCTCCAGGATCTTCCGGCCTGTGCGATGGTCGATCTGCAGCAGCACGTCGAAGTCCGCGATCGCGAGGACGGTGCCCGCCGTCGCAGGGTCGCTGCCGTAGCTGAAGGTCGCGACATCGCTGAGGACGTCGCCGAACGCATCGAGGTTCTTTCCGTAGTAGTCCGGGAACGACATCGATGCCGCGAACGCGGTGTGCATGTCCTCAACGCAGGCCCATTCCTGAGCGTCGACCTCATGCACCAGGTAGCCGAGGTCTGTGAGTCGCGTGCACGCGCTATCGAGCTGGAACCGAGCGGCGTACCGGAACACGAACCCTGTCTGCAGGAGCGTCCAGTCGAACCGTTGCCGCTGGTCATCGAACAGTTCCCGCTCAGTCGGATCGAACACCACGGTGCGCACCATCTATCGAGCGTATGCGTATCCGACTGCAACCGATCGATTCGGTGACCGGTCAGCGATCCCGATTGAGACGCACGAAGGGCAGTTGCTGCTCAACCGGCGCTGCCTCTGCGATAACGGATATGGGTGGCTAGCGGTGAGTGGAGCACCTCGACGGGCTCGAAGCCGAACGTCTCAACGCCATCGAACATGCGCTCGCCGCCGCCGAGTAGGACGGGTGCGATGTCGAGGGTGAGTTCATCGATCACGCCGGCATTGAGTGCCTGTCGGACTGTCGAAGCGCCACCGGCGATGTCCACACCCTTGCCGTCGGCCGCTTCGAGCGCCCGCGGGTAGGCGGCGTCGAACCCCTCGGTGACGAAGTGGAAGGTGGTCCCGCCCTCCATCTCGATCGGTTCGCGTGCGTGGTGAGTGAGCACGAAGACCGGGGCGTGGTAGGGCGGCTCGGATCCCCACCATCCGTCCCACGCCTCGTTCCACTCACCGCGGATCGGCCCGAACATGTTGCGACCCATGACGTAGGCGCCGCGAGGGCGCATGAGCCATCCATTGGCTGTCCTGTCGGCTTCGGTCGCGCGCGGGTCACCGATATGCCAGCCGTGCAGCTCGCCGCCGCGCTTGCCCAGCGGATTGTCCCGACTCTGCTCGGGTCCGGCGACGAAGCCGTCGAGCGAGATCGACATGTGGCAGGTGGTGTCGGACATCAGCATCTCCCAGGAAGCAGTTCGCGTGTGGTAGGCGTCACCGTAACAAGTGGTGGCGGGTCGCAAGTGCCATACACGGGACGGTGAGACCGAAAGCTGGACAGCCGCGCCCGGGGTGCGCGATCAACGCCGCCGTCGAGGTGATCGGCGACCGCTGGTCACTTCTCGTTCAGCGCGATCGGATGAATCGCCGCAGGATCAACGGCAGGCGTGCTGTGCCCGCTGCACCGCAAGGGGAACCACCGATCACATGTCCGACCGTCGGCGACGCTCGCCCGGAACGAGATCGCTGACCGGTCATTGATCAGATTTCTTCGCTCCCTTTCTGTATGAGCACGTCGGAGACCAGGTGCGCTGACTTCGCGGCCCAGGCCGCGCGGCGGGCAACGGAGCCCGAGCCGGACTGGTCCCTCAGTTGCCAGCTGCATTCGGCGGTGGCACGGAGTCTGCGGAAGTTCCAGGTGGGAGAGAGCGGCGACGGTGCCCACCTAGTCGTCAAGGCAGACGCCGCGGGTGACCCCGACTACGCAACCGCCCTGCGACTGTTCGTCGCCGAGGAACAACCAGGCGCGGATGCTGGCGGAGCTGCTGCGATCCGGCGGCGTCCCGACGATCGGCCGGCACTGCAGCTGCGTCGGCTGATGGGCTTGAGGCTCGAGCTCATGGTCCTGGCCGTCGCGGAGGTGGTCGCGCTGCGTTACTACCGTGCGCTCGCCGACGGCGGAAGAGACACGCTGCTGGTCGACGTGTGATGACGCGAGAGCAGATGGTTCGACGTTGTCGTCATCGCGACGGTTGTAGTCGGAACTGTGGTTGCCGGCCTGTTGAACGACCCTGGGACCGGTGAGCCCACTGCCAACGGCGCGTACGCCTACGTTTCCGAGCCCGCGCCGTACCCGACCGAAATACCGGGGTGCGATGTGGTCGAACCGCCCTCGGAACCCGTACGCGTCAACTTCGCGGAAGAGGTGGATCCGGCACCTGCCCATCGTCGGCGACGATGGCGAACGAGACGGAGGATGTGATGCCAGTTACTTTCGAGCGATTTCCTTCAGCAACGTCCGCCGTGTCGCTACGATCATGTGCACGCCCTACCGCCTCTTTCGAGAGGGCACGGGTAGAACATCCGGGGTTGCTCCCGGTCCCACCGATGTCGAGCCAAGGCATCACCGCACCGACACGCACTGTGGCCGTGGTGCCGAACCGATCACAGCCCCGGCCGGTCTGCCGCTGCCCGATCCTCCCGCGGCATCAGAAGTGGCACCGGTGTGTCGAGGAGTTCTGTCTCACAACCCTTTCGGACGGCCATGCGCTACACACCCAGTCTGACCCGGTTGCCCAAAGGTCCTGCCCAAACCCAGGCCCGCGCGCCCGCCCTACCCGACGGATCGGCTCACTGATGCTACCGGCTACCCGGCTGGCCGTGGCCCCGTCCCGTGCAAAAGACAGTCTTCATGCGCGGCCGAAGAGCTGCCGCACCCCACCGTCCTCATCGACCGCATACAGCGCCATCCCCCACAGATCCAGAATCCGCTGAGGTGCCCGCACCGCCGCCTCCACCGATCGCGGCTCGTCACGAACGACCAACGCAAACGACACCGACTGATCCGGTTCGCTCGGCATCCGCCGCACCAGCTGCCCGATAGCGGTATCGACGTCCAAACCCGGCGCGGTCGTCGCACCCTTGACCTCGACGTAGAGCCGGCGCCCGTCCTTCTCTGCAACAATGTCGACGAAATCCGCATCGGTACGCACCGTCCACCCCTGAGACGACAACCACCCCGCGAAGTCCCGGGCCACGCGAGCCTCATCACCTCTCATACCGCCACGGTAAGCCAGAAACGTCAGTTCAAACCGTCTCATCCAAGCGACACGGACCCCACGGTGCGCGATAGGGCAGCCGCCGGACACGTTACGACTTGACATGCCCCGAAAGGTGCCGTGCGGTGAGACCGGCATTCATGACGATCCCGCCCGGAGCCCAATCCGTGTCGATCACGTAATCCTCTGTCTGCGGATGACATTCAGCGATACCGTGCCTGAAGCCAACGAGAAGTTGACTGTGCAGGCGACGAGCCGTGGACCGAGCCGCCGCGCACCTTGCAGTTCGTCGCCCGGGCCGGCGGACAGCACCGTGCCGGGCACGGCCCCGGAACCGGCTCTCAATGCGTATACACGCACGTTCGAAGGACGAATCAGACCGTGTAAGAACAAAACTGATTGGCCAGAGCTTTGTCCACCGAAACCTGACACTCCCACCGAACCACCAACCCGTTGTTGAAACGTGCATGCGTGGGCCTGGGGGCGAAGTGGCAGCATGCGGGCGAAGATCGCGCACCGCATCACCGTGGTGAGGCTCTGAAGAGACGAAGAAAGCCCCTCCGGATCGGAGAGGCCCTCGTGCGAGGTGGGCGCGCAAGGCTGGAAACCGCTTGGTGGGGCTGCCTACAGGGGTACTTACGCCCCGGAGACCTCCTACACGAACCACTTCCCTCGGCTACTGCCTCAGGCACTGACATAATGCCGGTCAATGTTGCGTCGACGCAACCGCGGCACGGTTGACCTGGGCGTACGCCGCCTAGATGGGTTGTGGTCTCTAGCCTGGGCCGGGCGCTGGATGTGCCTCGCCGGAGACAATCCCCGCCCGGATCCCGATCGCGCTGGCTTCCCCACGGTTGGCGACGTCGAGTTTCTTGAGCACGCTGGCGACGTGGAACTTGATGGTGCTCTGGCTGATTCCGAGTTCTTCGGCGATGGCGCGGTTGCGTTTTCCCATTGCGAGGTGGGCGAGGACTTCGAGTTCGCGGGGGTTCAGTGTGGACAGCAGGTGCTCGTCCGGGCGCACGGCCGGGGGATCCAGGGGGATGGTCAGGGTGACCCGGCTCCCCCATCCGGCAATGGATTCGATGTCGATCCCACCACGCAAGGTGTGCAGCCGTCCGGCCAGCTGGCGTGTGAGGGCTGTTCGGTCGATTTCGCCGGGTCCCTGGTCGCGGACCTCGATGAGGACATTGTCGCCGTCGCAGTCCCACGCGATCCGCATTCGGGTCAGCACCGGTTGGGCGGTGAAGGCCAGGACGATGGCGCGGACCATCGCCCGCGCCGCGTGCGCCACCTCACCGGGGAGGGGGCGGCCGTCGGCGGGTGGGTCGACGTAGTCGACGTCGACGTCGCGGTGACGTAGCAGGGGGCGTAGTTCGCCTTGCAGTCTGGCGAACGCGGTGGTGACCGCCTCCTCGGAGTGGGCGCGGTCGGCGGCACCCGCGGACCGCAGCGCGATCAGTGCGGCCGATGCGGTCTCACTCGCGGTGATGCGGGATCTCCGGTCGTCGAGGTCGTTCGAGCGAAGGGTTCCGAGGATCGACGACAGGGTCGCCTCGTGGACCTCGGTCAGTTCGGCGATGGTGCGGGCGCGTTCACTCGACGCTGCCCGTGACTCGGCGAGATAGTCGGGGCTGGCCTGTGCCACCTGGTGCTGGATGGAGGTCGCGACGATCCCGAACACGGCTGCGACCTCATCGGGGTCGGGTGCGCCTGCCTGAGAGGGCCGCGGGACCAGGACGAGCAGGGTGTCGCCGGAGTCGCGGGCCGCCCAGACTCGGCGGCGTCCACCTCCCAGCGAACGGATTCCGGCAAAGAGACCACCGGGTTCGATGGATTGTTTGATCTCGTCGAGTTCGTCGATGGTCACCCGGTCGACGATCTCGCGGTTTCCGGCGACTTTGCGGGGACGTCCGGTGCATTCACGGGTGAAGATCACCAGGGCGTCGTGCGGCCACCATCGGCCAAGGAACCGGGAGAAGCGGGCCGCGATGTCCGGGAGCGGTCCCGTGATCACCTTCCGCATCTCCACCCAGGCATCGCCCTGCAACCGAACCGAGTCCTCCACGCTTACCACCCGTCCACAGTATGGCCGGTAGCCGCGAGAAGGCACTGGCCAACCGGCCAGCCCGAACCGGCCGGCCGGCCGGGTGCCCGATCGCCTCGGGGTCGGCAGCCTTGTTCTCACACCCAGAACGGCTATACCGAGGAGGACCATGACCGTCACCGTCGAGCAGACACGCACACGGTTCAGTGACGGGCGCCGCATTGTGCTCGACGAGAACGTGCGCCTGCTCAATTCCGTTGCCGCAGAACAGTGGGACCGCGCCGGTTCGCTCATCACGTCCGCGCGCGCAGTGTTCGTGATCGGCAACGGGCGCAGCGGCCTGGCCGTCCAGATGGCCGCGATGCGGCTGATGCACCTTGGCCTGCGCGTCCACGTGGCCGGGGAGGTCACCGCCCCCGCCGTCGGCGGCGGCGATGTGCTGATCGCTGTCTCCGGGTCGGGCACCACCGCCTCGGTGGTCGGCGCCGCCGATACCGCGAAGACGGTGGGTGCCTCGGTGCTGGCCGTCACCACCGCTCCGGACTCGCCGCTCGCCCGGCGCGCCGACGAGGTCCTGCTCCTGCCCGCGGCCGACAAGCAGGACCACAGCGCCGCCATCACCGCCCAGTACGCGGGCAGCCTGTTCGAGCAGTCCGTGCTCCTCGCCTTCGACGCCCTGTTCCAGGCGCTGTGGCACAACGTCGATCAGACCGCCGAGCGGCTGTGGGAACGCCACGCCAACATCGGCTGAGCGACCCCTACCCCAAATCCCCAACAGAAGATAACCAGGAGAAACACATGACGAAGCTGCAGGTTGCAGTCGATCTGCTCACCACCGCCGACGCGCTGGCCCTGACCAACAAGGTCGCCCCGTACGTCGACATCATCGAACTCGGAACCCCGCTGATCAAGAGCGCCGGCCTCAGCGCCATCAGCGCGATCAAGGCGGCGCACCCGGACAAGGAGGTCTTCGCCGACCTCAAGACCGCCGACGCCGGCTTCCTCGAGGCCGACCTGGCCTTCTCCGCCGGCGCAGACCTGGTCACCGTCCTCGGCGCCGCCGGTGATGCCACCATCAAGGGTGCCGTCGAGGCAGGGCAGAAGCACGGCAAGAAGGTCGTCGCCGATCTGATCGGCGTCGAGAACCGTGTCGAGCGAGCCCGCGAGATCGCCAAGCTCGGTGTCGCGTTCGTCGAGATCCACGCCGGCCTCGACGAGCAGGCCCAGCCCGGGTACTCGATCCAGACCCTCCTCGACGACGGCAAGATCGCCGGTGTCCCGTTCTCCGTCGCCGGTGGCGTGAAGGTCGACACCATCGCCGCCGTCCGTGACGCCGGTGCCGCCGTCGCCGTCGCCGGTGGTGCCATCTACAGCGCCGAGGACCCCGCCGCGGCGGCGAAGGCCCTCAAGGACGCCCTTACCAAGTAGTCCTGCGTGCACGAAAGGCCCCGAACATGTTCGTGTTCGGGGCCTTTCGCCGTATGGTGTGGTGCTGTCACTGAGTGAGCGTGGAGCGGTGTTCGAGGACCGTTCCGCAGCCATCGCGTCAACGGAGTTCGCTCTCAACACGCAGAGCAGGTCCCCAGCTGGGTCCGGTGGGGCCGAGGAGCATCCGCAACGAGCACCGGCGGCATCGAGATCGTCGAAGTCCGGTTGAGCTGCCGTCCGCGTGGGTGGGACTTGAACCCCTCCGTCGGTCCCACCTCGCGCATCTACCTGCCCGGAGGGGTCAGAGCTGGCGCCACGACCGGCCGGTCCGGCTGAGGATCCGTTCCGCGGACTCCGGGCCGGACGCACCAGACGGATAGTCCTCTGGGCGACCCGTGGCGGCCCAGTGTTCGAGGAGCGGATCGATGATCCGCCAGGACCATTCGACCTCCTCACGGCGGGGAAAGAGGGTGGCGTCCCCGCGGAGCACGTCACTGATCAGCCGCTCGTAGGCCTCCGGTGCCGGGTCGAACACCGACCGGAAGTCCATCCCGAGGCTGACCGGCTGAATGTGCATGCCGCCGCCCGGACGTTTGGCGCCGATGTGCAACTCGATGCCGTCGTCCGGCTGGACCCGGAACACGAGCACGTTCGAGACCGCCGCGGCCCGGGCCGCGGGTGAGCCGTGGGCGGGGGGTGTGAAGGTCACCGCGATCTCGGTGGTGCGCCGTGCCAGGCGTTTGCCGGTGCGGATGAAGAACGGCACGCCGGCCCACCGGCGGGTCGCGATGCCCACTGTCAGGGCCGCGAAGGTCTCGGTCGTCGAGTCGGCGGGGAAGCCTGCCTCGTCAGCCAATCCTGGTACGGGAACGCCGTTCTCCACTCCGGCACCGTATTGGCCGCGGGCCGTTGTCTCCGCGAGCGGTCCGAGGAGTTCGGTGGCGGAGAGGATCTTGATCTTCTCTGCGGCGATGCTGTCGGCGTCGAACGCGACGGGTTCTTCCATCGCGATCAGCGCCAACAGTTGCAGCAGGTGGTTCTGGATGACGTCGCGGGCGGCGCCGACGCCGTCGTAGTACCCGGCGCGCCCGGTCACGCCGACGTTCTCGGCCATGGTGATCTGCACGTGGTCGATGTGCCGGTTGTTCCACAGTGGCTCGAACATTCCGTTCGCGAAGCGCAGCGCGAGGATGTTCTGCACGGTTTCCTTGCCCAGGTAGTGGTCGATGCGGTAGATCGAGGATGGTGGAAACACTCGTTCCAGTGCGACACCGAGGGTCTGCGAGCTGGCGAGGTCGTGCCCGAAAGGTTTTTCCACCACCACCCGGCGCCATCCGTGGGCATCCCGGTTCAGGCCGGTGATCGCGAGCTGATCGCAGACCGTGGCGAACGTCGACGGCGGGATGGACAGGTAGAAGACGTAGTTGCCGGGCTTGCCGCGGCGGGCATCGAGCTCGGCCAGCCGGGCGGCGAGCCGGGCGAACGCGGCGGTGTCGTCGAACGACCCCTGCACGAGGTGGATCCGCTCGGCCAGCTCGTTCCACACCGCAGGGTCGAAGGGTGTGCGCGCGTGCGCGATCACCGCCTCGCGCAGCCGGGTTTCGGCGTCGGTGCTGTCGCGGGCGAATCCGATCAGATCGAAGTCCGGTGGTAGCTGGCCACCGTGCGCGAGGTCGTAGATGGCCGGAATCAGTTTCTTGCGCGAGAGATCCCCGGTGATCCCGAAGATCACCATCGACGCCGGTTCGGTGACCTGACCGATATCGCCGATCAACGCCTCACCCAACCGGCCGTCCGAGCCCGCTGCCAGCGGGTCCCACTCCTGCACTTCAGACACGGTCACTTCTGTTGCACTCCGTCTTTCGCTCCACCACACGCGCATTCGGACAATGCGTCGACTACCAGTGTCGAAGGCGCGGCGAGGTAATGCACTTGGCCGAGCGGCCAGTGTCAGCTGCCCGTCCGGTCAGGTGAGGCGGCCCCGAAACCCCCGTAGACATAGACCTCGGCAAGGCACTCGAAAATTGAAAGTGGAACGGTGACGATGAAACTGGGACTGGTCGGTCTGGGCAAAATGGGGCTGAACATGCGTGAGCGGTTGCGTGAACGCGGACTCGAGGCGATCGGATACGACCCGAACGCCGCCGACAGCGATGTGGACAGCCTCGAAGCGTTGGTCGAATCGCTTCCGGCGCCGCGTGCGGTGTGGGTGATGGTGCCCGCCGGTGCGCCGACCCGCCAGGTGATCGGGCAGCTTTCGCGGCTGCTCGCGCCCGGTGACCTCGTCGTCGACGGCGGCAACTCCCGGTTCACCGACGACAAGCTCAACGCGGACATCCTCGCCGAACACGGCATCCGCTACCTCGACTGCGGCGTCTCCGGCGGAGTGTGGGGGCGACGGAACGGATACGCACTGATGGCCGGCGGTGACGCCGCCGACATCGACCGGCTGATGCCGGTCTTCGACGCGCTGCGACCGGACGGGGACCGGGAGGACTCCTTCGTCCACGCCGGCCCGGTCGGCGCCGGCCACTACGCGAAGATGGTGCACAACGGCATCGAATACGGGCTGATGCAGGCCTACGCCGAGGGGTACGAACTGCTGGCGGCGGAAGAATCCATCGTCGACGTACCTGCCGTCCTGCGCGCGTGGTCCAAGGGCACCGTGGTCCGCTCCTGGCTGCTCGACCTCCTGGTGCAAGCCCTGTCCGACGATCCCGACCTGGCCGCGATCTCCGGGTACACCGAGGATTCCGGCGAAGGCCGCTGGACCGTCGAAGAAGCCATCGCCCACGCGGTCCCCGCACCGGTGATCTCCGCCGCACTGTTCGCCCGCTTCGCGTCCCGCCAGGACGACTCCCCCGCGATGAAGGCGGTGGCGGCATTGCGCAACCAGTTCGGTGGGCACGCCGTCCGGTCCGCAGAACCCGCCGGGATCGCCTGAACCGTGACGATCTCGACCCAATCTGACGTCACCCGCTCCCCCGAATGGCAGAAGCTACAGGCCCATCACGCCGACGTGGCCGACCTGCACCTGCGGGAGTTGTTCGACACCGACCCCGATCGCGGTCGCGACCTCACCGTTACCGCCGGTGACCTGTTCATCGACTACAGCCTGCACCGGATCGACCGGAGAACCCTCGGGTTGCTGACCGACCTCGCCCGCGCAGTGGGCCTGGAAGAACACCGCGACCGTATGCTGCGCGGAGAACGCGTCAACACCACCGAGGACCGGGCGGTCCTGCACACCGCGCTGCGTCTGCCCCGGCCCTCGGAACTACGGGCGGATGGCCGCGACGTGGTCGCCGACGTGCACGAAGTGCTCGACCGAATGGGCGAGTTCACCGACCGCATCCGCAGCGGACAGTGGCGCGGGGTCACCGGTGAGCGCATCACCACGGTGGTCAACATCGGCATCGGCGGCTCCGATCTGGGGCCGCGCATGGTGTGCGGCGCGCTGCGCCACTACTCCGAGGCCGGCATTACGGTCCGGTTCGTCTCGAATGTCGACCCCACCGACCTGGTTGCGGTGCTCGGCGATCTCGACCCGGCGACCACGTTGTTCGTCGTGGCGTCGAAAACGTTCACCACCATCGAAACCCTCACCAACGCCACCGCCGCCCGGCGGTGGCTGACCACCGCGCTCGGTGAGGATGCGGTCGCCCGGCACTTCGTCGCCGTGTCCACCAATGCCGCGAAAGTAGCCGAGTTCGGGATCGACCCCGGCAACATGTTCGAGTTCTGGGACTGGGTCGGCGGACGCTACTCCGTCGGGTCCGCGATCGGGCTGGCGGTGATGGCCGCGATCGGCAGGGACGCATTCGGTCAGTTCCTTGCCGGGATGCACACCGTGGACCGGCATTTCGCCGAGGCGCCCTTGGAGGCGAACGCCCCGGTGCTGCTCGGGCTCCTCGGATTTTGGTACTCGAACTTCTTCGGCGCCGAAACCCGTGCGGTGCTGCCGTATTCGAACGACCTCGACCGGTTTCCGGCCTATCTGCAGCAACTGACCATGGAATCCAACGGTAAAGCGGTGCAGCTGAACGGGGCTCCGGTTGCTACCGCGACCGGTTCCATCTGGTGGGGCGAGCCTGGCACCAAGGGGCAACATGCGTTCTACCAGTTGCTTCACCAAGGCACCCGGCTCATACCGGTCGATTTTCTCGGCTTCGCCGATCCCACCGAGGACCTGCCCACGATCGACGGCCGGGGCAGCATGCACGACATCCTCGTCAGCAACCTTCTCGCGCAGCGGCGGGTCCTCGCGTTCGGCCGCACCACCGACGAGATCACCGCTGATGGTGTCCCCGACTCTTTGATTCCGCACAAGGTGATGCCCGGGAACCGTCCGTCCACGACGATCCTGGCGCGCAAGCTCACCCCCTCGATCCTCGGGCAACTGATCGCACTGTACGAACATCAGACCTTCGTCGAAGGCGCACTGTGCGGCATCAACTCGTTCGACCAGTGGGGTGTCGAACTCGGCAAGACTCAGGCGGTGGAACTGCAGACCATCGTGAGTGCGAAGGAAAAGTCGCCGGACTTCGCCGATCTGGACAGCTCGACGGAGTCGCTTGCCCGGTGGTTCAGCACGGCGCGTGGCGACCGACGGTGAATGCGGTTGCGGTCCGGGGGTGGTTGTTGTGGTCCGGTGGATACACTGACCCCTCTCGGGTAGCCATACGCGACGTAACCCGGCCTCGACGTGGCGCTGCGCGACAGTTTCGGCGAAACACCGGTTGTTCGGTCTACTTCTTTCGGTTTTCCCGAACAGCTTCAGCCTATGTGTCGGTGGAATGCGGACATCCCGGCATCTCTCCTGCGCTTCTCCGTCTCTGTCATAGCCTCCCGGGCACGTGACGAGGACGGTCCGCCCATTGCTTCGGCCACCACCTCGGCGCTCCGCCGCGCCCTCTCCGGGGGCGCATGACCCGAGAGGCACACGATGAGTCGCACAACCGCCGCGGTTGTCGGCTTCCGTCGGACCCGCGAGCAGCGGCCGACATCAGGTATCGCAGGCTGGTCGCTGCGATGGAAGATGGCGATCGTGTTGACCGTTCCTCTCCTGGTTGCGGCGGGACTCGGTGCTCTCCGCGTACAGGAAGGACTCGAGGCGGCCGCGGACTTCACGACGGTCGCCGACCGGGTCCAGATGCTTCCCCTGCTCGTCGAATTGGACGGGGACGCGGCCGTTGTGATGGGAACACTCGCGCAACGCGCGATCACAGTGTCGATGATCGACAACCTCGACGCATCCATCGGGGAAGTGGAACGAGCGAATACGTCGGCCCGGCTCGACGACACCACGGCTTCGCACCTTGCGACCGCCCTCGCCGGTGCGCGAGCGTTGAGTGCACAGGCCAAGCAGGGACCCACGTCGACGGCGGCACTCACCGAACAACTCGCGTCCATCCGCTCCGGTCTGTCGAGCGCGGTGACCGCGATTACCGTGCCGATCGCCGACCCCGAATTGGTCGTCGAGACCGGGCGTCTCGAGGATCTGTGGGCAGCCCAGAAGCAGATCTCCGCCGAGGGCCTGTCGGTCGTCGCATCGACAGCAATTCTCACCGGCGAATCCGATGCCACTCTCGAATCCGAGAGCGTCAATCTTCTGGCCGACCTCCGCACCGAGTCCGCACTGCTCGACCAGGTCGCGCAACGCTATCCTCCCGGTGACCCGACCATCGAGACTCTCCGAAAAGGCGTGAGCGACCGAATCGCATTGTTACAGAACGCTACTCGCCGTGAGAGCGCCGAGCAGGCACTGACCGGTCTCAAGTATTCGCTGTTCGCCAGCGTCGATGACTACTCCAGCGCAGTCGCCTCGGCGTCCGCAGGTTTGCGGGAGGTGGTCGGGGCCAAGTCGGACGCGTTGCGGGCCAGCGCGTGGCGAGACATGGCGGTGGTCACGACGTTATTGCTCGCCGCGATTCTGCTCGCCGTTATGGTGGCACGATCCCTGCTCGAGCCACTACGCAGACTTCGCCGCGGTGCCCTGCAGGTGGCGCACACAGACCTGCCGGAGGCGGTCGGACGAGTCAAGGCCGGTGCCGCCGCGTCCACGTTGGCAGTCGATCCCATCGACGTGCACACCCAGGAAGAGATCGGCCAGCTTGCTCGCGCCATCGATGACATTCACAGCCAGGCCCTGTTGCTCGCCGGCGAGCAGGCGCAACTGCGGCTGCAGATGAACAACGTCTTCGAAACGCTTGCACGGCGCAGCAGGTCACTGATCGATCTGCAACTCGAGATGATCGAGCAACTCGAGTTCGAAGAGCGCGACCCCAAGCGCCTCGACAACCTGTTCCGGCTCGACCACCTCGCCACCCGGATGCGCCGCAACGGCGACAACCTGCTGATCCTGGCGGGCAGCGACAACCGGCGTAGCCGCCCGGCACCCATCCCGCTGGGCGATGCCGTGCGGGCGTCGATTTCCGAGGTGGAGGACTACCAGCGCGTTCAGGTCGGCCCGGTACCACCGGTGACGTTGACCGGCACGGCGGGAAGGGATCTCGTGCATATCCTGGCCGAATTGTTCGACAATTCGCTGCACTTCTCGCCGCCGGACACTGCGGTGATGACGACCTGCGCGCGCACCATCGACGGCGGTGTCGTGATCGAGATCGTGGACCGCGGAATCGGCATGTCCGCGACCGACCTGCACGAGGTCAACGACCGCGTCGCCGCGGCGGCCGAGGTCACCCCGGACACTGCACGTCGCATGGGACTCTTCGTCGTCAGCGAACTCAGCAAGAGGCACAACATCACCATCACCTTTCGCCGCACACTCGACCGGTCACGCAACGCGGGAATCACCGTGTCGGTCCACATCTCCGGTGATGTGCTCACCTCGGCACCGACCGCCGAGGTCCAGGACAGCTACGGCGGACGTCCCCCGGGTTCCGGTCAGCAGCCCGCACACACGTCACCGGAGACCCGCGCCCTCCCTGCGACGGTCGAACCAGTCCCCGTCCAGCGACAGCGAGCACGCCAAGAACCGGTACCTCTCGGAGTCGAGGGTGTCGGCGCACCAGCGGGTCCCGTAACAGGTACTCTTCCCCAACGCCGACCCGGGGCGACCGGGATCACTACCGCCGCCCGACCCCCATCCGTGGCAACCCCGGAGAACAGTAAGACTTCCGAAGGGCCCGCGCCGCGACATCGTCTGGACTCCACTCGGACGGCATCCTTCTTCCAGCCTCGGGTGGTTGCCGAGGAGACCCGCGACGACGGGACCGCGCAGACCCCGATCTTCGCCAGTATCGCTCCCCCATGGTTGACCGCCCCCACCAAGACCGACAGCGATGTTCCGCAACAGTGGATCACGCGAGCGGATACCGGGTGGTCTGCTGCCCGCCGGGCCGCGCAGCAGACCCCTGAGCGGGTCACCCGCCACGGGCTGCCACAACGTGTCCCTGGCCAACGCCTGGTCCCCGGCGGTATCGACGAGCCGGACGCCACGTCCAGGCGAGTCCGCACACCCGAAACCATCCGCGCCACGCTCACGCAACACCAAAGCGGTGTCCGCGCAGGCAGGACGGGCAACTCGCCCCGTCCCGGTCCGCGGGACCGATGACAACAGGAGGAACCTTCGTGACAAGTCCTGGCACGCTGGGCTGGTTGGTATCGAACTTCGCCCGCGACGTCCCCCGCGTGACGCACGCCGTGCTGGTCTCGGCCGACGGTCTGCTGATGGCCGCAAGCGAGCACCTGCCACTCGACCGAGCCGAACAGCTCGCGGCGGTCACGTCAGGGTTGGCCAGTCTCTCGGCCGGCGTGTCGACCCTTTTCGAGGGCGGTGGTGTCTTGCAGTCGGTCGTCGAGATGCAGCACGGGTATCTGTTGTTGATGAGTGTCGGGGACGGCTCGCAGCTGGCGGCCCTGACCACAGCGGAGTGCGACATCGGACAGGTCGGTTACGAGATGGCGGTCCTGGTCGAACGCGTCGGGTCCGAGGTCGAGGCCAGGCCCCGTTCGGCAGCGCGGTCATGATCCCAGCGGCACTACCGCCGGCCGGTACTCGTGGGCCGAATCCCTTACCTGCGCGTGTCACCTCGGCCAAGATCGTCATCACCGGCGGATTCGGTGTCGGGAAGACCACGCTGGTCGGATCGGTGTCCGAGATCGTTCCCTTGCGGACCGAGGCGATGGTCACCGACACGAGTACCGGGATCGACAGCGTCACGGCAACCCCGCAGAAGGTCACCACCACCGTCGCGATGGATTTCGGGCGCCTCACGCTGGCAGAGGATTTGATCCTCTATCTGTTCGGAACGCCGGGCCAGCACCGGTTTTGGTTCATGTGGGACGATCTGGTGCGCGGAGCGATCGGAGCGATCGTTCTGATCGACACCCGTCGACTCGACGACAGTTTCGCCACTGTCGACTATTTCGAATCGCGTGGACTTCCCTTTCTGGTGGCGGTCAACGAGTTCGACGAGGCCCCGCGATACCCCCTGGACGACATCCGGGCCGCGTTGGCGGTCACGGCCGACGTGCCGATCATCTACGTTGACGCACGAAGCCGCGCTTCGGTCCGGAACGCCCTTCTCTCGATTTCGGCATATGCCCTGCAGGCGTTGACCAATCCCGTGTCCTTCTGACCACTCGTTCGGTCAGGTCGGCTGTTTCCCCAGGTCGGCGAGATACTCATCCAACTCGGGTGACACGACGGTGCCCGCGCTGTCCTGGAGATGTGTCCGGAGACGTCGTGCCAACCGGCTCACCGCCGGTCCGGCATCGAGCAGAGGCCGGATCAGCCCGAGTCGAGCGCACTGCTCGGCGAGCGGCAGCAGTTCCGCCCGCGCGGTGTCCTCTCGTCCCGCGGCGGCCAAGGTTTCCACTTGCAACAGGGCGGCGTTGAGGAATGCCCTCGGGCGGGCTCGTCGGTCGATCGACTCGACGAGGGCGTGCGCCCTGTCGTATACGGGCCCGAGGTCCTGCACGTGGGGGTGTGAGGCCAGTGCCTCCCGGATCGCCGAGTCCTCCGCCATTTCCGAGGTGAGGACGGCGATGCCGTTGTCCCGGCTGCGGTGGTGTCGACTCTCGCGGTCGAGGTCCGGGGTACGGGACGCAGACTTTCCGATCCCGGCTCGGACGCGTTCGTTGTCGATCCGCGCGGCTAGTCGGGGAAGGCGCAGTTGTTGTGCCAGTCGGGCGCCCTCGTCGAGACGCGACTTTGCCGCGTCGTTCTGTCCGAGCAGGTACTTCAGTCGTGCACCCGTGCCATAGGTGGCCAGCATGAAGTCGACGGTGCCGCCCTCGGCACCCAAGGTGTGACTGCGGTCGAGGAGACGGTCCGCCTCCGCGAGGTGTCCCTGTTCGTACAGCAGGTCACCGAGTAGGGCTGCGGTGAGCCGGGTGCCGTAGCCGAGACCCTCTTCGGCTGCCAGATCCATGGCGTGCCGGAAGCTGGCCTCCGCGGCCGGTAGATCGAGTTGTTCTCGGGCGGCGACGCCGGCCATGCAGTATCCGTAGATGACGCTGAACGGACCGTTGGAGCGCCGATGGTAGGGCAGCGCCCATTTCTGCCATCGCCGAGCTTCGTCGAAGTCGAATCGGTAGATCGCGTGGAAGGATGCGACGTCGGCGGCTCCGCACAACACCCAGGGTCGCAGTGTGCTCGCGCGTGCAATGCATCCCTCGACTGCCTCGTCGAGCCCGTCGATCTCGTCGTCGAAGACGGTGACGGTGGCTCGGATGAAGGCGGCCTCGACGCACATATCCGCTACCGCGCTGTCGTCGCCTCCGCTGGTCAGTGCGGCCTCCGCGACGGAGAGAAATTGCTCGGCGTCGCGGGGGTGATGCAGCAGCGCATGCGCCCAGGCGAGTGCGATCTGCAGTCGGGGGTGATCGGTGGTCTTCTTCGTCGGCAGTTTCGCGGCGAGACCGAGTAGTGTTCCCATTTGCGACCGCTCGAGCAGGTCCATCGCCGCGTTCTCGACGAGTCCGATGGCGTCGTGCTCGTCACCGGCGAGGAGGTAGTGGTCGACTGCCTGGCTGAGAAGATCCCGGCCCGCAAACCATCCGCCTGCTTTCCGATGGAGTTCGACCACACGATCGGGGTCGTCGCGCGCGAGGCGGCGTTGGAGAAACTCGGCGAACAGGTGGTGATAACGGAACCACTCCCCCTCGTCGTCGAGTCGGCGCAGGAACAGATCACGTGCCTCGACGTCCTCGAGGGCGGCTTGCCCGTCCTGGTCGCCGGTGAGTGCCCGCGCCAGTCCGCCGCAGGTCTTCTCGGTGATCGAGGTCGTGAGCACGAAGTCGAGCGTGTGTCGATCGAGACTGCCGAGGACATTCTCGGCGAGGTACTCGCCGATGGCCCGGTTCCCCCCGGACAGGTGGTCGATCAGCTCGCGGGGGTGCGGGTGATCGCGCAGTGCCAGCGAGACCAGTTGCAGAGCCGCCGCCCACCCATCCGTCGACTGTTCGAGTTCGACGATATCGGGTTCGCCCAGATCGAGACCGGTCCGGTCGACAAGCAGCTGTGTCGACTCGCGGACATCGAACCGCAGTGCTGCGGAATCTATTTCGACGAGCTCGTTGTGCACACTCATCGTGCTGAGAGGAAGGCCGAGCCGGGTGCGGCTGGTGACGATCAGGTGCAGGTGGTGGCAACCGTGTTCGAGTAAGAACTCCAGTGCCGACCGCGTGTCGTCGTTGCTCACGCGGTGCCAGTCGTCGATGACGAGGGCCACGTGTTGGTCGGCCGAGTGCAGCTTGTCGATCAACGAGGTGAGCACGTACCGCTCGCGGCCGGCGCCGTGGACTTCGAGTTCGCGTACCAGTTCCCGACCGAAGGCCGGTTGTGCGACGGCGATGGACTCGATCAGGTGGGTGAGGAACCAGATGAGCGTGTTGTCGTCATTGTCGATCGTCAGCCAGGCGGTCGCCACACCGTCACTCCGCAATGCCTCCAGGCGTTGGGCGGCCAGTGTGCTCTTGCCGAATCCCGCGGGTGCATGAATCAGCACCAGGCGCCGGCGACCGCTGCCGCGCAGTCGCTCGAGCAGGTGCGTACGCGCCACCGCTGCCCCCGGTGTAACCGGCGGGCGGTACTTGGTGGAAGCGCTCGGTGGTGGGGGGAGATCTCGACGCGTCCCGTTACTGCGGCGGTATCGAAGATAGTCCGACACACCGACCTTGATCTCGTCCGTGGGTCGGAAGGGACGGTCGTCGTCACCGACGAGTGGAAGCGGAATGTCCGCCATGGCGAGGCCGATGTGTTCGCCCGCCTCCCGCAGCGCCCCGCCCAGGTTCGCAGCGGTCCTGGGGCGTTCAGCTGGGTCCCGGGCCATGGCCGACTCGATCACCTCGCACACGGCCTCGGGAACTCCCTGCTCGCGCAGATCGGGCAACGGCTCGGTGCCGATGCGCAGGAGTTGGGCGAAGACCTGTTCCCCGCGGCGTCGGGCATAGGCCGGCCGGCCGGCGAGTGCGGTGAACAGTGTCGCACCGAGTCCGTAGACGTCGGTGACGGTGGACGCGTCGGCGCCGCTGAGCAGTTCCGGAGCGGTGTAGGCGGGGGATCCGGCGACCAGGCCCTGCGTGGTCTCCTCACCTCCGGTGATGCGGGCGATGCCGAAGTCGGTCAATTGCGGTTCAGCGTATTCGGTCAGCAGGATGTTGGCCGGTTTGACGTCGCGATGCAGCACTCCCCCGCGGTGCGCGGTTTCGAGGGCGCCGGCGAGTTTGACGCCGACGGCCAGTGTCTCGGCGGTCGTCAAGGCACCGTGGTGGGTGATCCAGGAGTCCAGGGAGTCGCGGCGGTGGAACGGCATCACGATGTAGGGGCGTCCGGTGTAGGTGATGCCGGCTTGCAGGACGTGGACGATGTTCGGGTGCCCGGACAGTCTCCCCATGGCCTGCTGCTCGCGCAGAAAACGTGCGCGATCCATGTGGTCCGGATCGGGGCTGAGCACCTTGACGGCAACCAACCGGTCGAGCGCTGGTTGGCGGCATCGGTACACGATGCCGAACCCGCCGCGGCCGGCGATGCTGGCGTCCTCGAAGCCTTCGGCCGCCAGCTCCGCGACGATGTCCGCATCGACCTGGCGTTGGGTGTTGTCGGTGGGGTCGTCCGGCATGGCTGGCCCTCAGCGCGCCGTGACCGGTTCGTCGATGCGCCGCGCCCCGGCTGACCAGCTCCTGCCCATGGGGTCTCCTCGCGATGCGACTACCCCATTCTAGATACCGCCGACCTCGTTGGCGCCGAAAAACGCCTGGTGATGCCGAGAGATAGCGATGCGGCAGTATGCGCACCCGAGGACAACCGCGGCGGTTCCGGTGACGCCGTAGGCACAGTCCGGAGAACGAAGACCGTCGTGCGACAACGACGCGGACACATCCGACCTGCACAGAAGGCTGAGCTGGAGCAGTGTGGTTCCGCTGAGCACCAGGTATGGCCCCATAATCCGTCGCGGGGGGATTCGGGCGGACACTACTACGAAGGTGAGCAGGCTGAACACCACCAGACCGAGGCTGATCAGTCGGCCGGTCGTGACCGTGCCGAGCAGTCCCGCCGCTGCCGCGGCGGATGCAAATGCCGTGCAGATCACCTGGGCCGGCGACCAGGTTGGAGGAATCAGTCGATCCGGAACGTCGTGTGCTTCCACTGTCTGGTCCCTCCCGGCGCGATAGAGGTCGTAGGTCTGGTCACGCTACGAAGGTGGTCCGGTGATCGGCACGCCCGAGTGGCTTTGCCGGCTTTTTCGGTGTGATTGGGCGCAGTTGTCCTGGATAGCCGAATCCAGGCCCGAGATGTCGGAGCAACGACACAGAGTGTGTGGCATGCAACACTCTTCGGTAGTTCTGATGAGCGGCTGCGGTTCGCAGCGGCGAGCGCCCTCGGAGTACCGCCGCGTGGCGGTGCTCGGTGGTTATGGGGGACGGGACTTCGTCGAAAGCCTCGCCGATCGGTGCGGGGGCGGGTTGACGGTCGACGTTGTGGTGTCGAACCTCGCCGAGTCCGACCTGCGGTGCCACGGCGTGCCGCGCGCGGATGTTCGCACCCTCGTCGTTCCGGATGTGAGGTCGATCAGTCGGGGTGATCTGATCGCCCGATATGACGCCGTGGTGTATGCGTTCGAGTCGTTCCGTGAGCGTGTGTTGCCGATTTCCGGCGCCGAGTTGCCCGGCAGTGTGTGGGCCGGTGATATCGCCAATGATGCTGCGCAGCTGATGGTGTGGGAGCAGGCGGTGGTGGTCGGCTCGGGTGAGCGGGCGTGCGCCGCAGTCCGAGGTCTCGCCCGGGCAGCGGAGCGCGGCGCTGCCCGCGACATCCTCGTACTCGGCGGTGCCTCGCGTAACCACCGGACCGTGGTCGACGACGTGCCTACTCGTTTGGACGGAGTCTCGATCACCGTACGCAGCCACGACCAGTTGCTGGGTATCCGAGGACGCGACCGCGTGGAGGAGGTACTTGCCGGCGCCCTCGACGGGGCCACACGACGTCGTCCGGCTCAGCTGGTGGTCAATGCGACCGGCGAGCTTCCAGCGGTGCTGGCGGGGCTGCGAGTGAACTCCTCCGGACTCATCGCGAACGAAGCGGGTTGTGTCTCGGCGACCTGGCACGAATTCGTTCTCGGACCGTTGCAGCATCCGGGGGTGTCAGGCGGCGCAGACGCGGTGACCCCGAGGATGCTGGCACGCACGGTCGCCGAGCGACTCGGCGACTGCCGCGGCCCCTGGTCCGCGGTCGACCCGTTCGAGTGGCTCGAGTTCCGGCATGGTGCAGGGAAGATCGCTGCACCCACGCGACGGCATTCCGCACTCGCGAGCTGAACTGGCCAGATTGCGACGCCAGCAAGTCCGATTTACGCAAAACCCTCGGCATGTGCCGGTCACCGGCACATTCGGTTGGACCTGCGTGTGAGCTGCCACACATACTCGGGATGCGACGGCACCCCATGCGGTCGTGACAGTGAAAGGAAATGTTGTGGCGCCTCTCCAAACGGTTCAGAAGATCGGTCCCGTGCTGGATTTGTTCACCGTGTCCCGTCCTGAATGGGGTGCGTCCGAAGTCGCCGAGGCCATCAACGTGCCACGCTCGAGCGCACACGCACTGCTGTCTTCTCTGGTCGAGACCGGTCTGTTGCAGTGCCGTAACCGCGGCCGCTACCGCATCGGCTGGCGGGTGGTGGAGCTGAGTCAGACACTCAAGGGCACCGTCGACGTCCGCTCCTGCGCCTCCCCGATTCTGCAGGATCTGGCGCACAAGTACGGCGAGACCACCCACCTGGCTGTCATGGAGCGGTATCGGGTGCTCTACGTCGACAAGGTGCTCGGCAACCATGTCATCAACGTCGCCGGCGCCCGGGTCGGTGCCCACCTCGAACCGCACTGCAGCGCAGTCGGCAAAGTTCTTCTCGCTCAGTGCGACCCCGGTGAAGTCGAACGCAACATCACCAACAAGCCACTGCGGCGACTGACCCCGTCAACGATCATCAACCCGGCCTCCCTGGCACAGGAGTTGCGGTCGGTGCTGCGGTCCGGGTGCGCCTTCGACGCCGGCGAGGCGGTCCAGGAAGTTCACTGTGTCGCGGCCCCTGTCCGGGACGAGATGGGACTGGTGGTCGCGGCGGTGAGCATGAGCGTGCCGGCCAGCCGGTTCGTGCCGGCTCAGGCCGAGTTCAAGAGTGCGGTTATCGCTGCCGGCGCCGAGATCTCCCGGGCGATCGCGAACTCCACGGACCCCGTGGTGCGCACCGAGCGCGACGATCCGACGGTCGCGGCGGCGAGCTGACCTATCTCAGCCCGACCGCATCGACAGGTACCGCGACAAACTCAGGGCGGCGGTCCGCACGGCGGCGGCCGAATGGTCGAGGTTGATGCGAGTGTGCCACCCGGACACCGAGATTCCGGCTACGACCTGGCCTCTGAGCCCGAAGACCGGGCTGGCCACACACGCGACCCCGGCCCGCGATTCCTCCAGGTCGTAGGCCACTCCGCGCTCGCGGATTCGGGCCAGTTCGGCGGTGAACAGCCCTGGGGTGATGATGGTCCGTTCGCTGAGCCGGGGCAGGCCCGTGTCAAGGATGTGCTCGACGACGGTCTGGTCGGAGAAGGCGAGGATGGCCTTGCCGATTCCGGTGCCGTGTGCGGGCCACCGGCCACCCATCCGGGTCGGCAGGGGTGGGGAGTTCGGGCTGTGCAGCACCTCGAGGTACACCACGCAGTCATCGTCGAGCACCGCGAAGTGGACGGAGTGGCCCGTCGCCTCCTGCAGGTCGGCCATGAACGGGCGGGCCGCCTCGCGGAGGTCGCGTTGGCGGGGAACGTGCTGACCGAGTTCGAACAGTTTGAGCCCGAGCCGGTAGCGGGTGCCCTCGCGCTCGAGCAGTTTCACCGCATGCAGCGCCTTGAGCATTCGCTGCACGCTGGACTTGGGCAGGCCGCAGCGGCGGGCGATCTCCGAGACACCGAGGGCGGTGTCGGCGGCGCCGAGGGTGTCGAGCACCGCGACCGCACGGACGATGGAACCGGCGTCGCCGGCGGGGATCCTCCCGGAGGTTCTGTGCCGTTCATCGGCACAATCGTCTTGCATAACGGCCCATAGTGCCCGAGGGTGGGAGTTCAGTGCAACAGGTCACATCCCCCGCGGAGCTGCGACAAGCGACGCGGGGCGCTTCCGAGGAAAGCCCGAGGTCTTCATGTCTTCCGACCAGGTACAAGGCGCCGCGCAGCGGCTGCTGGAGGCGTACCGCAGCGGTACGCCGATCGATCCGCTGACACCCGAGTTCGCGCCGGCGGAATTGTCTACCGCCTATCGCATTGCGCAGGCACAGGTCGAGCAGTGGGAGAAGGACGGGGACACCGTCAAGGGGCACAAGGTCGGGCTCGCGTCCGCCGCGATCCAACGGCAGATGGGGGTGGATCAGCCTGACTTCGGCCACCTGACGGCGAGCATGTTCCACCTCGAGCACCAGCCTATTCCGGCCGCGACCTACATCCAGCCGCGGATCGAGCCGGAGACCGCGTTCGTCCTCGGCCGGCCGCTGACCGGGCCGGGAGTCACTATCGCGGACGCTGTCCGGGCCGTGGAGTTCGTCCTTCCCGCCCTCGAGATCGTCGACTCCCGGATCCGGGACTGGAAGATCGGCATCTTCGACACCATCGCCGACAACGCCTCCTCCGGTGGGGTCGTCCTCGGGAGTCGTCCGGTGCTGCTGCGGGACGTCGATCTGCGCCTGACCGGCTGCACACTGCACATCAATGGCGAGCTGGTGGCGACCGGCGCCGGTGGCGCGGTGCTCGGCTCCCCGCTGAATTCGCTGGTGTGGCTGGCCAACACAGTCGGCCCGCTCGGGGTGACCCTCGAACCCGGCCACGTGGTGCTGCCGGGGTCGATGACCAAGGCCTTCCCCATTTCGCCGGGCGATTCCATCGTGGCCAACATGAGCGGACTCGGCAGCGTGTCCGCCATCCTCGGAGAGCGAGCAGAACTGTGACCAGCAACCAGCAGACCAGCGAACAGCGCTGGAGCGCCGGCCGCATCGCCGACATCCTTCTCGACGCCGAGGCCACCACCACCTCACGGACCTCGCTGTCCGCCGAGTGGCCCGGCCTCACATTGCCCGTGGCCTACCAGGCGCAGGACATCGCCCTCGCCGCCCGCAAGGCCCGCGGCGAGCTCGTCACCGGGATCAAGCTGGGGCTGACCTCCCGGGCGAAACAGCGGCAGATGGGGGTCGACGCTCCCTCCGTGGCCTGGCTGACCGATGTCATGGCGTTACCCGCCGGTGACCCGGTCCCCCGCAACCGCCTGATCCACCCGCGCGCGGAGCCGGAAATCGCGTTCGTGATGGGCCGTCGGCTGGCCGGACCCGGAGTCACCGCAGCCCAGGCGTTGACGGCGGTCGATCATGTATTCGGGGCGATCGAGATCATCGACAGCCGCTACGCCGGGTTCAAGTTCACCCTCGAAGACGCTGTCGCAGACAATAACTCGTCCGGCGTGTACGTCACCGGACCGGTGCTGCGGCGACCTGAGGATCTCGACCTCGCCCTCGAGGCGTGCTTGCTCGAGATCGACGGACAGATCGTCGACACCGCGACCGGCGCCGCCGTGCAGGGTCACCCGGCCGAAGCACTCGCGTTCGCGGCCAACACGCTGGCCGAGCGGGGGCACGCCATCGAAGCCGGATGGGTCGTGCTGACAGGCGGAATGACGGACGCCGTCGCGGTCGAACCGGGCGCTCGCGTCGCCGCCCACTTCACCTCGCTCGGTTCGATCACCATTTCGGGAGGATAACCGCATGCCGTTCATCGACGTGACCATCGGACTGGGCCGTTCCCCGGAGCAGATCCGGTCACTGATCCACGAATTGACAGAGGCCGCGCACCGGGCGATCGAGGCGCCGAAGGAGAACATTCGGGTCGTGGTCCGCGAAGTCCCGGAGACGCACTGGGCCGCCGGTGATGTGACCATCGCCGAACGGCGCGCGGCACCCTGATCGGAGTGGCTGGACAATGCTGATCGCCGGACGGGCGTCGATCAGCATTGCCGACACTGCGTTGTCCGCGGCGGCCGGGAACCGTAGACCAGTAGAGACACCACCGTCTTTCCTCTGGGAGCCCCCGTGACCACAATTCATGCCGTCGACGCTGACACCGACCTCGACATCTTCGATCCTCCGCGCATCGCCGACCGGCTTTACCACGACCTGCTCTCCCCACCCGAAGTCCAGCAGGTTCGGCGGCGGGTACGACGGATCGCCGCGGACACCATCGCCCCGATCGCGAGCCGCATTGCCCGCGGCGACGAACGGATCGACGGCTTCCCCCGCGACGCCTTCGACTCGCTCGCCTCGGCCGGAGTGTTCCGGATCCCCTTCGACGGCGACGTCGGCGGCGACGACCTCACCCACCGCGCCACCGCGACCGCCGTCGCGGTCGAGGAACTCGCGTACTACTCCAACAGCGTCGCCGCGATCTTCGACGTGCACTGCATCCTCGCCGGCAACGCCGTCAATCAGGGCACCGCCGCGCAGCGGCAACGTTGGCTCGCCCCAGTGGTCGCCGGTGAGATCGTCGGATCGTTCGCCACCAGTGAGCCCGGTGCCTCGAGCGACCTGTCCCCGGCCGCCGTCACCACCGAGGCCACCCCGACGGCCACCGGCTGGGTGCTGCACGGCCGCAAGCGGTGGATCACCAACTCCGCCGTCGCCTCGTTCGTGGTGGTACTCGCCCGCACCGGCAATCGGCTCAGCACCTTCATCGTGCCCACCGATACTCCGGGCGTCACCATCGGCACCCCGGACCGCAAGCTCGGCAACAAGGGACAAATCACCGCGGACGTCATCCTCGACCAGGTGCACCTCGACGCCGAGGCGCTGCTCGGCGAGGAGGGCTGCGGACTCAAGATCGCGTTGCAGACCCTCACCTACGGCCGGATCGGTATCGCCGCGGCCGGGGTCGGAATGGCCCAGGCGGCGTTCGACCACACCGCTCAGCACCTCGCTCGGCGACACGCATTCGGCGGACCACTAGCGAGCAAACAGCACTGGCAGTTCCTGATGGCGGACCGGGCAACGGCCATCGAAGCCGCCCGCGACCTGTACCTCAAGGCGGCGCTGCGGCTCGACTCCGGGATTGCCTTTCCCGAACCGGAGGCCGCGATGGCCAAACTGCGCGGGACCGAGATCTCCGTCGACATGGCCCGCGACGCCGTGCAGGCCTTCGGCGGGCTCGGATTCACCCAGTCCCTCGGCGCGGACGACACCGACGGACCGGTAGAGGCGTTCTACCGTGACAGCAAGATCGGCGAGATCTACGAGGGCGCGAACGAGGTCCAGAAGTGGGTGCTCGCCCGGCAGATCTTCGGACGCGAGATCACCGGCTGACCACGACCCGACGGTGCCGACCCCGGTCGGCATCGTCGAGGTCGCATCCGAACATGCCTGGGCGACTCCGACAATCGGTGCCGAGTGAACCCGACGCCCCTCCACCGGGAACGAGGGTGCTGGTGTAGTCGCCACGGCGTCGGCCGGGTGAGGTCACATCTCGGTGTAGTCGGTACCCGGTCGCGGGCTTCCTCACCTCACGGTGTGCGAGCGAGCCTTCAACTGCGGAGGTGGGCGTTCAGAAACGCCGCGGTGATGCCGAGGTGGTCCGCCTGGTCGAACTCAGGGCCCTCGTGACCGGCACCGCCAAGGACGAGAAGGGTCGAGCGTGCGCCGGTACTGACGAGCGCATCATGCAGCGCGTGACTCTGTGCGGACAGCGTGATCCGGTCGCGGTCTCCGTGCGCGATCAGGAAGGGCGGCGCAAGCGCCGTCACCCGGCTGAGCGGGCTGGCGTTCCAGGAGGCATCCGACGGTGACGAGACCTCGGCTTCCCCCAGCAGGGCGCTCTCGAATGGGGGTGGCAGAAGGTGACTTTCGATCCAACTTCGTCCGGCGTTGGCGGCGAGATCGGACGGGCCGAACCAGTGGACGACAGCGTCGACGCGGCTGGACTGATCCAGATCGTCGCCGACAACTCCTTCAAGTTCCACATCTCCGTGGGTCAGACCGACCATCGTGGCCAGATAGGCACCCGCTGACGCTCCCCACGCCCCGATTCGCTCGGTGGACAGCCCCAGCTCCGTTCCGTGCGCACGTAACCACCGCACGACCGCCTTGACGTCGTGAATGGGATTCGGGTACGAGCCGTGGGGCGCAAGCCGATAGTTCGCGGAGACGACGGCGATACCGTACGAAGCCAGCCGGGACAGACGCTCGTCGGCACCGTCCTTTTTGTCACCGAGCTGCCACCCTCCGCCGTGCAGGTAGATCACTGCCGGCGGATTGTCGATCTCGGGCCGGTACACATCGACGGCGATCTCGAAACCGTCCACTTCGGCGACTCGCAGATTGGATCGCACTCGCACATCGTTCATGAAGGCCCTTCCAGGGTCAGGTCGGCAACTCGCACACCGAGTCCCTCACAACGCGATCGGATACTCGATGTCTGCCTGCTGGGTCTCTATTTCACGCCCGCCGCCGCTCGCTCTCGCCAGGTCTCTCGTTTAACCGACTCGACCGCCGCTCGAGAAGGGGTGCTGTTCGGTTATTCCGACCATGCACGCCCGCACCCGGGTTTCAGTGGTTACCTCGAGGAGGACTTCGGTGAAGTACGCGCGCAGAACGCCACGCGCGGTATGCCACCGCGTTGACAACGCACCAAGTTCTGTCCCTATAGGCAGATATGAGCGAGAGGCACACAATGAGTCGCAAGAGCGCCGCGATTATCGGCTCCGGCAACATCGGTACAGACTTGATGTACAAGCTGCTGCGGTCGCAGACGATCGAACCCCGATACATGATCGGTATCGACCCGGACAGCGAAGGATTGGCCCGGGCCCGACAGGAAGGCCTCGAAGCCTCCGCCGGCGGACTCGACTGGCTGCTCGCTCAGCCGGAACTGCCGGACTTCGTCTTCGAAGCGACCTCGGCGAAGATCCACGCCGCCGCGGCGCCCCGCTACGCCGAGGCCGGGATCACCGCGATCGACCTCACCCCGGCCTCCGTCGGCCCGTATGTGGTCCCCGCGGTCAACCTCGACGCGCACCTGAGCGCCCCCAACGTGAACATGGTCAGCTGCGCCGGCCAGGCCACCATCCCCATCCTCTACGCCATCAACGAGGTCGCCGACGCCTCCTACGGCGAGATCGTCGCCGCCATCGCCTCCCACAGCGCCGGTCCCGGCACCCGCCAGAACCTCAGCGAATTCAGCGAAAAGACCGGGAAGGCCCTCGCCCAGGTGGCCGGCGCCGACCATGCCAAGGCGATCTCGGTGATCAACCCGGCCGAGCCGCCGATGAACATGCGCGACACCGTCTACGCCAAGGTCCGCAACCCCGACCCGGCCGCCATCGAGCGTGCCGTCATCGACATGGTCGCCAAGGTCCAGCAGTACGTCCCCGGCTACTCGCTACGTCTGGTCGACGTCGACGGCGACCTGGTCACCGTCATGCTCGAGGTCGTCGGCGCCGGCGACTACCTGCCCACCTACGCCGGCAACCTCGACATCATCACCGCCGCCGCCGTCCAGGTCGCCGACGTCATGGCCCAGCAGAACCTCGTCCAGGGAGCAGCACAGTGAGTAAGAAAGTCACGATCGTCGACACCACCTTGCGGGACGGCATGTCCTCCGTCTCGCACCAGTTCACCCCGCAGAACGTGGCCGACATCGCCCGCGGGCTCGACAAGGCCGGAGTGTCGACCATCGAAGTCGCGCACGGGATCGGTCTCGGCGCCTCGTCCATCCAGTACGGGTTCGCCGCCGCCACCGACCCGGACTACGTCCGCGCCGCCGTCGACGCCGTCGAGAACGCCGACATCGCCGCCCTGTACGTCCCCGGCATCGCGACCCTCGCCGAACTGCAGAAAGCCATCGACGCCGGCATCAAGACCGTCCGCATCGCGGTGCACTGCACCGAGGCCGACTGCGGGCAGCAACCCGTCGAGTGGGCCAAAGAACAGGGCCTGAACGTGATGACGTTCCTGATGATGAGCCACAAACTCGAAGCCGAGCCGCTGGCCGAGCAGGCCGCCAAACTCGACTCCTACGGCGCCGACGTCGTCTACGTCGTCGACTCCGCCGGCGCTATGGTGCCCCGGCACGCCGGAGACCGGGTTGCCGCCCTGCGGCAGGCGATCACCGCGGACATCGGGTTCCACGCCCACAACAACCTCGGCGTCGGCATCGCGAATGCGCTCACCGCCGCCGAAAACGGGGCTACCTTCATCGACGGGTCCCTGCGCGGGCTCGGCGCGAGTGCCGGCAACGCGCAGACCGAGGTCCTCGCCGCCGCCTTCGAACGGGCGGGCTGGGACACCGGGGTCGACCTGTTCACGCTGATCGACACCGCCGAACACGTCGTCGCACCGCTGATGAAAGAACCGCAGATCGTCGACGAGACCGCCCTGATCCTCGGATACGCCGGTGTGTACTCCACGTTCTTCCACCCCACCAAGCGGGCCGCCAAGAAGTTCGGAGTCCCCGCCCGCGACATCCTCATGGAACTCGGACGTCGCGGGGTCATCGGCGGTCAGGAAGACATGATCATCGACGTCGCCTCCGAACTCGCCGGCCGCACCTACGAGACCCCGGCACTGGCTCGTTTATGACATGGCCCATGGCAAACACCGGTCGTAGGCTCGTAGGTCACAGGAGCCGGAATAGGACACCGCACATCGCTGCGCCGACGGCAGGTCGAGAAATCAACGCCGTCCCGACCTGATCCCACAGGAGAAGACATGACTGCAGTACCCGGAATAAGCGACGTCAAACACCTCATCGGTGGTGACTGGCGTCCCGCCTCGGACGGTGCGACGTTCGAAACCCGCGACCCGCACGACGACTCGCTTCTCGGCAACGTTGCCCGAGGAACTGCCGCCGACGGCGCCGACGCCATCACCGCGGCGCGCAAGGCGTTCGACGAAGGTCCCTGGCCGCGGATGTCGCCGAAAGAACGGGCGAAGATCCTGCACGCCGTCGCCGACAAGGTCGACGAACATCGTGAGGAACTGTCCCTGCTCGAAACGCGGGACGGCGGCAAGGGAATCAACCAGGCACAACACGCCGAGATCCCCCGAGTCGCGCACAACCTTCGGTTCTTCGCCGACTACGTGGCGATGGCCGCCAACGAGGCGTACCCGGACGGCGACCTACTGTCCTACACCCTGTATCCACCGGCCGGTGTCGTCTCCGCGATCAGCCCCTGGAATGCACCCTTGATGCTCGCGACGTGGAAGATTGCACCCGCGTTGGCGTTCGGCAACACCACGGTCCTCAAACCCGCACCCCAGACACCACTGACCGCCAACCGGTTCGCGCAACTCGCCCTCGAAGCCGGCCTGCCCGAGGGCGTGCTCAATGTGGTGCACGGATTCGGCGGCGAGGCCGTCGCAGGCCCGCTCACCTCGGATCCACGTGTCGATCGGATCACCTTCACCGGTTCGAGCGCCACCGGGGTGAGGATTCTGCAAGCAGCCGCACCCAACCACACCCCCGTGTCCGCGGAAATGGGCGGCAAGTCCGCGAACATCGTCTTCGCCGACGCCGACCTCGACGTGGCTGTGCCGATGTCGATCCGGGCGATCTTCGGCGGCAACGGGCAGGTGTGCCTGTCCGGGTCGCGTCTGCTGGTACAGAATTCGATCATGGGCGAGTTCCTCGACCGGTTCACCGAGGAGGCGAAGAAACTCACTGTCGGAGACCCGAAAGACCCGGCCAACTTCCTCGGCCCGCTGATCGAGCAGAAGCACCTCGAGAAGGTGCACGGCTACGTCGAACTGGCGCAGGAGGAGGGCGGCAAGGTCGTCACCGGTGGGTCGCGGCTCACCGACGATGCGCGGGCGAAAGGATTCTACTACCCGCCGACGGTGATCACCGGGCTCACCAACGACTCGCGCACCGCGCGCGAGGAAATCTTCGGTCCCGTCGAGACCGTGCTCGGATTCGACACCGAAGACGAGGCACTGCGCATCGCCAACGACTCGCCGTACGGTCTGGCAGGAATTCTGTTCACCGATAACCTCAACCGCGCGCACCGCATGGCGGCACGGTGGAAGGCCGGCACGGTGTGGATCAACACGTTCTTCGAACGTGACCTTCGGTTGCCGTTCGGTGGTGAAGGCAGCAGCGGTCTCGGCCGTGAGGGCGGCCAGTACTCCCGCGAATTCTTCACCGAGCCACGGGCCGTCACCATCCGCCTGCGAAGCTGATCACCTGTCGACCACGTGCGGCCGGAGCGGAATCCCACCGCTCCGGCCGCACGTCTTTCCCCGAGGAGAGCCCTGCCGTGACTACACCCGATCTGTGCGTCGTCGTCGGCGCGACCGGTGCGATGGGCACCGATATCACCCTGCGCTTGGCCCGCCGCGGGCTGCGCGTCCTCGCGGTCGCCCGCAGCGGCGACGACCTCGAGAAACTTACCGCAGCCGACGAGCGCATCATTCCCTGCATTGCTGACATCGCCGACGACAGCGCGATCGAATCGATCTCCGCGCAGGTAGATTCGCCTGTGCGTATGGCGCTGTTCGCCGCCGGCCTGCCGGTGCGAGGATCCGCCGACACCATCCAACCCGGCGACCTGGCCATGGCGACGAACATCAAGGTGGGCGGTCTCGTCCGTCTGTTGCACGCGGTCCGCGGCCATCTCGTGGACGGTTCCCGCTTCGTCACCATCGCCGGCTCCCTGGGTCTCGAACCCGGTCCGCTCGATGCCGTGCCCGGTACGGCGAACGCGGCCGTCCTCAACCTGATGCGCCAACTCAGTGCACTGTACGGGCCCAGAGGCGTCACCACACATACGATCGCGCCCGGACCGGTGGACACGCCACGGCTCCGTGCCTTCATCGACACCGAGGCCACGGAAACCGGACGGGATCCGGAACAGATCTGGGAGCGGTACCGCGCCAAGACCACCCTCGGACGGTTGCCCACCCTGGAAGAGATCGGCTGGGTCGTCGAAACGCTGCTCGCTCCCGAGGCCGCGGTCCTGCACGGCTCGGTGATCAATGTCGACGCCGGAACCCGCCACGGAATCGCCTGACCACCACCCACTGAAAGGACCCGCAACCCATGCCTGTCGCACACTTTCATCTCGCCGACGGCGCCTACCCCGCCGAGCAGCACCGAGAACTGCTCACCGCGGCGAGTCGGTGCTATTCCGAGGCCCTCGACTCCCCGATTGAACGGGTCCGCGTCTTCATCGTCCGCTACCGTCCCGACGATGTCGCGGTCGCGGGGACCACCGTTGCAGAGGGTGCCCCTGCAGCGCCGTACTTCACGGCGATCGTGCTCGCCGGCCGCCCCGCCCGTCAGCGACAGGAACTTGCCGTGCGGTTCACCGATCTGATCGTCGATGTTCTCGGCGCCCAGCGCTCGCTCGTGCGGGGGCAGGTCATCGAGGTGGACCCGGCGAACTGGACGATCGCGGGTAACCCTGCCGCTACGATCCGCGCCGGGGAGATCGCTAGGCGCGCCGGCGGGGCGCAGACTCCGAACTAGCCGATCTCCCACCCTGCCCGAGCGGCGAGACGGTCATCGGCGCCGAACACGAGGTGATCGATTTCGCGGGTCGCCTCCACCGCCTGCACCGCCTGCGAATGGAGCGCCTGGGTACGGCAGTGCTGTACCCAGGCGCTCCGCATGGCTCAGGAGACTGACCGTTGCGGGCCGAATTACCAGGTCGGTCGGATCTTCCGGCCCTCTGCATGGCCCCATCTCGGGTGGCTAGCGGACTGGCGTCTCCTCGT
The DNA here is from genome assembly GCF_002300195.1 of Rhodococcus sp. ACPA1. Taxonomy (NCBI): domain Bacteria; kingdom Bacillati; phylum Actinomycetota; class Actinomycetes; order Mycobacteriales; family Nocardiaceae; genus Rhodococcus; species Rhodococcus sp. ACPA1. Next base: position 472,136 of record NZ_NSDX01000008.1, on the reverse strand, counting down.
GTGAGACGGGCGCCAGGGCGGCCGGACGTGGACCGCGGCGGAGGAAGCCGGCTGCGAGCGCCAGCACTCCCAGCACCAGCAGGACGAGGGGTGCGATCACGCTGATCAGATTGAGCTGAGTACTTGTTTTCTCCGCTGCCGCCGCGGCATCCGCGATCGACTGGTCGGTGAGCGCGGTGTCGATCGACATGACCGGCGTGAGGGGAAGCAACCGGCCGTTGACGTCGATGTTGGCGATGATCTGCTGGCTGAGGTTCGCGTCGATCGGCGTGCCCAGGGTTTGGTCCGCGGCGAGGTTGATCCGGTTGACCGCGGTGTAGCTGAACGGGACGGGATCGGGAAGCTGCTCGAGTGCGCCACCGAGGCTTTGCTGCACGTCCGGCGGCAGCAGTGGCGTAAGAGAGCTGACCAGCGCCTTGGGCAGTGCTGGCGGTAGCGTGCCCGCTATGGCGGGATCGCTCAGCGCCCCCTTTACCTCGACCGTGTAGTTGAGAACGTCACGCCCGGACACTGTGCCCGAGTCGACGTACGTCATGGGGACTGTCGTCTTCGTGGCTGAATCGTAGTAGCGGTAACTCGCCGACGGGTCGGGGTGCAGTGGCAGGGCGATGGTCATTCCGCTGTGTGGTTCCACACCGTCTTGCGGTTGCCCGGTCGCCGCGTCCATCGTCTTTCGATCGACGGCGTAGGTGTGGTTGGACGGGACCGCCTGGCCGGCCACCTCGAGGGTGACGTCGTCGTGTGCCACTGCGGTGTCACCATCGGTGCTGGATACGTAGATGTGACGGTTGATGGTCACGGGAACACCCGAGGCAATGACGTTGGGGATGTCCCCGGCTTGTAGCGCTTGAGCATTGAGCAATGTGCCGGTGCCTTCGTACACCGGGTTGACGTCGAGGTCACCGGGCAGCTTCGAGAGTGAGGGCACCAGCACGAACCGTAGAAGGGCTGCTAGGGCGATGAACGCTACTCCTAGTGCCACAAGAATTTTCGAAGATCGTCTGACAAGCATCGACCGTTCCTTCGTGTACTCGTTCGGTAGATGAGGGGCGTATTCAAGAAGGCGTTGGACGGACGCGGCAAACACGTGCGACCCCATTCGATCGTGTTGCAGCTGCGGACCGCGTTCTGTCGGTACGCCGGGATACCTCACCCGTGATGGTCACCGCGGAACACTGCCGAGGATCGGCCGATGTCGTCCAGGGTCGTTCGCATATTCCGATCAAATCGGCACAGCGCGACAGCCATTGCTGTGATGCCGGACACAACAACTCGATGTTTGTGATCGAGCGAACAGCGGTCAGGCGTACATGCCCGATCGTTTCCACGGTGCGAACAACCGGGGCCCTTACCGATGCTGTTGTTCCGATATCCCGACTCAGGCACTTCCCGCCCGGTTCGCGCCGCACACTGAGCGACCGGTAGCTAGGTAATCCTGAGTTCGCCAGTGAGGGGAGGCCGTTCGTGGACAGGTTCGATACAGCGATCATCGAGTTCGCGTGCCAGTGGTTGCCGTATGGCACCCCACCATCCGACGAGCTCATCACCCGGTTCGGAATGACGACTGGGAGGTACGAACAACAGCTCGCGCGGATCCTCGACGACTATCCATTCCAGTTGCCTGTCGAAGACAGACGACGACTCTGGCTGCAGTTGGCCGAAACCCGACAATACCCATAGCGGCAGGGGCCCCGATCCCCCGACGAATCCCTCATCCAATCCATTTGAAAGAACAGGTTTTCCATGAATTCTGTTGAACCGATCGTCGTTGTCGACGGCGCGAGGACCCCGATCGGCAGCTTCGGTGGCGCGTTCAAGGACGTGCCCGCCCACGAACTCGGTGCCACCGCCGTCAAGGCCGCGCTGGAGCGTGCCGGCGTGCCGGGCGGCGATATCGACGAGGTGGTGATGGGCTGCATCGGTCAGGTCGGACCGGACGCCTACAACGCCCGCCGCGTCGCCCTCGCCGCCGGACTTCCCGAGAAGACCCCCGCATATACCGTCAACCGGCTGTGCGGGTCCGGTCTGCAGGCCGTGTGGTCGGCGGCGCAGCAGATGCGCTGGGGTGGGGTGGACTTCGCCCTCGCCGGCGGCGACGAGAGCATGTCGCGGATGCCGTTCTACGACTTCTCCGCCCGCTCCGGCTACAAGCTCGGCGACCGCACGCTCGTCGACGGCACGGTCGCGATTCTGACCGACCCGTTCGGTGGGGTGCACATGGGCCGCACCGCGGAGGCCGTCGCCCGCAAGTACGACGTGAGCCGCCGGCAGCAGGACGAGTTCGCCGTCGAATCCCAGCGCCGCGCCGCCTCCGAGGCCGCGAAGGCCGCGTTCGCCGAGGAAATCACCCCGGTCGAGATCGGGGGCCGCCGCCCGAAGACGATCGACGTCGACGAGCACCCCAAGCCCGACACCACCCTCGAGACCCTGGCGAAGCTGCGGCCGGCGTTCGAGGAGGGCGGCTCGGTGACCGCGGGCAACGCGTCCGGGATCAACGACGGCGCCGCGGCCCTGGTTCTGGCGACGCAGTCCGCCGCGCAGGAGAAGGGTCTGACCGGGCTGGTCACGCTGGAGGCCGTCGCGACCGCGGCGATGGACCCGAGCCTGATGGGGTACGCCCCCGTTTTGGCGCTGGCGAACCTGTTCGAGCAGACCGGCACCACCCCCGGCGACATCGACGTGATCGAGCTGAACGAGGCGTTCGCGTCGCAGGCGGTCGCGGTGATCCGGGACGCGAAGCTGAACCCGGAGAAGACCAACCCGTACGGCGGCGCGATCGCGCTGGGTCACCCGGTCGGCGCGACCGGAGCCATCCTGAGCCTGCGCCTCGCGAAGGACCTCGTGCGCCGCGACCTCGAACTCGGCATCGTCACCATGTGCATCGGCGGCGGCCAGGCCCTCGCCGCACTCTTCCGGCGCATCTAGAACCAGTGCGGGAGGGCATACGCCCCCGAACTCCTGAGCGCGAGGATACGGGCCACGGACTTCAATCCGCGATGGGCGATGGGCGGAGAAACCTCGGCGAGGCGCGCGAGCGCCTCAGCCCTTCCTCGCCCGCGTAGCGAACTCGGTGGACAACCGGAACCAGGCTCGGCTGTACGCGCGGACTGCTGTTGCGAGTGGGGTCATCTGTGCTACCGGGCCCGGGAGGCCAGAAAACGCAATCTAGCGCCGCGGACATCCGCGCTACGCAGAGTTGCCCAATCTCCGAACTATGACGGGGTGATTTTCGTCGCTTGTTCGGCAATTCTGGATTGTGTAGCGGACAGCGGGTGATTCGGATCATGCTCGTGACATCGGACACAAGCTGATACCTAATCGGCAAGCACCCGAAGCGCCAGACAACGCCACTCCGCACTGGTCCCGGTCGCCGGTGGGGCACCCCACCTCACGGCGCGGGCGGTCAGCGGACACTGCCGATCTCAGGCAGGCAACAAAGGAGACGACCTATGAGTGACCCTCGGTTCGAGATTTCCCATCTCGCCCGTGCCGAACTGCTGAGCCCCAAGCCGCAGGAGACGGTGGACTTCTTCACCAAGTTCCTCGGGATGTACATCACCCACACCGAGGGGCAGTCGGTCTACCTGCGCGCCTATGAAGACCCCTATCAGTGGAGCCTGAAGGTCACCGAATCCACCCAGGCCGGACTCGGCCACGCCGCGCTGCGCACCAGCTCCCCGGAAGCGCTCGAACGCCGGGCAGCCTCGCTCAAGGACGCCAACGTCGACGGAGCGTGGCGCGAGAGCGACTTCGGGTACGGCAAGACCTTCACCTACCAGTCCCCGGACGGGCACAACCTGGAATTGCTGTGGGAGGTCGAGAAGTACCAGGCCCCGCCGGAGCTGCAGTCCAAGATCCTTACCCGCCCGTCGAAGAGACCGCTGCAGGGCATCCCCGTCAAGCGCATCGACCACCTGAACTTGCTCGCCAGCGACGTCAGCGCGGTGAAGAACTCCTTCGAGCGCCACCTCGGGTTCCGGACCACCGAACGCGTCGTCGACGGTGACACCGAAATCGGTGCGTGGATGAGTTCGAACATCCTCGGCCATGAGGTGGCATGTTTGCGGGACGCGCAGGGTGAACGGGGCAAGATGCACCACCTCGCGTTCTATTACGGCACCGGCCAGCACAACATCGATGCGGTGGAGATGTTCCGCGACTACGACATTCGGATCGAAGCCGGCCCCGACAAGCATGGCATCACCCAGGCGCAGTTCCTCTACGTCTTCGAACCCGGCGGCAACCGCATCGAGCTGTTCGGTGAGGTCGGGTACCTGCATCTCGATCCCGACGGTGAGACCAAGACCTGGCAGATGTCCGACATCGGCACCGGGCTGGCGATCGGCGGGACGAAGCTTCCGTGGGAGACCTACTTCACCTACGGCACCCCGAGCCCGCTCTCGCTCGATCAGCACATCGAGAAGTATGCGCACTTCGGCCCCGGCGGCCCCGGCCCCGACGCGGCGGCAGCTGAGCAGGCGGTCCCGGACGAGATCGACCAGTCCCGCGCCGTCGCCGGCGCTCCGGCGTCCTGATACGCACGTGGGTGTGACCGGAGTTCTGGTCACACCCACGTGATCCACCTCGGTGTGCCGATAAGCGGCACAACTTCTTTGGACTCGCGAGGGCTGGATCACACACTGTTCGGCGGGGCTGTGCAGGTCGGGATCGTCGATCGACGCCACCGCACCTCACACCTGAACCCATCCACTTTCGCTCGGTCGTCGGTTCACACGAGTGAATCAGCGCGAGTCCCCACTGCACGCGGGCCCGAAGCAGAAGGAGCACCATGACTTCCACCCAGAGTTTTATCGACGAGATCACGATCGAAGAGCTCGAGACCGACCCCTATCCGTTCTACGAGCGTCTGAGGAAAGAGGCCCCTGTAGCCTTCGTCCCGGCGCTGGGCATGTACATCGTGTCGACGAAGGAACTGTGCGCCGACATCGCCAAGGACGCCGAGAACTGGCCGGCCGTCATCTCTGCGGCCGGAGGCCGCACCTTCGGACCCGGCGCACTGCTCAACACGAACGGCGACGAACACCGCAAGCTGCGGGACATGGTCGAACCGCACCTGCAGCCCTCAGCGGTCGACAAGTACATCGATAATCTGGTGCGCCCCTTCGCACGTCAGCGACTCGCCGAGATCGAGAACGACGGAAGCGCCGACATCGTGGCTGCGTACTGTGAGCCGGTCAGTGTTCGTGCTCTCGGCGATCTCCTCGGACTCGATGACGTCAGCACCGACAAGCTTCGCGAATGGTTCCACAAGCTGAGCGTGTCCTTCACCAACGCCGCGGTCGACGAGAACGGCGAATTCGCCAACCCGGACGGGTTCATCCCCGGCGACGAGGCCAAGGCCGAGATCATCGCCCACGTCGATCCGAAGATCGACAAGTGGATCAAGGAACCCGATCACACCGCGATCTCCCACTGGCTGCACGACGGTATGCCCGAAGGGCAGACCCGCAGCCGCGATGTCATCTACCCCAACCTGTACGTCTTCCTCCTCGGAGCGATGCAGGAGCCGGGGCACGCGATGGCGACCACGCTGGCAGGACTGTTCACCAAGCCCGAACAGCTCGAACGTGTCGTCGACGACCCGGCGTTGATCCCCCGGGCGGTCTCGGAAGGCATGCGCTGGGTGGCGCCGATCTGGTCTGCCGTGGTCAAGCGCGCCGCGCACGAGGTCGAGGTCGGTGGCGTGACACTGCCGGAGGGGTCGATCGTGATGCTCTCCTATGGCTCGGCCAACCAGGACGAGAACGCCTACAACGCCCCGACTGAATTCGATATCGATCGGGCCCTGCTTCCGAACATGACATTCGGTGGCGGAAAGCACGCCTGCGCGGGTACCTATTTCGCTAACTCGGTTATCCGGATCGGCCTGGAGGAACTGCTCGAGTCCATTCCGAACCTGGAACGCGACGAGGCTCACGAGGTCGATTTCTGGGGTTGGGGTTTCCGTGGACCGAAGCAGTTGTTCGTTAAATGGGAAGTGTAACGGAATCATATTTCCCGAGGTCCGAAGTGTCCGGTCCGGAGATTAATGGATCGGGCACTTCGGGAGCATTTTTATTGGATTGGAGCACTGTCGGAAATGGCTAATAACTACACGGTCCGTATCCAGGGTAAGAATTCGGACATCACCGTTGCCGAAGACCAATCCATCCTCGATGCGGCGCTGCGGGCGAACGAATGGCTTCCGCACTCGTGCACCCAGGGCACCTGCGGCACCTGCAAGCTCAAGGTGCTGTGCGGGGAGGTACGCCACAACGAATCCCCCGAGTACACCCTGACCAAGGACGAGCGCGCCGAAGGTTTGGCTCTCGGCTGTATGGCGACCCCCTGCTCCGATCTGACGGTCGAACCGATCGGCGGAGCCGGGGACGACGGAATCCCGCACTTCCCACTGCGTGATTACGAGGGGACGGTGTCGGTACTCGAGGACATCGCTGCGAATACCCGGCGGCTGGTGGTCGAGGTGGATACGCCGATGCTGTTCAATGCCGGTCAGTACGTCGAGTTGATCGTCCCCGGGCACAACGTCGGCCGGCAGTACTCGCTGGCCAATCCGCCGACGGAGACGCGGAACCTGGAATTCCACGTCAAACTCACGACCGGGGGTCTGGCCACGGATGGGTGGATTTTCGGGCCGATGCAGGTCGGTGACCGCATCTCTCTGCGTGGGCCGTTGGGCCAGTTCAACCTGGTCAAACAGCAGGACGAGGCCGCGATCTTGATCGGCGGTGGGACCGGATTGGCGCCGTTGAAGTCGATCGTCCAGCATGCGCTGGCCGAGCGCCTGGTTCCGGAGTTGTATCTCTACCACGGCGGACGCCGCCAGGAGGATCTGTACGACGTCGACTTCTTCCGTGGCCTCGCACAGGAGCATGAGCACTTTCACTACCGCCCCGCGCTGAGCGAGGAACAGTGGGACGGGGCCATGGGCATGGTGACCGATGTGGTGCTTGACGACTTCTCGTCGTGCAAGGGCATGAGCGCCTACCTGTGCGGACCGCCGGCAATGGTCGAGGCTGCGGTCAAGGCCCTCAAGCGACGTCGGATGGCGCCCCGGCTGATCTTCCGTGAAGAGTTCACGATCGCCGCACCGAACCTGGCCGCCGTGGGGCAGTAGCCACGACGCGCCCTACCCCTCCGGATCAAGACGTTGGCGCTGACGGATCCGGACGGCACCGATCCCGCGGAAGTGAATGGACACGATCACTTCCGCGGGATCGTCGTCTCTGCTACCGGAACGGCACCGTGCGCAGGTCCTCCGACGGACTCACTCCGAAGGTCTCCTTATACTCTCCGGCGAATCGGCCGACGTGCAGGAACCCCCACCGCTGTGCGATCTCGGTGACACCTTCGTTCGCCGGGTCCGCCTTGAGCAGGTCTTTGCGCGCCTTCTGCATGCGGATGATCTTCAGCTGCCGCATCGGCGTCGTACCCAACGAGTTCTGGAACCCGACCTGCAGGGACCGCACACTCACCCCGACGTTCTTGGCGACCTGCGCCACCGTTAGGGGCTGCTGCGCGTGCGCCTCGAGGTAGTCGACGGCGAGCCGGACAATTCCTGGCAGGGCGGGCTTGGGTTCGTACAGCCTTGCCCTGTAGTCGTGTTCGGCCGCGACGAGAAGCCCGCTCATCAAGCACTCGGCCATCGGCGTCGAGACGATGGGATGCAGCGCCAACGCCTCGGGACTGTCGAGTTGATGAGACAGACCTTCGACCAGTGAGAGCCATTGACGGCCGACGACGGTGTCCAGATCGAGGTCCATGCCGAAGACGATCGGGTCGACGATCTCCGTCCCCAACCGTGCCGCGAGTTGATCCTCGAGTGCCCGGCGATCGATCTTCAGGGCCAGCACCGGGGTCGGATAGGGCGAGGCCCACCCACGCAGCAGGGTCCGTTGGTCGCACCGGTAGACCGCGGCGCGGTGGGGGGTCGCCACGGTCCGGGCACGACCCGACCCGGTGACCAACTCCCCCCGCATCGGGATGTTCACCTGATAGGAGTCGCGCAACTCGTTGGTGAAGATTTCCACCTCGGTCGAATAATCCAGCCGGCCGAGCGTGACGGGACCGAACGAGGCTGCAGTCATTCGCATCTGAAAAATATGCTCGTCCCCGAGGACGCGAACCTCATGGGGATAGTAGAGATCGCTGCCGATGGCCCGCGCCTCGTCGATATCGTCGGAAAGAAACGTCTTTGTGCCGTTTCCGCGATCCGGGTCTTCGCTCATCTACTTTGTCGGTCTCTCTGGTCTGACTAAATCGAGAACGATTCAGTTATTGCGCCAATTGGCTATATTGTTGCGCTCACAGGATAGCGCGTCATGTGACCTGAATCATACGCTCATGAGGAATCACTCAACAGCTCCTATATCCAAATTTGGAGGAGACGAATGACCGTCGATCACGCGCCGGAAGGCGTGAAAAGCCCGACCGGATGCCCCGTTTCAGGTATGGCGGCAGGCTTCGATCCGTTCCAGGGCGCCTACCAGGTCGATCCATCCTCGTCGCTGCGGGACGCCCGCAAAGAAGAGCCGGTGTTCTACAGTCCACTGCTCGACTACTGGGTGGTCACGCGCTATGAGGACATCAAGCAGATCTTCAAGACACCGTCGGTGTTCTCCCCGTCGATCACTCTCGACCAGATCACCCCGATCAGTGACGAGGCGCTGCAGATCCTCGGCAGCTATCAGTTCGCTCCCGGCCCGACCATCGTGAACGAGGACGAGCCGATCCACACCGAACGTCGCCGACTGCTGCTGCAGCCGTTCGAAGCCGAAAACGTCGCCACCCTCGAACCGAAGATCCGCGAGGTCGTCAACACCTACCTGGACCGGGTCATCAAGGATGGCCGGGCCGACCTGATCGGCGATCTGCTCTACGAAGTTCCCTGCATCGTCGCGCTCATCTTCCTCGGCGTGCCCGACGAGGACATCGAGACCTGCCGCCACTTCGGGATGCAGCAGACCCTGTTCACCTGGGGACACCCCACCGGAGACGAACAAACTCGAGTCGCTACCGGGATGGGGAAGTTCTGGGAATTCGCCGGCGGCCTGGTCGACAAACTCAAGGCCGACCCGAATGCGAAGGGGTGGATCCCCCATGCGATCGAGATGCAGCGGCAGCACCCCGACCTCTTCGACGACAACTACCTGCAGAACATCATGATGAGTGGTGTGGTGGCCGCGCACGAAACCACCACCAACGCCACCGGTAACGCGTTCCGCACCCTGCTCGAGAACCGCAGCTCCTGGGAAGAAATCTGCGCCGACCCCACGCTGATCCCCAAGGCTATCGAGGAATGCCTCCGCTACAGCGGATCCGTCGTTGCCTGGCGCCGCAAGGCCGTGGTGGACACCACTGTCGGCGGAGTCGATATCCCGGCCGGCGGTCGACTGCTGATCGTCATGGCGTCGGCGAACCGCGACGACTCGATGTTCCCCGAGCCCGACGACTTCGACATCCATCGAGGAAACGCACGGCGCCACTTGACGTTCGGCATCGGCAGCCACACCTGCCTGGGCGCGACGCTGGCTCGGTTGGAGATGAAGGTCTTCCTCGAAGAGGTCTCGCGACGCCTGCCGCACATGTCACTCGTTGCTGGACAGGAGTTCTCCTATCTTCCCAACACCTCGTTCCGGGGGCCCGAGCACGTGTTGGTCGAGTGGGATCCCCAGCAGAATCCTGTGCCCGTCGACCGGCCCTGACCGACCCCAACGAAACGAGACTCCATGTACCGCGTCACCATCGTCTACAACCAGCCCGCCGACCCGGCCGCCTTCGACGAGCACTACAGCTCCAAGCATTTGCCTCTGGTGCAGCAGATCCCGAGCGTCAAGCGGTTCGCCGCAGGCAAGTGTGAATCTCTCGACGGCAATCCCCCCTCGGCGTATGCGCTCGCGCAGCTGTACTTCGAGAGCAAAGAAGAGGCCGGGCAGGCATTCGCCTCCCCTGAGGGACAGAATGCCGCCGCCGACGTCGCGAACTTCGCCTCCGGCGGAGTGACGATGCTGTTCAGCGACGAAGAGACTGTTCTGCCGTGAGTCGGCGGTGGGGTGCCGGCTCGACTGCCGGCACCCCACCTGAGTTCGTCATTACTGCACTATCCGTGAAAGAGAGATAGACGTGCCTACCGTCACCTACGTTCACCCTGATGGAACCAAGCATGAGGTCGAGGTTGCTACCGGCAAAAGGGTCATGCACGGCGCCATCGGCGCCGGAATCGACGGCATCGTCGCCGAATGCGGCGGCCAGGCCATGTGCGCGACGTGTCACGTCTACGTGGAGAGCCCCTGGGCGGACAAGTTTCCCTCGATCTCCGAGGAAGAAGACGAGATGCTCGACGACACCGTCAGCCCCCGCACCGATGCCAGTCGCCTGTCCTGCCAGCTCGTGGTCGGCGACGACGTCGACGGCCTGATCGTCCGGCTTCCGGAGGAGCAGGTATGAGTGTCGACCGCATCGTCATCATCGGTTCCGGGCAGGCCGGATTCGAGGCAGCCGTCAGTCTGCGCAGTCACGGATTTGCCGGATCGATCACCCTGGTCGGTGACGAGCCGGGTGTGCCCTATCAGAGGCCACCGTTGTCGAAGGCGTACCTGCACTGTGACCCTGATCGGGATTCCCTTGCGCTGCGTCCGGCCCAGTACTTCGAGGACCACCGGATCACGCTCGCGTGCGGTAAGCCCGTCGTCCGCGTCGATCGGGATGCGCAACTGGTGGAGCTGATCGATGCCACCGTCATCGAGTACGACCATCTGATCCTGGCGACCGGTGCCCGCAACCGGCTCCTGCCGGTCCCCGGTGCCGACCTTCCCGGTGTGCACTACCTGCGTACCGCCGGCGAAGCAGAGTCCCTCACCTCGAGCATGGCCTCGTGCTCGTCGCTGGTCGTGATCGGGGCCGGCTTCATCGGTCTCGAGGTTGCCGCAGCGGCCCGTAAGAAGGGCCTCGACGTGACCGTCGTCGAGGCGATGGATCGGCCGATGGCCCGCGCACTGTCGCCGGTGATGTCGGACTACTTCTCCGCGGCGCACACCGAACACGGTGTGCACATGCGGCTGTCGACAGGCGCGAAGACGGTCGTCGAAGCCGACGCCCGAGCAGCGGGGGTCACCACTACGTCCGGCGACGTCATACCCGCCGACGCAGTCGTCGTGGGTATCGGTGTCGTACCCAACATCGAGCTCGCCGTCCTGGCGGGCCTGCCCGTCAACAACGGCATCGTCGTCGACGAGTACCTTCGCACACCCGACGAGAACATCTCTGCGATCGGTGACTGCGCCGCCTACCCGATTCCGGGAACAGCCCGTTTGGTGCGACTCGAATCCGTACAGAATGCGGTCGATCAGGCCCGCTGCCTCGCCGCTCAGCTCACCGGAACCAGCATCAACTACCGGAGTGTGCCGTGGTTCTGGTCCGAGCAGTACGAATCGAAACTGCAGATGGCTGGGCTGACCGCGGGCGCGGACACCCACGTGGTTCGCGGTTCCGTCGACAGCGGGGCGTTTTCCATCTTCTGCTTCCTCGGCACCCGGTTGCTCGGAGTCGAGTCGGTCAACAAGCCCCGCGACCACATGACGGCACGAAAGATCCTTTCCAGCGGTATGCCGCTCACCCTGGAACAGGCAGCCGACACGGACTTCGATCTCAAACTGGCGATCGCCCGACACAAGGACGAGGTTGCTTCGGCCGAAGTCGGCGAGCGTCAGGTGGTGGCCTCATGAGCGGAAGGTTTCGGATACAGCGGGTCGTCACCGAGGGAACATTCGCCCTCGACGGCGGAGAGTGGAACGTCGACAACAACATCTGGCTGATCGGTGACGACCCCGACGTCGTGATCGTCGACGCCGCCCACGCCGCACAGCCGATCATCGATGCGGTCGGGGACCGGCACGTGAACGCCGTGATCTGCACGCACGGTCACAACGACCACGTCACCGTCGCCCCCGAACTGGCCGAGCGCGTGCACGCCCCGGTGCTGCTGCACCCCGGCGACGACGTGCTGTGGAAGATGAGCCACCCCGACGCCAATTACTGGCATCTCGAGGACGAACAGCGATCGCCATCGCGGGCACCGAGATCCAGGTGATCCACTCGCCCGGTCACTCGCCCGGGTCGGTGTGCCTGTACCTGCCCGAGGCCGGGGCACTGTTCTCCGGCGACACCCTGTTCTCGGGTGGCCCCGGCGCCACGGGCCGGTCGTACTCGGATTTCCCGACCATCATCGGGTCGATCCGCGACCGGCTGTTCACTCTTCCCGAAGAAACACTCGTCCATACCGGTCACGGTGACGGAACCACGATCGGCACCGAGGCCCCACACCTCGCCGAATGGATCGCGCGAGGACAGTAAGCAAACCGGAGTTCCCATGGTGTGCCGCATCACGACGCACTCTGTCATCCACCTCTCAAGCAGGAGACGTTATGAATTCGGAAGAGGCAGCCATGCTCGAACTGGCCCGAATTTGGGCACCCTACGGGGGTGCTCAACCGGGCGACATCCTCGTCGAGTTCGGCATCAGCCCAGCAACATTCTACGCGAGGATCACCCGAATCCTGCGCACCATCGCGCTACGGAACATGCCGCTCGCCGAGCGACATCTGATCCAGGAGAACGCGGCACGCTACTCCGTTAGTCCTGTCTCCGTGTAGGAGCGGGAAGATGGAGACACGTCACCACCCGTCGCGGTTGGACCGCCGCAACAATCCCGGGTTCGCACGCGGCGCGCGCGAAGGGCGTTCAGCGGACGCGGAAGAGGCACCACCGGTGAAGCACCAGTCAAATTCGGAACGCGGCAGCGGTGACGGACAGGACCTCGGTCCGAGTCTCCTTTACGCGATCAAACAGTTGGAGTTGGCCATACGGTCACGGATGGACACGATCCTGCGCCCGGCCGGCATCACGGCGCTCCAATACACCGCCCTGACGGTCTTACGTCGCTGCGATGGACTCTCTTCCGCCGAGCTGGCCCGCAATTCCTTTGTCACAGCGCAAACTATGGGCGAGATGATCATCGCGCTCGAGAGTCGAGGTCTGGTCAGTCGGCGGGTCGACCCCAGCAACCGCCGGCAAATGCTGACGAGTGTCACGGCGACCGGAGTGGGGCTGCTCGATTGCTATCACGGGGAAGTCTCGGCACTCGAGGAACAGATGGTCAGTCAGCTCACCCCCCGTCAGCGTGGAACGCTTCGTGAATACCTCATCTCTTGCCGTGCTGGATTGACCAGAACTGAAGCGCATTGATCGATGCACTGAGCATCCGCGGACAGAGGACTTTGATGACAACAACCCGAACGGAGCGACATGCTCCGTCGTCACCCTGTTCTGGTTGACGGGTCGCGATTCTCTGTATAGCGCAGATCCGCAGCCCGCACGGGACAGGCCGGCGCAGCTCACGCCCATGCCACCGATGCGCCGTTGATCATTCGGCGGATTGCATCAGTAGCCAATCGCGGTGCGCGGCGACGAAGCTGGAGATCGCGCCGAGGACCGCACTGAGGTCAGGCCGGCCGCAAGAAACGGGATGGGTGTCACCGATCCCATCCGCCCGGGAGCTCCGTCGGCGCCGAGAGGCGAATCAGACCCGGGCCGGAGACCCCGAGTGGACAGAGGTCGAGGACATCCTCGAGCAGCAGATCTGGCGGCAGATCTGGTTGACGGTTTGTCCGGACGTGGGCCCCATGGCGGCGCGCCCGAAGAGAAAATCTTCGTACGGTTTGGGATGTCACCGTCACGGGTTCAAGGAAGAACTCTGCGAAATTGTTGATCAAATCGAGAGGAAGATCGATGAGCAACCTTAACCCTGGAGTGCGATGTCGTGTCCGATTCCGGCGACGACTGATCTGCCCTGCGACTCCCTCACCCGTCCACTCGCCCAGAATGACCTGCGGGAACTGTTTGATTGAGGGCTTCTTACCTGCACAAATCTACGACAAACGACACAACGTGCAGGTTCCCGGCGATTCATGATTGGAACTTGTCTCATCGACCAGGTAGCTCCACCATGACCGTGCCACCTTAGCTCTCAGACAAACCGGTCCAGGGAGTGTTGGCTGCGACCGTGTCGAGAGAATGGATCGCGGGCGTGAGTAAATGCGCGATCAATCCGCCTGCACGGATCCAGTCGGCCTCGACTGCCGTGTCGATTCGTGCTCGGCCCGAAAACTGCTGCACGCCAGTCGTGGCACGGGCGATCACGCGCACCGCGGGCTGAGTATGCGTGCAGCCCGCGAGGCCGGTGATGTCGAATTCCGCGGTGCCGTCGAGCTCGTCTGGAGACAAATCCGGACATTCGATGGGCAGAACGCCCATGGCGACCAGATTGGTACGGTGGATTCGTTCGAAGCTCTGCGCGATCACCGCCTGGATTCCCAGGAGTCTGGTCGCTTTCGCCGCCCAGTCACGGGCGGACCCGGCCCCGTAGGAGTGCCCAGCGACCACGATTGTAGAAACGCCGCGATCAGCGTAGATCGCCGCTGCCTGATGGACCGGAACGATGTCACCATCAGGAAGCACGCGGGTCCACGCGCCTTGCCTGTCGGGGACGAGTTTGTTCTCGAGCCTCGGGTTCGCGAAGCCCCCTCGCAGCATTACGTCGTGGTTGAGTCGGCGGGCGCTGTAGCTGCCAAATTTCTCGGGCGGAACACCATGGCGGGCGAGCCATCGACCAGCCGGCGAATCCGAAGTGATGCGGGCGACCGGTGAAATGTGATCGGTGGTGATGCCGTCGCCGAGCAACAGCAGCGGGCGAGCAGCCACGACGTCCCCGGTTCTGACGGGTCGGGTTAGTGCGGCGTCAGCGAACGGTGGGCGTCGGATCGAACCGGCATCGCCGTCCCACTCGTAGTCGTCTCCGCCCGCGGGTGGCAGGGACTCCCATTCGGTGGTGGTGAGCGGCACGGGTCGGGCGGGGCCGAGCGAGAGCGACCTGCTGTCGTTGGCATTGACAAGTAGGTCGATGTCCTCGTCCGATGGCCAGATCTCGTCCAGGAAAACGGGGCGCCCGGCGCGGTCGGTGGCCAGTGGTTCGTCAGTGGGGTTGATCGTTGTTCGTCCGGCGATCGCCATCGCCACGACCATCGGCGGCGAGGCGAGGTACGAATGCGCGACGTCGGGGTGAATGCGGCCCGGAAAGTTTCGATTGCCCGAGAGCACGGCGGCGACCGACAGGGACTGCTGACGTATCTGCTCGGTGATCGCCGGGGCGAGGGGTCCGGAGTTGCCCATGCAGGTTCCACAACCGAAACCGGCTATGTGGAAGCCGAGTTCGTCGAGCGCTGTCTGCAGTCCCGCGGACTGGAGCAGTTCTGCGGTCGCGCGCGATCCCGGGGTCAGCGAAGTCTTGGTCCAGGGTGCTCGTGTGAGGCCGCGCTCGACCGCGTTTCGGGCCAGTAGCCCCGCCGCGACCATGGCCTTCGGGTTGGAGGTGTTGGTGCAGCTGGTGATGGCGGCGATGACGATGTCCCCGTGGTGCAGCGTGCCGGTGCCGTTCGCGCCCGTCGAGCCCTCGGGGGGCACTGTGTGCGCCAGTTCGCTTGCAGTGAATGTCTGATGCGGGCGGGAGGGGCCGGCCATGGTGCGGTCCACCTGTGCCAGGTCCAGCTCGAGTACCTCATGGTAGTCGGGCGTTGGCAGATCTGGTGTGTAGAGCATGTTCTGGGCGGTCAGGTAGGTCCGGGCCAAGGACACGGTTGCCTCGGGTCGCCCTGTGGTGGCGAGGTAGGTGAGGGTGCGGTCGTCGGCGGGGAAGTACGCCATCGTGGCCCCATATTCCGGTGCCATGTTCGCGATGGTGGCCCGGTCGGGCACCGACAGGCGAGTGAGCCCGGGACCGTGGAATTCGACGACTCGTTGCACCACACCGTGGGCTCTGAGCATGGAAGCGAGGGTGAGCGCGACGTCGGTGGCGAGGACGCCGGGCTTCAGTGCACCGCTGAGGCGAACACCCACGACGGCGGGGACCGGTATCAGGATTGGCTGGCCCAGTGCGGCGGCGATTGCTTCGATGCCGCCGACTCCCCAACCGGTGACGGACAGCGCGTTGATCATGGTGGTGTGGCTGTCGGTACCGACGACGGAGTCGAACCGTGCGAGCGCGATGCCGTCGTGGGTGCCGACCGAGATGACGTCGGCGAGGACTTCCAGGTTGAGTTGGTGGCAGATTCCGATACCCGGGGGCACCACCCTCAGCGTGGGAAAGCGGGTCTGTGCCCACCGCAGGAACCGGTATCGGTCACCGTGACGGTGGTATTCGAGTGCGAGGTTGGTGGCACCGGCGTCGGCGGTTCCGGCGGCGTCGAGTTCGAGGGCGTGGTCGACTACGAGATCCATGCGCCGCCGAGGCGAGACGGTGGCGGGGTCGAGGCCGAGTGCCGTTGCACGCTCGTGCAGGGTGATCATGTCGGCGAGTACCGGAATTCCCGAGGCGTCTTGAAGCAGAACGCGTTCGGGGGTGAACGGAATCGACGTGGAGTGATCGCCGGCCACGAGCGCTCGGACATGATCGGCGATGACGGTGCGGCCGTCCTCATGCCGCAGCACGTTTTCGACGAGCACCCTGGTGGCGTAGGGAAGGCGGTGCAGGGCACCCGCACCGCCTCGTTCTGCGGCGGTGAGATCGATGAACTGTGTGGCGGGGGCGCCGGGTAGGTCGCGGAGTGCGTCGAAGGAGTCGAGGGTCATCCGTGTGCCACCGGTGCCCGCTCGGGAACGCTCCTCGGCGGTGCACCGGTGTAGGTCGGCAGCAAAGGTGGGGGGATCGGCCCTTTGATCCGGCGCCCACCTTCGCGTTCTTCCCATGAGTGCGAGAGGATCCCGACGGAGCGGGACAGGATGAACAGGCCTCTGCCGAGTTCGGGGGCGAAGCCGAGTTCGGCGTAGATCACGGCGGTCGCCCCGTCGATGTTCATCGGGACGGGCCGAGCTCGCCCTGCTGCCAGTTGTCGCTCCAGTTCTTCGGCGATCTGGAGGTAGTGGCCGTCGATCACGCCGGCCTCGACCTGGGTGTGGACTGCAGACAACAGCGGGTCCCGGCGTGGGTCGCGCGGATGGAAGCGGTGGCCGAATCCCGGGATGTATCGGCCTGTTGCGCGGTGGTCGGCGATCGTCTGCGCGGCCACTTCTTCGAGGTCGCCATCGGTGGACCGAGTCCGGATCTGTTCGAGTAGTTGCATGCATTGTTGGCCGGCGCCGCCGTGGATGTCGCCGAGGAGACCGACACCGGTGGAGATGGCCCCGTGTAACCCGACACCGCAGGTGGCGGCCATTCGGGCCGCGGCGATCGACGGTGCTTGTGGACCGTGGTCCACGGCGGCGACGAGGGCGTGCTCGAGCAGTTCGGCTTGGCCGGCACTGGGGAGGTCACCGCGGACCATCAGCCAGATCATCTCGGGGAAACTCACCTGGCCGATCATCTGCTCGATGGGGTATCCCCGCAGCCGGATGATCCCGGGCTCGATGTCGGAGACGGCGGTCGACCACCAGTCGGTGACCTCCCGGCTCGACGTCCGCTCGAGGGCGCTTTGTCGGGCGGTGCTCATATCGCGTTCTCTTCCCGCAGGCGGGTGATGTCCGCCGGCCTGTAGCCCAGCTCGGTGAGAATCTCGTCGGTGTGCTGCCCGAGGGTGGGGGGCGGAGACTCGGGTGAGACGCGGCGGCCGTCGACATGCGTCGGCAGACCCAGTACCCGCACCGCACCGCCGGAGGCTGCGGGTGAGTCGATCGTGGTGACCAGCTCGCGGTGTGCGACCTGATCGGATTGCAGTGCCGTCGGCACCGAGACGACCGGGGCGGCGGGGACTCCCGTGTCGAGCAGGATCGCGTCCCACTCGGCTGCCGTTTTCGCTTTCAGCGAGGTTTCCAGTTCTTCCCGCAGCACGTCGCGGTGGCGTTTGCGGTCCTCACGGGTGCGGAACCGCGGATCGTCGATGAGCTCTTCACGGTCGAGAACCTTGCACAACGTCTCGTACTGTTCCTGCTTGTTCGCGGCGATGTTGAGCGCCCCGTCGGCGGTGCGGAAGGTGCCCGACGGGGCCGAGGTGATGTTCTCGTTGGCCATCGGGGCGGGCTCGCGGCCGGCGATGAGATGGTCGGAGACCACCCATCCCATCGAGGTGAGTGCGGCGTCGAGCATGGAGGTGTCGAGGAAGGCACCTTCGCCGGTCCGGCGTTGCCGCAGCAGCGCAGCGGTGATCGCGAACGCCGCTGCCAGGCCACCGAAGCTGTCGCACACCGGGAATCCGACACGCAGGGGCGCGACCTCCGCCGTGCCGGTCACGCTCATGATGCCGGACAGGCCCTGGACGACCTGGTCGTAGGCGGGTCGTCCGCGCATCGGGCCGGTCGATCCGAATCCGGACACTGCACAGTAGACGAGTTTGGGGTTGAGCTGGCGTAGCCGCTGCCACCCGAACCCGAGCCGTTCGAGCACCCCTGGCCGGAAGTTCTCGACCAGCACGTCCGCGTCGGCGACCAGCTTCTCGAAGACTTCCTTTCCCCCAGTTGTCTTGAGATTGACCGTGACGGAGCGTTTTTCCGAATTCTGGGCGAGGAACGAGACGCCGAGGTGTTCGGCGCTCAGATGAGAGTCCGCGCCGAGTTGCCTTGCCAGATCACCGGTTCCCGGCGTTTCGATCTTGATCACGTCGGCCCCCATCAGGGCCAACTGGTAGCCGGCGTACGGTCCCGCGAGCACATTGGTCAGGTCGAGGACACGGACGCCTTCGAGCAGGTTCGCGGTCACAGGAATACCTCCACGCTGCCGAGTCCGACGGCACTGATTTCGGCGGCCGCGGCGGTTACCGCGTCCACGTACCGGCCCACCCGGTCGGCGGTGAACCGGGAGGTGGGTCCGCTCGCCGACAGCGCGGCTATCACCCGGCCGTCCGAGGAGACGATCGGGGCCGCGACCGCGGACGCGCCGAGTTCGCGTTCGCCGTGGGTGACCGAGTACCCCGCCTCCCGGATACCGGAGATTTCCCGCTGCAGCGGCTCGAGCTGCAGGTCCGGCCGTGCGTCGACGAGGCTGCGCACCACCTGGTCGGGGGCGCCGGTGAGCAGGATCTTGGCGGCCGCGCCCGTGGCGAGCGCGTACGGCACGCCGACTTCCACGACGCTGCGCACGGTGGTCGTTCCTTCGACCTGCGCGATGGACACGCGGTTCAGATCCTGACGGATGTAGATGTTGACCGTTTCGCCGCAGGAATCGACCAGCCGCGTCATGATTTTGCGTGTTTCCGTGCTGACCTCCCACATGGACTGCGCCAGGGTCACCCAGCGCAGGAACCCGGCCCCCACGCCGAAGGTCGAGTCACCGCGGTCCGCGATGAGTCCTAACGAGTCCAATGTCGAGAGCAGACGCACCACGGTGGTTTTCGGCAATCCCGTGGAGGCCACGAGCTCGCGCAGGGTGCGAGTGGGGTGTTCTACGTCAAACAGTTCCAGCACCTCGACGGCGCGGGCGATGCTGCGCACGCCTCCGTCGGCTCGTGTGGATGCGGTCTCAGTGTCAGCCATGCCACTCACGCTAAACCATTCTATGGTTTGTGTAAACCGAATAGCGGGTTGACTCCGGTTTATCTTCGTGCTTCGATCGGTGACACAGCACACAAACGCTGCCTAGCGGGTTTCGTGAACCGCGCAGTGGTCGATCGCGACAGTCGTAGAAAGAAGGAAAGTCCGTGAGTGGAGAACAGGTAGACCTCGTCGTGGTGGGCTGCGGAGCCGGTGGCCTGGCAACCGCGCTGCAATTCCTGCAGTCCGCTCCGAGCGGGCGGGTCCTCGTTCTCGAACGCACCCCGAAGAGCCAGCGAGGCGGAAACACCGCCTGGACCGGTTCCTTCTTCCGGCTCGAGGAGGACGGCGCCCCCGCGGCCGACTTCACCTCCCGGATGCTCGAACTCAGCAAAGGCAAGACCGACGAGGCCATCATCGCTCGACTCGCCGAACTCGCCCAACCGACCATGCACTGGCTCAACGACAACGGTGTTCCCACGAAATCGGACATCACCTATTTCCTGACGTCGAAAGGTCCCCGCTTGATGCCCGCTGGGGGCGGCGCGGCCATCGTCGAAAACCTCGCGGCAAGGCTGGAAGAACTCGGAGGCACGATCGCCTATGAGACGACCGCGCAGAGCCTGATCCAGGACGAGCACGGCGCGGTCATCGGAGTCGAGGCGGTCGACGGTGCGGGCGAACTGCGGCGCGTGCTGGCGAGCACCGTGGTCCTGGCCTCCGGCGGTTTCGAGGGAAGCGCGGCCCTGCTCGACCGGTATCTCGGCGACCGCGGACACGAACTCTCCCCCATCGCACCGGGCGGCCGCTCCAACCAGGGCGAAGGCCTGGAGATGGGGATTCGGGCCGGTGCACTAACGGACGGGCAGTTCGATCGCTTCCACGGCGAACCCGTCGATGCGCGCACCCGATCCGCGGAAGCCCTCGTCATGGTCTACCCCTACGGAATTCTGGTCGACCACCACGGTCGGCGGTTCGTCGACGAAGGCTCGGACACCCCGGACAACACCTTCGAGTCGGTCGCCTACCGCATCTGGGCCGACGCCGACCAGTTCGCCTACGTCATCGCAGACCAGAAACTCATGCGCCACAACATCGCCCGGGCCGTTCTCACCGACCGCGAGCCCGAATCGGCACCGACGCTCGAAGCCCTCGCCCGCCGACTCGACCTCGACCCCGACGTCCTCGCCGACACCGTCAGCACGTACAACGCCGCCGCGACACCCGGGCCCCTGGACGTGACCTTCCTCGACGGGGTGGCAACACGGGACCTCGACCCACCGAAATCGAACTGGGCGCGCCCGATCGACGAACCCCCGTATGCGGCATGGCCGGTGACCTGCGCGATCACCTTCACCTTCGGCGGACTCAAAACCGACGACAAGGCTCGGGTGATCGGCCGGTCCGGCCAGCCCATCCCCGGATTGTTCGCCGTCGGCGAGGTCGCCGGGATCTACCACCACAAGTATCCCGGGGCCACCTCCGTGCTCCGGGCACTGGTCTTCGGCCGGATCGCCGGCACCAGCGCCGCGCACCGGATCGCCGCACCCGCACCCGCTACCCACCAGTGAACGCACCTACCCCAGCAAGAGGAATCATGGCCACAACCTCACCAGCTAAGACCGGTTCGAGCAGCACCCCCAGGCGAGCGGCGATCGCGAGCCTGGTCGGCACCACGATCGAGTGGTACGAGTTCTTCATCTACGGGCTCGCTGCGGCGCTGGTCTTCGGCGACCTGTTCTTCCCCGGGGTCGACGAACACAGCGGCCGCCTCGCCTCCTTTGCCACTCTCGGTGTGGCATTCGTCGCCCGACCCCTCGGCGCCGCCATCTTCGGGCATCTCGGCGATCGCCTCGGTCGCAAATCCACCCTCATCGCCACCCTCGGAATCATGGGTACCGCCACCGGTCTGATCGGTCTGCTCCCCTCCTACGACTCGATCGGGATCTGGGCGCCCATCCTGCTCATCGTGCTGCGTTTGTTCCAAGGGCTCGCAGTCGGTGGGGAATGGGGTGGCGCCGTCCTGATGTCCGTCGAGCACGCACCGGCCTCGAAGGTGCGCCTGTACGGCTGCGCCCCGCAGATGGGTAGCCCCCTCGGTTTGGTCCTCGCCACCGCGGTGATGTCGGCCGTCTCCACCCTCCCCGACGACCAACTCCTCGACTGGGGCTGGCGAATCCCCTTCCTGGCCGGGTTCGTCCTGGTCCTCATCGGTCTCGCCATCCGCCTCGGAGTAGAAGAGTCCGAGCAGTTCCGGGAGATCAAGGCAACAGGCGAGACCGCCCGGCTGCCGATCGGCGACATAGTCGCTCGCGCCAAGAAGAGCCTGGCGATCGGTATCGGACTGCAGGCCTCGGTCAACGTCGTCTTCTACATCATCTCTGTGTACTTCCTCAGCTACGCCACCAAATCACTTGACCTCGACCGCAACACCGCACTGCTGATGGTGATGGCCGCGGCGGTGATAGACCTGGCAGCACTGCCGTTCATGGCATCGCTGAGCGACAGGATCGGGGCACATCGCGTGTTCTTCGCCGGTGCTCTCTTCACGATCGCCGCGGCCTTCCCGTTCTTCTGGTTCCTGCGCGCAGAACAGGTCCTGCTGACCAGCGTCGTCGTCATCGTCATGATGGTCGGCGCGCACGCCACCACCTACTCGGTGGTCTCGAGCCTCATCGCGGACCAGTTCGATACCAAGGTCCGCTACAGCGGCACGGCCCTGAGCAACGCGCTCGGCGGACTGATCTTCAGCGCGCCGACCCCGTTCATCGCCGAAGCCGTCGTCGGGAACGGAGGAAGCCGATGGTGGCCCCTGGCTCTGATGACCGTCGCCGCCGCCCTCGTCTCCCTCGTCGCCATCGCAGCGGCCCCCCGACACCGCCTGGTCGCCGAGACCGACGAACCGGGAACACCGGTACCGGCGCGGACCACCACCCCTGCCTGACCAACGATGATCCATCCGGAAGGACCCCACATGACTGCCACCGATGCGAACGCTGTGACCACCGCAGGCGGTGAGACCGAGCGATACGACATGCTCATCGACGGGGCCTGGCGGGCCGCCGCCGACCA
The DNA here is from genome assembly GCF_002300195.1 of Rhodococcus sp. ACPA1. Taxonomy (NCBI): domain Bacteria; kingdom Bacillati; phylum Actinomycetota; class Actinomycetes; order Mycobacteriales; family Nocardiaceae; genus Rhodococcus; species Rhodococcus sp. ACPA1. Next base: position 449,534 of record NZ_NSDX01000008.1, on the reverse strand, counting down.
CGCCACCTTCGACTCGATCAATCCGTTTGACGGCCAGCCGTGGGCGCAGGTGCCCACCGCCACCACCGCCGATATCGACGCCGCCGTGGCCGCAGCCCGCCGAGCGTTCGACGGCGGCCCCTGGTCACAGTCCACACCACTGCAGCGGGCAACACTGCTGCGCAAGTTCGGCGACCTGATCCGCGACAACGCCGACGAACTCGCCCGCATCCAGGTCCTCGAGAACGGCAAGCTGATTCGCGAAGTCGCCGGGCAAACGCTCGCCCTCGCCAACCACTGCTACTTCTTCGCCGGGGTCGCCGAAAGCCCCACGGGGGAAACCCTCGCCAGCAGTGTGCCCAACATGCAGGTCTACACCGTCCGCGAACCGATCGGCGTCATCGCCGCCATCACCCCCTGGAACAGTCCCCTCGCACTGCTGCTGTGGAAGCTGTGCCCAGCACTGGCCGCCGGCAACACCGTCGTGATCAAGCCCTCCGAAGTCACCCCCGTCTCTACTCTCGTTCTCGCCCGCATCGCTCAGGAAGCCGGCTTCCCCGACGGAGTGATCAACGTGGTCACCGGAGCCGGACCGGCGGGCGCCGCATTGGCAGCGCACCACGGCGTCGACAAGATCGCCTTCACCGGATCCACCGCAGTCGGCAAGAAGATCGCCGTCACCGCCGCCGAACGCCTCGCCCGCGTCTCCCTGGAACTCGGCGGCAAATCTCCCAACATCGTCTTCCCCGACGCCGACCTCCCCAACGCCGTCAACGGCGTGATCTCAGGAATCTTCGCGGCCACCGGCCAAACATGTATGGCCGGCTCGCGCGTCCTCGTCCACGAAGACATCTACGACCAATTCACCCAAGCCCTCACCGAGCGCACCTCGCAGATCAAGCTCGGCAACCCCCTCGACCCGGACACCGAAATGGGCACCGTCGCATCGAAAACCCAATTCGACAAGGTGCTGCACTACATCGAAGTCGCCAAGGAAGACGGCGCCCACCTGGCGACCGGCGGCGCCCGCCCCACCGACCCGGCCTTGAGCCGCGGCTTGTTCATACAACCAACCGTGTTCACCCACGTCACCAACGACATGCGCATTGCCCGCGAAGAAGTCTTCGGCCCTGTGGCCGTCGTCATCAAATTCACCGACGAAGACGACGCCGTCCGCATCGCCAACGACACCGAATTCGGACTCGCCGCAGGCGTATGGACCCGCGACGTCGCACGCGCACACCGCATGGTCAAACGACTCCGCGCCGGAACCGTCTGGGTCAACAACTACCGCAAGACCAACTACGTAGCCCCCTTCGGCGGCTTCCAGGAAAGCGGACTCGGCCGCGAGAACGGATCCCACGCCATCGAGGAGTACACCGAGCTGAAAACCGTGTGGATCGACACCGGAAACACCATCACCGACCCGTTCAACCCACGGGCATAAGAATCCAATAATTCGAATGTGGAATACACGGTTCGACAACGGCAGTGCCGCGAATGTTCGCATGCACTAGGGGGAGTCGGCGGAGGCCCCACAACGCTCTGACCGTCTGAAGCGGCATCGACGCTCATGATCTGCATCGAAATTACCACCGCATCCGCTGATCAAAGGGCTGACGCGAGCGACCCGATCTCGAGACGGCACTGGCCTGTACCACCCCATTGCGATCCGGTGTTCGATCGACCCGGCCACCTGACCGCAACCACTTCCTCCTCCTCGAAAGGGAACATCATGACCAACGCTGTCATCGTGGACGTCGTCCGCCTCGCCTCCGGTAAGGGCAAGCCGGGTGGTGCGCTGTCGGGCACGCACCCGGTCGAACTGCTCGCGCACGTGCTCCGCAGCATCGTCGAACGCAACGGCATCGACCCCGCACAGGTCGACGACGTCATCGGCGGCTGCGTCGGGCAGGCCGGCGAGCAGGCCCTCAACATCTCCCGGACAGCGGTGCTGTCGGCCGGATTCCCGGATTCGGTTCCGGCCACCACCGTCGACCGCCAGTGCGGCTCGAGCCAGCAGGCGGCGCACTTCGCCGCGCAGGGCGTGATCGCCGGCGCCTACGACATCGTGATCGCCTGCGGTGTGGAGTCGATGTCCCGCGTTCCGATGGGCACGACGACCATCGGTCAGGACGCGTCCGGCCCGGGCATCGCCGCCCGCTACCCCGAGGGACTGGTCAACCAGGGCATCTCCGCCGAACTGATCGCCGCCAAGTGGAAGTTCGACCGCGACACCCTCGACGCGTTCTCCGCGCAGTCGCATCAGCGGGCCGCCGACGCATTGTCGAAGGGCTTGTTCGACAAGGAGATCGTCCCGATCTCGGTCACCAACGCCGCCGGTGAGACGGTGACCCACACCGCCGACGAGACCGTGCGCGCCTCCACCACCGCCGAGGGACTGTCCGGGCTGAAGTCGTCGTTCTACTCCGAGAAGTACGCGGCCCGGTTCCCCGAGGCGCAGTGGCACATCACCCCGGGCAACTCGTCGCCGCTGACCGACGGCGCGTCCGCGGCGCTGATCATGAGCGAGGAGATGGCGTCGAAGCTGGGACTGACGCCGCGGGCCCGGTTCCATTCGTTCGCCGTTGCCGGTGACGACCCGGTCTTCATGCTCACCGCGCCGATCCCGGCGACCAAGAAGATCCTCGCGAAGTCGGGGCTGAGCATCGACGACATCGACGCTACGAGGTCAACGAGGCGTTCGCGCCGGTGCCGCTGGCGTGGGCGCACGAATTCGGGGCCGACCCGGCCAAGCTCAACCCGTGGGGCGGCGCCATCGCGCTCGGGCACGCACTCGGCTCTTCGGGCACCCGCCTGCTGAGCACCCTGGTCAACAACCTCGAGGCCACCGGCGGACGCTACGGCCTGCAGACCATGTGCGAGGGCGCGGGCATGGCCAACGCCACCATCATCGAACGCCTCTGATGAAAGCCACTTCGGGCTTCCCCCGTTGTGCCCGGAGAAGCCGACGCCCCGACACCCTGTCGTCTTCGCGCATCACAATCCGCACGATCGACGACCGACGTGCCGCGGGCTGCGGGCTGCGGGCTGCGGGCTGCGGGCTGCGGGCTGCGGGCTGCGGGCTGCGAAATTCTGATCCGTGTACGACCCACCCCTCCTCCTCCCGTCAATCCCTGACCTACTGATCTTCCGGAGAACCGATGCAGCGCACTTTTTTCGACACTGACCACGAGGCCTACCGAGAGGTGGTGCGGGAGTTCCTCACCCGCGAGGTGGAACCGCACTACGAGCGTTGGGAGACCGACAGACTTATCGACCGTTCTGCGTGGCTCGCTGCCGGTAGATCGGGCATCATCGGACTGGCGGTGCCTGAAGCCTATGGCGGATCGGGGGTCACCGACTACCGATTCAGGAATGTTGTCTCCGAAGAGATCGCCCGCACGGCGACCACGTCGTTCGGTGGTGGCATTGCCACCCACGACGACGTGGTGATCCCGTACGTACTCATGTTAGGCACCGAGGAACAGAAGCAACGGTGGCTTCCCGGCATGGCCGCCGGCGAGCTGATCGGCGCCATCGCGATGACCGAACCCGGAATCGGAAGCGACCTACAGGGCATCAAAACTACCGCGGTGCGCGACGGTGACGACTGGATTGTCAACGGTCAGAAGACGTTCATCAGCAACGGCATTCACTCCGACCTCGTCATCGTCGTCGCCCGTACCGACCCGAGCGCCGGTTCCAAGGGCTTCTCGCTGCTCGTCGTGGAGCGGGGCATGCCCGGCTTCAGCCGTGGCCGCAAGCTGCACAAGGTCGGCCTGGCCGGTCAGGACACGGCGGAGCTCGTGTTCGAGGACGTGCGGGTGCCCACGAACAATCTGCTCGGCACCGAGGGGAGCGGCTTTATCCATCTCATGGAAAACCTTCCCCTCGAACGTATGTCGATCGCGGTCATTGCGATTGCCGCCGCAAAGGCCGCGTACCAGTGGACCCGGGACTACGTGTTCGAGCGCAAGGCGTTCGGCAAACCGATCGGCGATCTGCAGAACACCCGGTTCGCGCTGGCGGAGATGCTCACCGAGATCGAGGTGACCGAATCGCACATCGACCGGTGCGTACTCGCCTTGAACGCAGGCGAACTCACCGCCGTCGACGCGTCGAAGGGCAAGTGGTGGGCCAGTGAACTGCAGAAGCGTGTCGTCGACCGCTGCGTCCAATTGCACGGCGGCTACGGCTACATGATGGAGTACCCCATCGGCCGCGCCTACGTCGACAGCCGCATTCAGACGATCTACGGCGGAACCACCGAGATCATGAAGGAAATCATCGGCCGAGAAATTGCAGCGGCCTCCGCATAAACCGGCAGTGGATGCCATGGTTGGCCGGTGGGGACGCGGCCCGGCGACGGACTCAACGGCCATGGCTAATTCAGGCCAGGCGCCGTGCAGCAAGGAGAAGGCTCTGGCACTGCCGCTCTTTCACCACAGATCCAGTGCGACATCCGTTGTCGACGCGAGGCAGATAGCAGAGGAGAGATGTGTCCACCCTGGAGTCACTGGTGGCAACGACCGCCCGTCCCCATGTAGAGCGGTATCGTTCAGAGCTGTACCCGATAAGCAATAGTTGCACGGCTCGATACGCCGATATGGACCCCAACGCCCACCTCAACAATCTAGCGTTGGAATCGCTTCATGAAGACGCTCGCGCTGTATTGACCCGGCAAGCCTTTCCCGACACGCATGATCCAGCAGGCCGAAAACAACGCTTGGTCACTTCCCAGAGTGTCGTACATTTTCTCGCCGAAGCGTATTGGCCAGCCACGATCGACACGTGCGTCGGCGTCGGACGGATAGGCCGAACCTCGTTCGTGGTGTCCTCGGCGCTGTTTCACGCGGGGAACTGCATCAGCCTGTGTGACGCCGTCATGGTGGCGGTAGGTAAGGACGGACCTGTTTCAATGCCCGCCGTAGCGCGAAGGACGCTCGAGAACTTGCGGCTTCGAGTCCGAGTGGTCGGTTCCTGACCGAATCCTCTGCACCCTTGCCTTACGACAGGCCCTGGTCGAGTACGGTTTGAAAAGCCCATGCGAGCGCCTCTCTGGAGCGATAGGTGCCGCTCTCGTATCCGACGAGCAGGTACATCGACACCGTCGCGTTACGCTCGGCCAGCTCCCGGTCATTCGTTGCTTCGAAGTGGGCGTCGGCGATGAAGCGTCGTCGCTCCTCGTCCACTTCGATCTGGATGGCTTGGACGTCCGGGTCATGGGCCGCCCATACACGGATCGCGGCTTCGGACTCGTGTGGCAGGCGCAGGCCGATGTCGATCAAGAACTTCAGGCGCTCGGCAGGATCGGCGATCTCCCGGGCGCTGCTGATGAGGCGGCCGCTCTTTTCCGTGCGCCAGTATTGAATCAGCGCGGACGTGTACTCGCCCCAGTTCGCGAACGCGTGGTAAAACGAGCCGGTTGTCGCCCCGACCGCCTCGCACACCGTCCCCAGCTTCAAGCCGGCATGCCCTTTTCTGCCGAGCACGTCCAAGCCGGCCTCGAGGTAGCGCAACTGGGCACCTCTCGTAGGCACTTTTTTCTTCTTGGCGTGGTGAGAAGTCACGCCTTCTTTTACCAGGCGCGCGGTCCTGATCATGCATCACCCTTCCGGCAAGTGTGACCTCTTGCACAAAAGCGTAACTCAACTTACGCTTGCGCACGAAATATGAAGGAGCGTGATGTGAGCAAGCCCAATCGCAACAACGGCCTGGACCCGGAAACCGAGTTCGCAGAGATTTACCGCAATCTGGCCACCTACGAGTTCCCCTGGGACCTGAATCAGTCCCTGAGCTTTGCCCTGTTCCGCACCTATGCGGTCCCGAGCGTCGGCAGATTGCTTGATCAGACCGGAGCCTTTACCCAGAACACCCAGAAGCGCTACGACGACACCTCGATCCTGCTCGAGGTTCCCCTACTCGAGGGTTTCGACAGCCCTAACGGAAAAGCAGCGATACAGCGCATCAATCAGATGCACCACATGTACGACATCTCGAACGAGGACTTCCTCTACGTCCTCGCGACGTTCGTCGTCGTTCCCCAGCGATGGATTGAGAACTACGGCTGGCGGCAACTTACGGGTGACGAACTACTCGCCTCGGTTCGCTACTACCAGGCACTCGGCCGCCACATGGGGATCAAGGACATTCCCGCCACGTACGCGGAGTTCGCGGCCCTCATGGACACCTACGAGGCCGCACACTTCGCGTTCGACCCCGGCGCGCGCCGGGTCGCCGACGCGACCATGAACCTGCTCGCGTCCTTCTACCCCGCCGTCGCCAAACCCATCATCGACATCTTCAGCCGGTCGCTGATGGACGAACCGCTCCTGGCGGCGTTCCGCTACCGAAATCCCGGGAACCTCGCACGGCGCCTCTCGGCGGCCGGACTGCGGTTACGTGCCCGCTTCGTCGCCGCTCTGCCCCCGCGCCGCACGCCGCAGTACGTCCACACGATGCCACGTATCCGCAGTTACCCCAACGGTTTCGACGTCAAAACCTTAGGAACATTCGCCCCCGGGTGTCCTGTTCCGCACCGTCACTCGCCCCAACCCGACACGACCACCAGTCCAAGCTGAACCACCCATCCTCTTCACTTCAGAGCCAGGAGACTCCATGGGACTCGACCGCCCACACCTGTTCATCAACGGTGAATTCGTCACCGGCACCGACACCCCTGTGGACGTCGTCAACCCGAGCACCGGCAAGGTCCTCGGAGCCGCCGCCACCGCCGGCGTCGCAGACATCGACGCAGCGGTCACCGCGGCCAACGACGCACTGACCGGTTGGTCCGCCACCCCGGCGCACGACCGCGCCGACATTCTCGACCGCTTCGCCGCCGCCCTCGCCGCACGGGGTGAGGACACCGCAACGCTGTGCAGCCAGGAGAACGGCATGCCGATCACCTTGTCGGCATCGGCCAACGGACTCGCCCCGGCGGCACTGCTCGGCCTCTACGCAGGCCTCGCCCGAGAACTCACCTGGGTCCAATCGCGCCCGAGCCTCACCGGAACAACCGAAATCCGTCGAGTGCCGGTCGGCGTCGTTGCGGCCATCTCCCCGTGGAACTACCCCCAAACGTTGGCGATGATGAAGATCGCGCCTGCGCTCGCGGCAGGGTGCACGGTCGTCTTCAAGGCCGCCCTCGAGACCGCCCTGGACGCTTTCGTCTTCGCGGATGCCGCATTGGAGGCAGGGCTGCCGTCGGGTGTGCTCAACATCGTCCCCGCCGGCCTCGAAGCCAGCCAACACCTGGTCGCGCACCCGGGCATCGACAAGGTCGCTTTCACCGGATCAACTCCGGCCGGTCGCGCTATCGGCGAGGTCTGCGGACGCCTGCTGCGACCGGTCACACTCGAACTCGGCGGCAAGTCTGCCGGCATCGTGCTCGACGACGTCGATCTCGACGTCCTCGCCCAAGGGCTCTATGCTGCCTCGTTCCCCAACAACGGCATGACCTGCTACGCGAGCACCCGACTGCTCGTGCCCGCGCACCGTTACACCGAGGTCGTGGACACCGTCACCTCCGTGGTGAAGTCCTTCACAGTCGGAGACCCACTCGATCACGACACCCTGATCGGCCCGATGGTCACCGCAAACCATCAAAAACGAGTCCTGAACTACATCGAGACTGGCAAGTCGAGCACCGCCCGACTGATCACGGGCGGTGACGCAGTCACCGACCTCGACGGCTACTTCGTCGCTCCGACCGTCTTCGCTGACGTCGACAACAGCGACACCATTGCCCGAGAGGAAATATTCGGCCCCGTCCTGTCAATCATCAAATACGACGACGACGCCCATGCCATCCAGATCGCCAACGACAGCAAGTTCGGTCTGGGTGGGACAGTATGGTCCACAGACCCCGACCGCGCCGACGCCATCGCCCACCAGGTCAAGACCGGTACCGTCGGAATCAACTCGTACACCCTCGATCTCGGATCCCCCTTCGGCGGCGTGAAGGCCAGCGGACACGGGCGCGAACTCGGCCCCGAAGGTATCGACCCCTACCTGACCTACCAATCCGTCTACAAGACCTCTGCAGTCACCGGTTGAGCAACACACGGACCGACACGGCCACCGAGGTAACGCCCCATTACTCGCGCTGCCGTGGCATCAATGCCTCACCGGGACCGCGGCCACCCCGTCGTCAGTCGGCACAGCGGCGAATACATCCTTCCGGATTTCCAGTCGAGGCAGCGGGCCGGTGATCAGCCGCACGGGCTTTTCGACTGAGGATTTCGACGCGCCCGCACTTCCTCCTCAACACGCCGAAAGGTGAAGCACGTGCACCAGATCGAATTCTCCGACCAGCCCGGCCGCGCCCGGCGATCGCACTGGATGAACCATGTCGAACGCCACGCCGCCACCCTCAGTGACCGCGCCGCGATCCGGTTCGACGGATCGACCACCACATGGACCGAGCTTCGGAACCGGGTGCGTGCCTTGGCAAGGGCCTTGTCCTCACGAGGCATCGGCTTCGGCGACCGAGTAGCGATCATCACCGGGAACCGTCCGGAGTTCATCGAAACAGTGCTCGCTGCAAACCTTCTCGGTGCCCTTGCCGTTCCGGTCAACTTTCGGCTGACCGGACCAGAAACCGCCTACCTACTCGCCGACTCCGGCGCAAAGATCGCCATCGGCGACGAGCTGGGCACCCCGATCCTCGTGGCCGCCCTGAAAGACCTTCCCGAAAGCCCTCGGCTCGTCACCATCACCCACCCCACCAACGGATTCGAGCTCTACAGCGACCTCATCGACGAGACGAACACCGCGGCGGCGGCTCCGCTACCAGACGTCCCCGAAGACTCCCCCGCCCTGATCATGTACACCTCCGGCACCACCGGACGCCCCAAGGGCGCCGTGCTGACCCACCTGAACCTGCAGGCCCAGGGCGTCACCGTCACACGGGCCTTCCAGTACATGGACGAAGACGAGGTCAACCTGATCGCCTCCCCACTGTTCCACATAGGCGCAATCGGCTCCGTCGTCCCGACCCTCTTCGTCGGCGGCACACTCGTCCTCCATCCCACCCGAGCATTCATCGCCGACGCGATTCTCGACCTGCTCGAAAACGAAGGCGTCACCAGCGTGTTCTTGGTCCCCACCCAGTGGCAGGCACTGTGCGCAGAACCCGGCATCGCCACCCGCAACCTCGAGCGGCTACGTGTCCTCGGTTGGGGCGCGGCGCCGGCGAGCGACACACTCCTGCGCCGGATGGCCGACACCTTCCCCGACGCGATGAACGTCGCGCTCTTCGGCCAAACCGAAATGTCCCCGGTGACGTGCGTGCTCCACGGCAAGGACGCGATCCGCAAACTCGGCTCCGTCGGCCGGCCCATCGCCGCGGTCACAGCCCGCGTGGTCAATCCGAACATGGAAGACGTCGAACCGGGTGAAGTCGGTGAGATCGTCTACCGTGGCCCTGGATTGATGCTCGGATACTGGAACAAGCCCGATGCGACGGCCGATGCCTTCCACGGCGGCTGGTTCCACTCCGGTGATCTCGTCCGCGTAGACGAGGACGGCTTCGTCTACGTCGTCGACCGCGCAAAAGACATGATCATCTCCGGTGGCGAGAACATTTACTGTTCCGAGGTGGAAAACGTACTCGCAGCCCACCCCGATATCGTCGAGGTCACACTCATCGGCCACCCCCACCCCGTGTGGGGCGAAACACCGGTCGCCTTCGTAGTCCCTCGGGGTCCGGCCGCCGCGCTCGACATCACTTCCGTTCGCGAATGGGCATCAGCATCCCTCGCGAAGTACAAACTCCCCACCCAACTCGAGGTGATCGACGCTCTCCCCCGCAACGCGTCCGGCAAAATCCTCAAGAACACCCTGCGCAAGCAGGGTCAGCACTCATGAACTGAACGGCATACATCGCCAGCTTCCGACCGGTCCTCGCGAGAGGACCGGCCGGGGACACGCGGTACTCGATATGGACAAACTGTGCTCAAACAAACTTCACCCCTCAGTGCCGATTTCCCGGCCGCACACCTTGAGCTCACCATTAGCTTCGGGCGAAGCGGGCGATGTCCACAGCGAACGCATCGAGCATTTCCGGGGTCAGGGTCGGACGCATCGCACTGATCACCCCCAATAGTCCTCCGTACCGGCGTGACAACGTCCCCCTGTTCGACACTGCACTCGAACGTCGTCTGCGCGACCATCCGTGCCGCGTGCGCCACATCCGCGGGAGTAAAGCCCGCCGACGCGGCCACCAACGCCGGAACAGCTCCCACAACGCATGCCGGGCCTGCTCATCCGGTGCCCCGATCGGCAACACGTAATCGAACCGACCACGCCGCAAAAATGCGTCATCGAGGTCACGCACCGAGTTCGTCGCGCACACCAGAAGCCGCCCAGCCCGCTCCCGGAAACCGACGATAGATTTCAGCAACTCGTCCACCACTCCTACCGAATCCGACCCTGGCCGGCGCCGGGCCGCGACACCTCCTCCACCTCGTCGATGAATACGACCACATGATCGAGTTTGGCCATCGACCCGAACATCTCCCCGATCCCCGCCGCCAAACCGCCCCCATTCGAGGCCAACCGTGACGGAAACAATTCGACGAACGGCCACCCCAACCGGCTCGCGATCGACCGCGCAAACGTGGTCTTCCCCTTCCCTGCGTGCCCGAACAGCACCACCGCCCGCGGCGGCACCACCCCATGCTCGGCGGTGAGTACCGACCGCGACAACGGCAGCACGATCCGCCGCTCGATCAAAGTCTTCTCCTTGGCCATCCGGGCGACCTGCCGCCACAGACCTGCCGGTGGGACCGCACCACCGAGCCGGGCCAGCACTTCCGCGATCCGCTGATACCGTCCCCACCTTCTCGTAATAGGTGATGCCTGCCCGCGCGGTGAAACCGGAATTGGCCAATGCCGCCGCACCTGTCTCCCCCTCGGGCAACAGTGCGCTCATCCGCCGCACCCCCCTTGCCAGCAACCGGTACTCCAGCTCGGCGATCAGAGCGCTCCCCAGTGAATCGTCCCGGGTTACACGCGCGAGCGATTCGAGTTCGGACCTGGTGTGCACGGTGCCCGTGGGGTTGTGCGGGTTGCAGAGTAGGACGACGCACCGACCGACCGCCGTCTGCACTCGTGCGATCGTGTCCCCGATGAGGTCGATGTCGAGACGGCCCGCCCGGGTGAGCGGCGCCACACCGATGTTCCGGTCTGCGTGCGAGACGTACGAGAAGAAGGGCGCGTAGACCGGGTGGTCACGATTACGGCATCACCAGGGTCGGTGCTGACGCGGAGCACCTCGATGATGCCGGTCATCGCCGCCGACTCGTCGAACGTTGCCAGACCCGTCCCATCGCCCACGTCGCTGCCGAGATGGGCATCTCCCGCGCCTGCGCCAGCAAATGGGTAACCCGCTTCCGCGAGTTCGGGGAACTGGGACTGCTGGATCGCCCGAGCGTGCCCCACCACCAACCAACCGACCGCCACCCCCACCTCGGTGGTGGCACGGATCGAGAAGCTGCGCCGCGACAAGAAATGGTCCGCCCGCCGCACCGCCCACGAACTGAGCAGTGATGGCACCACGATCGCCGTGCGCACCATCAGCCGACACCTGGCCCTCCTCGGATTGAACCGGCGCAAGTTCCTCGACCCCACCGGTGAGAGCAACCGTGAACCAAGGCGAATCGTCGCCCGCTGGCCGGGGCTTATGGTGCACGTGGACGCGGGTGAAGGTCGGGCGGATACCGGAAGGGCGGTGGCTGGCGTGCCCACGGCAAGCGCTCTGACCAGGCGAAGGCCGTCGAACGCGCCAAGGCTGCCGGAGCCCGCGCCGGCTACGTGTACCTGCACTCCGCCGTCGACGGGTTCTCCCGCCTTGCCTACACCGAGGCTTTGACCGATGAGAAAGCCTCCACGGCAATCGGATTCATGCATCGAGCCCGGGTGTTCTTCGCTGCACACTTCCGTCGGCCACATCAATCGGATCGTCACCGACAACGGCTCATGCTACCGCGCGAAAGACTTCGCCAATGTCCTGCACGGCGCGCGCCACCGGCGAATCAACCCATACACCCCACGGCACAATGGCAAGGTCGAGCGCTACAACTTCGATCCTGTCCGAGGAATTCCTCTACGCCCGAACCTGGACCAGCGAGCAGCAGCGCTCACGAGCTCTCGAAGTGTGGAACGTGCACTACGACTACCATCGACCTCACACTGACGCCTGAAACCGGCCACCCGCGAGCAAGTTCCACGCCGGTGTCACCAACGTTATGGCCTCATCCAGCTAGAGGACTCTTGTTATGCGCTCGCGGCAAGGGCCAGCCACCGTGCATTGGCTCGTGCGATGGCACAATTCGTAAGGATTTGTTGGATCGATGTCGCGCGGCGGGGTGCGATCAGACTGACGCACGCAATCGCAGCATGAAGGACATGCAACGGCATTTCGACTACTCCTAGGTCTGTGGCGAGATCCCAAGTCGGTACATCGACTACTCCGTGAATGCCGACGGCCCGCGTCCCGAGGCTGGCTACAGGTCAGAATGCTGCTCGCCAGCCTCTATGAAACCTTCAACAACAAGGGTTCTGAAGCACGCGAAACCCACATCAGTGTGATTCGGGTGTCAACGATCTGGAACTGAGGGTGTTCGCTTCGATCCCCTTCCGGGGACCTCTGGCGTTGATAAGCTGACCGGACCGAAAGGTCGTCCGTGGATAGTGGGTCAGAGGTTGGAATATAACTGGTCGGTCAAGTAGCAGCTTTCGAGCGATGACGTCGCCGACCAGGGCGGTGACGTCATCGCCTTCGACACTCAGTTCACGCACCCAGGCCAACAATTCGATCGACGGTGCTCCGCCGGAGTACCGCACCAACGTCGATCGAGGAATCGACCGGAGCCACTTCCCTCTACTGGTTCCGCGGTCAGGCGGGGTTGCGGCCGATGAAGAACTCTCGGAACGGATCCATACTCGGCTCCAGTCCGGCGTCGATCAAGCCCTTGCGCAGCGCGGCCATCTGGTGGTCATGGATGCGCTGGGTGGGTTGCCGCAGCGGGCCGCCGTTGTAGCCCTGCAACCACCCCTGAAACTTCCACGCCTGGCGGTTGAGGAACGATCCGCCGTGCATTCCGTTGAATAGTCCGGCTTTGACCTTGCGCGCAGGATGCAACTGCCAGTAGATCTCGGTGGCGTCATCGTATTTGCCGTCGCGCAGCAGCTGCATCACACGCGGAATCATGGGTCCGAAGTATTCGTGATCGCTGGTGGCCGAGAGCTGGATGGGAATGACTTGCGAGAGCGGGATCAGTTCGCCTTCGATGGGGATCGAGATGACGATCTCCTCACCGAAGAGGCGATGGCATTCGATCGCGCTCTGGATGCTCGGGAAGCCGCCTTCGGCTTTTACCACCGCGAGATTGGGGATCTCGTCGATCATGCGGCGAATGAGGCGGGTGGGGATATCGGACGGATGAATGCGGCCGCTGAAGCCCCAGATCACCATCGGGAACAGGATGATACCCAGGTTCGTCGCGTCGGCGACGGCCTTGGTGTAGTCGAAGATCTCCTGCTCGGACTCCGGGTAGAAGTTCGGCGGGTAGGACAGCAGCACTAGATCGGCGCCGGCCTCCTCTGCGCCCCGGACGGCTTCGATGTTCTGCTCCAGATCGTTCCAGCTCGCGTGGTGGACGATGTAGAAGTCATCGCCGGCCTCGTCCTTGGAAATCCGCAAGAAGTCCAGGTATTCCGGCAGGGTGATGCTGATTTCCGAGATACCGAGACTGCCAATGAAACCGTGTTCCTTGGCGAGGCGGATATCGTGGCGAATGCCTTTTTCGTTGATGCGGCGGAGGTCGTTCGTGAACGATGGAATTGTGCAGTTGACGGCGCCGACGAGCTTCTCGCGGGCCCATTCCCGGGCTTCGGAGCGTGTGTAAACAGCCATGACGGGCGTTCCTTCCGATTTTCGATCAATTGATTTCGATGTGTTGGCCGGTTGAACGGCTCCGGTCAGTTCGCGCCGCTGCCCGCCCACGCGAGGTACTTCATCTCCATGTACTCGTCGATGCCGTAGATCGACCCTTCCCGCCCCAGGCCGGACTGCTTGATGCCGCCGAAGGGCGCGGTTTCGTTGGAGATCAGGCCGGAGTTGATTCCGACCATGCCAGCTTCGAGGGCCGCCGCCACACGCCAGATTCTCTCGGCGTATCGACTGAAAACATAGGCGGCCAAGCCGAATTCGGTGTCGTTTGCCTGCCGGATCGCATCCGCCTCGTCGGTGAACGGGATCAGCGGGGTGATCGGGCCGAAGGTCTCTTCGCGGGTGACCTTCATACCGGCGGCGACATCGGCCAACACCGTCGGCTGGTAGAACTGCCCGCCCCGGTCATGTCGCGCACCACCGCACACCACACGTGCGCCGTGGGCGACGGCGTCGGCCACATGTTCTTCGACTTTGGTGACAGCAGACTGGTCGATCAGCGGGCCCAGCATGACGCCCGGCTCGAAACCGTCGCCGACCGGAAGGCCGGAGACCCGGTTGGCCAGCTCCGCGGTGAACCGCTCGTAGATGCCGGTTTGCACATATACCCGATTGGCGCTGATGCACGCCTGACCGGTGTTGCGGTACTTCGCGGCGAGCACACCCGATACGGCGACCTCGAGATCCGCGTCGTCGAAGACGAGTACCGGCGCGTTCCCTCCGAGTTCCATCGATGCCTTCTTTACCGTCGCCGCCGACTGCTGCAGCAGCAGCCGCCCGACCTCCGTCGACCCGGTGAAACTCACCTTCCCCACCAACGGGTTTCCGGTGAGTTCCGCGCCGACCTCCCCCGCCTTGCCGAGCACCACGCTGAACACACCCGCCGGCACCCCGGCACGAGTGGCCAGCTCCGCGAGAGCCAGGGCGGTGAGCGGTGTTTGCCCAGCAGGCTTGACGACCATCGTGCAACCCGCGGCCAGCGCAGGAGCAACCTTGCGAGTGATCATCGCTGCGGGAAAGTTCCACGGCGTGATCGCGGCGCACACCCCGATCGGCTCCTTGAGCACCAGGACGCGGTTCGCGGGATCGGGTGCCGGGAAGACATCGCCGCGCACACGTTTAGCCTCTTCGGCGAACCATTCGATGAACGATGCTGCATATGCGATTTCACCGCGCGCCTCGGTTACCGGCTTGCCCTCCTCGAGGACGATCAACCGCGCCAGATCCTCGGCGTGCTCGTTGACGAGGTCAAACCAGCGCCGGAGGATCTGGGCGCGTTGCTTGGCGGACCGGGCCCGCCAGCCGGGCAGGGCGCGGTGTGCTGCGTCGATGGCCGCGGCGACCTGCGGACGGCTCAGCGAGGGCAGGTCGGCCAGCTGTTCACCGGTCGACGGGTTGGCGATGGTGAAACGCCCGGATTCACCGTTTTCAATCCACTGTCCGTCGATATAGGCCGCAGTGCGGAACAGGGTGTGGTCCGCGAGCGTTCGGCTCCCGGTGGCAGCAGTGCTCATGGTGCGTCCTTTACTTGTGAACCGGTGGGATGCGGATGGGCAGTTCGGATCCGAGCCCGGACGTGCGGGCGGCGTCCGCGCACATAGCGGCGACGGCCAAGTCCTGAACGGCGGAGCCGACGGACTTGTACACGACGATCTGTTCGGTGGTCGTGCGCCCAGGGTGCCTTCCGGACACGAGGTCGGACAGCGCCGCGATCCGGTCGGTGACGTCGATGCCCGCCTGCGTCGCGGCGATGAGATCGCCACTGTCGTGCAGTACTTCTTCCAGGACGTCGGCGATGACGACGTCGGCGCGTGCGATCACATCCGGATCGACCTCGCGCTGCTCCCGCACGGTCGATCCGATCGAGACGACGGTCATTCCCGGTTCGAGCCACGCGCCCAGCAAGATCGGCGATTCGTTATAAGATCGCGCCGCGCAGATCACCACGGATGCGCCCGAAACCGCTGCCTGAGGTGACTCGGCGGCGATGATCGACGTGTCCAGATCGGCGAGTTCGTCGGCGAAGCGCGCCCGGCTCTCCGCTCGCGGGCTGTACACACGCACGGCTTCGAGCTTGCGCACCGCCGCGAGGGCGCGAACATGTTTCTTCGCCTCGAAACCCGAACCGATGACCGCAACCGTGACCGGTCCGGGTGCGGCCAGCAGGTCGACCGCCAGCGCCGATGTGGCCGCGGTGCGGTAGCCGGTGATCGAATTGCCGTCGAGCAGCGCCACCAGTTCCGCGGACTCCTGATCGAACAGGGAGATGAGGTACGAGAACTTGCGCACGCCGATCGCGCCGGCGATGGTCTTTACGCCCATCAACCCGCCGCTGCCCGGCGCGCCGCTCATCGACCGCAGGAACGAGGTGCCGCCGCGCGCAATGGTCCGGGCCGGGAATCGAGCATCGTCGGGAGCCGCCCGATAGGCGTCACGCAACGCGGCGATGGCCGGCGTCCAGTCGAAGGCCGATCGCACCGCGGCGTCGTCCAGCAGGAGTGTCAATCTTCTCCCCTTCCTTTCCAGAAGGTTGCGATACTATACGGATCGTATCGTATTGGGTTGTGGGTTTCTAGCCCCAGACTCACCACCGTCGGCTGACGACCGGAGAGCCCAGGGTCATCCACCCATCGAGGCGTAACTAGGAAGCACTGGGCTTCGGTGCCGACTTCCGGCGGGCGGAGGTGTCCGTGGTAGCGGACAGCCCTGCCGGGGATCGGACGGTGCGGGACTGGTCCTCCGCCCCGGTCAGATGCGTTCGATGATGGTGGCGTTGGCCATGCCCGCGCCCTCGCACATGGTCTGCAGGCCGTAGCGTCCGCCGGTGGCCTCGAGGTTGTTGACCAGGGTGCTCAGCAGGCGGGTGCCCGAAGAGCCGAGTGCGTGCCCGAGCGCGATGGCGCCGCCCCACGGGTTGAGCTTGGCCGGGTCGGCCCCGAATTCGTGCGCCCACGCCAGCGGCACCGGCGCGAACGCCTCGTTGACCTCGTAGCGTCGATGTCGTCGATGCTCAGCCCCGACTTCGCGAGGATCTTCTTGGTCGCCGGGATCGGCGCGGTGAGCATGAAGACCGGGTCGTCACCGGCAACGGCGAACGAATGGAACCGGGCCCGCGGCGTCAGTCCCAGCTTCGACGCCATCTCCTCGCTCATGATCAGCGCCGCGGACGCGCCGTCGGTCAGCGGCGACGAGTTGCCCGGGGTGATGTGCCACTGCGCCTCGGGGAACCGGGCCGCGTACTTCTCGGAGTAGAACGACGACTTCAGCCCGGACAGTCCCTCGGCGGTGGTGGAGGCGCGCACGGTCTCGTCGGCGGTGTGGGTCACCGTCTCACCGGCGGCGTTGGTGACCGAGATCGGGACGATCTCCTTGTCGAACAGACCCTTCGACAAGGCGTCGGCGGCCCGCTGATGCGACTGCGCGGAGAACACGTCGAGGGTGTCGCGGTCGAACTTCCACTTGGCGGCGATCAGTTCGGCGGAGATGCCCTGGTTGACCAGTCCCTCGGGGTAGCGGGCGGCGATGCCCGGGCCGGACGCGTCCTGACCGATGGTCGTCGTGCCCATCGGAACGCGGGACATCGACTCCACACCGCAGGCGATCACGATGTCGTAGGCGCCGGCGATCACGCCCTGCGCGGCGAAGTGCGCCGCCTGCTGGCTCGAGCCGCACTGGCGGTCGACGGTGGTGGCCGGAACCGAATCCGGGAATCCGGCCGACAGCACCGCTGTCCGGGAGATGTTGAGGGCCTGCTCGCCGGCCTGCCCGACGCAGCCGCCGATGACGTCGTCGACCTGTGCGGGGTCGATGCCGTTGCGTTCGACAATGCTGCGGAGCACGTGCGCGAGCAGTTCCACCGGGTGCGTGCCCGACAGCGCACCGCCGGGCTTGCCCTTACCGGAGGCGAGGCGGACGACGTCCACGATGACAGCGTTCGTCATGGAATTCCTTTCGCGCCATTCACTTGTACTTGGTGACGGCGTGGGTCTCGGACAGACATGCATCCTGATTGAGTGTGGGGCTTGCCGGAGGCCGAGGGGCTCGTAAGAGTCCGGCGGAAGGTACCGCCCCCTGCCAGCACCCCGGCCTCCGGCTCGGCACCGCGTACGTCGTTCAGTTGACGTCCTGGACCTCGAAGGGATACGGCCGCGGCTCAGGCCACCACGGGGCCTTCTCGCGGGTCTTACTGATCGGTGACCGCAATGTGCCAACGGACTCGAGTTCGAGTTCCACTACGTCACCGGGTGAGAGTGTCTTGCCGAGTTCGAGTCCAGACCCGAATCCCAGAGTGCCGGAACCGATTATGTCGCCGGGCTGGAGGTAGTCGGCGATCGAGACATATGCGACCAATTCGGCGGGGGTGTACACCATGTCCTCGGCGACGCAGGAGGACCATAGTTCGCCGTTGACCCGCACGGATCCCGTCAATCCTTCGATGGACGAGACCTCATCCATGGTGGTGATCCATGGGCCGATGCCGTAGGCGAAGTCCTTACATTTCTGCGGGCCCATGCCGATCGCCATCTCTGCGCCCTGCACGTCTCGCGCGCTGAAATCGTTGAAGATCGTGATGCCGAAGACGTGGTCGAACGCATCGTCCGGCGTCAGATTCCGTCCTCGCCGGCCGACGATGTAGCCGATCTCGAGCTCGTAATCGAACGCGTCCGTGAAGTCCGGGTAGGGAATCTCTTCGTTGTGCCCGTACACCGTCGCGGTCGAGCCCTTGAAGTACCCCGGAATTTTGTAGATGTTCGGATTGGGCAGCGCGTGTGCGACCTTCTCACTGAAGTTGACGATGTGCTGACTGAAGGTCAGCCCATCCCGGATCACCGGGGAATCCACCGCTGCACACCACTGGACCTCGAGTAACGGCAGTGATGCGTCGTCCGCGGCTCCGAGTGCCTCGTGCGCAGCATCCAGAAAGACATCGCCGCCACCGATCGCGGCGGCCATGCTGGACGGAAAGATGGAGCGGGCAATCTTCGACGCGCGCTCCGGCTCCGCACCCGAGCGTTGCAGCGTCAGCGCATATGCCTGCGCCAGGTCGATCACCCTTTCGGTATCGGGCTGCACCGCGACGATTCGTGCGCGCGGACCGTCCGGGGTCGGTCGCACCACCCTGCCTAGCTTCATTGTGGCCTCCTAGTTTGTTCCGTAATCCTATACGATACGTCTCGAACCGCAATAGGTTTGATGACATCATCTACAACTCCGTTTCGGCGGGTTGCGGGATGAGAGAAGCCGGCGAAGTCCGCGGAGTGGGCGTCGGCAGTGTGGCGAAGGCACATGCACACATGGCGGCCAATGCTGCGCACAGGATGAGTGCTGCTGAGTACGTGCCGAGGGCATCAAACAACATCCCGATGAGCAATGGCGAGATGCCTGCCGCGATGACGAAGCCCGTGTACATCCAGGAATATGCTCGGGCGTATCCCGCGAGTGCGAAGTACCGAGCGGTGAAGAAGCCGATCATGTCGATCTCGCCGCCGATGGCCAGCCCCAAGGCAATGGCGGCGAGTGGAGCGAAAGCGACGCCTCCGACGATCAGGAAGCATGTACCGGCAGCACTCAAGGCGCAGACCCCTCCGGCAACCAGTCCCGGGCGGACATGATCGAGCAGAAATCCCACCATGACCCGACTTCCGATGACAGCGAATCCGATCAGGGACGCCAAGGTCGCGGCCTGCGACGGCTCCACATCCATCGACCGCAACATTGGAACGAAATGTGTGAGCAAGCCCGTGAAAGCGAATGACATCACGAAGAACGTGATCAACAATCTCCAGAAGCACCGGTCTCGACGAATCGCGGCGAAAGTCGAGCGGGCACGCACGGGAGCAGGCACATCGAGTTCAGTGCACTCGGCGAGGTCGTCGTCCTCCCCCGAGTGGCCGTTGCCGAGGGCTCTTTCAAAAAGGCGGGCACGGGAGCGATACCGCTCGCGGCGATCACAGCGAGCACAAGAAACCCTGCGCGCCAACCATATTCGACAATGACGCCATTGACGACGAGCGGAGCGACGGCCGCGGCGACACCGATCCCAGTCATCGCGAGTCCGAGGGCAAACCCGCGCGACTTGACGAACCACAGGCTTACCGTTCGCGTAAATCCGACCGGGCCGGATGCGCTGGCGAGGAAGCCGAGTGCGAACATGACCGCAAGGAAGACGGGGACGGTGTCGACGATTGTCGCGAGGGCAAGGTATCCGGATGCGAAGGACAGTTGCCCGAAAACAATGACTCTCCTCGTCCCGAAGCGGTCGATCGCGCGCCCCGTGCATACCGTTCCTGCTGCGACCCCCGCGCTGACCAGCAGCAGACCGAGACCGTACGAGGTCTTACTCAGTCCGATGGCGTTTTCGAGGTCGGCCGTGAACAAACCTATTGTGTACAGCAGCAATCCGGAGATGCCGACCGCCGACCCGAAGCCAGCGATGACGATAGTTGGCCATCCGCGCCGGATCTCTTCATTACTGACCATGGGCACACACCTTCGACAGGGAGGGAAATCGAGCATTGGTATTTCGAGACGAGCGGGGATCGCTTCGTGTAATTGGCGTCACATCGCCTGCGGGCTATCTCAACCTATCCCACGGAGTTCGTAAATTTCATGCACCCGTGGAACTTCCACGGTTGAACGGTAGAAGCTGCCCGCAAGGGATGGCGGAGGACCACGCCGAACCAGCGGCGCCGTTCGTTGTCGCTCCGTGGGCGGTCCGCGTGCCGCTGAGAGCTACCGAAGGTTCAGGTGCCGATCCGTCGAAGGCTCCGGTGCGGCGCGCTCGGCTCTCTCGAACCGCAGTTGAGAGCTGTTGTGGCAGCGGGTTTGCGAAACGCCGGGAGCGCAGGACTGTGCGCGGGTGCGACACGCGGGTGTGTCGTAGTTGGGCGGGGTGGTGCAGGGACTGTTCAGCCTGCGGAGATCGCGGCGGATCGCGCGGAGAGCGATTTGAGATCGAAGCCGGCCCGGGTCAGGTCGGTCAGGCTCGGCCGCCGCGGTGCGGACAGTACTTTGCGGGCGGCGAGGTGCACGGCGGGCTGGTTCACCGATTCGACGGCGACGAGGACGTCGTCGCGGAAGCGGAAAGTGGAGAACTTTCCGGTGGTGGGGTCGGTGGGGACAACGGTGCGATCGGTGGGACCGCCGACGCCGGCGATCTGGATCTTGCAGCTGCCTTGGTGGCTCCAGAACCACGGGAGGTCCTGGTAGCCGGTGGGGGTCCCGGTGAGTGTGGCCGCCAGGGCCCGGGCCTGGTCGACCGCGTTCTGCACCGATTCCCGCCGAACCCTGGTCCCGGCGTGTGTGCAGGGAAAGCTGACGCAGTCGCCGATCGCCCAGATGTGCTCGTCGCTGGTGCGTAGGAATTCGTCGACGTGGATGCCGTTGTCGATTCGCAGGTTTGCGGCGGCGGCCAGATCGGTCTGAGGGTCCGCGCCGATACCGATGACCACGAGGTTGGCGGGGAAGCGGCGGCCGTCGTGTCCGACGACGGCGGAGACACGTCCGTGGGCGTGTTCGATCGCCGACACCTGCACGTCGAATTGAAAGTCGATACCCGCGGCGCGGTGAGTGACGGTCAGCTGGTCGGTGGTGGCATAGGTCAGGGCGCGGGCGAGTGGCCGGGGACCGTATTCGACGACGGTGACGTCGATGCCGCGCCGGGCCGCCGCGGCGGCGAATTCGAGTCCGATGAAACCGGCGCCGATGACGACGGCGGCCGTCGCGTGGTCGAGGTCGTCGTGGAGGAGGGTGGCGTCGGCGGCTGTCCGCAGGTAGTGCACCCCGGGTCCCTGTGCGCTGGGAAGGGTGAGGCGTCGGTTGCGGGAGCCGGTGGCCAAAACAAGGTCGTCGTAGTGCATCCGGGTGCCGTCTGCGCACCCGATGGTGCGGGTGCGCGGGTCGATTCCGGTGACAGCGGTGCCGCGCCGCAGGTCGATCTCGTGATCGTGATAGAACTCGGTGCCACGCAGCGGCAACGGTTGCGGATCGCCTTCGGCGAGGTAGTCCTTCGACAGTGGGGGGCGTTGGTAGGGCAGTTCCGATTCGGCGCTGAGCACCGTGATCGGGCGATCGTGGCCGCGGGTTCGCAGGGAGTCGGCGAGCTGGATCCCGGCATGGCCCGCGCCGATGATGATCGTCGCGCTCATGTCAGATCTGGCTTTCCGGGAGATCGACCTCGAGACCGTCGAGGGTGGTGGTGACGAGGATCTGGCAACCCAGACGGGACCGCTGCGGGGCGCGGGCGGTGGCGGTGCAGTCGAGCATCTCGTCCTCGTCCTCGCCGACGTCGGGTAGATCCGTCAGATGCGCGGAGCGGATGTAGACGTGGCAGGTGGCGCACATGGCCTGTCCGCCGCATTCGCCGACAATGCCGGGGATCGAGTTGGTGACCGCGGCGCGCATCAGGGATGTGCCGTCGGGGACGTCGAGGACGTCGCTGCGACCGTCGGGCTGGTGGAAGGTGATTTTTGGCATGGAGGTCTCTCTCTTTTCTCAGTTGTCCCAGGTGACCGGGAGATCGGTCAGTCCTCGGAACACCCATCCGTCCCATCGGGTTTCGCGGGTGGTATCGACGCGCAGGGTGGGGAAGCGCTCGTAGAGCAGGGGCACCGCGATCTCTCCGACGGCGCTCTTGGCCGCCCAGTGGCCAGCGCATAGGTGGACCCCGCTGCCGAACGCCAGGTGTGGGCGGCGTGGGCGGGAAATGTCGAACACCGTGGGATCGGCGTCGAAGTAGCGTTCGTCGCGATTGGCGGAGCCGACCACCACACCGATGGCGGCACCGGCGGGCAGGCGCACTCCCCCGAGCACCACCGGGCGGGTGGTCTGGCGGGGGTACATGCCGATCGGCGACAGCCAGCGCGCGGTCTCGTCGAACACCGCCGGCCACAGCGAGCGGTCCACGGATACGTGCCGTTGCTGGTCCGGATGCCTCGACAGCGCCCACACCATGTTGGTGATCATGTGCTGCGGCTCGTTCATTCCCCCGGTGATGGTCAGTTTGACGTTCGCGGCCACCGCCTGCCGAGGCAGTCCGCTGCCGACCAGTGCCGAGGTCATCGACTCATTGGGATGCTTGTCGTAGAAGGGAATCAGGGCATCGAGCAGGGCGTCGACCTCGGTGCGGGCCTGCTCGCAGCGGACCCAGATGTCCGGATCGTCGAGCAGGTTGCCGGTGCCGGCGATGAAGGCATGAGACCACCGCCGCATGTCCTCGACATCGACATCCGGCAGCCCCAGCAGATCGATCAGGTTCTGTGATGCCACCGGTGCTGCGTAGTCCCGGTTCAGTTCGGCAGCCCCGGGACCGGCATCGGCAAGGACGTCCAGATAGGTACGCGCGTTGCGGGTGAACACCTCGGACCATACGGACTTGACCATCTTCGGACGCAGGGTGGGATTGATCGTCGATCGTTCGGACGCATGGTCGGGATCGTCCTTGCGCAGCATCGGATGCCCACCCAGCGCGCGCAGCATGGTCGCGCCGCTGCCCCCGACATCGGCGGTGTAGGTCTGCTGGTCGCACTCGATCTCGTGGCATTCGTGGTAGCTGGTGACCAGGTACTTGTTCACGGCCGGGACCCACGCCACCGGCGCCTCGTGGCGAAGACGCCGGTACGTCGGGTACGGGTCGGCGGCAAGTTCACCGGGCGCCACCCAGTCGACTTCGGGTGCCGGGGGTAATTCAGCCGGGTCGACGGTGCCTCTTTGCGGAAGTGCGCTCTCGCCGGCGGAGGCCGGGGCGTGGGTCACCGGACAGGACATTGGCCGCGTGGCTGCCGTGTCGGTCATGTCGTTCTCCATCTTGTGCGTGTTGTGCACCACATTGGGGTTGAGACTTAGTTCACATCACCGAGTAATTCTCGTAAAGTGATCAAAAATGGCAAATATCTTCAGTTGAACGGAAGTTTCAGATGGGTCAGCTCACCGTCCGCCAGCTCGAGTTGTTTTCCGCCCTCCCGCGATATGGGACGTTGTCGGAGGCTGCGGCTGCGTTGCACATATCCGAATCAGGTCTGTCACAGGCGGTTTCGGAGGTAGAGCGAATTGTGGGGGAGCAACTGTGCGTGCGTCGCAAGGCGAAGGGTTTGCAGCTGACGCCGGCGGGGCAGTACTTCGCCCATCGTGCGCGTCATCTCGTCGACGAAGTGTCCTCCCTCGTCGGTGATCTCGCTGCCACGCGTGGGGAGATCACCGGCCCCATTCGGGTCGGTTGCTATGTAGGGTTCGCCGCCACGGTGCTGCCGCCGGTGCTGGCGCACTTCGCAGGCGCACACCCGAAGGCCAAGGTCGGGGTCCGGGTCGGTGGGGACGACGAGCTGCTGCCGTCACTGGCCGACGGCACCTTGGACTTCGCGGTTCTGTACGACATGTTTCTACCCTCGGACCTCAACAAGCGGGTGGTGTACGAGACCGAGGTCATGGCCGTGCTGCCGGCCGACCATCGACTCGCCGACCGGATCAGCGTGGCCTTGCACGAGCTCGCCGAGGAACCTCTCGTTCTGCTCGACTCGGCGCCGAGCACGGCCAACACCCATCGAATCTTCGCCGAGCAGGGGGTACAACCCACTGTCGGCACCGCCGTTCCCACAATCGATCTCGTCCGGGCTCTGGTGGGGCGAGGAGTCGGATACGGCCTGCTCATGTCCCGTCCCAACTCTCCCGACACCACCTCCGAAGGACGACCCCTGGTGACGCGACCGCTCACCCCTCGTGCCGGCCGCACCAGCGTGGTCGCGACCTGGCCCCGGCACATGACCCTCAGCCCGCGGGCACAGGTCTTCCTCGATCATCTCGTGCACAGCTTGTCCCGGGCCGGGGAGTCATCGCATCAACACTCCGATGCGCCCGACCCGATGTCGGCGAAAGTCACTCCGTGAACCCGTCTCTCGTATACCCACTCCCCCGTCAGACGTGCTGCGCAGACCGCCGACATCTCTCGGACACGTGGACGCGGGTTCGCGCCAGTTTCGGTTCGGTGGCACCTGCAGCGTTCCCGGTGCGCCCCGGTGAATCGCAGAGTGCCACTGGCGCGCGCCGACCCAGCGCACACACGCCGCCGCGATCTGCACTCGAGGGCACGCCGGCCATTTTCTGCTTGCCTCGGCGGCGTCCATTCGACCGGTGTCCCGGATTCGGACCGTCAGAGCGGTTCGCAGCCGTCCTCGCGGTTGTGTATCGGCACGAGCCCGGCGGCCTGCAGCGGGCGGAGGTCGATCAGATCACCGGCCTCCGGTGCACCCTGGACGATCATGCCGAGGTCATCGCGCAGCTGGGCGAGCGCCCGAATGCCGATACCGGAGGGGGCCAGGGTCTGCGGCACCGCGGCGAGAGCAGAGGCGACCGCAGCCTGTCCGAACCCCGTGGCGAGCAGTTCTTGCTCGACCTCGGATGCCGCCGCCTGTTGCATCCACCGGTGGGCCGCGGCCAAAGCTCGGAGATACCGGACAATTTCGTCCATTTTTCCCGAGAGGACCTTTCGGGTGGACACGATTCCGAGGCCGGGGTAGGACGGCACCAGTTCCGCTATCCGCATGGCAACGGTCATCCCCTGATCGCGGCCGATCTCGTCCAGCGGCGGCGCCAGGAGAGTCACGTCCGCCGTGTTGGCGATCAGTGACTCGAACCGTTCGCGCACGCCACCCACCTCGACGACCTCGTACTGGTCTTTCGTCCGGCCGAGCCGCGCCATCATCGAGTACGCGACGATGGCGAAGCCGTTCGTAGGGGCGTCGACCGCCAGACGAATCACGTCGAGACCATCGGTCGATAGCAATTTGGGCCGAAGCGTCAAGGCAAGATCGGTGGTCGTTTCGATCTGGGCTATCACCGCGATGTCCGAACCCGTTGCATTCCAGGCGAACAGGTTGTCTGTCGCGGTGATGCCGACATCCGCTCGGCCTTCGTCGAGTTCCCGGCGCTGTTCGTGGGAGGACCCCACCAATTTTGTCTCCACATCGACGCCCGCTGCGGCGAACAGCCCCCGATGCTGCGCCACCGCCACGACCGGGGGGACGACGAACACCGACTGCTGCACCGTCATCGACTGTGCCTCCGTGTGAGTTGTTTCGAAGCCCTCGTACATATCGCTACAGAAAGTGATTGTGATCCACATCGCATGGGGTTAGAGTACGGAAATCGATACGAGACGTCTAGTACAGCAAGGAGCTCACGTGTCTTGGGATTACGAAGTGGTGGTCGTCGGCGGCGGCCCCGTGGGGGTGGCCGCCCTCGCTCTTCTCGGCCAGGCCGGGATCTCAGCGATCGGGATCGAACGCGAAAGTAGCGTGTGGCCACAGGCTCGGGCGGTGCACTTCGATGGAGAGACCCTTCGCGCATTTCAAGCCCTCGGCCTGGGCGAACAGGCGATGGCTCGATGTAAGCCGATGACGGACTTCCGCATGGAGAATGAAGCACGCGAGACGCTGTTCTCACATCCAACGGGGAAACTCGGAACACAGGCATGGCATGACGACGTCATGTTCCATCAGCCCGACATTGAGGTACTGCTGCGCAGCGAGGTGGACCGCCAGGCCGGCGTGTCACTTCGCTCGGGGACCACCTTGACCGATCTGGAGCACATTGCCGACGGGGTTCGCTGTGTGGTCACAGACGCCGAGGGCTCTACGGAGACCCTCACCGCGCGATGGGTCATCGCAGCTGATGGGGCTACCTCGACGGTGCGGCGACTGCTCGATGTCCGGACCGAAAGCCTCGGTAGCGATGATCCGTGGCTGGTCGTTGACGGATTACTGGACGGGGAGCCTGACATCAGTGGCGACATGGTGTTCCTCGGTCATTACAGTCGGCCGGCACTGTGGGTTCGCCTTCCCGGCAAGCGGGTCCGGATGGAGTTCAAGGTCATGCCGGACGATGATCCCCAGGAGATCACCACCGCGGCCGCCATCGAGCGCATCAGCCACGGCGTTCTGCCGACGGACCGATTCACGCCGGACCGGGCCGCGATCTATACCTTCCGCGCACGGGTTGCCGAGCGGTGGCGTGCGGGCAATGTGTTCCTCGCCGGGGACGCCGCCCATCAGGCTCCGCCACTGTTCGGCCAGGGACTGTGCGCCGGCATGCGCGATGTCGCCAACCTGATCTGGAAGCTGAGTCTGGTCTCGCGGGGTCTCGCCGACGTGGACCTGCTCGACACCTACGAGAGCGAGCGGCGCCCGCACGCCCATTACTGGGTGGAGCAGGCGGCGACGATGGCAGGCATTCTGCAGACCACGGACCGCAAGACCGCCGAACATCGCGACGCCTACGTGCGCGCGAACCCCGGTGCATCTGCACCCCCGTCGCCGGCGCTCGGTCCCGGCTTGCATACCGCCGAACTCAACGACAGTGCGGGCCGACTTTCCCTGCAGCCCCGGCTGTCCGACGGAACACGCCTCGACGATCTGGTCGGCGTCCGGTTCCTCGTCGCAGCACCCGAGGACATGATCGCCGGGTTGTCACCACAGCTTCAGGGGGCGCTCACCGGTGATGGCGAGACCGTGGTGCTCACCGACCCGGAGACGTTCTCCGACCTGCTCGCCTCGGTGAATGGCAAGGCCGTGGTCCTGCGCCCGGACCGGTACGTGCTCGGTGTCGCCGACACGTGTGAGGAGCTCGGGCTACTGCTCGAACTCGTCCCCACCTTCAAAGCGGCGCTCGCCCCCGCCGTCCAGGCCGCGCCCCTGCCACAGTGACGAGCCCTTGCCCGTCACTGCCCTGAACTGGTACCCGAAGGAGATTTCCGTGTCATTCAGTCCGATCACCCACCTACGTCACGTCGACATAGCGGTCCCCGAATACGACAAGCAGGTCGCGTTCTACGGCAACAACTGGGGCCTGACCGATGTCGGCGGCGAAAGCAATTTGACGTACTTCGCGGCCGAAGGCTCGCCTGAGCAGTACATCGTGCGTGTCAGACGCGCCGACGAGAAGCGACTCGATCTCGTGTCGTTCGGCGCAGCAGACCCCAAATCCGTCGATCAGCTCGCCGACCGCCTCGGCGGTGCGAACGTCGCGCTGATCAGCGAACCCGACATCTTGCAGACGCCCGGCGGAGGCTACGGATTCCGGTTCTTCGACCTCGAAGGTCGCGTCCTCGAAGTTTCCGCCGACGTCGAGACCCGCACACACCGCAAGATCGAGGAACGTGAAGCCATTCCCGTGCGACTGTCGCACGTGGTTCTCAACTCGCCTGAGCCCGAGAAGATGTTGGCCTGGTACGTGAAGCACCTCGACTTGCGTCTCTCCGACACCCTCGTCCATCCTCACATGGGTGGGCTCATGTGGTTCCTGCGCTGTGGACCGCAGCATCACAGTATGGCGATCGCCCGGTGCCCCCATACCGCGCTCAATCACGTGTCGTTCGAGATGCGTGGGCTCGACGAATACATGCGCGGTAGCGGACGGCTCATTCGAGCCGAGGTCCCGAAGATCTGGGGACCGGGCCGACACCGCGCCGGCGACAACACCTTCACCTACTTCCACGATCCCAACGGCAACACGATGGAGTACACCACCGAACTCGAACTTCTCGACGAGGACACCTGGCACCCGAGCCTGTACGACACCAGCGAACCGGAGACCTCCGATGAGTGGGGCACCGCCGACTCAATGAACGAATGGATCAGCAAGCAGATGTTCAACGATCCGGACAAGGGCCTGTTCCAGGCACCCCCGGTATAGGGGCCTCGCGTACCGACACCGCAGCCCGGGCTACCCGGGCACCCGCAAGGAGCCCTCCGGTCGCGTTCGCACCCCACGGTGACGACAGATGCGACCGGAGGGCCTCCGTCGGATTTCTCGCCCATCGATGCGGCGTACACACCGATTGCTCCGAAATTCGTCGCACCGAAGAGAACATCCGCAGTCACGACTGCCACAGACGTCACCGGAAGAATTTATGACAGACTCCGCCCGGGCCTTGTTCGTCCGAGCGAAGGGCTCTTCCAGCCACCGAGTATCAACGGACTCGAGATCGCCAACCGCATCGTCATGGGTCCGATGGCGGTCCTGCAGCAGCACAAGGGCGGACGTCCGAGCAGACAAACGATTGCGTTCCTCACCGAGCGCGCCACCGGCGTCGGCATGATCATCGTCGGAGGGTCAGCGGCCACGTCACGAGGAGTTGACGAGGCACCGTTCCGGCCACTGCTCCGTTTCGACTCCGACGATCTCATCCCCGACCTGGGGCGGTTCACCGCCGCCGTGCATTCCCACGGGACCGCGATCTTCTCCCAAGCCTTCGCCGGATTCGGGCGGATGGGAATGCCAGGCAAGGACCGGCCGATTCTCACCGCAAGCCCGAAGAACGTTCATATGACCGAGGACCGCCTCCCACCGGGAACCTCACCGGCGGGAGGCGGGGCAGTCGGCGATGTCCCGCTGTTCCTCAGCAGCACAACCGATCCGCAGACGGGTGCCGACGCGATCGTATCCGGCCACGGAGATGCTCTGATGCTTGCCCGGCAACTCCTCGCCGATCCCGAGTATGCCAACAAGGTGCGCGACGGAAGAATCGACGAGATTGTCATGGTGCGACCACCAAAACTCCTGCCTGCGGTGGCTGATCGACGTTCCCGTCCGCTGCCACCAGAACCTCCGCACGGGTCGGGAAGGGCGTGAGCCGGGTGCGCGGCCCCGCTCCCCCGCATCGTGAAACGCCCCGCGGAAGACGCTCTGATCTGGTTGACCGGTTCAGAGCGGGTCATGGCTTGGCGAGCAAGATCGCCTCCAAGAATGAGTCCGCGGGGTCAACGGTGGGATTCACACCTCCGGCCCTCCACCGTCGGTGAGTGAGATTGTATGTACGAGAATGGGTGCGGGTTGCTCGTCGAGCGAGCCCGCACCCATTTGCATACGTCAACCCGCAGCGGTGAGGCGATCAACAGCGTGGCGTACATGGAAACGGCCGTCCGGACGCGTTCGCATTCGAGCTGACGAACCTCTTAATTTTAATGTCCACGTTTTCGTAGCCAACGCAAGCACCCGGCCTCCTCCGGCGGGCAGCTTCCGCGGCGACTAGGTGTACTGATCCAACGTTGGTGACGTCACGGCCACATCGCAGCCCGAACCAGACCCCGACGCGCACCGAGCGGCGCATCATCAAGGTCCGCGTCATCCGCCGCTGGGGTCCGGCCCGGATCGCGTATCTGCTGGGTCTGAATGTTTCGACAGTGCACAAGGTCCTGAGCCGGTACGGGTTGGCTCGACTGCGGTGGCTCGACCGCCCGACCGGACGGGTGATCCGTCGCATGCACTCACCGCACTGCGGCGATCTCGTTCATGTCGATGTCAAGAAACTGGGCAAGATCCCCGCCGGCGGCGGATGGCGGAAGGTCGGTCGCTCGGCAGGCAGCCGCAATGCCCGGGCCGACAAAAGCAGCGGCGAGGTCGACAAGTACTACCGTCCGGTCCGCGGCTACCACTTCCTGCACACCGCGATCGACGCACACTCACGGTTGGCCTACTCCGAACTGTTGGGCGACGAACGCAAAGCCACCGCCGCCGCGTTCTGGCTACGCGCCAACGCGTGGTTCACCGAGCACGGCATCACGGTCGAAAAGGTGTTGACCGACAACGGTTCCTGCTACCGATCACACGCGTTCCGAGACGCACTCGGTGAGATCAAGCATCGCCGAACCCGCCCCTACCGACCCCAAACCAACGGCAAAGTCGAACGCTTCCACCGCACCCTGGCCGACGAATGGGCCTACGCCCGCCTCTACACCAGCGACCGCGAACGCTGCGACGAGTTCCCGCGATGGCTGCACACCTACAGTCACCACCGAGGCCACACCGCACTCGGCGGCCAACCACCCGCCACCCGCGTACCCAACCTCCCAGATCAGTACAACTAGGCGTCGATACAGCGGGTGCGTTGCATGCCCAGACCATCGATCTCGCATTCGAGGACGTCCCCCTGGCGGAGGTACCGGCCCCAGTGCGAGCCGTTGCCGGGCGGGGATCCGGTGATCACCATGTCTCCGGGCTCGAGCTCGACGAAGCGCGAGATGTAGGAGATCAGTTCCGCGGGGCCAAAGACCATGTCGCCCGTGGTGCTGTCCTGCATGGTGTCACCGTTGAGGCGAAGCCGGATACCCAGGTTCAGTGGGTCTGGCACGAAAGCTGCCGGAACGAGCCACGGGCCGGTCGGGTAGAACGTCGGGAAGTTCTTCGCCCGCATCCAGTCCGTTCCCATCATCGCAATATCCCTGCGCGGAACCAGGCTTCGTGTGGTGAGGTCGTTGCAGATCGTGTAGCCGGCGACGTAGTCGAGTGCGCCGGCCACCGTGACGTTGTGAGCACGACGACCGATGACCACGCCGAGCTCGAGTTCCCAGTCGTGGTCGGACCATCCGGTAGGAAGAAGAATGTCGTCGTACGCGCCGCTGATCGCCGAAGGGACACCGGTCCACACATACGGTTCGCCGTGCGCTTTGCGCTCGTCGATGTCGTGGCCGGCCTCCTCGGCGAGCTCCTCGTCCGTCAGTCCGGCGGTGCCCAGCTTGTGCGCTACCGCCATCTGGATGATGTGCTCGCGATAGTTCGCTCCGGCCCCGTAGATCTGGCCCGGCCGGGTCACCGGCGGCAGCGTTCGCAGTTCCGACGCGGGTGTTCCGGGCGTAGTGGGTGAGACCGCGGCCTCGGCCAGTGTCTTGAACGCGGAGTCCCAGTCCTCGAGTAGCGCGGCGGTCGAGTCATAGGCTGTGAATGCACTGATGTCGTACACGTCGTCGTCGACTACCAGTCCGGGGAATGGGCCGTTGCCGGCGTCGAAGGTCCCCAGTGTGAATCGTTTCTGGTCCATCCTCATCTCTCTTCCGATTGGTCGGCGGTTCGGTTGCCGACCGCACTATCCGGGCGGCGCAGGACTGCCCCCCGGCCGCGGTATTCCGCGACGACACGAGGGCCGCTGCGGACGGTGACGTCGACCAGGGAGTGCCGACCGGTGTGGTGCCGGACGATTGCCTCGGCCACCAATTCCTCTCCGACGTGTGCCGGGGTGTAGTACTCGATCGACGCACCGGCGGTGGCTGTTCCGGGTGTGCGGCTGTTGGCGGCACACGCGAAGGCGCTGTCGGCGAGGACATAGATCACCCCGCCGTGGGCGATGCGGTGGCCGTTCGCCACGGACTCATCGATCACCATGTGCAGTACCGCCCGCCCCTCCCCCGCCGAGAGCACCTCGATTCCGAATTCGGCCAGGCTCGAATCCTGCGCCAGCAGCCTGCGGACCGGCTCGGTGATCGTCATGGCACGCTCACCTGTCGCTGTCGTATCGTGCGGTCACGGATCTCGATCAGCACCTGCGCATCGTCGACCGAACCCGGGTCGACCACCTGGTCCACGGAGTGCCCGAGCAGAATCCGCTTGACCGGAACCTCGAGCTTCTTGCCCGTGCGGGTGTGCGGAATCCGCGAGACAACAATGATGTCGTCGGGGACGTACCGTGGTGACAGCGCCGCACGAATCGCGTTGCGGATGGCCGTGATCGCGGCTTCGGGATCGGTTCCGGTGTGCAACTGCACGAACAGCGGCATGTAGTAGCCGTCGGTCTCCTCGACACCCACCACGAGTGCCTCCTCGACCTCCGGCAACGCCTCGACCACCCGGTACAGGTCCGCTGGGCCCATCCGGATGCCGTTGCGGTTCAGTGTCGAATCCGATCGTCCGACGATGACCGAGCTGCGATCGGTATCGAATTCGACCAGGTCTCCGTGGCGCCACACACCGGCGTACGTCGAGAAGTAACTCTCGCGGTAGCGCGAGCCGTCGGGGTCGTTCCAGAAGTACAGCGGCATCGACGGCATCGGGCTGGTGATCACCAGCTCGCCGGGTTGGCCGACCACCGGGTGGCCGGCGGTGTCCCATGCTGCGGCGGCAACCCCGAGCGCAGGCGGCTGGAGGCGTCCCAGACGCACCGGTTCGGTCGGCGCGCCGCCGAGGAAGA
The DNA here is from genome assembly GCF_002300195.1 of Rhodococcus sp. ACPA1. Classification (NCBI taxonomy): domain Bacteria; kingdom Bacillati; phylum Actinomycetota; class Actinomycetes; order Mycobacteriales; family Nocardiaceae; genus Rhodococcus; species Rhodococcus sp. ACPA1. The sequence goes on along the minus strand of NZ_NSDX01000008.1, from coordinate 416,646 downwards.
TTCCGGCGATGTCGGTGCCCCCGCTGACCGATGCCAGCCACACCGGCCCGACGGCGTCGTAGACCCACCGGAATGCGTCCGGTGCCAGGGGGGAGCCGGTGACCTGGATCATTCGGAGCGCGGAGAGGTCGTGGTCGGTTCCTGGGCGCAGCTGAGCGCGCATACTGGCGTGTGTGTAGGCAGCGCCGAGGCCGAGCATCGACACCTTGTTCTCGGCAGCGACTCGCCAGACCCGGTCGATGTCGGGATGGGCGGGGTTGCCGTCGAGGAGAACGATGGTGGCCCCGCGCAGAAGCCCAGAGACGAGCATGTTCCACACCACCCAACTGGTGGTGCCGACGACGAACAGCTTGTCTCCGGGGCGAAGGTCGGCGTGCAGCGTCAGGGTTTTCAGGTGCTCGAGGACGACGCCGCCGTGTCCATGGACGATCCCCTTCGGGATGCCAGTGGTGCCCGAGGAGAACAGCACCCACAGGGGATGGTCGAACGGTAGTTGGTCGGCTTCCCATTCGTGCTCGGCGGCCACGACGTCCTGCCAGGAGTGCGTACGCATCGACGTGGCCGGAACACCCGCAGCGGTATCGACCCAGACGATTTCGCGCAGGCTCGGCAGTTGAGCGACGATGTCGGCAAGGACGTCACTGCGATCGAGACGGCGGCCACCGTAGGTGTAACCGCTCGCCGCGATCAGCACGACGGGTTCGAGTTGCTGCAGCCGCGAAACGATGGCGCCGACGCCGAACTCGGGCGCGACGATCGACCACACCGCCCCGACCGAGGCTGCGGCGAGAAACCCGACCACCGCTTCGGTGCGGTTGGGCAGGATTGCAACCACGCGGTCGCCGTGCTGGACCCTGGATTGTCGCAGGAACGCGGCGAGGGCGCCGACTTGCCGGCGGAGCTCGTGCCATGTGGTCGTCGTTGTCGTACCGTCCTCGTCGATGGCCACAATGGCCTCGTCGGCGTTGTCGTGGTCGGCGAGCGCATACGAGGCGTAGTTGACCGTCGTTCCCGGGAACCATCGCCCGCCGGGCATCGTGTCGGGCACGACAGGTTCGCCGTCCGGGGTGTCGACGACGATGCCGATGTAGTCGGCGAACGCGCGCCAGAACGCATTCGGGTCGGTGACCGACCAGTGCCACAGTGCGTGGTAGTCGTCGATCGTGCCCGGCGTCACGAGACCCGATGTGGTCAGCCAGGTGACGAATCTGGTGAATTCACTGCCCTCTGTGCGGGCCTGATCGGGGCACCACAGAACGTCCCCCGGTGTTTCTGTCACGACGACTGCCCCGCCAATTCGCTCTGGGTGTCGTCGGTCGATACCGGCAAGGCGCCGAACAGAAGGAACGCCACCCGGCAGTTCTCGTCGGTTCGGTTGGACCAGGCATGCGCGGTGCCGCGCTGGACGATCACGTCACCGGCCTCGAGCCGGCACTCGCCCTCATCGAGAAGTAGCCAGATCTCGCCCTCGATTACGACGGCGAAGTCGATCGAGTCGGTCTTGTGGAACCAGAAGTGGCGGTTGCCGCTGTGGGTCGCTTCCTCTCGCGCGTGGTCGCCGCCGATGTCGGAGAATAGCTGGTCCTTCCCGGCCTTTTCGTACACGCTGTCGGGTGGGAAGTCGGCGACGCGGAAGATCGTGCCACCCAGTTCCGGGTACATCGGGATCTCGGCGTCGACGGAAGCTGGGTCGAGGCGGCCGTCGTTGGACACCGGTCCCGGTTCGGTGGCCCACACCTGCGCGGCGCCGAATCCGGGAACCGTCGGTGACCTGAAAATGTTGGGGGCCTTGCCGTCGGCAAGGACGTATGACCGGCCCTGCTCGTCGACCGCCGTCACCACCCGACGAATAGAGGCGGTTCGCGCCTGAGGCTGATTCATTGTGTGCTGCCTTTCTGAAATCAGTTCACTGCCTGAGTGGCGAATGGGTACGGCTTTTCCTCGGGAGCCACGACGCGACCTCCCGTTCTCCGATGGGGTACGCAGGATTCGATTCCGTCGAGTTGCGTCCCGGCTCGCGTCGACGATCGAGCTCGAGACCGACCGTTTCCGAGGGTTCCGGTTCAACCACTCCTTCCAATTCAATTCGATACGTACCGTACAGCACTGTGGTGTCCATCACCAGCGCCAGTGCAAACCACCACCACGAGGCCAGGGCCCGGGTAGTTGCGATCCGAGACGGACCGGATAGCATTTCGGGCATGGCCGTACGGAGTGAAGCAAGCCGCAAGGCGGTCCTGCAGGCAACCATGGAGTTGCTCAACGACACCCCACCTGGGCCGGTGTCGCTGCAGAAGCTGTCCATCGAAGGCATCGCCAAGCATGCCGGTGTCAGCAAGATGACGATCTATCGGTGGTGGCCCAGCAAGACGGCTGTAGTCATCGATTCCTTCCTCGACAACCACGTGGCGCAGACCCCGATCCACGACGAGGGTCCAGCTATCGATGCACTGCGGGCACATCTGGCGTCACTCGCACGCGTCTACAGTGGGCCGGAGGGGCGACTGATCGCGCAGCTCATCGCAGAGTGCCAGCATGATCCGGCAACCCTCGAGGAGTTCAAGCAACGGTTCTGGAAAGGACGCGCCGACGCCGCAAGGCTTTTGATCGAGCGCGCCGTCGCCGAAGGTGCCGTGCGGGATGACATCGACCCTGATGTCGTCGCCGAAATGCTCTACGCTCCAATTTACTTCCGACTTCTGTTCCAGACCGGGGACCTGGACGAGGAGGCCACCGATGCCATGGTCGACGCCGCCCTGAAAGGCATCGGCAGGTAGGAGGAGGCGCAAACATTCCGTGGCCTCGTTCTTTGGCGAAACCGTGTGGGAGCAGGACGACGTTCGGCACCCAATGCGGCACCCCCTTGCAGGCCTGAAGGCCACCGATCTGGCGCTGTCCGCGCTCGACTACGCCCTGCTCACTGCGCTGTCGGCGCTGGAGTAAAATGCCCGAGATGGGTAGGCAAGTCTCGCGGGCTCGAGCACTGACGCCACCAGCGGCGGAATTGTTCGGGCGCCAGCGCGAGCTGGCGAGCGCACGTGAACTTTTTGCTTCTACCCGCCTCGTTACACTCACCGGACCCGGGGGCGTGGGCAAGACCGCTCTGTCTGCGGCGTTGTCCGCCAAGCTCGACCGGGCATTCCGAGACGGCGTATGGTTCGTCGAGCTGGGCGCGCAACGCAGTTCAGACACTGTAGCCGAAGCCGTGGTGACACAAATCGGCCTGAGCGCATCGGCCAGCGTGGATGCCGAAGAACAGCTCCGGCGGCATGTGGCCGATCGCTCAATGCTGTTGATACTGGACAATTGCGAGCACGTCCTTCCCGGATGCCGGCGATTGGTGTCCGCGCTCCTCGCCGCCTCCGCCGAGCTGCGAGTATTGGCTACCAGCAGAGAGCCATTAGGAATCCGAGGCGAGCGTGTAGTCGCCGTTCGCCCGCTGGAAATCCCCCCGAATCATCGCGGCCTCACCGCCGACGAACTTTGCGAGTATCCGGCCGCGGCCATGCTGAAAGCCCGGGCCAAGGCGGTCAACGATCAATTCGAGATCACCGACCGGACTGCGGCGGAGATCGCACAGCTGTGCACCTATCTGGACGGAATGCCGCTGGCTATCGAGCTCGCTGCTATGCGGCTGCGATCGCTGTCGGTGCACGAGCTGCTGACTCACATTGACGACCGATTCGCACTGTTGACCTCGGGTGACCCCACCGCCGCGCCGCACCACCGGTCTTTGGATGCCCTGGTGCGGTGGAGCTATGACCTATGCTCCTCCACCGAACAGCTGCTCTGGGAGAGAATGGCCGTGTTCAGCGGCAGCGTCGATCTTCCCACGATCCGCGCCGTGTGCGGGCTCCCTCCACTGCAAGGAACCAAACTGTTCGACGCGCTCGATGGCTTGGTATCCAAGTCGATTGTTCTCACCGAGACGACGCACGGCGACATGCGCTATCGGTTCTTGGAAACTCTGCGCGAGTTCGGGCGGGCCCAAGCCGGGGCCGGCGAAGACTACGGTCGCGTCCGGCGTGCCCACACGGAGTATTACCGAACGTGGGCGAGCAGAGCCGCCGAGAACTTCTTCGGCCCGCGCCAACTCGATATGGTCCAGCGGTGGGAGTCTGACCTCACCGACCTCGAGTTAGCCTTTGACCATCTCCTCCACGCGGCTCCGGGCTCTCATGGCGCCCTGGAGCTCGCTGCGGACCTCCGCTTCTTCTGGATGAATGGCCATCTCCGTGAGGGTCGCCGCTGGCTGGAGCGTGCCCTTGCCAACGATATGACCGTCTGCGCCGAGCGTGGCAATGCCCTGTGGGCAGCGGGGTGGATTGAGGCGCTGCACGGCGAAACGCATACTGCCCGGGAGCTTCTTGACGAAGCGGACACGATCGCCCGGAAGATCGGTGATCCGCGAATTGCTGCGCGGGCCGCGACGTGGACAGGATTGGCCGCGTTGATCACCGGGGATTTCGAGGTTAGCCGCTCATCTCTGGAAATGGCTTACACCGCCCACCTCGAGCACGCGGATGCCGAGGGTCTGCTGATGACCTTGTTCCTGCTCGGATTCGTCAGGAGCATATCCGGAGATCATGTAGGTGCCACGGACGCCGGCCGGGAAGCCGTCGAACGAAGCGAACGTCTGGGCGATACTTGGGGCCGCTCCTATTCGCTGTGGATGTTGGGATTCGACGCGTGGACGCGTCAGGACCTCGATGTCGCTGAGGAGTACGCCGAGCAGAGCCTCACATTGCGATGGGACTATCACGATGACTTCGGCAGTGCAGTCGTCCTCGATCTGATGGCAGGCATCGCGCTGGACGACGGCGATCCCAAGAAGGCGGCGAAGATGTTGGGCGTCGTCGCTGAACTGCTGGCCATTGTCGATACTGAGGTACCGGGCATGCTTGGCTCGCGCTATCAGGCGATCAAATCCGCCGTCCAGGATCGGCTCGGGGACGACCTGTTCGCCCGCCATCACGACATCGGTCGGCGACTGGACCGCGGTCAGCGGATGCGCTTGGCGCTGGGGTCGGTCGCCGCCGTCCCATCGGACCCGACGGACACGGTGGCTGCGGCTGGCTTGCTGACGCCGCGGGAAACGGAGGTAGCGGCGCTGTTGGCGGAGGGTCTCAGCAATCGTGCCATTGCCGGCAAGCTGGTGCTCTCTCCGCGCACAGTCGAGGTTCATGTCGAGCACATTTTGGCCAAGCTTAGCGTCAAATCACGCACTGAGGCCGGCCTGTGGGCAGCCGCCGCCCTCGGCAAGAAGGCGTGACGCGCGTCCCCGGATCGGTGTCCCATGTCACAGGGTACGTAGATGCCCAATTACGTAGCTTCTAGGTGTTCCCACGCTGTCACGGACATGCCGCGCGGGGGAAGGTGGAGTTCCCATCCCGAGGACCCAGGTGCGAGGGATGGTCCTAATTGTCGACTGGAACCCCAGCGCTGGACCACCGGTAGGTATCCGCCAGCGACGGCGTTCTCCCCTAGGCAGGTTCACCATGCAATTGCGCGAGCTTCAGTGGTTCACGACGCTGGCCGAAACCGAGCACATCACGGAGGCTTCGATACGGTTGAATATCAGCCAGCCGACCCTGTCGCGGGCGTTGGCCCGAATCGAGCGCAAGCTTGGAGTGCAGCTTTTCGACCGCCACCAGAACCGGCTGCGACTGAACAGGTACGGCAAGCTCTACCAGGCCCACGCGTTACGGGCACTGAACGAGTTAGACCGTGCGGAACAACGGATCGCCACCCTGGTCGATCCGGATCGAGGCTCGGTGTCGCTTGGGTTTGCGCATTCCTTCGGTGGGTGGCTGATACCGGATCTGCTCATGAGGTATCGCGGTGTCGCGTCAAGTACGTCCTTCGAATTACATGGGGGTGCTTGCGATTCCGTGGTGGACAGTGTGCGGCAGGGGAAAATTGATATCGGCTTCGTAGCTCCTGAGCCGGCCGCGGACGATCTCGTGTGGATACCGCTCGGGCATGAGGCCCTGTGTTTGAGGGTTCCCGCGGGCCATGCGTTCGAGGGCCATGACCATATCGCGATGACCGATGTCTCAGACGAGCCAATGGTCGCACTGAAGGCTGGACACGGTCTACGCCAGGCCACGGACCGCCTATGCCGGGAGGCGGGGTTCAGGCCTCGCATCGCGCTCGAAGCCACCGAACTTCCCACACTGCATGCCCTTGTCGCGGCCGGACTGGGCGTGGCGGTCGTGCCCGCCGCCCCATCGGGACACCCGTCCGCCACTGGTACCGTCCCGCTCAGCGACCCGACTGCGTTCCGGTGCTACGGGGCGGTCATCCGCAGGCATGGTCCGAGTAGCCAGGCCGCACGGCGTTTCCTGAAATTCGTCGCCGGTGTCTCGGCGATTCCGGCGCGAGCAGACCGCGCGCCGTCCGAAGGAACTCCGAGACGGGTGCTGCGGCCAGCAGTACCTGGCGCCTGGCCGGTGTCGGCTTGAGTACCGAATACGTGTCGTGCCCGAATGAGGGACCGCTCGGGGAGCAAATTTCCGCCGCGGCGCGCGGCTTAGGTCACCTCTCCGCCGTGGGATCGGCGACGTTCCGCGAGCGGCACGTTCACGTCGCAGTCGATCTCGTCGACGGTGGCCATCATCCTGCCTTCACGGTCGGATACGAACGCAGCCGGACCGCTCCGGACGCCTCATCCCGAATTGCGCCACCCGGTGACGAACGAACGCAACGATTCCGTGCCCGCGATCTGCAACTGGCCACGGACGCGTACGCAAGGAGGCTGGTCGACCACGCGCAGGCATCCGCAAATCGGCCCTTCGTGCTGCTCGACGTCGAAATTCTGCTCGCTTCGACTGCGCGGAAGGCGCGGCTGGCACTTCGAGAACTCGAATTGGCGACCCCCTCTAGTCCGACAACCTTGCGATTCGTGGGAACAGCGAGTGGTCTCGCATGTTTGGCCGCGGATATCCGCACAGCGGGAGTCGCAGATGGGGTCACGCTTCTCCCTCTCTGGAACGCTGGCACCGTGGAACTTCTTGCCCAGGTGACGGTTCCGGAACTTCACCGTGCAGGCTTCGTCAACTTTGACACCGCGAGCGCGCTCGTTGCGACCTTGGGCGGAACCACCTTGGGGTAGGCGCTGTCCGATCCGAGTGGACACGCGGTTCGTCTGCGGGTCGTGGACACCGATACGCCTTTGGCGCTATGAGAGGAAGTGCTTTACAACCATGGAATTACGTGAGCTTGAATGGTTTGTCATCCTGGCGCGAACCGAGAACGTGACCAACGCCGCCACACATCTCCACATCAGCCAGCCGACTATGTCGCGTGCACTGGCGAGAATCGAACGTCAATTGGGCGTCAAGTTATTCGACAGGAATCAGAACCGGATCCGGCTGAACAAATACGGTGAGATCTACCGGGCCCACGCGGTCAGAGCAATGCAGGAGCTCACCCAGGGCGAAGAACGGATCCGAACTCTGGTGGATCCTGAGCGCGGAGTGGTGTCCCTCGGATTCCTCCATTCCTTCGGATCCTGGCTCGTCCCCTCCCTGTTGGACCAATACCACCTGGTTGCACCGCTGACCACGTTCGAACTCGAGGGAGGGGCCGCGGACGCCATAGTTGACGCCGTGCGAAACGGCCGGATCGACGTCGGGTTCGTCGCACCTCGACCAAACGCGGAAGATCTGGCCTGGGTGCCGCTGGGCCGAGAACTTCTCTGTCTCGAAGTCCCGCCCGGGGACGAATTCGCCGATCGCGAGTCCATCACCATTGCCGAAATTGCTGGGCGGCCAATGATCGCTCTCGGCCCGAGCTACGGGCTGCGCCAAGTCGTCGACCGCCTCTTCGACGAAGCCGGCCTTACTCCCACCATCGGTATCGAAGCCACCGAATTGTCCACGCTGCGCGCACTGGTCCGGCACGGCCGCGGCATCGCCATCGTGCCGGTTCCCCAGGCCGATCAGCAGTCACCGACGGTCACGATTCCGATCAGCGACGCCAACGCATTTCGCTTCTACGGCGCGATCACCCGGAATTACGGGCCGACGGGAACCCCAGCGAGAGCATTTCTCGAATTCGTGACGGGCCACTTCGCCAGCTCGGATATCGACCGAGAGGACGAGTGACCCTTACCATCAGGTCCCGGGGGGGAGGACGATGTCGAAGGTGACGTCGCTCCACGAGCCGTTCACCACGCGCCCGTCGGGAGTGGGTCCCGACGGGTGACGCTCGAACGCCTTGATCAACGACTCCTTCACGCCGAACACGGCATCCTTCCAGCCGATCTCGTCACCGTCGACGAAGATGTGAGTCACCAAACGCCGTAAGCCAGGCGCAGTCACCATGAAATGCAGGTGACTCGCGCGCATGGGGGAACGACCTACGGCCGAAAGCATCCGCCCCACCGGACCGTCGTGCGGAATCGGATAGGGAGTTGGAGTCATACCCCAGAATCGAAACTCCCCGCTGTCGTCGGCGAAAAGGTGCGCACGTGCCGCGACGCGGTCGTCGCCGTACTGCACGTCGTACTGCCCGTCCTCATCCGCCTCCCACACCTCGATACGCGCGCGGGGAACGGGTTTACCGTGAACGTCGCGGACACTGCCGGTCACCCAGCACGGCTCCCCCTTCGCGCCGAACGACATGTCCTGTCCAAGTTCGATTCGGGGTGAACCTTCCACGAAGAACGGGCCGAACACCGTCGCCTCGGTGGCGTTCGCGACCGATGGATTGTTCATTCCGATCACCTGCATGGACAGTCCGAGTACGTCGGACAGCAGAATGAACTCCTGCCGGGTGTCCGTACACGTCTGGCCCGTTTCGGTGAGGAACGCGATCATCGTGTTCCATTCGGCTTCGGTGAGCCTGACCTCGCGGGCTGCGGCATGCACGTGCCGAACCACCGCCTTCATGACTTCTTTCAATCGGGCGTTCGGCGATTCGCCGAACGAGCCGAGGACGGTGTCGACCAGTGCCTGCTCACGCGCGGCCTGCTCGGTCGACGGGTTCAGCTCGGCGTTCGCTCGCTCCTGCTCGATCGTCATACTCGCTCCTGCTCATCGATCGGGTCGCCCGCCCACGCGGCGGCGAGAAGAGTGCGCAGATCGGCCAGCGCGACCGGGCGCGGGTTAGAGGCAGGAACCGCCGCGATGATGCGCTCGGCGGCGGTGTCGATGCCGTCCTCCGGCATACCCAACTGTGAGAGAGAGTCGACGACACCCAGGTCCCGGCGGAGGTCGTAGAGCCCGCGTGCAGCCGACGAGCCACCGAGGGCGTCCGACACTCGGCGCGCTGCATCGGGCGCGGCGGGGCCGTTGAAGTCCATCACGTAGGGCAGCACCACGGCATGCGTGTCGGCGTGTGACAGCCCGAATGCACCACCCAGAACGTGGCAGATCTTGTGATGCAGCGCGCTGCCCGCCGAGGCGAACGCCACGGCCGCGAGGTAGGCCCCGTAGAGCGTGGCCTCTCGCGCGTCAAGATTGTCAGGGTTTTCGGACATAGCCCGCAAGCCGGGAACGAGCGCACGGAGGCCCTCGGTGCCAAGTGCCGTGTCGATCGGGTCGGCACGCGGCGCCCAGAAAGCGTCCACCGCATGGGCGACGGCGTTGAGCCCCGACGCCACCGCCAGTCGGGCGGGCAGCGAGGCGAAGAGAGCCGCGTCATAGACCACGACTCGGGGCAGAACTTTCGGATCGGATCCGGTGGTCTTGCGATCCCCGTCCGTCTGTCCCCACACGTCGGTGGCTTCGGAGCCGGCGAACGTGGTCGGGACGGCAACGATCGGGATCCCAGTGTCGCGGGCAACGAACTTGGCGAGCCCCGTCGACGAGCCGCCGCCGATGCACACGACCGCGTCGACAGCCTCTAAACGCGCGAGGTCGACAGCAGCGCGACCGTTCGCGACCGGCACGTGCTGGACGACATCGTCGATCCGAGCCACGACCGGTACCCGGTGAGCCATCTCGTCCGCGAGGCTCGTCACGAACGAATCAGCGACGAGCAGCACGCGCGACGCGGACAGGTCCCCCACGGCCGAGACGATGTTGTCGACCGCTTGCCCGCGGGCGAACAGCACCCGTTGCCCGAGTGTGGTGTGGTCGAACTCGATCACAGCCCCGTCCTCGCGGAAGTGACCTGGCGCGACAGCCAGGACAGCAGGTGCGAAGCCACGGCGTCCGGCGCTTCGAGAGTCGAGAGGTGGCCGACCCCGGGGAGGACGACCAGTTCCGCATGCGGGACCGAGTCGACGACTTCGGAACCGAGCGCGAGCGGGGTGATCGCGTCGTGTTCACCCACGATCACGAGTGTGGGCACGTCGAGCGTGGCGATTTCGGAGCGCCGGTCGCGTCGGTTCGACACGGCCGTCTGCTGTGCGATGAACACCTCGTCACCGAGATCTCGCGCCATCGTGGCCGCGGCTTCGGCGACGTCCGGCCGCTGCGGGGCGACAGCGCTCGAAATCATTGTCACCGCTTCGTCGAATTCCCCTGCTCGAACTTTCTCGACGAGGCGCTGGGAATTCGCGCGCCGATCGGAATCGGCAGCGATTGCGGACGAGTTGAGCAGTACCAGGCCTCGCACGCGACCCGTTCTCCGGAGCGCGATCTCCAGTGAGACGTACCCACCCATGGAGTTTCCCACGAGGAAGAATTCCTGCGGGCTCTGCTCGAGTACGCGGTCGGCCATGTCCTCGATCGAACTGCCGTGACCGCGCACCACGACGCTGGTTACCTTGTCGCCGAGGATGTCGGCTACCGGCCGCCACGAGCGAGCGTCCGATCCCAGCGCCGGAACGAATACCAGGGGCACGTCGAGCACGTCGCTCATGATGCAGCTCCGTCGACCGCGAGGATGCATCCCGACGTGAAACCGGCATGTTCGGACACGAGGTATCCGACTGCGGCCGCGATCTCCGTACCGGTTCCTGTGCGGCCCAGTGGAATAGCTGCGCGTGTCGCGTCCTGCGTCTCGTCGGACAGCGCCTCGAAGATGGTCCGCACCCGGCCGGCGGTCGGTAGAACCAGACCGGGCGAGACCGCGTTCACGGTGATGCCCGTTGCGCCGAGGTCTTTAGCCAGCTGCTTCGTGAAGCCGTTGATCGCAGCCTTCGATGCGGCGTACGGCAGCCGGGCACCTACGGTGCCCGAGGGACCTGCCAGGCCGTTGGCGACCGCGGACGAGAAGTTCACGATCCGGCCGTAGCCGTGTCGCAGCATGAGTGGCACTGCCTGTCGGCTGCAGAGGAAGGCGCTGGTTACGTTGTTGTCGAGCACCCGCCGCCAGACGTCGGCGCCGAGGTCGTCGAGCGAGCGCACCGGATCCGTTCCGCTGCCTCCGGCGGTGTTGACCAGTGCGTCGAGACGGTCGAACCGCTGGTCGATCTTCTCGAACGCAGCGACGACGGCTACCTCGTCGGTTAGATCGACCGCTAGCGTGAGCACCTCGACGCCGGACACGATGGTCTCGATCTGCTTCTTCGATGTCTCGAGCCCGTCCTCCTGGATGTCCAGGAGGACGACGGAGAATCCGTCTTCGGCGAGTTGCTGCGCGATTTCGGCGCCGAGTCCCTGCGCTGCACCGGTGACCGCCGCGACTCGCCTCTCAGCGTTGTGCTCAGGCACGTACTTTCCTCACTTCGTGATGACGATGAATGGTGATGGTCGGATGCGTGGTCACCCGAGCGGACCCCAGAACGTTTCGCCGCCATAGGTATCGGACATGGGTTCGAGCGTCTCGGGCCAGACTCCGGGTTCGACGCGGCGTCGGCTCTCAGGTGAGCGCACTGTGCCGTCCCACCCGACCTGCTCCATGTAGTAGTAGAGCTGCATCACGTGACCGTCCGGCGCGACCGCGTGGATGGCGTAGTCGATGCCCGGGTGAATCTCCTGCGGCAGATCGATCAGCTTGACGCCGCGTTCTTCGAGGAAGGTCTTCGCGTCCCGCAACTGCTCGTACGAACCGAGCTGGACGCCGAAGGACAGCAGGGTCGTGTTGTCGCTCAATCCCAGTGCACTCCGGACCTCGAGCGGGAAGAGTGCGATGCTGTGGTGTTCGGTGTTGGCGCGCAGAAAGAGCACGCGGTGACCCTCGACGGTCGACTCCTCGCTCTTCACCAGTCCGAGCGTTTCGGTATAGAAGTGTTCCGCCGCATCGAGATCGGCAACGAAGATGCTGACCGGACCGATGCGGACCGGTTTGAAGGGACGGGCGAGCAACACTCCGCCGACGTCGTAGGTCTTGGGTAGCGTGTCGATCCAGCGGTGCCCCGAGGTGAGGTCGATGCCCTTTTCCTCGGCTTCCTCGAGCTCGCTCGCCTCCGACTTCGTGGGAAGCGCGGGATGTTCGTTGGCCCAGGGCCACATCACTTCCGGCTTGCTGACGCCGTCCCAGCCCACCTGCTCGATGCCGTACTCGAGTTCGTTGGTGTGACCGGTGGGGTCTGGGAAGTAGGTGTGCCAGTTGGAACCGGGGTCGCGGCCGTACCGCTCGATCGTGGAGCCCTGCTCCTCGAGCCACAACCTAGCCTGCACCACCTCACGCAACGATCCTGCCTGCCAGGTGATCTGGTTGACCGTGATGTCGTCCCGAGCAGGGTTGTCGTTCTTGTCCACCCACGAACGGGGCATGAGCACCAGCGTGTGGTGGTCGCTGTTGTGCCGCAGGAAGTAGATCTTGGTGTCGGACAGGCCGTCCAACCACACACCGGGATCGTACTTCTGCAGATCGAGCATGTCTGCGACCACGAAGCCGAGGACATCACGGTAGAAGCCGACGGCTGTTCCGGTGTCAGTGACGCTGATGCCGAAATGGTTGAGACGACGAATTTTGAATGGTCGGTCGTACGAGACACCACCGACCGAGTATTTCTTCGCGGCCATGACTACTTCTTCCCGCCGCGCGATCCGGAGATCGTGTTGGTGATGGAGCCCAGTGCGGTGGAGCTGACCTCCACAACATCACCCGGGTTCAGGAAGAGCGAATCGTCCGCGAACTTCCCCTCGGCGTCGCGGGTGCTGGAATCGACGGCCGTCCCCTTGGGCGTCCCCCCACTGATCAGATCCCCGGGGAACAGCGTCGAATCCCTGGACAGGTACTCCCCGAGCGAGGCGAAGCTATGGATCATCGACTTGGTGTTCCCGCTCTGCCGAACCTCGCCGTTGATGCGTGCTTCCACCGGGATGTCCTGCGGATCCAGGCTCTCGTCGACGACGATCCAGGGACCAACCGTTGCGGCGCCATCGAAGTTCTTCGAGTACTGGAAGTCCGGTCCGAACGAGACGTTATCCCTGATGGACCAGTCGTTGACCAGCGTGTAACCCCAGATGTACGAACCGAAGTCGTTGGCCGCGATGTCCTTGGCACGCTTACCGATCACGACGGCCACTTCCGCCTCGTAGTCGAGCAGGTTGGTCCGGCGCGGGTAGGCCAGGTCGTCACCGTCGGCCGAGACGACTCGCGGGTCCTTGATGAAGTACTTCGGACCACCGGACACCAGCCGGTCGAGGGTTGCCTTGTCACTCCCGTTAGAGGTGTTGTCGGCAGCGGCCTGCATGTGGTCGGCGAAGTTGGCCAGTGCGGCGAAGATTCGCGACTGCCCTTCGATCGGCGCGTGCAGCGTGACTGCGTTCAGGGGGAACACGAGCTGTTCGCCGTCGACGCCCGTCTTGTCGCTGTCCTCCGACAGGAAGTCGAGCGCCGTGTTTGCACCGGCGAGTGCGTCGTCCCCCTGCTCGATGAAGGAATTCAGCTCGGCTGGCACCTCGTGCGCCGCTCGCGCCGCCGGACGCACGCTGTCCGTGCGCTCGGTCAGATATTTGGCGTACGCACCGTTGACGTCGACGACGTCATCGCCCACGACAACGCCGACTCGTCGATTCGGACCGAAGACTGCGATCTTCATTATGCTCCCTGTGATCGTTTGATGCTTGGTGTGGTGGTGCTGACAGACCCGGGGTCACTGCCACCGATTACGGCGTGCGGCTGGACGGATCGACACCCACGTCGTTGAGCAGGCGCCCGCCGTCCGGGGTCAGACTGTAGATCGCGAGCCGAGTGATCTTGCCGTCTCGAACGGTGAAGAAATCTCCCAGTACGATCTGCGAGCCGTTGGCGTTCAGGTCGATCTCCACTGACACGTTCTCCCCGTCGACGACGGGTGTCCTGGGCGAGGGGATCATCTTCCCTGCCTTCAAGCCACCTTCGTACATGCGTCCGATAGCTTCCGCGCCGGAGAGGGTGCCCGCTGCGTTATGCAACAGGGCATCCGGGGCGAACAGGTCCGCCACCGCGGCGGCGTCGCCGGCGGCGACACCGGCGAAGTACGCGGCGACGACCTCGGCGGGGCTGGATGCCGTTGCGTTCCGGGCAGCTCCGGCCGACGTGGTCGACTCCAGGTACCGCGTCGAGGCGTACACGGACTGGTACTCGAGGTAGGGATCGAGGCCCTCGGGGCCGAGTTCTCGTCCGAGGCCGGAGTCCTTGAATCCTCCGAAGGGTGCGCCGAGATCAAGGGTGTAGTAGTTCAGGCCGATCGTGCCCGTGCGGACCTGACGAGCCACTCCGAGGGCGCGATCCTCGTCAACGCTCCATACGGATCCACCGAGGCCGTAGTTGCTGTCGTTCGCCATTCGGACCGCTTCGTCGTCTCCTTCGAACGGGATCAGAGCCATGACCGGACCGAATACCTCTTCGCGCGCCAGACGGTCGGAGTTGTCGACATCGGCGAATACCGTGGGCTGGACGAACCATCCTTGATCGAGACCGTCGGGCCGACCACCGCCCGTCACCAGGCGTGCGTTCGAGTTCTTCGCGATGTCTATGTAGCCGAGCACCTTGTCTCGGTGGGTGGGGGTCGCCATGGGTCCCATGGTTACCGACGGGTCCAGCGGGTCGCCCAGTGTGTACGAGTCGGCGAAGTTCGCGACGGCATCCACCACTTCGTCGTAGCGCGAGCGTGCGATGAGGATGCGTGACTGCGTCGTGCAGGTCTGGCTGTTGTTCAGGAACGATGCGTTGTCCAAGCCCGCGAGGAAGGTCTCGAGGTTGGCGTCCTCGAGGACGATGGCCGCGGACTTTCCGCCCAGTTCCAGAGTGGAACGGCGAAGCAGCCGACCGCACTCCTGACCGATGATGCGCCCTGCTTCGGTCGAGCCGGTGAACGCGATTTTGTCGACCAGAGGGTGTGAGACGAGCGCCGCGCCGGCGTCGCGGTCGCCGAGGACGATGTTGAGGACACCGGGCGGCAGGCCCGCCTCCTGCGCTGCATCGGCGAATACATATGAGTCCAGCGCAGTCTCGGGGGACGGTTTGAGAACAACGGTGCACCCGGCGGCCAGCGCCGGCGCAATCTTGAACATCGCCAGGGCCTGCGGGAAGTTCCACGGAGCGATCGCACCGACGACGCCCACTGGCACGCGGCGGACGATGGTCGATCCCGCCTGGCTCGGGCGGACCGATTCGAGCGGCAGGTTCTCGACGATGTCCGCGTACATGCGCAGCAGAGCCCCCGGGGCTCCGCCGTTCAGTGCCTGCGACAGCCCGAGAATCATCCCGTTTTCGCGGCTGACGAGCGTTGCCGTGTCAACCGCTCGGGCGTCGAGGGCGTCAGCGAAAGCACGAAGCACGGTGGCGCGCTCGGCAGCCGTGGTTCGGCCCCATGGGCCCTCGTCCAGGGCCCGACGGGCGGCGCGAACGGCTGCGTCGATGTCGGCCTCGCTCCCGAGCGCGGCCACCCCGATGCGCTCGCCGGTGGCAGCCTCGATCTGGTCCCGGAGTTCTGTGCGCACCGGGTCGATCCAGGTGCCGTCGATGAAGAAGCGGGTGCGGTCGAGGCTGCTCGGCCGGTCGACGGTGACGGACATAAGTTCTCCTTGCTGCGAGGTCGCGTGATCCCGAACTTCGGTGTCGGCGGGCGCATACGGCCGGCTTGTCGCCTGCACCGGCGAGATCCCGATCACTGTCGATCCTGTGCTGACGTGCCCGTCATCGCAATGCCAGGATGTTCCCCGTCCTCATACTCTGGACGCATTGTCGCTGGTTGAGCGATATGGGAGGACACACCGAGACCTGACCGCCGGTTATTGTCGAGACATGACGGGTGAGAGAAGACGCTACGTGCAATGTCCGTGCGGGGAGCTCATGGAAGGGCGCACCGACGACCTTCTGGTCGACGAGGTTCAGCACCATCTGCGCGAGCAGCATCCGCATCTCCGGTACGACCGCGACCAAATCCTGTCTATGTCGTACTGACCGGCGTCGTACCGACCAGCATCGTCTCAGTCGACGTGGGGGGTCGGGGCGCCCGCAGCGCGCAGAACCGCGTGGGCGCGGGCCAACACCGGCGCGTCGACCATGAAGCCGTCCACACGCACCGCCGCACCCGACGCAGCGGCGTCGACGATCTTCCGTGCGTGAGCGACGGCGATGTCGCTGGGGTGGAAAGCCGTACGGCTCGGCTCTACTTGCGACGGGTGGATCAGCAGCTTGCCGGCCATGCCCAGTTCGATGGCATAGCGGACGTCGTCGGCGAGAACCGCACCGTCGTTCAGTGCCGTCGTCACCCCGTCCACCGGTCCCGGCTTGTTCGCCACTCGTGACGCGAGCACCAGCTGTGACCGAGCGTGGAGCATCGCGATACGCGTTGGTTCCGCGCCGAGATCCACGGCGTAGTCCAGATGGCCGAACGCCAGCCGTGCAACGCCCGGGTCGGCGGCAATCACTCCCGACCGGTCCACACCGACCGCGGATTCGATCAGCGCGATGACGGGGCACCGGAGTCGCTGGCGGAGATCGAGATACCGGACGGAATCGTCCGCCTTGGGGACCATGACAGCGGTGAGTCCCGGCAGATCCGACAGTGCATCCACGTCGCCGATGTGCTCGGGGTCGCCCACCGAGTTCACGCGCACGCATGCGCGTCCGCCCTCGGACAACCACCGCACGACCTCGGTTCGCGCTGTGGCCTTGTCTCCTCGTGCCACCGAGTCCTCGAGATCGAGGACTATGACGTCCGCCCCGGTGGCGAGCGCCTTGTCGAACCGGTCGCTGCGGTTCCCGGGAACGAACAGAAACGTCGTGGCCTCCTGCACTCGCGCCGTGGTCTCCGCGAGCGCGGAGACACTTGTCGACACGGTCAGAACCCCGCCGGAACCGTGGATTCGGGTGCGATCCCGAACTCCGCCAGAATCGCCTCGGTGTGCTGCCCAACGTCCGGGATCGGACCCATGACGGGGGTCGAATCGGACATGGTGACGGGTGGAATCAGGGCGCGCAACTCCCCGACCGGCGACTGGTAGGTGCGCCACCTGCCCCGCGCTTCGAGCTGCGGATGCTCCGCGAGACCGTCCATGGTGCGCAGCAGAGCGTTGGCGATACCCGACACTTCCAGTAGCTCGGCCACCCGCTCGGCCGTGAAGGCTTGGAAGACCCCCTCGATAACGGCGCGCAACTCCGCGTTGTGCTCGACACGCAGGGAGTTGCGCACGAAGCGCTCGTCTCGCGCCAGCTCCGGCGATCCGAGGAAGGTGCAGAACGTCGCCCATTCCCGTTCGTTCTGGATGCCGAGGAAGACCTGGTTGCCGTCGCCGCACGTGAAGGGACCGTATGGAGCAATCGCCGCGTGCCGGGCTCCGGTGCGGGAGGGGGACGCGCCCCCGTATATCGCGTAGTTCAGCGGAAAGCCCATCCACTCCGACAACGCTTCGAGCATCGACACCTCGATCGTGGCGCCCTCGCCGGTGCGCTCCCGTTTAATCACGGCGGTGAGCACACCCGAATACGCGTACATTCCCGACGCGATGTCGGCGATGGAGATACCGACCTTGGACGGTTCGTCCTCGGTACCGGTGATGGATACCAGGCCAGCTTCGCACTGGACGAGCAGGTCGTACGCCTTCTTCGACGAGTACGGCCCACCCGTTCCGTAACCCGAAATGGACACGTGGATCAACCGCGGATTCCGAGCACGGAGCTCCTCGGCGCCCAACCCCAGCCGATCCGCCGCCCCGGGGGCGAGGTTCTGAACAAAAACGTCGGCCCGGTCGACCAAAGCCTGCACCGCTTCTCGGCCCTCCGCACTCTTCAGATCCAGGGCCACGGACTCTTTGGACCGGTTCAACCACACGAAATGACTGGCGAGGCCGTTGACGGTCTCGTCGTAGCCTCGCGCGAAATCACCGACGACCGGTCGTTCGATTTTGATGACGCGCGCGCCGAGGTCGGCCAATTGTCGTGTGGCGAAGGGAGCGGCGACGGCCTGCTCCAACGACACGATCGTGAGTCCATCAAGAGGATTCATGTTGCAGTTCTTTCGTTTCGAGTGGCGTCCGAGGCGGCGCGTCCTACACGGACGAGAGCAGAGACGGACTTTCGAGGGTCTTGGTGAAGTACAGAACTTCTGCGGCGAATTCTGGGTCGCGAGACATGCGCCGGAACATCTCGAGGTCCTGGTCGCGCGTGACGGGATCCGACGAGTGGAAGAGCAGCTTCTTGTTCGACGATGCGCGCGGACTCGCCTTGTCCACGAACGCGGCCCGACGCTGGTCCGCGTACGCGGTCAACACCTCGTCGTCGGCGCGGTGCTGCGCCACTGCCCCGAGGCCCTCGATGAGCGCGTAGGAATCGAACAAGCCCATGGTCAGCCCCAGTCCGCCTGTGGGATTGGTCGCATGCGCGGCGTCGCCGGCAAGAAGCACCCTGCCGGCTCGAAACGACGACGCGGAACGCTGGTGCATCCGATACGGCGATGCCGCGACCACCTCGGTCCGGGCGGCCACTTCGGGTCCGAACACGGCGGACAGGAACCGCGGCATGCGTTCGTCGATGGAATCGGCCGGAAGCGAGGCATCCTCCATATAGGTGTAGCGCCACATCCCGTGATCGCCGGACTCGTCGATCTTCGCGATGATTGCCCCGTAGACATCGTCGACGTAGAACGTCGACTGGGCCCAGCCGTCGCGGTCGTCCGGGAAGCGGACGTTCGTCGCCACGAAGCGCTCCGGCCACGTCATACCTTCGAAGCCCAGGTCTAACGTGCGTCGAACGGCCGAGCTCGCACCGTCCGCTCCGACCAGCCACTGCGACCGGAGAACCGTGTCGCCGTCCACGCCGCGCACGGAGACGGTCACGCCCGACTCGTCCTGATCGATGCCGGTGACCTCGTGGTCCCACAGCACCCGCGCGTTGGCGAACGTGTCGAGCTCCTCGAGGATGACTTTGGCGAGCGCACCCTGCCCCAGATGCAGGTTGTACGGTCGTTCGACCTTGCCGTTCAGGGCAGCAAGCCCGTAGGAGATGATCTCCCCGGTGTCTCGAACCCGATATGCATAGTCCTGCTTGAGGAAGCCCGCCCCACATGCCTTCTCCAACAGGCCGAGCCGTGACAGACCGTCCAGCGTCGACCAGTGGTAGACGATCGCTCGCGGTGTGTCCTGCAACGCGGGCGCACGCTCGACCACCGATACACTGATTCCGTGCTGGGCCAAACCCAGCGCGGTCAGCAAACCGGTCGGCCCGGCTCCGACGATTGTTACCTGCTGGTCTTCTTGCACGATTCCTCCGTACTGCGTTCACGACAACTCTGGGCTGTCGCTCCGATGTTCACGATCCTTTACTCGGCCCCGTAAGGCCAATACCATTGCAGCACCGTTGCCATACACTTGGCGCATGGACATCCGGAGCGTCAAATACTTTCTGGCCGTCGCGGATGCGGGGTCCATCACCGAGGCGGCGCGCATTCTGCACCTCTCGCAACCGCCTCTCAGCAGCGCGATGACGAAGCTGGAGGCCGAGCTCGACGTTCGCCTGCTGGACCGGCACCCTCGCGGTATCGCCCTGACCGATGCGGGCCGCTATCTGCAAAGCGCCGGCCGGCGGCTCGTCGCCGAAGAACAGAGAATCACCTCCGCGCTTCGGTCAATGGGGCAGGGCCTCGAGGGCGATCTTCGGATCGGCGCGGAGCCGATCGGGATGTGGCGGGTCGTCAGTGCCGCAGTTGCGGTCTTCCTCGCCGAACACCCGCGCATCACACTGGAGCTCACCGATGCCAATCCCCAAGTGCTGCTGGAGAACCTGGCTACCGGGTATCTCGACCTCGCTGTCGTGCCCGTTCTCGCCGAGGAGCCGCTGCCGACGATCAACGATGTCGCGTTCTCCATGACGATCATCGCCCACTCGTCGCTGACTCTCGTCGTGCCGCGCTCATCGTGGCTCGCGACGCAGGACCGAGTGCACCTGTCCGACCTCCGACACGAACGGTGGGTCCTTCCGTCGCGGTTACCGGGCGCACGGAGCTTGTCCCGGCTGCTGGACGACCGGTTCGCAACAGCAGGAGGCAGCCCGGCGTCGGTGATATCCGTGCCTACCGTCGAAACGGCCGCCAGTCTCGTTACTGCCGGTGTCGGGGTGTCCGTTCTGAGTCGCGAGCTGGCCGAACAGCATCCCGGCGTGGCGAAAGTTGCCGTCGAAGAGGGATGGCCGGACCTTCCGCTCGGCGTGGTGAGCCGCCGAGACGGCGTCATCACCCCCGTCGCCGAACGGTTCGGCGACATTATCCGGAACCTCGATAACCACGACCCCACCAGCCCGGATCAGACGAGCGAGGACCCGACGGGTAGCATTCCCTGAACTGTGTCCCAGCGGGTTTCGCGTCGCAGCATCGCCCGAATCCTGACGAATTCCGCGCGACGTTCGAATGCCAACACTCCGGTCACGGTGTCGCCGAGCTTGTACACGAACAGCGAACCGCCCGGTTCCTTACTCGCGACGATCTCCTCGGCACCGGTCAGAAACCCTGAGAACTGGATGCGGACACCGTGTTGATCCGACCAGAAGTACGGAACGGTGACGCATTCCACGGGCGGCAGCCCGGACACCGTATTGGCAGCATTCGTTCCCGCGACACGCCCCTGCTCCGCAGCGTTGGTCCAGTGCTCGACGCGCATCGAGGTACCGAACCGACCGTTCGGCCAGCGCACGAGGTCACCGGCCGCGTACACACGATCCGCTGCGCGCAAGTGCGCGTCGCACTCCACACCGTTGTTCAGGGTTATTCCGGAATTCTCCAGCCATTCGGTCGACGGGCGCACGCCGATACCGACGAGGATGACGTCCGCGGGTACGGTGTCACCCCCGGCGAGACGGAGCACGCGGCCATCCGAACTGTCCTCGACGCCGACGACCGCGTCACCTAGGCGCAGTGTCACTCCCGACTCACGGTGCAGGGCTGCATAAGCCGCCGCAACCTGGTCGCCGAAGCGCCCGAGGGGTTTCTCCGCGAGGTCGACGATCGTGACATCGCGGCCGTCCTTGACCAACGTCGCCGCGAACTCGCCGCCGATGAATCCGGCTCCGATCACAGCGACTGACTTGGTGTGATCGGACACCGCGGCACGCAAGGCTTGTGCATCCTGGAATCGCCTGAGCGCGAACACGTCCGGCAGCCCGCGGAACATCTCCGGGAAGATGGGATCGCACCCGGTGGTGATGACGACGGCTCCATACTCGACCTCGCCGTTCGACGTGACGACGCGGCGTCCCGCCACGTCCAGTGCGGTGGCACGGGTGTTCAGAGCGAACTCGACCCCCCGTGCGCGCAGATCCGCCACGGACGGATACGTCAACGCCGCGAGATCCAGGTCGTCGCCGAGCCCGATCTTCGAGAGCGGAGGACGCTCGTATGGGGGATGCGCTTCGTCGCTGACGATGGTGACGCCGAGGTCGGGCGCATGCCGGGTAACGGTCTCGGCCGCGCGGATAGCGGCGACCGATCCTCCGACGATGAGGACGTCCGTTGTGGTGGACATAGCGATCAGCTCCCCGTCACCGTACTGGTGGCGCACACGACACCGGCGGCGCTGTGTGCTTCGGCACCGCGTTCCAGGCCGTCGACGTGCGGAACCACGGTGAAGGTCTGCGGGCGGGTCATCGGCGACACCAAACGGTATCCGAATGTTTTGCCCTGCAACGAGATGTCCTGTCGACGCATGTGCTCGGCCATCATGAAGGCTAGCAACGGCCCATGGATCACCAGGCCGTCGTATCCCTCTCGGCGGCACCAATCGAGATCGTAGTGAATGCGGTGCGTGTTGTAAGTCAGTGCCGAGAAACGGAACAACAGTTTCTCGTCGACGGCGAGGGACAGCGTGGGGCCGTTCACCTGGGCCGACGACGGAGCAGGCGTGGGAAGCGGGGTCGACCCTCCCTCGCGGTAGACGATGTCCTGCTCCTCGCGGATGATCAGTTCACCGCCCTGCGTGATCTCCTGCAGAACCGTGACGAGCGTCAGGGCGCCGGTGCGTCCCACCTTGTCCACGGACTTGGCAATGGACGTCACCTTCGTGGCGGGCTCGCCGATACGTAGACTGCCGAAGGCGGTGACGCGGCCACCACCGAACATCCGGCGGCGTCCACCGCCGGGAGGCGCGGGGATACCGACAACGGGGTGGCCATCCTCACCGAGGTCGCTCTCAGCGTCGCGGGGAAGCAGGTGGAGCCAATGCCAGATCGGTGGCACCGTGTCACCGATCGCATGAGGAACATCGATGTCCAGCAGCGCAGCCATCGCCTCAACCGGTTCGGCCGAGATGACCTCCGTGCGTGCGATCTTGTCTGGGGAAGTCATGGGGTCGGCACCCTTTCGGCGGCGAGAACGGACAGCAGTTCGGACAGGTTGGGTGCGTCGTCGAGTGCCTCGACGGCGGCCACCAACCGGGAGGCGATGTCGCCTCCGAGAGGTTCGAGCAAGAGCGTTGCCTTCGCGACGACCTCGTCGTGTGTCATCGGGTTCTGAGCGGACCCACGTGCATACGTCGGGTTCCCGGCCTCGACGACGAGGGTTTCGCCGTTGGTCAACTCGATGTCCAACCGGGGTCCGTCCTCGATCTCGATGGCGTCGTCGACGCGCATGGAGACCTTGGCGAAAGTCGCGGCGATCCGCGGATCGTTCAGCCGTGGTGGGTCGTAGTCATCGAGTCCCAGGGCGCTTGCGCACAGCGCGAGGCTCACCGCGTAGGGAAGGCTGAATTGGGCGTCGAACACGGTGCCGATCGGGTACACCGACAGCATGTTCACCGCGGTCGTACCTGCAGTGATCACTATGGAGCGAACGTTTTCCGGCGTCAGGCCCCGATTCGTCACGAGGTCCTTCATCACGTCGACGGCCGAATGGCAACCGCGGCAGCACGCGTAGGGCTTGAGGTACGACGAGGCGACGTTGAAGTCCGTCCCCAGTCCAGTCAGCGCCCGATCGGTATGGCCGGTGCCGCCGGCGATAACAGCGTAGAGGCCGCCCCACTTCGCTTCGAATATTCGCCGGGGGCCGGTGATTCCCCCGGTCGCCAGCACGGCGGCGTCGACACCCGTCTCACCCGCTTTGCCCGGGTGCAGACGCTTGGTCAAGGCACCGTCGTCGATGAATGCCCACACCCCACCGGTGAACGATCCGGCGATTCCCAGTGCATCGGCGAAGGCATTCTTATCCGCGTCGAGGCATTTCGCTGCCGCTGCCGCCGCGGCGAAGCTGCCCATCGTGCCGCTCGAATGCCATCCTCGGTCTGTGTGTGCTGCGAATCCGCCGACCGCTTGCAGGGTTCGATACCCGATGTCGTAACCGGCGACCGTGGCGGCGATGACCTGCCGACCGGTACTCCCTGCTTTTTCGGCCACCGCGAGCGCCGCGGGCAGTACGGTCGACCCCGCGTGACCGGGCCCGCCTCCGTCGTCGAAATCTCTGGCGTGCGCGGAAGTTCCATTGACCAGGGCTGCGTGCGCCGGGGTGAGGCGTGTGCCGGTCCCCCACACCAGGCTGCCGGCATCGCCGGCCGAGAAGCGTGACAGCGCGTCGACGACACCGCTCACTTCGGGAGTTGTCGTGCCGACCAGGGCGACGGCCAAGGTATCGAGGATGTGGTCCTTGATTCCGTCGACGACGTCTTTCGGCAGATCGTCGTAGCCTGTTCGAGCCCAGAACGTCGCGAGCCGCTCGGTCAGCGACGGGGAGTCGCTCGTCACGATGTCGTCGCCGTCGTTGAGGGATTGAGGTCCACGGCCAGAGATCCGACCAGCCACCTGCCGCCGGCGTGTCCGATGTCGGTTCCGTTCTCCACGACTCTGGCATGGGGGTAGTGGTTCAAAAGGTAGCGCACCACTTCTTCCATCTCGACCTTCGCCAGGCTCTGACCCAGGCATCCGTGCAGACCGGTGCTGAACGTCAACGGCTGGTTTCGCTCTCGATCGAGGTCGAACGCGTTGGGCTGCGCGAAACGCTCTGGATCGCGGTTCGCCGACCAGACGGCGACGTGCACGTCGGACCCGGCGGGAATGACCGTGCCGTCGAGCTCGATGTCGACCGACGCGATCTTGCTGACGATGCCGGGGCGGGGGTACAACCTGCAGGCCTCGACGACGGCGGCCGGGATCAGCGACTGATCCTCGACGAGCCTGGCCCATGCCGCCCTGTCACGGAGCAGCGTCCATACCACGAGACCGGTCTGGTGTGCCGTGTTCACGGAGCTGGCTTCGAGCATCGCCGTCGCTTCGCTGAGCAGTTCCTCGGAGGTCAGTTTTCCTTCGGCCTCCTGACGAATGAGGAAAGACAGCATGTCGTCACCGAGTCCGGCCTGCCGCTTGCGCGCGATCAGGTCGCCAAGGTAATCGAACAATTCGTCGTAGGCCTTGAGTATTGACTCGGTAAGACTCGGATCCCTTTGCAGTAGAGCAAGTGTCCGCGCAGACAGACTGGCCACGACAGGGGCGTCCTCGGCCGGCGCGCCCGCCAAGTGGCAGTACACCCTCGCGGGGATCTTCTGGTCGACGGCCGCGTGGAAATCGACAGGTCCGGCGGCGTCCTTTCCCGGATCGATGTCTTCGAGGATGCCGCGCAGGACCGCGCGGATGTCTTCGACCGTGGTGGGACCCATGAAGCGCGCCAACGGGGTTCGGAGCCGCATGTGTCGGGGGCCTTCGGCCATGATCAGACTCTTGGCACGGAAGTCATGGACGGGCCCGTCGGTGATGCCGAACTGTTCCATCAACGTCAGGGCGGCATTGATGAAACGGGTGTCCCGAAGAACCTTGGTCGCGAGGTCGAAGTCGAGAACGGCGTATCCGTAGTCGCCCTGTACGAGCGACGCGCCGTCCGCGGAACCACCGGTGTGGCTGGGCGAGTCGGGTGCAAACGGGTCGAAAGCGTGAAGTGTGCTCATGCGCGCGAGATCGCCCCCATCGGGCAGCAGAGGATAACTTCGTCGAGATCCTGGTCCCGGTCGGCCGGCACGGTCGTCGCGACCTGCTCGAGTAGGCCGTTGTCGGCGATCTGGAACACATCGGGCATGAGGGCGGCACAGGTGCCGTTCGCGTCACACCGCGCGAAATCTACTTTGACCTCGATCATCGCGAGAATCCTTCGTGATTGGGATGGCTGCGACCGTTGCGCCTGAGCTGCAGGAGCGGTCGGTATGTCGTACACCACATTCTTGACCCGGATGAGCTATCCGACAAATATCAATATGGCGGACCGGTCATAGCTTTTGCGTATGCCAGGGCGCCACGCGAGACCGCCCCGACGGCGCGGCGGAGTCAGTGCTCGTAGTGCGTGACCCGTGGTACGGCAGCGCACAGCGGCTGAATCAACTCGCGGACGCGCGTTCCGGCAGCGGACGCGGCGAACAACTCGGTGTGATCCTCCACGCGGTTCCACAAAGCGCGAAGGAGATACGTCTCGTCCCGATCCACGCTCCGAGACAAGGTTGCCTCCGAGCATCCCGGCGCTGCCAGAAGCAGCGACCGGATCTCGTCGAAAGCTGCCTCGAGATCGCCGCCGGCTCCCGGACGGAGCTGGATCTCGAGGTGCTCGGAGATCACGCCTCCACCGACCGGCCGGCAATTGCCGACATGTCGACGAAACCGCCCCGCAGGAAAATCAACGGCTCGTCGATTCCCTGCTGAATGAGATCCTCGACTTCACCCACTACCTGCAGGTGGTCACCGATGCGGTCGACGCGGTGCGGCGAGCACTCCACGGTGACGATCGCGTCCTCAAGGAGGGGCACTCCCCGATCTGAGGGCTGCCACACCACACCGGCGAAGCGATCCTGCCCACGTCGCGAGAACGCCCGACACACATCTCCGCATCCCGACCTCAAGATGTTGATTCCGAAGTACTCGGCTTCAGCCAGCACCGGCCAGGTCGTGGAACCCTGGTCCACGTAGAACGCGACCAACGGCGGGTCGAGCGAGACGGAGGTGAAGGTACCCACCGTCATTCCGGTGGGTCCCGCGTCGGTCATCGCGGTGATGATCGAGACGCTGGTTGGGACGTGACTCATGACCCGTCTGTAATCGGCTGGGCTCAGCACATCGGACACCTTCCCTTCGACGGCGGAGGTCATCGTCATCTCACAATCCGATGGTCGGATCATCGTTTCCGAGGAGCTGACGTCCGTACGCTTCGCGCCCGATCTCGGGTGTCACGAGTGCGTGCCGGGCCGCGGTCTCGCTGTCGCGCCACACCCGTCCGAGCACGTTGACGTCGGCGAACGAGCCGGCACCGTTCGCGGTGAGGAGGTAGTCGATCTCTTCTTTGACCAGCTCCGCCACCACGCCTGTGTCGTTGCGGATGCGCGCGAGCACCTCCAAGTTGGGCAGCTGGTGGCTTTCGGCGGCGGTGTCGATGTCAGAGCACATGCCAGCCATCAACATCTCGGCAAGGCGCAGCTTGGTGGCCGCCTTCGCGACACCGATCTGGTGGGTAGGCGACTCCTTGGCTTGGCGGTAGGCCGTGTACGCGACCGGCTTCAGCGGAAGCTTCGCGCGTGTCAACTCGAGGGCGTGACGTCCCAGTCCGATCTGCGGCGCAACCAGAATGCCGGCGGCAACGGCGTTGAAGGGCATCGATGCCGTCCGCTCCTCGGTGAACGGAGAGCGGAAGTTCGACGCGAACATGTCTTTCACTCGCTGCACGCGGTACTCCGGGACAAAGTGGTCCTTGACCACAACGGTGTCGCTACCCGTTCCCTGCATGCCGGCGACGAACCACGTCGGTTCGATGGTGAAGGCTTCTGCGGGGACGAGCGCCATTCCCTGCTCACCATCCTCCAGCGTGATCGTCAGGCTGGCCCACTGGGCGGCGAAGGAGCCCGAGGCGTAGGGCCAGCGGCCGCTCATCAGGTAGCCCCCTTCGACGGGCTCGCTGCGGTCACCCGGGGAGAAGATCCCGCAGATCCTCGCGTTCGGGTTCACCCCGAACACATCTTCCTGCGCCTGCATGGAGAACGTGCTAGCGAAGCCGGTCGCCACCATCATGAGTGCGGTGACCCAACCGGTCGAGCCGTCACCGCGGGCGATTTCGGCGGTCACGTCGACCGCAGTCTTGAACGACGCTCCCTGGCCTCCCCAGCGCGTGGGAACCATGAGATGGAACAAGCCCGCCTCCGAGATTGCGTCGATCACCTCGGGTGCGATGTGGCGGTCCTTGGTTCCCTGTTCCGCGTACTCGCGGATGAGCGGGACGAGGGCCGCAGCCCGGGCGACGAGGTCGGCATCCGAGACCTGGATCTTGTCGCGATCCGGCAGTTCCGTGCTGGCGAGCTGTGCCATGTTATGTCTCTCTTCACTCGGTAGGACGCGATCAGGCTGCTGCTAGTGACTGCGATCACGTCGGACCACACCAGCATGTGATGCCGACCGCCTCGTCGCAATGGCACAAAGTTTGCGGACCTCATACGCCAAACACATCGGCTGCGGTCGATACTCACCGCGCATGACAACGACGACAATTTTGGATGTGGACCCACGCCACAGACGGTGGTCCGATGTAGCTTGCATCACAACCAGTTTGAGCGAAGGCGGCCCAGCGGATCAGGGCCGTGCATACGAGGAGTGCACATGAGTCGAATTATCATCAGCGGAGCATCGGGTGACCTAGGCCGGAGGGTAACGGGCCTATTGCTCGCAGCCGATCCGCACCGGGAGCTGATCCTCACCACCCGCACACCGGAGAAACTGGCTGGCCTCGCTTCCGACACTGTGCAGATCCGGCATAGCGACTACCAGCACCCAGCCTCTGTCCAGGAAGCCTACGTAGGCGGCGACACACTCTTCCTCATCAGCGGCCTCAACCTCGGACGTCGAATTTCCGAGCATCGCGGCGCGATCGAAGCAGCTCAAAAGGCAGGCGTCGGTCACATCGTCTATACCTCGGTCGGCGGTGTGCAGCCGGGCAATCCTGCGCTGTCCGCTATCGACCACCATCAGACGGAGTTGGATCTCCGCGCGTCGGGGCTCAAGTACACCATTCTGCGGAACGCCCTCTACGCGGAGATCGTCAGCAACATCCTGGTGGCACCCGCCGTGCCGTCAGGAATCTTGGCCCAGGCAACCGGGGATGGGCTTCTGGCTCCCGTTGCGAAGGGCGACGTCGCGCGTAGCGCTGCCGCCTGTCTCATGGACCCCGCCCGCCACGTCGGCGCGGTCTACGAAATCACAGGCCCGGAATTGCTGGACTTTCATCAGATCGCAGCCCTCGGCGCGCAGATCCACTCGACACCGATCGAGTATCAACCGATCACCGAACGCGACCGGCTGGCATTCTTCGACTCGATCGGGATTCCCCGCACCTACGATCCGAACATGCCCCCTAGCCCGGACGGGCACCTATGGGCCAGCGACGAACTTGTCTCCGCCGAAGTGGCTGTCGCACAGGGCTACCAGGCTCTTCTGAGCCATCACGTAAAGCAAATCACCGGGCGTGCCCCAGAGCCGCTCCGTTCCGTAATGGAGCGGGTGCGTGAGGTCCGCTACGACAAGATCGACGCCGCCATCTCCTGAAAACACGGGTCTCGGCACCACTTTCTCTCACCAGATGTCCGTCACCTTCGGCTCGCCCGGCGGCAGCATCCGAGCCGGGCGGGGGCGGCCGGCGCACCGCGGCCCGCGACTGTCTCCCGCCGCCGTTGCCTCCGGTTCGAGCGATCACTACGCAGCAGCGCGCGCCCTCGAACTCCCCACAAGGAAGGCACCATGAGCTCACCCGTCGATCCGACCCCACTACGACCAACTCCCAGCATGGACCCGCCGCTCGTCACCGACGCCGACACGAAGAAGAAGGAGATTCGACGAGTGGTGCTGTCGAGTTACCTCGGCAGCACCATCGAGTACTACGACTTCCTGCTTTACGCGACTGCTGCGGCGATCGTGTTCGCGCCCGTCTTCTTCTCCGATCTCACGCCTGTAGCCGGCACCATCGCATCCCTGGGGACGTTCGCCGCCGGATACCTCGCGCGCCCGCTCGGCGGCATAATTTTCGGTCACTTCGGGGACCGATATGGCCGAAAGTCCATGTTGCTCGTCTCGATGACGGTGATGGGCAGCGCGTCGTTCCTGATCGGGCTCGTTCCTCCTGCGTCAGCCATCGGCTCTTGGGCCGCGATCATTCTCGTCCTGCTACGCGTGAGCCAAGGCATCGCCATCGGAGGCGAGTGGGGCGGCGCCACACTGATGTCGCTGGAACACGTCGGTGGACGCGGACGCGGATTCGCCGCGGCATTCACCAACGCGGGAGCACCCACCGGTTCCTTGCTGGGCACCATCGCACTCGCGATCGTGGCCGTGCTGCCCGAGGAGGACTTCCTCCTGTGGGGCTGGCGCATCCCGTTCCTACTCTCCGCTGTCCTCCTCGCGCTCGGTCTCTTCATCAGAAGTCGAGTTTCGGAGAGCCCAGTCTTCAAAGAGGCTTTGGCGCGGCGCACAGAGCGCGATTCCGCCACTGTCCCGGTCACGCCGCCGCCGCCGCCGCTCATGAGCATCCTGCGCCGTCCGAAGAACGTCGTCCTCGTGGCCGGGGGATGCATGGCCAGCGTCGCGATACAGATCATGTTCGCGACATTCGCCATCGGCTATGCCACGAGGTCGGGTGCTACACGGTCGGACGTCCTCATCGGTTTCGCGATCTGCCAATTCATCGCCATCTTCGCACTGCTGGGATTCGCGCGCCTCTCGGACAGAATCGGCCGTCGGCCGGTCATGTTGGCCGGCCTCGCCGGGTTCGCGGTGTTCGTCGTCCCCATCCTGTCCATGCTGTCCTCCGGGAACGTGGTACTGGTAGCACTCGCTTTCGTGTTGGGCTTCAGCGTGTTCCAGTCGGCGACTTTCGGGCCGATGGCTGCGTACATCGCCGAACAGTTCGGCACATCCGCTCGGTACACGGGTGCCTCTCTCGGCTACCAGGCAGCCACGCTCCTCGGCGCGGGTTTCACCCCCGTAATCCTCGTGTCGTTGCAGGCTGCTACGGACGGCAGCACAGGCCTGGTGGCGGCTTACATGATCGCGCTCGCCGTGGTCAGTTCAGTGTTCATTGTCCTGACGAAGGAGAGCAAGGACCGAGACCTGGCGACATACCAGCACTGACCTACGCGACACATACGGACGAAGGGCAGGCACTCCGCGGTCGGCCGAGAGCGTGCCCTTCGCGTTGTCTGGCGCTACCCGGTCCCGCGAGCACTATCGCAGTCACGTGCCGCTCCTCCTCATACGAGCGTGGAAGTGGGAACCGGAGGCCGCGATTCGAATGCGCGTATCCCCATGTCACCACATGCCCGAGCACGACCAACAATCCAGGACCAGACTCTAGCCCGTACGTTATGTACTCGGTGCCGAGAGAGCCAGTGAGGTAATTGGTGCCACCAACCCCAATGACACCGCGGATTCCGATCTAGGGGCTTGACACAGGAGGACGTGCGGTGTTGTAGCCGATTCATCTGCGCTACGCGACAAGCGCGTTCGACCGCGGCATCGTCGATCTTGTCTGTACGCCAGGCCGGCATTCAGCAGTCCAGTGTCGGTCGGTGGTTCAGGAGGGCCTATTGTGCGATTCGACGACCCATGCCGCGATCTGTGCGCGTGAGCCGAATCCCAGCTTGGTCAGGATGTGTTCGACATGCCCCTGCGCGGTGCGTGGCGAGATGACAAGGCGAGCAGCGATTTCCTTGTTGGTCAACCCTTCGGCGACCAATTCGGCGACCTCATGTTCCCGCTTCGTCAGTTTCGTCGAGCTAGGAGCGGATATCGATGTCGGCGGAACCTGCTCGCCCAGCGCGTAGGCGACGGCAGCGTCGAAACCGAGTGCCCCACCGCGCTCGTGGGCCGTGGCGAACGCCTGCCCGCTCATCGCCTGGCGGGTCTGCTTTTCGCACTCCTCCTGGTAGACCACCAGGGCGGATACCACCACTGTTGGACTTCCCACCGATCGGCTCAGCTGCTCTGCGGCTCCCAACAATACGGCCGCACGGCGGGGGTTGTGTTCCTCGGCTGCGATCCATGCCAGCGCTTGCAGACACCAGCTGGTGCTCAACCAGTCTTTAACTTTCCGACCGAGTTGCAGTGCCTGCTCGAGTAGCCGTACCGCTCGCGCGCGGTCATTGTGCCGCCAAACCGCAACAGCCAACGCCCACAATGCATACGACCGATACACGAATTCTCCCCGCGACTCGGTGATCGCGAGGAGGCGCTCGTAGCATTCGATGGCCCGCTCCGTATCGCCCAGTAGTGCGTAAGTCGTTCCAAGGGGGCCGAGAGCAATGACTTGGAAGGTGAGGTCTCCCTGTGTGGCTTCCGCCTCGATGGCATTCTCGAAATGCGAGCGTGTGCCGGGAAGATCTCCACTGAACAGTGCTAAGGCCCCCGCGGCCAGATCGAGGTGAGCGTGTAGCATCGGGTCGGTCGTCTGGCTGGCGAGAGTGCGACACTCCTCTACCAAGGCGGCCTGGGCGCGAAGATCGCCCTGCACGCCGGCCAGGAGGCTGCACGCAAAGAACGCCTTGGCCCTGTCTCGGGTAAGTGCGCCGGTCTGACAGGCGAGGAGGCGCTCGAGCCAGCGCCGCCCCTCGCTGAACAACCCCCGGGTATACCAGTAGTGGTAGAGCGCGGCTGCGATGCGAATTCCGGCTTCGGGACTATCGGACGCCGAAAATTCAAGCGCCTCTCGCAGATTCGGCTGCTCCAGCGCGAGTCTGTTGATCCACGCGAGTTGTCGGGGACTGATCCAGTCACCTTCAGCTTTGATCACCAACTGCTCGTACCAATCTCGGTGTCGGCGGGAGAGTTCGGGATATTGACCGGTCTCGTGCGCCTTTTCGCGGCCGTAGTCGCGCACGGTATCGAGCATCCGGAACCGTACCGTGTCGCCCGACTCCACCCGGGTCACAATCGACTTGTCGACCAGGCCGGTCACGGTATCGAGTAGCGCCTCCGATGTCAGGGTACCGCCGCACACCTGTTCTGCAGCATCAATTTCGAAGCTGCCGGCGAACACTGACAGCTGAGCCCACACCCGTTGCTCGACCGGCATACACAATCCGTGGCTCCAGTCGATGCACATCCGTAACGCCTGCTGCCGTGAAGGTAAGTTCCGGCTGCCGCGCGTTAGCAACGCGAGACGGTCCGTCAGCCGCTGCTCGATCTGCTCGGGCGTCATCACCCGCATCCGGGCCGCAGCCAATTCGATCGCTAGGGGCAACCCGTCCAGGCGCCGGCAGATCCGGGCAATGGTGACCTTGTTGGCCTCGGTGACTGCGAACCCCGGGACGGCGGCGGCTCCCCGTTCGGCGAACAACGTTACCGCGTCATTGCGGGGCAGCCCTCTGGGCAGGTGATCGGGATCCGGTACAGGCAGCGGCGGGATCAGCTGCGCCACTTCCCCGCCGATGTCGAGTGCTTCACGGCTGGTCGCGAGGATCCGAAGCTCGGGGCAGCTGCGTAGCAGGGTTTCGGTGAGCTCGGCCACCGCATCCACAATCTGCTCGCAGTTGTCCAGTATCAGTAGCAGTTTGCGGGGGACGAGGAAGTCGACGAGTACCTCGTGTATTGGTTTCGTCGACTGGTCGCGTAGTCCCAACGCACTCGCCACCATGCCCACCAACAGTGACTCGTCACGAAGCTCACCTAGCTCGACCAGGCACGCACCGTCAGGGAAATCGGGCTGCAGTTTGGTGGCGACCCGCAACGCCAGCCGGGTCTTGCCGACCCCACCGATCCCAGTCAACGTCACCAGTCGCGAGGTCGACAGCGCGTTCTTCGCCTCTGCTAGTTCGGTGCGGCGGTCAACGAAGCTGGTCAACTCCAGGGGCAGACGACCTGTGGGGGACCCCCGGCGTCCGGCTAACGTATCTGTTGCCGCGGGCAAATGTGTGCGTATCGGCGGGCTACTTTCATGTTCTTGTGTCACTCCCGTTTCGGTGCGCAGGGCCATTTTGTCGACCGCGAACCCGTGGTGAAGCTGGGAAGTCTCGAGTTGCTGACCCAGTTCCGCGACGGACGGACGACGCCCCGGGTCTGCGGACATGGCAACTTCAATAATCGCACCGACATCGTGCGGAACGCCGTGCTCGCAGGGATCCGGGACGGGTTCTGTGGTGATCCTGAGAAACTGGGCGACCAATTGCTCTCCGCTCCGGCGCTCGAACGCTGCGTGCCCGGTCATCGCGGCGAACAGTGTCGCACCGAGACCGTAGACGTCGGCGGCCGGACTGGCTGGTTGGCCGGCCACGACCTCGGGGGCGGTGAACGCCGGTGAACCCGTCACAATGCCCGCAGTGGTCTCGAACCCGCCAGAGATGTGGGCGATCCCAAAGTCTGCCAGCGCCGGCTCACCGTAGTCGGTGAACAGGATGTTCCCGGGCTTGACATCGCGATGAAGGATTCCCAGTTGGTGCGCGGTCTCCAGGGCGCCCGCTACTTTCACTCCGAGCCGCAGCGCTTCGTCCAGTGGAAGCGGTCCGCGACGTCGGATTTGCGCATCGAGAGAATCCTGGGGGTAGTACGGCATCACTATGAAGGGGCGACCGTTGTCGGTCACACCGGCGTGGAGAACGTTGACGATATTGGGGTGTCCGGTCAACCTTCCTGCCGCGCGCTGTTCGCGCAGGAACCGTGCCTGATTCTCCTCGTCGAGGTCCACGGTGAGGACCTTCACCGCTACGGTGCGGTCGAGCGCAGCCTGCGTGCAGCGGTAGACGACGCCGAACCCTCCGCTGCCGATCTCTTGGGCGTCCTCGAATCCGGCAGCAGCCAGCTCCGCCGTGACCGAACCGGCCACGTCGCGCTGCGTCGCGAACGGATCGACATCAGTCATCGATTACATCGATTCATCCCGCTCGAGGCACGGCCAACGAACGCCACATTGCTCACCTCTCGACGATGTTCCCCCAGGATATCGCCGATCCCACGAGCCGAGGCGTCCATCTCAGTTGTGTGGTCCCGTTCGGAACGCGCCGGCGCCGGATTGGCCTGAGTAAGCGATGACCTCGATTCTTGAACAAGCCGACCTACCGCACTGACGTGGACAGCGTTTTGCAGTGCGCGGTTCTCGCGCTGCCGCATGACAACGACGACGACAACCAGAATCGGCAAGGCGCGTACAGGTCGGCGCAAGAACGAGGATTTCCGTTCCGGCAGTCGTCTCGCTGCACGAGAACACCCGGACAAATCGATCAGCTCATGGAGCGCTCTCGCGCGGCGCGGACTGTCTGCTCCAACAGCGTGGTGATGGTCATCGGGCCGACGCCCCCTGGCACAGGCGTGATGTATGACGCCTTGCGAGACGCCGAGTCGAAGTCGACGTCACCTTTGTTGTCCGCGTAGCCTGCGTCGATCACGACAGCACCGGGTTTGATCCACTCGCCTCGGACCAGTCCGGGGGACCCCACCGCCGCCACGACTAGGTCGGCCGACTCGACGTGGGAGCTCAGATCCGCAGTGCGTGAGTGACAGTAGGTTACCGTCGCGTCACGAGCCAGCAGAAGCATTCCCATCGGTCTGCCGAGGATCGGGCTGCGACCTATCACGACTGCGTGCCGCCCACTGAGTGCAATGGCGTACGAATCGAGCAATCTCATGATGCCGCCGGGGGTTGCGGATTCGAAGCCCGCGGTTCCCAATGCCATGGCCGCGAACGAGTCTCGGGTGACACCGTCGACATCCTTCGCCGGATCGATGGCGTCGAACGCAGCGCGTTCGTCCACTCCGGGTGGCACCGGGTGCTGCAGAAGAATCCCATCTACATTGGGATCTTCAGACAGCGCCCGAACTTCCGCGCAGACAGCATTCGTGCTCAACCCCGCGTCGAGATGCACTCGGCGCGATTCGATACCGACCTCGGTGCAGGCAGCGGCTTTCATACGCACGTAGGTGTGCGAGGCGGGGTCGTCGCCGACCAGTACCGTCGCCAGAACCGGACGCCGACCGAAGTCCCTCGAGTATTGCTGTGCCTGGGTCCCAAGCTTTTCGCGCATGACTCGCGACACCTCGCGGCCGTTCAGCAATCGGGCCGACATGCCGACTCCCTCTCCTACCGTGGTTAGACGAGAATCAGAAGACAACGGTCTGGTTCCCGTCTCTGATTACCCGGTCCTCGCAGTGCCAGGCAACGGCGCGAGAAAGCACCTGGCGCTCAACGTCCGCACCTCTTCGTTGCAGCTCAGCTGCAGTCTCCACGTGCGAGACCCGCACGACGTCCTGCTCGATGATCGGCCCTTCGTCGAGGTCCTCGGTCACGTAGTGGGCCGTGGCGCCGATCAGTTTGACGCCTCGATCTTTCGCCTTCTGATACGGCCCCGCACCGATGAAAGCGGGCAGGAATGAGTGATGAATGTTGATTACCGGCACTCCCACCTGTTGTAAGAAATCACCGGACAGAATCTGCATGTAGCGAGCGAGGACAACGAGATCGACGTTGTCGGTGAGAAGCTTCAACTGCTCCGCCTCCGCCTGTGCCCGTGACGCCCGGTTTACGGGGATGTGGATGAACGGAATGCCGAATCCGCGAACGTCGTCCCCGAGATCGGGATGGTTCGCGATGACCATCCCCACGTTCATGTGGATTTCGCCACGACGCTGCCGCCATAGGAGGTCGAGGAGGCAATGATCCGTTTTGGACACCATGATGGCGACGCGCTTCGGCTTGCGAGCTTCAGTCAACCTGTACGACTGTCCCAACATGCCTAGAACGTTGTCGAGTTCGTCGGACAGGGACGGAATCTGTGCCGGTAGGTCCTCCAAGTGGAACGTCGTGCGTTGGAAGAATCTGCCGCCGGCAGGGTCGGTCGAGTGCTGGTCCAGTGAGACAATGTTCGCGCCGTATTTCGCGAGCAAGGACGAGACCGCCGCGACGATTCCCTGACGGTCGTCGCCTTGCACGATCAAAGTGCCGAGGTCGACCACGTCGCGACTGGTTCGTGACATCGTGCTGTTGTCCTTTCGTGTGAAGTGGTCGTCGCCGCCAGGATCGTGTGACGGGACGAGTAGGTCGGAGTCGGTCATGCACTCAGTGCGCGACGACTCCTGACGGAAACGACTCCAGATCGACATCCTTGTTCGCCGGGAGGTCGAGGTAGGGGAACCGCTCCACCGTCGCGCGAATCTGCTTGATTCGTTCGCCGTGGTTGCCCCAGTGCAGGACGACTTCAGTGCCGATCTCGGCGAGTTCCATGTCGATGGTGGAATGGGAGATCATCTCGCGGAAGTAGTAGGAGTAGACGGCCAGCGATGATATACCCACCTGCTTGCCGTCCTTGGTGACGATGTCCGCATGGTCGCCCGCTGGTGATTGCGGCGTCGTCGGGAACTCGAAGTGCCGGTATTCCTCCCCGGGCTCGAACTGCGACGCGAACACGTCGAGTACGTCTTCCTTGTTCCACCTGAGGACCACCGTCTTGCGGCGCGGTGCGGCAGCCTCCGCCTCGAGGGCTTCCCGGCCCAGGAAGTCGTGGTCGAACTTCGCCATCCATCCCCAGTTGACTTCGAAGGGGGTGCGGAGGCGCGCCGTGATGTCGGTGGGATTTGCGCTCCCACTCAAGTGGCCGCTCACCTGCTTGGGCGGCAGAGCAGCTCCGAAGAGGGGATGAGAGACGAATTCCGGGTCGGCGAAAGCAGCAGGGAGGAAGGTACAACCCTGCTGAGGGAAGCCACCCTCGGTGTGATTCACGACGTAAGTCCGCCATCCCAGGCGCGTGATGTCGAAATCCTCGCCCGCCCGGTACACGGCGTCGAACACCGCTGGTCCGTGTTCGAGGGGTCCACGCACCTCGTAAGCGAGGGTCCCCGACATCCCGATTCGCGACAGTTCGATTTCCACCGTGGCATCGATTCCGGGTACCTGGATTCGCCGAATGCCCAGGAATTGCAGGGAGCGCAACGATTCACCCGTGAGGCGTTCGAGTATCTGCAGCGACTTCGGGCCCGCCACCTGAAAGATGAAGATGTCCCGCATACCGATTTCTACGTCTAGTCCCAGCGACGGGGCCTTGAAGAGGGCCCAGGGCATCGCCGCGAAATGGCGATACGAGTACTCGCTGTCGCGCACTGTGAGACCGTGATTGGCGATGTATCCGTTTTCGTCGAGCATGACGAGGTGCTTGGACTTGCCTATGGGCCATTTGTCGACGTTGTTAATACTGAGCCGTGAGAGCAAGGCCCGCGCGTTGGGTCCACTGAAGGTGAACTCGGGGATGCCGCTGAGATTCGACGCGATGTACGCGCCGGTCTTCCACGACATCGATTCTTTCTTCCACCCGTCGCCTTCCCAGATATGGAGGCTACCTAGGATGTTCAGGTAGGTCGGCACGTCGGGGTAGGAAGGAACGTCACCGACGGACGCTGCTCCGGGGCCTTGCTGGACCGCATGGTCGACACTCATGGCGCTATTACTCTCTTTCTGAACGCACTGACGTGATATGTGGTTCCGCTCGGGGTGCGAGCGGTCAGGACGCCGAACCGATTCGGTCGTACGGGGTGTCCTTTACCTTTTCGAGGACGGATCGCAACGGCGCGGGCGCCTCCCCCGTGATCTGCTCGACATGTCCGGACAGCAGTGCTTGGTAGCCCTGGGCCACCGCCAGATCGGCCGACACCAGCTCGTCGCTGGCCCACATGTGGCCTTCGGCGCTGGGGGGCATGTTCGGGTCGTACGTCCGCGGGAGACCGACCGAGTCGAAGAACCGCAGCCGTTCCTCCTCCGATACCGGCTTGTAGGCGATCTCTGTGCCGAAGACCTCGGAACCAAGTCGGACAATGTCGTCCATGCTCAACAGTTCAGGACCGGTGATCTCGTAGACAGCGCCATCGTGGTCGGCGGGGTCGGCAAGGATTGCGGTCGCACAGCGCGCGACGTCCACCTTGGAGACGGGCGCT
This sequence comes from Rhodococcus sp. ACPA1, assembly GCF_002300195.1. Classification (NCBI taxonomy): domain Bacteria; kingdom Bacillati; phylum Actinomycetota; class Actinomycetes; order Mycobacteriales; family Nocardiaceae; genus Rhodococcus; species Rhodococcus sp. ACPA1. Next base: position 378,486 of record NZ_NSDX01000008.1, on the reverse strand, counting down.
AAGGAACCGTGGCCGGTGGCCATTTCGAGTACGCCGTCGCGTGCGGCAGGTGCCAGCCAGATCGCACTGACGATCTCCGCGTAGAGCGCATTGCGCAGGATCGTGTACGACAGTCCGCTCGCCCGGAGATCGAGCTCGGTCTGGTAATGGTCGATGGCTGAGAGCGCCGGGTTGCCGGGTTGTACTCCGCCGACCGATGTGTAGACGATATGGCGTATCCCCGCCTTCTCCGCGGCGCGGATCGCATTACGGTGTTCCGTTGTCCGCCGCCCGAGATTGAGCCCACTGATGAGAAACAGGATGTCTCCGCCGTGGTACGCCTCGTCCAATAGCTCGGGCTTCTCGTAATCGCCCGTCCGCACGCTGACGTTCGGGCCGCCTGCTTCGATTGCCTCGGGCGATCGAGTCACAAGTGTCAGGTTGCACAGAGGAGCTCTTTCGAGGAGCCCTTGCGTCACGCGGCGAGCCAAATCGCCCGAGGCTCCACTGATGACAATTTGGGTCACATCTTCCTCCGGTTGTAGATCACGAATCTTTGTCCATGCGGTGCGGCTTGACGGGGTCAGCATGAGCCGGAGTCGAGCGAGGCACGTTGCAAGCTTCGTTGCTGGGAGTGACGTGGGCAATAGCACGAAGTTCTAGCGAACCATGTGTGAGATGCATGATCGAGACCGCCGAACCGCGGGCGTCCAGGGCCGCCTCAGGCACTGATCCGGGGACGCCACGCAAGGTGGGTCGTATCCGGTCGACGCTATCCGGGGCTGCCTCAGCCGGTGCCGCTCTCCGAACCAATCGATGGCTGACAGCAAGAGACCCCACCTGCTGAACCGTGACGCACCGCTGGTGAGGTCTCACTGCCGCCAGTCGCCCAAGGCTGCGGCAGGCGAACGGCGGGGCCTCAGCACCAACCACGGTGAGCCCGGAATCGGTGCGCGGCCGGCCTATCCGCGGCGAGCCGCCACCGCGACCATTTAGGATAAAGCTTTGACTGTCCGCTGCGTCGCACGCCTACTTCAGGAATGGTCCTTACGATTCGGGTCCGCACGAGCACCACTGGGGCGATTCGATTCCTCATCGACGGAGGTGTGCACGCCGCCCCGAATAGCAACCACTCCAATGATCACCGCATCACCTAGCAGGACGGTGACCGTCGCACCGAGGACAGCGTTGTCGTAAGCGTCTCCCAACAAAACACCCGAGGGACTGCAACGGCGCTCGCGACCACACACGCATTCCACAACCAGCGATAACGCCTCACGCACGGACTGTAACTGAAGGGATCCCCTAGTTGGAGCCCTGGTCGTTGTGGCGTGCGTCGCAGGAACTCTCGAAGGGTCGTGCAGGGTTTCTACGCCCGCTATGCGGTGTTGATGCGTCGCGACATGATTGCCGATACCCGGCGCCTCGATGGTCTACTCGCCGAGAACCAGAAGCGGATAACCCGTGGAGGCCGGGGTGGATGACGCTCACACTTCGCCTGCGCCGCCATCGTGGTTAGCTGCATCGTATTCTGCACGTGCGCAATTGATTTGGTCTGATCGCGCATATCCCCACTCGATCAGGTTCATCACTAGGTCGGACAGACTCCGACCTAGTGGCGTGAGGTCATACACCACGTGCTTCCGCGCGTCGGCGACCACGGTCCGGCTTAGTAGTCCATCGCGTTCGAGCATCCGAAGATTGTGAGTAAGTATTTTCTGCGACAACGGATGTGACGGGTCCATTGTGTCCAGTAGCCGCTGAATCATCGACGGACGCAATGGTCCGACACGTAATATGACTAGGAGCCAGTTTCTCCAGTAATTGCCAACGTGACCTACGATGCCCACAACCGGCGCACTGCGATTCCAAGAAAATTCGACAAGTAGCGCCGCTACGAATCCGAATATTTCCTCGGATTCGTCGGTTACCGCAGGTGCTTGTTGGAGAATTTCACGAATCCTTGTCATCATCCGATCTACTGCGGAAAGCCGGTGCGATTCATAATCCGCGCCCATAGGTTACTCCCTTTAGACCGACGCGATCTCTCGGGCGATTTTGGTCCCGCACGAGACTGTCTCGATTGGAGGAACTATGGGCCAACGTCGCGTGTCAGTATCGATTCATGCTAACACGCAACGCTGACCGTAGCTGCTGAATCCGAGTGACTATCTAGCTGTTTTGGCTGGTCGTCAACGTATCTGCAGTGTACCGCGCACGAGCAGCTTCAGTATCGCGCGGTGCCTCCTGCACTACACTTTCGGCGGCGAGGTACGCAAATGTGGCGGCGGGCCCGAGTGTGCTCCCTAAAGATAAGTAGCCATCACCGGCTATTGATGCAACACAGTTTCCGGCCCCATACAACCCTGGAATGACGGACCCGTCCGAACGCAAGACTTGGCTGTTCGAATTCGTCTTGGGCCCTCCGTTGGTGTCCAGCACCATCCCGCAGATCAGCACGCAGTAATATGGCCCGGTCTCGGCGAATGGAAACATTCCCGGATTTTTTTCGTTACCTGGCCTCGGGATGCCATGCCAGTCGTATTCGGACATGTTCTCGCAACGGTGGAAATCTTCGTCGACACCAGCGCGGGCGAAGCCGTTGAATCTGTCGACCGTCTGCCCCAGTTGCTCGGCGAAGCCAGGTGCCAATTCGAAATCACCGATGACAGAGGTGAGACTCTTCAAGCGCGCCTCGATGCGCTCGGTGATCTCCTCCCATGTCTGACCTTCGATAATGTAAGGCTTAGGGGTGCGAAACTTATCCCAGAACAGGGTCGGCTTGGTGTCGTGGGCGACGTAATCGTCGTAAACCATAAATAGAACCCTGTTCGGATAGTCGCCGTTCTTGTCGCGGTCCCATATGACGCGGTTTCGGTCCTGGTACACAAGCTTCTCGTTGACCACCCTGTTACCATTGCGATCGACATAAATCATGCTGTCTCCGGGCGGAACGGGAATACCTTTATCCTCGTTCACGCGATTCATGGCAGCCTTTTCCAAGATGTCCTCGTACAGCCAGCCATTCTGCATGTGAGCGAGTTCAGCTCCGGCCTCGCGCGCGATAGGGATGAAATCACCCTGTGCGGTGGCAACTGCGCAACTGCTGTAAAGCGGCCCGCGCCAGTATTCATCGATCAAATCCGCGTTATGTGCAAAGCCACCGCTAGCGAAAACCACCCCTCGTCTCGCGTAGATGGGATCACCCCACGTCCCCCCAACTCCGACGGCTGCACCAGTTTCATCTTGCAGCAGCCGCTGCACACGATGATCTGTGCGCACCTCGATACCCCGGCTTCTAACGGCTACCCCCAGTTGATCGACCAAATCTGCTCCAGGTGCAGCGGAGCCGTCCTCTCGCGCTGGTCCTAGATGCCGGAAAAATCCTTGAATAGAGTTATCCAATTCCGGGTGATAACTGACAATGGCTGGATACCGTTCCGTAAAGGATGGCCAGGTGGTGACCCGGAAGGCACCTGCCGCAACCAGCGCATCAATCGCGTTCGCGGCGTTGTCGTAAAACGCGCCTATTGTTTCCCACTGCCACTCTTCTGCGCCGTAGTATTCGGCATCGGCGTCATACTGGTCGGGATGCGCGACCTGGACCACGTAGCGCAAGACGCTATCTCGATCGTCGCGAATTCCTAAGACGTGCATAAGTGAGTTGTCTGGAATCCACATCGCCCCGCCGGACTTGTAAGTTGTGCCGCCGACTTCATCTGATGCCTCCAATAGAAGGACCTCGGCACCACGATCGTGAGCCAAAATTGCAGCACACATTCCCGCCATTCCGGCACCGACAATGATTACATCGAACTCATCTCGATCAGTTGTCGAGAAACCAGTAGGTCGGGGCGGGGGATTGAAAAGCCCTTCCATCCACCAGTACTTCGGCGTCCCGGTTGTCACAATAAAACTCCTAGGGTTTGACAATATTCACATAGTAGGCTCATCGATTAATCCTTCTTTCGCGACTGGTCCACGAGTTGCCCCTCATGCGAGTAGCTTTCGTATGCCTCGGCCAAATCGCGATATTTTCGAAAGTCTCGTAAATTCGAATAGTCGGCCCTGCGTACGCGCTCGACGAAGTCCGGATTCGAAATCTGCGCCCTACCAACCCCGATCATGTCGAAGTCGCCGGCCTCCAAACCGCGCCGTACACGGATGATGTCATCCTCCACCTGCAGTACGGGGTCTTGGTTGTCGAAGACATCACTCGCGAGATCGGTGGACAACCCGACGCTGCCGATCGTCATGACCGGGCGATCTGTCATTGTCTTCACCCAGGAAGCGACACTCCGTCTAGAGTCGAGTTCCGGCCAGGCGACAGCGTCGAATCTGCGAGCCGACACATGAAAGACGTCGGCTCCCGCTTGCTGCAAACGTTCCAGAAACGGTCCCAGTTCGTCAGGATGCGCCGCGATTTTGGCTCCGTAATCCACCTCCTTCCATTGCGAGAAACGCACTGAAATTATGAATTGAGGGCCCGTCGCAGCACGGATTGCCGAAACTATTTCAGCAGGATATGCGGCGCGGTCAGCTAGGGTTTCACCGCCGTATTCATCGGTTCGCCTATTCGTTTCATGCCACAAAAATAGATCCAACAGGTAGCCATGAGCGCAATGCAACTCAATCCCGTGTGCGCCGAGCCGCTGGGCGATAAGCGAACTCTCGACATATGCATTTTTGGTATCCTCAAGGTCCTGCTTCGACATTGCAACACCGTTGGTACGGCCCTCCTGGATCAATCCTGATGGGCTCCATGCAGGATGGTCCGGATGTGGATTCTCAATACCGTCGACAACCAGTCGCAGGGCACCTGGATGCCACAGCTGCATCAATAAGACTACGTCGCCGGTACTGAGGACCTCACGGACGACATGTCCCCATTCCTTGATGGTGTCACGGCCGAGAATGCTGAACGCCGGCTGCCAGTACCCCGCCGGATGGTCAGGTGCGGCCCCCTCGGAAATGATTATTCCCGGGCCCCGTTCAGCGGTCGAGCGCAGCGTATCCGCCATGCCCACAGTTGGCTTGTACCCACGCGAGCCACGCTGCATGGCAGGAAGAAGAAACCTGTTACGGACCGTCGTGGTATTGATTCGAAGAGACGAAAACAGTAGATCGTCTGTATCTTTCAACACATCTTCTTCGGCATAGTTCGTCTGCATCTGACCGCCTTACGGTTGGAAATCGAGTCACCGAAGACGTTAAGTCCGTCACAGTTGGGTGACAATTAGGAACTTTTTGGTGCCTACTAACGACACGCAATGTGCCGAGCGGTCGGTTTCGTTCGGCAGCGTGATCAATGAGGTCCGCAGACGGTCGATCGCGCCACGAGGTTCGGTAACATCGCGCGAGTCGATCGAGTATTCGACGATCTGATTTGAGTACAGATCATCAACGATGCTTAGGTAGTGGTTCGCGCTCATTCGGATTGTCCTACTGAGAGATCGGCGACTGCGCGACTTGTCCCCTCAAATTCTCGCAGCGGTTTGATCGGTTGGCGGCTTCTTTCAGTTCGGGGGCTCGCCTGAGTTCGAGGTCGAGGCGCCACCTGTCTTGACGCCGTCGTCGCGCTTTCACCCATCCGCACAAATAATCCTCGACGGCGATGACGTCGCTGCGAAACTTCTCGTATCGAGAACGCCTCCAGTGTGAGGACATCCCTCCACGGCGGGGAAGCATCCACGAAGTGGAGGGATGTCGAACCAACCCGCACCAGACCCGATCGTTCGACGAATGCAACCGGTCCGCATTGAACCAGCGAACCCACTCGGCGCAGCGCGCGGTCATCGTCTCCACGATCAGCGGAGCCACCCGCGACCACCACACCGGCGCAACGCCAGGCGCTTCGAGCATGACCTGATGCCGGTCGCGCCCATCGAACGCCGCAACCCGTACCGTGCGCACGCCTGCTTCATGATCTCGGCGGTATACTGACTTCCCCTGTCCGAGCGCATGATTGTGCCTGCGACGTCTCCGCCACGTTCGTCGACAGCCATGTTCAGCGCTTCGAGGACCAGTTCGGTGCGCATGTGATCCGCCACCGCCCACCCCAGAACCTTCTTCGAATACTCATCCTTAATCGCACACAGATACATGTCACCTTCACCGCAGGTCAGACCTGCGCGACGACCTCGTCGTCGGCGGTGGTGCCGACCACGAGCGCGCCGTTGGATGAAGTCTCCGATCGAACCTGGAAGGGGTTCGGGTGGGGAACCCCATCAACGGCCATAGTCAGGCGAAGCGCATCCCAGGCCGATAAGGGTACGTTCGCTGGGTCTATCTCGCACCAACTGCCTCGACGGGCATGGGCGCTAGCTTGGCGGCCTCGGCGACGGCGGAGCTCCAACTGAACTCGTTGTTGTCGCTGAAGTAGTAGTAGGTGGCGCCGTTCGGCATCATCGCGACCGTGATGCCGCCGTACCCCGACATGAACGGTACGTAGAAGGGGCTGGTGTAGGCGGGGTTGTCGGCGGAGGTGAAGTCCTGGCCCCAGAAGCCGTTCTGGTATTTCATGGGCTTGGCGCCGGTGGTGGTCATGCCCCGGTCCTCCGGGTCGCGTTGCATGGTGGCCGTGAGCAGGGCCGGGTCGAGTATCTGCGTGCCGTTGACGGCCCCGTGGTCGTTGTTGAGGAACTTGGCGAACCGGGCGACGGAGTCCTGCGTCCAGAACATGCCGTACCCGCCGAAGGGTGCTCCGCCGGGGCTGTTGTCGGTGCGGGAGGAGACGAGCGAGTCGGGCCCGACGCCGACGGGTTCGAGCACGTCGTCACGGAGCATGTCGAAGATGTCGGCGTCCGAACCGGCCTTGTCCTGCAGGTAGTTGTTCATCGCGCGGGTGGCGAGGTAGGTGTCCGAGGTGTGGTAGGCCCACTGGCTGCCGGGGCTGGCCTTACGCGGGAAGGACAGGGCGAGTCGCATCTTGTCGGCGTAGGGCTCGGCTGCGAAGAAGTCCGCCATGGTGGGGCCCGCTTCGTCGGTCTCGTAGCCGTGCGAGATGTAGTTCCCGGTGGCCATGTCGAGAGTCTGGTCGAGGGTGACGCCGCTCCAGGCGGTGTTGCCGGCGGTCTCGGGGATTCGGTCGGAGAGCATCTCCTGGGCCACGGCGGGGCCGTAGCGCTTCGCCAGCCGCAGCATGGCTGTTCCCGCGAACGCCGACTTCGCGGTCGAGTACGAAGGCAACAGCATCTGGCCGCAGAATGGGTACTCCCCTTGCCGGGTCCGACAGTTGCCCACATAGTGCACTCCGCCGAAGTAGAAGCCGAAGGTGCTCAGTGCGGACGGCGTGATGCCGGCGCTGAACTTCGCTACGTCTACCCCACTGTCCGGGTAGTCGGTGGCCAGCGCCGAGATGGGCTTGGTCGGGAGCCGGTCCCCGACCTCGGCGGCGTACGCGTCGCGCAGGTTCTCGGCGCCGTCGACGGGCCCGGGCCGGTAGTCGGCCGGTACCTGGCCCCACATGTCGAGCTGGAAGTATTCGCAGGTCTCCGTGGTGATCTGGTAGCGGATTTCGGAGACCGATGTGGCGTCGAAGAGGAACATCAGGGCGCCGTTGTGCACGCAGTTCGCGTTGCGCTCGACGAGCGCGAAAGGCAGTGAGGCGCGGGTGCGTTCGCCGTCGCCGTCCTCGTTCCACGCACGGCCGGGGCCCACCGCCAGGTTCCACGCCTGGTTCCCCGTGTACTGCAACCCGCGCTTGGCCGGGACGAGGTGGCTGCCATTCTGCACGAGGGCGATGTCGACCGGTGGCAGGTGCCGGGTGGCCGCTGTATCTCCGTATCCGTACGGGTCTTTCAGTACGCGGAAGCCGCCGGTGGCGGAGAGACCGTTGAGGGTGAGGGTGCCTTCGAAGCTGTGGGTGGGTGGTGCTGCCTGGGCGGGCAGTGCGAAGGCGCTGTCGGGGACCGTGTCCGTGGCGGCGCCCTCGGTGAGTTGGCCGGCGGTGAGTTCGGTCCGGTTCACCGCCCCGCTTCCGGTGAGCGGATCGCCCGGTACGGGCACGGCTTCGGCGGGCGCCGCGATCGTCGGTGGGAGACGGTGCACGCCGCCGCGAGTGCGACGGTAACGACGATGGCACGGCTCAGCCCTCGGGCATAGAAGGGTCTTGGCATGGTGGGTGTCCTCTCGGGCCGGCAACAGATACGGATATCGCCGCATCCTGGGGCCCGCCGGGGCCGCCGTCCAATGCCTGTCCGGTCTGATCAGGCTGCCCGCCAGGTATACGTCCAGCTCATCCGCGGGCGGTGACCTGAGGCCCGTACTGCTCGACGCAGAAGCGCGAGAGCCCCGTGGCGAAGGCCTCGATGCTGCGCAGCGCATAGTGGCTGGGGTCCCACGCGGCGTGCAGATGGATCTGCAGCGGCTCGCCCGCGCCGTCGAGGATCAGCAGCGGGTGCAGGTCGAAGCGGGGATCGTCGGAGACCACCGCAATTCCGTGGCCCGACGCCGCCATGGCCTGGGCGACGTGCGGAGTATCGCATTCGAGCACGATGTCGTACGAGGCGTCGGCGTCCTGCACGGCATGGTCCAGGACGCGTCGGGTGCCGTGCGCCGGGGTGAGGACGATGAGGGGCGCCGCGGCGAGTTCCCCGATCGTGACGCCGTCCCGGTTCGTCCAGGCGTGGTCGGCCCGCACATAGGCCCACAGCGGCAGCCGCGCCACGGGCAGCCCGGCCAAACGGCGCCTCGGAGGCGCCGTGGAAATGGCTACGTCGGCGCCCCTCCCCAGGGCCTGGTACGCGCGGGCCGGGCTCTCCGCCTGCACCGTGACGAGCGGATCCTCCGGTCCCCAGGTGGCCAGGAACGGTGCGATCACGTCCGTGATGGTGGTGGGCGGCGCCGCCACGGTGATCCGCATGGCGCGACCGGAAGCAAGTGCTCCGACTGCGGCCTCGGCGGCGTCCGCTCGGGCGACCAGATCTCGGGCCAACGGAAGGAAGCGCCGGCCGGCGGCGGTCAGGATCAGCTGTCTGCCGCCGCGGTCGAAGAGCGTCATGCCCAACGACGCCTCCAGGCCGCGCAGTTGGCGCGACAGCGAGGGCTGGGCGACGCGGACCTCCTCGGCGGCCTTGGTGACGGAACCGGTCTCCACGATGGTCAGGAAGTAGCGCAGCACCCGCAGTTCCATTGGAAGTGGCCTCTCGGAAGACGGAGGAGACATGGCACTTGCATGCCTCAAAGGCATGTAAGTCAGCCCTAGAAAGTATTTGAAATTATATGTGACGAGGCCCACGCTTGTCTCACCCCGGCCGCCCGGCCCACGCCCCCGGCGCCTGAACCACCATCAACTGCTCCCTCCAGAGCCCTACCTTCGATTGGCTGGTGTTCCCCGCATGACCCGCCCCCTGCCCCTGATCCTCGCCCAGGCGCCCGGCCGCCCGGCCGACGACCTCGCAGGCTTCACCTCCGACGTCGAGCGGCGCGTGAAGCTGCGCGCACCAGGCGCCCTCGTCGTCTACCCCGAACTACACCTCGGCGAGAGCGCCCCAGGCGTTCCGGCCGCGCCGGAGAAAGCCGCCGAGCCGCTCGACGGCAAACGGGACGCTGCCCTCGCCGAACTCGCGGGCGACCTGGGCATCTGGCTGGTACCCGGCAGCGTCTACGAACGCGGCGCCGACGGTCGCATCCACAACACGGCACCCGTCTACTCGCCGCAGGGCGAACGCCTCGCCGCGTACCGCAAGATCTGCCCGTGGCGCCCCTACGAGACGACCGCACCCGGCAACCGGTTCGAGGTCGTCGACCTCGCCGGGGTCGGCCGTATCGGACTGTCCATCTGCTACGACACCTGGTTCCCGGAGGTCTCCCGCCATCTGGCCTGGATGGGCGCAGAGTTGATCGTCAACGTGGTCCGCACCCCGACGAGCGACCGCACGCAGGAAGTCGTCCTCAGCCGCGCCAACGCCATCACCAACCAGGTCTTCGTCGCCAGCGTCAACTCCGCCGCCCCGTCCGGGATCGGCCGCAGCCTCGTCGTCGATCCACAGGGCACCGTGCGCGCCGAAACCGTCGATGCCGGCGACTCCACCCTCACCGACGTGATCGACCTCGACGAGGTCAGCAACGTCCGCCGCTACGGCACCGCCGGCCTCAACCGCGTCTGGGACCAGTTCCGCCCCGGTGACGCGCCCCTCGAACTCCCGCTGTACGGGGGCCGTATCGACCCCGCCACCTGGACCGCCGCCCACACCACCGAGGAGCCCCCACGATGAACAGCGAGACAGAGACAACTGGGAACACCATGAGACTGAAAGGCGACCTGAGCCTCTTCTCCGTCATCCTGTTCGGCCTGGCCTACATATCCCCCGGCATCGTCGTCACGATCTTCGGCGTGGTCGCCGCCACCAGCGGCGGCGTGGCCCCGACGGCGTTCGCCGTCGCCACCCTCGCGATGGTGCTCACCGGGCTGAGTTACGCAAAGATGGCGCGCGCGGTGCCCGGTTCCGGGTCGGTCTACACCTACGCCCGCAAGATGCTCGACAGCCGCATCGGTTTCCTGTCCGGCTGGGCGATGCTGCTCGACTACTTCTTCATCCCGATGGTCGGCTGGCTGATCACGGCGATCTACTTCAACGCCCAGTTCCCTGACATACCCAAGTGGGTCTGGCTGATCGTCTCGGTGGGCATCACCACCGCCATCAACGTCTTCGGCATGAAACTCGCGGACCGCGTCAACAAGGTCCTGATGTTCATCGCTCTGGGGTCGCTGGTCCTCTTCGCCACCCTGTGTGTCGTCTTCCTCGGCAAACACGGCTCCTCCGCACCCGCCACGGACGCCCTGTGGAACTCCGGCACTTCGATCGGCGCGGTCACTGCGGCCGCCGCCATCGCCGCGTACTCCTTCCTCGGCTTCGACGCCCTCTCCACACTCGGCGAGGAGACCAGGGGCGGGGCGAGGACGATCGGCAGAGGCATCGTCGGGTGCGTCATCGCCGCCGGCGCGATCTTCATCGTGCTGTCATTCGTCATGCAACTCGTCCACCCGGGCGCGCTGTTCACCGACGTCGACGCGGCCGCCTACCACCTGAAGGTCCAGGTCGGCGGCGAGACGTACGCCGAGATCATCAACTTCGTCACCATCGCCGGATCCATTGCCTCCTGCATCGCCCTGCAGGCGTCCGCCGCCCGCCTCATGTACGTCATGGGACGCGACGGCGTACTGCCCAAGGCCGTCTTCGGCAGGCTGTCGGCGACGACCGGCACCCCGGTCAACAACCTGCTGCTGACCGCGGCCGCCGGTGTCATCGCCATGAAACTCGACCTGACCACAGCCACCTCGTTCATCAATTTCGGTGCTTTCCTCGGCTTCGCCGTGGTCAACGTCTGCGTGATCGCCCACCTGGTCCGAGAGCACAGACACGGTCGCACCCTCAACCTCTTCTCGTACCTGGTGATGCCGGTCATCGGCGGCGCCGTCTCCGTCTATCTGCTCACGAGGCTCGGTGACGTCGCTCTCCAAATCGGCGGCGTATGGTTGGCGATCGGCGTTGTCTATCTGGCCGTTCTGACCAAGGGCTTCCGCCGGCCCGCACCGGAAATGACCTTCGACGACGACACCGTGGCCACCGACAGAGTCACCGCGTAGCTCCCCTTCCTCGCCCGGCGGCGTCGTGCGGTATCGCGACGCCGTCACCGGCCGGGTGAGGCGCGCCCTACGCTGGGTCGTGGAGCAGGAACAGCGGTCCTGACGTGCCCGGTCGTGCCACGGGCCGCGCCAGCACGGTGCGAATCACGCGCAACGACACACTATTACCGAAATATCGTTAATCTCCGACCAGCAGGACCGTTCACAGTGCTATTCCTTCTGATCCATGCCGTCATCACAGTCATGTCGATCGTCCTGCGCCGCCGCGTGCCGAATGCAGGATCGCTTCTTGCGGTTGCGGCACAAACGTACGCAACCGAACGATGGAGCACCGCGCATATCGTCGACCCTGATGTCACCGCACAGTTCCTAAGTACCAATCCGGGCCATCTCGCCGGCGAATCGGTCGCAGCCCAAAGATCCGACACGACAGAGTCGCCCATCGGTAGCTGCCGAGCAGGCGGAACCACTCTCGCTCGAACTAACAGCACTGGCCCGCAATACATTCGACACTCCGCGAGGCAGCTCACGATCCCAGACCCTCAGGATTGATATGCACAAACACTCGCGCACGAGGCGCCCCTGGCAGATAGTCAGCCATTCACTCTTCTCGGCACACTCAGCGACGCGAACGATTCCGAGTTGATCATCCTCAAAATCCGGTCGCGCTCCACACGAGAATGACCGCGAGGCGATGACGCAGAGATCGCGCGCAACAAACCGCACATCACCACGCCACCCACGGGTGCAATAACGGCTCCGGCAACAAGCCAGAAAGCGGCCATGATGGCGCCACGCGTTCATCTCGACGACGTCCTCGATCTCGCGATCTTCTGGGCACCGATCGGCGAACCTACACCCGGAACGATCCAGTCCGAATTCGGCATCGATGTCGCCGAGTACCGACGACTACTTTTGGCCGCGATACAACGGCACCAGCAGCGGCCGGTCGTCCCCTGCGATGCTGCGACCCTTGACCGGGTGTACTCCTCATCCGTTCTGGCGGCACTCGCCGTACAGCATCATCACACACCGTCCTTACCAACACATTCGGTCGATCCGAACCCCGAAACCTGCGATTCCCCCCGCCACCTGGTCGACTAGACACAGGTCTTCACTTCGAAACAGAGAATGCCATGTCAGCAACCGAAACCGGGGGACGCCAGGGGGAAACACCGGATCTACAAATTGCGCGAACAACACCAGTTGAGATGGAGATCCGTCGTTACCGTCGATGGCGCGATAGACGACGTGAGGCAGAGCGCCGACGTACCCAACTCCCTGAACGCAGTAGAGAAGTCGAGGACATACTCACCTTTGCGCGGAGATGCGCCCCCTAGGGGGGTCCAGCCGAGGAGGATATTTTCGTCAACTTTGGAATGTCAACCAAACGATTCGAAGCAAGAGTGAAGCAGATTTTAGACGAGATCGGTTGCGACAGTCTCGAAGAACACAATTGATGTGGGTCTATCGCGAGTCAACCTCCCCGATGACCCAGTTTCGCAGTTGGGAAGCGCACACGAGAATCAGCCACCGCGGATCCGTCCGGTTCTGATACTGATCGCCGCGACGAGCCCGGCGATACTGATGGCCATCGGTGTCCTTCCTCTGAACGGGTGGGGAGTCGTTGCAGCCGCCGTCGCCGATGGATTAACTGCCTCGCCAATCCAAGCCGCCACCCGGACAATCACCCCTGCGCTCGTACCTGCCTTCCAACACACCGCCCTCCATTCCTTCGACGCCCTTTCCCGGGAGATCGTCTGATGCGGCGGGCCAGTGCTGATCTCCCTCGCCGCAGCGATCGCCGTCACTCCACCGCGGTTGCGCTGTTCGCCACGAGTGCGAAGTGGGCTTCCGAAGACATCAGCAGGAGACGACCCCGGACACGTGCTCTATGTAGGACCTCTAGACGCAGCACCGAAGATTCAGTTGCAGGAGATTCGCTTTCCGGCTTGACCCAGACCATCCGACCCCAGTGTCGACCACACCTAAACTAAATTCAAACTCGTCAGCGCGTGTGTATGAGGATGAGACAACCAAGCCCTGAGTTGGCCGCACAGCCATTGGAACCCTCCCTTAACAGTCAGGGGCTGTCGAGAATGCGACTGTCGTGGCGATTCCACATGTCGCACCTGTCGACGGCTTTGCCTATCCCGATGTCCACTCAGGTTCCGACCTGTCGGACGGTCAGCGCTCTAGGTCGCCGGTCCGTTGGTGAGGGTATGCGTTCGCCAAATTTCGTATCTCGTTTTGGGCACAGTTCGATTCGGGGATCACCTGCCACAATCGTTCGATGAATCGGGATGTTGTCATGCCGAAGTGCACAAGTATTTCCTCCTCGGCAGCGCCCCCGTATGGTGCCCACGTCCTGGCGAACTCGATGAGGTGCTCCGCCTCGGTATCAGGATGGCTGCGTGTGCGGTTGGCTTCGATCCAGGTGGCGCGACGCCTTTGGCGCCATTGGCGATACTCACGACAGTTCATAAGAATTCACAGATCTGATCGGGACTACGGAAGCGGCGGGCGGGTGGGTCGTGCCGAAAGAGCGCTGCGCCCTGATGTCGTCGAACATCGGCAGGACGGGCGGCGCCGGTGACGTTCTCGAATCGTCCGCCGGCGTCGTCCGACCGCTGACTGGGTGTCAACCAGCCGGTTGTGTGTCACGGACGTTGGGGCTGCCGGACTCCTCCTCCGAATCCGTGGCGCTGGTGGCGTGTCGTGCTGCGATGTATCCGAAGGTCATGGCGGGTCCGATGTTGATGCCGCCGGACGGGTAGTGCCCGCCCATGACGCTGGCCTGGTCGGATCCCACGGCATAGAGACCTGCTATCGGGGTGTCGGAATCGTCGAGCACACGCGCGGAGGCGTCGGTGACGATACCGGCGAAGGTCCCGAAGCTTCCGGGTACGACCTTGACGGCGTAGAACGGTCCCTTCTCCAGCGGGGCGAGTGAGGGATTCGGGAACGGGTTGTCCGGATCCCCGGAGCCGCGGTTGAACATCGTTTCGCCGCGGTGGAATTCGGGGTCCTCTCCGCGTCGGGCATTGTCGTTGAACGATGCGACCGTGGTGTGGAGTTGGGCGGGGTCGATGCCGCATTGCTGTGCCAACTCGGTGAGGGTGCGACCGGTCTTGAGGTAACCCGAGCGCAGGTACGGCCAGACCGGGATGGGGCGCGGTTTGGACATTCCCAACGGATACAGGCGCTGGAACCGGTGATCACAGACCAACCACGAGCACACTTGCTGCCCGTCGGGAACGGCGTCGATCATCGCGGTGGTGTAGTCGTGGTAGCCGTCGGCCTCGTTGACGAACCGCTTACCTGATGCCAATACGCCTATGACACCGGGCTTTCCGCGATCGAGGATGTGCGGGAAGACACCTGTCTTGCCGTTGCGGTACGGCACCAGCGAGACCGGGCAGTAGGCGACCGGTGAGGCGAGGGTGGTGTCGAGGCGGCCGCCGGCGGATTCGGCGAGCGCGATCCCGTCGCCGGTGGTGGTGTCGGGGGCCAGGGTCCAGTGTTCACGCCCGGTCGGGGTGCGCGGAAAGTACTTTTTGCGCATGTCGACGTTGCTGGGGAAGCCACCGGTTGCGAGGATCACTCCCCGGGCGGCGTGGATGGTGACCGGGCCGTCGGGGCCGTCGAGCTGTGCTCCGGTCACCGCCCCGGAGTCGTCGGTGGTCAGCGTGCGTGCCGGCGACGAGACGCGGATGTCGACGCCGAGTGCGTCGGCGGAGGACAGGAGCCGTCCGATCAGGGCGGTGCCGTTGACCAGTTGCATGCCCTTGCGTGCGGTGGCCAGGTCGATGAGGTGCCGGGTGACCCGACGTGCGGCGTGCCCGAAGGCCTTCGGGGAGCGGGTGGCGTGCAGAAACGCCTGGAGGTCGGGGCCGGCCATGATTCCCATGCCGAGGAACGAGGTTTCGTAGAGTTGCCAGCGCAGCTTCGCCCGAGCCGGGGCGGGGATCTGGTAGGCGTCGATCGGTTGGGGTGCCACCGAGCGGTGTCCGGTCCCGGCGCCGGGGGTGCCGCCGTGGATGTCGGCGATGGTGGTTCCGGGTACGAACTGCAGCCTGGTCTTGTGATGGAAGAACCCGACCATGCGCGGCGCCTCCGCCAGGAACGCATCGACCTTGGCGGCGTCGAAGTTCGTCCCGAGTCGGTGTTGCAGGTAGGTGCGCGGCAACTCGATGTCCTCGTCGACGCCGTCGGCGCGGGCGAGGGGGTTGCGCGGCGCCCACATCCATCCGCCCGACCAGGCGGTGGCCCCGCCGCAGACATCGGCCTTTTCGGCGACGATGACGTTCGCGCCGTGGTAGGCGGCGGTGACGGCGGCAGCGAGGCCACCGGCTCCGGCGCCGATGACGAGCAGATCGCACGAGAGGGTGTCGGTCATCGCCGGCCCTGCCCGGTCCACTTGTACGACCACAGTCCGGTCACGAGCGCCACGAGGGACGCGGCGGCGAGCAGGATGGCCACCGGGGTCCAGTTTCCGCTGTCGCCGAGCAGGGCGGTGGCGGTCAGGGGCACGAAGCCGCCCACGGCCCCGGCGACGGCGTAGCCGAAGCCTGCGCCGCTGTAGCGGATGCGGGCGTCGAACATGTCGGTGAACCAGGTCTGCTGCACCGAGGCGGAGATGTTGTGTCCGAGGTTGATCAGGATGAAGAACCCGAGAATCATCATCGGCATCGATCCGCTCTCGAGGGCGGAGAAGAACGGGACACCGGCCGCGGCAGCGCACAGCGGGCCGACGATGTAGAACCAGCGGGCACCGAACCGGTCTGCGAGCAGTCCCCACAGCGAGGTGGTCGGTACGGCGAGGACGAGGGCGACCATCGATGCGGTGAGCACGCTGCTCGGCGGGGTGTCGGTGTAGTTCTTGACGTAGACCAGCGAGAACGTGAAGCCGATGTAGAACGTGCTCTGGTCGACCAGGCGCATCCCGATGATGGCGAGGATCTGCTTGGGGCTGGTCCTGAGGGCCTCGAGCAGCGGTGCGGCCTGCTTCTTCTTTGTCTCTTCGAGTTCGGCGAACACCTTCGACTCGGGGACGCCGCTGCGGATCCAGAGCCCGACGAGTGCGAAGAGGATGCTGACCAGGAACGGCAGACGCCAGCCCCAGGTGTCGAACTGCTCCTCGGTGGTGAGGTTGGTGACGATCGAGAATGCCAGGGTGCCCAGGAGTAGGCCGAGGAACGATCCGATCTGTACCCCGCTGGCGAGGAAGTTGCGCTTGTTCTTCGGCGCGTTCTCCACCGCCATCAGGGCCGCTCCGCCCCATTCGCCGCCGACGGCGATGCCTTGCACCGCGCGCAGGCTGACCAGCAGGATCGGGGCCGCGATGCCGATGGCGGCGTAGCTGGGCAGCAGACCGATGGCGGTGCTGGCCAGACCCATGATCAAGATGGTGATCACCAGCATCTTCCGGCGGCCGACCCGGTCACCGAAGTGGCCGAAGATCGCCCCACCGATCGGGCGGAAGACGAAACCGACCGCGAACGAGCCCAGCGAGGCGAGGACACCCACGGTCGGGTCCTCGGAGGGGAAGAACATCGGTCCGAACACCAGGGCGGCGGCGGTCCCGTACAGGAAGAAGTCGTACCAGTCGACGATCGCGCCGACCGTGCTGGCCATCGCCGCCCGCCGTGAGCCGGACGGCGGCGGTGCGGGCGCCTCGCCGTCGACCGGTCCGGTACGGCCGGAGGACGAATAAGGTTCCGAGGCTGGAACATTCGAAACTGTCATGGGTGGGGGTTCTTTCCTGGGGTGAAGCCCGAGCCGAAGGGGCGGTTGCGGCGGAGGGGGCGCAGTGCTTGAATGACTACGTAGTAAATTTGTGATTCACAGCATAAGTAGGGCGCAGCTGTCCGTCAACTCCCACCTTGGAAACCGCGTAAAGGACTGTTCATGACACGACCCATCGGGCTGGCCCACCTGTCGGCTCTGCATCTACCCCCTCCCGAGTTGGTCGAAGCTGCGGCCGACTGCGGCTTCACCTCCGTCGGCGCGCGGGTGCATCCCGCCACCACGTCGGAGACCCGGTATCCCATGGCCGCGGGCTCCCCGATGTCGGCGCAGACGCGGGCTCGTCTCGACAGCACCGGTGTGCGCGTGTTCGATGTCGAGGCGTTCACCCTGGACGGCGTACGCGGTCGGGGTGAGTGGATGCCGGTGCTCGAGGCCGGCGCCGCCCTCGGTGCCCGGGTACTCAACGTGATCGGCGGTGACGACGACCGCCATCGCCTGACCGATTCCCTGGCTGCGCTGGTGCGCGATGCCCACGAGTTCGGTATCACCGCCTCGATCGAGCCGATCTCGTATCAGAAGGTCGATACCTTCCGCGCCGCCGCCGCCGTGGCGGAACAGACCGGGTGCGGGATCATGCTCGACGTCCTGCACTTCGTCCGTGCCGGGGGCACCGTCGGCGACCTCGCGGCTGTTCCGCCGGGAGCGGTGCAGGTGATCCAGTTGTGCGACGGTCCCGCCGCGGTCCCGCACCTCGAGGCGCCGCCGCGGATGCCGCTCGGTCAGGACACCAACGGGTCCGACCGCCAGATCGAGTCGCGCGCGACACGTCAGGTGCCCGGGGACGGCGCGTTTCCCCTGATCGAGATCCTCGCGGCGCTGCCCGGCGTCCCGGTCAGCGTGGAGGTTCCCGACGTCGCCTTCGTCGAATCACACGGCATCACAGAACATTTGCACAGACTCATGGCCGCAACACAACAGCTGATCACCACCGCCGACACCGAACGAACGGAAGCGATTCGATGACCGCAGTCGACACCACCGACTCCCTGCACGTCACCACCGCCGACCCCTCGACGTTCTATCCCGGCCGATTCGCCGGACGCGTCATCCTCGTCACCGGCGCCGCCGGCGGCCTCGGATCAGCGGCAGTGGACCGACTCATCCACGAAGGCGCCTCGGTGGTGTGCACCGACGTCGTCGGCGACGGGGACGGGACGGGCCGCGACATCGCGGCTCTCGACGTGACCGACCGTGCAGCCTGGGACGAGACCCTCGCCCGTGTGTTGGCCACCCATGGCCGCCTCGATGGCGCACTCTTCGCGCACGGCATCCAAGGACCGGAAACCGCGATCACGGCCATGCCGTTCGAGGGCTGGTCGAAGACCATGAGTGTCAACCTGGACGGCTGCTTCCACGGCCTCGCCGCACTACTTCCCACGCTGACCGAGCAGGGGTATGGCCGGGTGGCGATCTTGTCCTCGATCTCGGCGCGGGAGGGTAATCCCTTCCAGGCCGCCTACTCCGCATCGAAAGCCGCCGTGGTGTCCCTGGTCAAAACCGCCGCCAAGGAGGTCGCCACACACAACGTCACCGTCAACGCGATCGCACCCTCGATGATGCACACCCGGATGCTCGACGACCTCAGTCCCGAACGCAACGCCGCGCTCCTGGCCCGGGTTCCCATGGGCCGGGTCGGCAGCACAGCAGAATTCGCTGCCCTGGCGACCTGGCTGCTCTCGACCGAGGCCAGCTACGTCACTGGACAGACACTGGACCTCAGCGGTGGCCGGAACACCGCCTGACAGTGGGTAACCGTTTCCGGTCGGCCGCCGGCGCCGCGCTCGGCCGGGCCGAACCGGAGGTACGGACGTTGCCGGCGCATACTTCGACGGCGATCCGCGCGAGTGCCGCGGTCCAGATTCCCGGACCGCGGCGCACCCGCCGCCGATCTCCCCCGCGCCCGCAGCACCAATCCCGGACCGAGGAGGGCGGGGCTCTCCGATGAAACCCACGAGGAAGGCACACCCACCAGCAATCGAGGTGTGTGCGAGGACGACCCGTCGAAGCCGTTCGACGCCGACCACACGGCGCCACGCCCAGGCCCCGGGGCCCGCGGCGACGTCATCCGAACCCGGCCCACCGTTGGGTATGATCCGCACGTGGTAACCAGTGTCGATCTCGCCGCCTACCTGGGACTGAGCCAGTCGACAGTCTCCCGTGTCATGCGAGGAGACCCCGCCGTCGCCGAGCGGACGACCAAACGGGTACTTGCCGCAGCCCGGGAACTCGGTTACGTCCCCAACTCCGCGGCTCGCAGCCTGGTCACCCGACGGGCGCGGGCGATCGGTGTCGTGGTCGCCGACCTGACCTCGCCGTTCTACCCCACCGTCGTCGACGCCATTCAGCACCGGCTCAGCGAACGCGGTTATCGCATGGCCCTCATACGCGACCCGGACGTCCCCGAGGGCGTCGACAGCGTGGACGTCCTCGACCCGGCGACCGTGGACGGGATGATCTTCGTATCCGCTCGCCGCAAATCCCGCACCGTGCGCCGAGTGCTCGAACGAAGCACCCCAGTGGTGCTCCTGAGCCGCGACGATCCCACCCTGTCTCTCGAAGTGGTCCTCTCCGACGACGAAGGTGCCGGCGAGCTGGTGATCGAGCACCTGACCGCCCTCGGTCACCGCGACATCGCGATCCTGTCGGTACCGCGCGACCGCACCAATGGTGCCGCCCGCGAAGACGGCGCCCGGCACGCACTCCAACGCCGCGGCATCGCCCTACCCGACCACTACATCCGCCGGGCAACCATGACTCACGAGCACGGCGTGGACATGGCGACATCACTGCTGTCGATGGATCATCCACCGTCAGCAATCTACTGCGTCACAGACGAATTGGCGTTCGCAGCATTGGACGCGGCCGCGCGTCTCGGCGTGTCCGTACCCGCCGAACTGTCCGTGATCGGCTTCGATGACTCACCACAAGCGCGATGGGCAATGATCAACCTCACCACCATCCACCAGCCCATCGAGGACATGGCCGCCGAAGCGGTCCAGCTCCTCCTCGCACGACTCGACGACAACACACCGGAACAACCCGGCAAGCGAGTCTTCCCGGTCAGCCTCCAGATCCGAGGCACCACCGGCCCAGCCCCGCAACGCGCCGCGTCCACCAGCTAGGTAGCCAGAAGCGGTATAGCCGGGTTTTGGGGTCACGCTTGTGGTGCAGGTCATGGTCGGCGGCTTGGTGTTCCAGCCGCGAGTTCCGCTGTGGCGGTGAGAGTGTCGACTGTTTCGAGACGGCAGCGGACGCTGGTGAGGTAGCGAGCGGCGTCGGCGGATCGACGATACGGTGGTCGTAGGACAAGACAGATAGGCCATCCACCGGACATCGATCTGGAGATCCCTTTCATCGAGAAATTTGCTCTTACGTACCACCTCACCGCCGGGGCGCTCACCCAACGGTTAGGAGCAATCGCTGCCCACCATCACCCGATCCACGCCGACGGTGTCGATGGCCGCCCACACCACGTCCTGCTCCGAAGTCAGTTCCGGCGGCGTCACGATTTCGCTCTGTCGTGGGGGTACTGCTCGGCGATCTCACTTGCCTCCCGGACAAGCCAGGTCAGCCCCACTGCGCCGTCTTCCCCAACCGTCCGCAGATCCGCCCACCGACTCTGCGGGCCACGGACGCACACCAACGCCAACTCGTTCTCGGACAACGCCTGCCACAGCTGCTCCACCGCGGACGACCCCATGCCGTCCATTCAACCGCAGAACATCACGCCGGTGCCGAAGCCCGGGCGCGGGTACGCCGGGACGACAGGTGCCGTATCCAGCATGTCGCGGCTCCGCGTCTGCTGCTGGCACCCATATGGGCCATAGGTCCCCTATGCACACCGCACTGCCGATGGGTGAGTGGCGGAGCGACGACATCGGAACCTGGCCTGGATCTCGCCGCACTGCGTGGATTTCGAGGGCCGTCGGCGAGAGCTGGCGCGAAGGCCATCGCGGACATCACCGTTCGGATCGAGTCACATCTGGCCGGCCACGACGGGTACCTCGCGTTCTCCGGCGGAAAGGATTCGCTCGTCATCCTCGACCGGGCCCGCCGCGTCGCACCGGAGGTGCCGGTGGTGTTCTTCGACTCCGGCCTCGACTACCCCGAAACCTACGACTACCTCACCGAACTCGCCCACACCTGGCGGCTGGACCTGCACTGCATCCCCACCGACCCACCACTGCTGCAGGTGCTCGCCGACTCCGGCCTGTGGAACCACACCGCACTCACCGACGGTGCGGCCGCGGCGATGGTGGATCTGCACGCGGCGCTGATCACTGAACCCGCTCGCCGCGCGCACGCACTGCTCGGGCCGGGTGAGCTGTGGGGTATGCGGGCCGACGAATCCGCCCCCGCCGAATGCTCAACACCCGAGGCGGCCGCCGCGACGGCATCATCGCCCGCGCGGACGGCACCGCCGCGTACAGGCCGATCTGGGACTGGACCACCACCGACGTCTGGGCATACATCGCCCGCCACCGGCTCCCGGTGAACCCCGTCTATGCCAAACTCCGTCAGCTGGGTGTCCCCGCGCAGCAACACCGCCTCTCCCACCTCATCGACGGTGGCCACCTCGACCGCGGCCGGCTGACCTGGCTCCGCCGCGGGTGGCCGGCCCTTTTCGAGCAACTCGCCGACACGCTCCCCGCATCCGACAACTGAGCTAGGAAATGTCGCCGGGGATGTCGAGAACCCGCGCACGGCTTCGTCCCCGCAGTGAAACGGCCACAATGGGCCGCACCGCACCAAAGGAGAACATGATGGCCAAGTACCTGCTGCTCAAGCACTACCGCGGCGCGCCCGCATCGCTCAACGACGTACCGATGGACCAGTGGACGCCGGAGGAAATCTCCGCCCACGTGCAGTACATGAACGACTTCGCCGCCCGGCTGGAGGGCACCGGCGAGTTCGTCGACAGTCAGGCACTTTCCGCGGAGGGCATGTTCGTCCGGTACGACGGTGAGGGGCGGCCGCCGGTGACCGATGGGCCGTTCGCGGAGACCAAGGACGTGATCGCCGGCTGGATGGTGATCGACGTCGAGACCCACGAGCGGGCGCTCGAGCTGGCCGGCGAGTTGTCCGCAGCCCCAGGGGCGGGTGGGAAGCCGATCCACGAGTGGCTCGAGGTGCGACCGTTCCTGGCCGCCGCACCGAACACTACGGAGTGCGGTTTTCACCAGGGGTGATGACATGTCCCGCGATCGTCTGATCGCGGTGCCGGGGCCGCTCGAACAAGGCGTGCTGTCTAGTACCTGAGCAAGAATGAGCTAGAGTATGGACACTGCGGATGCACAGGATGAGCCGGAGGCGTTTACCCCTTCTCGGGGTTGGTGCCTTCGGTTTTCTGTTTCGCGAGCCGCTCGTCGGTCATCCGTTTCTTCAGCTCCCGGCGGGCGCGTTGCTTCGGGGTCTCCTCGGGTTCGCTCTCGGGTTGGTCGTCGACGGGCCGGAAGTGCGCGCGTCCCAACTTGATGTCCGGGTGCACGACCAGCTCGGGTCGGCCCTTGTCGTCGGTGAACAGTCCCATCTCGTTCCCCTCATTCCTTGGTGACATCTCGCAGCTGGACGATCATCCGTCGGCCGATACTGCCGTCCGGGCGACGGTATCGCCCCTCACCGGCCGAGACCACCTCGAACCGCATTCCGCGCGGCAGCAGGTGTGCGGTGTCGTCGACGGTGTCCGACCTCCCCATATACATGCCCCGGCCGGTTTCGATCTCGAACACCACGTCCCGCTCTCCGACCGTCGGGTCGAGTTCGTGCAGGGCATGGGTGGCCATTGTGTGCCGGTCGAAGTCCAGCCGCGATCCCGGCTGCAGGGTCGAGGGCAGGTTGACCGCTTCCTGAGGCACCTGGTGGGGAGGGTGACCGCGCAGTAGAGGATGTGCCCTCGGTCGTTGAACCGTTCCGCGGTCTGAATCGCCTGGTCCACGCGCTGGACCTGCGACCGCATCTTCACGTCCAGTTGCTGCGCGTCACCGCGTGCCGTCGACAACGCCTCCCCGACGGTGTTCCACCGGTCCGGGTCGGTAATCAGGTTCTGCACGGCGGTGTACCCGACGGCCGGCAACCGCGACTGCGCCTGGTGCTTGTTCACCGAGCGCACCTTGCGCTGACGCGAACTCAGGCCTCGGCGAATCGAATCCGGGATCGGCAGCTCGCGGCGTTTACGTTCGGAGACCTCGGGCACTGTCGCCCGGGGGAAGGCCCGCTCCAGGTCTTTCCGAGCGCGGGTGAATTCTGCGTCCTCGACCATCCGGTCCAGTTCCCGCGCCGAGTCACGCTCCTGTGCGCGGTCTTTGTACGTGTCGGCGGAACGGTAGCCGGCGGGCTTCGATGCGGGCGTGTGCTGGTGCCGGCCTCCGGATCCAACCGACTCGCCGGTGCATCCGGGCTCACGTTGTACACCACCAGATCCCCTCCCGCTGCGTCGAATACCCCCCCCCGATATGATGAAGCGTGGCAGGCAATAATGTCCCAATTGACGACCTGCCACGCTCGAACCCGACCGCAGCGTGGGTCTACCCGGGAAAAGCATTCCGGTGACCAAACCAGCAACTCGCTCCCACGCGTGCTGTCGGCGTTGCCGCCGACGGTACGAGCATACCGAAACACGCAGAGGTGGAACCCGATCCGCTCGCACTTAGGGGTTTCGTCGTTCGGGGTGTTGACCTGCGATCACGGCACGTCCCCTCGCGGACTGGGTGAGCTGGAGACACCGTACCGCCAGTCTTCTCGGACGAAGGCCTCCGTGTCACGATTCTGAGTCGTTAGCGACCGCACCGCAGCAGACCTCGAACGCGAACTCGCCATGCTCGTCTACGTGCGGGACCGCCTCCGGGCGTCGGAGGGCGAACACTTCCGAATCCCGACCACGAGCGCCGACGTGGTACTCGATGCGCTCAACAGCATCGAACGGTCTCCGTCGGATCCGACATTATTCCGCCCGGAAAGAGCACGAATGACCACAGGTTCCCGGTTCCGAGGAGGTGGTCACGGGCCTGCACCAAGGCAAATTCCGCTGGTGGCCAGCGGGGAGAATAGCCTTGTACCAGAGTCCTCTGAAGTAAAGAGCCCAGTAGCTGCCGGTCCTCGCGTCCGTGAGCAACTCAGGGCTTGCTTCACCGTCAACGAATTCCTCGACATCGGCAGCTGTCTGCCCACCGGTGTCGCTGGGCTACGCCGACCGGGACCCGTTCCCGCGTTCCGCCCGCCATACCGTTGGACTGGATCCGAACTCGTTTCGAAACCATCGCGAGAACGCGGAGAGCTCGGAAAATCCAAGCAGTCCAGCGATATCCGTTAGGGAGCGTGTCTGCTGGGTGACGTATCTCCGGGCCAGCTCCGCTCGGATGCTATTCACCATCTCCGAGAATGAGGTGTTCGACCGGGCAAGAAGTCGATATACCGTGACGCGGTTGACTCCCAGGGTCTTCGCGACATGCTGCAGTGAACACCGGCCGGTCGGGAGAGTGGTCTCGATCAATTCACGGACGCGATCGAGGTCATCGACGGGGCGCGGGCTGGCGATGGTGTCGATATATTCCTTCGCGAACGATTGAAACAACGTGTCAAACAGTTTGTTCGGGAGGTCTAGGTCGCTCGCAGGAAATACGAAACCATTGAAATTATCGCCAAATCGGACCGACTTCCCCAAGGTCTTGGGGTGACGTGTCCGGGTGGCCGGCGCGTCGTGGGTGAAGCAGATATGTGCCGGATTCCACTGGTTTCCGACAACGAATTTGATTAGACGGATAAGCGCCCCCACGGTCATCTCAGAAAAATGTGTGGAGTTGACGTCGGGACCTAGGTTGAAGTCAATCCTGACCTTCGCGAGGTCGTCCGCTTCGGAGATCCGGATATTGATGGCCTCGCTGCGAATGTGCTGATATTGGCCGAGCAACATCAGTACGCCGCGCAGATCCGCCTCGCCCTGCGCAGCGACACTGATCGGGCCTAGGTTGGTCACCTTCCGGCTGTCGGCCAGGCGAATTCCGAAGTCCTCGAGACCTGTTGCCACCGCAGACCGCTCGAGCAGTTGAGCTGCGGCGTCGATGGCGATCCACTGGTTTGGCACGGCCAGGTCGGCTGCCTGCAGTCCCACCGACCTCAGTAAGGGAAGTGGGTCAACTTTCCGAGACCGAACGAGATCCAGGTAGCCGGTCAGAGCGGCATTGCGGACGAGCATGGTCATCGCGGCGTCTTTCCGATTCTCGTCGAACGGCGGTGGGCGTTCTCCTTCAGTCGTGATGTACCGAGCAGGGGTTCCCTATTGCGGCGCGCGAGGGGGAGGTGCCTCCTGCCTGGGGTTATGTCACTGGTAAGGCCAGGTACTGGCAGTCGAGGGTACCTCGCAGCTGCGGTCGTGGGTAGCGCCGAGTGCCTGACGGCCGGTGACCGATATCGCCCGCTGCCAGCGAGTGCGGCCGGGTCCACCGACAGGGGATGCTCCGCCTGGTCCTTCGGCCGATCGGCTTAAGCAGGTGCGCCGAGGGGCGCGGATCCACCAGGCGATGGGTCAGCGCCCCCGAGTTGTGCGCGTGGGATAACCGCAACCTCCGGCAGGTGGGCCATGGTCGGCTGACCAGGGATCCGCGGATGTCGCGGCGAAGGCACTCCGGGAGCTCGGTGTCCTGAGCGTTCAGATACGAGCCTGCCGGCGAGGCCGCACCGCCGGATCTGCCGGCCGCCCGAGCCGACCGTTCGTCGCGGCTTCGTGTCCGGGCACCAGTAATAGCGCGTCAAGCGAGATGCAACGTGAGGTCAAATTCTTTTCACGCCCGAGCGATACAGTTTCGACACCTGAAGCTGCGAATCCAGTCATTGATGGTCCGCAATTGAAGAGCATTCAGCGATCGGTCCCTGACATTGCGGGCCGAGCTGAACGAGTAACCCTTCCGCATGAAAGAAAAGGAGCGACACCCATGGGCACCGCCGTTAAATTCGAGGTACCAGCGCAGGCCGAGAATTCACGGATCAGAATGAAGCAGTTGACCCGTCACATCGGCGCCGAACTGTTCGACGTGCAGATTCCCGATATCACTCGCGACGCCACACTCTTCGCAGAATTGAAGATGCTCCTCCTGAAGCACAAAGTGTTGTTCCTCCGAGATCAGGACATCACGCGTACTCAACACGTCGAGTTCGCGAAGAAGTTCGGTTCGCTCGAAGAGGGCCACCCCAACACCGATGATGATTCGGGCGTAGTGCTCCTGTACAAGGACAATTCGAGCGAGGGGCACTACGAGAACTCTTTCCACAGCGACACCAGTTGGCGCGAGTGTCCATCCATGGGCTCCGTTCTGCGTTGTGTGGAAACGCCGGAGGTCGGTGGCGATACCATCTGGGTCAACATGGTCGAGGCGTATCGGGAGCTTCCGGACCATGTGAAGGAGGACGTACGGTTCCTGCGTGCCCGGCACGGCTTTGAGGCAGTTTTCGGTGCTTCCAAGCCGATGGAAGTACGGCACGAGCTGAAGGAGCGTTTCCCTGATGCCGAGCACCCGGTTGTGCGCACGCATCCTGAGACGGGTGAAGAGATCCTCTATGTGAATGTGTTCTCCACGCACTTCACGAACTTCCACACGCCGAGCAGGGTGCGTTACGGTGCCGATTACTCGCCGAGCGCAAGTAATTTGCTCGACTACCTGAAAAGCCGGGCATTGATCCCTGAATACCAGGTCCGTTGGACGTGGACGAAGAACAGCGTCGCCATCTGGGACAACCGATCCACGCAGCATTACGCGGTGCAGGACTACTGGCCGGCGGTCCGGAAAATGGAGCGCGCGACGATCGCAGGAGATCGGACCTTCTAGGTCTCCCGTTCCCGCGTGTTGCCCGGAAGTTCCGGCCGCACAGAACAACGCGACCACACCGGCCTGATGACAGGTGACCTGCCGGAGAACCCCGTGCCACCCAACTTCCGCGGCCGTGCGCGACAGCAATTGCCGACCGACCTCAGGACCCCCAAATGACCGGCACTCCCCACGCGTCCGACCTTCGTCCACCCGTTCCGCGGCCGAACTCTCGCGGGGCGTTCCTCACCGCGCAGGTGCAGAGTTATCGACGACATCGACCTCGCACGCAGCAGACCGCGCAGCGGCGGCGGCTCGCCCGACCTACCCGCATCACGAGGCGGCGGAGATCATCCGGTTCGCCGAGGTCTGGGCGCCCTACGGCGGACCACCCGGCGACGAAGTGTTCGTCCGCTTCGGCATTACCACCGCCCAGTTCCGGGCGCGACTGCGCGACGCCCTCCGGAAGTGTTCCGATCCGGACACCACTCGTTGGCACACTGCCGCGTATCGCGTTGCGTGAATGCCCGCTTGACCAGCGGGCGACCGAGTACGACGAACTCCCCCCTCGGCGCGCTCGCGCCGAGGTGTTCGGGTCCGCACCACCGGACCGCATCACACAATTTCAGCCATCACACAATTTCAGCTCTGATAGGAAAACGATGAGTAGATTCGACGTCACCAAGACGAACATTGCGGTCGGGCAGTTGATCGAGCAGACCGTCAACCCGCGGCACCGGTACCTGCTACACGCTTACAACCGGCACCGCAACCTGGAGATTGCCGGCCGCTGGGAGGAGATCTTCGCACCCGACATGATGGTCGACAAGCCCGTCTACAACTTCAACACGTTCGGTCGCATGGTCAAGCTCGAGGGTGCCGACGCGATCAAGAGTGTCTACAGCGAATGGGCTGGAACCGGGCAGTGCATCTTTTACGTCGAGGACGAGAAGATCGCTGTCGGCGACAACCTGATCTGCACCGACTTCGTGCTCTACCAGCAGACGCCCGGAACGGCGCTGGCCGCTGACGGCATCGACGTCGACCCGCAGGCGACCTATCTGATGAAGAACCGGCAGTACATGAACTGGCCCTACGACGACGAGGGCCGCCTCATCGGTGAGGATGTGTGGGAGGTCGACGAATCCACACGGGAGTACATCCGACTCGACCCCTCCGAGGTGCTCACCTGTGCACAGGCGGCGCCCCTGCTCGAACCGCTGATCAAGCCGCTGCCGGTGCGTCCCTTCTAGGGAATTCCCCACTGTCCGCCGAAGACGGCAGCGGCACTGGGGGTTCCGCCCTGCAGATGCCCGGGTAGGTGGTCAGCTTCGGTGAACCACCGCCTGGGCTTTCCGATTCTTCGCCGGTGATCCCGGCGACGGCGCCGTTCCCGGCCAGCGCCCGCGAAGGCTTCCGGCACCTTCGGGCGCCCCAGGGCCATCCACGCCCGATTCGACAACGGCCACGGCCGCAATACCCACCGAGAGAGTTGCCACATGCTCAATCTGTCCATGCTCCTAGAGGATTCCGCTCGTCGGTATCCGGACCGCGACGCCCTGATCCACGACGAGCAGCGGTTCACCTACGCCCAGCTCAACGCCGTCTCCAACCAGGTAGCCAACCTTCTCGTGTCGCGCGGGATCCGGCCCGGCGACAAGGTGGCGCTGTCCCTCCCGAACGTGCCGTGGTTTCCGGCGCTCTACTACGGGATCCTCAAGGCCGGCGCGGTGGTGGTGCCGCTGAACATCCTGCTCAAGGGCCGCGAAATCGCTTACCACCTGGCCGACTCGCAGGCCAAGGCCCACTTCTGCCACGAGAGCACGCCGGACCTGCCGATCGCCGAGTTTGCCCGCGAGGGCTTCGCCGACACCCCGGGCTGCGAACACCTTTTCGTGATCAGCGCGGACCAGGTGGCCCCAGGGGAGGGCGTCACGGCTCTGCCGCACGCACTCGAAAACCAGTCCAGCGAGTTCGAGAGCGCGGTCCGCGAGGCCACCGACACTGCCGTGATCCTCTACACCAGTGGCACCACCGGGCAGCCCAAGGGAGCCGAGCTGTCACATTCGAACATGGTGATGAATGCGCAAACCTCCAACCGCCTGTTCGACTCGAGACCGAGCCAACAGGACACGCACCTGACGGCGCTACCGCTTTTCCACACCTTCGGCCAGACCGTGAACATGAACTCGGCCTTCTCGGTGGCCGCGACATTGATCCTGCTGCCGCGATTTGATGCAAAATCCGCCCTGAAGATCATGAACGAGCAGAACGTGACGGTCTTCGCGGGGGTGCCCACCATGTACTGGGGTCTGCTCGACGCCCTCGCCGCCGGAGTCGACGGAGTGGACGTGACACGGATCGCGGCGAACCTGCGTAAGGCGATCTCGGGTGGATCGGCGCTGCCGGTAGAGATCCACAAGCAATTCCGGCAGCGATTCGGCGTCCAGATCCTCGAGGGCTACGGGCTCTCGGAAACATCGCCGCTGGCGGTGTTCAGCGACGCCGAGAGCGATACCCGGCCGGGGTCGATCGGCACGCCCGTCTGGGGTGTGCAGGTCCAGTTGGTCGATGCCCAGTGGAAGCCTGTGACCTCGCCCAATGAGGTAGGTGAGATCGCGATCCGGGGCCACAACGTGATGACGGGCTACTACAACCGGCCCGCGGCCACCGCCGAGGTGATGCGCGAGGGCTGGTTCCGCAGCGGGGACCTCGCCCGCCGCGACGAGGACGGCTTCTACTACATCGTCGACCGGGCCAAGGACATGATCGTGCGCGGCGGTTTCAACGTGTACCCCCGGGAAATCGAGGAGGTCCTCATGGCCCACCAGGCGGTCTCGCTGGCGGCAGTGGTCGGGGTACCGCACGAAAGCCACGGCGAGGAGGTCAAGGCCTTCGTCATCCTCGGCAAGGATGCGGACATTTCCGAAGGCCAGCTGATCGAGTGGACCAAGACGCAGATGGCCGCCTACAAGTACCCACGGATGGTCGAGTTCGTCACGTCATTGCCGATGACCGCCACCGGAAAGATCCTCAAACGCAGCCTCGCCTAGGTTGCCTCACGCATCCGACCGCGCCGGCAACCGGGGGCCGCAACGCGACTCCCATGACACTTACTGGCCCATCGGGCACTACTGCATGGAGAAACAATGCTCGACAAGCTGCACATCGTGGTGGGAGAGGTCCGGTCACCGGTCCTGACCAACAGCCCCTCCGGATCCGACGAGGCCGTGGTGTTCGTGCACGGAAATCCCGGCTCCGGCGACGACTGGGTCCCGTTGTTGGAGAAGGTTGCCGCCTTCGCCCGGGTGATCGCCCCCGACATGCCCGGTTTCGGCGACACGGAACGGCGCACTAATCAAGACTTCACGGTGCCGGCGCAGGCAGACCACCTCGAGGGAATCATCAACCAACTCGGTGTCACGCGCGCGCATCTGGTCCTCCACGATTTCGGGGGGCCGTGGGGGCTGGCCTGGGCTGCCGCGCATCCCCAGCACGTCGCGAGCGTCACGCTCATCGACACCGGCATCAACAGGAACTCGCACTGGCACGGATTCGCTCGCCTGTGGCGAACCCGGTTCGTCGGCGAACTGGTGCAACTGATGATGAGCCGCCGGGTCACCCGGGCGATCATCGGACGCAAGAATCCCGCATTGCCCGAGAACTGGCTGAACCAGATCGTGGACCACGCCGCGCCCTGGGGTACCAAACGGGCGGTGCTCCAGATGTACAGGTCCCTGGACCTCGCCGTGCTCGAAGGAAGTTTGACCGGCCCGCTCCGGGACCTGGAGGTTCCGTCGCTCGTGGTGTGGGGCGCGGACGATCCCTTCATTCCCGTCGAGTTCGCCCAGCGGCAGTTGGCGAGCTTTCCCGGCGCGCGGGTCGACATCGTGCCGGGAACCGGACACTGGCCCTGGCTCGATGCGCCCGACAAGGTCACCGACATCGTGCTGCCGTTCCTCCGTGCCCAGTTCGACGATGCCCCCTCCGACTCGGCTGGTATCTCCGGTCGCGACGTGCCCACGACCACGGTCGGTCATTAGATTAGGAGCACCACATGGAACTGCGTGCCACCTCCGTCGACGACCCGGCCGCCACACCCCGCGTCGGCCCCAGCACCCGGTCGAGTAGGTATCCGTGGATCGTCTTCGCCCTCACCTTCGGGCTCCTGCTCTCGGACTACATGTCCCGGCAGGTTCTCAGCGCCATCTTCCCCTTCCTGAAAACTGAATGGGCGCTGTCTGATTCCCAGCTCGCCTCGCTCTCGAGCATCGTCGCGCTCATGGTCGGCCTGCTCACCCTGCCGCTGTCGCTGCTGGCGGACCGGTGGGGCCGGGTCAAAAGCCTGGTCCTCATGGCCGTGCTCTGGAGCGCAGCCACCCTGTTGTGCGCAGTGGCCGGCAGCTACGAACAAATGCTCGGTGCCCGGTTCCTCGTCGGAGTCGGCGAGGCCGCCTATACCAGCGTCGGTATCGCGGTCGTGCTCAGCGTCTTCGCCCCCCGACTGCACGCCACCCTCAGCGGAGCCTTCATGGCCGGCGGATCCTTCGGGTCGGTGATCGGTGTCGCCCTCGGCGGCGTCATCGCCGTCCACGTAAGTTGGCGCTGGTCGTTCGCGGCCATGGCGATCTTCGGTTTGATCCTGGTCGCGCTGTACCGAGCCCTGATCACCGAACGTAAACTGGCCCAGCACGCCGCCGACGACCTGCCCGCGGTCACAGCTGCTGCAACACAGGCGGGGTACCGCGCCCCGGTGTCGACCCTGTTCACCAATCCGGCGGTCCTGTGCGCCTATATCGGCGGCGGACTGCATCTGTTCACCGCCGGAGTGCTGCTGTCCTGGCTCCCCAGCTTCTTCAACCGCTACTACGACCTTGCCCCGGCCGAGGCCGGCGCGATGGCGGCAGTCTTCGTGTTGCTCGTCGGCAGCGGAATGGTGATCTGCGGCATCATCACCGACCGTGTCGGCCGCACCGACACCAGCCGCAAGTGGACCGCAGCGATCGCCTTCTGCCTGATCTCGCTCGTGTTCCTGACGGTAGGATTTAGCGTCGGTGCCGGGACTGCGCAAATGGTCCTGATCGCAATCGGTGCCTTCTTCTCCGGCGGGGCGTCCGGCCCATCCGCGGCCATGGTAGCCAATCTCACGCACTCCTCTGTCCGAGCCTCCGCCATGGGTACCCTCGCCGTTGCCTACAACCTGCTGGGAATGGCACTGGGGCCCTTCACCGTCGGCGTCCTCGCCGACCACCTAGGGCTGCTTCGGGCCCTGCAACTCTCACCCCTGGTCTACCTCGGTGCAATCGCCGCACTGATCGCCGGCAAGCGGCTCTACCCGGCCGGGATGCGAAAGCTCGCCGCACTGAGCACGGACACACCACACCCGTGAATCCCCCGACCCACGCGGGGGCCGGTCCTCACCCTCACTCCGCCGCGCGGGCAGCCGGGCGACCGCATCTGGCTCGCTCCCTATCCACCTCCTCGCTCATGCCGGGCCGCTTGGCTTGGCCAGCGATCGACCGTGCTCAGCCTGGACCCGCTGCCGTCGGGAGGCGTCGTTGACCGGCCACGTGTGCGACCCGGGCTTTCGCGCCTCGCCCGCCAGCTGCTTGACGGGGCTCGCGGACGCGGCCTCCTTGAGCTTCGCGCCGAGGCGGCCCCGCAGGTGCAGCCGCATCGCGGTGTCATCCCTGTGGGCGAGCTGGAAGACACCGTCCCCACGCCCCAGGCTGACACACATGGCGGCGATCCCCTTGCCGAAGTCTGCGGGCCGCTCCCCTGCTATCCGGCTGAGCACCGTGTCAGCGGCATGCGCGCCGAGGGGCAGCGCAGCTTGGCAGCTCATCCGCAACGGCAGGTTCGACGGGGCCGCGGCATCGCCAGTCGCGACGATGCGTTCGTCGTCCACGCTGGTCAGCGTCTTGTCGGTGAGGAGACGGCCCACGGCGTCGGTGCTCAGACCGCTGCGGCCGGCCAGGTCCGGAACGCCGAAGCCGGCGGTCCAGATCGTCACCGTGCTCGGCAGCTCACGGCCGCCGCTGAGCTCCACGGCGTCGCGTGTCACCGTGGTGACCGTCGCGCCAGGACCATCGAGCACGGTCACACCGAGATTGGACAACCCCTTGGCCACCGAGCGTCGGCCCCGTGGGTGCAGATACGGGCCGAGCCGGTCGCCGCAGACCAAAGTCACGGTCCGCCCAAGCTCCGCGAGCTCGGCCGCCGTCTCGATGCCGAGCGGACCGCCACCGACCACCGTCACCGTCACCGGCGCCGCTACGGGGGCGTCATCGAGGACGGACCGAAGCCGCTGCGCCTCCTCCAGGCTGGCGGTCGGATAAGCGAACTCGGCCGCTCCGGGTACGCCCCGGTCGGCGCTGCCACTGCCCACGGCGTAGATCAGGTAGTCGTATCCGACGGTCCCGCCGGACTCCAACGTCACGCCGCGCTCGGCAGCGTCGATCCTCGTCACGCTGTCCACCAACAGCCGGATACCGTCGGCCAGCACGGCGGAGTAGTCAACCACCGCATCGTCGGACCCGCCCACCAGCTGATGCAGGCGGACCCGCTCGACGAAACACGGACGCGGGTTGATCAGCGTCACCGCCACATCGTCGCGCTTGGTCAGGCGATTCGCCGCCATCACGCCGGCGTACCCGCCACCAACCACGACCACATCGATCTTCCCGGGGCGCACACTGCTCGCATTCATGATGTCTCCTTGAGATTGGCGTCGCACATAAGACGCCGCCCGCCCCACCAATGTGACAACACGTGACCCACACCCCTTCCCTGACACAACGGTCAGATCAGCGCAGGGACCCTGAGTGACGTTGAGGACCCCTGAGTGAGCTGCACGGGTCGCCGCTGCCCCCTTGCATGGGCCCGTGCTGATCATGGACCGACACTCGAGCCCGGCCATCCCGCCCACCACCGTCATGTTTACAAAAACTCGATTGCGGAAAAGCGCACCCGAGGAGGTGCACACCATGACCACCGAACAGTGCGTCAGCGATACCGACAGCACACGCCAGGCCGCCATGCCCATCCATACACAGACGCTCCACGACCTGGTCGCGGCGATGTGGTCCGTCGACACCAGCGACGGGCCACTCGACCTCGACGCGGTAGCACGGATCCGGCAACACCAGTTCGACGACTAGATCCTCGCCGCCGCCCGCTCCGGCTTCCTTACCGCGCGCGAGATCGACACGCTCGTGCAGTCCTGGCACGCCGACCCCCGGTCGCTGTTCGACGCCCTCCTCGCCAACTCCGACGACCTCACCCGGAGGCGCTACCAAGCGATCTGGAACTCACTGGGTACCCTCGACGCAGTCGAGTACGCCTGACGCATCCCCCGCAGAAACCGCGGAAACAGCCTCGCTGTCGGTTCGCGCGCGTCGGATAAGAAGACCTTCTCGTCTGCCTCGGAGAACACCGCTCCCACGTAGGTGCGGATCCGGAACACCGGCCGCGCCGGACCATCCTGTTGTCAGGTCGAAGGGGTCGTCGGGGGCAGATTCCACTCGTGAGCGTGGACGAGAGGAACCGAGCCGGTCTCCCGCAGACGCGCGACGACGGTCAATATTTCGTCGTCGTAAAGGGATCCGTCGCTACTGATTCCGGCTCTATCGAGCATGGTGCGCCAGCCGCTGTATCGCAGGCCCGGGCCGAGTTGTTGGTTCCCCAAGGAGATCTGGCGCGGTGGCCTCGGCGATCACCGCACATGCGTCAGCGGCGTTGGCGGCGGTCCGGCAGATACCTCGCAGATAGGGTGATGACACCGGCCGGAAAGGCGCTGAAAACGCTGCTACTGAGTAGTGTTCAGAATTAGCCTCGCGGCCGGAAATCTATTTGCAACGTGATGTCGACCCCTTGCTGAGTGGCGTCGGCAATCCGATCCATCAGGTCATACGCCAGATCCCGATACCGGGCTTCCCACCTGGTCGTATCAAGGTGACTGGTGTCAGCCGCGAGGAACTCGCTCCATGCGGCGTGCGCGGCCGTCACTGCTGCAATCACGTCATCGGTTCCGTCGGCAGTCATAGAACGATCCTCCTCTTCTCGAGGACGCCCAGCTATTCGAAGCCAAGTCGGAGCAGCCCGAACGGCCTTTCCTCGACGGGGTCAAGCGCGCTGGTGCGTCGGGCCCCGCGACGGCGTGAAGCGAGCTCCGAATTTCGGATACGTGCTGATCAAGGCGGTGGCTCGGCTCCGACCTGGTGAGCCAGGCCCCGTCGGGATCCGGCCCAGTTTCGGCGTCACCACAGCCCGTGCCGGCGTTACGATCGGGCCATGGGACTGGGCGCCGTGGCGCGAGCGCTGATACGGGCCGCGTACCGGCTTGTTCGTTTCCCGCTGCACCTGGTCGACGACGTGGTGTTGCCGGTGATCTTCGACGAGCAGGCACCGGTGCGGCGGGCGTACGGGAAATTCCTCCTCGACTGCGACGGCGCCGCGGCGTACCTCCTCGCCGACGACACGGCGGCGGTCCGTGCCGCCATTCTCCGTGGACGCAGCGCCGCCTTCCACGATGCGATCGCCCGCCACCCCAGTAGCATCCACACCGAATCCGAGGTCGTGATGATGCACCACCGGGCACGTTTTCGAGAACGCCGCAGCGCCACCAACCCGCCCGGACACTCGACAACCCGCCCGCCCCGGTAACACCCCCAGGACTGAGGCATGTGACAGAAATCGATCGATTTCCGACACGAGGAAATGCTGCTCGCCCCGGGCAGGACAAGACAGGTCGAGTGTCAGGTCGCCGGTACCGAGTCACCTGCCTCGGTAAGCGCGCGAGTGCCACTGCACCGACGGGCTCGCGGGCCTGCATCGGAACGATTGCGACACGATGGTGGGAAGCAGTGATGGCGCTAATCTCATAGTTCGGTCGCGGCCCGCGAGTGTGCGACCCAGAGTTCGGAATTCCCGACGAGGAGGCGGTGTGCCGCCTCGCAGACCCCCTGCTTTCCTTCTTAGTGCCGGCTGTCCTCGGTGGCATCAGGTTGGGCCAGCGGCGGTACCTGCGCTAGGTGTTCCCGAACAATCTCTGTCATCGTCTTCCGCTGATTGATGATCGTTGAGTAGCACTCGCGCAGTCCAGATAGGTCGGGCACGGACCGCTGAATCACTGCTTGCTGCGAGGCGGTCGCACTCAATTCGTGGAATCGCCGCGTATCGATCTACAGCGTCTTTAAGAGCCGCGTGTGTATGTGGCTCACTCACGATGAGGTGCGCAGTACTAAATCCCATTTCTATGGACATCAGGCCTCGTATCCAGATCTCGGCCTTAGCCATGAACTCTGCAGCTGCATCGTTGGTGCGTGGCATCGAGGGCACATCTTGCAGGAGTTCCAGGAAGGATTGGAATGGGAAGGCGAGGTTTGCTATCTCTTCCCAAATCGGCGGAATGCAGCGGATCTGTTCAGCGCGGCGCTGTGCGTCAAGTTCATTGGCGAGCAGTTCGTCTGACTTCATGAGCTGTGCGGTGTGCCGAGCTTCAGCAGCGACCATCTGTTCAACCGAAACTGCGTGTACCCGTTCCAGCTCTTTCACTAGGCGTTGGTCTGCCGCTTCTAGTTCACGGGTAAGGCGCTCATCGGCCTCAACCTTCGCGTCAGCTGCATCATCTCGCGCGCTCTTAATCTGCCAGAGCGCGACAACTACCGCTGCCAGCGCCCCGAAGCCGCCGACCCAGCCACCGGCCGCTGACCATTGATCGACGCTGAAGCGGGTGCCTGTGATGAAGACGAAGATATAGTGGCCGGCCACTACAGCCAGGACTAAGAGAACAACCGCTCCCATACCGGCTGCCAGGTACCACGCCAACTTCTTTGTGTCACGGGTGGACTCTAAGGTAGGGGCGGCTCGGCAAACTTCTCTGCAGTCCGTCGCTTGTCCCTGATGTCGTTCACCGGTGACGTTGCCGCCGCACCCCATCTTCAGCGCCGACCAGTCCCGGCCCCGACTCTCCCGGTTCGGCAACCGCACACTCAACTCCGCCATCCATGTCGTCGCCCTGAGTCAGGCAACGGTCTCGGGCAACGAGGATCACGCCTATACCGGGCGCAAACTCGACGAGGGCAAGACCGCCCGCGAAGCCCAACGCCGTCTCGAACGGCAGGTCACCAAGACGCTGTGGCGGACCATGCGCCGAGACGAAACCCGCCGCCGCCTTGAGTCCGGAGGCGTCCCCGAGGGTGTCCCGTTCAGCGCCCGGGGCTGAAAATCTTCAACCACTGATTCGGCTCTATCCTTCCGATTACCGTTTTCTGTGTCGGCCTTTCTGAGCCGCCCGGAAGGTCCCGACGCCCCGGGATGGTCACCCCCGGTCGGGCTGTCGGTGGCTATGCGCCGCGGCGGGCGCGGGCGCGCTCGACCACGGACTGCTGGAGCACCCAGGTACAGCCGACACGGGTGGCCGGCAGCACCTTGCCCTTGATCGCCTTCAGTACGCCCTGGCGGGTCATTGACGAGGCCGTCGGCGGCCTCCTGCACCGACACCAGCGGCGGAGGTCCATCGCGTCGGTGAGGCGATCGAAATCGGCGGTGGTGAGCACCCGCAGCGACCGCAACGGCCAGGGGGAGGTCTCCAGGACCGCCAAGGCCGTCGAGGTGGCCTGCCGCACCGATTCGGCGGGGATGGTGAACACGACCTCGGCGTGGCCGAGTTCCGAGCGCGCGGCCGCGCCGCACAAAGATTTCCCTGCAACGTCATTCGCCGCATCCACCATGCGGATGACCTAGGGTCTTGGCGAGCTTCGAGCGTTGTGGCGGTCCCGCCGGGCACGCCGCCTGTCCGGATCGAGCCTGCGTCGCATGTCCTCGGACGCGTCCGGACCGGCGACGAACTCGGCCCTCATCGAGGACAGCGGCCGGCCACTGTAGTGATCGACGAACTCGGGGACGATCTCCGATCCGGTGACCTGATCGACCAGGACGACGTTGCGGGCCGTCCGCCGCGTTCTTGGTCCCCCAAAGGTACAAGGCCACGATGACCGGGCGTGGTCACGCCCCTTGTCTGTGACGATGTACTCGTAGCGGGCCTGTTTGGTCGAATACATCGCGGTGATTCGGATCGTATTGTTGCAGTTACGGTGTCCCGTAGCACCGTCTCGTAGGCGTCGTCGAAATCCGCCTGCTCACCGCTGGAGATTGCGATCGCGCGATCTGGGCACGCACTCATCCCGGCGTCCGCCAAGGCTGAGGAATCCGCCCGTAATCTGGTCCGCGCCCGCGAGGCCTCGCGGCAGGATCACGATCTGTGACTGCGGCAGCAGCGGTTCGCATAGGCGTCGACGCGCGGTATTTGATCTGGAGTTGTCTGGACACGGCACGGCAGCGACGGTCTCACAGGTACCGAATTGTTCGTGGTTGGCGAACGCCAGCATCGGGTGAAATCCGAACTCCCTGTTGTACGTGGCGGATGCCTAGTCCTCTCGGAACGGGCGGTCACCAACGTCGCATCGAGGTCGATAACGGTCGGGGTGATGCGTGATCGTACTGGTCGCCCGCGTGCGATCTGGTGTTCCGTCATGTGGTGGCACGCCGGTGTCGATCGCGCCGAGGACCGCGGGTGTGAGCAACCGAGGTCCATCGCCGCACTCTCGCGACGCCGTGTGCGCAGGTCATCGATGCCAGGCTGCCCGGCAACCCCTCTGTGCGCCCCAGGGTGGAAGGCGTGATCTCCGCCCCATCGGTTTGAAATGTCCCACGCGTCGCGCGAGGTCGCGACCTGACTGGGTGCGCGGCACCTAGTCGAGCTGCGTCCTGTCTACGCATCCCACTTCTCGCAAGAATTGGATCACCAAGTTGTGAGAGAGGATCGTGATGGATGAATCCGGAACCACCATCGACCGGGCAGATGTCATCGGCATGTGGGTGACAGCAGACGGCTTCATTCGCCAGGAACTGCGTGCGGATGGGCGGTACGACGAGGCGCGTGGCACACGGCTGGGTGCGTACACCGGAAGTTACACGGTGACAGGAAACCATCTCGACTACATCGACGACCTTGGTTTTACCGCAACAGGAGACATCAGTGACGGGGTGCTGTTCCACGAGCATCTCGTCCTATACCGAGAGGACAAGCAGTCATGAGCGAGCACAAGGTAGTCCTGATCACGGGGGCAAGTAGTGGGATCGGGGAGGCGACAGCGCGGAAGTTAGCCGCCGACGGCCACCACGTCTTTATCGGCGCACGGCGCACAGAACGACTCGAGCACTTGGTCCAGGAGATTGGCGATGCCAACGGCGGTGCAGCATTCCGCAAGTTGGACGTCACTGACTTAGCCGACGTCCAGTCCTTCGTGGAGACTGCCCGCGAGCGTTTCGGTCGCGTCGATGTAGTGGTCAACAACGCCGGAGTCATGCCCCTGTCGCCGCTGGCCGCGCTGAACATCGACGAGTGGAACCGGATGCTCGACGTGAATGTTCGTGGCGTTCTCAATGGCATCGCCGCAGCACTACCGGTCATGCGGGCACAAGGTAATGGACATTTCGTCAACATCGCATCCGTCGGGGCATACGAAGTGGTGCCGACAGCGGCGGTCTACTGCGCGACGAAGTTTGCGGTGCGCGCGATCTCCGAAGGGCTGCGACAAGAATCGTCA
Organism: Rhodococcus sp. ACPA1; assembly: GCF_002300195.1. Classification (NCBI taxonomy): domain Bacteria; kingdom Bacillati; phylum Actinomycetota; class Actinomycetes; order Mycobacteriales; family Nocardiaceae; genus Rhodococcus; species Rhodococcus sp. ACPA1. The sequence goes on along the minus strand of NZ_NSDX01000008.1, from coordinate 338,698 downwards.
GGCGATGTCCGTGTCACCGTCGTCTCTCCAGGTGTGACGGAATCTGAATTAGCGGATAGCATTTCGGACGACATGGCACGCGAAGACATGAAGGCATACCGCGCCGTCGCACTTCCGGCCGCGGCGATAGCCAATGCGATCGCGTTCGCCATCGATCAGCCGGCGGATGTGGACGTGAACGAGATTGTCGTTCGCCCCGCCGCGAGCGCACAGTAGTTCGGCCGGACCGAGGTGGTCGTCTCCCGACGAGACGGCCCCCCTCAGACCACTCGTCAATTTCCGGATGTCGTCATGCCGATTGCCGATATCGCCCTCAGATACACGGCATTTGGTCGCAGACGCTGTGGCCCGGCTGGACAACACTAGTTGGACGGGTTGGTGACATCTGCGTACGTCCTCCCCCTGATCTGCCTTGTGTGCTCGCTGTGACGGGCACAAGCGTACCGAGGATGATGAAACCCGGAAGCGACGCCGTATCTGCAGCCAGGCTGGGCGGTCCGGTTGCTACCACAGACAGTGCTGAGGACTGTCCTTTGCCCGCTATAAGATACAGCGGCGAGTTGACCGCCTGTCCCGTGGCCGGTCCGGCCCGATGCTGCCGCGTTTTGCAGACCATCCTCGGATGGGCGTCATCACAAACGTTTCCGGGGCGTCATTTCGAGGACAGTTCGTGAAGAACGGCGTCCTCTCGGGTCGCGGATGCTCCGAAACGTCACCGCACGGCGGCAGCCAACCCGCCTTCGTAGAAGCCGGTGATGAGCTGGCGAGCCTGCTCGGCAGGGATTCCGTCGGCGTCGAACTCGGCGTCCCAGGAAACAACGGTCTCCCCTGACTCGCCGTCCCGGGCGACGGCAACGGTTGCCTGGTAGTTGCATACGGGAATGGACCCACCAACCATCTTGTAACTGTACGACTGCTCGGTCTGATTGATCAGTTCTTCGATCGCCTCACCACCACCTTGCAGAGCGACGCAGCGGACGCTGTTCCGGCTGTCGTCGCGTGCAGTGTGTTCGGCATCGGGATGCCAACGATGGATGGCAAAGAAGTCTCCGATTCTCCCCCACACCAACTTCTGGTCCAGCGGGGTACGAACTTCTGCATGAACTGTCAACATGCTCCTCGGATCCTTTCGTGGTTGCTGTGGGTCGTGTGGTCCGGATTCCGCGCCGGACGCTGGGCGTCGGCGATGGTTCCACTGTCGCCGAAGACCGGCCCGTCTGTCGTGGGTGCAGTGCACCCACCCACTACCAGGCAATTCAGAACTAACATTGGGAAATGCCTTCCAGCGAACTCGGACATTTCCTTCGGTCACGTCGTGCTCAGGTTTCACCGAAGGACGCAGGAATTCACGGCTATGGCACTCGAAGAGTTTCAGGCCTTCGACGTGAGGAAGTCGCGATCCTTGCGGGACTGAGCTCCGATTACTACACCCGCTTAGAGCAAGGGCGCGAACGTAATCCGTCCGCTCAGGTGCTCGACGCTCTCTCGCGCGCGTTGCGCCTCGATGCCGACCAGGAAATGCACCTGTACCGGTTGGCCCGGCTGGTGCCGAGCGCCCGCGGGTCCAGTGCACGGGAGTCGGTCAGTCCGGCACTTCTCCAGTTGATGGATACCTACGACTCGACTCCGGCGTTCGTGTTGAATCGGACACTCGACATTCTCGCGTGCAACCGGCTCGCCGAAGCGCTCTTCTCGCCGTTCACCGCTGCTGACAATCTGCTGCGGATGGTGTTTACCGATCCAGCGGGAGCGTCTTTCTACGCCGAGTGGCATCGCGCGGCACAGGCCACCGTCGCAACATTACGTTTGGCCGTCGGCCACGACCCGGATGATGCTCGTCTCACCCAGTTGGTCGATGAGCTGTCGGCGGCCAGCCCCGCGTTTCGCCAGTACTGGGAAGAGGGGCAGGTGCGGGGCAAGACACTGGATGCGAAGGAGCTCGTTCATCCCGATGTGGGAACGTTGAGCTTGACGTTTCAAGCTTTCGATGTGCGTGACAAGCCGGGACAACAGTTGGTGATTTATCAGGCGGAGCGCGGGTCCCCGAGTGATCAGGCGCTGAAGTTGCTTTGTTCGCTCACTGCGACCAGGGACCGGGAGCGGCGGGAGGCGGAAGCAAGTTCGCCCGACTGACGTCGCGCGGCTACCGACCCCCACTCCTGCTCCCATTTGCTGAGCTTGAAACGGGGCTGCACACGGGTGCCGGGATATTGACTAGAGCGTGTCTGCTATCTACGGACGCGATGATGAATGACGAGCGCAGCGACGAGTACGCCACCGAGGAAGGTGGTGGCGTACTTGTCGTAGCGAGTGGCGATGCCACGCCACTGCTTGAGACGCCCGAAACCACGCTCGACGGCGTTGCGTTCGCGGTAGCGGTCCTTGTCGAAGGCCGGCGGCCGACCCCCGGCCGATCCTTTCGCCTTGCGACGTCGGATCTGGTCGCGGCGTTCGGGGATGGTGTGCGAGATTCTGCGTTCCCGCAGGTCTTTTCGGGTGCTCGGGTGCGAGTACGCCTTGTCGGCCAGCAGGCGAAACGCTGCGGTGTCGTGGGCGCGGTGCGCGTCGAGCAGCGGCGCCAGGTAGGGGTTGTCGCCGGCCTGTCCCGGCGAGAGCAGCAGCGTCAGCGGGCAACAGAACGTATCGGTGAGGGCGTGGATCTTGGTGCTCAGCCCGCCGCGGGAGCGGCCGAGTGCGTGGTCGGCGGGTTCGTTGGCCAGATTCTTGTCATTCGACCGAGCCCCCTGTGTGCGCACCGGTCAGGGCGCCGGCCGAATGCTGGTGGGCGCGGACAATCGTCGAATCGATCGACAGCAGACGTTCGAGCTGTTCCTCTCGTTCGGGGGCTGCCGCCCGCACCGCGGCGAACATCCGGATGTAGGTGCCGTCGTCCGACCAGCGGCGATGCCGTTCCCAGATCGACTGCCACGGGCCGAAGTATTCGGGCAGATCGCGCCACGGTGATCCCGTTCGGAACCGCCAAGCGATTCCTTCCAGGGTCAACCGGTGGTCGTTCCACGGACGCCCCCTTCGGCCCGCCAGTGCGGGTAGGACGGGCTCGATCACAGCCCACAGGTCATCGGAAATCTCATCGGCGCGCAACACATACCCAGCATCACGCTTCAAGCATCAAACATTAAGCAGACACGCTCTAGTCGATCAACGATGGCCACTTCGTCATCCGCTTACGGAGGTCGATCGCCTCACCGTTCTCGGAGAACGTTCCGTCGCCGCGGTGATGGATCTCGCCCGTGCCTCGCTTCGAATCGTCCACCCACACATGCTGGGCCTGGACAATCCAGAGTCCGTAGTCATCGACGAGGCGATCGTCGACGACGCGGCATTCGATATTCGCGAAGCACTCCGCGACGAGGGGGGCCGCAACGGATGCCGATGCCAGCGGGGTGAGGCCGAAACGCTCCCACTTGTCGACGTCCGCACCGGATACGTTCCCGACGTCGACGACCTGCTCAGCGAGTTCGATGGCCGGGATTGCAATGACGCACTCGCGGGTGTCGCGCAGCGTGTCGAAGCTGTAGTCCCACGGGCCGAGCACGAATCCGATGAGACCGCCATGTTGCACGGGCATGTTGAAACCATTTGTCATCAGATTGTCATGCCGTCCGTCGGACGTCGAAATCATGATCACAGGGCCTGGCTCGATCAGTCTGTGCACTTTGGAAATTGGGTACGGGGAGAATTGATCCGGACCAGTCATGCGGTTTTCCTTCCGATCAGGTTGATTACCTATAGTTTTCAGGGTTCAGCTGATGGTCGCGTGGCCCTTTCACACCCCCCTTGGAACTTGACCGGTTGCCTTAGAATCAAGCCATGGCGAGCACTGAGTTGGGGGAATTTCTGCGGGCCCGACGTGCTGCTGCATCACCGGATTCTGTTCCGTTTGCGTCCGCGGGACCTCGGCGAGTGCCGGGGTTACGCCGGGACGAAGTGGCCATGCTGGCCGATGTCAGTCCTGACTACTACCGCCGGCTGGAGCAGGGCCGTGAACGTCACCCGTCCCAAGCGGTCCTCGAGGGGCTCAGTAAGGCTCTGGTTCTTACTTTCGAGGAACGTCGGCACCTCTACTCGCTGGCAGGTGTGGCGTGGCGACTCGACGGTGCCGAGCTTCGCCGGGAGGTCGATCCCGCGTTACTGCGTTTGATGGAGTCCTGGGAGCGCTCCGGCGCGTTCGTACTCGATCCGGTCTTGGACATCTCGGCGATGAACTCCCTGGCGGTGGCGCTGTTCGAACCGTTCGCTGATACGACCAATCTCGTGGAGATGGTTTTCTGTGATCCGGCCGCCCGTGAGTTCTTTGTCGATTGGGAGGAGTCGGCGAAATCAACGGTCGCCAGTCTACGAGCGACCGCCAAGTTCTCCTCGACTCCTCACCGGTTCACCGACCTCATCGCCCGGCTCGAGGCCGGAAGCCCTCGTTTCTGCGAGCTGTGGGCCCGACATGAGGTACAGCCGAAGACTCATGAAGTCAAACAACTGCGCCATTCCACCGCCGGCGAGCTCACGATCGAATTTCACGCATTCGGTGTCCCAAGCGCGCCCGGTCATCAGCTTCTGGTGTACCAGGTCGAGCCCGGCTCGCTCGGCGAGACCCGTCTGCTCGACCTGGCGACACACCGCATCGATGCCGGTGTACGTAGCGCACAGCCCGCTGGGCAGGCGGACCGACCCACCGCGTCAATGGATTAGATACGAAAGCAGGCCGAGCAGCGCCGAACCACCCAGCGGCTTCATCGGGGTCGTGCACTTCAGACTCAAGCCGTGAGGGCGGAGAACCGCCAGTCGAGGACGGACGCGTCGGTGCGGTCGCGGTGTGTGAGAAACACCAGTGAGTGAAGGTGCAGGACCTCACGGTCGCCGAGGGCGTCGGTGCCTTCGACCTGCAGTTCGCCTGTGAGGATGTCGCCTTCGGAGACCGGCCCGGTGTGATCGCAGGAGGTCCAGCCCAGGACCGTTCACCAGGTTCGGGAGGACACGGGTGGCCTGGCCGAGGCGATGCCGATCATGTGCCGCCGTAGACGAGGCGGCCGGCGGCGCTGACCCGTTCGTGGTGGGTGGCGGCGATGTTTGAGCTTGAGCCGCGCCAGTTTCGGGGCGCTCGAGACCATGTCGCCGCTGCCGAACACCGCCCCGAGCCCGGCATCGAAATGCGTGCCCGGCACCCGCGTGCGGTACGCGTCGATGCCGGTCAGCGCCTCATCGACGATCTCAAGGTCGCGTGCGGTCTCGTTCTTCGGGAGCATGATGTTCGCCAGGCCAGGCCAGGCGCACGCGGCGAGGTCGTCCCGTGTCCAGGGGGTGGTCAGCCCGTTCACCCGCACCGACACACTGCCCTCGCGCGTCGGTCTCGGTCACCAGTCGGCGCACGAGGTCGCGGGCCTGCTCCTTGTTTCGGCGGTGACGGAGTCCTCAAGGTCGAGACCCACCCTCCCCTGCGGTCGAGGCCAGCGCCTTGCGCGCCTTCCATTTGTCGGAACCGGGCGCGATCAGCACTGACCGCCGCCGCTTAGCTATCTCATTCACCACAGTCTCCTTCGACACTATTCATCCGGTTGGTTTTTGGTTTGCAGCACGCCTGATGGAGTGAGCGAGAACATGCACTGATCAGTCAAAACATCTACTAACACACAGTTTCATCGGTTGCACTGTGACCGCACCGCTAATCATAGGGAGGATACGTACGGATGAATTGGGTAACGGTTTTGCGGTTTGCCTGGGTGTGGTGCACCTAGGCAAACCGCGGCCTGTTCGCCCACCCCGATCACGCCGACGATGGAATCCGTACCCCGAGGAACCACACCTCGAAACACCACCGTCAAGGAGACACACCCCATGAGCCAGGTCCTGACCGGAACCCCCCTCACCGGCCGCATCGCCGTCGTCACCGGCGCCTCCAGCGGAATCGGCGAAGCCACCGCCGAACGACTCGCCCAACTCGGCGCCAAGGTCGCCCTCCTCGCCCGCCGCACCGACCGCATCACCACCACCGCCAACCGCATCAACGCCGCCGGCGGCACCGCGATCGCCGTCACCACCGACGTCACCGACCGCACCGCCCTGCAAGCCACCGCCGACCGCATCACCACCGAACTCGGCCCCGTCGACCTCGTCTTCGCCAACGCCGGCGTCCAGCTGATCTCCGAAATCGTCGACCTCAAGGTCGACGACTGGGACACCCAGATCGACCTGAACATCAAGGGCGTGATGAACACCATCCAGGCCTTCGTCGAACCCCTCGTCCAGGCCGCCGCCGACGACAAACCCGCCGACCTGATCACCACCTCCTCGATCGCCGCCACCCGCGTCCTCGAAAAGTTCCAGGTCTACTCCGGCACCAAGGCCTACATCAGCCAGCTCACCCGCCTACTGCGCACCGAACTCGGCCGAAAAAACGTCCGCGTCTCCACCATCGAACCCGGCATGGTCGACACCGAACTGCCCGACCACGTCACCGACCCCGACGCCAGCAAACTCATGGCCGACCTGATCGACCAGATCGACGTCCTCCAATCCGAAGACGTCGCCGAAACCGTCGCCTTCCTCACCGCCGTCCCCAAGCACGTCAACCTCACCGAAATCACCATCCTCCCCACCGCACAAGCCATCTAAACCCACCCACACCACCGTTCCCGCCCCCGGGCAACCCGAGGGCGGGAAAGGTCCCCACTGGATCAAAGAGGGACGAACACGACGTGGGTCTCCGACCCTCGTCGTGCAATCTCATTCCGGACCCGCCTCGAGGCGGGTCCGACAACGTCTGTCTGGCGGCCGACCCACACCTTCCGCCAGCGCAGAAAGCACGTACCCCGCAGCACTCAATAGCCATGAGGTGACCATTGCAGTCGATTCAACTACTCGTCGCAGTGCTCGGTACGGTCATCATCTTCAGTATGGGGCGCTCGGATTCGGATGGTCCAACCGGCCGCCCTGCTGCTCGGTGGCTGCCTACTGGGTTGAACCCGACTATTGCTGCTTTCGAGTTGCCCCCCGAGTGGGTCCTCGTCCTGTTCCTTCCTGCGATCTTGTACTGGGAGGCTCTGACGACCTCTACGCGAACGGCGAGTCGCGATGCCCGCTCTGTGGTTCTGCTGGCGGTCGTGCTCGTGGTTGCCACGACCGCCGCAGTGGCCGCCTGCCTGCATTGGATCCTGGACATTCCGTGGGCGGTTGCGTTCGTCGTCGGGGCCGTGCTTGCCCCGACCGATGCCGCCGCCATTGCCGCGCTGGCTCAGCTCCTACCGCCCCGGTTCATGACGTTGCTGCGAGCGGAGAGCCTGATCAACGACGGGACTGCGCTGGCACTTCTGGCCACCGCCGTCCCGGTCGCGATCGGCGCGCGCCATCTCGATCTGCTGCACATCAGCTGGGCCTTCGCCGCAAGCTATCTTGGCGGGGTGGTGTTCGGTGTCGCGGTCGCCGGGACCGCACTGGTCGCTCACCGGTTTCTCCGAGACTGGATGCTATCGAGTGTGCTCAGCGTCTTGACGCCGTTTGTGGTGTACCTGCTTGCAGAGCAGATACATACCTCGGGTGTCATTGCTGTCGTGACGGCGAGTTTCCTGCTTGCCCGGCGTGGACCGCGTGTAATTCCGCCAGCCACTCGAATGCAAACTCAGCCTTTTTGGTCACTGACTACGTATGTCCTCAATTCGGGACTGTTCGTCTTGGTGGGTACTCAAATCCCCTCCGCTGTAGATGATCTGGCGCCTCAATCGTTGATTGGTAGGGTGGGCAGCGGTTGTCTTGGCCGGTTTCGGCGTGATCGGTTGTCGGCTGCTGTACTTCTACACGATGCCTTCCGTGTTTCGGGCCATCGACCGCCGCGGTAGTCAAGTTTCACGCCGGATCAGTGTGCGTGAGCGTTTTCCGCTCGCATGGTCCGGTGTCCGTGGCGGGGTATCGCTGGCCGGCGCGCTCGCTGTTCCCGACACCACGGCAGATGGGCGTCCCTTCGAGTACAAGAGCCTGATCGTGTTCATCCCAGCTGGTGTCATCGTTGTGACCCTGTTCGGGCAGGGCATGTCCCTGCCGCGCGTGATCAAATGGGCCCACTATGACTCCGTCGACGACTCTGCCGGACAGCGGACAGCGGAAATCGCTCTGACCGAGGAAGGGTTGCGGTATGTGACGGACCCGGCTCAGCGCGACACCGCCCCCCCCCCCTCCCTGCCGATCGGCTCGACGCCGAGCTTCAGGAGCACCTGCGCGCACTGACTGTCCGGCAGGAGGACCCGGTATCGCTCCAGATACAGATACTGACGATGCGCCGGGCGATCCTCGCTGCCCAGCGCAGTCGGCTTCTGACCATGTTTGAACGACACGAGATCGACGATGCTGTGTTCTTACGGGTCCAGTCGCTGCTGGATACAACCGAGGCGAAACTGAACTCGACGGTGACGTCCTGCCCGGAGGAGCCGAGCGCGAAAAAACTGTAGCGAACAGCTCTGTGGCAGCGTTTAGTCGTCGAGATGCGCGCGAGGGCGCGCGATGTCGACACTCAATGCGGACTTCGGACGGTTGTACAAGGGGCCAACCAGGGCCACTTACAGCGTCCCAATCGTTCACTCAACAAGGAAATGTGCGGCTCGCCGCCATGCGCTATTACGGCCGCGAGTCACACGTTCACTTCCTCGTGCTCAGGCTCCTCGCCGCCGCAATTCCATGCGGTACGAGTACCGGCGCGGATTGAAGTGAGAGGACGTGAATTCGACGAATTTCCCGTCCGCGTCGTAGTAGAGACGCTCGATTAGCAGTATGGCGTCTCCTGCTTGACATCCGATCAGTTCGGCTTCGTACTCCGGGGCGTTCATGGCGGTGATCTCTTGCCGTGCGCCCATGATCGGCTTGGTGAGCAGTTTTTCTGCCGCCCCGATCACGGTTCCCTCGCCGACCGACGGGACCCCCTCCGCGGCCAGTTTCGCACCGAGGTCGGGTTCGACGTAGTGGCGCGTTAGGACAAAGGGGATCCCCTCAAAGGAACGGCGAACGGTGGCCTTGCTGACCTCGATGTACGGCAATTCCAATCGGGACGCGATGGAGGGCTCGACGACGACCGTGAATGGTTCGATCACCTCGGTGTTCGTGTCGGGCCAGACGATGATTTCGTCGAGGGATCCGATCGAGCGGACGTAGCGGCCCCGGGTGTCCTGTTGGCGGCCGCTCACATAGGTTCCGCTGCCCTGCACGCGGTAGATCAGCCCGTCGGAGAGCAGTATCTGCAGGGCTTCGCGGACCGTGTGACGGCTGACGTTGTGGACCGACTGCAGCACGCTTTCGGTGGGCATCTTCCGTCCGACCGAGTAGACACCGGCCTCGATGTCGGTCCGCAACTTCTCGGCCAGCACTTTGTACGCCGGCACACCACGCTCCGCGGGAGCTACCTTGTTCGTCACCACGGGCCCCTCCTTCTCCCTGATGCGGCCGGCAGGGTTCCATCCACCACACTAGTGCTCGTCCGGATGAATCTTCAACGGGGGCCGCTCCGCATTGGTGATCTACTGCGAAACCAGAGCATTCGTGGCCACAGAGTCCATCTCGACATCTGTAGCTCGAAAATTGATACTGATCAATCGAGTATGGAGGTGTGACCGTTTGCGATCACACCTCCATACTCAGTCCGTCCGGCGCCGGAGTCAGGCCGCCGACGGACTTCCGTCACCAGAACACGGCCGCGATACGGATGTCGGGCTAATCGCGGCGGTACTGGTGTCCCCGCCGCCGCCTGCATGTCGGCGGGGTGCGTCAGGCGGTGGTCGGTTCCACCTCCGTAAGCAGTTCGTCGTTGTGCTCGCCGAGCTGGGGCGCGGAGTCGGTGCGCGGCTCCTCGTAGATGTCGGTCAGGAACGGTGTCCGGATCATCCGACGGCGACCGGCATGCGGATCGTCGATCTCGAGGAACATGCGACGCGCGTCGAGGTGTTGGCACTGGTAGAGCTCGTCGATGGTCTGGGTTTCTCCGGCGGGAAGCCCATGCGCGGCGAAGTGCTCGACGATCTCGCGGCGGGTGCGGGACCGTGTCCACCGTTCGGCTTCTGGGCGGATCACCGATGCGAAGTTCTCGGCCCGGTGAACGACGGAGTCCAGCAGCGGATGGTCGAGCAGGTCGGGCCGCTCGATTGCCACACACAGCCGCCGCCACATCTCATGGGTGGGCAGAATCAGTGCAACATAACCGTCCTCGGCTTCGAGAGCGCCGAGTGGCGAATACCGATCCACCCCGCGCACTCGATGCTCGCCCGTGAAATCCCACAGCATGAGTTCGCGTTCGAGCAGGGACGCCACCGAGTCGTACATGCTCTGATCGACGAACGTACCCGTACCGGACTGGTGACGGCCCTCAAGAGCGGCGAGCACGCTGACGGTGGCATGCACGGCAGTGAAGACGTCCGCGAAACCGGTCACCGTCGGCAACGGCGGGCCCCCCGGTTCTCCGGTCACCGCCATCAGCCCACCAATCGCCTGGATTGCGGTGTCGAAGGCCGGCCGTTCGGCGAATTCACCCCGATGTGTCGACAACCTCCCGTATCCGCTGATGGCGCAGTAGATCAGGCGTGGATTGATCTCCTTGAGCGCGTCGTATCCCACTCCCATGCGGTCGACTGCCCCGGGGCGAAGGTTCTCTACGACGACGTCGGCGGTCGCCGCCAAAGCCAGGTACCGTGCTCGGTCACTCTCCGCGCTCAAGTCCAGGGTGACGGACTTCTTGTTGCGGTTGTAGCTCAGGAACCCGCCGCTCATGGACCCGGTCTCGGTCTGCTCGAGCGGATCATAGATTCTGCGCGGATCGCCGCCGTCGGGCCGCTCGATCTTGATGACCTCCGCGCCCAGGTCGGCCAGCATCATCGCACAGTAGGGGGCGGCGATGTACTGGCCCATCTCGAGCACACGAATGCCGTCGAGGGGCCTCACGTCAGATTCCTTCGGTTCCGTGCGGGACGAGCATCGGCTTGATGTCCTCTTGCGCCCGCATCCGCGTCAGCGCCTCGGTGGCCTGGTCGAGCCGGTACCGGTTCGGGACCAGTGCACCGAAGTCGTACTTGCCGTGCGTGTTCTTCATGAATTCGAGTGCCTTGCGGTACTCGGCGATGTGTCCGGACCAGGTCCCCATGATGGTCAGCTGCTGTCGGGTGATGAAGCCGGGCCGGACCGGGACTTCCTTGCCGGGGCCGTCGATCTGGCCGGTGACCATGTAGCGGCCGCCTTCTTTGATCATTCCCAAGCCTTCCGGGAATGCGGTGCGTGCGCCGGAGAATTCGAAGACAACTTCGGCGCCGTGGCCGCCGAGCAGGTCGCGGACCGCGGCGATTCGGTCTTCGGGTTCGGGGTGTTCGGCGACGGAGACGAGGTCGGTGGCGCCGTATTGCTTGGCGATGGCCAGGCGGTTGTCGGGGGCGCCGATGGTGATGATTCGCCCGGCGCCGAGGTGATCGGCGAGGGCGGTCGCGAACAGACCGAGCGGGCCGGCGCCCTGGATGACGACGGTTTCCCAGGGGTTCATCTTGCCGATGCGCTCGAAGGAGTGCACGACCGTTCGCAATGCGCAGCTGGCCGCTGATGCCCAGGAGGTTTCCACCTCGTCCGGCACGCGCACTCGTCCCGAGTTGGGGAAGACGTAGGCGTATTCGGCGAAGCCGCCGACCAGATACGGGGGACGTTCGCAATTGGTGAACATGTAGTACTGGCGGTTGGTGCACAGGGTGGGCTGGTTGTCGAACCGGCAGTGCTCGCACTGGTTGCATGAGGCGTGGGTGAAGCAGATGCGATCGCCGATCTCGAGCGGTGTACCGAAGGTGTCCCGCTCGGCGCCGTCACCGAATGCGATTACCCGGCCGACCATTTCGTGTCCGGGGATGACGGGCAGATCAAGCGCTTGGCTGCCGCCGAGGGAGCCGTCCCACAGGTGCAGGTCCGATCCGCACACCGTCGCGGCTTCGATTCGGACCAGGAGTGCGCCCGGTTCGAGGGTCTGAGGCACTGGAATTTCGCGGATCTCGAGCGGCTCGCTGTGCTTGGTGAGCACCGCCGCCCGGCTGGTCTTGGGGATGTCGAAGGTGGTAGTCATCAGTTTGTTCTCCTCGTGGGCTCAGCCGAGTTTGAAAGGGTCGCGGCTTTCGCCGGTGAGTTCGACCCAGATGGATTTGGTCTGCAGGTACGCGTCGAGGCCTTCTATGCCGTTTTCGCGGCCGATGCCGCTCTGGCCGAAGCCGCCGTAGGGGACGTTGTTGGCGAGCACACGGTAGGAGTTGACCCAGATCGTGCCGGCCTCGAGGCGGTGCGCCACGCGGTGTGCGCGTTGGATGTCTTTGGTCCACACCGCCGCGGCGAGTCCGTAGGTCGTGTCGTTGCCGATCTGGACCGCCTCCTCTTCCGAGGTGAAGGTGATGACCGACAGCACCGGTCCGAATATTTCTTCCCGTGCCACGCGCATCGAATTGTCGACGCCGCTGAGGATGGTGGGCTGGAAGAAGTACCCGTCGGCCAGGTCGGTGTCTTGCGGACGCTCTCCGCCGCACACCACCGTGGCGCCTTCGCTGACTCCGAGGTCGACGTAGTAGCGAACCTTCTCGAGTTGCTCGGCGAAGGCGATGGGGCCCATTTCGGTTTCGATGTCGAGCGGATCACCCATCTTGATCTGGGGTGCGCGCTGGGCGAGCCGTTCGACGACGGCGTCGCGGATCGATTCGTGGACCAGCAACCGACTTCCTGCGATGCAGGTCTGACCGGTGGCGGCGAAGATTCCTGCCATCACCCCGTTGACGGCCGCATCGATGTCGGCGTCGGGGAAGATGATGTTCGGGGACTTGCCGCCGAGTTCGAGGGTGACCTCCGCGATGTGGTCGGCGGCGCTCTTCATGACCGCGATTCCGGTGGCAGTCGATCCGGTGAAGGTGACTTTGTCCACCCCGGGTTCGGCGGTCAGCGCGGCTCCAGTGGCTCCGGCGCCGGTGACGACGTTGAACACTCCAGGCGGGAAACCGGCTTCATCAACGAGTTTCGCGAACTCGAGGGTGGACGACGGCGTCTGCTCGGCCGGCTTGGCGACAAATGTGCATCCCGCGGCCAGGGCGGGCGCGAGCTTGCTCGCCAGCAGGAACAGCGGGCTGTTCCAGGGCAAGATTGCGGCGACCACGCCGATCCGCTCGCGGCGGGTGTAGGTGAAGAAGTTCGTCTGGGGCGCGGAGATGGTGTCACCGAAAATCTTGTCGGCAGCGCCGGCGAAGAATTCGTAGGTCGCCGGTAGCCCGGCCATCTGGCCGCGTGTCTCGCGGATGACCTTGCCGTTGTCGGTGGTCTCGATGCGCGCGAGCTCCTCTGCTTGGGGCTCGATCAGCGCCGCCAACCTGCGGATCAGGACACCTCGCTGCGCCGCGGACATCGATCCCCACGGCCCGGACAGCGCCCGGCGTGCGGCCTCGACGGCCTTCTTCACGTCGGCCGGTCCAGCGAGTGGTGCAGTGGCCCAGGCCTGCCCGTTGTACGGGTTGACGGTCTCGAAAACCTCACCGGAAATCGCATCGACCCATTCGCCGTCGATGTACATCTTTCGGTGTTGGAGTTCACTGTTTCGTCTCTCGGCGGTGGCAACGACGTTCTCGGTCATAGTGCTCTTTCTCGTTTCACGGCCGGACCGAGTGCCCGGCACTGTCAATTGGGGCCGCGGTATCGGCTTCGAGGTACCGCGCACATCAAGGAGGATGTGGGGATGCTGTCCTCACGTTCCGACGGAGATTCCCGCCAGTGCCGACCGGATCAACGGGTCGACGGAGGACGCCTGCGGCAACGTGGCCACGCTGTCGACCAAGGTCTCCAATTCCTCTGCCACCAACGGAATCTCGGTCGCGAGGCGTTCGGCATTGCGGACGACGCCGTCCATGTGCCACGACAGCATCGCATCGGAGTCCTCGATGGCGTCGTGGACCGTGGTGCCGTCGATCTGGGTCACGGTGGCGTGTGCGGTTTTCGCTGAGCGTCCCGGCTCGGCGACGAGGTCGATCTTGCCGATGAGGTCGAGCACCTGGGGATCGGTGAACTGTTGCAGCAGGTCGTAGGTGATGTCGCCTTGGACGAGACCGGTCGCGAAGGCGAATCTGGCGCTCATGAGTGTCTGTGAGGTGCTGGCGAAGGGCCCCCGCGAGGGCATGCCCGGATAGGTGGCTTCGCGTTCGTTCATCCGCAGCCGGATCGACGCGACCTCGTCGGCGCGGAGACCGGACTCGCGAAGCCGCACCGCGAGCATGGCCGGCGCCTGATTGAACGCACACACCGGGTACGGCTTGAAGGTGACGTCGAGGATGTTCCAGGACCGGCCGAGGTCACGGGCGAGTGTTTCCGCTGCCTCCCGCGATCGCGAGAAGCAGTCGAGGAATCCTGCTTCGGCCTCGAACGCCGTCCGGGACCCCGCGACACCGGTTTCGGCGAGTTGCGCTGCCATCAGCCCGCTCGTCGCCGCGATCCCCGACTGGAAATGCCACTCGTCGGTTCCCGCACCGAACGATTCGGACGTGCCGCCCGAGATCGATGCGGCGATCGCCAGTGCGGAGGTCATGCGTTCGCCGCTCAGGCCGCGGATCCGCCCGACGGCAGCGGCGGCAGCCACCGGCCCGAAGACCGCCGTCGCACGAAAGGGCGGGGTGGTCAGGTCCGTGAGCGGCCCCGACAGTGCAATACCCACCTCGTAACCCGCGACCACCGCCGCCAGCAGGGTCCGGCCGTCGACAGCGCTGGACTCTGCGGCCGCCAGGGCTGCGGGGATGACGCTCACTCCCGGATGAAAAGTACCGTGTGTGTCTTCCTGCGCCCGGGCATGCAGATGCACTCCGTTGATGAAGGCCGCCGTCGAGGCCGGATGCCATTGCCCGGTCACCAGCGAGCGGGCGTATCCCTCCAGGTTCGGAGGCGAACTCACTCCAGGGCTGGCCTGCTCGGCCTGTCGACCGAAGCCGGCCGCAGACCCGGCCATCCCCACCGCCAACGCGTGGATGAGGCACCCTGTCGTCCGCTCGACGACCGATTGTGGAAGCGCATCGACCTCCAGACCTGCGGCGAAGACACCGAGTCGTTCGGCGATCGTGCTGCCAGACATGCGCACTTCCCTTCCATGATTCGTGGACACGTCAGTTGCGGTTCCTGTGGGAGCCGCCCGCGGACGCGGATCCGATCCCCGCCGTCGCCACAATTTGTCCGTATGACTTGAGACACTATTGCGAAGTCTTACATCTGTCAATCATGACGCAAATGGAAACCGACCCCTTCCCATTCCGCCCATGGACTAGACGCCAGTGGGCATTCAATTGCCAGTTCACAGCATTTTCGTCGGCCAGTTCCCGCCCAGCGGCCGGCGCGCAACTTTTGAGGGGTTGACGCAAGCACCGACCCTGACTAGCTTCAAGTCATCCGTACAACTGTGGCTTACTTCACTGCGAGCTGCCAGGCGGAGGATCATGGGCGCGCCAAAAGACCGATCAGATTCCCGCAGGACCAAATTCACGTCGTGGCGAAAGAAGTCCACGACGCTTCCCGAGGAGACCTCGATGACGAACCCACCCCCTGTATCGCCGTTACCCCCCACGATTGCGGGAGATGCACCGACGACTGATGCGCTGACCTCATCGGGGACGCTGGCACCCCACGTGTCTCGACGCGTGGCCGTCGCCGCGGGCATCGGCCACTTCCTCGAGTGGTTCGACTTCGCGGTGTACGGGTTTCTGGCCGCGACCATCGGGGCGCTGTTCTTTCCGTCCGGGAACGCCACTACGTCGCTGTTGGCCTCCCTCGCCGTTTTCGGCGTCGCGTTCCTCTTTCGTCCGCTCGGGGGGCTGCTGATCGGGGCTTTCGGCGATCGCGCCGGTCGCCGTGCGGCGCTCTCACTCGCAATCGTCGTCATGGGTATCTGCACCATCGGCATCGGCATCCTGCCGACCTACGCCACGATCGGCCTTGCCGCTCCCGCTCTTCTGGTGCTCCTTCGGTGCGCCCAAGGATTCTCCGCGGGTGGCGAGTACGCCGGCGCAGCTGCCTTCCTCGTCGAATATGCACCGGCCCGCCGACGCGGGCTGTGGAGCAGTGTGGTCTCCGCCGGCGCCGGCATCGGGGTCATGGCCGGGGGTGCGGTGACCTTGCTGCTGACCACCCTGCTGTCCGACGACCAGATGACGACCTGGGGTTGGCGCGTCCCCTTCCTTGTCGCCGGCCCGCTGGCCGTCCTCGGCCTCTACGTCCGGCTCCGGCTCGAGGACACTCCCGTATTCCAGGAGCTCCAGCGCGCTCACGAGGTCGAGCACGCCCCCCTGCGCAACGCCGGCAAGCACAGCCGATCCGGAATCCTCCTGGTGTTCGTCTGCACCGCGGTGACCGGCCTCGGCTTCTACTACCTTGCAACCTTCGTGGTCACCTTCCTCACTGTCGAGGTCCACATGACCAAGACCGCCGCCCTCGAACTCGCGGTGCTCGGGTTGCTCATCTACTCGCTCATGTGCCCCGTGGCAGGGATGATCGGCGACCGTATCGGTCGTCGACGCACGATGCTGCTCGGCGCCGGTGGCATTGCTCTGACCGCGGTCCCCTGCTTCGTTCTGCTCTCGACCGGCACCTGGTACCTCGCCCTGATCGGCCTGGTGATTTTCGCGGCCTTCGAGGCTCTGGCCAATGTCATGCTCGGCGTTCTCATGGTCGAGCTCTTCCCGGCCCGACTGCGGGTGACGGGTAGCTCGATCGGCTTCAACGTCGCGCAGGCCCTCATCGGCGGGCCCGGCCCGTTCATCGCCACCGCCATCGCAGCTGCGGCAGCGCTCATCGTCGCGCCCGCTCTCTACCTGGTCGCGATTGCAGCGCTGTCGTTCGTGCTTCTGCTGCGGTATCTGCCCGAGACCCGCGGGGTGTCGCTGTTCAGCGAGGAAGCACCCTCCGCGAGGAAATGACAGACAGGCGTGATTGTGGAGACGCATTCGTATCTCAGGCGTCCCGCGTACCGGCTTGTCGCCGAACAACTTCGGCGGCGAGCCGAACGCGGTGAGTACGCCGTGGGTGACAAGCTGCCCACCGAAGACCAACTTCGGCAGAGTTTCGGCGTCAGCAGACACACGATCCGGCAAGCGATCGGTCACCTGGTCGAGGAGGGCATGGTGCACCGCGTCCAGGGCAGTGGCACGTACTTGATTGGGCACGAGACGAACTCAGGTCGCTACCAGCGTGCAATCGGATCGCTCGACGAAATCATGAGCTGGCCCGGCACCACCACCCGGTTACTCGAGCCTTTCCGACGGGGAGTGAGCGAGCCCGCGATCGCCCGCGACCTCGGTGCGGATATCTCAGACGTCCGCTGCGCACTCGTCCAACGCTGCTACAACCATGCGCCTTTCGCCTTGACCCGGCACTACATGGTTTCTTCATTGGCGGACAACGTGATCGAGCGGGGACTGTGGGAGACCGACAGCACGATCATTCAATCGGCAGAGCGATTACTACCCGAGAGCATCGTCTCCGCAACTCAGAATATCCACGCCACCCAAGCCGCGGAGGCGGAGAGCGAACTGATCGGATGCTCGGCGGGAGACGCCGTCTTGCTCATCGAGCGGCTGTACCACGACGCCGGGGGGCGGCCGGTCGAGTTCACCACCTCGCGACTCAATCCCCGCCGCTACAGCTACCGGATGGACCTGCGCCGGAGCCGCTGATGGGGGGCCCACGATCCGTGCCCGGTGTGCTACTGGGCCACCACGAAGCGAAAGGCGCGACCATCACACGGTTCACCCATCGGGAACGCACGAAGGAGGCGGTGTGGGCCTACAGCCGAACACCGACATCGGTCCGATCAACGTAGTCCGGGATCGATATGCCCCGTCCGGACGAGTAATCGTCATTCTCACCGTTACGGCCATCACCGCTGTGGGACAGATGTACTCGGTACTGGCGCTACTTCCGCAGATGGCCGCTACCTTCGGTGTCGACCCTGCGTACGTGACGGCAACCTCCACTGTGTTCGGCGTCGCCTATGCTCTCGGCTTCCTCGCCGCGGGGCCGCTGGCGTCGCGGTTCGGGCCGCATACCGTGATGACGGTCGGCCTGTTCGCCGCCGCGGTCGCCACCCTGCTGGCAGCGCTGCCGTCCACGCTCCTTCTGGAGTTGATCGCTCGCGCGGGGCAGGGCTGCGCAGCCGCCGCCTTCGCCCCGGCCGCGTTCACATATATCGCCGAGAGCATCGATCCGCGCCACCGCCTACTCGCTTTGAGCTGCTTGACCAGCGGTTTTCTCGCCGCTGCGGCGGTAGTTCCCGTCGCTGCGCAGATAATCGCCGCTGCTGCTGGCTGGCGCGCGGTCTTTGTGGTCGGCGCAGGCGCGCTCGTGCTGGCAACCGTGGCAGTTGCTGCGTTGGTTCCGAGGGCGCGGCCCAGGGACCACCCCCGTGGTACGCGGCTTTTCGGAGTCCTGGTGACGATTCTGGGCAGGTGGCGGTTGGTCGCGCTGTTTGGTGCTGCAGCCACTTTCCTCGGGGCGTATGTCAGCATCTTCACCACCATCTCGCTGGTGGGGCCGCCTTCAATTGCCGGAAATCCCGAGGCCCTGCAGGTGCTGCGATTGGCCACCGTGCCGGCGCTGCTCGTCATTCCATTTCTGGGTCGGGTGCTGAGGCGGTGCCGACCGACCCGCCGGGGCGCGGCGGCGATGGGTGTGGCGGCGATGTCTGCGGGCGGATCGGTTCTGTCAGGTTCCCTGGTTGCCTTGTCGATCACGGTGCTGGTGCTCGTGGCGGCCATCGCCATTACGGCGTCGGCCATCGTCGAATCACTTCTGGCGCAAGTACATCCGGAGGAAACGGGCGGCGCAACGGCACTGTACGGATCCTTTACCTTCCTCGGTGCCAGCGCCGGTCCGGCACTCGCTTCGGGGGTCAGCCCGTGGGGATTTGGCATCGGCATGCTTACGGCGGCCATCTGGCTCGCCATCGGGGCGGGCCTGATCCTCTTCTCTGCCGCGGGAACCGTTGCCCGGCAGTCAGTTCAGCACAACACCGACGATGCGGTGTCCCCCCTGCGGTAGGGGGTCTCACGTCAGGCCGGCATCAGCCGCGAGCGCCGCCAACAAGAAGTCGCGGGGCACGTCCGACGAGTGCGGCGGATGAGTTGGTGGATGGTCGGTGTCGACGATGTGTTGGAGGGTGTCCATGACGTGTTCGCCCCCGTCGGCGAGGAACCGCACCAACCCGGCCTGCGAGCAGCGGGCTATCACCTCGGTGAGCACCTTTCCGGCTTCTTCGCTGCGGCCGGATGCGGCGAGGCAGCCGGCCAGCAGTCGGCGGGCCCGCAGCGCGGCCCGGTGGCGTTCGCTGTCCGCGAGGCGCTCTGCCCACTCTCTGGCCCACTGGCATGCGAGGTCGGTATTCGCCGGGGATCCGGTTCGCACCAATCCCCGGATTGCCGCCTCCTCCCGGTACTGCGCGATCGCCTCGTCGAGACCGGACACTTGCTCGGCGCGTTCGGCATAGGTGAGGTCCTCAGGTTGTGCATCTGAGGACGGCAGGACGAGATCCAGGCGCGCCGCTTCGTTGACGATGGCGCTGTGGAGCCTCGGCAGCTGCATCTGCATGGAGAATCGTGCGCCCTCGTCCAGCCGTTGAACCGCCGCCGAACGGTCACCGCGAATCGCTTTGATTCGGGCTCCGACGACGTACCGGGTGATCTTCAAGTCGACGGCGCCCGCGTGTGGCCCGAGGTCGAATCCGTCGTCGAGCAGTCGCTCGGCCTCGACGATCTGACCCTTCTCGTACAGAACTTCACCGAGCAGGCCCCCGGCCAGCCGAGCTGTGTACGACCGACGTCCATCCATTTGCTGAGCGATCTTCATCGCGGTTCGGAAACTCGATTCCGCCAAGCTCACGTCGAGTTGCTCGAAGGCGGCTATACCCACCCAACAGTGTCCGTGCACCGAGTTGTACGGCCCGTTGTTCCGCTGGTGATACGTTGCGGCCCATTGCTGAAGGGCATAGGCGGCGCGATAGTCCGCTTGGCAGATTGCGGCGAACGTCGCGACGTTCGCCGCGACGGATACGACCCACGGCCTGAGGTCATCGGGTCGATCGAGACACGGACGCACCAAGTCGTCGATGCGAGAGGCGCGGTCGGCGCGCAATTCCACGACTGCTCTGACCACCGACGCTTCGGCGGCCAGCGCGGGGGTGTCCGGGTCGCTGCGGTGGGTGAGCGCGGTATCGACGCGGTCGAGTGCCTGCAGAGCCGGGTCGGGGTTGTAGAGCAGGATGTTCGACCAGGCGGCGGCGAGCTGCAGCCGCGGATTCGATACCGCGCTGTCGATCGGCAGCTTGTCGACGAGTCCACGCAACGTCGACATCTGCGAATGCTCGAGCAGATACGTCCCGTCGCGTTCGATCAGTTCCACCGCACCGGTCGTATCGCCGGCACGCAGTGCGTGATCGACCGCTTCGCTGAGGAAGTGGTGCTCGGCGAACCAGGTGGAGGCGGAGCGATGCAACTGCGTCGATCGTCCGGGAAAGTCGGTGTCGAGGCGGCCGCGTAGGAATTCGGCGAACATGTGGTGGTAGCGGAACCAGTGTCCTTCGTCGTCGACTCGGCGCAGGAACAGGTCGCGTTCTTCGATCAGCTCGAGCATCGCCTGTCCGCGTCGCACGTCGGTCAGGGTGGAGGCGAGGTCGGCGCAGATGCGGTCGGGAATGGCGGTGGCCAGCAGAAATGCGCGTGTGTCCGTGTCGATGGAGTCGAGGACGTTCTCGGCGAGGAAATCTCCGATCGCTTGGTGGCGGCCCGAGAGGTGTTCGATGAAACCGGCGGGGTCCGCGGACGAGCGCAGAGATAGCGACGCCAGCTGGATGGCGGCGGCCCACCCGTCGGTCGACCTCGCCAGGTTGGCGATGTCACTTGTCGCCAGGTCCACTCCCGATGTTTCGGTGAGGAAGGTGCGTGTTTCTTCTTCGTCGAATCGCAGTACTGCCGAATCGATCTCGACCAGTTCGTCGAGAACGCGCATTCGGCTCATCGGCAGTCCTGTTTTGCTGCGACTGGTCACGATGACCTGGATGTGGTGGCACCCGTTGTCCAGTAGGTACGTCAGCGTCGCCACACTCGAGGGATCCGAGACCCGATGCCAGTCGTCGACGACGAGGGCCAGGTGTTGGTCCTGATCGTGCAGTGTGTTGATCAGCGTTGTCAGCACGTGCGGGCATGCGTGGTCACCGTGTGCTTCGAAGGTGTCCCGCAAGTCGGTCGCCACGGCCGGCAATGCGGTGGTGACGGCTTCGATGAGATGTGCGAGGAACCACAGCGGATTGTTGTCGTCTCGGTCGACGGTCAACCATGCGGTGGCGATGCCCTCGTCGGCGAGCTGACGGAGCCACTGTGCCGCCGTGGTGCTTTTTCCGTAGCCGGTGGGTGCGTGAATCACGGCCAGGCGCCGCCGTCGATCGGTGTGGAGAGCCTGCATCAGGCGGGCACGGGTGACCAGGGTGCGGCTCGGTGGTGGTGGTCGGAATCTGGTGGCGGGCGTGGGAGGTGCCGAGTACCGACCGGAGGGTGTCGGCGTCCGCGAGTGCGGTGACGGGGATTGGAAACCGGACGTTGATGAATGGTGTTCCGGGTCGGCGCTCAATTCTGGCGCGATCCCCTCGGGTGCGCTGCTCTCGGAGTTGTGGTGGACGCGGCGTAACTGGTCCGCAAGTTCGGCTGCCGAGCGGGGACGGTTGCCGCGATCGCGGTCCATGGCATGCTCGATCGCAGTGCAGAGTTCCTCGGGGATGTCTCCCCGCCAGTCACCTAGCAAGGGACCGGTCGGATTTGTGATGCGCCGGAACTGAGCGATCAGAGGCTCACCGCTGCGCCGTTCGAAGGCCGCGTGTCCGGTGAGCGCGCTGAACAGGGTCGCTCCGAGGCTGTAGATGTCGCCGGCTGGGCTGGGGGGATGCCCGAGCAGCACGTCGGGGTCGGTGTAGGCGGGTGATCCGGTCACGACACCGGCCGTGGTCTCGAATCCGCCGGTGATGCGGGCGATGCCGAAATCTGTCAGCTGCGGCTCTCCGAAGGTGTCGATCAAGATGTTCGCGGGTTTGATGTCTCGGTGCAGGATGGATTGCTGGTGGGCGGCCTCGAGCGCGTCGGCCACCTTGATCCCGAGGTGCAGGACACGGGTCCAGGAAATCGGACCCGACTCGATCAGTGCCTGGAGGGAGCCCGGCTCGTGGTAGTGCATGACGAGGTACGGTTGGCCGGCGCCCGTCGTTCCGACGCGATAAATCGTGACTATGTTGGGGTGCCCGGACAGGCGTCCCATTGCTTTTTGCTCACGGAGAAAGCGGGCCACGCCTTCCGAGTCGTGATAGGTGGTGAGCACCTTGACCGCGACGACGCGATCGAGAGTCCGCTCTTCGCAGCGGTACACCCCCCCGAAGCCGCCCCGTCCGATCTCGGTGGCGCACTCGAATCCCTCCGCCGCCAGCTCCGTGGCGATGTCTGGAGTCTGGTCGCGCTGTGTTGCCCCCGGATCGGTCTCGGCCATCTATCCCCTCGGACCGGCATCTGGTGCCTTGAATCGGGTCATCACCCACCTCGCCTACTGAATCGAGGATAATCTGGCAGTCGACCGAACCGGGCTTAACGTGGTCAAATTACATGCCCGATGACCGAGGTTGTGGCCGAGTAAGGTGTCAGGCAGAATTCGCAGCCTCGTCCGAGGCACTCCGTCCTCCCCACCCCTGTATGGGTGGGCGCTTGCCATTGAATCGAGGGCCAGAACCGTGTCAGCCATCCACACGGAGACCGCTGTCGCTCCCGGCGCCGGATCTCTGGAGGGCCGTCGACCGGCGATCGAGGCCTGTGTGAACCTGGACGCCACCTCCCGGAACACGAGGGCCCTGGCCGCTCGGGCCGGGACGGCGTCGTTGATGGCGGTAGTCGAGGCCAACGCGTACGGCCACGGTGCGGTGCCGGTCGCGGTCACCGCCTTGGCGGCTGGGGCGCGGGAACTGGGGGTTCGGACGATCGATGAAGGGTGCGCACTTCGCCGGGCCGGTATCGGCGCCCCGATCCTGGCGTTCGCGCCGGTACGTGGGTACGGGGAGGACTGCCTCGACGCGGGAATACGAACCGGCATCGCCGTAACGGTTGAATCCGCCGATCAGGTGGCGGCCGTGAGGGCGGCGGCACGGTGCGGGACAACTGCGACGGTCCAGGTGGCCGTCGACTGCGGACGTGCACCCCAGCGGGTCCCGCACTGGGCAGATCTGATCCGGTCGCTACGCGCCGCTCAATCGGAGGGGACGGTGCACGTTCGCGGCATCTACTCGTCGACCGGCGACGACACGAATGCCGACTCTGTGGTGGATCGAGACCGCGCCCATTTTCTCGAGTACTTACGGTTCGCACGCGCAGCCGGGGTGACCTTCGAATCCGCCCATCTCGCCGGCGCGCAGGCGCTGCGTCGCAGTGACTTACGCTTCGACCTGGTCCGCGCCGATCTCGGTCTGTACGGTGTCGCGCCAACCGGTTCTGCCCTCGAAGCGGAACTGGTTCCGGCCCTGACGTTGTCGGCGGAGGTGGCGCTGGTGAAGAAGATCGCGGCGGGCGACGGGGTCTCGTACGGATTCCGGTGGGTGGCAGAGAGGGACTGTTCGATCGCACTGCTGCCTGTGGGGTACGCGGACGGGATTCCGCGTGCGCTGGGTGGCCGCATGTCGGTGCTGCTGGGCGGCAGGTGGCGCCCTCAGGTCGGGCGGGTATGCATGGATCAGATACTGGTCTACCTCGGGACCGACACCGATGTGGTCGAAGGAGATCGCGCCGTGTTGTTCGGGGGAACTGTGGGCAGCACCGCGGGTGCGCAGCGGTGGGCTCACGCGCTCGGGACGACGCCCGCCGAGATTCTCGGCGGACTGCGTGGTCGGATCGAGTGGCGTTACGTCGGTGGCGCGCCGGGCACCCCCGGCGCATAGCTCCGCGGATGCGGTGTCCG
Source organism: Rhodococcus sp. ACPA1 (assembly GCF_002300195.1). Taxonomy (NCBI): domain Bacteria; kingdom Bacillati; phylum Actinomycetota; class Actinomycetes; order Mycobacteriales; family Nocardiaceae; genus Rhodococcus; species Rhodococcus sp. ACPA1. The sequence continues at coordinate 314,710 of NZ_NSDX01000008.1, read as the reverse complement.
CGGAGCTATGCGCATCTACGGAACTACTCGTGGGTGCCGGTCAGTTGTCGTGACGCACCGAGTCGGGGGTCCCGGTCGGTATCGGCCGGTCGCTGGTCGGCATCGTCGATCGCGCATGGTCTCCTGCTGAGCGCGATCGTCGAGAGGGCCCCAGCCACGCTCCAGAGTGCGAGCCAGGTACAGATCAGCCAGGTGGAGTGTGTCCAGCTGTAGAACAGCGTCGCCATGAACGGGGCGGTGCCACCGATGACACTGACTGACAGCGCCTGACTCAACGCGACGCCGCTGAACCGGACATCGACACTGAATCGCTCCGCAAGGAACGCCGGCTGCGGGGCTTGCAGTGCCGAATGCACCACCGCCAGCATGAAGGTGATGCCCAAGAACGCGGCCCAGCCCGACCCGGTATCCATCAGCGCGAACAGCACGAAACCTCCGAACAGAGCGGTGAAGCACCCGGTGAGAATGACGATGCGGCGGGAGAACCGGTCACTCAGATGACCGGATACCGGCAGGCTGATCAGATAGACGATCGATGCGGCGAGCAGCGCATTGAGCATCGTGGTGCGGCTGAGGTCCAAGATCGTGGTGCCGTAGGAGACGGCGTAGGTGGACACCAGATAGAACAGGATGCCTCCAGGCGCGATGACGCCCGCGGCCAGAGCGACTTCCCGCCATTGATTGCGCAGTAGTGAACGCACCGGGGTGCTTTGCTGGGCGGACGCGGTCTGCAGTGCCGTGAAGTCCGGAGTTTCCTCGACGCCGAGGCGGATGAACATCGAGATGGCGAAGAGGACGGCGCTGAGCAGGAACGGGATCCGCCATCCCCAGGTGTCGAAAGCGTCGCCGGAAATGTGGTCACTGACGGTGATGGCGATGGTCGACAGCAGGAGTCCGCCGGGTACCCCCATCTGAACGGTGCTTCCGTAGAGCCCGCGCCGGTGCGGGGGTGAATGCTCGACGAGCATCAGAGCAGCTCCACCCCACTCTCCGCCCATCGCGATGCCTTGCACGAATCGGAGGGTGACCAGAAGGAGCGGAGCGAACCAACCGACTTGCTCGAATGTCGGAAGTACGCCGATCAGAACCGTCGCGGTGCCCATCATCAACAACGAAAACACGAGCGTCTTGCGCCGACCGACCTTGTCCCCCATTCCGCCGAAGAGAACACTGCCCAACGGCCTGGCCAGGAATCCGACCGCGAAAGTCGCGAAGGAGGCGAGGGTCCCCGCCAGCGGGCTGTATGACGGGAAGAACAAGGGCCCGAACACGAGGGCTGCGGCGGTGCCGTACAGGAAGAAGTCGTAGTACTCGAGGGCAGTGCCGGCGAATCCTGCTGCGGTCACGCGCAACATCTTTGTGGTGGAGCGTTTTTCAGACACGCTCATGATGGTTCCTCCAGAGAAGCAGTAAACGTGCGGGGGTGGGCCACGGCGTGGTACACGGTGGCTGGAGTCGAGAAACTCTCATGCGGATAGCTCGCCGTCGATCATCAGTTCGGCGCGGCGTCGATGACGAAGCCGCTCGACGGGGCGGGCAGGTAGTTCATGGTTGGTCAAAACTGCATCGCTGGGTCTACCAACGCGGGAGCGCATCGAGGAAGGTGGTCAGCGCCGTTGTCACGGCATCGGGGTTCTCCTCGGTCACCAAGTGACCCGCACCAGGGATTCGCGCGAAAGCCGATCCCGGTATCCGGGCGTGCATCCGTTCGGCGGCGGAAATGTCGATGCCGTTGTCGTCCTCACCGTGCACGATGAGGGTCGGAATCTGTATCTCGGACAGGCGGGAGAGGCGTTCACTCTTGCTGATCCACGAGTTGTATTCGCCCCATACCGACCGTGATGGTCTAGTCCGCCACTTGTGCACCCACGAATCGATCAAGGCGGGACGGTTCGCGATGGCCTGCGGGCCGAAAATGATCGGAACAAAGGTCTGCGAAAAGCTCGCGGGGATGGGGTCTTCGCTCTTCATGGGGCGGAACACCTCTGCGAACTGCGTCTTCTCCTCGCTGGTATAGGCGTCGGCCATCGTGTCCATCAGGATGAGCCCGGCCAGCCGTTCCGGGTACTTCAGGGCCAGCTCGATCGCCATGAAACCGCCCACCGACATTCCCACCAGTACGAATCGGTCGATTTCTGCTCGGGCGGCCACTTCCAGACAATCGGTGACCAGGGAGTCGAGGTCGTATTCGGTGCCGTATTCCGACGTTCCGGCCCTGCTGGTGTAGGCGACGGTTCGATAGCGATCAGCCAGAGCAGCGGTTTGCTCGGCGAACATGGTCCGGTCCAGGAGCGTGCCGTGGCTGAAGAGCACGGGTGGGCCGTGACCCTGGTCTGCGACGTCGAAAACTTTCATTGTGTTCTCCCTTCTGGCCAGTGCGTCGTGTCGCTCGGCCGGAGGCAGGTGGGGCGAGGCGGGGTAGTTGCATTCGACAGTGGGGGTGCAAGGCTCCGGTTGGTTCCGTTTGCGCGGCAGCGCATGTCAGTGCACCAGGTCCTCGAGGTTGGAGTTGAGTGCCTTCGGCCGTGGGACCATCCACAGGCCGACCAGCGCGATCAGCGGTAGAACGGCACCGAAGACGATGACCAACACATTCCAGCTGTAGACGGTCAGCAGAGGGGCGACAATGAGCGCGAGAGTCCCGTAGCTGGTCCACAGCATGCCCGAACCCCATGCTCCGCCCGTGCCACGAATACGCGTGGGGAAGGCTTCCTGGAGAAAATTCGAGGACCCGCCCCAGAGACCGATGGTGATCAAGACGTACACGATGAACCAGGGCACGATCGTCGACGGTGTCGCCAGGTACACCATGAAGAGTGCGCATACGGATCCAAGCACCCCGACGGCGGTGAGGGTGTAGTGGGCACCCTTGCCCCGTGTGACGAAACTGGCGGCGAGGATGGTGACGATCCCGAGCCAGTTTGCCCAGGTGATCGCCCGGTTGGCCTCGAGGAACGAAATGTCCTTACCCTGCAGGAAGCTCAGTCCGAAGTAGGACATGATGGCGTATTGGGGCACGATGAAGAGGAAGAACAGGGTCACCCCGATGGTGCGGCGACGCATATCGGCCGCCCACAGCTGGGAGAGCACACTCTTCTCCGTCTTGGCGACGTCGATGTGGAACCTGCTCGACCCAGTTCGACGGGCATGCTGGAGATCCTGGAAGTGCGGTGTTTCCTTGATGACGAAGGAGACGGCGATACCGAAGGCCAACGGGAGTATGCCGACGATCCAGAACACCGCCCGCCATCCCATGCTGGCGGCGATGTGTTCGGAGAAGAAGGCCGATGATCCGAATCCGATTGCCCACCCCACTGGAACGGTCCCGGTCATCCATCCGCGATGCTTCGCGGGTACCGATTCCGCAATGAGGACGGTAGCCAGCCCCCACGAGACATAACCGATGGTTGCAATCGACCGGAGAATTCCGAATGACGTGGTGTTCCAAGCAAATCCAGTAAGAATCGTGAACGCCGAGCAAATCGCGATAGCCGCTACGAAGAGAGGTTTACGGCCGAATCGGTCCGTCAATGGGCCGATGAGGAACATGGCGATGACACCGCAGGTGAAGAATCCGCCTGCATAGATGTATCCGACGGCACTGTCGGAGAAACCCAGGCTTTGTTGGACGAGTGGGTAACTGGTGGGGAAAATTGCGGCGTCGGCCGCGATGGTCGCATAACCGAGCACCCCCAGCACCATGACAGCCCAGTGATAGGGCCGCAGCCGATCATCCGCGGCAAGAGTGGTGGTTGGGGGTCTTTCGCGCAAACCGTCGTCGTCAACGGCAATTTCTGTCATGGGGTCTCCTGGTGGCGTCGAGGGGGCTCAAGGAGGAGCGAGATCGCGCAGTGGCGAGCGCCACATAGTTTGCGGGTTTTTGCATCACTTATCAAGTTTTTGTGCGGTTTCGGCACGGGATTCCACGAAGCGTTCTCGCTGAACAGCCGTTACCTGCAGTTTTTGAGACACAGGTCTTCCGAACGTGTCATCGCCACACCGACCAAGGAGGCCGATTTGATACAATCGAGGGGCGTCGAGTAGTGAAAGAGGAGCAAGTGGCGACAACCCTTCCTGATCGTGACCGCTGCCATTCGCGGAACGAGGCAGTTCTCGGCGCCTCCGGGTGGCTTGCTGTCCACCGTGCCGTGACGGCACTGCGATCAGATGGGCTCGATGACCGCGCGGCCCGTGGCGCAGCTCTCGACATCCTGGGCCAGCTCATCGCCGTTCCGTGCGACACCGATCACGGGGGCGGTGGAACGCGCGGCGCATCATTGAGCGGTCGAGAACGCGACGTGCTCGAGTGCCTGGTCGACGGCTCGTCCAATCGAGAAATCGGACAGCAGCTCTACATTGCCGAGAGCACTGTGCGCTTTCATGTGAGCCACATCCTGCGGAAGCTGGGCATGCGGACACGGGCGGAAGTCATTGCGCTCGTCTTGAAACAGCGGCGATTCGACTACCCGATTAACTGACAAGGCGGACGCCGGCCAGCGCCAGGGCCATTTCTTCTCGTCGTCGACGGGGAAGTCCGGTGATCCCGGCCACTGACTGGTCTTTCGCCTGCCGTTAGTCGTCGTCGGCGAGGATCCCATCGCGCTTGAGCTTGGCGATCACGTACTCCCCCTCGAACTGAACGTGTTCGCGTGATGCAGCGTCTGCCCCTGCCCCGTCCCCCCGCTCCAAAGCGTCCAGCATCTTCTGGTGACTCCGGTTGGCTTCGGGGCTCGCGCCGGGGGGTGCCTCGTATACGGCCCGTGGCAGATTTTTGGCAAGCTGCCGCAGCACCGACAGTAGGCGCCGGCTGCCACCCGTTTGGTTGATGAGGGCGTGGAACTCCCAGTTCAGGTTGTGCAGACGGTCAGGATCGTCGCTCTTCTGCATGAGTTCGTGCAGCTCGTGCAGCCGTGCAAGCGTTGGCTGGGTGATCCGGGATGCGGCGCGTCGCGATGCGAGCCCCTGCACCATTCCGTAGATCCGGTAGTGATCGTCGATGTCCTCGCGCAGGATGGGAACGACGAAGGAACCACGATGCGGTTCGGAGTCGATCAATCCCTCGGCTTCGAGGGCGATGAGCGCTTCCCGAACCGGCAGGCGACTGACCCCGAGATCTTTGGCGATTTGGTCCTGGGGCACTCGCTGCCCCCGGATCAAAGACCCGTCGAAGATCATCGTCTTGATGTAGTCGACGACCTGACCACTCATGTTCCGCCGCAGGACCTGAGGACGAGCGTCCTCACGTCGGCCACCGTTGCGTGCAGCACTGCTCGGCACATCGATTCCGGCGTCGAACGCTGTCATATCGACTCCCCTTATTTGATCAATCATCAACACTGGTTAGTGTAGCGGTCCCGTCGGCACAGCGTTACGTCATAAGCCGACAGCTTCCCCCACTAACAGTGGCATCAGGTAAATGGCCCTGAACAGTCTCTTCTTCTGTCTATGCGCCGCCGAGGCGGCGGAAGGGCCGCGTGTCGGACGCGCTGGGCGGTTGGGCGGACTCGACTTGAAGCACTTCGATGACGTAACGTGAGTCACACCTGATGTATCACATATCCATTTGAGAGGCACGATGACAATCACCGCATCGACTGATCACCTTCTGTCCTCCGCTGTCGTCGAGCGTCTGAAGACCGCTCCGCACGTTTTCATTGACGGCGAACGACGCTCAGCGCTCAGCGGAGAGGAGATACCCGTCTTCGACCCGGCAACCGGCCGCCAGATCGCGGTTACGGCCTCCGGAGGAGTGGACGATGTCGCCGCCGCGGTCGATGCCGCCCGGCGCGCGTTCACTGAGTCCGCCCCGTGGCGGCAGATGAGTCCACTGGACCGCGGACGCATCCTTCATCGCATCGGCGATCTGATCTACCAGCACGCCGACGACTTCGCCCAGCTCGAGGTCCTCGATGCGGGGAAGGTTCTCGGCGCAGCACGAAACATCGATGTCGAGTTCGCCGCGCGGGCGTTCCACTACTACGCCGGCTGGCCCACCAAGATCGTCGGTTCGACCGTCCCGGTGTCTCATCCCAACATTCACGTACGCACCGAACGCGAACCGGTCGGAGTGGTGGGCGCGATCACCGCGTGGAACTTCCCACTTCTGCTGTGCGGTTGGAAGATCGGTCCCGCCTTGGCGTCCGGGTGCACGATTGTCCTCAAGCCTTCCGAGGAAACACCCCTGTCGGCGCTGTGGCTGGCGGAGCTGGCCATCGAGGCCGGACTGCCTCCCGGCGTGCTCAACGTCGTGCCCGGCACAGGCGGCACCGCTGGTCAAGCACTGGTCACCCATCCGGGGGTCAATAAGCTCACATTCACCGGTTCGACGAAGGTCGGCAAGCACATCGCCCGTCAAGCCGCAGAGGACGTCAAACGGGTGACCCTGGAACTGGGCGGCAAGTCCGCCAACATCATCCTCCCCGACGCCGATGTAGAGGAGGCGGTGACCGGTTCTGCGGGTGGCATCTTCTGGCACTCCGGCCAGACCTGCAGTGCCCCATCCCGTTTGTTCGTTCATAAGGACATTCACGACGAGGTAATCGAACAGCTCACCTCGATCGCAGGGCAGTTGAGGATTGGACACGGACTCGACGAGGGCGTCGACTTCGGGCCACTCGCCAACGGTGCGCAACTCGAGCGCGTCCAGGGATACGTCCAACGTGCAAAGGACGAGGGCGCCACGGTCTATCAGCCCGCGCAGGTTCCCGCCGATCTGACCGGACACTTCTACCCCCCGACGATCATCGCCAACGTGACCGACGATATGGAATGTGTCCGCGAGGAGATCTTCGGTCCGGTCCTCGTGGTTCTTGCCTTCGACCACATCGACGAGGTCATCGAACGAGCAAATGCCAGCGACTACGGCTTGGCCGCGGGTATCTGGACGAAGAACGTGAACACCGTCCAGACGATGACACGCCGACTGCAGGCCGGGACCGTCTACGTCAACGGCTGGGGATTGACCGATCCAGCAGCTCCCTTCGGTGGGTTCCACCAGTCCGGCTACGGCCGTGACCTGGGCCCTGACAGCCTCGACGGATATCTGGAAACCAAGTCCGTCTGGACCATGCACAGCTGAAACCCCCTCGAACGATCGGAAGAACAATGAAGACACGCGCTGCCGTACTGACCGCACCCCACGCCCCCTTCGAGATCGTGGAGCTGGACATCGACGATCCCGGCCCCGGGGAGGTCATGTTGCGGATGTCTGCGGCCGGACTGTGTCATTCGGATCTGCACATGATGGACGGCGATCTAGCCGTGCGCTATCCGATGGTGGGCGGACACGAAGCAGCGGGCATTGTCGAGAAGATCGGCCCCGGAGTGAAGAAGGTCGTGGTCGGTGACCATGTGGTCTGCAGCTTCACACCGAGTTGCGGCATCTGCCGGTACTGCTCGACCGGACGCCAGAACCTCTGCGATGCCGGATCCACAATTCTCGAAGGCAGCATGCCGGACGGCACTTTCCGGCTGCACAAGGACGGCACCGACTACAGCGCCTTCTGCATGCTCGGGGCCTTCTCCGAATTCGCCACTGTGTCTGAGTACTCGGTCGTGAAGGTCGACGACTGGCTTCCACTCGACAGCGCGGTGCTCGTCGGGTGCGGCGTCCCGACCGGATGGGGCACCGCAGTCAACGCCGGCAACGTTCGCCCCGGAGACACCACCGTCATTTACGGGATCGGCGGACTGGGCACCAACGCGGTCCAGGGTGCGGTGCACGCCGGAGCGAAGTACGTCGTGTGCGTCGATCCGGTCGAATTCAAGCGAGACACCGCGCTCAAATTCGGAGCGACCCATGTCTTCTCCAGCGCCGAGGAAGCACAGGAAAAGGTCACCGAACTCACCTGGGGCCAGGGCGCCGACCAGGCCCTCGTGCTCATCGGCACCATGGACGAGGAAACCATTACAGCGGCATTCAAGGTGATCGGAAAGGGCTCGACAGTGGTGGTCACGGGCGTGTCCAACGCCGCCAACCTCACTGTCCACGTGTCAGGCCAGGAAATGGTGTTCATGGAGAAGACCATCAAGGGCACTCTGTTCGGGTCGTCGAACCCGCAGTACGACATCGTCCGGCTGCTGCGACTCTATGATGCAGGTCAGCTCAAGCTCGACGAGCTCATCACCACCCGCTACAAGCTCGACGAGATCAACCAGGGCTATCAGGACTTGCGGGACGGAAAGAACATCCGCGGAATCATCGACTTCTCGCTCTGAGCGCCAGCCAGCACTTCGGCGGCCTTCCGGGCTCCTCTACTCAGGGGCCCGGGAGGCGCATTGGCATGCCCGCGCATCCGGTAGAACCCACTCTGTCGCGCGCCGATCCCCCAGCAGCACAGAAGTATTCGGAACACCACCGACCCCATCCCCTCTTGCGAAACACTGCCGGAAATGACACAGTAATTTGCAAGTTGTCCGTATGTATCAATTATCAAATGGAGTTTCAGTGCAGGTTCATCGCGCAGATCGCGCCGCACTTCGCGCGGCCACCGCGGTGGTCGGGGTCGGCACGACCGAATTCGGCAATCTACCGGGTTCCTCCGCCGACGATTTGGCCTTGACCGCACTCGAGGCCGCACTCGCCGACGCCGGATTGACCGCGCGCGACCTCGACGGGTTGATCGTGAACCGGGTGAGCAGTTACGAGACGGTGGCCTCGCGGATGGGAGTCGAGCCACGCTGGACGGCGCAGCTGCCGGCAGAGGGACGTATGACCGGCATCGCCATCCAGATGGCGGTACTGGCCATCACTACCGGAATGGCCTCCACCATCGCGCTGGTGTACGGCAACAATGGGCGCTCGGGTGGGCACACCTATGGAGGCGGCGGCGCGAGCGCCAGCGCGGCCGCCGAGGGATACGGCACCAATCCGGCGCTGACCTTGCCGTACGGGATGACCTCGCCCGGAGCTTTCTACGCGATGATGTTCCAGCGGCACTGTTCGCAGTACGGCACCACCGCCGAACAACTGGCGCAGGTCGCGGTCACCCTGCGAGACCACGCATCGCTGAATCCGCACGCCGTGTTCAAAGATCCCATCTCACGCGAGATCTACCTCGAGTCCCGATTCATCGTCGATCCGCTGAAGATCTACGACTACTGCCTGATCAACGACGGCGGGGTGGCCATGATCCTCACATCTGCTGAGAGAGCCCGAGACTGCGCTCAACCGCCCGTGCATGTCCTGGGGTTCGGACAACAAGGGCAGCTACGCAACTCCGATTTCCCCCCGGACGACTTCTGGCGCGAGGCGATCGCCACCGCGGGGAAGCAGGCGTACACAATGGCCGATTGCAGCCGGGCCGACGTCGATGTCCTGATGGCATACGACAACTTCAGCCCCAATGTGCTTTTCACCCTGGAGGGCCTCGGATTCTGTGCACCGGGCGAGTCCGGAGCATGGATCCAAGACGGCCGAATCGGGCTGCGCGGTGAGCTGCCGATCAACACCTCCGGCGGTCATCTGTCGGAAAGCTACATGCAAGGGTGGGCGCTGAACGTCGAGGCCGTCCGCCAGCTGAGGAGAACCTGCGGAGACCGCCAGGTACAGGATGCGACCATCGCCCAATACCTGTGCGCCGCTCCAGTAGTGACCTCAGTCGTGTACGGAGCGCAGGCATGAACCCCCGCTATCTGTTGACCGCCCACCTCGAGGGGCTGGCCCGCCGCGAGCTGTTGATCAGCACCTGCGCGGCCTGCGGAACCCAACAGTTCCCGCCGAAAGCGGTCTGCACTCGATGCGGAAGCACGGAGAGCCCCCGGTGGAACCGGGTGAGCGGCGAGGGACAGTTGTGGACGTATGCAACCTTCCACAAGACCTACCTGACCGGTTTCCACCTACCGAGCCCGTACGTCGTCGCAGTCATCGAACTCGACGAGGGCGCCAAGATCTACGGGAACCTCGCCAGGGTGCCGACGTCCTCCTCGCTCCGGATCGGGCAGCGAGTCCGCGCCGAATTCACCACCACCGACGACGGAGCGTCACACCTGATCTTCGTCCCAGCCGACAAGGAAGGCACATGACCCACACAGCCCCCTCTCGCGGCCCGCTCCGTGGACTGCGCGTTGTCGAGATCGCCGCGCTCGGGTCGGCACCCTTCGCCGCGATGATGCTCGCCGACGCCGGCGCGGAAGTTTTGCGCATCAACCGGCCCGGCCAAAATACGAAAGGTGCCGGCATTCTCGGTCGAGGCCGGGCCGGCGAACTGAGTCTCGATTTGAAGGACCTACACGGACGCGACCGTGCTCTTGATGCCATCGAGCACGCCGACGTGCTCGTCGAAGGATTCAGGCCGGGTGTGATGGAACGTCTTGGCCTGGGGCCTGACATCTGCCTGGGACGAAATCCTGCATTGATCTACGCCAGAATGACCGGCTGGGGGCAGGAGGGACCGCTCGCGAATACCGCTGGGCACGATATCAACTATCTCGCGCTGACCGGTGCCCTCCGGTCCATCACCCGCCAGGGGGAAGTTCCCGTTCCGCCGCTCAACCTCGTCGGTGATTACGGCGGCGGCGGGATGCTTCTGGTCACAGGAATACTCGCCGCGCTCTACGAGCGGGTGACGAGCAATGTCGGTCAGGTCGTCGACGCTGCGATGATCGACGGAACCAGCTTGCTGATGAGCGGTATCTGGAATCGGAAGTCCACCGGGAACTGGTCGAGCGAACCCGGCACGAACAGCATCGACAGCGGTTCGCACTTCTACAACGTCTACCGAACCGCAGACGACGCTTTCATGGCCGTGGGCAGTATCGAGCCGCAGTTCTACCAGCGGCTGCTCCGCGGTCTCGGGCTCGCCGACGCCGACCTGCCGGCACAACAAGACCGGGCGCAGTGGCCGGCCATGAAGGATCGGTTCGCGAGTATCTTCCGGACGAAAACCCGCGAAGAATGGACGGTGGTCTTCGCCGAACTCGACGCGTGCGTATCCCCCGTCCTCACGCTCGACGAGGCGGTGACCGACCCGCACATGCAGTCCCGGAGCACCCTCCTCCGGGAGGATCGCGTCGAACCGGCGCCCGCTCCGCGATACAGCAGAACACCGGGCGCCGCCAACGGCGGCGAGAGCAAGCCCGCAGAGACATTGATGACGCAGTGGGCCTCGGCCACCTGCGCGACGGCGGCGACGACCAGAACAGGACAGCACTGATGGCGGCACCCTCGATCATTACCAGAACGGTCGACAACGGCCTGACCCTCGCAGAGAACATCGGCTTTACCGAGGGACCGGTGTGGACCACCGACGGCCGATTGTTCGTCACGAGTGTCAGCCGCGGCGCGCTGCACGAGGTCTTCCTCGACGGTCGCCCGGCTGTGGCGGCCGCCGAAACCGGTGGCGGACCGAACGGCATGACACTCGGCTACGACGGGCAACTGTGGATCACCCAGAATGGTGGCGACGTGATGCCTACCCGATCACAGCTGCCGGTCTCTCCGTCCATCCAAGTCTGGGACTACCGTGCTTCCACCACGCCGAGCACCATCTCCAGCGGAAATGTAGACGCCCCGTCGGACTGCACGTTCGGGCCGGACGGCGCCCTCTGGTTCACCGACCCGAACGGACACGGCTTCGGCGACGCGGCCCTGCCAGGTCGCGTCTGGAGATACGATCCCGCGGCCGATCACGCAACAGTCGTTCTCGACGACGTCTTCTTCCCCAACGGCATCGCGTTCGGACCCTACCCGGACCACCTGTACGTCGCCGAGACCGCCCGAAACCGGGTACGCCGCTACCTGGTCACAGCATCGACCGCAACCGTCGATCATGACTTCCCGGAGATCACCGTCCCCACCCCCGACGGCATCACCATCGACGCGCAGGGCGGGCTGTGGGTGGCGGGCAGCAAATCAGGAACCGTCACCTACTTCGACCCGGCCGGGCAGATGCGCGAGCAGTTGGCGATCGGTGAAGGAACGATGCCCACCAGCGTCTGCTTCGCCGGCGACGCGCTCGACCGTCTTATTGTCACCGTCGCCAAGGGCGGGCGCGTACTCGCCTTCCCCGTCGAAATCCCCGGCTCACCCACCCCGCCCGCACCTGCCCCACCCGCTTCGTCGCCCGCACAAACCGAGGAACTCCCATGACCGCATCAGCTCCTACCGCACACACCTGGGGGGCATTGCTGCACGAAATGGCCGACCGCTTCCCCACCCGCGCCGCGATCTCGTTCAAAGGCACCGACATCACCTTCGCCGAGCTCGATCACGAGGTCAGCCGATGGTCGAAGGCACTGCTAGCCATAGGGATCGGCCGCGGTGACTCGATCGCCATCTTGGCAGGTAACCGACCCGAATGGCTGTACACCGCGATGGCCGGAGCCCGGATAGGCGCCGCCGTCGTGCCGATCAACACCTGGTACAAGACCGATGAGCTCTCGTACGCGCTCGACCACGGCGATGTGAAGGCCCTGCTGTTCTTCGACCGGCTGCGCGGCACGGACTATGTGCCCATCGTCGCGGGCACCGTCGCGGCGGCCGCCAAGGAACCCGGCCCCGACGGCGTACTCCACGACACGGCATTGCCGACGTTGCGGCAGGTCGTCGAGCTCGGAGACCACCGCCTCCCGGCTGCAGTACCGCTACACCAGTTCCTCGGCCGCGGAGAACAGATTAGCGACGCCGCACTGGCCGGCGCCGAAGCCGCAGTCGAACCGGACGACCTCGCGTACCTCATCTACACCAGTGGCAGCACGGCCCGACCCAAGTGTGTCGCTCTCGAACACCACCACGCCATCATCAACACCTTCAACATCGGCGAACGGCAGGCTCTCGACGAACAGGACCGGTCCTTTCTCGCGACACCGCTGTTCTACGGACTCGGTGTCGTCCAGGCCCTCGGCGCGACCTGGACCCACGGCGCGTGCGTGGTCCTCATGGAGGTGTACGAACCCGGCCGAGCCCTCGAACTGCTCGAACGTGAACGCTGCACCGCCTACTACGGACTGGGCAACATGACCCGAAGCCTCGTCGACCATCCCGACCGCGCTCGCCGCCAACTCAGCCTCCGCAAGGGTGTCCTCGGCCTGAGCAAAGCCGACCGCCAACTCGCCCGCACCGAACTCGGACTGACCCTGGGCACCAGCATCTACGGATTGACCGAGTCCTACGGGTTGTGCGCGCTGACCGATGCCCACGACCCCGTCGAACGGGCCGAGGGCACCATCGGCCGACCCCTCCCCGACTGGGACATCCGCATCGCCGACCCGGAAACCGACGACCCCGTACCGGCCGGTGAAATCGGACAGATCCTGATCCGCGGACACGTCATGCGCGGCTACTACAAGGATCCCGACCGCAACCGCGAGGTCATGACACCCGACGGCTTCTTCCGCACCGGCGACCTCGGATACATGGACGAGCACGGGTACCTGCACTTCCACTCCCGGCTCTCGGAGATGATGAAACCCGGCGGCATCAACGTCAGCCCCCTCGAAGTAGAGCTACTGGTCGGGGAGATCGCCGGCGTCCGGGAAGTGCATGCCGTGGGCATCCCCGACATCGTCCGCGGTGAGGCGATCGTCGTCTTCGTCGACGCCGACCGCGACGACGTCACCCTCGCCCGGATCCAGGACCACGTCCGCAGCAAGGCCGCCAAATACAAAGCCCCGCACCATGCGATCTACGGAACCAGCGCCGGCTTCCCTCGAGTCGCCAGCGGCAAGGTACCCAAGGCCCGCCTACGCGAACTTGCGCTCACCGAACTCGGGCGCGACACCACCGGGGTGCCCACCCCGGCTGCTCCGCTCGCCGACCACTGACACAGATGGACTCTCACGTGAATTTCGAAATCCCCGAGGAAGAACAACTCCTCATCCAGACTGTCCGCGACTTCATCGACCGCGATGTGAAGCCTGTCGTGAACGAGATGGAACACCGGAACGAGTACCCCGAAAAACTCATCGAACAGATGAAGGAAATCGGCATCTACGGGCTGGCCCTTCCCGAAGAATTCGGGGGCGCCCCGGTCTCGACGCCGTGCTATGTCCAGGTCACCGAGGAACTCTCGCGCGACTTCCGCGACGCCCCCTGGTGGTCGTCGGTGAGGGCACCAACGAAATCCAGAAGAACGTCATTACAGCGCAGCTAGTTCAGAGAGGCGGAATGTAGCCCATGATTTCCACAGGTTCACCACTGAGAAGCGACGTCGTCAATTTGGAGCCGCAGGGCCTCAAGGGTATCGCCTGCCGGGTGTGTAGCCGACGCTCGTTCCCGGAGCGGCCGCTGTGCCCTCATTGCGGGGCTGACGCCGTCGACAACGTCCTGCTGGCCGGCCGAGGTCGAGTCGTCAGTTGGACCGTCGTTCACCAAGCCCCGCCCCCGTTGCAGACGCCGTACACCCTGGTGACCGTCGACCTCGACGACGGTGTCCGACTGCTGGGCGCGGCGACAGGTGCCGTCGAGATCGACGACGAAGTAGCTGTCGAGTTGTTCACATTGAAGACCGATTCCTCCGGAGAACCACTGTGGTGGTACCGCTTCCGGGGCACCGAGGAGAACCGATGAGCGAGACCTACATCGCCGGCGCCGGCATGGTGCGATTCGGCAAGTACCCCGTCGACGTCACGTTCGAGAAACTTGCCGTCTGCGCCGCACGCGAAGCGATGTCCGATGCGGGCGTGAGCACCAAGGACATCGAATCCGTCTACGTCGGGCATGTCTTCGGCGGTCCGGTCGCCGGTCAACGCGTCGCGGCGCAAATGGGCCTCGGCGGACTTCCCGTGTCCAACCACGAAAATTACTGCGCCAGCGGGGCCACCGCGATCCGCGAAGCCTGGATCGCGATCAAGGCCGGCCTGTACGACATCGTGTTGGTCATCGGTGCGGAGAAGATGACCGACCGTGTCTCCGGTGGGGTCATGCCCGACCCCACGGACCTCGACGCCATCAACGGCTTGGTCATGGCCGCCAATCATGGGATGAGCGCGCGGCGGTACATGTCCGACCACGGTGCCACCCGCGAGCAGATTGCCGCGGTGGCCGTGAAGAATCACGCACACTCGGTGCATAACCCATTCGCTCAATACCAGCGGCCGATCAGTTTGCAGGAAGTCGTCGACGCCCGCACCATCGCCGATCCCCTCGGACTGCTCGATTGCAGTCCCATCAGCGACGGCGCCGCCGCGGTGGTGCTGTGCAGTGCAGCCGGACTCGCCAAACTCGGGCGATCATCAGCGCCGCGCATCGCCGGCTGCGCCCTCGTCAGCGGCAAGATCGTCACCGCCGACACCAACCTCAACGACGAGGACGTGTCACGCCGCGCGGGCGAACAGGCCTGGGACATCACCGGATACGGTCCCGAAGACATCGACCTGGTCGAAATGCACGACTGCTTCACGATCGCCGAGATCGTCCGCCTGGAAGGCCTCGGTGTCGTCCCCGTCGGTGAGGGTGGTAGGTGGACCGAGAACGGTAACACCTCGATCGGAGGCAAACTCCCCGTCAACGCAAGCGGTGGCCTCCTCAGTCGTGGACACCCGGTCGGTGCCACCGGTGTCGCGCAAATCTGCGAGCTCACCTGGCAACTCACTGACCGGGCCGGTCAACGGCAGGTCGACAACGCGAATATCGGGCTTGCATACTGCAAGGGAGGCACCGTCAGCGGCACCGACGGCGGCTCGGTCACGGTACTGCTGGTGACGCGATGACCACCTCGACGATCACCACGATCGATCTCACCGGCACCACCCATGCCGCCGACGTACCCGCTTCCTCGGTCGTGGTGCTCGTCTACCGCGGCACAGCGAGTGAACAGACGATCGACACCGCGGACCTCGAGCAGGCGGTGGCACATCCGCTGATGGCTGCATTTTCCGCCGTTCAGCATCACTGGCCCGCCATCACCGAAGCACGCCATCGCGGCCGAGTTGTCGTCCTCGCCCCGGCGACGGCGGCACTGGGAGACCCGCTCAGGCCGTTGGACTGCGCGGTAGCCGGGGCTCTGATCAGCTTCGTCCGGTCTGTCGCCATCGAGCTGCAGCGGCACGGCGGCGCCGCGAACGCAGTCTTCTACGACACCGAGCCCAAGGAACCAGCCGTTACCGAGCTGATTTCGGCGCTCACGGCCGAGCATGCCGCTGCGGTGACCGGTCAAGAAATCTACGCCACCAACGGCACCGACCTCGGAAGGCTGCACCCATGAGCTCCGACGACCAGAAAGTTGCAGAACGGCCTCGCGTCGCCTTCATCACCGGTGCTGCCGGTGGTATCGGGCGAGGCATCGCCGAACACATGGCCGAACTCGGATACAGCATCGGCCTCTCAGACATCTCCGAAAGCGCACTGCAAGCAGTGGCGAAGGACATCACCGAGACCACCGGTGTCGCTGTGTCCGCATCCGCCGCGGACCTCGCCGACCGGGAATCCGTGCAAGCGGCGGTCGATGCCACCGTCTCCCGGCTCGGTGGGCTCGATGTTCTGGTGAACTGTGCGGGGATCCTCAAGGACGCGCGCATCGAGAAGATGGATCCCGCGGTCTTCCGGCAGGTTCTCGACGTCAATCTGATTGGGATGCTCACCACTACTGCCGCCGCGTTGCCGGCCCTGCGCAGCTCGGGAACCGGTCGCATCATTTCACTGACCTCGCGTGCCTGGCTGGGCAACTTCGGCTCCACCAACTACGCCGCCTCCAAGGGCGGGATCGCCGGTGTGAGTAGAAGCCTCTCTCTGAGCCTTGCAACCGACGGCATCACCGTCAACTGCATTGCGCCTGGGTTCATCGAAACACCGATGTCGAATTCGATGCCCGACGACATCGTCGAGCGGGTGCGTCAATCCGTCCCGGTCGGTCGAGTGGGGCAGCCCATCGATGTCGCACGCACGGTTGCGTTCCTCGCCGACGCCAACGCCGGTTACGTGACCGGGCAGAGTATCCCGGTATGCGGAGGACGAAGCATCAGCGGCTCGATGAGAAAGGACACCGTTTCGTCATAACAAGGCTAGGCCGAAGTGTTCAGCGAGTCTCCCGAGGGATGACATCGTCCCGATGCTGCGCATAAACGACGCCCGGCCAGCTAAAGCGAGACGAATGATCACCCGCCACTACGTGCTCGACGAGATTGACGGCAACTACGTCTTGGCGACGGCACGATCGTTTACGGCAAATCGACCCTAAGGACACGGAGGAATAGATGCCGCAGGTTACTGACATTGAAGCCCGAATCGACCGCCTTGAAAGCCAACGTGCCATCGAACGCCTCATCGCGCAGTACGCCCATGCCTTTGACCTGCAAGACATCGACATACTGCGCAGCATCTGGCACGAAGGCGCCACGCTAAGGCTCGGCGAACCCTTCGGCAACTTCACAGGTGTGGATGCGATCGTAGGCGCGGCCCACCAGCTCTGGTCCCAGAGCCCGCGGATGCATCATTGGATGTCGAACGCTGTGATCGACATCGACGGCGACACTGCCACAGCCACGACCGCGCTCGATTGCTTTGTCACCAACATCGAGTCGGGCCCTACACAGGTGGGCGGTATCTACCACGACCGATTCGAGCGACAAGACGGTCAATGGGGCATGGTCGAGCGTGTCTTCGACCTGCACTACTTCACGCCGATCAAGAGCTGGACGCCGGCGCACGGCAGCGAAACAACTCCGCTGTCTGTGCCTGACCCTCGCTAGTCATACCAAACACGAAAGGCATCAACATGACTACTCCCGTCCAAACAAACGATATCAGCGGCAAAGTCGCAATCGTCACTGGCGCAGCCAGCGGTATTGGGCGAGCCACCGTAGAATTGTTGGTAGAGCGCGGGGTCCGGGTGGTCGCTGAGGACCGCAACGTTGCCGTCGAGGCGCTAGCTAGCCCGAGCGTCGCCCCGCTGGTCGCCGATGTCACCAACGAGGACAGTGCCCACCGTGCCGTTGCGCTCGCGCAGCAGCGATTCGGCGGGCTCGACATTCTGGTCAACAACGCCGGGATCATCATCAACAAAACCGTCGCCGATATGACACTCGACGACTGGAATTCCATTCTCGCGGTCAACGCCACGGGCGCATTTCTGCACTCCCGAGAAGCCGTGCGGGCTATGACGCCGCAGAAGTCGGGTGCGATTGTCAACGTCGGTTCCTACGCGTGCTTCCAAGCTTTTCCCACAATCGCTGCATACGCAGCCTCGAAAGGCGCACTCGCCCAGCTGACTCGAGCGCTGTCCCTCGAGGTCATCGAACACGGAATCCGCGTCAACGCCGTCGGGTCGGGCGACGTGATCACCCACATCCTCGACGAGATACACGAAGACGGATCGGGCTTCCTCGCCGAGCACGGCAGCGGGACGCCGATCGGCCGCGCCGCCCAACCACGCGAAATCGCGCAAGTCATCGCATTTCTGGCCTCGGAAAAAGCAGCGTATCTCGTGGGATCGATCGTCATGGCCGACGGCGGGATGAGCGTCGCCGCCGGATGATGACCGGGTGCGGAAGGGGGCGGGCCGCCGCCACGTCGAGTCCGTCGCCGAGAATTTGGTGATCCGGAGCTCGATTACACAGAAACCACCGCCCGATTCGTCGTCGCCAGCAGCATCGGTCCGGCGCTCGCTATAGGCCGCGTGCTCGGCCGCTGGAGTGCTTACGCAACCGACCGCCGCGGCACTCCCCGATACGGCGCATCCGCACTCATAGCCAACCCAACTCCAGCTATCTCGACACCCGAGGGCAACCGGTCGCACTCCTAACAGCGCTAGCCACCCTTCCTCGACTCGATCACCCCTATGGGGAGGAATGTCATGAACTCCAGTCCGTCCACAGACACAACTGCCTCGGCGCCCAACCTGGGCGGCGAGACCGCCATCGTCACCGGGGGCAGCCGCGGCATCGGAGCTGCGATCGTCAAAGCGCTTGTAGGTGCCCGCGCCACTGTCGTGATCGCCGGCGGCTCGGAAAAGCACGGCCGCGACCTGGCCGCCGACCTAGGCTGCCACTACTTGCCCCACGACGTCAGCTCCGAACAGTCCTGGGAGACACTCCTCTCCCGTGTCCGGGATGACTTGGGCGACGTCACGGTTCTGGTCAACAACGCTGGCGTGCTCGATCCGGGTCACGACATCAGCGAAACCAGCGTAGAGAATTTCGAGCGCCACTACCGCGTCAACCAGCTCGGCGTCTTCCTCGGAATGCGCACAGTGGCAGCAGAGATGAAGCAAAGGGGCTCGGGCTCGATCATCAACCTGTCCTCCATCGGCGGTCACCGCGGCTACGCGAATCAGATCGGCTATTCCACGACTAAGTGGGCGGTACGCGGCATGACAAAATGCGCTGCGGTCGAGCTGGGACCGTATGGGGTGCGCGTAAACTCCGTTGCGCCCGGATTCATCAGCACCACGATGATCGACGTCATGCCAGACGAGCAAATCGATGCAGTCACCCATGCCACTCCGTTGCGGCGGCGTGGCACGGCCGACGAGATCGCGCGGGCAGTTCTGTTTCTCGCATCCTCGGAATGCTCGTTCATGAATGGCACCGAACTGGTCGTTGATGGAGGTTTGTCGCTCTAACTGTATGAGGTCGCATGACAGTTCTATCGTTAGCGACCAATGGCCTCGGTCACGGTACAGAGACTCGGGTTCCCTCAGCCCGAGCGGCGTATGCACACCGGTGGTCGGGGACATGTAGCGGAGCCGTCACTGCTGTGTTCCGGTCGCGACAATGCCGTCGCCGCAGCTACTGGGTCTCGCAGCCGGAGCCAGCGCTAAGGATTCAATCCGAAATTCCCTGGAACGATCGAGCGGCGCGGCGGCGGAACTTGCCGCAGTAGTCGCAGTGCGGGGTGTCCGGGCGACTCCAGCCGTCCAGGTTCTGGCCCAGTGCGCAGAAGCTCACGTAACCGGCTTCCTCCTCGACCAGGCGGGCGACGAACACCCAGCCGCCGAACCCGATCTGCGGGGCGGACAGGGGCAGGTGCAACCGCTGCTGTGCGGTGGTGATGCCGAGGGCGTTGGTCTCCTCGTGGGTGTAGGGGTCGAGGACGTAGGTGAACCGTTCGGCGATGTTGTTGTGCGCCAGGCGGGTGTTGGCGTTGTCGATCTGCGCCAGCGCGGCCGACAGGTTGGTCATCGGCAGGTCGTACATCACGGCTCCCCCATTCGCCGCCTCACTTCTCCATAACCTGACAATGTGGCATTGCATTGTTGCAACCCGGGAGGGAACCGGCCACCGATCAGCACCGGATACACGCACCGGCCCGGAACCGGACGTGCCCCGCATCGGCATCGATGCGGGGCACTCACCCCCCCCGAGAGGGGATGGCGGAGGCTGCTGTCGGTTACCCGCGGGAGAGTCCGGGCTGGATTTGGATCTGCCCGGGGTTGGCCTTGGTCTTGCCGACCGTCCATTCGCCGTCCGCACCGCACACCAGGGCGCCATTGCGGTCGCCGGGCTTGCCGTATGTCACCGTCTCATTTCCGTTCGAGTCCGTGTTCACGATCGGGCACGGACCACCGGTGGGACCGTTCGGGCCGATCGGCTCGGCCTGAGCGACGGACGCTGCCCCGGCCGCACTCAGGACCGTAAAGGCAGTGAAGGCGATGGCGGTAAAGGTTCGGCGGGCGTTGATCATTCATTCGCTCCTGAGGATGTCGGGGAAGTGCGTCGGTGACAGATACAACTCTGCCCACTCCAACGCCCGAACCGAAGCAACCCCAGGGGTCCGTTCGCCCACCCCAGGGAGGGAAACACCCCACCCCAACACGATGTAGCAGAGGGCCCGCCAGACTGCCTGAGGTCAATATCGATTACACCGAGCCGGGTGTTCATACCCGCTACCGTGTCCGGGTAGGGACCACCTTCCACGGGCCGAGTCCGTGGCTGCACATCACCCGCGCCGTCCGCACGCGCGGGCCCCGCCGTGCCGCGATCGCCCACCTCGGCGAGGACGCCCCCACCCTCCTGCCGCTGTCGTCAGCGTCCTCGAGTTTGCTGTGAAGTGCCGGGATGGTGACACCCCATGAGGTCGGTGCTGCCGCTCCGGGGCCGCCGGCGTCGAGGTCCGGTCCGCGACCGCACCACCAACGCCCTCAACACCGAACAACCCGAATAGCTATGGGACCCAACGCCGAATATTGTCGGGTGTTGTGCGAATATACCTTCGGTCGCGGAACCTCGAAATAGTACTGGCCCCCGCGCAGGACCCCCGTGAGAGTCTAATGGGGTGCATACGCGTCTCCGCGGCCTCTCAGTGAGGATCAGGCGGACAGCCCTCAACTCGGTTGCGCATCAGAGGCATCGACAGCTCGATGCAAGTTCGCCGCATGAAAACGGTGCAGTGGTTCGGATGGAGGTGCAGTGGACACTTCAACGAGGAAGTCCATGGCCTCGTGGCCGAAACTTCGCGGGGCAAGATCTACTGCGAAGATCTGAGAACTTCCCAACTCACTGACGGGGTCGCCAGCCAGGGAGGCCACGCGAAAACCGTGCTCGCTGTGGACGTCGGGAGTCTTCCCGAGCGAGTGCAGCATCGGGAGGGCGCGCCCGGCCAATCCTTGGGGGCCGAACACGATTGCGTCGACGGCGTATTCACCAGTCAATTTCTTGAGAGCAGCGAACAGTTCGTCCTCGTTGGGGTCTGCGGGTAAGAGGAGCATGTGTGGCTCGATGCCCTCACGGAGGCACCACTCTTCGAAGCTGCTCTTCGAGTCGGCGGCCCAATGGGGGCCGCGTAGTGATTCCAGGCCGACGTAGCCCGGACGGCGCGTACCTGTTGATTTGAGGTGCTCGAGAACAAAGTCGACGACGGCGCGATGGTCGATCTCGATCGTTCCCACCGGTTGCGCGGGCAGTGGAAGGGGGCCGCTCCGTCCGGCGAAGACGATCGGGATCGCGGCCCGCAGCATCCTGTCGACTACCGGGTCGTCGTCGAGAGCATCGATGACGATTGCGCCGTCGACCTGGAAGTGTTCGGATGTTCGCGTATGGAGCGTGAGATCTCGTCCGACGGACGCCGCTGCGTCCGCTGCTCCGAAAGCGAAGTGCATGTAGAAGGACAGCCCTCGGACCTCCGAGGGGATGTACAAACCGAACGCGCCGGTCGTTCGCCGACGCAATGACCGGGCGGCGCGATTCGACACGTATCCCATCGACTGCGCGGCCGTCATCACCCGCTGACGCGTGGCCTCCGACACCCGACCGGATCCGATCAACGCGTCGGAGACCGTCGTCTTCGACAGTCCGAGTTCGCGAGCCAGGTCGATGATCGTCACTGCCGGCATGCCGCAATCGTACTGAGGTTCCGGTTTGGGAACTTCGACAACACGCCTTGACATGTGACCGGGGTTACGTGACGATAAAAATGTGCCGGAACGTTCCGGCAGATGCCCCTGAGGGCCCTACCACGGAGTTTGCACATGTCACATTCAGCTCGACCGTCCGCGAGAAGGTCGCAATCCCCCCTGATACTGGGCCTCCTGGCGCTCGACTTCGCCGTTGGGCTGGCACCGCCGCTGCATTGGCTGGCCGGCAACGGCACCGCCGTGGTCTCGATCGGATATTTCCTCGCAGCCGGTGTGTTCATCACGCTGAGCCTGTTCGTGATGACCGCACTCGACTCGGCAGGCGGGGGCGATCATTGATGAACATGCTCATCGGATACGGAGGCATCGCCGTCTTCTTCGTTGTCGTCGTGACGGCCTTGGAGCTCACCAAACGCAAGGATGCAACGTTCAGTGAGTACGCGACGGCCGGGCGATCCTTCGGATCGTTCTTCGGAACGATGGCGTTCCTCAACACCTGGTTGCCCGGAACGATGTTCATCTCGTTCGCCGGCCTCGCCGCGAGCGCCGGAGTCATCGGCTTCTACTCGATGATCTACTCCCTGCTGGCGGTCGTGCTCATGTTCTTCCTCGCCAAACCCGTCCACGATTGGGGTAAGCGGTACGACCTGAGATCCCAGGCGGACCTGCTCGGCGCCCGTTACAACTCACGCGCGGTCCGGATAGTTGCCGCCCTGATCGGAATCGCCGCATCGTTTCCGTGGATCGTTCTCGGGATGCAGTCACTGGCTCTGGTCTTCAAGTATCTGTCGTTCGGGCACGTCGGAGCGAGCGCGGCTGTGCTGATCGGCATCGTGGTGATCGGGCTGCGCCAGATCTGGACGATCAGGTTCGGCATGCGAGGGGTGATCATCAGCGACATGGTGCAGGGCATCGTCGCCTACCTCATCGGGACCCTCATCGTCCTCGGCCTACTCACCTGGCTTGTCAGCAACGGGCACGGTTTCGACGCCGTCGCCCCGGACCACTTCGATCTCCCCGGGCCGGGAAGCTCGCTCGGACCTCTCTACCTCTCGTCGCTGATTCTCACTGGCGCGCTGGGAGGTTGGTGCTGGCCGGACATCTTTGTCCGGCTGTTCACGGCGCGAAGCGTCGCGACGATCAAACGCTCGGCGGTACAAGCGGCGCCGGTGCTGCTGATCTTCGGGGCCGCATTGACGCTGATGGCGATCGCCGCCTCCAGCGTTCCCGGTGTCACCGAAGCACCGGATGACGTGTGGTTCATCACGGCCGGCATCGGGGGCGTAGGCCTGATCACCCTGGCGGGCATCTGCGTGGTCGCCGCCACCATGGGCAACGTGGGCGCCAACCTCCAGGCCCTGGGCACCCAAACCGCCAACGACATCATCGGGGTAGCCAAGGGAGTCCGAGTCACAGACCCCCGGATCGGACGCATCACTGTAGGAGTGCTGACACTTCTTGCCGCCATCGGCGCCTTCGCCACCGTCGGCACCTCCTCCGGACTGATCACCCTCGCCCTCATCTCCTACCAGGGGATCTGCCAGCTCGCCCCGACATTGTTCCTCGGGATCTTCTGGAGAAGAGGCACCGCCACGGCAGCGGTCGCCGCGATGACCAGCGGTTTCGTGACCGCAGGTGCACTCCAGGTGTTCTGCCCGATCTCGATCCCCTGGCTCGGAGGCCTCACCTCCGGTGTCGCAGCACTACTCGTCAACGCCGCCGTCTACGTCGCCCTGACCTACGTGGCGCCGATGAGCACCGCCGAACGCCGGAGAGTGGATCTGCTGTTCGACCGGCTGCACGCTTCGGACGCCGATCCGGACCCCCACATCCACCCCGCCCCCGAGGTGAACCTCGATTCCCACACACCAGCCCATTAACACCCGCACCGAGAAGGCAATCCACATGAGACCCACCCCGCAAACGAAGCCACGGCAAGTGACCGTGGCCGCCACCCAGTTCGGCTGCACCTGGGACCTACACGATAATCTTGCCACCGCCGAGCGCCTGGTACGCAAAGCCGCCGGCGCCGGCGCCCAGATCATCGCCCTCCCCGAGTTATTCGAGACGACCTACTTCTGCCAGAGCCTCGACGACGGGTACTTTTCACTCGCCGCACCCATCGACGAGAACCCCGCGGTGCAACTGGGCCGCGACCTTGCCCACGAACTGCAGATCGTTCTACCGGTGAGCACATTCGAACGCGACGGTCAGAAGTACTTCAACAGCGTCACCATCATCGATGCAGACGGCACGATCCTCGGAACATATCGGAAAACGCACATACCGGAAGGCCCCGGATATCACGAGAAGTTCTACTTCAATCCCGGCGACACAGGCCTGAGAGCGTGGCGCACGCGCTACGCCACCATCGGCGTCGGTATCTGCTGGGATCAGTGGTTCGTCGAATCGGCGAGAATTATGGCGTTACAAGGAGCGGAACTACTGCTCTACCCCACCGCAATCGGATCAAGCCCCACCCCGAACGACCACCACGGTGACTACTCCACCGAAGCGGGAGACTTGCAGAACACCGAACTGCGACACACCCACTGGCAGACCGTGCAACGCGGACACGCAGCCGCCAACATGATGCCGATCGTCGCAGCCAACCGAATCGGCGTCGAGACCCAGGGCACCACGCACATCGAATTCTTCGGGCAATCCTTCATCACCAACCAACGCGGAGAAGTCGTCGAGGAACTGAGCAACGACAGCGAAGGAGTCATTCTCCACGAGTTCGATCTGGAGAAGGTGCGCACCCAGCGAGCAAGCTGGGGCCTCTTCCGCGACCGCCGCCCCAGTGCCTACACCGACCTGACCGCCGGTTCATACCCACTATCGAATCGAACGACTCCTCCTCCACCCCAACGCAATCACGCCTCGGTGACGCCAAGCACCTTCTGACAGTGGCCGGACCCGCCACCGCGCCAACCCGATCAACCCAACACCGGCATCGGGCACAGCGCGGTGGCGTGTCCACCCGGTACGCAAGGCAGAAGCCCGCGGTCTGAGTGAGCCCCGACGCCACTCACCCGGGCCTGCGCTGCGGGAAGTGGGTGCGCGTCGACAGCATGATCAAGACTCACGTCAGCGGCCTCCTGGTCTGCATTCCCGTGGTGACCGCTCTGCGGGACCGGGTGGCCCGACGAGCGTGCCCACCGCCGGACCCCAAATTCGCCGGCGCCCCACACACCGACAACAACCACCCTGGGACGTGCCATCACCGCAGGTCAACCGCACAAACCGAGCAACCCGATCGCGACGAGTAGCGGCTACGTGCGGTCTTGTCCGCGGGCGATCGAGACGAGCAGCGAGTGCCAGCTACTCCGACTTCACTTCAAGCATGCCCTGCAACCACTGTTGGAGGCGCTCTTCGATATGTTGTAGCGCGGCCTGGGCGGCCGTCGAGTCGCGAGCTAGGCAAGCTGTCGTGAACGCAGTGAACTCGCGTCCGAATTCGACGCCACTGTCGGTGACGGCGTGGCGCGCATACCGGAGGTATCGCTGCTGGCGCTGCCGCCATGCCATAGCTTCGCGGTAGAGGTGTGGCCGGTCGGCCCGTTGGTAGACGAGGTCACGAAGCTGGAAGGAGGCCTTGATCAGGCCTTCCTCGTCGCCGGACTGGACGGCGTTCTCGCGCCACTCCGACAGCCGTGCGACCTCGTCGAGATCCTCGTCGGTAAGTTTCGGGACGCCGATTGCGATCAAGCGCCGCTCCAGCGCGTTGCAGACTGTCATCACGACCTCGCCGTCTTCCCTGGTCAGCGGAGCCACTCTGCTGCCGAGGCGTACGTGGGAAATGACCAACCCCTCCGCTTCCAGGCGCCGCAGCGCCTGACGGGCCGGGGTGAGGCTGACGCCGGCCCACTCGGCGATTCCGGCCATCCGCAACCTCGTTCCGGGTGAGAGCCGCAGCTGGACGATCTCGTTGCGCAGGGCGTTCACCACGGCTTCTTCGACCGTCTGGATCTCGATGGGGGTTGGGTCTTGCATGATTCCGGTCACATTGCTACCTTACCCGGACATCATCTTTGATCAAAAAATAGACACTTCGTCACCCATTCGTTGATCAAAAATCAAAAGTGTGGTCCTTTCCGCACCTGTCACAGGAGCACAAACCATGTCCCAAATACTCGTCACGAGGCATGACCGAGTCGCCCACCTCAGCCTCAATCGTCCCGAACGGCTCAACGTGCTCGATCCGACGGTCTACCGCGAGCTTTTCGACGCACTCGAAGCCGCCTACGCCGACCCCGAGGTAGGCGCGATAGTGCTGAGCGGGGAAGGCGATCACTTCTGCGCAGGATTCGACCTGGGCGCCTCCGACGACATGGCCGTGCAGGACTCGGTATGGGCGCAGTGGGACGGAATGGAGCGCCAGCGCGCGGCGATGGCGTCGATCGGCCACTCACCCAAGCCCATCGTGGCGGCCGTGCGGGGCTACTGTCTCGGCGGCGGATTCGAGCTGGCCAATTACTGCGACTTCATCATCGCGGCCGAGGACGCGGTCTTCGGCGAACCGGAGGTCCGATTCTCCCTCGTAGCGCATCCGCGATTGCTCTACTTCGTGCCATTGCGCAAAGCGAAGGAGATACAGCTACTCGGTGAGAACTTCAGTGCGGCCTATGCGGAGCGCATCGGCCTTATCAACGAAGTCGTGCCCAACGAAGACCTCGACACCCAGGCGTTCGAGTTCGCGCAGCGTCTGAGCCGTGTGCCGGCCGAGACCTTCCGTCACACGAAGACAATCATGAGTCGAGTGCTCGATATTCAAGGGATGAGCGTTGCTGAGAGCATGCTCACCAGTGACTTCGTGGTCAGCAAGCTGACTGAAACTTCCGATCGCGTCCGGTTCCGGCAGATTCGCGAGACCGAGGGGTTGCGGGCGGCGCTGGCGTGGTCACGCACCAAGGACGCTCCACCAGCCCCGGAGCCGGAGCAGCGACAGGACGGGATGAGCGTGAACGCGTGAGGACCGGGATGGACACCGCACAGTGGGAAGCTTTCAGTTCGCCGCGGCGGATCGCGGTGGTCGGCGCATCAGCTCGGCCCGGCCCGCTCAATTTCGCCCAACGCTTGAGCCGCAACAACACCCACCTCGGGTTCGGCGGGGAGATCTACTTCGTCAACCCCCGGCATGACTCGATCTTCGACAACCCGTGCTATCCCGATATGCAGTCCCTGCCGGACAAGGTCGATGTCTGCTTGATCAACACACCGTCTCAACACGTCCTGAGCGCCTTGGACGACGGGATCTCCGCCGGCGTTCGGTCGTTCATCGTCCACGCCGGTGGCTTCGGCGAGACCGGCGCCGAGGGCATCAGCCGGCAGGACGAACTGCGTGATCGTTGCGCCGAGGTCGGCGCCGCGCTGATCGGCCCGAATTGCCTTGGGCTGTACCACTCCCGTGGGCGCGTCGCCCTCTACGGAGCGGACATCCCACCCGGAATTCGCCGAGGCGGATTGGCCGTGCTGGCGGGCAGCGGCTCGGTCTCGGTGAGCATGATGCAGCTCGGCCAGAGCGTCGGCCTTCACAGTGCCGTCTCGACAGGAAACGAGGCAGTCACCACCGCCGAGGATATTCTCGAACACCTTGTCCAAGATCCTGGCGTCACCGTCATCGCCCTGTTCGTCGAGGCGCTGCGCCAGCCGGACAAGTTCCGCGATCTCGCGCGGCGCGCCAACGCTCTGGGCAAACCCATCGTCGCACTCAAAGCAGGGACCTCGGAGAAGGGAGCCGCCGCAGCGGGCAGCCACACCGGCGCGATGGTCGGCACCGGGGCGTCCTACCGAGCGTTGTTCGACCAGCTCAACGTCATCGCCGTCGACGACTTCGAAGAACTGCGCGAGACCGTCCGAGCCCTCACCGCGCTCGGACGGCGCGGCCCGACTCACCCCGGCATCGCGGTCGCGGGCATGTCAGGCGGCAAACTCTCGGTCGTCGTCGATCTCGCCGAGCGTCTCGGCATCGACATCCCACCCCTTGCGCCTCAGACCGTGCAACGACTCAACACCGCCTTGGCCCTGCCCGCCGAGACACATGCCGTCAACCCTGTCGACGTCGGCGCCGGCTTCCGCAACGGGAAGCCCAGCACCGAGACCCTCGGTGAGTGCGTGCGCATCCTGGCCGCCGATCCCCACGTCGGGCTCGTGCTCGTCCAGCAAAGCCTCAGCGGGACCGGTCTCGCGAACGCACTGGAACACAGTTGGGCACAAGCAGTCGTCGACGCCGCCGCCGATCTTGACGAAACCGTCGTCATCGTCTCCGAAATCCCTGTACCCGCCGCACACAACAGCGACGCCGCCGCTGACGAATGCCGTGACAGCATCGACCCGTTGCTCGCGGGATCTGTCCCGGTTCTCGGTGGTCTGCGCCCAGCCCTGTGCGCACTTCGTGGGCTGTCGCGGTGGCGCGGCCGGACGAATCAGGTCTGGACGCCGCCCCCGGCCACCGCCACGACTGCGAACCCCGCCGTGATCCGTGAACGGATTCGAGACCGCCACGGCCTCCTCGACCCCGTCGAGACCGAGGCAATCCTCGCCGCCTACGACCTCCCGGTCATGCGCACCCACCTCCTCACGACCGACTCCATACCGGAGCGTCCTGACCTGAAGTTTCCGGTAGTCGCGAAGGTGGTATCCCCCGACATCGCTCACAAGAGCGACGTCGGAGGAGTCATCCTGGACATCAACTCCGTCGACGAGTTGTGCACCGCCTACCATCGCATCCTCAGCAACGTCAGAGAAGCCCACCCCACCGCCCGCATCACGGGCGTCCAGATCGCCCCCTACCTCAGTGCGGGCATCGAATTGTTCATGGGCAGCCGCGTCGAACCCGGGATCGGGGCCACCGTCGCGGTCGGACTCGGCGGTACCCTCGTCGAACTCCTCGGTCAGCCCCAAGTCGTGGCCGCCCCACTGGACCAGGCCACCGCTCGCGAGGCACTGACACACATGGCCGGCGCGAAGATCCTGGACACCTTCCGAGGCGGACCCAGCGCCGACATCGACAGTCTGGCCCTGACGTTGTCGCGACTGGGCCAGCTCACCACAGACCTGGCCGACCGCGTCGTCGACGTCGACCTCAACCCGATCATCGTCACCCACAGCCACCGCGGCGGCCTCGTCGCGGATGCCCGAATCGTCCTCAACTAGGAGCGACAATGTCCTCAGGGTCGCAGAACATCGACAGCCAAAGGTCCCGGACCGTCGCAGCCATCGCGATGGGCAACTTCATCGAGTGGTTCGAATTCGGCCTCTACGGCTACTTCGCCGTCAGCATCTCTACCACCTTCTTCCCCGACAAGTCAGCAGGCACGGCGCTCATCTCCACGTTCATGCTGTTCGGGATCGCGTTCGTCAGCCGACCGATCGGGGCCATCCTGTTCGGCCGCTACGGCGACCGCGTCGGGCGCCGCGGCGCACTCTCCATCTCCATCGTCGGAATGTCGATTGCAACGTTTCTCATCGGCGTGATCCCCGGCAACCACGCCATCGGTCTCCTCGCTCCCGCACTCCTGCTACTCATGCGCCTAGCCCAAGGCTTCTTCGCCGGAGCCGAAATGGGTGGAGCAGTCACGGCGCTTGCCGAGTACGCACCCCCCGGACAGCGTGGTCGCTACTCAGGATGGAACGGATTCACCCAGCTCCTCGCCCAGATCTGCGCCGCCCTCATCGGAACAACATTAAGCGCCCTCCTCACTCCGGAGTCCCTCAACAGCTGGGGATGGCGCATCCCGTTCCTGATCGCCCTGCCCCTAGGCCTGGTTGGGCTCTACATGCGCACCAAGCTAGCCGAATCCCCCGAGTTCACTCATGCCGCGCACACCGACGCAACCACCAAGAGCCCCCTCAGGGACCTGCTGAGGCTGCACTGGCGACCATTGCTGAAGGTGTGTGGTCTGACCGTCGGCCTCACCACCACGACCTACATGTTGGTCGGATTCTTCCCGTCCTACCTAGTGAAGACCGTCGGACTCACCTCACAGCAGATGTTCACCGCCATGCTGATCGGCCTGAGCATCGCAGCAGTCTTCGTCCCGATCTGGGCACGGTTGTCAGACACCTACGGACGCAAGCCCTTCCTCGTCGGCGGCGCACTGAGCGTCACCCTCCTGACCTTCCCAGTCTTCCTCCTCGCCAGCAGTGGAGGATACGGCCCCGCCTTAGCAGCCTGCGTCATCGCCGCCCTCCTCCTCTCACCGCTGCTCGCCGTGCAAGGCGTCACCTCAGCTGAACTGTTCCCCACCGCCGTCCGCTACACCGGTGTTTCCATGGGCATCAGCGTCATCATCTCCCTCATGGGCGGCTCCACCCCCCTGATCCTCCAAGCGCTCGTCCAAACCACCGGCAACACCGTCATCCCGGCCGCCTACATCACCACAGCCGCAGCAATATCACTCGTCGCCGCACTAACCCTCAAAAACAATCCCAGTACAGCGCCAATCCGAGCGCGATCGGAATCCACGTCACCAGTATCGACCTCCTGAACCGACCCCCGCACAATGTTTGGGGCTGTCTTAACCCAGCCCAACTGCTCTTCCCCCCGGGCCATCTCGGGGGGAGGAGCGCCGCGCGAACCATCGCGAACGCAGTCCTACATCCGAGCCAGCCATGATGTCCCCCTCAGCAACTGCAAGAATCGCGGAAAGCAGAGTGCATTCCTGGAGAACCGTCAGACCGCCGCGCGGAGGACACTTCAACCCGAACCCGAACCCGATCCCGAACTTGCCGCCGAATCAGACCTCAGGGGCAGGCATCGCCTTGTCCACCAGCTTCTTCCGCGAAGGCTGCCACCTCGCCTCACCATCCACGAACTGATCACATTCCTGGCCACATCGCCTGGCACCCCCACATCACAAGCCGGGTGCCTCTAATCTTGCGGAGCCGAACACCCAGAACATGAGGAAGCAGCAGGCATGGCCACCGACTACGACGCCCCCAGAGTCACCGAATCCGACGAGCCGGACACCTCCCTCGAACAGCTCACCGCCAGCCGGAAAGACACCCAGTCCCCCGTCGTGGACGTCGAAGACACCGACACCGCCGAATCCTTCGAACTGCCCGGCGCCGACCTGTCCGGTGAAGAACTCACCGTCCGCGTCATCCCGAAGCAGGCAGACGAATTCACCTGCACCAGTTGCTTCCTCGTCCATCACCGCAGCCGACTCGCCGACTGCGCAGCGGATCTGCCGGGACTGCGCTTGAGAACATCCGAGTACCCGCAGGTCTCGGATGTCTCCACACCAGCAACGGTGCACTCCTCCGGGGAAACCTACCGACCACGGGTCCACCACCGCCGTGTGTCACCGCCTCGGACACACTCGATCCGCCGGCGCGGCGGACATCGGTCCTTCCACAGGCCGGTCGGGGGCCAGGCGATGAACGCGGTGGGGCGGGCGGGGCGCGAACCCGCGCCCAACCGAGTTTGAGTGCACGACTTTCACCGACTGAGCTGCCGACCACCCCGCTGGCCGGTGGCCCCGCCTGTCCTGGGAACAGTCGTCATGCGCGGCCGAAGAGCTGCCGCACCCCACCGTCCTCATCAACCCCATACAGCGCCATCCCCAACAGATCCAGAATCCGCTGAGGTGCCCGCACCGCCGCGTCCACCGAACGCGGCTCGTCACGAACGACCAACGCAAACGACACCGACTGATCCGCCTCGCTCGGCATCCGCCTCACCAGCTGCCCGATCGCGGTATCGACATCCAACCCCGGCGCGGCGGTCGCACCCTTGACCTCGACGTAGAGCCGGCGGCCGTCCTTCTCGGCAACGATGTCCACGAAATCCACCTCGGTACGGACTATCCCCCCTGAGATGACAACCACCCCGCGAAGTCCCGGGCCACGCGCCTCCTCACCTCTCATAACGGACACGGTAAGCCTGAAACGTCAGTTCCGAACATCACCACAGCGCAGAACACATTCGGTGTGGCTATGCCTCGACTCAGCATGCCCGGCAGATGCCGCGCGGCGGGGTCGACATACCCCTTCAGGACCTCATCCGCGTCATACATGTAATCGACTGACTGCTAGGGCAATTCGTGTGCCGATGCCTGATGCCGCCCAGAACCGGCCACGAAGCGGCTGCCGCCGATCATTCTCCCCGGTGTCGGCCGGGCGTCCGCACGCCCGAATCCGGGCCCAGGTTCGGGTCCGGGGCGGAGCGGTGGAAGCCCGGATCCATGGTCAGGTCTTCGGTGTCGGCAAAGACCAGCCGACCGTCGTCGAGCGCGACCGCCCACCGATGCACCGGCGCCCACGCGTGCTCACCACACCGCCAGGATCGGTCACCGCTGCATAGTCCTCGACCACCTCACCGGTGAGATCGGCCTCGACGCTCCTGCGGACCAGCACCTGGACACCGACCGTCAACTCCGGGCCACCGACCGGCCGATTGCCACTGTTTCGGGCCATGCTGATGCACCTCTTCGCTCGGCGAAACTCCCGAGATCGAGCATAAGCACCGACCGGCCCGGTACGCGACCCGACCTGCACGAACACCATCCGCGATCGGAACGCCGCCGAAGCAGTCGGCCGTCATGGGCCGTCGGCGGCCCCCCAAATACGCCAACACACGACCGACGTGCTGCGTTCGCGCGACAGCGATCGGACCCAGCAATGCGTCAACGTTTTCCTCGCCGAACGTCGCGTCCAACACGGCGACGACATTGTCACCGCGGCCGAGCGCAGCCAGCATCTGAACCAATCGTCAATCTCCCGTACCACCCCCAAACCATTCGGGTGCAACCGATTTGGAGTCGCTCCATCGCCCTGGCCTCCAAACGGATCACTCTTTCTCGTCGGCCAGCGGCTCTTGGACGCAACCCGCACCATCGACACCGCCGCGGTTGCCATCACGACGGCCGTCGTCGGCGGCGCCCCGCTCAGCCAGACCTTGATCGCCCCGACCTGGCGTGCCATGGAACCGGCGGAATTCCTGCACCACTTCGCGGTCTACGGCCCCGCCACCGGAGCGACGGCGTCCTTCGACCTCGCCGCCACAGTGCTGTGGGCCAGCACTGTGGCGGCGAGGTCACCGTCAAGAGTCATCGACCGGGGCACCTCGCCTAGACCCTGGCGACGGAAGCAGGACTGCGTGCGTCTCGGTGCGGGGAAGCGCGAAGGCGCCACCCACAATCTGGCAGATACTGTGGGGCAAGCCGCCAGTCGAAGCGACTGTAGCACCAGACAGGTACGCCCCATGAAGCAATTCGGCATCCGCAGGATCGCCGATTGGTGTGAAAGTGGATACGGCTTATGCGGGGATCAGGCTTTGATCTGGTTGTTTATTCGGCGAGCCTCCTCCCGCAAGATCGATACCAGACGAGGCTGTCGCTCTGGAGTCATTCGTGACGCCACGGCCGCGATACTCAGTGACAGCGTGGGTTCTCCCATTGCGTCCGGGACTACAACTGCTATGCCCCATGAGTCTTGGACGACCATGCCTTGGTTGAGGGCAAAACCGTTCTGCCGGGTCTCGTCGTACTTGTCGAGCAGGTAGGCGCGGGTGATTTGTGGGTATCTCCGTCGGATCTCAGCTTCGTTCGCGGCGATCAGCGATGCCGCGACGTTGCGAGGGACTGCAGCCAACAAGGCCAGTCCCGCAGCGCCGATACCAAGGGGGTGACGGTCGCCGGCCTGCAGCACGTGACTCCGAACTGGCCAGGCGCCTTCCTCACGGTGGAGGCACACGGAGTGTGTGCCACTTCGGACCGATACAAATGCGGAGTCTTCCGACAGCTTTGCTATCCGTACTACCGATTCATGGGTTTGCTGTTTGAGCCCGTGTCTGTGCTCCGCGGCTCTGCCGACGGTGTGACTTTGGGTGCCTAACCGGTACCGCTTGTCGTCGCCTTGTTCCACATACCCGGCGTTCACAAGTTCCGCTACCAGCCTGTGGACGGTCGGCCTGGTCAGGCCCGACTCGTCGGCCATCGCGGACAACGAGAGACCGCCCGATCGATCCCACGATGCCAGCAGGGAGAGTAAATCCAACGCGCGTCGGACGCTCTGCGATCCACGCAGGGCAGCGCCTCCCTGCTCCCCAGCTTCATCGAGTTCGTGATTTCGCAATATGAAACCCCTTACTAGTGACTTTCACTGCCAATATATGCACCATACGCCCTATAAAGACCGCGCACAGCCGGGGCGCGGGGCCGCCACACCGTCGACATTAGTCCACATTGCGGAACTTCAACCTCGGGTTTTATGCGGCCTCCTTGACTCCGCGATTGTGAACCACTTCACTCGTCCTCAATGGCGAGTTGGAGCGCGGGAGCGTCCGGTTTACACGCTCCGCACACCGCGTGGCGGTGCTGCTCGTCGCGCCAATCACCACCATGAGGAGACAGACTGTGATCTCACCGAGAGTGACCCAGACCCGCGTTTTCCACCGAGACCTCAAGAATCAATGGCCCTCGGTTGATCGAACATATGGCGAATACATTTGGGACACAGAGGGAAACAAGTACCTGGATGCGACGGCAGGCGGATCCGTTGTCGTCAATGTGGGCTACTCGGTGCCGCGCGTGCTCGCAGCAATGCAGGAGCAAGCCGCGCTGGCGTGCTTCTCCGCCGCTTTCACAAGTCAGCCCCAGGAAGAGCTCGGATTTCAGGTGGCCCACTTCGCTCCTGGGGACCTGGACTACGTCCGGTTCACTTCGGGTGGGTCCGAAGCGAACGAGAGCGCGATCAAACTTGCTCGCAAGTACTTCGTCGAGGCGGGCAAGCCGGACAAGTGGAAGGTCATCGGACGTCACCGTGGTTTCCACGGCAACACTCTGGGTGCACTGTCGGCGACTGGGCATCGAGGGCGTCGCGCCGAGTACGAGCCGCTCTTGGTGCCGTTCCCTCATGTCTCCGCCCCGTATCGGTACCGCTGCGAACAATGCGCAGCTGGAGAAACATGCACAAATCACCTAATGACCGAGCTTGAGTCAGTGATCGCCAGTCAGGGCTCGAACTCGATCGCAGCGTTCATCGCCGAGCCCGTCGTCGGCGCCGCATCAATGGGCACAACGCCACCCCCGGACTACTGGCCGCGCCTGCGCGAGGTTTGCGACAAACACGACATCCTGCTCATCGCCGACGAGGTCATGACAGGAATGGGCAGGACCGGACGCAACTTCGCTGTCGACCACTGGGGAGTTGTCCCGGACATGATCACCAGCGGGAAAGGAATCGGCAGCGGGTACACCCCCCTGGGCGCAGTGATTGCTCGTCGCAAGATCTGGGAGGCGGTGAGCGAGGGAACCGGGCAGTGGGAGCACGGATTCACCTACGGAGGCAACCCTCTCTCGTGCGCAGTGGGGCTCGCTGTCCTGCGTTGCCTCCAAGATCAAGACCTTGTGCAACAGGCGGCCACTAACGGTGACTACCTGAAGAAGAACATGGTTGATCAGCTCGGTGAGCATCCACTCGTTGGCGAAATCGACGGTCTTGGAATGCACCTCGGAATCGAACTGGTCGCGGACCGTACGACCAAGCGCCCGTTTGCCAAGGAGGTGGCGATCTCCAAGCGTGTTGCGGCCGCGTGCCGCTCGCGCGGCGTTCTCGTCAACCCGACCTTCACCGACAACGGCGACGGACTGTCGGGCGATCGATTCGGTGTGACGCCGATATTCACCTTCACGAGAGCTCAGCTGGATCAGACCGTGGAGGCGGTCCAGCTCTCTCTCGACGAAGTCCTCAACAACCTTTCAGCGAAAAACTAGAAGCCAGAGGTACCGTTCATGAAAAGCACGCGCCTGATCGCGGCCACGAGTATCTCGTTGCTGACCTTAGTCGTCGCAGGCTGCACGGACTCCACCACCACGGGCAGTGGCGAGTTCTCGGGCAAGACGGTCTGTGTCGATCAGTATGTTTCTGCTGCCCCCACCGAATCAATTGTGGAGGGGCTTCGTGAAGCCCTGGGCGACGCGACACGCAACGGACTCGAGCTGGAGGTGAAGAACCCTCAGGGTGACGCGGGAACGGAGGCGACCATCGTCCAGCAGTTCATCAGCTCGAGTTGTGATGTCCTCATCCCTGTAGGTACAGCCGCAGCACAATTGCATGCGAACGCGACCGACGAGATCCCCGTGGTGTTCGCTGGTTCGTCCACCCCGGTACAGGCCGGTCTCGTGGAGTCGACGAGCGTGCCGGGTGGGAATGTGACCGGTGTGTCCGACGCGCTGCCGGTGACCGAGGAGATCGACGCCATGCTCGAGATCGATCCCTCGATAGCGAGCGTGGGTGTCGTCTGGAAGCTGGGCGACGCGTCCGGGGATTCCCAATCGCAAGATGCGAAACGCTACCTCGACAGCAAGGGGATTCGCTCAGTCGACGCACAGGTCCAAAGCGCCGCTGACGTGACCCAGGCAGTGCGCTCTCTCCAAGGAAAAGCCGAGGCTGTCCAGATCCCGGGAGACACGACGGTCATCGGCTCGGCCGGCGGCGTGGTCAAGGCTGCGAACGAGATCGGACTGCCCGTGTTTGGCGGCACCAGCGGCGCTGTCGAAGCGGGTGCTCTCATCGCCGCCACATACGACTACAAGGAAGTCGGTAAAGAGGCGGGTAACCTCGCGCTCGCGATCCTCGCCGGTGCTGACCCTGCCACCACACCCGTCGTTCTGCCGCCAATCAGCGGGTACGCGGTCAATCTGTCAACGGCAAAGAATTTGGGGCTTACGATCCCCGACTCGATCCTGCAAAAAGCCACCGAGAAGTACTGATCTGAGGACGCCAAACCATGCTTGACATCATCCAAGTGGGAGCCCAGATAGGGCTTTTGTATGCACCGCTCGCTTTGGGCATCTACATCGCGATCGGCGTGATGAGCCTTCCAGACCTCACCCTCCAAGGGTCGTTCGGAATCGGTGGCGCTATTACCGCACAGTCGATAGTCTCGGGGCTCTCTCCGGTGCTCAGCCTGGTGCTTGGCGCCGTAGGCGGCGCACTCGCCGGACTGGCAACCGCGCTCTTGCATCTCCGGCTGAGGCTCAATGTGCTCATCGCCGGACTGGTGATGACAACCGCGGCATACTCGATCTGCCTGATCATTATGAACAGCGGAAACATCACCTTGCTTGGTCAGGACACGATATTCACCTGGGCCCACGATCTCGGCCTGTCGTCCTCGACCGCCTTGCTGCTCATGGGCCTTCTGATCACCGCCATGATCACTCTGGGCCTGAACTGGTTCCTCAAGACGGAGTACGGTCTGTCCCTGCGAGCAACGGGCGAAAACATCCAGACTGCACGCGGCCTCGGCATCCGAACCGAGCAGCGCCAGAAGGTCGGGCTCATGATCGCGAACGGTCTCGCCGGTGTCAGTGGCGGGCTGGTCGTGCAGCAGCAGGGATTCATGGATGTATCCATCCAGAATGGCATTATCGTCATCGGCCTTGCCGCCGTGATGATCGGACGAAGCATCGTGCACTCCAGTCGCGTGCTGCCCACCCTCATCAGCGTGGTCCTTGGAATCTTGGTCTACCGAATCGTCGTCTCCGCAGCGCTCGATTTGGGACTGAATGCCAACTACCTGCAGGCACTGGTCGCCCTGATCGTGATCGTGATCATTGCAGCCCGAGTCAATCTCCACCGCTTCAAGAAGGCGGGCAGTGGCTCGCGCAGGAGTCGGCAGGCCGAACAGAACCAATTCTACGAGGAGGACCGCGTTGCTAGTCTCATCTGAAATGCCTGACCTGGTCGTCGAGGGTTGTACGAAGAGATTTGTCGGAGCCGGCAAACAGATGGTCACTGCTGTGAACGATCTGTCACTCTCCGTCGACCGTGGTGTGGTTGTCGGCATCCTCGGTTCCAATGGCGCCGGCAAGTCAAGTCTGTTGTCCCTCATAGCTGGAACGTCGCTCCCCGAATGCGGAAAGATCTACGCGCGCGGAACGGACATCACCTATTCGCCGTCATGGAAGCGAGTCCACGTCGTCGCACGTGTGCGCCAGAATCCTGAGCACAACATGCTCTCGCCGCTGACCATCGAGGACAACTTTGCGCTCGCGGTTGCACGACGCGAAAGGCGCTTCCGTCTACGTCGTGCTGGTGGTGCGCAGATTCGTGCTAAGGCAGCCGAATTGCTCGAGCCGCTGGGAATGGGTCTGGAGAACAGGCTATCCACGGTGACCGGCACCCTGTCAGGCGGGCAACGCCAAGCTGTGGCGATCACGATGGCCTCCATCGGGGACCCGGCCGTGCTCCTGCTCGACGAGCACTTGGCTGCGTTGGACCCGAACAGCGCTCGAAAAGTCAGTGACATCACCGAGGAACTGGTCCGGTCCAAAAACATCACCACATTGATGGTCACCCACGACATGAATCACGCCCTCGAACGGGCGGACAGGTTGCTGATGATGCACGAGGGCCGCATCCTCTTGGATTTCGACAAGGAGAAAATGGTCGGTCTGACCCCGCGTGATCTCCACATGCAGTTTGCGAATCTCGCTGGAGAGTCCCTGCCGGACAGCACTCTTCTCAGCTAGCCGGCCGTGTCCATTGAACGACAATCCGTCCGTGTGCTTGATATCGAAAGTCATCATATGAAGACAGATAGCTTGCCAGTTCATCCGGTCGTTTCTGCAGTAGGGCACCCCAAGTCCGACATACGAAGGGCGGCGCTGACCCAGCTGCGGGACGCCGTCGAGTTTCTCGAACTGGACGAAGGCACCCATAAAGTACTCGCTGAGCCGCGTCGATCTCTGATGGTGTCGGTTCCCCTACTGCGAGACGACGGTTCGTTGGAGGTCTACGAAGGATTTCGTGTACAGCACAATGCAGCGCGAGGACCCGCGAAGGGCGGGATCCGGTTCCATCCCGTAGTAGACCTGGGCGAGGTCACGGCACTAGCGATGTGGATGTCGTGGAAATGCGCGGTCGTCGGTGTTCCGTACGGTGGCGCGAAAGGAGGAATCCGGATTGACCCCTCCACGCTCAGTGCCGCGGAACGCGAACGGCTGACCCGACGTTTCACGAGTGAGATTCGGGCCTTCATTGGACCCGAGATCGACATCCCCGCACCAGATGTCGGCACCGATGAGCAGACAATGGCGTGGATGATGGACACCTACTCGCAGGTCGCCGGCTACTCGGTTCCTGGGGTGGTCACCGGCAAGCCGATCAGCATCGGTGGCACCTCCGGCCGGGCCGGCGCCACCTCGCGCGGAGTCGCGATCGCGACCCTCGAGGCACTCGACAGCCACGGCATCGACCCGAACGGGCGAACGGTTGCCGTAGAAGGGTTCGGCAAGGTCGGCGCACTGGCCGCGCTCTACCTGCAAGAAGCGGGTATGAAGGTCGTGGCTGTGACCGACGTCGGCGGAGGCAGGTACTGCGCGCACGGGCTCGACATTGAGCTGCTCATCAGCGAGATGGCGTCCGGCGCCGTCTCTGTCCGCGACAGCGAACAAGGTGACGAACTCAGGCGCGAGGAGTTGCTGAGCCTGGATGTCGACGTCCTGGTACCGGCGGCGTTGGAGGGAAGTATCAATGACTCCAACGTCGACATGGTCTCCGCACGAGTCATCGTAGAAGGCGCTAACGGTCCCGTGACACCGGCAGCGGATCGCGTGCTCGAGGATTGCGGAACGCTCGTCATCCCCGACATCCTCGCCAACGCCGGTGGTGTGGTCGTCTCGTACCTGGAGTGGGTGCAGAACGTCCAGTCCTACTCGTGGAGCGACCTCGATGTGCAGCTCAAATTGTCGGACGTCATGCAAACGGCGTACAAGTCCGTGTTCGCCTTGAGCCAGTTTCGCTCGATCACCATGCGCCGAGCGGCTCATGCCATCGGCGTCGGCCGGGTTGCGGAAGCCATGCAATGCCGTGGGAACTTCCCGTAGCCGCCTAGCCGATGAGCTCGCGGCGCCAGACCCCGGCGCGATCGATCGGGCTGTCTAACAGACCATCACAGAATCGGAGCATTATGTATACACACCCATCGATCATCGGGTGGAACCACACGGAGTTCGGAAAACTCGATCTCGATCTGACGGAGTTGATCGGATCGGTCGTCCCTGATGCGCTCGTGCATGCACAAGTGGCAGCGGCCGACGTCGACGGCATCTTCGTCGGTGTCTACAACAATGGTTTCTCCCTGCAGGACTTTCCCGGTTCCCTGGTTTCGCTCGCCGTACCGGAGTTTCGCCACACCGCCTCGACACGAGTCGAAAACGCCTGTGCAACAGGCAGCGCAGCGGTCTACGCGGCGTGTGATTTCATTGAGTCGGGCCGGGGAGAGGTCGCCCTCGTCATCGGTGCCGAGAAGATGACCGGGGTGACCACCACCCTCGCCGGCGAGATCCTACTGTCCGGATGCTACCGCCCGGAGGAATCTGATGTGACCGGCGGATTTGCCGGTGTTTTCGCGAGTATCGTCGACGCCTACTCCGAACGGTACGGAGACCCGCATCGGTCCATGGCGGCGATCGCGGCGAAGAACCATCGCAACGGTGTGACGAATCCGTTCGCTCAGATCCGCAAAGACCTCGGATTCGACTTCTGCAACGAGGTATCGGACCACAATCCCTATGTCGCTGGGACTCTGCGACGCACGGACTGCTCACTCCTTTCGGACGGCGCGGCGGCTTTGGTCATCACCAGCGCCGACCGAGCGTCGAGTGCACCTCGTCGAATCGGATTTCGATCTCGAGTGCACGAGAACGACTTCCTTCCACTGTCGAAACGCGATCCGATCGAGTTCGCGGGCGGGCGCCGCGCTTGGAACCGAGCACTCGGGCAGGCCGGAACAGCATTGCTCGATCTCGACTTTGTCGAGACGCACGATTGCTTCACGATCGCCGAATTAATCGAGTACGAGATGCTCGGATTGGCAGAGCCAGGACAGGGCCACCGCGTCGTCGAGGAAGGACTAGCCGTCGCCGACGGGAAGCTGCCCGTCAATCGGTCCGGCGGACTGAAAGCCAAGGGGCACCCGATCGGCGCCACAGGCGTGTCCATGCATGCGATCGCTGCGATGCAGCTCGCCGGGGAGGCCGGATCCTTTCAGCTGCCGGGCGCCGACATCGGCGGTGTCTTCAATATGGGCGGTACTGCAGTCGCGAACTACGCGAGCGTATTGGAAAGATGGTAGGAGCGATGGACTCGTCTCGTATCGATAACACGATTGTCCGCCAACGGACTACGAACCTCGCGACCTTACTGACGCAGACCGCCCGCCGGCTGCCGGAGAATTTAGCGATCGCCCGCGGGCAAGTGGGACGGACCTGGGCTCAGCTCGACCGTCGGGTGTCGGCACTGTCCGAAGCCTTGCACCAAAATGGGCTCGGATCGGGGTCGGTGGTGATGATCCACTCACCGAACTGTCTGGACTACTTGACGGTGATGTTCGCGACGTGGCGCGTCGGCGCCGTGATCGTTCCCACCAACTGCAAGCTGCTACCGGAAGATGTTGCGAGTCTGAGCGAGGTCGTCACACCTGACCTTGTGATCTGTCACCAGAGCTACGGTGACCACGCGAACGCACTACAGGATTACCCGATCTGGACGGTAGGTGACGACCCCACATTCGCAACGGTGGACGCGATTCATGTCGCCGACCTCATCGACCGACACTCGGGTGCAGCACAGATCGAAGATGCACCGGTCTATGTCGGCACACCAGCCTGGTACTTCTTCACCTCGGGAACTAGTGGTCGTCCCAAAGCTGCAGTGCTCAACC
This sequence comes from Rhodococcus sp. ACPA1, assembly GCF_002300195.1. Taxonomy (NCBI): domain Bacteria; kingdom Bacillati; phylum Actinomycetota; class Actinomycetes; order Mycobacteriales; family Nocardiaceae; genus Rhodococcus; species Rhodococcus sp. ACPA1. The sequence goes on along the minus strand of NZ_NSDX01000008.1, from coordinate 272,806 downwards.
ACGACCAAATGGCGTTCGTCATCACCAATCACATCTGCGATCTGATGCCCGATCTGACGGAATCGGACTCGACACTGGTGCTCGCGCCGCTCTCGCACGGCGCCGGCGTCCACGTACTGACTCACGTCGCCCGCGGTGCATCAATCGTGCTCACTCCGCGCGACACACTGGACGTCGTCGAGGCGTGGGAACTGATCGGAGAGTTCGGAGTCTCAACGCTGTTCACTGTGCCCACGATCCTCAACAAACTCGTGCAGGCCCACGTTCCCGGCGAAACGCAATCCGACAGCCTGCGCTACGTCATCTATGCCGGCGCTCCGATTGCGTCGAACGCCCAACATGAGGCCCTCGCGGTCCTCGGCGAGGTGCTGGTCCAGTACTACGGCCTATGTGAAGTCACCGGCAACATCACAGTGCTGCCGCCGCATCTGCACGGACGAACTCCGACCCACGACGGTATCGGGACCGCCGGATATGTGCGGACTGGCATGTCCATCAGCATCCAGGATGACGACGGGCGGGAACAACCCACGTGCCAGCGAGGCGAGATCTGTGTCTGTGGACCAGCCGTCTTCTCTGGCTACCTGGAGAACGACCTCGCCAACCAGCGAGCGTTTCGGAACGGGTGGTTCCGCACCGGTGACATCGGCTACCAGGATGAGTCCGGCTTGCTCTACATCACCGGCCGCGCATCCGACATGTTCATTTCGGGTGGCTCGAACATCGATCCCCGGGAGGTGGAGGAGAAGATCCTCAAACATCCCGATGTCGCCCAGGTCGGCGTCGTCGGTGCCCCCGATCCAGTCTGGGGTGAGGTCGGATACGCGCTATGCGTACTTCGCCAGGACTCAACGGCAACGAGCGATGAGCTGATGGCCTGGTGCAGAGCGAACATGGTGCGGTACAAGGTCCCCAAGCACATCGAAGTAGTCGCTGCCTTGCCCACCTCAGCATATGGCAAGGTGACGACCCGACTGCTCAAGGAAGAACTCCTCCGTTCCGGACTGTGGCCGGGAATGCAGGTCACCTGAGCACACGAGGCGGCGTGCGAGAAGCATTTTCACGGTCAGAAGGGCCAACGGGCACGCCGCTGCATATCCCTCGCTGCGGCGAAAATGCCGACAGTTCCGAAGGCCTCCCGACGTCCGATTCGATGTGTGAAAATCCCATGAACTCTCGTCAGTACCGTCAATGGCGCCAGGGGCGTCACGCCACATGGATCAAAGCCCAACGCAAACGCAAACATCCTGACACCGAGGCCGACCTCATCATCGCATTCGCCATCATGTGGGCACCATACGGTGGCGCTCCCGCGGAGGAAATCCTCGTCCGCTTCGGACTCACTGGCTCTGGCAGTCTGAAGTGGCCCCGGTCGGGCGGCTTGAGTTGGACCCAGTCGACCCTTATCCGGTGAGGGTGTGACGGCTCGAAGTGGCCCCACCGCGACACGCCCGGGGTGGCTGTTTTCGTCGGTGTGAATCCCGGTGACGGGTGTGGGCGCGATGATCGAGACCGACCACACCGCCGGCCGTGAGGGGTTCGGGTTGGAGTCTCGGGTGCAGCTTTTCGAGGACATCCGCCGCGATGCGCGGTGTGAGGGCTTGTCGATCCGCGCGCTGGCGGACCGCCATGGTGTGCATCGTCGGACGGTGCGCGCGGCCTTGGAGTCTCCGATTCCGCCTCCCCGCAAGAGGCCGGTGCGGATCGCGGCGAAGCTCGAACGGTTCAAGACGTTGATCGATGACATGCTGGTCACGGACCTGACCGCGCCGCGGAAGCAGAGGCACACGACCAAACGGATCTGGACAAGGCTGGTCGACGAGCACGGCTGCGAGGCCTCGTACTCGTCGGTGCGGGACTACGTCGCCCGCCGACGCCCGGAGATCGTCGCCGAGTCCGGGAGGGGAACCGAGACGGCCTTCGTGCTGCAAGACCATCTTCCCGGTGCGGAGGCGGAGGTCGATTTCGGAGATGTGTGGATCGATCTGGCCGGGGTGCGGACGAAGTGTTTCCTGTTCACCCTCCGGCTGTCGCACTCGGGCAAGGCGGTGCACCGAGTATTCGCCTCGCAGGGGCAGGAGGCGTTCATCGAGGGCCATGTGATCGCCTTCGCCACGATCGGTGGTGTCCCGACCGGCAAGATCCGGTACGACAATCTGCGATCTGCGGTGCGTCGGGTGTTGTTCGGGCGCAACCGGTCCGAGTCGGATCGGTGGATTCTGTTCCGGTCGCACTACGGCTTCGATTCCTTCTATTGCTTGTCTGGTCTCGAGGGCGCCCACGAGAAGGGCGGTGTGGAGGGTGAGGTGGGGCGCTTCCGCCGTAACCACCTGGTCCCGGTGCCGAAGGTCGACACCCTGGACGAGCTCAACGCGCGCCTCGCGGCGGCGGATCGGGCGGACGACGGCCGGCGGATCGATACCCGGATCCGGACCGTCGGGGAGGACTTCGCCACCGAACGGCCCTTGTTGCGGCCGCTCCCGGCCGAGGAGTTCGAGCCCGGCCTGTGGTTGACGCCGCGGGTGGACCGGTATTCGCGGGTCACGGTGCGCCAGTGCCACTATTCGGTGCCGATCTACCTGATCGGACGGCAGGTGCGGGTCTCGCTGCGGGCCAGTGAGGTGGTGATCTTCGACGGCCGGCGGGAGGTCGCCCGCCATCTCCGCCTCGCCCGCAAGGGCGCGCAGGCCTTGGTGCTCGATCACTACCTCGAGGTCCTCGCCCGCAAACCCGGCGCGCTACCGGGGTCGACCGCGCTGTCCCAGGCGCGGGCGGCGGGGACGTTCACCGCCGACCACGAGGCGTTCTGGGCGCTGGCACGATCGGTGCACGGGGACGCCGACGGCACCCGCGCCCTCGTCGAAGTGCTGCTGCTGCACCGGAACATGGCACACGAGGATGTGACTTCCGGGCTCCGCGCCGCGGTCGCTGTCGGGGCCGCCTGCGCGGACGTGGTGGCCGTCGAGGCCCGCAAGGCCGCCGCCGACCGTCCCGACGACGCGGTCACCCCAGTTGCGGCGGCACCGTCGAAGGTGGTGTCGATGACCGCACGCAGGTTGACCGATCCGGAGGCGGTGATCGCCGGGCTGCCACCGGATTCGCGGCCGCTTCCCACCGTCGCCGCCTACGACGAGTTGCTGCGGCGGCGGCCGCCACCCTCCTCGGACGCCGTCTCTGCACGTGAAGGAGCATCATCATGACCGGGTCGACCCCCACCTCACCGGCCGCCGCACGGCGCCGGCGTGGACTCACCCCCGAAGCCGCCGCCACCGCGATCGAGCAGGCCTGCCGTGATCTGCGGCTGCCGACGGTGCGCACCCGGTTCGAGGACATGCTCACCGTCGCCCACAAGGAGCAACTGACCTACGAGGGCTTCCTCGCCGACCTGCTGCTCGCCGAATGCGACGACCGTGCCCGCCGCCGCAGCGTCCGCCGGGTCAAGGCCGCCGGATTCCCACGCCAGAAATGGTTGGCGGACTTCGACTTCGATGCCAACCCCAACGTCAATCCGGCCACCATCAACAGCCTCGCCAGCTGCGTCTGGGTCCGCAAGGGCGAACCGTTGTGTTTGATCGGCGATTCCGGCACCGGCAAATCGCACCTGCTGATCGGTTTGGGCACCGCCGCCGCCGAGGCCGGCTTCCGGGTCCGCTACACCCTGGCGACGAAACTGGTCAACGAACTCGTCGAGGCCGCCGACGAGAAACTGCTCGCCAAGACCATCGCCCGCTACGGGCGGGTGGATCTGCTCTGCATTGACGAGCTCGGCTACATGGAACTCGACAAACGCGGTGCCGAGTTGTTGTTCCAAGTTTTGACCGAACGCGAGGAGAAGAACTCCGTGGCGATTGCGTCCAACCAGTCATTTTCAGGTTGGACCCGGACGTTCACCGACCCGAGACTCTGCGCGGCCATCGTCGACCGACTCACCTTCGGCGGCGCGATCATCGAAACCGGCACCGACAGCTACCGGCTCGCTCAAACCAGGGCAGCAGCCCAAGCCGCGAGCTAACCGGAGACCACGCCGGCGACGGACAACACCGTCGACGTCGCGGCGTCCAGCCCGGACATTCGACCAACCCAGAACGCCCAGTTCACCGCATCGGGGTGGGGCCACTTCAAGCCGTCACACCCTCACGAGTAAGGGTCGGCTGGGGCCAACTCGAGCCGACAAGGTGGGGCCAGATCGAGTTGACAGAGCCAGACTCACAACACGCCGGTTCATCGAGCGATTGTGGCAGGTCATCCCTGAATCAACCTGTGCCCGAGATGAGCTAATCAGTCTAGCAAGCACATACCCGCGCTCCCGGTTGCGCGAACGGTTCCGGCCGTCAGACTAGCTACCCACGCTGAATTAGCAATCGACGGTGACGTCCGGACCTTGGCCGGATCTTTGCAACCAACGGCCAACACAACACCCGGGATCTATCCGGCCGTGACATCCACCGACCGATCGCGCAGCCCCAGGACTCCGTCACTGACAACACGATACGCAACAGGAAATGCAATGACAGCTTGCAAGAACGAAGCACCTGGCACCTCGAGTGCACAAGACGACTACTCGGATCTCCGTTCAGAACTCCCGAATTCCTGCACGACAACGGACGAGGAAATTCTGAACTCGTACGAGCGCGACCAGGCAAGCTGGGCCAACAGCGGCAGACCCGCAGCACTCGTGCGCCCGACGACCGTGGCGGAGATCCAGCAAGCCGTTCAAGTCTGTTACGAAAGAAGTATTCCCGTCGTTACGCGGGGAGCCGGCACCGGACTTGCTGGTGGTGCGAATGCACTCGATGGCTGTGTCATCATCTCGACGGAACGAATGAACCGAATCGTCGAGATCAATCCGCTTGAGCGACTGGCTGTCGTGGAGCCCGGGGTGGTGAATAACGATCTCACCCACGCGTGTGCTGCCGAAGGCCTGTGGTATCCGCCCGACCCCGCCAGTGCAGAGTGGTCGACCATCGGGGGCAATGTCGCGACCAACGCCGGTGGCCTCTGCTGCGTGAAGTACGGGGTCACCCGGGACTACGTCCTGTCGCTGCAAGTTGTCACCGGAACCGGGGACCTCGTCACACTCGGCAGACGCACCGCGAAGGGCGTCGCAGGCTACGACCTCGTCGGCCTCATGACCGGGTCCGAGGGCACACTCGGAGTCATCACCGAAGTGACACTTCGTCTTCGTCCCCAGCAACAGCCCCAAACGACCGTCGTAGGATATTTCTCATCGATGGTCGACGCAGCCAATGCGGTGCGGGCAATTGCCGAATCGGGAATCACCCCGTCCGCACTCGAGTTGATGGACCAGAACTGCCTCAAAGCCATCGATCGTTGGAGATCGATGGGCTTGTCAGATGAAGCACACACCATCCTGCTCGCTCGCACCGATGCTGAAGGGGCCGCAGCCGATGCCGAGGCCGGCGAGATCCTGTCCTGTTTTCGTACCAATGGTTCGACCTGGGCTGCTCAGTCGACGGATCAAGGTGAAGCTGATGCCCTATTCAGTGCGCGAAGGCTCGCATACCCAGCCGTCGAGCGCCTGGGGAATGTCCTCACCGAGGACGTCTGCGTTCCGAAAAGCCAGCTTCCCCGAATGCTCGACGCCGTTGAATCGATCGCAGCGGCGAACGACACCCTTATCGCGACAATTGCACACGCTGGCGACGGGAACCTTCACCCACTGATCGTGACCACGCCAGGAGACACCGGACAGGAGACGCGCGCCCGACGGGCTTTCGACCAGATCATGGCAGTCGCCATCAGACTTGGTGGCACCATCACAGGTGAACACGGGGTTGGAACGTTGAAAGCTCCTGGCCTCGAGCATGAGCTTTCAACGGCGGTGATGGCCATGCACAAGAAGATCAAGCAGGCACTCGACCCTCGAAGTATCATGAACCCCGGGAAGGTTTTGACGCCCTAGGTTGTAGTTCTCAGGTCTGTTGTGAAGCCGATCCCGGCGCCCGGAATAGGAAAGACGGTTTCGGTCGGTCCCGCGGTGGCCGGCGGCGCCCCGAACAGCAGCGCGCCCGCGACTCCGACCGCGGCGCCGGCGACGAGCGAGGGGTGTGGTCGCATCGACGGACCTCCCGGGTCTGTGGTTCGAAAGTGGATGCGAAATCACCTGCCAGGGTGCTCTGGCGGGATCGCGAAGTAAAGGCCCCGGGCGGCGCCGTTGGCGGTCTCGCCCCCGGGTTTGCGGGCACGGCAAGGTTTCCTGCGCGAACATCCCGGCCACGCGCTGGACAGCTGGCCGATGCCGGCCGATTGATTTCTTACAAGAGCGACAGCTCACGACACGCTAAATTTGGGGCACCCCTACGTAGAGGAGCGCCCATGGGCAAGGTGGTCATGTACAGCTCGGTGTCGGTGGACGGCTTCATCGCGGACGAGAATGACCAGCCCGGACCGCTGTTCGACTGGTTGTCCAGCGGTGACGTCCCGTTGGACGAGAGCGGTGAGATCAAGGTGTCGCAGACGTCCTACGACTACACCCGGTCGTACTGGGACCAGATCGGGGCGACACTCGTCGGCCGCCACGTCTTCGACATGACCGACGGCTGGGACGGAAAGCCTCCGGGCGGGATCGACCACGTGGTCGTCGTGACGCACCGGCCGAAGCCCGAGGGCTGGGACCCCGAGGCGCCGTTCCACTTCGTCGACGGCATCGAGGCAGCCGTGGCCAAGGCGCAGGAGCTCGCGGGTGACCGCATCGTCGAGGTCGCCGCCGGCGACGTCGGTGGCCAGGTGCTTGCCGCAGGCCTGATCGACGAGGTGCGCATGGACGTCGTACCCGTCGTGTTCGGGTCCGGCAAGCGCTACTTCGGGTCGGTCCACGCGCAACACCTGTTGGAGGATCCCGACGTGGTGATTCAGGGCAACCGGGTGCTTCACCTGCGCTATCGGGTGCGCCGTTGACCGATCCGAGCGGGTACGCGAAGAAGTCCACTGCCAGACGCGGGCCGACCACGACCAGGCCGAGCTCATCCAGGCGGCAGAACGTGGTCAGGTCAGGGGCAGCCGAAGGTAGCGGCAGGCACGTCGAGGTCTTCCAGATGGACCGCGCAGGAACCTCCATCCTCGGAAGATCTCGACACCTACCCCGAGACTGACGCGCCAGCCACCATCCAACCAGCGACTACGCCCTCGACTGTGAAGAACCAGATATGCGGAAGGCTCAGAACAGGTCCAGAGCGTTGGCGATCATCCGGTGTCCCTCATTCTCGAACGGTTCATCGCCGACCTGGTACGCCCAGACCGCGGTGCCGATCGCTTCGTGCAACGTTATAAGTCGCCATTGCTCCGGGTCTCTGGGTTCGCTGCCATATCCGGCAAGAAACGCGTGCTTGAGTGCGGCATTGTCGCTCCACTGCCTCGCCGCGAGACGGCAGAAGTCACTCATCGCAGGCCTCCAATCGAAGCGCCCGAAATCGATGACCTTCACCTTCCCCTGATCGACAAGCCAGTTCCGCGGCTGCCAGTCTCCATGAGTAGGAACCACCACCACCGGCTGCGGACGGTGCGAGACCAAGATCTCCTGCACGCTGGCGAGCACAGATTCCGATATTCTGTTCGGCTTCTTCAGCCATGCAAGCGATTTCGCTACCGCGGCGGCTTCCCACCCGGCGTCGATGCGGGCGGCTTGATCATGAAACGTGCGCAGAAGCACTCCCGCCTGCCGATAGGTCTCACAGTCGAATTCAGCTTCGCTCCCCATCACCAGGGATCCATCCACATATCGAGTGACCAGCAGGTTCGCTGACCGGTCGTGCTCGACCAACGCAGCGGCATGCCCAGTCCGTACCAGGCATTCGGTGACGGTGTGGTGGGCCGTGATCTCGCGACCGATGGGATGATTGGCGCGGCCAGCGGCTTTGATCACACACCGTCCGCGTTCGGACTCGACGTCGAGAACCACCGTGTCGACCAAGTTCCAACTCATGTCAGCGCACAGGCGGGCGCCGGGAAGCCAACGAGTGATGTGATCTGCTTGCTCGGTACTCAAACGTCCCGAATACCATGACTGCACAGTTCCCGACATTATCCGACGCAATTCGCCACGGCTCGATCGAGCTAGCAGTCCTTGCCTCAGAGCAACGGGACGACCTCCACGAGTGGGACTGTTAGACCACGGGGGTCGCGGAGTTTCAATTCGGAGCTCGAGTGGTCTCGTATAGGCGCCGCGACGCGGTCAGTTCGTCGTCAGGACCCGTTCGAGGGTGGCGAAGCCTGCTGGTTCCCAGGTCGGTTTGCCCCCGGGCAGGCCAAGCCTCCCGTTCCATCCGATCCCGATCAAGCCCAGGGCACGCAAGACAGCCCAACCACGCGCCCTGGTGATGGTCGCGTCGTCGGCCCGCCCATAGGCGTCGAAGAACCGGCTTGCCGCGCCGGCCGGCAACAGGATCCAGGCGGCGGAAAGATCGGTCGCGGGATCGCCCGCGCACATCTCGCCGAAGTCGATCACCCCAGCAAGCATCCCGTCCCGTACGACCACGTTCGCCGGATGCAAGTCGCCATGCAGCCACAACGGCGGGCCCTGCCAGCCCGGCGCCGCGACGGCCTCCTCCCAAACCTCCCGCGCGCCCTCCGCGCTCGGATGGTCGGCGATGACCTCGAACCCGACCTCGACCCCTCCCCGCAATCCGGCCAAAGGAATACCCCGGGTCGGGTTGGCCGGCGCGTCGGCGGGCGCCTGCACGTGCAGCGCACCAAGGAACCCGGCGAGGACCTCAGCCGAATCGACACGTTTCACCGACGCATGATCGGCCGGCTCCCCCTCGACCCAGCGCGCGATCGTCCACGGGTGCTCGAACAGGCCCGAGGGTTGGCCGATACGCACCGGGGTGGGCGTAGGCAGCGGCAACCGGCCCGCCAACACCGGCAACCACCTCTGCTCAATGCGCAGCAAAGCAGGCGCACGCTCGGTACGCGGCAAACGCACCGCCAGCTCCTGCCCCAATCGCCATTGCTGGTTATCCCAACCCCCGTCGACGTCTCGGAGCTCGAGGTCCGCCAGATCCGGATGCTGATCCCGCAGCAACGCCCGCACCAGGCGCTGCTCGAACCTGAATTCGCCCACCCACAAGCCTCCGATCGCCGCGTGCGCAGGCACGGTAGCACCGGTCGAACGCACAGCAGATCCTTGTATGTCAGGCCCGCCCGTTGAATGAGTCCACGGCGGCAGTCAGCGCGGCGGCGAATCCCCCTCCGCCGTGGCCAGCGTCGTCGAGCACGATCAGCTGGCTGCCGGGCCAGGCTCGGGTGATCTTCCACGCGGTATCCACCGGGCCGGACACGTCGTAGCGGCCGTGCACCAAGACCGCGGGGATCTCCGTGAGGCGACCCATCCCGTCGAGGATCTCGTTCGGAGCGAGGAAGCAGTCGTGCGCCCAGTGATGCGTCACCAACCTCGCGAACACGTTCCGGAACGCCGGATCGTCAAAGCGCGGGCTCGGCCGCCACCCCGGCATCAGCGAGACGTGCGTGTCCTCCCACTCACACCACCTCAACGCTGCCATCTCCGCACCCCAGGGTCCGGATCGGCCAGCAAGCGTGCGTACGCGGCCGCGAGATTCCCCGTCCGCTCGGTCTCCGGCACCGCCGCGACGAACTGTTCCCACTGCTGTGGGAACACCCGTCCCATTGCACGGGTGATCCAGTCGATCTCGGTGCGGGAGCCCGAGGTGACCGCTCCGAACACCGCCGCGATCACCCGCTCCGGAAACTTCTGTGCGTACACCAAGCCCAGGCTCACACCCCAGGACACTCCGGTGACGATCCACCGCTCGATCCCGGGATATTCGCGCAGACACTCGATGTTGTCGACCAGATGAGTGGTCGTGTTCGCCCCTAGGTCGTAATCGGGGTCCTCTGCCAAGGGCTGGCTGCGGCCACACCCGCGCTGATCGAACAGCACCGCACGGAAAGCGGACGGGTCGAAGTAACGCCGCGCTCCCACACTGGACCCGGAGCCGGCTCCACCGTGCAGGTACACCACCGGGATCCCGGTCGGGACTCCGACGGTTTCCCAGTACACGCGATGACCATTGGAGACGTCGAGGAGCCCGGACTCGTACGGCTCCACTGCCGGATACAGAGCATCACCCACAAGCTCAGCCTTCCACGGCACCCGGACCAGGCGTTCCGCGGCTGTGCCGATAGTCGAACCGGCACGGTGCCGAAGGACGGTTTGGGACGGTGCACAACCGGTGTCCGCCAGCTGATCGCGACCGCCAACGATCAGCGATCAGCGACGGCGTGCGTTCGGGTTCTGGCGGACACGGTGCTACTGCCGCCGTTTCTGATTGCTCCTACCGGGCTTCCGGGTATTCGGCCGGGAACCTGGTTTCGGTGCGGCGGCTGTCCGCCGTGCGGCCTCCGCCGCATGCTTCGCGGCTTCTTCCCGATCGATCCGGGCGAACACCAGATGTTGCTGGCCGTAGGTCCAGAGGTTGTTGCTCACCCAGTACAGCAGGATCGCGATCATCAGGAACGGTCCGCCGACGAGGACGCCGAGCGGGAACACCCAGAGCATCAGCTTGTCCATTATCGCGGACTGCGGGTTCGCGGCCGCCTCGGGGCTCTGCCGTGCCAACGATGCCCGGCCGTTGAAGTGCGTGGCGAGACTGGCGATCACCATCAGCGGGATGGCCACCGCAGCGATCGTGGCCACCGTCGGGATCCCGCCGTAGGGCGCAAACGACGCCAGAGTGCTCTGCGGGCTGGTGAGCGCCACCGAGATCGGTGCCCCGAACAGGCGGGCGCTCAGGAACGACTGCACATCCGCTGCGCTGAAGATGTAGTTCGGGGTGTTCGCGTTGGCCTCCGGCGACATCCCGAGTTGCCCCAGCCCGGTTCCGGTGCGGTTGAACGAGCGCAGGACGTGGTAGAGGCCGAGGAAGACCGGTGCCTGCACCAGGGCTGGCAGGCACCCCATTAGTGGGTTGAAGCCGTGTTCCTTCTGCAGCTTTTGCATCTCGGCCGTCTGTTTCTGGCGGTCGCCGGCGTACTTGCGTTGCAGGGCCTTGATCTGCGGCCCGAGTTCCTGCATCTGGCGGGTGGTGCGGACCTGTCGGATCGCGGGCTTGAGCAGCAGGATCCGCAGGGTGAAGACCAGGAACACCACGGCCAGCGCCCAGGCGAAGCCGTTGTCCGGGCCCAGCACCGAGCCGAAGGCTTTGTGCCAGAACCACAGGATCGCGGACACGGGGTAGTAGATGACATCGAGCATGGAGCACCTCGGTACTGCACGGCGCGAATTGACGCGGCATCGTGCGAGATGGGGTTCACGCCGGACCCTCGCGAGAGGTGGGCGTGCAAATTGGACTGGGTCGACTGGAAGGGCCGACGCAACGCGTCAGAGCGCTACGCGGCCTGCAGGACCTGTCCGGGTGCTCGGGGGCGGCGGGGACGACCGGGGGTGTCCGGGGCGCTCTGCCGGCGGAAGGCGCCACGCAGGCGTTGTTCCTCGCGGGGTTGGCCGGATTCCGGTTCCGTGATCAGGTGCAGCGGAGAACGTGAAGTGTGGCCGGCCACCGCGAGAAGCAGGACAACCGCCACCGCCGCACCCACCACCGCGGCAGGTGCGTCGATCGCCAGCGTCGCCGCAATCACCAACGTCAGCACGGCCACCCAGGTGAGCTGAATGAGATTCAACCCCTGGGTGAGAGCAGACCAGATCCGTGCCATAGGGGAAAGCATACCGACGACAACCGCGGGTCAGGGTCGGCGACTACGTCACCCAGCTGCGGATGCGCTCGAGGTTCGCTCGATCGGCTCCATCGCGTCCACCGTCAGGTGGGGCACGGTCAGCGGTGACGATTCCGCACACGATCGTTGAACGCGGGCCCAGTCGACCTCGTGCCAGCCCGGGATGTTCCGCTGTCCCCTATTTCATCGCTGCCGCGCCGCTTTTCGCTTCGGCCGTGAGCCAGGTGTTTCGTGGCACAGTGGTCATGGGAAGAGGGGAGCTGCAGATGGCAGATATCTACTACAACGAAGTGATGCACCCACTGGTCGGTGGGTACTTCGGATCACTGGCTGAGGTTCGCGAGACGATCGAGGAGTTCGGAGGATCGTTGGGCGAAGTCACGCCGGAGCACCCGGAGTGGCGGCTCGTCGAGCACACGAGGCGCTCGCTTGATGGGGACCGCCAAGCGGATCGGTTTCACCGCCTCACGTACCAGGACGAGCAGCTCGGGGATGCCGAGCGCTGGGCCTTCAGTTTCGCCACCCAAGATGTCCTGTTCAACGGGGTGCTGATCCGGGATCTGGATACCGGGGACTGGGACGAGGGGTCACCGCTGGTGATGACCAATCGTATCGAGCAGACGTTCTGGACCAGTCCGGACTTGATCGATCTCGCCGAGAAGGTCGTGCAGAACACCCGCGGGAACGTGAACGACCAAACCGAGGCGATCGCCCAGCACCGTCTCGACGCGCAGGCTGCAGCGGTGGCGAAGGCTGAAGCGGCTGAGAGGGAAGCCGCCGTGATCGCCGCAGCACTGGCGCCGCGCTCGCGTTTGCAGCGATTCCGCGAGGTCCTGTTCGGCAGGGACTGACGTCCACCCGAGTAGACCGCGCGTGCGTTGCACTAGGTCCCGGCACCGTTGGATCGGTGCCGGGACCTTGTTTCTCCGGGGATGTGTTTACCGGGCGGGCGTGTTGGGTTCAGGAGAACGTGAGCTCGCCGACCACGGTGGACCCGTCCCTGTAATAGAGCGGGACGGTGCGGTGGGATCTGCCGCGACAGCTCCGAAGTTCGCCCGAGCTACGTATCCGATCTCGCCGTTCGTGGCGATCGCACCGACGAGTTCGGGACGGTCACTCCAGGTGTCGGCCTGCGCAGCTCCGGGCAGAGCCATAACTACGGCGCCGGCGTGCCATCGCACTGGCCGTGTGGGCGCGCTTGAGGAGTCGAGTGGTTTTCACAAATCTTCCTTTCTTACAGGAGTATTCGGCTCGTGAGTTCAGTCCTTCAGAACCCTTGCGGGATCGAGGCTGGTGACGGGCCAGAAATCGATCAGGAATTGCTCCGGTAGCGCGGAGGGGTCAGAGGGTATGTCGTCCCCCTTGGGGATGGTGCCAGCCAACCCCATGTCGTATGCGTGCTGGCTTCCTCTGACGTATGCCCGAACTCGCCAGGACCCAGGAGCAATGTAGAAGTCCTCGAGATCTGGATCGAGTCCGACGCCGGGGTTCTGGAAGGGTACGAGAAAGTAGGGATCAGGATCGCCGTCGAAGGCGGCCGATACTTCTTCCGCACGTTCCCACTCATTCAGATCTCGGACGTCGGGTTCGGATTCGTGTGTCACCGCACGTAGACCGACCGCCGATGCGTCTGTCGTCGAGGCCACGGTGACCAGGCTCTTCCCAGTCTTCAGGAGGCTCGCCGCGGGCCACTGCTCGGTGCCCTGGAAGTCCCAGCTTTGACCACCACAGATATAGAACTGAAATGGCGACACTCGGATTCGTCCGTATCGTTCTTCCATCGCATCCTCCCTCGTCGACCCCGGCCGCGCCTAGGGTTGCACATAGAAGTCCCAGCTCCTTCTCACCGGGGACGGGAGTCGTTGCTTCGCAGTCAATGTCCGACGGCTCTCCACGCTGTACACGCCCGGACCGTATCAACCACACAGAACGACAGGGACAGCACCGCCGGCGCTTCATCGGCCCCGTTCCGAGGGTTCACCGAGCCCGATGGGGCCTTGCCATCATCCCAGGGTGTCAGCGGGTCGATGGCCCGGTTGCCACCGCCACGACCTGGGCCTCAGCCGCGGGCCATTGCGACCTCGTCGCCGAAAACCTGTTCCCATCTCGTGGTTCCGGTCAACTCGTCGGCGGCCGCGGAGCGGTAGCGCTGACGCATCCCCGGGAACTCGTGATCGAGTCGCCGATGCAGATCTCGGGAGTGCTCGGCGTCCGTGAGCGGGTGCGCGGCGAAATCGTGGTCGTACCCGGAAAACGGGGCAGCAGACCACATGAACGTCGACTGATCGACCGCCTCACCCATCGTGTGCAGGTGCGCGCGTTCCTGCAGGTTGAGCATCTGACCACCGACCAGCATCGGTGCCTTGGCGAACCGGGACACCGCCAGCGCCCGCAGGATCGAATCCGGCTCGATGGCGATGTCGTCGTCCATGAACAGGATGTACGGGCTGTCCGTGCGCCGGAGCGCCTCGCACATGATCCTCGAGTAGCCGCCCGAACCGCCGAGGTTGCCCTGCCGGAACAGCTGACACTTCTCCCCCAGCGCGGTCACCGCTGCGGCGAAGCCGGGATCGTCGCGCACCTGGCGGGTGCCCTGATCGACCATCAGCACCGCATCCACCGCGGCCGCCAAGAGCGGGTCCGACGCCAACGCACGCAAAGCACTCACGGCATCGCCGGGACGGGTGAACGTCGGAAATGCCCACCGTCACCCGGCCGGTGTCCGCGCCGCCGGGAGCGGCGCGTACCAGCCGGCCGCGTCGATCGGCACGTCACCAGTGGCCGCGGTGATGTCGAACCAGATCCAGCCGCCGTCCTCGAACGGGGCTAGGTCAATGTCGAGGTCGACCACACCCCGACCGAACCCGCCGCCCGGGATGTCCGCCGATGCCACCGCGATCCGGGTGCCGTCCGCCTTCGACCGGTACACCTGCACCCCGCACCCGCCGACCACCTCGACCCGCAACACCACCGACTCCAACACCGTCCACCGGCGCCAGTACCCAGCGTTGAACCCGTTGAAATACGTCGCGAAACTCACCTGCGCACCCGCGGAAACCAGGGCGGCGGACCGCGACACCGCATGCACCCGCCCGACACTGCCGGATTCGAGTAGATACAACGACCGCACGTCCGACGACTCACCCGCACGCGGCAACAACACCCGCTGCAACAACGACACCGCCAACCTCACCCCGGACTCCCCCACCAGCTCAACATCATTCATCCGCACAACCGACACAACCACACCCCCACCACCCGGCCCAGGACAGGCCCAGCCACCGCCGACAGCCACACACCCTCGCACCAGGTGTCAGCACCGCCGGCCAGCACCCCGAAACCTCCGCTCCACGAGCGCATCACCGACGCCCTCGAACAACCCGAACAGCAGACTCAGTCAGCGGTGAAGAACAACTCCATCCCGATCATGAACCACGCCACCATCGCCGCCATCGGCAGAAACGCACCCACCAACGGCAGAGCGCACTGCCGGGCGGGCCGCCACGGAACCGACACCAACCCGAACACCACCACCACAACCGCTGGCCCCGCCCAGCTCACCCAATACGAGGCCGGCGGCGGATCAGACCCGAACGAGGTGAACGAGCCGCGCGGATACACCCGCGGCTGCGGAACATCCCCGTAGTGCTGCCACAGCAAAACCGCCGGCCGATAGCAGAAAAACCCCAGCAACAGACCCGCGACGATGCCCAGCGAAATCCGCAGCCCTTTTCCCGATCCCGCGGGCGGCGGTCTCAGCTCATCGACGCGACGGGAATCATCAGAGGTCAGGTCAGATCCTCAGTGGGAGCGGATGCGGCATTGTCCTTGATCGACGCAATGCCGGTCTGCGCCGCTGCCTTCGCGGTGTAGCGCTGGCTCGCCGCGATGATCTCCCCGTTAGCGGCCTTCAAGTGGAACCGGAACTTGCCGGCCGCGTCCTTGAAAAGCTCGAACTTCGCAGTCATCGCCCCTCCTCCACACGGTGCCCACGACGGTCGCGAACCCCGTGGAATTCACGGTAAGCCGACCACACACCCGCCGCCGGCCGAACCATCCTATCCGGCGGCACCATCCGAACCGCACCCCGGGACGTGTCATCTCCCCAGGTCAGAGCGCTCGCCTAGGTTCCGGCTCTTGCCGTCCATCCACGCGATCACATCGAACACGCGGAGCGCGGAGATCTCCTCGGGGAGGCCGGCCTCCTTCCGGATCGACAGCGACCGGTGATGCAACGCGGCGTCGTCGGCGCGGAGAACCTCCCGGACCGGATTCATATGCGGCCGCTCAGTGCCCAGAGGACCTGACTAACAACGGAGTCCAAAGATCGGATACCGCCGGGGGCGTGTGCGGGGGATCAGCTTTGTGGCCTTCGTCTGGCCGATCCGCGGCAACGCCCACAGGGCCGTCACGCGCAGTGGTGGCCGCCCGATCACGGGTACGTCGACGAAGACGAGGGGCGCTGCGGCGAGGACCAGTCGCGCATGTCGAGTGTCGAGCACCCGGGGCGGGTGCGACGCCGCTTGTGCGGTTGATTCCTCTGCTGCCTCGGGGCAAGAAGGCGGGCCGCCCGTCTAAGCCTGGATGCACCGATCCGGATGAATCCGTGGGTGGGTCGTAACGGCGAAATGCCCTGTCGTAGTGGAAGAATTGAACTTCTCACAGAAACAATTCGGCCACGACGAAGGGCATCTCGTAGATGCAACTGTCTCACACCCGACCCGTCGCGGCGGCGAGGTTCGACGACCCGAATCTCGTGTCGACCGCGGGACTGATCCCGGTGATGGCATTGGCGCAGGCCAGCGGCCTGCTCACCCTCGCCGACGAGCACCTGAGCGTGCCGACCGACAAGGGCGCCAACCCGGGCCGCAAGGTCGGGTCGCTGGTCGGTGGGATGGTCGCCGGCGCTGACAGCATCGCCGACCTGGCGATCCTGCGGCACGGGGCGATGGGAACCGTCTTCGACCGACCCTATGCACCATCGACACTGGGATCGTTCCTCCGCCAGTTCACCTTCGGGCACATCCGGCAACTCGACGCCGTGGCCTCGCGGTTCCTGGGCAATCTCGCGGAGAAGACCGCGCTGGTGTCGGGGATCGACACCGGGCGGGTGCTGGTCGATATCGACGATTCGATCATCGAGGTCCACGGCCACCGCAAACAAGGGTCCGGATACGGCTACTCCGGGATCCGCGGGCTGAACGCCCTCATCGCCACCGTCACCACAGAGACCGCTGCGCCGGTGATCCTCACCCAACGCCTGCGGCGAGGAGCCTGCGGCTCCCCGCGCGGCGCCGCCCGCATGGTCTCCGATTCGCTGGCCACCGTCGACCGGCTGCGTTCGCAGACCGGCGGGGCGAGCGGGGACGGTGCGTCGAAACCCCTGATTAGGTGCGATTCGGCGTTCTACGGCCACCCCACCATTGGTGCGGCGATTCGCGCCGGCGCCGATGTGTCGGTGACCGTGCGCCTGACCTCCACCATCAAACGTGCGATCGCCTCCATCGGCGACGACGAGTCCTCGTGGACGCCGATCCAGTACACCGACGCCCTCTACGACGAGGGCACCGACACCTGGATCTCGCGGGCGGAGGTCGCCGAGATCCCGTTCACCGCGTTCGCGTCCCAGAAGAAGGCCCACCACGTTGCGGGACGGTTGGTCGTGCGGCGTATCCCCGACCTGCGACCACCCAAGGACCAGGGCCAGGGCACGTTGTTCGACGTGTGGCGGTTCCACGCGTTCTTCACCACCACCGACCCCGACGAGGTCGGTACCGTCGACGCCGACAAAACCCACCGTCAGCACGCCGTCATCGAGCAGGTGCATGCGGATCTGAAGAACTCCGCTCTCGCGCATCTGCCGTCGAACTCGTTTTCGGCGAACGCCGCCTGGCTGGTCTGCGCGGTGATGGCGTTCAATCTCACCCGCGCTGCCGGCACCCTCACGGCTGACCCGAAGCTGACGAAAGCGACCACTGGCACCCTCCGGCGCACCATCGTCTCGGTCCCCGCGCGAATCGCGTCTTCGGCCCGACGGTTGACGCTGCACCTGCCGACCGACTGGCCGTGGGAAACAGCGTGGAACACACTGTTCGACAGAACGTTCGGCCCCAATCACCCGATCATCGTCTAACGTCCGCGACACCTGCCCGCCCTCGACGCGAAAGAGCAAGTGGAACAACCCGACACGAGAGGTCGGATGCTCAACCATGCCCACATACCGACCATTGCTGCACACCGAAACTCACCCCGACTGGATCAGCGAATCGGTGCATTCGGGCTAAGTGGAAGAAACAGTAGCTCATCGATGTATCCGGTGGCGGATCCGGACGGGGACACCCTGGCGGGCGAGATCGCCACTACATCTGCTGCGCGTACATCTGCTGCGCGTACATCTGCTGCGCGTCCGTCGACACCCACCGGCCGAGCTGGTGCGGTGTCGCCGGGAGCCGTTGGGTGATCAAGGAATGCTCCCAGACCGCCACGAACGAGACTGGCCGGAGCGACACCAGTCCGCCGCTGCCCTCCCCTGATGCGGGCACGTCACCTTCTCGATCGGCCTGCCGGCGCCATTCTCAGAGCGACTGTCGCCGCGGCGCCTGTGGGATCGTCCGCCGAAGCGCTGAAGGACAATCTTCCACCGGCGGCCGGACCCATCGCTTCGGCAATCAACGTGATCCGATGATTGTTCACCGCGCGATCTTCCCGGAACAGCATGTCCTCGTCCACGTCTGGCACTTGTCGAATGCCCGTCGCGCCAGTCGTGTCTGGGACCACGTCAGCGGCCACCAACACCGGCAACACACACAAGTCCTCGTTTGCCGGATCGGACGATTGATCCCCCACTCCACACGAGTGATCCTTGTTTGGTTGTGTGGGTTCGGTTGCTGCGCGACAGCCGCTTCGCGATATCGAACGGAATCGCCGACTATTGCTGTCCGGCTAGGACTGCCGTGAACTTTCGCCCGTTCGCGATGTTGTCGGCGACTTCGGCCTCCCAGGACGTCGCGGCACGGGTGACGTCGACCTCGAATTCATAGTGCATGAGCCTGAGCGGCAGGACCGTATGACGCACGGCTGAGTTGCTGTGCAGAAAACAACTGGAAACACTCTCCCAGGAGGATCCGCCGCCGGGGTCGCCAACTGCGGCGCCAGTACTATGCGCCGCTCTCTGACCAAAAGGTTCAACCAATTGATCAGGAGTTTATACTAGGCAAATGTCCGCTCTAACTATCCGATGAGGAAGTCCGATCATGGCAGCCGCTGATTCACTCTTCGCATTTCAAGGTTCCGGCCCCGAGCCCGGAAGCGATGGGGCCGCTTTCACCAGAGTCCGCACCAGACGCGGCTTCGAATACATCATGGAGCAGATCCGTGACGCCGTGGCATCAGGAAAACTCACACCCGGGTCCCGACTACCCGCGGAGCGCGAGATGGCCGACATTTTCGGTGTGAGTCGACAGGGTGTCCGAGAGGCCCTCCGCGGTTTGGAAATGAGCGGACTTGTGGAGTCGCGACCGGGGGTCACCGGGGGCGTCTTCATACGCAGCGGAGATACTCGAGTGGTAAGCCGGGCCGTCACTGATCTGGTATCCCTAGGGGCGTTGTCTGCTGAAAGCCTGCTGGAAGCCCGGGTACTCCTGACGTCGAACGTTGTTCGACTCGCGGGAATGCGAGCCACGGAAGGGGATTTTGCCAAACTCGAATCCGAGATCGACGCTTTTGAGGAGCATCATTCCAATAGTGCGGCAGGGTCGAGCCGCACTTTCAGTATTACCCACTTCTACTCGGTTCTGGCCGAGGCCACCCACAACGAGGTCCTCGTAATGCTGATGGATTCACTGACTGGAATTGTCCAGAGGCGGTTAAACAAAGTCGGGCCGGATCCCATTGCCGATGTCGCGGCGACGCGCCGCCGCTTCATCAAACTTTTGCGGAATGGCCAGGTTGAAAGAGCCGTCGAGGAAATGACCCAACATCTTGAGCGGGTCGAGGAGCGATTGCTGTCCGCTGAGACACAGAAGTCGAACAACAAGGACGGATGACTACCCACCGGGCCACGGACCACGGACCACGGACCACGGTGTAAAAACTGCCAGTTATCGAGTCTGACTGGGATGCTGCGGATCCCAGCAGTCTTTGGGCCGCGCGGAGCAAGCCGGACAAATTAGGATGCCAGCGGTCTTCCGCGACCTCGGTCTCCCTTGGTTGCTCGTTCTTCGTAGACAGCATCTGTGAACGACCTGCATCGGGTTCGCGCGGGTGGACGCCACGACTTCCCCAGCTGTCCGGGACCGGCGCCGATTAGCCGGTGCACGCAGGGACTCCACTCGCACACACACCCGGGATTGTGCCGTCGCACCCGCAGGCTCGGGACGGTGAAAGGCGTTTGCACGGTGGTGGGGCAACGCGGGGCGCTCGGCCTCGGATTCCATCACGATTGTTGTCGAGGTCCATAAGCCAAGCACCGCCGACTGTGGACTTGACCCGAAGTACCCATTGAGTTGCCGAAGCGTCGTCGTGCGCCGCCGCGGGCAACCCAGACCCGACGTTGGCCGCGGCGAAAGCGAAGAGTTCATTCCTTCGTATGCCGCGGCCTGACAGAGGTTCGGAATCACTACATCTCAAAGATTCGTACGGCAGAAGAGCACCACCGTTTGCCCCACGCCGGCAATGGACTCAGTCCGTAGGCACGCGCTCGCGGGTTCGGCCAGTCACGCGGGCTACCAACAGTTCGGGGTCCGAGGGCAGGCTGTCCCCGCGCCATGCGACGGTGCCGTCCGGCCGGACAAGGGCGACCTTCGAGGCATACAGTTCCGCGGCTTCCGCGTTGTCCACGTCGACGATCCGGAGGGGCATGGAGTTGGATTCGGCGGCTGTGGTCAAGGGTCCGAGGTCGGTGGAGGGGTCGAAGCGCACTGCCACGTACTCGCGGCCATACTCGTCGAGTAGTGACCGGGCCTCGTCCAGCCAGACGTGCGGTGCGCGGTGTCCCGGACGGCCTGCGGGTACGTATCTCTGGACTTCGAGCGGAGGCATCGGGCTTCCGTCGGGGATGACCACCGGCGAGCCCTCGTAGGCGTATCCGAGGTGGATTCCGATGCTGAACCACTCGCGTTTCATTGCCTCGGTGTAGGCATCTCCGTACTCGCGACGCGCTGCCTCGGTCTGCGGGCTGTCGTCGTCGAAAACGTCCGGGGACGGCTTTGCGACTCGCGGGCCGAGCATTCGTTTCAGGTTGCCACCCGCTTCGGTGACGTTCCGAATCGCGACGGGGCGCTGCTCGTACTCGTAGGAGTCCAGTAGGGCCTCGCCGCCCCACCCCTCTACTGCAGCGGCAAGCTTCCAAGAGAGGTTGACGGCATCCAGAATGCCGGTGTTCATGCCGAAGCCACCGGTGGGAGAGGTCAGGTGGGCGGCGTCCCCCGCGAGGAACACTCGGCCTCGGCGGTAGTTGTCAGCTACCAGCTGCCTGCGTTCCCAGGGCAGGATGGACAGAATCTCGAAGTCGAATTCGCGGCCGACCGCTCGGATGATTGCCTTCCGCATCTCGCCTTCCCCCACTTCACTGCGGGATGCGTCACCGATGAGGGAGAAGCGCCACTGGTCGCGGCCGTTGATGGCCACCAGCGTCGCCCAGGTGCCTTCCGGGCCGATGAAGATGTAGCGGTAGGCCGGTTTCTTGTTGTGAAGTTCTTCGAGACCATCGCATCGGAAGACCGCGTTCGAGGTGTAGGTGAGCGTGCCTTCACCGCTCATCTGGACGCCTATGGCTGTCCGTACGGTGCTGCCGCCACCATCGCAACCGACCAGATAGTCCGCCTCGACCGCGTATTCCTGGTCGTTGTCGCGGTTGCGCAGGATCGCGGTGACGTACTCGCCGTGGTCCTGGAAGGACACAAGTTCGGTGCGGTAGCGGATGTCTGCGCGCTCTGTACGGCCCGCAAACCTCGCCAGGACTGGGTCGAAGAAGTTTTGCGGGCAGCGTTCACGATGCTGGGGACTGTGCCGTGGCGGCTGCTCGTCGGCCGGGGCCGGGAATTCCTCGCGTCCGAATTCGTACCCGTTGAGGTCCGTGACCCACGCGCAGTCCTGGATGTATTGCCGGTTGTATCCGGCGGCGTAGACATCTTCGACGATGCCCCACCGGCGGCAGAACTCCATCGTTCGGATCCCGACCATGTCCATCTTGGGCTGGAAGATGGTGCCATTTCTCGATTCGACGAGAAGACTGTCCACTCCTCTCCATCCGAGATCACCAGCCAAGGCGAGACCGACCGGCCCGCCGCCCACGATCAACACTGGAACTCTGCCTCTGTCCGTCATGAGTTCGCCTCTCTCATCCTGCGTTCGAATCTAATGGTCAATCCATTCGCGCGTTAGATGGCACTTGACTCCGCACTACCAACAGGCGCAATAATGGTTCTACCTTTAGGCTCGCCTTTTCGCAACCATCACCTCGAGGACAGACATGACTGACACCAACGTGATCGACGACGATGCACGTGTCCGCGCGGCACTGCGTGAGAGACTCGGCAAGGATGGGCTGAAGATTTCCCAGCCCGACGAGCCTCCTCTGTTCACCCGGACTCCGGAATCACCCATGGAGCCGATGCACTGGAAGTCCCGCGATCTACTGGCTTACCTGGAGGAGCTGGGCCGGGTCCTCGACCTGAGGCCCGGCGGTGACCGGCGGACTCTCCGACTTGCCAACCCAGGCCTGGACTACGGCACAACGCCGACGTTCTGGGCATCCATCCAGTACATAAATCCTGGTGAGGTTGCCACCGCTCACCGGCACTCGCCGGATGCCTTCCGGTTTGTCATGCGCGGCAGCGGATGCAGTACGACTGTGGAGGGTGAGAACTACGAAATGAACGAGGGCGATCTGGTTCTGACGCCGAACTGGACGTTTCACGACCACGTCCACCAGGGTGATGCGCCGATGATCTGGCTCGATGTCCTCAACATTTCGGTGATGCGCAAGCTCGAGAACGTCTTCTTCGATCCGTACGACGGGGATGTTCAGCCAATCAGTGACCACCCGCAGAAGTCCCGGCGGGAGTTCGGCTCGGGGCTGTTGCGGCCGGTGGGGTCGATGCCACCGCCGCAGCGCAATCCACTGCTGGTCTACACCCGGGCGCAGGCCGACGCCGCAGTGGAACAAGCCAAGGGCTTGGAACCGGATCCACGTGACGACGTCATCCTCGAGTACCAAAGTCCGGTCGGTGGAGGCCCCGCGTTGCCGTCGATGTCGATGAAGGCTCAGATCGTCCGCCCGGGGTTCCGTGGGTTGGAGCATCGCCACAGCGGCAGCAAGGTCTACTACGCGGTATCTGGTTCGGGCACCATGACCGTCAACGGCAGGGTCTTCGATTGGGCCGAGGGCGATTTCATTTCCGTCCCACCCTTCGCTACCGTCCGGCATACGAATGGAGGAAGCGTGGAGGGACGTCTGTTCCGGGTGGACGACTCCCCCATCTTCCGGGCGTTGAACGCCTACTTCGAAGAGACCGAGACCACTGAAGGGAGCCCGGCAGCATGAGGTTGGCAGTTTTCGACGACTTCCGCGTCGGCGTGGTCGTCCAGGGCAGGGTCCTCGACGCCACTCATCTTGTACCCAGGGAACTGGATTCCTGGCCGGAGCAGCGGATGAATTGGCTGATCCGGAATTGGGGATGCGTTTCCACGCACATCTGCCAGGTGGCCCACTCGAGCGGCGGACGGCCGGTGGAGGATGTCCGGCTCCGGGCCATCAATCCCGCTGCCCCCCATGTATTCGCCATTCCCGCGAACTATGCGGCACATCTGGGCGAGATCGGTAACCGTTCGATCACGACCGGCGGTCGGACGGCACGCGATGTTGGATTTTTCTTGAAGGCGCCGGCCTCGCTGTCCGGCGCAGGCGAGGGAATCGAGCTTCCGTACGGATCCTCGAGGCGGTTCGACCACGAGTGCGAGATGGCGGTGGTGATCGGCAAGGGCGGGCGAAACATTCGACGGGAGGATGCCCTTGACCATGTGTTCGGTTATTCCTGCCTGATCGATCTCACGATGCGCATCGAGCCCGGTGAGTATGAGGAGGACCGTTCGTTGCGTAAGTCGTTTGCGACTTTCACCCCCACTGGGCCGTGGATTGTCACGGCCGACGAACTCGGGCCGACCAATGACCTGCGGACCCGGTTGTCCGTCAACGGGGAGCAGCGCCAGCACGCTCGGATCGGGGACATGATCGTGGACGTCGCCGAGTCCATCGAGTTGATCTCCTCCGTTGCGGCGATTCAGCCCGGCGACATCATCGCCTCGGGCACCCCGAAAGGGGTGGGGCCTTTGAAGGTGGGTGACACGGTCGAGATCGGTATCGACGGGATCGGATCGATGGCGATATCCGTCGGAGAAGCCGCACTGGCGCCTCGGGCGTTCTGACAACTCTGGTCCGTCGGCACGCTCAGATCCGGCGGACCAGGGCCCATCTGCCGCCCGTGGCGACGTGGCGCAACGGCATGAGAGGAAGACAATGAGACGTTACCCGGCAGTTTTCATGCGCGGAGGCACCAGCAAGGCGTTGGTCTTCCACGCCGCGGACCTACCCGAGGACAGGTCACAATGGGACCGACTATTCCTGGCGGCGATGGGCAGCCCGGACCCCAGTGGCCGGCAACTCGATGGCATGGGCGGTGGGATCTCGTCACTGTCGAAGGTCTGTGTAGTCGGTCCGCCCACTCACCCCGACGCGGATGTCGACTACACGTTCGCGCAGGTGCAAGTGACGTCCGCTGCCGTGGACTATGGCGGAAATTGCGGCAACATGTCATCGGCCGTGGGCCCGTTCGCGGTAGATGAGGGCCTGGTGTCCCCGAAGGACGGTGAGGTGGTGGTGCGCATCCACAACACGAACACCGGCAAGATCATCCACTCGACCTTCTGGGTGCGGGACGGACAGGCGGTGACCGAGGGTGGTTACTCCATCGATGGCGTGGCGGGAACCGGCTCGCCCATCCGCCTGGACTTCCTTGACCTTGGTGGCGCCGCTACGGGCCTTCTGCTGCCCACCGGGAATGTCGTGGATACGCTCAGCGTGGCGGATGCTCCATCGGTGATCGTCTCCATGGTGGATGCCGCCAACCCCTGTGTGTTCGTGGAAGCCGGCGCGCTCGGTCTCGACGGGACAGAGTTGCCCGAGCACATCGAGTCTCTGCCTGAACACCTTCAACGGCTCGAGTCGATCAGGCAGGCAGCTTCGGTCGCCATGGGCGTGGCCCCCACGACGGATGCGGCGGCGCTCAACCGCTTGGTCCCCTTCGTTGCCGTGGTGGCGCGCAGCGCACCGTATTCCACCCTGTCGGGGCGGCGGGTCGCAGTTGATGACACCGACCTGCTGGTGCGATTCCTCTCCAGCGGACAACCACATAGGGCCGTTCCCGTCACCGGCGCGATGTGCTCCGCCATTGCCTCCCGTGTCCCCGGCACTGTCGTCCATGCCGCACTCGGTGGACCGGACCATCCAACGATCCGCTTGGGCACTCCTTCCGGCGTGCTCGAGGTCAATGCGTCGGTCACCACTGACGGCCCGGCACCACAGCTCTATCGCGCGGACTTTGCCTCGACGTACCGCACCGCCCGCCGACTATTCGAGGGGCGGGTACTGGCCTGAGATGCTTATCCTAATCCGGATGGCGAGAGGCCCCGTCAGGCAGGCAGCCTACGGGGCCTGTCGCGGTTCGCCGGGCTGTCAGGCGGAGACTGAAGTCGTGGCTTTCATGAACTCCAGGGCCTGCGGCCAGGACAACCGATAGGCGGCGGCATTCACTCCCTCGCCGTGTCGGCGCTTGTCGCTGAACCCGTGCTTGGCCTGCGGATACAGATGGATCACGGTCGGGGCCTCCTCGCGCGACTGCAAGGCTTCCTGCAGGGCCAGGAAGCCCTCCCGCGGCACAATCGAGTCCTTTCCTGGGTAGGCCATGAAAACCGGAGCCTGCGCGCGGCGGGCATGTTCCACGACATCGACGGTGCCGTACTCGCCACCCAAGGTGACGGTGGGATGAAAGGCGATGACGTTGGCAAGACTGGGATGACGCCCGCCGAGGATGAAGGCGTAGCGCCCACCGAGACACCAACCTACGACGCCGACACGTTCGAGATTGAGATCGTCCTCGAGATGCGCCAGCAGGCGAGTCTGCTCACTCAACACGTCATCATCTTGCAGGTTCGCACTCCAGTCACGGAGTTCGTCGAAGGACGTGTCATCCGAGCTCTTCCCGTGCCAGGTGTCCCAGGCCAGCGCGATGCACCCGGCTTTTGCTGCAATCTGGTCCACCCATTCCCGGATCTGTTCCCCGATTCCGGTGACCATGGGCAGCACGAGCATGCCCTGAGTAGGTTCGGATCCGTCCGGTAGTCGGGGCACTGATTGATAGGCCCGCAATCCGTCGACCTCGACGTAGCTGGAGTAGACATCGAATGCCATGGCGCACTTCCCTTCTCGAATGCTGCAACTGAGGTGTTGCTGCGGGTTCTCAAGCAAACCCCATGCCGAGAGAGAGGTCAAACCATTGTGCAGCGCGACGAATAGTTTCGATGCCTGTTGACATACCACCCCGCATGGACTCAAATGGTTCTACCGTTAAATTTGAAGCTGTGACTGGTTCCGTGCTCGCGCCGCCGTAGACAGTGAAGGTGTCCTGCGTCGTCGCGGAGGGCGACCGAACCGAAACGAGCGCACCACGCATCATTAGAGGAGCAACCCGTGGTCGAGACGATTGTGAAGCAGACCGGTACCTTCTGGGGACGTGAGGTCGTCCGAGGCACCGTCCATGGACGGCCGTCCATGATGTACAAGGACCGACCGACGGCACTCAACGAACTCCTACTCGAGGGCCGTCGATGGAGCGAGCGGGAATTCCTCATCCAGGGCGACCGCCGACTGACCTATCAAGATCATGAGGAGGCGGTGGCACGGGTCGCAGACCGTCTGGCCGCGTACGGCGTCGCCCGAGGTGACCGGGTGTTACTGCTGGGCTTCAACTCGATCGAGTGGTGCGTCTCCTTCTGGGCCCTACACACCCTGGGAGCGGTGGTGGCACTGGGAAATCCGTGGTGGAGCACACACGAGGTGTCCGAGCTTGCCGCGAAGGTGCAGCCCAAGGTAGCCATCACAGACGTGGAGATTCCCGGTGTCTGCCGGATCCACGTTGCCGAGATTCGGGATCTGGTCGACTCGGGTGCACCCGCCACGCTGCGACTGGCGGACGTCGAGGAATCCGACGACGCGATCATCATGTTCAGCTCCGGCACCACCGGCCTGCCCAAGGGAATCCTGGTCTCCCAGCGCTCTGTCATCGGCAACCTGCACAATCTGCTGGCCCTGACCAACCGTTTGCCGAACGAGCTTCCTGAGGGGTTCCAGGCCACCACGTCCATGCAGTCCGTCCCGCTGTTTCATCTGGCCGGGGTGCAGACCAGCATTTCAACGCTGCTGCAAGGCGGCCGCCTGGTCATGCTGAACGGAAAGTTCGATCCCGCCGAGGTGCTGCGGCTGATCGAGGCCGAGGGCGTTAGGTCATGGGGCGCGATCCCCACAATGGTCTCCCGGGTGCTCGAACACCCGGACATCAAGACCCGCGACACCTCGAGCCTCTCCTCGATTCCGCTCGGCGGTTCCGCAGTACCTCCAGAACTGCGAGAGCGGATCTCGGCGGCCTTCCCTTCGGTGAAACAGAAGATCGGCAGTCTCTACGGACTGACGGAGACCGGCGGCCTACTGGCCGCAGGGTCGGGCAAAGAGATCGTCGGGTATCCCGCTCGCGTCGGCCGCCCGCTGCCGGTTGTGGAAGTGAAGATCGTCGGCGCCAATGAGAGCGGTGAAGGAGAGATCCACGGCCGCACCCCCAACGCGCCCGAGGAGGTCCTGGGCGAGGGCCCTCTCGAAGACGCGGAGGGCTGGATCGCATCCGGCGACCTCGGCCGGATAGATGACGAGGGTTACCTCTATGTCACCGGACGGGTCAAGGAAATCATCATTCGCGGTGGAGAGAACGTCGCGACCGTCAACATTGAAAACACGCTGCTCCGCCATCCGGATGTTGCGGACGTGGCCGTCATGGCACTGCCGGACCAGGATCTCGGGGAGAAGATCGGCGCTGCCGTCGTCATTCGGCCGGGGGCTGTGACCCCGAGCCTCGACGACCTACGTGCACTGTGCCGGAGCTATCTGGCCCGCTACGAAATGCCGGATGAGTGGTGGATGCGCCGAGACGATATGCCGATGAACGCCATCGGCAAGACCAACAAGAAGGCGTTGACAGCCGACTGGGTCGAGCGCGGCTCCGGCACAATCCTGGACGCCTGAGCCGCGGCCGTCCGCACCGCAACAGATCACCCATCGAGGAAAGAGGAATCGTGAAACAGGCCACCGCAGACCGCATGAGTGAGGAATCAATGGAGTCGGTGGAGGATTTCATCCAGCGGGCCACCGAGTTCCTGAACTCCCACTTGCCGGCCGGGGTCTCGCGTACCGCCTTCGTGTGGGGCCAAGGCGAGGACACCGGAGTGAAACTGTGGGAGGAGCCGGACTCCGCAGAGGAACGCCGCCGTCTCGACGAGTCCCGGGATTGGCGCCGGAGAAGGTTCGACGCCGGCTTCGGGTGGATCGACGGTGCGCGTGAGTTCGGTGGCGCCGGCCTGTCGACCGCCCACCTGCGGGCGTACCGCCGACTGGAGTCGAACTACCAGGCGCCCAGTGACACCTATTTCAAACTGGACCACGTGCTCAGCCCCGTCATCCGCGAGTTCGGGACCGACGCGGTACGCGACGACCTGCCACGAGCCCTCTACCGCGGCGACGTCATGGCCTGTGAGTTGTTCAGCGAACCAGAAGCCGGATCCGACCTGTTCTCGGCGCGCACCCTCGCCGTGGAGACCGACGGCGGATGGCTGCTCCGGGGACAGAAGGTCTGGACCTCGGATGCACACCTGGCCGATGTCGGGATCATCTTCGTCCGGACGAGCACCGAACCAGGCAAGGACAGCTTTTCGGCCTTCATCCTCGACATGCACCAAGAGGGCGTGAAGGTGGTTCCCCTGCGCCAGATGACCGGCGGCGCCGCGTTCAACGAGGTCTACCTGGACGACGCCTTCGTCCCGTCCACCCACCTGCTCGGTGCGATCGGTGACGGCTGGCCCATCGTCCGCAAGATCCTGTCCCTCGAGCGCGCCGGGATCGGCGCCGGCCTCAGCCGGTCGGGTTCCGGGCTGGCCAACGGGACCCGCTTGACCGCGCTGGTCCGCGCGATGGGCGCTGAACAAGATCCCCTGATCCGTCAGGAGTTGATCCGGACCATCTCCGGGTTCTGGGCGGCACGCCAGTTGACTTCGAGGGGGTCCGACCGCGCCGCCGCCAAGTCCTACCAGACCGACCCCGCTCCCCTGCTGAGCAAGTTGGCCCTGAGCATCAATCTTCGCCGCGCATCCGAGTTGGCCGGCAAGGTTCTCGGGGCGAAGGCCACCGCGGACACCGGCGAGTGGGGCACCTACAGCTGGAATTCGCTCGTCCTGGGCGAACCAGGCGTGCACATCTTCGCCGGGACGGATGAGATCATCCGGAATTCAGTCGCCGAGAAGGTCCTCGGCTTGCCGAGGGACTGAGGACTCATGGTTGCCTCACTGACACCCCTGGGCCTGCATATCAGCCACCAGGGGCCACAAAACGCTGCAGTGCAGATGATTCTGGTGCACGGAGCCATGGACTCGTCGGAGAGCATGGCGCGCCTGGCCGCGGAACTCTCGGCGCATGCCACGGTCCGGTACGACCGGCGCGGGTACGGCCAGTCCTCCCTGCCTGCAGGGGCGTGTCCTCCGTCCCTCACCGATCACATCGTCGATCTCCAATCCCTCGTCGGTGACATCCCCACCGTCCTGGTCGGACACAGTCTGGGGGCCACGATCTCGCTAGCCGTCGCGCAGCGCCTGCCCGGTCGGGTTCTGGGGGTGATGGCCTACGAGCCCCCTCTGCCGTGGGAACCCTGGTGGCCGGCCCCCCCGATCCCCGACATCGGGGCCGGTACGAACGAGATCCGGCAGGCCGCCGAGGACTTCATGCGGCGTGCCATGGGAGGTCAACGATGGGAGGGACTCGACTCCGACGTCCGGTCCACATTCCTGTCCTGGGGCGCGGTCTGGGCGGCCGAACTCCGCGAAGCCCAGAACAGGCACGCATTCACCGCCGGAGAACTGCGCGTGCCCGTCGTCGTGGCGTACGGCTCCGAAACCGACGACCGGCACCGCCAAGGCGCGGTGGAACTGGCCGGGCGGGTACACGATTCCCAGTTGGTGACAGTAGAAGGCGGAACCCACGCCGCCCACCGACGCAAGCCCCGGGAACTGGCCAAGCTCGCCCACGACCTCATGAACCGGATCACCGAGAGATGATGCATCAGCTCACCCTGTCGTAATGGCGGGCGCTGGTTACCACCCTGGTAGGACCGGCAGACAGGAACAGCATGAAGGCTCTCAAGTACAAGGGCGTGCACGACATCGGATTCGTCGACGTCCCCATTCCCGAACCCGGCCCCGGCCAGGTCCGACTGAAGGTGACAGCCTGCGGCGTATGCCACACCGACGTCACCTTCAAGAACAACCCCGAACTCGCCGTCGAACCCGGACTCACACTGGGCCACGAAATAGCCGGACAGGTGGAGTCCCACGGCCCCGGCGTACTGTCCCCGCCCCTCGGAACTCCCGTGGTGGTCCACACGATCTGGTCATGCGGCAATTGCCGGCAGTGCGTGCGCGGCCGACAGAACGCCTGCCTGTCCACCCCATCCCGGCTCGTCCCACCACAAGGGCCGGGCACCCGATACGACGGCGGAATGGCCGAGTACGTCGTCGTCCCAGTCACCTCTGTCGTCCACGCAGAAACACTCGCACCCGAGCTCGCCGCGGTTCTGCCGGACGCCGCGACCGTGCCCTACCACGCCATCTATTCCTGCCGGGACCTCCTGACCCCAGGAGCGTCCGCCCTGATCATCGGAGTCGGCGGACTGGGACAGTTCGCGGTTTCGATCCTGCGGGCGGTCACTCCCGCCCGCGTTATCGCCGTCGACATCCGCGACTCCGCCCTCGAGACGGTCCGCAACCAGGTCGATGCCGTGCTGAACTCCAACTCCGACAACCTCCCCGACCGGGTTGTCACCGCGGCGGGAGGCCACGGCCCCGACCTGGTCCTCGACTTCGTAGGCTCCGACGCGACCCTCCGGCTCGCCACCTCCGTGGTCGCCCCGTACGGAACGGTCTGGGTGCCCGGCCAGGCCGGCGGCACATTCACGATCGACACCGACCGGCGGACAACCACCATCCCCCGCGGCGCCACCATCGTCGGCCGCCCCTACGCCGGCACACGCCAGAACCTGACCGAGGTGGTCGCCCTCGCCGCGAACGGATCCATCACCGCACCGATCACCACCTACCCCTTCGCCGACGCATTGCACGCACTCGACGACCTCGACGCCGGCCGGATCGTCGGCCGAGCCGTGCTGACCATGGAATAGACCCGCCGACCCAGCAACTCCAAACAACCACAAAGGACCCACACCGAACACGTCGGTCCCGCACCGGAATTCCGATGCGGGACCGACGTGTTTTCGCGGGCAGTCACCGTCGGCGGGCGGTGACCTTCACGTTCAGCCTCTCGACGCCGTTGGTCAGGCTGTTGCCTTTCAGCAAGTCGAGATCGTGTGCGGGATCGAAATCAACGGAGTCGATCCGTGAAGCGATCAATTCGAACATGGTGCGTGCTTCGAGGCGCGCCAGGGGGGAGCCAAGGCACTGGTGCACCCCGTGTCCGAACCCGAAGTGGCCCTCGGTGTTCCGGTCGATGTCGAACTTGTCCGCGTTCGGTCCCCATCGCTCCTCGTCCCGGTTCGCCGAAGCGAGCAAGAGCCGGACCACGGAACCAGCGGGGATCGTCGCGCCGGCTACTTCCACCGCCTCGGCGAGCCTGCGGGGCGCCTTGTGGACCGGACCGCGGAACCGGACCAATTCCTCTACGAACTTATCCACGTCTCTGGGATGCGCGTCGATGCGGTCCAGCAGCTCCGGGTAGTCCTTGAAAACGAGGTAGCCGTTGCCCATCAGTCGGGTGGTGGTGTCGAAGCCGGCGATGAAGACGAAAACGCACAGTTCGATGGCCTGCTGGCGGGTCAGGATGCCCTCGCCCTTCCAGGCGCGGGCGATGTGTCCGGCAACGGCTTCGCTGTCCTGCTCGTACAACTGTTCCAGAATGCTTCCGAGATAGTCGAACAGGTCCTGTGAGACCTCTTCGTCTCCCGGCAGTCCCGGCGCCATCCGGGAGACCCTGGCGAACCACGCCCACACAGACTCCGTCCAGGTATCGAACTGTTCGACATCCTTGTACGGCACACCCAAAATGCCGCTGATGGTGGCCATGGTGAGCGGCCGGTTCAAGGCCTCGGCCACCTCTCCCCCGCCCTGTACGGCGAAGTCGTCCACCAAGCCTGTAGCGACGTCCCGGACGCGGTCAGCCACCATGCCGATCGCTTTCGGCGTGAATCCCGCCGCAACGACCTTGCGGATCTTCATGTGCGCCGAGCCATCCATCAGGGTCGGAAAGGCAAACGGCACCTGATCGTTGACCTGATTGCGGTAGATCTTCGCGGCACGCATGCCTTTGCGGACATCGGCATAGCGAGAGACGAAATAGACGTCTTCCTGCGGGTGAGAAACCCGCAGGACCGGGTGGTGCCTGCGCATCCACTCGAAGTGCGCGTAGGGCTCGCCCTGTGCGCCGGTCTCGTCGATGACCGTCCACGGTGAAAGCCCCTCGGGCCAGTCGAGTTCATGGGAGTACGGCAGTTTCTGAATCTGTGCCGCATCCGCCGACGTGATTGTCATGGTGCTCCTTTCTGGGTGCGCCCCCGGCCGCGGCCCCTCGCAGCACCAGTGCGGGCTGACCATGGCGGTAGTCCGGGACCAAGAGGTCGACCGGAGGCCGGGAAATGCTGCCTCCACGATGGCAGCTGTGACACGCAGCACTGACTCCAGTTTCACTCAGCGAAAACGCGAAGAGATGAAATCTCAATCCTCGTCACGGCGGGGGCGGGAACCGAGGGTCAACGAGATCGCGAAAGCGGCCGCCTGCAGCGCAGGAATAGCCGCCGCCGCGTTTTCCTTGCCCCTGGCATAGACCACGCTCAATGCAGCGACGGCCGACTTGTCCACGTCGAGGATCGGCACCGCCATCCCCGTCCAGTCCGGCATACCGATCCCGGTGGCCACCGCATACCGTTGGCGCCGAATCATCGCCAGCTGACGACGCAGAAGCCCCGGATCGGTGACAGTGTCCGCCGTGTACCTCGGCAGCGGCCGGCGCAGGAAATCTTCCTGGAAGTTCAACGGGGAGAAGGCCAGCAGCACCAGGCCGGTGGAGCCGGCGTGAATGGGATGCCGCTGACCGATATGCGCACGCTCGACGTCCATTCCCTCCGGAGTAAGGCGCTCGAGATACAGGACCGTGCCCCCGTCGAGGACGCCCAGTGTCGTCAGCTGTCCCAGCGATTCGAAGAGGTTCTCCATATAGGGAAGCGCGATGTTTCGGATGGTCAGCCGGTCGTTGCCCCGGGTCGACAACTCCCACAACCGCATTCCGACACGGATTCGCTTGTCCTCATCGCGTTCCAGCAGTCCATGCCGGACCAACTCCGTAACCAGCCGGTAGGCCGTAGGGACGGGGAGGTCCGCTCGCTCAGCCAGAACCGACAAGGGCAGTGCGGAATTCCGCCGATCGAAGGCGGCCAGGATCCTGGCCACCCGACCGATAACGGATTCACGGCTGTCCTGTTGGCCACTGGAACTACCTGCCATCGGGTACCACCCACGTTCATTTGCCGCCAGCACGGCGCCGAGCGGACTCTGCCCTGAAAGTACCCCAATGGTTTGACCGCGGAGCTTCGGCGCCGAACGCAGTGGCGCTCTCGAGGCGCCCTGCCTGGGCATCGAGGCAGTGACAACCACTACGTACGCCATTGCGCTGTTCGGACCTCGCAGATCCGACGGCCCCACCGCGGTAGCTGGACGACCGCCTCGGGCGCGACCGGGCCGATCATTATACCGTCACGTACCGTCGAGCGCAACACAGATTTCGCCCACCGATGTTTGTGATTCGAGTCACGCCGAGGTTGCTACTCTCGGCTAATGGTCGAACCGTTGAGGCCGGGCCGTCACGGCCGAGGCGCGATGCGTGACCGTTCATCGACACGATCCCTGATTTGCTCGCCGTAAGGAGCACCATGAGCACTACCACCCAGAAGAAAGCGCCGGGCCGCGCCGCAGCAGCCGGCTTCTTTGGTGGGGCCATCGAGTTCTACGACTTCTTCATCTATGGAACTGCATCGGCCATCGCGTTCAACGCGTTGTTCTTCACCGAATTGACCCCGGCCATCGGCACCCTCGTCGCCTTCGCCACTCTCGCTGTCGGCTATCTGATCCGCCCGCTCGGTGCGGTCATCTTCGGACACATCGGAGACAGGGTCGGACGGAAGAAAGCTCTCATGGCAACCCTGTACACAATGGGTGGCGCCACCATCCTCATCGGTTGTCTGCCCACGGCTTCAGCCATCGGCGATTGGGCTGCTGTACTCCTGGTGGCCCTACGCCTGATCCAGGGCCTCGGGCTCGGCGGAGAAATGGGTAATGCGGCCACCCTCGCGATGGAGAGCTCCCCGAAGGCCCGACGTGGGTTCTACAGCTCGTTCTCCTACGCGGGCGGCTTTGCCGGCATGGTGATGGCCACCGGCGTGTTCGCGTTGGTTCACTCCCTCCCGAAAGAGGCCTTCATGGGCTGGGGATGGCGGATTCCCTTCCTGCTCAGCGCGGTCCTCGTGGTTGTCGCATATGCCGTTCGGCGGCAGATCCCCGAGCCCGATACGACCGATCGGATTCGCGAGGAAGGACGTGCACAGGACCTGCCGATCAACCAGGTGCTCCGCAGCCACAAGAAGGACGTCGTGCTGGCCACGCTGATGGCCACGGGACCGAACACCGTGTACTACATCGTGGCCGTCTTCTCCCTGTCCTATGCGACAACCCAGTACGGGGTTTCCCAGACCACCATGCTTGTGGTGATCACGATCTCCTCTGCCCTGCTCTGTGCGAGTGTGCCGGCGTGGGGTGCGCTGTCCGACCGTATCGGCCGGCGCCGGTTGATCATCGCGGGATTCGTGGCGGAAGCGGTCCTCACCTTCGTGTTTTTCCTCGCCCTTCCGTCCGCCGATCCGGTGTTGATCCTGATGGGCATGGTGTTCGTCCTGGTGTTCGGACATGGCATCGTGACAGGGACCTCCGGAGCCTTCTTCCCCGAACTCTTCCCGGCCGAGGTGCGCGCCAGCGCGGTTTCGCTGGGCCAGCAACTCGGTGGCGCTCTCAGTGGCCTCGGCCCCCTGGTTGCGTCGGCCATCACAGTTGCCAACCCGGACAACAGCATGCTCGTCGGCGTCTATGGTGGTGGCCTGTGCCTGCTGGGCGCGATTGCCGCCAGCCTGGCGGTCGCACGGTGGGGCCACCAAGGCCCCGCACCCGAAGCGGCGGTCTCAGCGGAGACGGAAAGAGCAACCACCGCGTCCTGAGGACATCGACGTACCAACGGCCCTGCCGCTGCACCCTGCGTGTCAGATCACGACATCCACGCCGCCTTCCCGCACGCAGGGCAGCGGAACCCTGGGCCCACGACGACTTAAAATGGCGTGCGCCATCCCGCCGTCGGCCACCGTCGAGTTCCAGCCAACTCGGGGCAGGGGCCGTCGCGTCCGTCACATGCTGCCCGAGCCGTCGTACATCCCGGAACGGAAGCGCTGCAGGGGCACCCGTCGCTGCCCCGCCGCGGCACGGAGGTGCCCCCTCGCGCGATCACCAGCTAACGGCCCGATTCTTCCTGACCGAGAGGAAACCGTGACCTCAGTCGAATCGACCTCGAAGAGATCCACCCCCCGACGGGCCGCCGCTGCGGCGTTCGCGGGCGGATCCCTGGAATACTATGACTTCTTCATCTACGGAACCGCCTCCGCGCTGGTCTTCAACGAATTGTTCTTTACCGACCTTTCCCCAGCTATCGGGATGGTCGCCTCGTACGCCACGCTGGCAATCGGGTACATCGTCCGTCCCTTCGGCGCCGTCGTCTTCGGTCATATCGGTGACCGTCACGGACGGAAGGTCGCCCTTCAAGCGACTCTGTTGACCATGGGCTTGGCGACAGTCGCGGTCGGACTTCTCCCGACACAAGTGCAGATCGGCGAAGGAGCGGCCCTGCTCCTGGTGGCGGTCCGCATCATCCAGGGTCTGGGTATCGGGGGCGAACTCGGCAATGCATCGGCCCTGTCCGTTGAAAGCGCCCCGCCTGGGCGTCGTGCCTTCTTCGGCTCCTTCGCCTCCTCCGGTCCCTTCTCCGGAATGGTGCTGTCCACCGGCGTCTACGCCGCCCTGTCGGTCATGCCGCGAGAGACCTTCCTCGCGTGGGGTTGGCGGCTTCCTTTCCTCTTCAGCGCGGCGCTTATCGTGGTCGCCTACCTCATTCGCCGGCATATCACAGAGCCCGAGGAGTCGTCGCTGGTCCGTATCGAGGGCAAGATCGACATTTTCCCGTTCCGGCGGGTCGTCCGGTCACACAAAATTGATGTGCTGCTCACCACGTTGACCTCCGCCGCGCCGGGGACCGTCTTCTACATCGTGACGGTGTTCGGTCTGAGCTACGGAAGTTCCCAGTACGACGTCGATCAGTCGCAGATGCTGATCCTCGTCACCGTTGCGGCCGCGGTGCTGGTCCTGGTCGTGCCCTTCTGGGGTTGGGTGTCCGACCGGATCGCCAGGCGGCACGAGCTCATCAATGCGGGCCTTGCGGTGGAAGGGGTATCCACCTTCGTCTACTTCTGGGCACTTTCCACGGGCAATGTGCTGGGGATCCTCGCATCCCTGGTGGTGGTCCTCGGCCTAGGGCATGCCCTGGTCAATGCCATCACTCCGGTGTTCTTCATCGAGATGTATCCGATCGAGATTCGCGCCAGTGCAGTGTCGCTCGGCCAGCAACTCGGCGGCGCCATCAATGGCCTCTCCCCGTTGGTCGCGGCGAGCATCGTCGCGGTTTCGCCAGGAGCATGGGGATGGATCAGTGTCTACGCCGGTGTGCTGTGCTCGATCAGCATTCTGGCAACCCACTGGTCCGTGGTTCGCCACCGCGCCAATCGGACCCGAACATCGCCCGCGACTGCCGGTGCCCCCGGGGCGACGCGCACCGGCTCCCTCACCGCAGTTGCCGGACCGGCGGCCCCGAAATCATGAAGATGTACGTACTGATCCCGAAGAAACCGACGGTCACCGACGTCTACTTTCACGAGCACTGGCGTACCGTACATGCCGATCTTGCCCGACAGATTCCCACGCTCACCCAGTACACCCAGCTACACGCCACCGATGGGGCGCGGTTCCGAGGGCCCTACTCGGCCGGCGGCTTCGACGGCGTCTCGCAGGCCTGGTTCGCTTCGGACAGCCACGCGTTGACCATGAGCCGGACCAGCGAGTACAAAACTGGCGCGCTCCAGGACGAACCATTGTTCATGGACATCCCGAGGAAAGTCCGTGTCTTCACGCAGGTTTGCCAATCCCAGGAACCCGCGAGTACACCGTCCTCACACCTGCACCAACTCCTGGTCTTCACACGCCTGGCTCCTGGTGTGGAAGCGGACCTGAAGGGGCGACTGCGCGAGGAATCCTGGAAAGACTGGAATGCGCTCGGGTACTCCTGGGGGAAGGTGCGGGAACAGGTCGGGGACGTCGGGGTGCCGCGCTTCGACTACGTCGAAGAACTCTGGTGGGAAGAACGCTCGGACATGATCGCCGCTTTCGAGCAGACTCGGCTCGGCGAGGACATCGACGCACGGCAGTCGTACGTCGATCCCGGATCAATCATGCTGTCCGGATGGGAGAACCGGGTCATCCGCCCCCACCGGAGTCTGGTCGATTAGGCGTTAGGCGTTTCGGGGTACAGAACCCTCCTCAACGGAAAATGCCGGATTCACCAGCCCGTACTGCACCTGCGCAGCGCGCACGCGGGAGGCGGCCGCTCATCCACGCTCTCGCCACCACGATCGTCCCGCGTCGGGCCGGGGTGGAAACCTCCCGGCACTGGCGGCCACGGCTCGCCGGGAAGGGATCTGCCCTGACCACCGCAGAGCCCGCTGCCATCATCTCTCGGGCGGCTCGGGAAGAACGGCGCGTCAACCGAACAGGGCGGAGGCCGACCATGTGCACCAGCACAACCCCACGATGGGAGGGCCCATGTGGGTGCCGGCTTTCGTGCGCGCGTGGGCATCTACGTCTCCCGGCCGGCACCGCTGCCTCGTGACCACCATGACGGACTGCGCGAGCGGCGCAGCCCGCCGCGGCGCCGGAGCCAAGCGCCCAGTACCCGGCCCGAAACGATGGGCTCATCGAACCAGCTGCCCGGCTCCCCACCGCGCACATGCAGGAAACCGGACACCAGGAGTGGTTCCCGGCCATCGCAACGACTGAGATGACACACTCCGCTCGTCGGTTCCGCGGGCCGAGCTGCCCGGGTCTTCGAAGCCGAGGGTGGTAGCTCGATCCCTCGTCTGGCCGCAACCCACCGTCCCGTTTCTCATGGGCCGGGGCGCACGCCGGCGCGGATGGTCTGCCCTTCTCAGCCACCGCGGTTCTCGGAACGCTCTCCAAGAGGACCGGACGGGTCCGCGCCGGCAACCTGCTCGGCCGCCGTCAGACCGAGAACGAGCGCCTTGGCCAGGCCTCCGATGTAGCCGCTGGCGGGTCCACCCTCCAGCCCGGCGATGGTGGAGCCGGCCGCCAACAGACCCTGGATCGCGCGGCCGTCTCGATCGATCACCCGGCATCGGTTGTCGATGATCACACCACCCATCGTGTAGGTGATGCCGGCGCACAGAGGAATCGCCACCATTCCCTGCTTGGAAATGGTCGCAGGGGGGTGCCCCAAGGTCGAACTCTCGCCCGTGCGCGGGACATCCAGGGCCCCTGGGTTCCCGCATTGGACGGCACGGTTGTACTCGTCGATCGTCGACTCGAGCGGGCCCGCCGGCAGACCGGTCTGGTGCGCCAACGAGCGGAGACCGGCGGCTCGGAACACGGTCGCGCCACGTTCTTCGATCGTCGGATTGGGAGGGAGGAGGAACTGTTTTCCTATGGACTCCCAGAGGACGTTGTCGAGGATGACGAATGTTTTCAGTGGGTCATTCTGACGCGCAATGGCATTGGCGATGGATACGCCGCCGAGCCCCTCGTCGGTGAACCGGTTGCCTGTCGAGTCGACGACCACTGCCGCGGACGCGACGATATCGAGGATCGGGTAGGGCCACAGCTGGTCGTCGGTGAGCGCTTCGGAGCACTGAACGTGCCCGTAGAAGCGGTCCATATCTGCGACCTGAGCGCCCACCGCTTGCGCCATCCTGATTCCGTCGCCCATTCCCGTGGCTGCTCCCCGCTGGCACAGTGCCTCCGGACGCGGTGAGATGTAGCGGCGGATCATCTCGCGGTTGCCCTGGAAGCCGCCGTCGGCAAGCAAGACCGCCGATGCCAGGTACGTTTCGATCCGGCCGTCGGCGCGGCGAACGACGGCACCGTGGCAGCGTTTGTCCTGCATCAGCAGGGAGGTGGCGCGTGCGCCGCGGAGAAAGCGCCCTCCCGCGGCAATCAGTTGACGCTCCAGTTCAGCCAGCAGCCGATCCGCGCCCTTGTCGGGCCAATGCTTCGAAAAACCGGGCACTTGCAGGCTGTATGGGTGAAGCATGTTCTTCATGAATTTCAGGTCGCCGCCGGTGCCGATGGTGGCGCCGTGGTTTCCGAGCCACCGCACCGCTGTGGAAATTCTCTGGGTGAGCACTGCGGTCAGCCCCGGATCGGCGTGCCCGGCCGTCGCCCGCTCGACGGCCGTGGTGAGTTTCGCGGGATCGGTGTGGACATCCAGGAACGCGACGTGGAAGACGCCCCCGGTGTAGCGAGAGTTGGTCGGGTACTTGATTTCCGTGCCGGCTTCGAGGACCACCACCTTGATTCCCAGCTCCGTCGCCCGGACGGCGGCAGTCAGGCCCGCCAGGCCACCACCGACGACTACCAGGCCGTCGCTTGCCCCCGAATCCACGGCACTGTCGCGGGCTGCTGCCATCAGCATTGCTCCTGCCTGTGCGGCAGACACTGGTCGCATCTGTTACGCCCCGGAGCAGCGTTAAGGCACGCTGTGTCGTAGTACTCCTCGAACGATTTCACATTGCCGTCCACGAATCGGAAGATTTGGACACACGGTCCGGTGTACTTGACGTGCCGAAGACCCCATGTTCTTCCGGTCTGCACGTCCACTTCGCTGTGAGTGCAGGTGACAATCTGGTCGGTCCTTTCGTTGAGCAGCTTCCCCATCTCCCCCACATTGGTTGGCCGCGCTGCGTGTGTCAGACGAGGCTGGGCCGTCGTCAAACGCGGTTCTCGCCGCAGCAACGGCGCGGTCGATATCGGGTTCGGTGGCCCAACGGCCACGAACAGCTCTTCGGTGGACGGATCGATGACATTGATCAGTCCACCGGAGGCCGGTTCGACCCACCTACCGTCGAGGTAGAGACTCTCGGGGTGTGCTATGAGGTCCCTTCCAGCGATTCGTGGTGTAACCATCGTTCGTCCTTTCAGAAGGGCGCACGGGCCGAGAGGACTACTTCGCGCGACACCTCACTCGACAAATCAAGTGGTGACACGCGCGACCGGCCCCTTTTTGCCTCGAGGCCGGGTGGACTGTTCAGGATGGCCCTTCTGAACAGCCCACCGCCGTCGTGCAGTATTCGTCGCGCGGATCCTGTGGCATGGGACGGGAGGGAATCAGAAGTTGGTGTTCCCGGCGTCCACGGCGAGTTCGGTGCCGGTCACGAATCGGGCCTCGTCGGATGCGAGGAAGAGAACCGCGTTGCTGATGTCGTTCGCCTCGAGCCGTTCCACCGGAAGGGCGTTCAGAAAGGTCCCGCCGAGTCGTGGATTCGCCTCGATGAGTTCACCGATGCGTGCCAGCCCGTTGGTGAGTTCGGTGGTGACGCCCGTGGGGTGCACGACGTTGACCCGGATGTTGTACTGGGCGAGTTCGTTGGCGAGTGTCTTCGCGACGCCGACCAATCCGTGCTTGGACGCGACGTAGGGGGCGAAGAACGGCACTCCCCGCACACCGCAGGTGGAGCCGGTGGCGATGATGGATCCTCCACCGGCCGAGATCAGGTGCGGTGCAGCGGCGACCATGGTGTTCCAGGCACCGGTGAGGTTGGTGTCGATGGTGTCCTTCCACACCTCGGGGGTGACCTCGTCCCAGGCGCCGAGTACACAGATGCCGGCGTTGGCGACGACGATGTCGAGCCGGCCCAGCTCGGCGACCCCCTTGGCGAGGGCATCTTTGAGCTGTTCCGGTTCGCGAACGTCGGCGGTGTGCGTAACAATGCGACGGCCGAGGGCTTGCACCTCTTTGGCCGTTTGCGCGAGATCTTCCACCGTGGCCATCGGGTAGGCCGTGGTCGCGTAAGCGGTGCAGGCATCGACCGCGATGATGTCCGCGCCTTCACCCGCGAGTCGAAGGGCATGGCTGCGTCCCTGGCCGCGTGCGGCTCCGGTGACGAAGGCTACTTTCCCCGCCAGTCGGCTGTCAGTGCTCATTTGTTGCTCCTAAGTGTGCTCGGAATCTGAGATATCCGACATTATTGAGATGAGTGTCTCGATTGGGAGGTCAAGGACCGAAGACCATTTCGCGGCTGTTGGTTACATCTGCAGAGCGATGAACTTCGTTTCCAAGAACTCCTCGAGGCCTTCGGAGGCCCCTTCCCTGCCCAGACCCGACTTCTTGACCCCACCGAAGGGTGCCGCGGCGTACGCCACCGTCCCCCTGTTGAGACCGACGTTTCCGGTTTCCAGTTCCTCGGAGACCCGGACCGCGCGGCGCAGGTTCTCGGTGAAAATGTAGGCAACCAAACCGTATTCGGTGTCATTGGCTCTGCGAACCACATCGTCCTCGTCACTGAAGGGGATGAGGGGGGCGACCGGGCCGAAGATCTCCTCGGTGTTGAGGAGTGCGTCCTCGGGGACGTCGCGAAGAATAGTGGGCCGATAGAAATAGCCGGGACGGTTCAGCCGTTCACCGCCGAGGGCGAGTTTTGCGCCCTTGGCAACCGCGTCGTCCACTATTGCGGCCACGGCGTCGGCTTGCTTCGCGTTGATGAGAGGGCCGAGGTTTACCCCGTCCTCGGTCCAGCTGCCCGGCACATAGGCGGACATCCGCTCGACCAGCATCTGCTGGAACCGGTCGATGACCGAGGTGTGCACGTAGATGCGGTTAGCCGAGGTGCAGGTCTGTCCTGCGTTCCACATCTTGTTCATCATCAGGGCGTCGACGGCGACCTGCAGGTCGGCGTCGTCGAAGACGATGAAAGGGGCGTTGCCGCCGAGTTCCATGGAGGTGCTGAGGACCTGGTCCGCCGCCTGTTTCAGCAGCTTGACCCCTACCGGGGTGGAGCCGGTGAAGGAGAGCTTGCGGGCCAGTCCGGATTGGATCAGCGGCTCCATGACGTCGTTGGAGGATCGGGTGGTGACGACGTTGAGAACGCCGGCGGGTACGCCCGCGTCGAGGAAGGCTTGCGCGAACGCCAGCAACACCAGCGGGGTTTCGGCCGCAGGCTTGACCACGACCGTGCAACCCGCAGCAATGGCGGGCGCCAGCTTCCGGGCGGCTTGGGAGAACGGGAAGTTCCAGGGGGTGATCAGGATGGACGGACCGATCGGCTGTTTCATCACGATCATGCGGCCCCCGCTGACCGGATTGACCTGGTAGTTACCCTCCGTCCGAACCGCTTCCTCGGCGAAGTGTTCGATGAAGTCGATGCCGCTGTTGATTTCGGCGCGGGACTCGGCCAGTGGCTTGCCTGCCTCCATGGAGAGCACGCGCGCGATCGTCTCCATGCGTTCCCGGAGAATGTCCGCGACCCCGCGGAGGATGTCGGCCCTCGATTTGGGCGTAGTGGCGGCGAAGGCCTTCTGTGCGGCGACGGCCGCATCCAGGGCACGGCGACCGTCCGCGGGTGAGGCGTCGGCGACCTCGGTGAGCGGCTGTTCAGTGGACGGATCGTAGACGGTGAAGGTCTTTTCGTCCGATGCGGGCACCCACTGCCCACCAATGAGAAGGTCCGTGGGTGTGGTGGCCAGGATCGCGTGCTCGTCGACGAGTTCCTGATGGATGGTGTTGATGCTCATGATGTCCTCCTCGAGCTCGAGTGTCTGCGAGCGGATGTTCGGTGGGGTCTCGTTCCACTCCGTGCAGGAACCTGGCGTGTCCAGCCGAGGCAGGTCGTGTCAGTGAAGACGTCGTCTTCCTGGATGGTCCTGCCCGCCGACATCGTCACTCAGCTCGCCGCCGAGGAAGACCAGAGCCTTTCCGAATCAGCTGCGTTCTGTGTGGCGTGGATGGGGGTGGGTTCTCTTGGCGGAGGGTCAGCGGGGAGTGGTGTCCTCGAAGGTTGCGTCGCGGTTCTGGTAGGCCGCCTTGGTTCCGCTGTCCCGGCGTTCCCGGAAGAAATTGAACTCGTCCGGTTCGAAGTGCAGCAGGGTCCCGAGGGTGTGACCGACGGCGCCGCGGTAGAACTGTTGGGTCCCGCCCAGGGAATCGATGGCCATGTTGTGGATCGCCTTCCCGGTCACTAGGGCATCCTTGGGGTTGCGGGCCACCCGTTCGGCCCACTGCTCGGTGGTGGCGTCGAGCTCGTCCAGCGGAACCGAGGCGTTGGCCAGGCCCATCCGGACCGCGTCCTGACCGTTGAACTGGGAACCCAGCAACAGCATCTCTCGAACTTTCTTGGGCCCGTACGTGAGGATCTGCATGTTCAAGTGCCAGGTGTTGCCGGCGAAACCGAGACGCTGTTCGGCGTGGCTGAAGCGGGCATCGTCGGCGCAGATGACCAGGTCGACCAGTTCGGTGAGATACATCCCGAATCCGACGGCGGCGCCCTGCACCTGGGCGATGACCGGTTTTTGGGAGTACTGGAACGCCAGATACTCTTCGGCCAGTCGCCGATCGATGATCAACCGTTCCCGGACACTCATCCGGTGGGGGCGGCCGTTCTGGTCCTTGCGGTCCAGCCCGTAGGACTGGACGACGTCGTCGAAGTCGTGGCCGGAGCAGAAGG
The DNA here is from genome assembly GCF_002300195.1 of Rhodococcus sp. ACPA1. Classification (NCBI taxonomy): domain Bacteria; kingdom Bacillati; phylum Actinomycetota; class Actinomycetes; order Mycobacteriales; family Nocardiaceae; genus Rhodococcus; species Rhodococcus sp. ACPA1. The sequence goes on along the minus strand of NZ_NSDX01000008.1, from coordinate 228,854 downwards.
ATTTTCCGCGGCCTTTGAGGATGATGACCTTGATGTCGTCGTCTTCTTCGAGTTCACGCAGGCAGTGCTTGAGCAGCTGTGCGTCGTCGAAGGTGAGGGCGTTGCTCTTGCTCGGCCGGTTCAGGACCAGCCGCCCGACTGCGCCGCTGCGTTCGATCAGGACCGCCGGTCCTGCTCCGTTTTCGGTCATCGTGCCACTGCCTCCATCTCGGTGATCCGGCGTCCTGCGCCGGCCAGGTCGCCCACCACGTCGGCCAGTGGCCGGGGGGGACGTTGCGTCAGCCGACGTTCCGGGCTGGCCCAGGGACGTCCGGGGACCACCACCTCACGTCCGGCGTCGGTCACGATCGTGTCGAAGAAGTGCCGGTGCTCCCGTAGTTGCGGGTCCTCAGCGACTTCCGGGATCGTCTTCACGGGAGCGACTGGGATGGCGAACTTCTGTGCCAGCTCCAGCAATTCGGCCCGGGTGCGTTTCATGAGCCAGGGCTCGATCAGCGCGTCCACCTCGTCCGGGTATTCCATGGCGATGGCGTACAGGTTGCTGTACCGAGCCGTGCGGGACCACTCGGGGTTGCCCATCATCTCCAGCAAGCTCGCCCATTCGCGGTCGGCCCGGCAAATCATGGCCACGTAGCCGTCCTTGCAGGGGAAGAGTCCGAACGGGTAGCGGCCACCGGAACCGGGTGCACGCCGGCCGTCACGACGTAGTGGGATGTTGTAGTAGTTCGCGACTGCCCCGTAGATGCGCACATAGGAGGCCAGTACGTCGACCCCGGAGATCTCGATGAGGCGGCCGCGTCCGGTAGTGGTCGCAACGTAGAGCGCGGTTGCCGCGGCGGCGGCGCCGTGCAGGCCCAACTGCAGCGAACCCATACCGTAGGGCAGGGACAGCGGTTCGCGGTCCGGGTGGCCGACCATGTGCATCAGGCCGCTTTCGGCCTGCATGGTCAACTCGCCGGCCGGACTGATCTCGGGAGTATCCCAGCCGACGGATGTCAGGGCCACGTAGCTCAGCTTCGGCCACCGTTTCCGGAGGGTGTCTGCGTCCAGTCCGCGTTCCTTCAGCTCCTGCGTGGGCAGGTCGGTGACCACGGCGTCGGCGTGGGCGATCAGCTCGTCGACCAGGACTGCGTCATCCTGCCGATTCCAGGAGACCACGTCCTTGGCCGGATCCAGGTAGGTTCGCGCGTCGGCACCGAGGTTGTCCAGGCGCTGCGTGTCCTGGAGGGCGACGACGTGCGCCCCGGCATCGGCGAGCTGCTTGCCGGCATTGGCGGCTGCCCTGCTGCGCCCGATTTCCACCACCAGGTATCCGTCGAGGAAGGCGTTCGTCACTTCAGCACCCCTTGTTCTTCGAGTTCGGCCAGCTGAGCCGTGTCGGCGTAGCGGCCCAGAATTTTTGCGTTGCCCGCGCCGATCATCGGCGCTGCGCGGCGGATTCTCGGCACAGTTCCCTCCACTCGCCAGGGGACGCTGGTGATCGTCAGCTGCCCGATGGCCGAGTGTGGGTGCCCGACGTCCTGGGTGTATCCGCGGCTGGTGAAACGCACGTCGGACGCGACCTGCTGTGGTGACAGCACGGAGGCGGACTCGATTCCTCTCGTGCGCAGCGTTTTCAGCAGCTCGGCTCGGGGGGGCCGTGTTCCGGACGGGCCGGATTCAGGTGCCGCAGTGCGGGTTGCCACCCAGGTCTCGTCTTCGGACGCATGCTGGAGCGACCAGCGTGTCCCGTCGGGATCTTGGTTACCCAGGGGTCCGGGCCGGGTGCCGCGGAGTTGCTGTTCGACGAACGCTTCTCCCGCCAGGGTGGAGGCGGCCTCGATCTGGGATAGGTCGATGTGTACGCCCTGGCCTGTGGACTGCCGACCGACGAGCGCGGCCATGACGAGGAAGACCCCGTTGAAGGAGCAGTTCAGGTCCGCGAGAGCCAGGGCCGAGCAGCCCATGACCTGGCCGTCCTCGTAGCCGATCAGGCCCTCGATGCCGGCCAGGGCGGTCATCACCGGCGCGTAGGAACGCTGGGTTCGCAGCGGGCCGGTTTGACCGTATCCGCTGGCCGAGAGGATGACGAGTTGAGGGAATCGTTCGCGCAGCTGCTCGATGGGAAGGTCGAGCCGGTCGAGCCATCCGGGTACGAAGTTCTCGATGAAAACGTCTGCGTCCGTGAGTAGTTCCAGGAACAGCCGCCGTCCCTCGTCGGTCTTCATGTTCAGGGTGACGCTTTCCTTGCTGGCGCTGGCTTCGTGGAGCAGCTGGAAAGCCTCGTGTGCGGGAAAACCCTCTGGGTCGGTCGGTCGGGGCACCCGGGCGCGGTTGACGTCGACCTTGGCGCGGGATTCGACTTTGACGACCTCAGCGCCCATCTCGGCCAGGACCCGGCCGATCAGGGGTGCGGAGACGGCGGTGGTGATCTCCACGATCTTCATGCCGTCGAGGATGGTGACGTCCCCGATGACCGGTGTCGTCCCGTGCGGACTCATGGTGTTCATTTCAGTTCCTCGTTTCGACGGTTTCGGCCAGGGATGTGGATTCGTAGACGCCGCCGCTGTAGTCGCCGGCGGGTGAGCTGCACAGTCGCACCGCCGCCTGCGCCATCAGCTGCGGGTCCTCCGCCGCGGGATCGTCCTTCTTCATGACGCCGTGGAAGACGAGTCCGGGTGTGGGAACGATGCCGCCGGGCCGTAGCGCGGTCACCGATACGCCGTGGCCGAAGCCTTCTGCAGCCAGGCCGCTAGTCATCCGTTCCAGGGCTGCCTTGCACATGCCGTAGACGGTGGTGGTGCCTTTGGAGTTGAACCTGCTGGGTGGCATGGCGGGGTCCTCGGCCTCGACGGAGGAGATGTTGAGAATCCATCCGGCGCCGCGGGCCTTCATGCGGGGCAACACCAGCTGGCTCAGGTGCAGTGGCGCCATGACCTGCACCTCGAACATCAGGTGGGCCCGCGACTGCCGCAGCTCACCGCCGGGCCGGAAGAAGGTGACCGCGGCATTGTTGACCAGGATGTCCACGTGCCCGAACCGGTCGGTGGCGACCGCGACGATGCGCTCACGATCGACCGGGTTGGTCAGGTCCGCCGCGACAGCCAACGCTTCCCCGCCGACGTCCTCGATCGCGGCCACGGTCTCGTCGAGGGTTCCGGTGAGCTTGCCCGGCGCGTCATCGGTGGAGCGGGCCGTCACCACCAACGATGCCCCTTCCCGGGCCAGTGCTTCTGCGATTGCGGCGCCGATTCCCCGGCTGGCTCCGGTGACCAAGGCCACCCGTCCGTCCAACTGTCCCACGCTATTCCAGCTCCTTCGTCCTACGTTGTGCGTACCCCGCCTCGGCCCATGGCCGGGGCAGTGACCGTCAGTCCTCTTCGGGGGCGATGACGACATCGAGTTCGTTCAGCTCGGCCGACTGCCTCACTTGACAGGCCAACCGCGACCGTTCCGGGTCATAGTCCTCGGTCTCCTCGAGTAGCTCGAGTTCGTCCTCGCTCCGTTCGCCGAGCCGCTCCACCACCGACTTCGGCAGGAAGACGTGGCAGGTGGCGCAGGAGGCGTTTCCTCCGCAGGATGCCAGGATGGGAAAGTCGTTGTCCCGCAAGGCCTCCATGAGGGACTGTCCCGGTTCCCAGTCCGTCGTGTGGGCGTTTCCATCTCGGTCCGTGACTTTGATTCCGATTACGGTTCCGGTCTCCGACATTGCTTTCGAGCTCCTTCAGGCTTTGCGCGTGGCCAGGTCCCTGGCCGCTTCGGACAATTTGATGGAGGGGTCCGCCGCCCGTTCCGGGTCCAGTGGGACGCCGGCGGCGATGAGTTTCTTGCCGGGGTTGAAGTCCCGCAGAGATCCGACGGTGTCGATGGCGGCCAGTCGGCCCTCACGCAGGTACAGGACGGAGAACTGTTCACCCTCGGATCCGCGGACGACGACGGTGTCGTCGGGGTCGCGCACGCCGGCGGTCTGGAGCCGGACGCCGTGTTGCACGGTCCAGAACCAGGGCACCTCGCGCTTGTCCGTGGGGGCACCCATGATGTGGTTGGCGGCGTTGGCGCCCTGGACGACGGCGTTCTGGATACTTTCCAGCCGACGATTGATTCCTTCACCCTCGTCGACGAGTCGAGTTGCGTCACCGGCAGCGTAGATGTCCGGGTCGCTGGTGCGGCCGTCGCGGTCGACGATGATGCCGTCCTCGGCTCGCAGGCCGCAGTCCTGCGCCAGTTCCTGGAGGGGCACCACACCGATGCCGACGATGACGACGTCGGCGGGGTAGACGGTCCCGTCCGAGGTGACGATCTCCCGCACTCTGTCGTCGCCGCGGACCTCAGCGACGGCCGCACCGAAGACCAGCCGCGTGCCCTTCGTCTCGTGGACCCGTTCGAAGAACCGGGAGACCGGTTCGCTGGTGACCCGGCTCATCACCCGGTCCTGGAACTCGAGGATCGTTGTTTCGCAGCCCAATGAGGCGGCCGCTGCTGCGACTTCCAGGCCGATGTATCCGGCGCCGATCACGGCGACGCGCGTCCCAGGACCCAGCGCGCCCTTCACGGCGGCGGCGTCCTCCCACGTCTTGAGCTGGTAGATACCGTCCACGTCACTTCCGGGCACGGTCAGCCGCCGCGCCTTCGATCCCGGAGCCAAGATGAGCTTGACGTAGTCGTGCCGGGATCCGTCCTCGAGGAGGACATGGCGCCCATCCCGCACGACCTGATGGATGCGGCCCTGAACTCGTTCGATGCCTTTGTCCTCGAAGTAGCCCGCTTTGCGCAGTGGCACGGCGTCGTCTGATGATCCCGGCTTGAGGAAATCCTTCGACAGCGGGGGACGCTCGTACGGGGCCTCGGAGTCCGGGGCGATCATCAAAATGCGGCCGGGCCAGTCGAGCTCACGCAGCCGGACTGCGGCCTGCACGCCTGCGTGTCCGGCGCCACCGATGATGATGGTGTCTTTGGGCATCGCGCCTCCCGAGTTTCCTATAAAACCGATGGGTCGGTCTGCTGGATGAAATTGGCTTGCTGATACGGCTTCTGCGCCCATCGCTTCCGTACCGACTCCGCTCGGCTGCGGGTCTCGACCATGCTCACAGATATGACCTGGGCCACACGCCACGTTTTCATTCAGTGAAAATTGGTCGAGCATTTTTCTGCGCTAGCGCCGCGGAGCGATCCACAGACCCGACGCGCGGGCGCAGACCTCTCCGCCGGCGAGCACCTCCCCCTCCGCGAAAGTCTTTCGTCCATCGGTCGAGGTCACCCGCCCACGCACGGTAAGGGGGACGCCGAGGGGGACGGGGCGTTCGTAGGTGACCGTCAGCTCTCGTGTGAAGCTGATCCCGTCCAACGCGGTGCGCACCGCGTGCCACATGGTCTCGTCCAGCAGGACGGATACGTATCCCCCGTGCAGGGTCTTCGGGGGCCCCTGGTACTGGATCGGCAGGACCACGGAGAACTCCGATTCGCCATCGGATCCGACCAGAGCCATCGGAGGCGCGACGGGGTTGCGGGCGCTGGTGACCGGGTTGGTCTGATTACGCAGTCGACCCTTCCGGTCCCGATACGGGGGAGCCTGGGGTTGCCCGTCCACAACGGATCCCTCCCCATCAACGAGAGTCCGGAGAATATCCGCCTCGGCCCGAAGCTTGCCGAGCAAACTTTCACCCGTCTCCTCCAAGAGCGTGCTCGAGAGCCGTCGGCACCAGGCGGCGACGTCCTCGGCTATCACCCCGGCCAGGGAGGGCTCGTCATCCGCAACTCCTACAGCGGGGAGGTGGGAGTGTGGCATCATCTCATCCATGTCGCTCCTTATCGATTGGTTCTACCATTAGGTCTACAGCACCGTGCGCGGGTTCGTCCAGCATGGTCGACACTCCGAACACCTCCGTGCATAATGGTCAAACCAATTGATTTGGGAAGTTAGCCGAAACGCGTCGATCTCTTGAAGGGAGCTGGGCCATGGCCGCGGTATTCAACGAGGAGCAGTCCGAACTGCGCAGCATGGTGCGGGCGTACTGCACCGACTACTTCTCCGAGACGGATGTCCGGCGGGACGTCGAATCCGATTCCGGGTTCCGCAAGACCGCCTGGGAACGGATGGCCACCGAACTCGGCCTGCAAGGCATCGCCCTTCCCGAAGAGTACGGAGGCGCGGGTGCGGGCCACGCCGAATTGTGCATCGTCATAGAGGAATTGGGACGCGCCCTGGCGCCTGCACCCTTCCTGTCCACGGTGGCGATGTCCGCCAACCTCCTGCTGGCCACCGATGATCAAGCCGCCCGGGAGCGCTTGCTGCCCGGCATCGCCGATGGATCCCGGATCGCCACCGTCGCCCACCGCGAACCAGCCCCGCGCGCCCGCACCGCCGACATCGACAGCCGGGCCACGCGCGTAGACGGCGTGTGGCGCCTGTCCGGTGTCAAGACTCATGTTCTGGCCGCCGACCAGTCCTCAACCCTGCTGGTCACCGCCCTGACCTCCGAGGGACTCTCCCTCTTCGAGGTCGATGCCCCCGCGCCAGCGGTCGAGACAACACCATTGCAGACGCTGGACCTCACCCGGCGGCAAGCGACGGTCGAATTCCATTCCGCGCCAGCAATTCTCATCGGACGGCAGGGCGGCGCCGCCGAGTACCTCGGCAACATGGACCGACGACTGTCGGCCGCCGTCTGCGCAGAAAACGTCGGCGGATCCCTGCGGCTGCTGGAGGAAACGGCCAACTACGCACGGACCCGACAGCAATTCGGCCGACCCATCGGCAGCTTCCAGGCCATCAAGCAGAAGGCCGCGGACATGCTCCTTAATGTCGAACTCGCCCGCTCGGCCGCATATCAGGTGGCGCGGGCGATCGACAGCGGCGACGACGCCGCCGGCGTGGAAGTCGCAATGGCCCACGCCCTGACCTCCGACGCCTACGTCGCCACGGCCTACGACGCCATCCAGATCCACGGCGGAATAGGGTTCACCTGGGAACACATGGCACACCTGTACTTTCGGCGGGCCAAGGCAAACGCAGCACTGTTCGGAACCCCTGACGACCACCGGGAACGGGCCGCGCAACTGATGGGGATCTGACCACAATGCCACCCCCACCATTCGAAGTCACCGGAACCGCCCAGCACGAGGCGTGGCAGGCACGAACCTATCCGAAGGTCGAAACCCTCACACCCGGAATCCTGAGCGTCCCGGTGGTCTTTCCTCGGCACCCGATGCGCTACACCCTGTGCTACATCTTTCATGATGCCCGCACCTGTGTCCTCCTGGACCCGGGCTTCGCAAGCGACGCCGGATTCGACCAACTCGGCGCCGCACTACGAGGACTCGGCCTCGGCATCAGTGACGTCACAGGAATCATCGCCACGCACTTTCACATCGACCACCTCGGGCTGGCACGACGGGTGGCCGCAGCATCCGGCGCCTGGATCGCCATGGGCCAGCACGAACGCCACCACCTCAACGCCTTCGACTGTGCCGCAGACGTCGTCCGCCTGGATCAGCACCGCATGCGCACCTGGGGCGTGCCCGAAGACAGGGTTGCCGAAGCGGCAATGTCCGAACAGATGCTTCAGGGCCTGGCCGATCTGGCCACGCCGGACATTCGCATTCAAGAAGGGGAAATCCCCCACGTGGCCGGCCACACGCTGACGGCCATGGCCACACCCGGCCACACCCCAGGACATACCTGCTTCTGGGACCACCCCGGTTCCACGGTCTATTCCGGCGACCACGTGCTCCCCCGCATCACCCCCAACGTATCGCTATCCAGCCAAAGCGAGACGAACCCCCTCGAGCGATACCTCGAGTCCCTGCGGCGCATTGCCCGACACGACGACTACGAGGTCTGCCCCGCACACGAGTACCGCTTCCGCGGGATGGCACGTCGCGCAAATGAACTGGAATCCGCATCGTTGGCCCGGATCCGCGAAGTGCACGACGCTCTGGAGAGAGGTGCCACGTCGGTGCACGACATCGCCCGCGTACTCACCTGGTCCCGGGGATGGCCGTCGCTCAAGGGCACCGCCTTCCGCCTGGCCCTCGGTGAACAGCCGCGCATATCCAGTACCTCGTCGGCAAGGGCCTTCACGACGGGGTTCCAGGATTACCTGACCTGAACGCCGGCTGGCGGACCCCCGATGTTGACCACGTACCGCAGCGGCGCCCACCGGCGGCGCCCGGAGCACTCAAGACTGCAGCCATCCGCTGCTAATGAAACGAGAGGAACGACCCACCATGCTGTTCTCCCCCCTCACTGCCGAGACCAAGCGCCTCACGCTCCGACAGATCCTCACCTCCGGATCGATCGCCCGCTTCCCCGGTGCGTTCACCCCCATTTCCACACGCCTGATTGAGGAGCAGGGCTTCGAGGGCGTATACATCTCCGGCGGCGTACTCGCCAACGAGCTCGGCTTTCCAGACATCGGGCTCACCGCGCTCCCCGAGGTGGCCGCCCGCGCCGGGCAGATCGCCCGGATCACCGACCTGCCGGCGATTGTCGACGCCGACACCGGCTTCGGGGAGCCGATGAACGTCGCCCGCACCATCCAGGAACTGGAGAACGCGGGGTTGGCCGGCTGCCACATCGAGGACCAGGTCAACCCCAAGCGCTGCGGACATCTCGACGGCAAGACCGTCGTGGACCTGCACACCGCCACCCAGCGCATCCGCGCCGCCGTCGAGGCCCGCCGAGACCCCAACTTCCTCATCATGGCTCGCACCGACATCCGCGGCGTCGAGGGCCTGAACGCGGCCGTCGACCGCGCGAAAGTCCTAGTGGACGCCGGTGCGGACGCAATCTTCCCCGAGGCTATGGCCGACCTCACTGAATTTGAAGCCCTGCGGGCAGCCGTCGACGTGCCGATCCTGGCCAATATGACCGAGTTCGGAAAATCGGATCTATTCACCGTAGACAGGCTTCAGGACGTGGGTGTGAACATGATCATCTACCCGGTAACTCTCCTCCGGGCCTCCCTCGGCGCCATGGAACGCACCCTCCAAACAATCCAACGGGACGGAACACAGCAAGCGTCCGTGCCGCACATGTTCACGCGCTCAAGGCTCTATGATCTCGTCGACTACGAGGGGTACAACGACTTCGACTCGGGCCTGTTCAACTTCGAAGTCCCTGCTTAACCGGGGTTTAGTTTTCACTGTGCTTCGAGTGCGGGTCGAGCACTGCCCGTGTCGGTAGCGCAGTCGGTATAGGAGATGACCGAAAGGTGACGTAGTTGGCTACACACGCGGAGGATTTAGTATTCGCTTAGTCCCCCGAGGTCGTGTCGGTTGGCGGTTGACAGGTCGTACATCGTGGAGCGCACAGCAGGCTCGCGGCCACCAAGGCCGGGCCGGACCGCGACAGTCGATATCAGACGAGCGCGGCGGCAGGTGTGGGTGACATCAGTGCTGTCGCAGAAACGATCCGTCCCAGAACGCCGCTCCGCGTCCGAATCGGCGGCTCCCGCGTGTGGAGTAGGACAGTGGGGCCGGACGCTGCCGTTGTTTCGGGCGAAAGAGATCACTGATCGAGCCGACCGCCTCCGACGCTACGACCCCTGGTTCGGGATGACTTAGCAGGTGAACCGTGCCAGCACCTTGCTACCGGCAATCGTCACCCGGACCCCGGAGGGAGGGCACGGCGCGCTCCCCGCCGTCGTAGATCGTGAAGGCTGCGGACAATAAGGGGCTACGACTACGACACCCGCTGCTGGCCCTGCTTATCGACCAAATCGTCTCGCGCGCCGGACTCGATAGAAGCGATCGAGACGTCCACCCCACAGTGACCGAACCTCACCGACAACGCCACAAGCACACCGCAGACGTCGACACAGTCGGTCAAGTGGGGGCCAGATTTCAACGAAGCCACCCAACAAGGCACGCTCGTAACCGAGAACCAGTCTCGAAGTCCTGAAGGGCTCCCAGGTTTGCCGACGAGGGCGACGTCGACGGATGCAGGAGGACCCGAAAGGGCGGAATGTGTTTAGGACGGTCCGAGACGAGAATGAACCAGCCACGTCCTCTTATCAGACATCGGACTATACCCTGCGTGCCGCTGCGGTGTCGGTCGCCGAAATTACGGGTAGGCGAATTCAGTGCAAGGCAACGCCGTCTATGTCCGCGAGAACGGACATGCCCCGCCCTTCGGCCCACGATAATATGTGGACAATGGTCAAAACATTAGACGCGATAGGATGGGAACATGACCGAGCCCACTGCCCTATTCCAGCAAGGCGTCGCAGGTTCACCGATCTTTACGAAAGTTCACACCCGCCGCGGGTTCGAGTACATCTACGAGCAGATTCGCAACGCGATTGCCGAAGGACAGCTCAAGCCCGGAGATCGGCTGCCCTCGGAACGGGATATGGCCCAGATATTCGGGATCGCTCGGCAAAGCGTGCGCGAGGCGCTGCGCGCGCTTGAGGCATCCGGCCTGGTGGAGTCCCGTCTCGGAGTGGCCGGTGGAGTTTTCATTCGCGAGGGCGACCCCCGCGTGGTGTCGCGGGCGATGACCGACTTAGCCTCACTCGGTGCCCTATCGCCCTCGAGCCTGCTCGAGGCGCGGATCATCCTCACGTCCGACATCATCCGCATGGCGTGTGAGCGGGCCACCGATGACGACTTTCAGAAGCTCGACGAGGACATAGCCTTCACCGAGCAGCAGGCCAGCACCGAGGCTGGGGTCGAGCGGACCGCGCAGATCATGGAGTTCTACCACATCCTTGCCAGTGCGACGCACAACGAAGTATTGGTCATACTGACCGATTCCTTGTCCCAGATTGTCCATCTGCGACTCAATCGGGCCGGGCCTAAGCCCAACAAGGACATCGGGAAAGTCCGCCGCCGGGTCCTCAATCACCTACGGGCCCGTGATGCAGAGAAGGCGATCTCGGAGATCACTCGACATCTAAAGCGACTCGAGAAAGTTCTCCTCCAAGCCGAGAAGGCGAAAGCGCTCGAACTCGACACCTCCAGCTGACACACCCGAGACCATCCCACTTTCCTGGTGTGACAGTTCTGATCACCATCGGCACGTCCGACGAATCGGGAATGGTCTACCACTACCACTACCACTACCACTGCCACTCAGGCCACCGAGGGCCGGCCCACCACGCCAAGCGGATGTGCGTACGGAAGGGAACCTGCAGCGGGACGAGATCGGTCCCAGCGCGCACCGGAACTAGCGGTCACCTCCAGGAAGTTCCCATCCCCGGGGTTGTTCTGACTGCGGTCAACAGTGCTCGACCGTTGGAAATCTGTTCTCCCCGAGCCACATCCGGGTCTGCTCCGCGTACGAGACTGGCCGGGTCGTCGAATACACCACAACGAACCCCAGCCCGGCCACCGCCTCCACCACATCCCGGCCCGCCTCGACAACTGCCGCCTGTCCGACATTGTCGAAGAACCTCTGCCACCCCGGCCGGCGGCTCCCATCCGACTTAGCGGCGATCAGGGGTGAGTGAAGGCCGACAGGTCCGCCACACCACCGTCGATGTCGACCATCACCACCCGCTCGCTCCCGCTCACCTCCCCGAGGCTAGCCACCTGGCCGGCAGGCATCCTGGTGCCACGCCCACACCGACGAATCCGCGGATCCGCTAGAGAGCCGTAGAGGACGCAACAACCGTGTTCGACTCACGACCAGCTGCTGGCCATCACCTTCTTGCGATCGACTTTACCGACAACGGTCGCACGCCGTACGTCACCGAGACGGACGGGCTCACCGCTGGTCAGGGTCGATCATCGACACCACTACTCGCGCAGTAATCGCGGGGAGATTCGAATCGATGGGTACCGTCGACAGCGCGTCGAGAACACCGGCCTAACGTGGTCACGTGAGCGCAACGCGTATCGCCATCGACGAGACCGAAGTCGACGCCGACGGAGTTGTCGCGCTCCTGACGTACACGGTGGGAACGGAAGATCGGGACCGCCTCGACGTGGCGCTCCTTCCCTATCGGACCGGATCCGCGGTCCTCGCCGTCGCCCGAGCACCACAGAGGCCGCTCGGTGTGATCGGATACAGCGCCGCACCCGATCGGACGACGCTGCTGCACCCACCCCACCGACCCCCACTGCCGGCAACGAGGCATCGGCACAGCCCTCATCCACTGGGTACACGCACGCCACGCAGACATCCGGGACTGCCCCGGCTCTGGTTGACACCTGATGCGATGAAGGGGCGGGGCCTCCGCTCCTCGAGGGTTCCCGGCGAATGCTGGGAGTACTCACTTCCGAACGAAAAGGGAGGCCCCTGATGGGTGAGTATGACGGAAAACAGTTCGTCGGGATCGATCTGCACCGGCAACGATCGGTGATCGTCCGCCAGTCCGACACCGGCGAGCAGCTCTCGGCGGTGCGGATCGTCAACGATCCGGTGGCGTTGGGGTTGCAGATCGAGCAGGCCGGCCCGAACCCCGGGGTGGTGCTCGAGGCGACCTACGGCTGGTACTGGGCGGTCGATGCGCTGCACGCGGCGGGTGCGGACGTACATCTGGCGCACCCGTTGGGTGTCAAGGGATTCCGATACCGGAGGGTGAAGAACGACGTCCGCGATGCCGGTGACCTGGCGGATCTACTGCGGATGCATCGGTTGCCCGAGGCGTGGATTGCCCCGCCCGCCACACGCGAGTTGCGGGAACTGGTGCGTTACCGGGCGAAGCTCGTCGCGCTGCGCTCCGGGCTCAAGGCGCAGGTGCATGCCGTGCTCGCCAAGGCGGGAGTCCTGATCCCGGTGTCGGACCTGTTCGGTGTCACCGGCCGCCAGAAGCTGGCGCGGGTGCCGCTCGGTGACGCGTACGCGCGGCGGGTGATCTCGTTGCTCGAGCTGATCGACGACCTCGACGCGCACGAGGCGCGGTTCACCGCCCGGATCGCCACCGAGCTACATAACGACCGCGGGTATACGGCGATCCAGGCGCTGCCCGGCATCGGGCCCACCCTGGCCGCGGTGTTCGTCGCCGAGATCGGGGACGTGCACCGGTTCACCGACCCCGCCCACCTGTGCTCCTGGGCCGGTTTGACGCCCAAGCACCGCGAGTCCGACGCCGTGGTGCGGCGCGGGCACATCACGAAGCAGGGCAGCAAACTGGTGCGCTGGGCGGCCGTCGAGGCCATCCAACGGCATCCCGCCGGCACGAAGATCTCGACCGATCGCAAACGGATCGAGGCCCGCCGCGGCCGAAACATCGCCAAGATCGCCGCGGCCCGCAAACTGCTCACCCTCGTCTACTACGGGCTGCGCGACGGAGAGATCCGCGCCCTGGCCCACCAGAAGGCGGTGGCGTGAGCACCCCGGACGCAACACGCGCGCGGCCGTGCACAGGTCTGACCCCCGTGCCTACGGCGTGGTCGCCCACCTGATTGACCCCGTGTGTTGCCAGCGCACCGCTCCATGCCCGCACCGCCGGGCGAAGGGATGACCGGCAGCCGAGGAAGCTCGGCCCTGCCCAACCCCACACGCATCACACTGGAGACGTTGCACCACAACCACATAACGAAACCGAATCGCGTCGTTGGTCCTCGACCTGTTCTCGGCTCATTTCAGTCTGCGCCGGCCCGGGCCACCGTCAAGACCATTCGTCCTCGCTCACGCTGCGGGCGCTGTGTCTTGACCCCGGCCCTCACCCGGCGCTGCCCACGTGGAGCCGAAACCACGTAAAACGCGACCCTTGACAAGGCCCCGCTCCTTCAGGGATGACCTGTGAGGGATCCGCCCTCACGGTGGAAGGATGATCGACATGCCGAAGCCGTATCCCGAGGAGTTCCGCCGCGACGTCGTCGCCGTGGCCCGCAAACGCGAAGCCCCGCTGGAGCAGATCGCGAAAGATTTCGGGATCTCCGAGACTTGCCTGAAGAACCGCTGCGCAAGGCCGACATCGAGGACGGCACCCGAGCCTGTCATGGCTGGGACCTGGAGTCGACATAGCCACGATACTGATTGCGCGAGCAAGACGCAGGCTCGGACGCCGCCCATACCCGGGCATCGGTGATGCCAGATACGCCAGCACATCGGGCTGCGCGACGCGAGCGCTGCTAATGGAGTTTCGCCGGAGCAGGACGACTACGCAGCCGAGATAGCTCAGGCCATCAGCGACGTTCGCGAAGAAGTTCTACGAGTGCATGGCGGACTTGACTTCCTCCGCGGCTCGTCGAGCAGTGTCGGCGAATCGGGTAGCGAACCTGGATAGCGGAGTGCGGCGCGCCCGGCCCAAAGTGTTGACTCACGCGGGCATCGTGTAAGTCAGCTCGGGGCCGCGATTGTGCGACTATCGCCTCGGAACTCCGCTACCACAGTGTCCCCACTGGTCACGGTTACATCGAAGATTCCGTTCCGACCGAATCGAGCGCGTTTGACAGCATCTGCGATCAACACGTCCCCCGCCGTGGTGGGACGGAGATACCGGATGTCGCAGCGTGCCGCGACGGCCGGCTCGTCATAGCTGTTGCAGGCCATCGCGAACGTCGTGTCTGCCAGCAGGAACACGTAGCCGCCATGTGTGATTGCGTGACCGTTCACCATGTCAGCGGTGATTACCATCGACATCCGCGCGTGACCGTCGCTCAAATCGATCAGTTCGATTCCGAGCTTCTGCGATGCCGTATCGGCTGCGAACATCTCGTGCGCGGTCCGGTGCTCCATGATGCTATTCCCTTCGATCCAGCTGCAGAGCCCGCACCCGGCCGCCGACCATCGAGGCGCGACCGTGCGCGGGCAGTGTCAGCGAAGTACGGCCTGTTTTTCCTGGCTAGACATGATGATTCCGCTCGAGCAGTGTCTCGTGCGTCGTCGGCATGATTTCCGACAGAGAATGCGGAGGGCAGCGAGGCAAGTGGCGTCCCGAATTCTCGCATCGATCCGCGCGGCGAAATGTGCATGGAGGGACGGCTTCTTCATACCCGCCTCGGCGGCAATGTTGTTCAGCGAGGACGCGTCGTAACCCGTCCTCGGCGAAGTGGGCGACGGCAATGGCGCAGATGCGCTCCGCTGATGCGGATATTGTCGCCATCGCCATCGCCGTCCTCTCGGTCGTACCGCCGCATGTGGTCAGTGCACTGCCATGTCGGCAATCTTGTCCGGAGCGCGGCGGGCACCGACCCACACGACGGCAAGCGCCACCATCGACGACATCACGAGGAGCAGCAGCCAGCGTGGCCACTTTCATCTCCTGAGTAGACAGGTAGAGCAGACGCCGATACGGGCGATCAAGTCCGCGGAGCGCCCCCGGCGCTCGGGTGAGGATGCAGCGGCGGGGTCCGCGACCCGGTTCCCGCAATCCTGCACTCCACCGACCGTCAGGGCTCGCTTCGTGGAGCGGAAGCGAGAACACAGCGGAACGCCTCCGCCACGGTCATTCCGTCCCGTACACCGTGGGCTGCGGCAAATGGGTTGGCACGAGAGATGATTCCGTTCGTCCAGTGATCGGCAGCATCGCCGATTCGAGCGGACTCATGTGCAACGCAGAGTGCGGCGATGCCGCGCTTCTGCAGGATCTCCAGCGCTGCGAAACCGGCGTCGTCCTTGCCGCCGCCGGCGTCGTTGAAGGCGATGACGGCCGGTTCGAACCGGAGTGCGTGTTCGGCGGCGCTGACCCCGCCATGGGAGGCCGAGACCACTGCACCTCCGCGGTCGGCCTCGGAGAGGAACGAGACCGAGTCCGCCAGCAGTACGGTGTGCCCGGCGCATTCGACGGTGACGCGTTCGGCGGTTGTCGGTGCCATGTCAGATCGCCCGGTTCCGGTCGGCCCAGAACGGTGCCCGTAGGGCCTTCTTGTCGGCCTTGCCGAAGGGCGTCATCGGAATCTGGTCGACGAAACGCACCACCTTCGGAGACTTGTATCCGCCGAGTGCGGCGCGGCAGGTCTCCCGGAACTCGTCCTCGCCGACCGCACCGGCACGATCGTGGACGACGATCGCACAGACGGATTCGCCCCAGTCGGCGTCCGGGATGCCGATGACCGTTACCTGGACCACACCGGGCAGAGCAGCGATGACGGCCTCGACCTCCGAGGAGTAGACGTTGTACCCGCCGGAGATGATCATGTCGGAGGTGCGGTCCTTGAGGAACAGGTAGCCGTGGTCGTCGAGGTAGCCGACATCGCGGGTGTGCACCCAGCCGTCCACGAGCGTTGCGGCGGTGGCTTCGGGGTTGTCGTGGTACCGCGCCAGTGTGTAGGGGGCGGTGAGGCAGATTTCGCCGATCTGCCCGGCGGGGAGCGGATTGCCGTTGTCGTCGACCACGCGAACACCGGCCATGGCGCTGCGCCGGCCGGCGGATTCGAGCAGGATCGGGCGGTCCGCGGCGTTCCGGTGGTCGTCCTTGGTCAGCGTCGTTCCCCAATTGGGGCATTCGGTCTGTCCGAACAGCTGGATGAACACCGGCCCGAACAGGTCGATGGCCTGCTTCAGCCGGCTCGGGGTGATGGGGGCGGAGCCGTAGACGAAGGTGTCGAGCGCGGGTGCCGGTGTGCCGGAGGACTGGAGGTGATCGAGGAGCCGGTACAGCATGGTGGGGACCACCATGGCCCAGCGGGCGGCGAACCGCGCCGCGGCCGCACAGAACAGTTCGGGGGTGAACTTCTCCAGCACGACGAGGGTGGCGCCTCGAGTCAGTCCTGCCGCGGCGAATGCGCCGGCCGAGTGGGAGAGGGCGGTGGAGAGCACCATGACTTCGTCGCGCCGGATCTCGGATTCGAGTACATGGGCGATGAGGTTGGTGGCCACCGAGGATTGGGAATGGACCACGCCCTTGGGTAGTCCGGTGGTTCCGCCGGTGTAGTAGATGGCGGCCGGGTCGGCCGCGGCCACCGGACGCTCGGTCACGACGGCCTTCGACCTCAGCTCCGCGTAGCGCGGGGAGTCGACGTCGACGACCTCGACGGCGGGGCACGCGGACTCGATCTTCGCCACGAGTGTCGGCGTCACCACTGACAGCATCGACGAGACGAGCACCATCCGAGCCCCGCTGTGCTCGAGGATGTGAATGATGTCCTGCACCGGGAGCATCGGGTTCAGCGGCACCTTGACGAGACCGGCGCGCATGATCGCGACGTCCGCGACGAGGTATTCGAAGCGGTTTCCGACGAGCAGCGCGATCCGGTCACCGACTGCGAACGTCGAGGACAGCCCGTCCGCCAGCGCCGCCGACGCCCCGTCCAGCTCCCGGTAGGTGTGCGGCGTGTCCCCGAAGCGGGCAGCGGTGCGGTCTGCATTCTCGGTCAGGCTCTGGCTCAGGAGGTTCCACGGCCGGTCAAGTGTGTTCATGTTTCTCTTCCTCATGCGATGTGTGTAGTGAGCTGCTCAAGCAGCCTGGAGGGCGATGACGACGCACCCGTTGCCGTTCAGGCCGGTGACGTTGCCGCCCATGGTTTCCACGACACCGGTCCGGGCGCCGGAGATCTGGCGCCTGCCGGCCTGCCCGGTGAGCTGCCAATAGATTTCGGCGACCTGCGCCATCCCGGTGGCACCGAGCGGATGCCCGCGGGAGAGCAGACCTCCCGACGGATTGACCGTCGATACCCCCGCCCGCCACGTGGTCCCGTCGACCGCGGCGTGAGCGCCCTTGCCGGCAGGGGAGATGCCGAGCGCCTCGATAGTGACGATCTCCCCGATGGTGAAGGCGTCGTGGATTTCGAACACATCCACCTGTTGTGCGGTGAGCCCCGCCGCGGCGTAGACCCGGTCCGCTGCCCGCTGGATCAGCTCGAAGTTCCAGACGTGCCCGTCCGGGGCGGGCCACGGACTTCCGCTCTCGAGGGTACTGGCCAGGACTCGAATCACGTTGTCGCCGTCAGAGGATCGAGATCTGCGAACCACTGCGGCGGCGGCACCATCGGAGATCGGACTGCACTGCAGAATCGTCAACGGGTCCGCGATCATCCGTGACTCGAGAACCTGATCGATCGAGTAGGAGCGGCTGTACTGGGCGCGGGGATTGGCGATGGCGTGCTCGTGGTTCTTCACCGAGACGGCGGCGAGCTGTTCGACGGTGACCCCGTGCTCGTGCATGTACCGCTGCGCGGTCATCGCGTACATCGCGGGCAAGGCGAGGCCGCTCGCCCCGTCGAGGTCACCGGGGTCCGAGGGGATGGCGCCGGAGATCGAGTCGGACATCTTCTCGATGCCCAGCGCGAGGACGGTGGCGTACTGCCCGCGGTGCACGTACTCGAAAGCGGAATGTGCAGCGAGTGTGCCGCTGGCGCAAGCATTCTCCACGGTGATGATCGGGACTCCGGCGATGCCGGCGGCGCGCAGCACCCGATGCGCGACTCCGGGGTGGCTGAACACCGTCCCGACCACGACCGCGTCGATCTCGTCGGGTGCGGTGGCGGATGACTCGAGTGCCTCGGTGACCGCGTCCCAGGCGAGTCGTTCGAGGCTGGCGTCCTGCTTGCCGAAGTGGGACGTGCCGGCCCCGGCGATGACGACGTCGGTGTACATCAGGAGATCACCTCCGCGGCGAGATCACCGTGACCGGTCTTTCCGGTCAATCGGACGCGTCCGCCGACCCGCACGGGCTTCACGGCGCCGTCCTCGTCGAGGTGGACCAGTATCCGCGCACCTCCGCCGTCGAGGTCGACGTATGCGATGGCGTACGGAGGTGTGCGGTCGTTGAAGGGGATGCGGACCACGGTGTGGCTCCAGATCGTTGCTTCCGGACCGAATTCCTGCTCGGCGACGGCGGCGGTGCAGGCCGGGCAGCGGCGGGTGTCGAGCACGCTCGCGAACTCGCATGCGGTGCAGCGGACACCGGCGACGAGCCACTGCCCGTGAGTGTCACGCGCGACCGGACGGGGGTCACGTAGGGCTTGGGTGTGCATGGCGCTCCTGTGATCGGTGGAGGACCGGCAGCCGATACGGCTAGCCGATGTCCTTGTGGGAGTTCGACCGGTATCCAGAGAAGTCGCCGGGGAGCACGGTCATCGCGCCGTCGACGGGGACGCTGGTCCCCGAGATGTAGGCGGCGTGGTCGGACGCGAGGTAACAGACCGTCCAGCCGACGTCCTCGGGCCGGCCGGCGCGCTGGGCCGGTACCGACTCCGCGATGGCGGCGCGGGACTCTTCGGTGGTCGCCGATTCGACGAGCGGGGTGATCGTGACGCCGGGGAGGACGGCGTTCACGGTGATCCCGTGCTGGGCGACTTCCGCGGCCATGTGCCGGGTCAGTCCGAGCAGCCCAGACTTGGACGCGGTGTATGCGATTCCGCCCAGGTAGCTGATCCGGATCCCGGCGATCGATGCAATGTTCACGATTCGTCCGTAGCCGCGGGGCCGCATCGCGGTCAGCGCGGCGCGGGACATGTAGAAGGGGCCGTCGAGATTGACGCCGAGGACTCGCTTCCACTCGTCGTCCGAGGTGTTGGCGACGGAGCTGCGGCCGACGATCCCTGCGTTGTTGACGAGGATGTCCAGCGGTCCGATCGTGTCCTCGACGGTGCGGATCATGGCGTCGGCCGATTCGGAGTCGCCGACGCTGCCGACGACCGGGAAGGCCTTCACCCCGGCGGTGTTCAGTTCGTCGACGGTGCGCTGGGCCGAGGTGGCGTCGATATCGTTGACGCACACGGTCGCCCCCTGGGCGCCGAGGCAGCGGGCGATCCCGGCGCCGATGCCGCCCGCCTCGCCTCCGCCCGCCCCGGTGACCAGCGCTATGCGTCCGCTCAGGGGTGCATCCGGGGAGGCGAGGTTGTGTTCAGGTGTTGTCATGACTGCGGTCCTGTGAAGTAGGAGGTTTCGGTGAGCCCGTTGTCCTCGAGTGCCTTTTTCAGGGTTCCGTCCTCGCGGGCGGTGGCGATGAAGGCATCCAGGGCGGCACCGAGCTGGGTGTTCGTCTTGGTGTACGGGTAGTTCGGTTCTCCGGGGGTGGTCAGCTCCGGGTAGCGAGGATCCGGCGCGAGCAGTGCCACGTCGGCGTCGGAGTGACGGGAGTCCACCTGGTGGGTGAGCACGGCTCCGCTGCCCATCCCGGCGGCGATGCGCCCGGAGTCGAGTTCCTGGAACACGGCATCGATGGACTGGAAGACACTGACGTTGGCATCGCCGAAGGCCTTCTTGATGGGAGACTCGAACAACGAACCACCCACGACGCCCACCTTCTTGCCCTGCAGGGATTCGAGGTCGTCGTAGCCCTCCGTGGAGACGAGGGCGGGGCTGTCGAACCAGGTGGTGGTGCTCTGCCCGACAACCTCACCCCGAGCGGGCGTCTTGTACCAGCCGCCGCCACCGACGTCGACCCGGCCCTCGGTCAGGGCCGCGACGGCCGCCGGGCCGGCAAGCGGCTCCCACGTGATGTTCAGGCAAGCCTGCTCGGCGAAGGCGGGCAAGAGGACGGAATCGATGCCCTCGGCGTCGCCGGTGGGGGAGACGTCGATGGAAGGAAGCTGTTGGACAGCGCCGACGACCAGTTCGCCAGGCTTCACCGTGGCGAATTCCCATGCTGGTTGGCAGTTTTCGTCGATCGCGGAGGTGCCGGCGCCGCCGCATGCGGTGACGGTGAGCAGGAGAGCGCACGCGGCGCCCGCCGACAGTAGTGATTTCATGTTCTCAGAGCCCTTCGAGATTCCGCCGCAGGAAGCGATGGCAGTCGGTTGGAAAGGTGGGTTCAGTCCAGGATTCGGACGGTCTGGCGTGCCGGCTGACCGACGGTTCTGCGTCGCACCGCCGCAGCGGCCCAGGTGAGGACGAGATAGGCAGCGAGATAGAACGCTCCGGCCAGCACCAGGTAGTCGAAGACGCTGAAGGTGACGGTACCCTCGCTGTAGGAGACGCCGAGCAGTTCGCGCACGCCGATGCTGTAGGCGAGAGAGGTGCCCTGGAGGACCAGTGCCGCGAACCCGATCACCGGCGTGACCACCATCTTCACGGCCTGCGGGACGATGACGAACATCATTCGGCTCCACCCGGGTACGCCGAGCGCGAGTGTGGCCTCGCGTTGACCCTTCGGCACCGCGGCGAGGGCGGATCGGAAGACTTCTGCGAGATAGCTTGCGGTGGTGAGGCTGAACGCGGCGATCAGGGCAGCAGCCGCAGACAGCGTGAGATGGAATTCGGGGAGCCCGAAGTAGATGAGGTAGAGCGTCACCAGCGCCGGGAATCCCCGGCCGATCTGCGTGACGACGACGATGGGCCAGCGCACCGGTGCCGGACCTTCGTTGAGCAGGTAGCCCAGCAGCAGGCCGGCGGGGATGCTGATCAGCATCACCGCGGCCCACAGGTACAGCGTCATCGCCAGGCCGGGCAGAAGCGTGAGGGCGTTCTCGAGGCTCATCGGGCCACCGCCACGTCCCGGCGCTTACCGAACAACCGTGCTGCCACGGCGATCACGCTGCTCAACGCGAGATACAGGCACCCGACCACGAAGAATTCGGCGAGTCCGTTGGCGCCGCGCTCGACGTGATAGTTGGCCAGGTAGGTGATGTCGACGACGCCGATCAGCGACGCGAGGGCGGTGTCCTTGAGCAAGTGGATCGCGAACGATCCGCTCGCGGCCATGATCAGCGGCATCGACTGCGGCAGCAACACGAAGCGCAGGGTGTCGACTCTCGTGACGCCCAGCGAGCGTGCGGCTTCGACCTGCGTCGCAGGTACCGCGTCGAGACTCTCACGGAAGATCTCCGCCAGGTACGCGGAGGCGACCAGCCCGAGCCCGAGGATCGCGGCTCCCATTGCGTCGGGGCTCCACTCCCCCAGCGTGACGCCGAAGAAGAAGGCGAACAGCAGCACCAGCGGCGGGATCCCGCGGAACAGTGCCACCCAGGCCGCCGCCACCGTCCTCGCGATCCGGTAGCGCGATCGGAGCGCGGCGGTCGCCAGGGCGCCGAGGACGATGCCGAGGGCCAGCGCACTGGCCCACAGGCTGAGCGCGACGGGTACTCCACTCCACAAGCCTTGGAGGATGTCGAGGATGCTCATAGCTCGGTCTCACTGATCGCCGCGATGAACCGGGCGGTGCGTCCGTGCGTCGGCGCCCGGAAGATCTGCTCGGACGGTCCGGATTCGACGATCCTGCCGTCCGCGAGGAACGCGACCTTGGACGCGACGCGTTCGGCGAAGCGGAGTTCGTGAGTGACGACGACCATCGTCATCCCGCCCTCGGCGAGATCCTTCATCACCTCGAGGACCTCGATACGGAGTTCCGGGTCGATCGCGGAGGTCGGCTCGTCGAAGAGCATGACCTGCGGGTCCATAGCCAGCGACCGCGCGATCGCGACACGCTGTTGCTGCCCGCCGGAGAGCTGGGACGGCAAATTCCCGACGACGGCCCCGAGACCGACCCGGCGCAACAGTGTGTCGGCCCGCTCGTCCCCCTCGGCTTTACTCCGGCCCAACGAGCGCGCCTGGGCGAACGAGACATTCTGCAGTGCAGTCATATTGGGGAAGAGATTGTAGGACTGGAAGACCATCCCGACGCGCATCCGCATCCGACGCAGATCACGCCGCCCCAACGGGCACTCCCCGTTGTCGACAATGCGTTGGCCGAGCACATCGATGCTGCCGCTCGTCGGCCGTTCCAGCAGGTTCATACAGCGCAAGAGGGTGCTCTTGCCGGACCCGCTCGGGCCGATGAGCGAAATGACCTCGCCGGGGGCCACGACGAGATCGGCGTGGTCGAGGACCGTTCGACTACCGAACACCTTGGTGATCTGAGACATCGCGATCGCCGCACCATGCTCGGTTGTCGACGTCATCGCTTGTGCGTCTGTGCTTTTCACTGTCACGAGCTCTGCTCCTCTGTCGTTCAGACGACAGTATCGGCGGAGTGTGAGCCAGGTCATCGGCCGGACGTCGAGACCCTCTCCTACATTTGTAGGAGAGTGGAATCAACGCTTTCGTCGGTCGTCGCCCGCGGCCTCGATGAGCGCGTGCAGGCGCAACGCCACCTGCAGCGCCACGCTCTCCCACCCGTCGGTCAGCACATCACCCACGACGGCGCGGACCCTGTCCATCCGGTAATAGAACGTTGTCCGATGAATGTGCAGCCCGGCGATGGTGGCGGATACATCGCCAGCGTTGTCCAGGAACTCGGTCACCGTCGTCAACAGCATCTCGCGGCCCGGCACCACCAGTTCCGCGGCCGCCGGCGAGATCGCACGTACCGAATCGGGCGTCCACGGAACATTCTTCAGGAGCAGCCAGGCACCCAACTCGCCGTAGTGAGCGGAACCGTCGAATGCCGGCACGAGCGCCGCGAGCAAGGCCGCGTACCGGGCCTCGTCCAGCGCCTCCTTCACGCTCCGAACATCCGTGAACGTGCCGCTCACACCGCATGAGATCGACCCGGGAAAGGACCCGAGCAACTCCTGTGTGGCTACACCCGTCTTCTCCGCCGACCGGGTGAGAACAGTCGTTCCGGCATCGGACGAGGAGATCAACATGAACCCCGGCACTCGTTTCGCAGACGCTTGCCACTGGCTGAGTGCAGCCGCCGATTGTGGAGTCGGCGGCGCCGCTGCACGGAACAGGTGTACCTGCAGCGGCTGCCGCGACTCGACGGGGAAGATGCGGTGGAATTCCTCGGCAGCAGCATCCCTGGCAGTGGGGTCCGCTGCGATCAGTCCGTCGAGGATGTGATTCCAGAGGTCCTGGTCGTTCTCCACGTTTGCACGGTGGTCGACGAAGGCGTCCACCGCGCGCTGTCGACTGACCGAGACGTTCGACTGATCGTCGGCCGTCAACTCGTGGTCGTCGAGAATCAACCACATGTACCCGTAGCGGGTGCCCGCACTGCGCAGTGGGATGCACAGACGCCGCAAGATCCCCAGCTCCGCATTCGCCTCGACCACCGTCGGCTCGCCGGTCTCGAGTGCGCCGAGGCCGAACACGTACTCCTTGATCGGCTCGGGCGTCTTCCGGGTCAGAATCGACTCGATACGGGCCCGGTCGATCGGTTCACCCTGCGCGCTGGCCGCCAGAACCCGCAGGTCGAGATCGTTGATGACCACCGCCCGACCGATCTGGCCGGCGAGGTCGTCGACGATGGATTGCAGCTCAGGCGGCGCTGCGCCGGTCGAACCCGGGGACGTCATCGTATTCTCCATACTCCGTGCTCTCGGCACGTCATCAGCAACTCGCCCCACCATAGACAGCTGCGCCGCCGCCGCGAAGAAACCCGCGCTGCAGTCCCCACATTCGTCCGGCTGCTCTACGCGGTTGGTGCCCCCGTCTGCGGTGTAGACCGCGCCGTTGACGAAGGACGCGTCGTCCGACAACAGCCAGGCGACGAGTTGGGCTATCTCGTCGGCGGTGCCGTACGTTGTGGGCTGGATTTCAGTGGACACCGAACGTAGTTCTCTGACGCACCAGCCCTGGCTGCAGGGGCGGGCTTGCATCCAATACCTCACGCCCTCACCGACGGGGTCATCACTGCTCGATCCGCTCGCTCAGGCCACGCTACTGTGCCAGGTGTGAGGGAACCGGTGCTGGATCGGCACGTCGACGTTGCACAGCTGTGGCAACTGGCCAGTGAGGCGGCCCGGAAGGGCGAGAAGTGGGGGCAGCGCAAGAAGTCGGTGAGCGACGCCATGGCGACCTACTACGCCCAGCTGCGACGTGACAGACGCGGCGCGAAACGGTGGGTCGCCGAGGTCGTTGATCTCCTGGGATATTTCGATCTGTCAGCGGACTGGCGCGCAGTTGAGAAAGGCCTGCAAATACTCGACCAAGCTGACGGTGACGTCACCGGTGCCGGTGCTGAGCTACAGCGGCTGGAGGTCGTGCCGGCTTCCTCGACGAAGAACTCTCTCTTCAAGGGCTCCTAGTAGGGCGGAGTCAGGCGAACCGCTCGCGTTCGCGATCCCTCGTCGAGGACGTCACGCATTATTGGAAGACCGACCAGATCGCCGCGACGGCGAGCGTGACGATGAGGGAGCCGGGGCTATAGCCTCGTTCGGCCTGGCCCAATGGGGGCTAACGGTGCACCGGTTTATCTGCCCTGGATAGGTGTGGCTACTTCGGGTTGTAATTGCGGCGGCTGCGCTCATGAACCCTTCAGGAACCTCAAATAGAACGCCGCGAACACCAGGACGATGCCGACGTTCACCAGCAGCCGCTCTCAGAAGTGGTGCCTGAAGAACCGGACGTCCACGCCGACCACGACGGCTACCAGCGCGAGCACGTAGAGCACAACCGCTGCCTGCCTGCCCATCTTCCCCGTTCTACTCCGCGCGGTCGCAGCGAGAGGGAGAGCCGGTGCTCGGATCGGAGGTGCCCCCGAAATGGTCGTTAGCGGGAGCTGGCCTCATGAGACACCGCAAGGGGATCCGCTTTCGGGACGAGCGCTGACCATTGCGAGTGCGTGCTGGGCGCCGATCTCGTCCCGGTGCAGGCTCGGCTTTCGGGTTCCGCTCGCTGGCCACCAGCGGTCTTGGACATACTGAGGTCATGACGAGCCGTGGAGTGGTCCGCAGTTGGGACGTGCGGGGTATGCAGGGCGTGATCGACTCCGCAGACACCCCCGGCGGTAGCTGGACTCCATGGATATCCGTAGCGGTTCCTGGGTTCCCCGGTTTGGCTGAAGGTCAGGAAGTCGAGTTCGAGTGGAATCAACTCGACGAGCCGGCAGACGGTTACGACTTTCACACGGTGCGCGCATGGCCAGTCGGCGCCGAGCCCTACACGCGGCCGGGGCCGTTCAGCTCCAGGGCTTGGCATATCGATCCCGACGGCAGTGCCCACGAGATTACCGACCTCGACGACACGATCCCGCCCCGGATCGGCACCCCAGCGAGCGGCGTCGTTACCACGTGGAATGACGACGAAGGCTGGGGAGTCATCGACTCTGCGGACACACCGGGCGGTTGTTGGACCTTCTACAGCGCCCTACACCCCGATGAAGTCATCAATGCCCAGCCGGGCGACAGTTTCAGCATCGGCGGAGGAATCCGTGGTCTCGACGTCGGCGAGCAGGTCGACTTCGAATGGGAGTCGGTCATCGATCAGGACGGATACAAATTCCGTGCGATCAAGGTCAGGCCGCGGCGGGAGATCCCACCTTGGCGCGTCGAACGAATCGGTAGGTAGCGCTCGGAGTTGCCAAGGATCGGTTTTCGGTCGGCGATGGTTTAGCGGGACCGCACGCCGATGCCTCGCATGGTGTGGTCTGGGCTGATGCGGACATTCCGTTCTCGCAAACGCCCGAGGTGAGATCACCGAGCGGATGGCGGCGTCCGCGGAATGGACCTCGACTGGTGTTCCGAAGGGGCAGCGGTGTTTTAGCCGGATGCGGGGCGGGGCTGATCCGACTTGGGACGGTGGGTGTGCTGGAGTTCGGCGTTGATGCGGCGGGCCTCGGCGAGTTGGTCTTCGAGGATGATGATGCGGCACGCGGAATCGAGTGCGGTGCCCTGGTCGATCAGTTCGCGGGCTCGGGCGGCGAGACGCAGCTGGTATCGGGAGTAGCGGCGGTGGCCGCCCTCTGACCGTCCGGGGGTGAGCAGCTTCGCGGCGTCGAGGCTGCGCAGGAATGCCTGTGTCACGCCGAGGATCTCGGCGGCGTGACCCATGCTGTAGGCCGGGTAGTCCTCGTCGTCGAACTTCCCGGCAGGGTCACGGTCGGGCGAATCTTCCTGAATGGGGGATACCTTTCCGACGGACAGGGCCCCCGGCGCCGTGAGGCACCGGGGGCCGGAGCGGGTTTCACTTCCTTGTTCACTGCGCTTCTTCCGGCTGTCGGGCCTTCGTGCTGCCCGGCCGCCGGCCGGATGTGCTGGGGCCTTACACACTCACATCAACCCTTACCCGGCACATCCTGGTCTTGCGGTACTTCTCTGCGGGCAGTTCATTCTCTCCCGCACCTCGTGAACTCTTTCCTTGCGACGAGAGAAACTCTACAACGACGAATCCTCGATGTCTACAGTGGCCACTACAAAAATTCTAGAGTCGATTGACCAGGGATTTCACACGCTGGGAGGCGCGATGATTCCGCCCATCGACGTCGACGGGCGGCCCCTCGACGGATCGGCTCTCGTTTGATCGATGACGGCGTCGGCCGCGGCGCCCGCCTGGCGCGCCCAGTACTCTTACCCCGTGTCCGGTGAACGTGGCAGCCTCCGCGCCGACGACGATCCGGCTCTGCCGAACCTGGTCGCGCTGGATGCCGCGGCGGATCCCCACATCATCACGCCCGCCCGCCCGGACCGGCACCGACATCGAATTGCGGATCCACACGACTCTCGCCCCGTTCGATGTCGCGGCCGAGCGATGGATCCCCGCCGCGGCTGGGTTCGCCGTCACCGTCATCGTGCACATCGTCGACGCGCATACGGGCCGCCCACGTTATCTGCCGTCCACGGAGCCCGCCAAGTGGGCGCGGGCGATCTTCTCCACTGTCGACGCCGCGCAGGGGTACTTCCTCGGCGCCGTCGACCCCGAGACCGGCATCCACCGGAGCGGGCAGCTCGCCTAACGCCTCTACCTCAACACCGACCGCCGGGTGGTCACCGTCCCCCGGGCAGGTGGTCACCTGCCCGCACTACTTGTTGCCCACGCTTGACAGCCGAGCGGAGATCACCATCCCCACGACCGCCTGACCCGGGCACCGGGGCCACCACCTCCGAAGCGCGCCGCCGTCAGTGGGCGTCCTGGAACGCCTGCTCGATCTCGGTGGGAATGCGACCGCGCGAGGAGATTTCGTAGCCCTGTTCGGCCGCCCAGGTGCGGATCTCCTTGACGTTCCCGCGCCGCCGCACCGGGGCGTCCGCGACGACGGGGCGATCCGAGCGTCGTTTGCGGCCACCGACCCGGGTGGCGTGTTCGATGAAGAATCCGATCTGCTTGTGAAACTTGCTGGCGTGCTTGTCTTTCAGATCAATTTCGTAGTCCACCCCGTTGACGGAAAAGGTGATGCTCTCCCCGTCCTCGCCGAAGATCGTTCCGTCGATGTCGTCGACCAGTTCGACAACTACCTTGCGCGCCACAGTTCCCCGATCTCTCACGTATTGTGCCAATTCAGCAGGCAGAACCCTACTGGCGGCCGCAGCCGATCGGGCAGACCGACCCCGGGGACGTGTCATTTCCGCGGGTCAACTTGCCGGTTATACGACGCAGGAGCAGCCGGGGTCCTGCCCTATCGGGTGTGCACCCGGGTGACCGGGGCCGGCGAGGTGTACCCCAGGATCGGACACAGTGCGATGGAAGGCAGGAAGGTGGGCACCTCCGGCCCCCATGCGTACAGCCTGGCAGGAAGTCCGAGGTTCCAGCACACCAGTTCCAATTGGTGGGTGTTCACCGATCCGGGTGCGCAAGTCGACATGGCACCGACCACGAAGAACTGTATGTCGCACCCACTCGGAACTGGCGGTGGTGCGGCGTGTGCGGGCGCTGCGGTCAGGGACATCGCCGCAGCCGCTGTGGCCGCCGCGGCGAGGGTGAGGCGCAGAAACCGTGACATGGCATCCTCCGGTGGTGCGGGCCCGACCCACCGCCCATTTTCGCGGGTCAGGTGTCGCTGCCGCGGTCTCTCCGACGAATCCGCTCGCGGCGGGCATGCTTCGCGAGCATGTGCTTGCGGTTGTTCTGGGCGCGGAACATCTCGTCGAGCATCCGGTTTTCGATGTTGTGATGGAAGCGGAGGATGCGTTTGGCCGCCAGATACACCAGCTCCTGACGGTCCGAGCCGAGCCGGTCGGCGAGGGCGTCGAGATGCACGAGGAGTTCGTCGTCGAGGGCGACGTCGACCCGAGCGGTGGGCGGTGGCGGTCGCAGGTCATGCACCGGCGCAACGGTCGCCAGGTCGCCCGCGAGGTCCCCGGGGTTGTCGAGGAGCCGGCGCACCGCAACCCGCACCAACGCCGAGGCCAACCGACTCCCCTGCCGGTTGGCGAGCCGCTCGAGGTCGCGGCGTACTGATGGGCGGAGCGACACCTTGAACTTCTCATCGAGCCCCGATGCGGCCGCCTCGCTGATCAGGGTCGCGCGGCAGTGGCCGGGGGCGGCGAGGAAGCGGTGCACCGCGACCGCGACCAGGTCCCGCGGCGACGCCTCAAGGCGGGCGGCCAGGGCGAGGAAGCGGGCCGCCGTCGGAGAGTCCAGTTTCAGGGTGACCGGGTCGTGCGGCAGCGCCCGTGCCTGGGCGGCGACACGGCGGGCCTGCGCGAGATCGACATCGGCGCGCGGGGACCCGATGAGTCGGCGAATCCCAACGCGGAGCAGCGCGGACATCCGGCGGGGACCGTACTCGTCCGCCAGCTCCTCCAGCCGGCGTTTGGTGTCCTCATCGAACCGGAAGACATGCCGATTCCCGAACGGGTTCCCTTGCGGGCTCGGCGCCTTGCGGACGGCGGGCGCGGCGGCGGCCTGGTCAGCGGCCTGCTGGCGGCGGGTGTTCCGGGCGATCAGCAGGTCCCGGTTGGCGTCCCCGCGGTAGATCTCCTCGGTCACCGCCTGATCGAGGTCCCGCGGGTTCGCCAGGAGCTGGCGGGCGGCCAACCGCATGATTTCGGCGCGGTCGGAGTCGAGCCGACCGGCGAGGGCGTCGAGTTGGTCGCGCAGCTCGTCGTCGAAGTGCACATTTGTGCGCGGGCCCAGAGTTTCCGGGGTCAGGTCGCGGGCGGCGCCGATCGTGGCCAGGTCGGCGGCGAGGTCTCCGGGGTCGTCGAGGAGTCGGCGGACCGCGACCCGAATGGCCGCGGCGGTGGGGGCGTCGCCGTTGCGGCTAAGCAGCTTCTCGAGGCGGAGCAGCGTGGAGCGGTTGAGGTACACGCGGGTGCGGCAGCTCAGATCGGTGCGGGCGTCTTCACGGAGCACCGGGTGCCGGAATCGGCCTGCACCGGTAAGGAAGCGGTGCACAGCGACGCGGACGATCGCGCTGCGGTCGGTGTGGAACTCTTGGGCGAGTTCGTGGAGGCGAGTGCTGGTGGCGGGGTCGAGGTCGAGAGGTCTTTCCGCCCAGGTGATGCGGCGGGCGTCGGCGGAGGCGCGGCGGGATTGGTCCAGTGCCTCCGGAACCCGGTCGGGGTCGGCGAGAAGTCGTCGTGCGGCCACTCGCACCAGTGCCCCGAAGCGGCGCGGGCCGATGTCGGCGGCCAACTCCTCGAGGCGTTGTTTAGTTTTCGGGTCGAACCGGAGCGGGATCGGATCCCCCACCGGTACCCGGCCCATGTTCGTCTCGCTCATCACCGGCCATTGTTCCGGGTACGTCCGGGGACCTCGATTCGCACCCCATGGCACCTGCCGCCGCCATACTCGGGCAGTGCGTCCCGGCGAGCCCGGTGGCGGCGAGATAGTTTGCGCCCAGCATCTGGGGGGCGGGTGCTGGCGGTCGCGGGCGTGTGACTGAATCAGGAGAGGTTGAGCGGTGTGTACGGGGGCGGGGGCGGCGGGGTGTACTGGCTGACGGGAACGCCGCCGATGGTCCCGAACTGGTCGAGGTCCATGCGGAACACGATTCCGCACTCGGGATCCCACTCGTAGGTGCCGAAGCCGTTCTCGGTGTGCTGCGGCGCATCGTCGGCGGGCTGGGTCTGGTTCTCGTCGTTGTTCTGCGCGTGTTCCGTCATGTCACCAACCTTACAATGTTGAATTGTTATGTCGCCATCCGGGTCGGATAGCTCATTCATATCGCTGGCTCGTCCCCGGTCGGCCGGCATCAGCGGGTTCATTGCTCGGTGTCGGCACGTGATGAGGGGGTTTCCGCCAGGTGGGTGAGGGTCTCCCCCATTGCGGAGGCGAGTTCGTCATCGGTGGGGACGAGTTCCCTCACCGGTGCGGGCAGGGTGTCGTAGGTGTAGTCGGCGACCGCCAACGGTGCGGTGGTTCCAGCGAGGGAGTAGCGGACGACGTTGTCGTTGCGTCCGGCGCACAGCAGGATCCCGATGGTCGGCGCGTGCTGGTTGTGGTCGCGCAGGTTGTCGTCGATCCAGGACACGTAGAAGCCGAGTTTGCCGACGTACTCGGGTTCGAACCGGCCGACCTTCAGCTCGACCACGACGAAGCGGGCCTGGATCCAGTTGAAGAACAGCAGGTCGATGTAGAAGTCGTCGCCGTCGACGTCGAAGTGGTACTGCCGGCCGACGAACGCGAAGCCGTGCCCGAGCTCGAGCAGAAATCGTTCCAATCGGGCCATCAGCGCGGCCTCGAGTTCGCGCTCCGCGACCCGGTCGGTCAGATCCAGGAAGTCGAAGACGTACGGGTCGCGGACCAGTTGCTGCGCCAGGTCGGAGTCACCGGTGGGCAGGTGGTCGGTGAAGTTCGAGGGTGCTGCCCCGATCCGTTGGTCGAGTCGGTTGCGGATTTGATGGGAGAGGACGTTGCGGGACCAGCCCCGCTCGAACGCCGCGGCCGCGTACCAGTCGCGTGCAGGCTGGTCGTCGAGGCGGTCGATCAGCATGGTCACGTGTCCCCACGGGATTTGTCCAACAGCTTGTTGGACGAATGCGCTCCGGGGCCATGCTGAGGCGATTTTCCGCATGTAGTGCAGGTTGCTGCGGGAGAATCCGCGCATCTCGGGGAACTCGGACCGCAGGTCGACGGCGAGTCGGTCGATGACCTTGCTCCCCCACCCCTCGGCTGCCTGGCGGTCCAGGATTGCGCGGCCGATGTCCCAGTACAGCAG
The DNA here is from genome assembly GCF_002300195.1 of Rhodococcus sp. ACPA1. Taxonomy (NCBI): domain Bacteria; kingdom Bacillati; phylum Actinomycetota; class Actinomycetes; order Mycobacteriales; family Nocardiaceae; genus Rhodococcus; species Rhodococcus sp. ACPA1. Next base: position 197,340 of record NZ_NSDX01000008.1, on the reverse strand, counting down.
GAGCAACTCGGTGTTGACCACTCGTGTGGCACGGACCCGGGCCTGTCGGACTTGGGTTTTGAGGTGCTCGAGGAAGTCGCGGTAGTCGTCGGGGAGCAGTCCGGAGTCACTCACCGGCTCATCCTCTCGTACTGACCGGAAGCACGAAGGGTTCGGCACGGGCCGATGCGTACGCGTACGTTCGCGGACGAATCATGCTTGGTCGGCTCACGGGTCGATTGCGGGTGCGAGGAGTGTGGCCAGTTGTTTGCGGGCGCGGTGGATTCGGGTTTTCACGGTCGCGACGGTGACGCCTTGGTGTTCGGCGATGTCGGCGTAGGGCAGGGAGGCGAATTCGGCGAGCACGATGGCGACGCGGAAGTCTTCGGGGAGTTGGGCGAGGGCGCGGCGGACCGCGTCGATGGTGGTGATTTGCTCGTCGAATCGGGGTGTGGGGTCTTCGAGCAGGATGCCGTATTCGCCGTCGGTGTCGTCGAGGCTGTCGGTGTTCTTGCGGCGTCGGACGACGGCGAGGGCGGCGTTGACGGCGATGCGGTGCAGCCAGGTGTGGAAGCGGGCGTCGCCGCGGAATTTGGGCAGGTTCTGCCAGGCGGCGGTGAGCGTGTCCTGCAGGGCGTCTTCGGCGTCGTGGGTGTTGCCGGTGATCTGCAGGCACACGTGCCAGGCGTTGGTGCGGTAGCGGCCGGCGAGTTCGGCGAAGGCGTGGTGATCGCCGGCTCTGCACGCCGCGATCAGGTCCGCGTCGTCCATGTCCTTGTCCCCCCGTGCCGTGATCACTGTCGTTGCCGCCCCCTGGGCGCCGGGAGAATCGTACCCGCCGTCACATACAGCCGCCCGAGCCAGGATTTTGGTGTCCGACCGCGCCCGGGGTGGTGGGGACGTGCTGGTGGTTAGAGCGGGTCGATGTCGTGGTGCCCGCCGAGGTCGATGCCGAGGTCGGTGGGGTCGTCGGCGCCGAGGGTGGAGGGGTCGGCGCTGTCGTCGCCGAGATCGAAGTCCTGTCCGGCGGGTAGGTCTAGATCCGTGTCGGCGTCGGCGTCGGTATCGAGTTCCGGGCCTGGGACGTTGCCGTCGTCACCATCGGTGTCGTCGTCGAGCAGGATGATGTCGTCGTCCTCGGGTACGACCGGTACGTCGTCCATGTCGGGGACGAGGTCGGTGTCGACGGGTGCGGTGGTGGGGTCGAGGGCGACCTCGAGGGCGCGCGCCCACACCTCGTCGGACACGGGCGGCAGCGCGCCCGATACCCCCAGTGCTGCAAGGACGGAGTCGTCGTCCACTGCTGCTCTCACCTCGTTTCCCTCAGTATGTCGGCGCCGACACGGACGCCCCCACTTGTTGGATGCATCGGACCGGCGAAAGGTTCCCGCCGAGCCGCCCGCATCTTTCGGAGCACCGCCACCCGATGTCGGTGATGGCCTCTCCAGTGTGCACGCCCAACCTGTTGTCGGTGGGTAGCGACAACCGCTACAGGTCGATCATCGCCCACCGGCGATCGGGTGCGGCCACCGACATTGCCACCGGGTCCGGGTGGTCGGCCAGGTCCGGATCGGGGGTGTCGGCGACCAGCATTTTGCGGCCCGAGTCCGCCCATGCGTCCTCGAACTGGTCGATGGGCACTTCGAGCTGGTTGCCGTTCGGGGCGCCGGGGTCGGAGAGGATCACCACTCCGCGGGTTTCGTCGATGCCGGCGACGATGAGGAAGTGGTCGGCCGTCTGGTCTTCCCCGGCTTCTTGGTCGGGGTTCCAGATCTCCCCGGAGTCGACCATTGCGATCACCCCGTAGCCGTCCTCGAGCTTGGTTTTCAGGTCGTCGATCGAGCTGTCCTGCACGGTGCAGGGCACCCCTTGGTCCTCGAGGAGGATCTCGAGGTTCGGCAAGGTCATGCCCTGTGCGGGGTCGCCGTCCTGCATGAGTCCGAGTTCGAGGGCCCGGTCGACGAGTTGTTCGGGGTCGTCGATGACGACGCCGGTGTACTGGGCGATCATTTGGGCGGCGCTCGATGGTCCGCAGTAGCCGTCGACCTGCTGGAAGAACCAGTTCACCGACCATTCCACCGGGTCCCCGTACACCCCGTCCCCGCCCGCGCGGTCGACCGGGGAATCCGGTGCGGTGTCCGGGTCGACCGCCGGTTCGGTCGCGTCCTGCGGCGGGGAGAGTGGCGGGGGCTCGGCGAGCTCCGGGTCGAGGGTGCTCAGGTCGATGACGGACAGGTCCACCGTTCCCGTCCCGTCGGCGGCCTCGACGAACGGGTCGTCCTCGAAGACCTGTTCGGGGATCGCGTCGAGGCTCTCGTCGATCGGGACCGGTTCGCCGAGGTAGGTGTCGTCGTCGAGTGGGCTGGCGGACCAGGCTGCTGCGTCCAGGTCCGCGGCGATGTCATCCATTCGGTGCTCTCCCGGTGTGAGGTTCGGCCGCAATACAAGTCGGGTGGGTGCGGGGTGTACTGCACCCATCGGCCGCTGAAAGTCTGGTGGGCGCCGCCCGCGCGGCGCCCAGGTGTGGGGTCAGGCCAGGTCGGTGGCGGTCTGGTCGGCCGGCGTCTCGGTCGGGTACGTGTCGGCCTGCTCGTGGTAGTGGTCCTCTGCGGGGATGAGGGCTTCGAACTGCTCGATCGACCCGAGGTGCCCGTCGGTGGCGGTGTCGAAGGACTCCTGGGTGCCGTCGTTGTCGGTGTCGGCGGTGCGCAGGTCGAAGGTGCCGTCCCCGTTGGTGTCGACCAGGGTGTCGTTGGTGATGCCGTCGAGGTCGGTGTCGAGGAGGGTGGTGTCGAAGCGGCCGTCGCCGTTGCTGTCGATCAGGTGCACGTCCGGGTTGCCGTCGGCGGTGGTGTCGAGCCGGGTGTCGGTGATCCGTCCGTCCTCGATGACGTCCTGGCGGAGCGGTGCGCCGGTGGTCGGGTCGAGGTGGGTGGCGAGGTCGACGGTTCCGTCGTCGTCGAGGTCCTCGGCGAGGCGGATCCCGGTGGCGGTGGGGGCGATACCGGTTTCGTAGGTGCCGTTGCCGTCGGTGTCCTGCTCGACGAGGGTGATGGAGCCGTCCTCGTCGATGTGGGTGATGGTTTCGACCGCTTCGATGCGGGTGTGGATCAGGTCGACGTTTCCGTCGCCGTCGACGTCGCGCGGCGAGTAGTACTCCCCGCCGGTGCCGGCGCCCAGATCGGTCTCGCCGGCGGTGCCGGTTCCCGGGTCGGTGTCGTCGGCGATGGGGCCCGGAGCGGTACCGGCTCCGACTGGATCGGCTGCCACCGGCGGCTGCTCGCCTGCGGCGGGGGCGGTGGGGGTGTAGGTGGCGTCCTGCGGGTCCCCGGTCAGGTTGGGGCTGGGCGAGGTGGTGCCGGTGGTGGTCGGGTTGTCGTGTGCGCCGCGGGGGTTGCTCATCTCGAATCCTTGTCCGTCGAAGGTATTGGCCGGGAAGCAAAAGTTCCCTGTGCTGTCGAGAGTTAGATGCGGTGAATGGTCCGAAAGGTTCCCGGACTTCCTGAAAAACTTTGCGACCGGCCGCGACCTGGGGCGAAAGGCCTGCACAGACAACTGCGCCCGCCCCGAAAGAAGGGCGGGCGCAGTCTCTGCGGCGGCGGTGGAGGTTAGTTGATCAGGCCGGCGCGGGAGAGGAACGTCTTCGCCCCGTCGAGGCCCTGGGCGTCGCTGAAGCTGGCCATCACCCCGGTTGAGCTGTTGGCGTACCAGATCGAGTAGGTGTTCGCGTAGCCCGGACCGTCGATGTGTGCGGCCGCGGTCCGCGGGATGTTCTCCACGATCTCGTTGTCGGTCGAGGTGGTGTCGTTCTGGAAGCCCTGCCGGATGCCGAGGACCCGTTTCTTTGCTTCGGCGGGGTCGACGCTGACGATGATCGATTGGTAGTCCTGGTCGGAGATCCCGGCGGTCAACGCGGTGCCCTCTTTCAGGGTGCATTGCATCTGGAGGCCACCGTTCTCGGTTTCCCCGTTGGTTTTGCAGTTCTCCAGATCTGTTCGCAATGCTGCCGGAAGGGCTGCCAGTACAGCCTCTTTCGTGGTCGGAACCTGTGTGTTTCCGGTTCCGGAGGCGCCGGCCTGCTCCGCGTTGGCGGTGTCTCCGGCGGCGGCTGCGGTGTCGGCGGGCGGCACCTGATCAGTTGCGCCCTTGTCTCCGGTGAGGGCAATCGCTCCGATGACGCCGGCGACGACCACCACGGCGGCGGCCGCGGCGCCGATCATTACCCACTTCTTTTTACCCGTACCGGTGCCCGCTGGCGCCGGCGTGGGTGTGGGTTGCCATGTCGCTGTCGTTCGGTCTGGACCTGACGGCGGGATGGGTGCCGTTGCCGCCGGGCCGTCGGGTCGGGACGGTTGCGACGGTGGGGTGGGATGGGTGTATCGCGACCCGACTCCGCCCGCGGCGGCGGTGTTGCCGAGGCCGCGGACGATCGGGGCGGCGGCCGCGATCGCCCCCTGCGCGACGACGGTCTTCGGGTCGTCGAGGGTGGCGATCGGCCCGAGTGCCTTGAGGTGTTCCTGCACGATCGGGATTCGGGAGGAGCCTCCGGTCAGATACAGCGCGTGCAGCCCGGTGGGGTCGGTGACGTGGGCGTCGGCGAGGGTTGCCCGGGTGAGGGTGACCGCCTTCTCCAATGCCGGGGTGATGAGCTCCTCGAACTCCTCGCGGGTGATCTGGAACTTCTCGGTGTGCCCGCCGCCGGCGACGGTGATGGTCGCGGACGGCGCTTCCGAGAGCAGTTCCTTGGCGCGGCGGATCGAATCGTCGAGGGCGTGCCGGATGTCGATCGGCGCCGATCGTAGGTAATCGCCCAGTTCGGGGTTGCGGGCGTCGAGTTGTTCGTCGACCCATCGGCGGATGTACGCGTCGAAGTTCTTGCCGCCGAGACCGTTGTCGCCGCGTGCGGCGACCACGTCGAATGTGCCGTGGTCGTTGGCGGCCAGCACGGCGATGTCGAGGGTGCCGCCGCCGAAGTCGAACACTGCGATCTTCGCGCCTGCGGGCAGGGTGTTCGACCGCGAATAGTAGTGCGCCGCTGCCCGTGGTTCGGACACCGTGGTCACCTGGGAGGGGTCCAGCCCCAGTTGGGCGGCCGCATCCAGGAGTACCTGGATCTCGCGTGGGGACCAGGCCTCCGGGTGGGTGAGCACCAGCTGGGCGGGCGCCTGCCCGGCGTGTGCGGCCCGGGCCCGGGCCATGACCGAATCGAGTACCGCGGCGACCGGCACCGACGATGCGATCGCGTAGCCGTTGACGTTCACCACGCCCTGGCCGATCACCCGTTTCGGTGAGGGCATGTAGGCGGCGGGGTTGGTTTCGGCGCGGTTGGTGGCCACGTCTCCGACCGCGATCTGGTGCGGGGATTCGACGAACACCGCCGAGGACATGGTGGTGCGGTTGTGGCTGAGTTGCAGTGCTTCCACGGCGCCGCTGACCGCGCCGGTGTGTGCGGCGGCGGTGTTGGAGGTGCCGAAGTCGATCCCCAGCAGCCAGTCCGGCCTAGACATTGATACCCCTCGTGATCGAGCCCCACGGATTACGCCCGGCGGCCTGTGCAGCGCGGCCGCGCCCGGGCATCATGTCACGGCGGCGCGGGGGCGGTGGCTGCGGCGTTCGGTAGAACATCACGGGTTGGTCCTTCCACAGGGGTGTGCGTCGGCGGTTGATAGTTCGATGCGCGTCGCAGGCGAAAGGTTCCCGCCCCACCCCCACTGATTCGCATGGGGCTGCCGTCTGGGGGTTCGGGTCAGGTGGCCGCGAGGGTGCCGTAGGTGTGCGCCAGCACGATCAGGGCGGCGTCCTCGGCCGCGGTCATCGTCGACAGCGCCTGCATGTGCGCCCAGCTCAGCTTCTGCTGCGCCGTTGCCCGCACCTGGTCCGGGCCCGCGCTGTCCGGGAGCCCGAGCTGCCCGGCCGGGGTGTGATGTTCGAGGAGCCTTCGCAGTTCGGTGGTGACCGGGGAACGGGGATCGGCCTCGAGCATGGACTTGAGGTGTTCGAACAGCACCACCGTGTGCAGGGCGGGGTCGCGGCGCAGGTGGTCCACGACGCCGCGGATCTGGTCCCGGGCGGGGTGGGTGAAGGCGAGTTGGTCGAGTTCGCGGATGATCCGGCTGGCCCGGTGCACGGCGGCGAACCGGCCGAGATGCTGCGAGAGCACTCCCCGCAGCTGTGGGATCCCCGAGTGCGCGGTCAACCACTCGTTCAGGGTGGCGGCCCCGCGGGCGGCGACGTCGCGGCCATGGACAATTCCGTATTCGCCGACCAGATCGAGGAGCCGATCGCGCACCGCCTCGGGCACCACGGTGGGGGTATCGGTGTCGAGGAGGTCGAGCACCTCGAGCGGCCCGTACCCGGTCAGCGACGCCAGCGCGCGGGCATCGGCCTCGGTGAGGGCCCCGGTGTGGGAGGTCTCGGCGAGCAGCCCGGCGATCGGCATCACCGTCATGACGGTGTCGGCGAGCCGATCCGCCAGGACCCGGGCGTGGGCGATCGCGTGCTCGAGCGGATTGCGCTGCCCCAGTGCGCCTTCCCCGAATCCGTCGGCGCGGGAGAGGACGCCGAGGGTGTTCAGCGGGGTGAATCCGAGTTGTTTGAGGAAGGAGATCTCGTCGGCGCGGGGCGCGGAGTCGAAGAGGAACACCGCGGCGTCGGCGTCGACGGAGGCGGTGCGGGTCTGCTCGAACCCGTCGATGAGTACCCGGCGGGTGCGGGCCTCGTTCTCGGCGGTCAGCGTGGCCAGACCGGGGGTGTCGACCAGGGTGAAGTCGCGGATCGCCGCCGAGGGTAGCCACCGGTGCAGGTAGGCAACCTGTTCCGGGTCGACCCCCAGGTCGGCGGTGTGGCCGCGGGACAGGTGCAGCGGGCGGCGGGAGCCGTCGAGTAGGACCACCTGGGCGCGGGAGGGGGCGCCGTCCTGGTAGACGGCGACGATGCTTGTGGCCTCGAGGGCGGCGGTTTCGGCGACCGGCGCCCCGATCAGGGCGTTGACCAGTGTCGACTTGCCGGCCTTGAGTCGGCCGACGATCACGATCCGTGGCGGGGACCAGAGGATCTGGCCGATCCGGTTGGCGTGCGCGGCCAGATCGGGGGCCAGGCCGGCGAGTGCGTGCAGCGCCCGGTCCAGGCCGGCGCGCACCGGATCCCAGGCCGGTGCGGTGGGGGTGGCCGTCACCGGGGATCACCACCCGCGTCGGCCGAGGGTGTGGTGTGCGTGGACAGTTCGGCGATCAGGGATTCGGCGCGGGTGATGTTGTTTTCGACCACCCGCAGGTTGTTCTGTAGGCGGGTCAGCTTTTTCTCCCGGGTTGCCTTGTCGGCCCGGGCGGTGTCCTCGGCGTCTTTGATCTGCGCCTGCAGGGTTGCGATCGAGGCTTTCACGTGTTCGCGGTAGCGGATGACGATTTCCGGGCGGGCAAGCGCCAGGGTGGATTCGAGCATCCGGGAGGTGGTGGTCTTCGTGGTCGCGATCGTCTCCCGCAGCCAGCCCAGCAGGTTCGTCTTCCCGGTCCGCATCGCCTTGAAACCGAGATTGAATCCCACCCAGGCGACTCCGACGACTGCCCCGACGCCCATCATCGCCGAGACCCCGATCAGACCGCCGAGCATCGACGAGCCCATCACTCCCATGGTGACCATCGACGGATCGAGCAGCCCTTGCCGTTTGCCGGCGACCTGGTGGGTTTCGAGGGTGCGGTTCGACAACGTCGCGAGGACCTGCTCGGAGATTTCGTGCCAGATGACCTCCGAGGCGAACCGCGGTTGCACGATCTGGGTGTAGAGCTGCTCGAGGAACAGGTTGACCGACCCCGCCATCGCGGCCTGGAAATCGCGCTCCATTTCCGCGGTGAAATGTTGCGGGTTCCGGCGCAGCACCGCCATCCCGTTCTTGTTGATTCGGGTGGTCCACTTCTGCCGGATGTCGTCGAGGCGGCGGTCGAGGTCGTCGGTGGCGTGCTGGCGGATCAACGTCAGGTCCCGTTGCAGGTACTGCTCCCACTGCGTCGAGTGGTCCTTGAGGCCCTGCAATTCGGCCAGCTGTGCGGTCAGATCCGGGATGACCTCGCCGCTGCGGGTGATCGCCGCGATTTGGGTGCGCAGATCCGTCGCCAACGTACGCAAACCGTCGACCGCGGTCCGCAGACCGGTGATCGCCGGGAGATGTTCAGCGATGGCGAGTTTCGAGTCGATCAGGGTGCGCAGCTCGACGATCCCGGACCGTGCCTCGGCGTGGTCGCGCTGCGGGCCGGGTGCCATCTCGGCGGCGATCACCGCACGCAGACTCGACACCCCGACCACCGGAATCTGCCGGCCCAGGTGCCGGACCAAGAGTTCGCGGTCTTCGTCGACGATCGGACGCCAGCGGCGGATGTTCTTGTCGGTCTTGGTGACCACCACGATCAGTGATTCCACCGCGGACCCTGTCTTGTCGATGAACGCCATCTCCGGCGCCGTCAGCGGGGTGGTGGCATCGCACACGATCACCAACACGCATGCCTGCGACGCGGACGCTTCCGCCAGGACCGCGTAGGACGGGTCCAATCCGCCCACCCCGGGGGTGTCGATCACGGTGACGTCACCGAGCCGGCTGCCGGCCACCGGGACGATCGCCCGGGTGGGCAACTCCTCGATCCGGCTGTCGGTGACATGGGCGCCCTCGCACGAGACCCAGTCCGCCAGCTCGGCGTGCGGGATTTGCTCGGTTCGGTCCGGGAACAGGATCTGCGCCGTGCCGCCGGGTTGCTCGGCGGTGGCCCCCCCGAAGCTGATCGTCGTCGAGGTCGTCACGTCCACCCCCACTGGGGAGGCGCCGCGCCAGCCGACCAGCGCATTGACTAACGAGCTCTTTCCCCGCTTGACCTCGCCGACCACGACCACCGAGCGGGTCTGTTCCCTGCTTTGGGCGCGCTGTTCGGCGAGGTCGCTGATTGCGTCGTACCCGAACGGGCGCAGGATCTTGTCGGTGATCGACGACAGCAGCACCTCGGCGCGCTCCCGCGGCGGCGTCTCGGCGGCTGGGGAGGCAACGGTGGCCGGTTGCCCGGCTTGGGCTGCGGATTCCACGCCCTCTCCCCTTCCCGTCGTCGATCTGTGTGCGCCCGGGTGTGGGCGCCGTCGAACCCTAGCGTGACCGGGCCTGGGCCTGCATCGCCAACCGGCCACCTCCCCCAAGAGCGGCGGGTGTGACGAAGGCCACCAAAGGGGTGTGGGAACCTTCCAGGCGGTCGCGGCCTCCAACTACCAAGACCACACGCTCCCGCCCGGCGACGCCGACACTCGCGGGGGGTGAGACAGGGAAGGGATCAACAAGACGATGAGGACAACCACGTGGATGCCGGCGGCAGTGCTCGCCACCGCAGTGCTGTTGGCCGGCTGCAGCAGCACCGACACCACCGCCGAACCCACCGGTAAATCCGGCGGAGACCAAACCGCGACCGCGAGTGTCGATCCAGCCGCCCTCGACACCGGCAGCTACCCGACCAGCCCGGCCCCCGAGTTCGGGCGGGCCACCCAGGAAACCATCCTCGACGTCGACGGGCAGCGGCTCGCCGAGTTCACCGTCGTTCCCTTCGAGATCGACCCGGAACTGACCTCGGTGAAGATGCCCACGATGGTGATGCGCAGCGGCAAGAACCTCGGTGTCGTCCTCAGCGACGCCGCCGGGGACATCGCCCACAACCACCAGATGCTCTACGGCTACGTCTCGACCGCCGCCACCCCCACCACGAAGACGACCGATCCGTCCCGGTCCGTCGTCCAAGCCGTGATGCGGTTCAACAACCCCGAGGACGCCGCCGCAACCGCCCGCGAAATCCACCAGAACCTGCTCACCGTCGACGACGGCACCGGCCTCGAGACCGCCGAAAACATCGACATCCTGCCCAACACCCTGGTCTCGACCGGACAGACGAACTTCGATGCCGGACCCGAGGTCTCGGTCAACGCGTTCACCCCCCACGGGGACTACCTGCTCTACACCTGGGCGAAAGCCCCCGCCGCCGACAAGGACTGGACCGCGAAGGCCGTCGCGAAGTCCCTCCAACTGCAAGAACCGCTGATCGACCAGTTCCCGGCCACCCCGACCCGCGCCCAGAACGGTGGACAGTCCGCGCAGCTGCCCATGATCGACCAGGACAAGGTCCTGATCTACGCCCTCCCCGAAGAAGACGCCCAAGCCCAACTCGGCGACGACATGGCCGCCTACGGGCCCCGCGGGATGGCGCACCGCTCCACCAACCCGCCGCTGACCTACAAGATCCTCACCGACGCCGGATCCGACCACAACGCCGTCTACAAGACCACCGTCTACCGGGCCAAAGACGATGCCGGCGCCGAGACGATCCTCACCGAGTTCTACAACGACCTTCTCGCCGAAGGCTTCACCGCAGCCCCCACCCCGCAGGGCCTGCCCGACGCGAAATGCGCCACCAAGGACACCGTCAACGGCACCCAGGACTACTGCATGGTCGCCAACGGGCGTTACGTCGGCGAAGCGAGCGGTACCGACAACAAGAAGGACGTCGATCAGCAGATCTCCGCTCAGTACCTGATCCTCGAGCACGCTGACCAGAACGCCGAATAGCCAACGCTGGATACAGCTGACACCGCACCCTGTGGTTGTGGCCTCGCCGACAACGGCGAGGCCACAGCCACACTCATCCGACGGGCGTCGCGAAACGGGCGTCAAGACCGCGGTGGAGACCTCCGGATGCCGATCGCCGTCCAAGGACACCCACTGACCACGATCTGACCCGTGCAGGCCCGGACGCTCCAGGAGCGGCGCCTCACCCCGATGCCCCGGCACGTGTCCGTCACCGCCCGCCGACCAGGACCGATCTGCCGACATCCCTTGCTACCGTCGGACAGTGCGCTCATATCTCAGCAGTCGTGGCCCGTTGTACTGGAACCGGATCCGACAAGAAGCCAGCGATCGGTGGCTCACCGACGGCAGTCGCGGATTACGAGGCATGACACGCACACCGCCACCGCTGAGCGACCATGAGTGCGCAACCCTGGTGGCGGCGCTGGTCGAAACAACGGGCGGCAGGTGGCCAGCCACACAGACTCGGATCGCCCGACTCCTCACCAGACTCGACATCGACGGCAACGCACCGGAAATGGCACGAAAAATCCACACGTTGATCGCCGATCCCGACTGGCCCGCCCACGCTCTCGAAATCGAATCCAGCGCCACCGAGTGGTGGCTGCAGGCATCCCGCTGATGTGAAAGCCCGCCACCAGGATTCCCGATGGTGGGCATGTCCGTCGTCTGAGCCAAATCGTGGGAATGCCTAGGTTGAGGTCGTCGCACGACTGCACGTCGGTGCGAGCCGAGTTCTTGCCGATGCACTGCCCCGCCATGGCTGAGTCTATTGGCAGTAGGAATTGTCGGCCGTGGCCACGGGTCTGGCCGCTGAATCGAGGACAACACGGGATGCAACCTGGTGATCACCCCAGCGATCGCACTGATCACCCTGCAGTTTTTCCGAGGAATAAGACATCACCGGCCATCGGCCGTAGGGATCTGTTCCAGCAGCGCATCCCCTTACGTTCTGTGGGATAGTCCTGCTTTCTTGCAGAATCGTCAAACCGATTGACATACTTGAAATAATGACAAATTCGAAGACGTGCGACGGTTTTCGGAAGGATGCGATATCAATGCGCGCCACCCAGTCCGCAGCCTCTCCCCTGCAGCACTACCGCATTTTTCGGCGTCAACATCCTCGCACTGCGATCCCGGCCGACTACGTCACCGAAGACGGCTTCCGACTGGGGCGTTGGCAAGAGCGTCAGCGAGTTGCTCGCATGCTCGGCACTCTGCCGCCCCAACGCATCGCGCAACTCGATGCGATCGGGTTCCTGTGGAGCGACGACGACGATGTCCCCGTGCCGGCTGTGTCACGTGCCGACAGCAAGCAGCGGCGAATGCTCACCGAAATCGCTGCGTACCGCGAAGAGCATGGCAACGCGCTGGTGCCCGCGAACTACGTCACCGCCGACGGCGAACAGGTAGGTCAGTGGCTGTATCGGGCGGTCAAAAAATGGCGGGCCGGCGCATTGCCCGACGAGGAGCGTCGTCCGCTCGCCGCTCTCGGGGTCTCCCCCGGTCCACGGCCGCGGGGGCCGCGAACGTCGGCACAGCACACCGGATCGGGAGTCCATCGCCGCGACCGGCGGCTTTCGGCTCAAGCGCGGAGCTGAGCGCGAATCCGCTGGCTGCACATCCATTCCCGCAGTCGGATGAGTTCTCTCTTACGTCGGGGGCAGCGATGGTGGCCACCACTGCCCCCGCGGCCGAACCCAGGGGTGGGTGTCGTTAGCAGGAGTGCAGGACCTGACTCATCGCGTCCTTCTCGGCCTGGGTCACCCACAGCCGGTAGAGGGCTTTGACGTCGATCTGCCGCGAGACGTAGGTGCACCGGTATGCCTTGTTCGGCGGCAACCAGGATGCGGCGTCGGAATCGGACTTCTTCGAATTCGTGGGCCCGTCGACGGCCTGCAGGTTTCGGGGGTCGTTGGCCAGGTCGCGGCGCTGCTCCGGGCTGAGCTGCTGGGCGCCCTTCTGCCACGCATCCGAGAGTGCGACGACGTGGTATCCGGTACTAGGAGTGTTGTGCCGTTCACATCATCGACATGGGTGTAGTTCGTTGGCCATCCTCGTCACTGGTACGCGTATCGGACATTGGCATGCGATGCCGACGACATCGCTGACACACCGGACGGCAATCCCGAGACCGAGGCGTTGAGCGCGTTAGCGTGGTCACGTCGAAGGAGACCAGATGGCGTCCACTCAACGTGTGATGACCGGTGGAGAGACGACGTGGACGGTGGTGTCCGATTCCCACACACTCGTCGAACCGATCGAGCAGTATCTGGAATTCGCTCGTCAATCGGAGTTCTCTCCAAACACCATCAAAACGTACGCGCGTGGTCTAGCGCTCTGGTGGTCCTACCTGGAGAAGTCCGATCGGCAGTGGGATACGGTCCAGCTCAGCGACTTCGGCCATTTCCTGATGGCCGTGCGCACCGGCCAGTTCGACCCGTTCGTCCGGCAACTTCATCCGGAAGCGACTGTCACAGAAGCGACCGTGGCGATCCGCATACGACCGGTGATGAGCTTCTACCGATACCATGCCGCGTTCGGCGTCGATGCCGCATCGTTCCTCTACGAGCACGTGCGATCACGACCGGCTAGGTATATGCCGATTCTCGAACATATTGCTCGTCGAAATGCTCAGCGACGGACAGCTATCCGCGTGAGACTCCGAAACCGGCAGACTCCACTGCTGGAGCCGGACTCCATCGATGCCCTGATCGCAGCCGAGGCATCTTGCGCGCCGACCGGCGACTGGTCAGGAGATCTGCGGTACCGATTTCTCTGGACCTTGCTGGCCGAGACCGGCATGCGAATCGGTGAAGCACTCTCACTTCAGCATCGAGACTGGAACACCAGCCGTGGAGACACGGCATCGGTTGCCATCGTGCCACGACCACACCCCCACGGACTGATACCGAAATCCGGCTACCGCAAGGTCTTCGTCGGCAGCCGCCTCGACCGCCTCTACGGCGATTTCGTGTGGTGGCTCTGCGAGCACGGCGCAGACGGTGTAATCGACGACTGGGACAGTGGATACATCTTTTGCAACACCCGACGCGAACCGCTCTACGCACCGCTGCGCGGCGAAAGTGTGTATGCGCACCTGCGGGCGATGAAGCGGAAGGTGCCGCAGCTACCGGAGGCGATGACGCCGCATTGGTTCCGTCATTCCCACGCCACCGCACTGCTGCTCGCGGGAACACCTCTGCATGTGGTCAGCAGGCGCCTTGGGCACCGAGACGTGCAAACCACGATCAACAGGTATGGGCACGTCACCGAGGACGCTGAGCTGGAAGCGCTGGCGAACTGGCGCGACGTCGTATCGGGATGGGAGACGAAAACCGATGTCCCGTAGCCCAAGACGCGAGCCCAGGCCAGAACCTAAACGTCTCGAAGGCCGCGACCTGCGGCTGCCTGTCTCGGAGATGTTCGACCCCCTTCGGGCACGGCAGCTGTGGGATTCACTGCCCGAGCCATGCCGCAGCGATCATTTCGACAAGAAGAACATGCCCGACATCTACGCCCCCGCGGTCGCCGAGCGCAGTGTGGGAGGAGGACCATGGACGTCGGTAGCCCTGAACTTTCGCTCGCTGCCGGAACCGATGACCTGGGAGCTGGCCTGGCTGATCCACCGGGAGGTGGAATTGGGCAGAATTATCCACCCGACGCACTTCAACGCCACCACAGGAATCCTGCGCGCCGCTACTGGCTATGGCGGGAAGACTGCCCGGTCAGCGGAGTCATTGCTGCACCTCACCCCCGAACAGTGGCTGAGAGAGGCGCAGCGGGCGCAGTTGCGCGGCCTGCAGCGCGGGACCAGCAACGACAGCAAGGCTCTCCACCGTTTGCGTCGCCTGCAGGACATTCTCGTCTACCCCTACCATCAGGGCCCGTGGTGGCAGCTGAACCTGTGGAATCCACAACTCGACCCCCGCGTTCCCCAGCGTGAACACGAACCGATGAGCCACCACAGCGCCAACTTCAGTCGACTGAGCAGTGACTGGCTCCGTGAGGGAGCCAAACTATGGCTCTCGGAGAACCTCGAGAACGGCCGCTACAGCTGGAGCACGATCAAATCGCGTCTCGACGCACTCAAATGGCTTCAACGCCATCTCGACACGGTCGGCGACGCCGGCCCCACCCTGACCAGCGACCCCTCCGCTTTCCGGCCGTTCGTGCGGGGATTCTGCGAGATGCTACGCACGCACACCGTCACCACCGGAAAGAACAAGAACCAGCTCCTGGGCAAGAATCCGCGCCGAAACATCATGACCGCAATCGAGCAGTTCTACCAATGGATGTTTGACCATCGCGACGAAGCGTCCCACACGCTGGGCCAACCCGAATGGCGGCTGCTGCGCCCCGAGCACTGCGTGTTGTTCCGGCCCGAAGACAAACCACGCCTGACCAACAAGCGACACGACGATGACATGGTCCTCGAAGACGCGGTGGTCACCAGAATCGCCGCCGGCGCCGAACTGCTCGCGAAGCCACGCACCGAGGGTGGCCTCGGTGACATTCAGGCCTTTCACATATTGATGCTCCTCATTCGCACCGGACGCCGAGTCAACGAGATCCTCATGATGGACTTTGACCCCTTGATCCCACTCCAGAGGACATCGAAGTCGCCTCCCGACACGGTCGACAGCGCAGACTTCGTGGCCCGCCTGCGCTACCAACAGACGAAGATCGAATCCGCACACCCCGCCTCGATCCCGGTCGACGCCGAAATCGTCACCGTCATCAGGGCTCAACAACAGGTCGCGCGAGAGCACATGGCGCGAGTCGGCAGACCAGATCAGACCCCCAGATACCTTTTCCTGAGACGTATTCAGAACCGCAACGGCACCGCGTCCTACCCGATGCCCACGTTGCATACGCACCTGGCCGCACTCGCGGATCGCTTGGCGATCACCGACAGTGCCGGACACCCGGTAATGATCAGTAAGACACACCGCTTCCGACACACGGCCGCCACCAACCTGCTCAACGCGGGCGTTCCATTGCACGTGGTGATGAGATACTTCGGACACGTCAGCCCGGAAATGACCATGCATTATGCGGTGACGCTGTCGGAAACCCAGGAGCGTGAATTCCTGCGCTACAAGAAGGTCACCAGCGACGGCCGAACCCCGGGGATCGACACCTCGGATCTCTACGACTTCCTCAAGCTCGACAGCCGGGCCGATCGCGTTCTGCCGAACGGTTGGTGCACCCTCCCACCGAGGCAATCCTGCGACAAGGGAAACGCGTGCTTGACCTGCCCGAAGTTCGTCACTGATGCCACCCACGCCGCCGAACTCTCCCGGCAACTCGAGGAAACCCAGCGGCTCATCGAGATCCGCAAGGAGACATTTGCGGCCCGCTACGGAACGCAGATGAGCGAGGACAACGTCTGGCTACAAGGCCGCACCGACGAGGTCACCTCACTCAACCAGATCCTGCTCGCGATCACCGACACCGCCGACCAACACGGAATCCGCGGCGCCGGAGTCCGAGACCAGACCGCCTGATAGGAGTCGACATGTCCGAACACCTCCAGCGAGCTGCGCGCCTCCGACACGACCAGGCCATGGCACGCGCCACCGACGCACTCCGCGAGCTCTCCGCCGCGGGCCAGCAAATCACCTTCGTGAGTGTCGCCCGCAGGGCCCATCTCTCGACCGACTTCCTCTACAAGCACAGCGACCTCCGCCGAAAGATCGAAGACCTTCGCACCTCGACCGGTCACCGCAGCACGGGCCCCGACGCAGCACCCGACGAGCAACCGACCACATCCTCCGCAGTCCGCGCACTGGCCACCCAGCTGAAGGAAATCCGCAGCCGCCACCACGCAGAAGTGCTGGCGCTCCGCCAAGCCCTCGCCGCCGCCCACGGCGAGAATCTCACACTCCGCCGCGAAATAGCCCAGCTCAGACCGCTCTAACTACACGGCGGTCATACGGCCCCCATCGGCCAGGGCAATGCCTCGATGCCGCGCTTACCTACGACCGGTTCCGGCGTCATCGGCATGTCGATGACACTATGACCTGGGCTTATTCGGGGATATATCGTCGAAGTGACGGATACGACGTGGTCGATCTGCACCGCCGTGGAGGTGTCCTGGCCGCGAACGAACGCGATCGTGGTGCCGGTGTAGGTGTCGTGCAGGGTTCCGGTCGCCACGACACAGTCCCGCGTGCTGGTTTTGTAGGTCAGGTCGACTAGGTCGCGGCGGAGGATGTCGTTGCGGGTGTCGCAGCCGTTGTGGCCGCCCTCGACGCTGTTGTCGTCGGACCACGATGGGCCGAACTGTTCTCGTGTGTAGCCGGTCTTGGGGGCGCGGCCCTTGACCGCGAGGGTGTCGAGTTTCGCCAACGCCGGTGCCGCATCGAATACCGGCGCGGGGGCGGCCGGGGCGCCCCCGAGTGACCCGGTGCCCGGATCGGCATCGGCGATGGCCGAGCACCCGGTCAGGCCGATGACGGTGGCCGCACCGAGGGCGAGGAAGGCGGTCCGGGGGCGATGGCGCATGTGTCTGTTCTCCTGTTACCGGTGGGGCTGGTGTGATCGCAAGTATTGCGGGTGCCTCCGACAACTGTGTGAGCGCTACTGACTGAGGCGGGACGCGGGTGACGCAGCGTTACCGAGCCGGCCGGTGCTGTCGGATGTTTCGGTGCGTGCCCGACGAGACCGAACACTCTGCGACCGGGCACCTCGGGGCCGCCTGATGCTCGGTTCCCTCTGCAAAAGTTCTAACGCCTACTCCGCACGCCACTCCAGATTGACCTGGTTGACTTGACCTGGTTGACCGAGGATGATGAAGGCATGAGCACACCACTGCGGGATATCGTGGCCGCCGAGCTCGCTGCCAGCGGTCTCGACCAGACTGAGCTGAACCCGGGCGACGCCGCGTATGTCGAGAACGGGATCCGCGGTGTGCTTTCCGGACTGAAGGCCCGCCGCGCCTGGGAGAACCACATCGGGGCGATCCTCACCCACAAGCAGGTCCTCGAGGTGACCGGCTGGACGAAGCAGGCCCTGAGCCAGGCGGTGCGTGATCATCGAGTCCTGCGCCTCGAGGCCGAGGACGGCTCCGCCGGATACTCCGTCGCGGGGTTCGACGGTGCCGCTCCGGCCCGCCCCATCCTCGGGGTCAAGGATGTCCTGCGGGTGTGGGCGGACGCCGACGGTACCGGGTGGATGGCCGCGTCCTGGATGATGACCGAACAACCCGAACTCGGCGGCAGGACGCCGCGGCAGGCGCTGCTCGACGGGGACGGGCCCTCAGTGGTCGATCTTGCTCGTGCGGCCACCGGGCGGCTCGCTGCGTGAGTTCACCCCGCACTGCCCTGCACCTGCTCGCACCCCCACCCCCGGAACACCTGCACGACCGGTTCCCGTCTTGGCGCTGCCCGGCCGGGACGGAGGTGTTCCGGTGTCACGGCGCCGAACACGGACCGCTGTGGTTCGCCAACGCCGGGTATGGCAGGTTCGACCTCGCCGACACCCAGGGCACCTGCTACACCGCCGAATCCGAGCAGATCACCCTCCTCGAAACCTGGGGTGGTATGCGAGTGATCCCGAGTACCGAACTCAGCGCCCGCGCGGTCTCCCGCATGCAGGTGACCACCGACCGGATACTGGCGGACCTGACCTCGAACACGGCCGCCCAGTTCGGGGTCACCGCCGAGATCTTCACGACCGGGAATTACCACCTGACCCAGATGTGGGCATCCGCTCTCCACTCAGCAGGGTTCGACGGCATCCGGTACTGGGCGCGGCACGACCTCGCCCACACCCACGCGTGCCTCGCGTTGTTCGATACCGCCGGCGCCCGCCCCACCGAAGGGGAAGAAGTCGCGGCATACTCGGTCGTCACGACCAGCACCCTCATCGAGCGCGACGACCTGATGCAGGAACTTCAACAGGACACCGGGATCACCGTTCTTCCCATCCCACATTCACTGTGACGCAACCACCCTGACTATCCGAGGCTAACCCCAAGCTGCTCGAGAAGGAGGGTGGGGAGGGGACGTGCGAAATTTGTCCAGCAAGCTGCTGGACAATTTCTACAAGGAAGGAACCGGCCTGCTGCTGCGCGCGTCCAACCGGGCATGACGATGCGCCCCGATGACCCGAATCTCGACGACTTCGTCCGATGGGAACTCGAGCTCTACCGACAACGAAACGCCGAACGACGAGGACTGGCCTTGCCACCTGATCCACGAGAACTCGATGCCCCACCCGCTGACTGATTCCGACCCGATGGTCGCCGAGCCGACCGGACAAATCATTAGCACTCGACCATTGAGAGTGCTAAATTCTCTTTAATCGATGGCACGGCCCCGTGAGAAGCCGCTGGGCCCAGTCACAGTCGCTGGTCCCGGTGCACGGCAAATTGCTACCGGGTCGGGGCAGTGATGGAAGGTTGCCCTTGATCGGCACATCCGGGCGTCGCACCACAGACGACCGGACCACCCGACACACTGGAGGAGGATCATGACCCCCGCTACCTCGCGACCATCAGGTGTAACCAGTGGCGGGCGTTCCTCCGGGCGCGCACGCCGGCGAACGCCGCGCGGTGGATCGCGGTTGCCCTCCGTGTCGATCGCCCTGGGGGCGTTGTCCATCGCGTCGTTCTGGGTGGTCGGACTCGGGTTCGTCCTGGGCGTGAGCGCCGTAGGGTGCGGTGCTCTCGCCACAGCCCGGTCCGGCGTAATCGACGATGAGTCCGCATCGCTGCGGGCGTTGCTCGGCGTCGTCGCCGGAGTCGCGGGGATCACGGTGTCCGCGATTGCGCTCTTTCCGGTGCTGGAGTACCTATGACCCGCGCACCAGCCCCTACACGCCCCGTCCTCGACTTTTGGAAGGATCCGCACCAACCCGTGACCGCCGTCCCCGACTCCCACCTGCCCATCACACAGACCACCCTCGACACCGGTCGCGACGACCCCGCGTCGACCGGCGAGGCGCTCCTCGAGTCCTGGGAAGCGGGAATCGCCGTGACCATCGGCCTGGCGCTGCTGACCACCCTCGTGTGCACCGTCCTCGGGTCCTTCCCGCTGGCCCTTCTCGCGCTCGTCGCGGTCGCCGGCATTGCCGGCTTGGTCACCGCCGCCCTCTGACACTGCCCGCAACACCGCCGGCGTGTGTGTTCCGGTGATGGGCGCAGTGTCACCCCGTCCTGCGTTCGTCGCGCCTCGATGGACCCGGAACAGACCCTGCGCTCCCCAGTAACACCACGCATCCGAGGGTGTCGACAACCTGTTCTCAGTTACCTCGAGGTAGGTCTCGTACTCGAATCGTTTTCGTAGGGTGGGACTCTCAGGAGATTCACAGCCACTGTGGGGCCAAGTGATGCGACGATGAAGCATGCGCCGCCATCGTTGGCCGGCCCTCGCGCCGCCCACCACCGGAGGGATCACCGTGCACGCGGGCATGCCGATCGCGGCCGAGAAAGACCTCACCCTCGAACTGTCCGCCGCGACCGCGTTTGCGTCCGGGCTTCTGCTGCGGTTCACGCTATCCGTCACCGGTGTCCGCGCCGACTTCGCGCGCTACGAAACCCGCCCCCTGACCGACCCCCACGACTGGTCGGCGCAGTGGTCCTACCTGGCCGTGCGCATCCTTGCCGACGACCTGGGCGGCCCCGCCGACCCGTTCCACCCGGTCCCCGACTCCGACTCTGCCTCCGGGCCGGAGGGATCCGGGCCGTACCGAACCACGCCGCAGTACTGGATCGGCACCTACCCGGCCACCGGATCGCTGACAGTCACCACCAGCTGGCCTCAGGTCGGACTCCACCCCACCTCGGTCACCCTCACGCTCGGACCCAGCCCCTTCCCCACCACCTTCGGGTCCGATGCCCGTCGGTGACGGTGTCCGACTGTGCTCGACGAGTGTGAATGCCCGGGCCGCTGTTGACGGTTCCTGGTTATCGGAACTGACCGGTACCGCACACAGGCGACGCTCAGCCGATACGGGCAGTCGCGCACATCGGGCAACGGGTGGTCTCGCCGACGACCCACCCGTTGATCCGGGCGAAGGCCACCGCCGCCGTTTGTCCGGCGACCGCGGCCTCGAATCGGTGCTCACACAGATCGCACCGCACCGCCCATCCATTGTGTCCACTGGATTGGATTACCTGCACAGTCATGTCACCCTCGCGACGTCACCGAATCCGAACCGTGGCACCAGCATCGCACAGCCAACCGACGAAGCAGAGCCCCAGAGCCCCAGAGTCCCGTGCTGACAACATCATGCACCCGAACAGCGGCGCGCCATCGACCACGACAGACCTCAGTTGGCGCCGCGCGGTCCTTCACCGATCCCCAGACGTTACTGCAGGAGCATTGAGCGCCGTGGGTTTGCACGGTCCCGACGCGGAATGGTCACGAGATGAGCGGCGCTCACCGACCTCTCCCCACCACCAAGATGTGTCGAGGGGTTTCGCGGAACTCGCTGGCGTACTCATCATTGAAACCGATCGCACTCGCCCCCTCGGACGTGCAACTGATCCTCTCGCCCGGATCGACGAACACGAGTCCGTCGATGGCACCGACCAGTTGCCCACAGCCCTACTCATGACGTAAACGACTTTCGGGGTGGTCGTACGGTCCCGATACCAGACAATTGCATTACTGCTAACTACGCTAGCTAGGATTGCAAGTATCAGATCCTGACGATCATTCCGCGCACAGCACCCTGCGAGCGGCCGCCGGCGATCCTTTGAGGCTCCTCCTCAACTGCGCTAATCGGCTTTTCATCAGATACCAACGTGTCGACCCAACGTGTCGACCCCCTCGTCACTTTCGTCACCGTGATGCAATTCGAGCGATGGTCGCCGTACCGCCCCTTCGGTCACACACGATCGACGACCGACCCATGAAGCTGCAGAGGCACTCTCGACCTACACCTGCGGCACCAACGGAATCCTGTCGGGCCGGATGCACGTAGGGATGCGCCTACCTCCGCTGTGCCCACCGCCACTCCCCCGCGCAGTAGTTCCGCTGGCGTGGTGCGGCCCGGCCTTCAGGTGTGGGCGAACTCCGGCGGACGGGAGTCCAGGCCTTCGGCGTCGCAAGAAGGAAAGGTGCTCACTCGGCGCGGCGCCGACGCGGTTTACGGATGTCGGTGCGCGCACCCTGGCCCGGCCTGTTGTTCGCCCACTCGACGATCTCCGAGCGCTTCCACAGCGGAGTGCGGCCGATCTTCTCCACCGGCGCCGGCGCTTGCCCACGGGAGACGTACCCGCGGAACGTAGAGACCGACAGATCGGTACCGGTTTCCTCCTTGATCAGGTCGATGACCTGATCGGTGGTCAATCGATGTGGGTTCGCCATCGGTTGAGAATCCTTCCTGTTCATGCCCGTCGACGATGCGGGTGGCAGTTCGGTTTGTAGTACGGCTGTCGACCGGCCGCGACACGACGCACGGCGGCGCGAGACTTCCCTCGGATGGACCATACAACGGCGTGCTGTAATGCCCGCATACACGTTCGGGGGTCTGGTAGCGGTCCACACGTTCCAACACTACAGCGATAGATTGCAAGGTTCGGTAATCCTTGGAGGATCCCTCTAGCTGGGGACACGACACGTCCCGGAACATCGTGCGTCCCTCCTCGAACCGCAAGGAACTGTTGGCTTGCGACGGCAATGCCCACATGCCGCTGCCTAGCGGCGGATCTCGCGCACATTCATTGCCGATCGTGCGCGCGAAAACCTCACGTCGACGTCCCCGCGGCCAATCGGTAGGACGTCTTCGACGCAGCGGCCGCAGCGAGAACGATCTGCGTCGTCGGGAGCCGATGGGATTCAGTGCCGACTCGGCGAGGCAGTGACGGCACGTGGCATGGCGACCGTCGTCGCGCGTCCCGACATGGCCGTAGACCGCCCGCGCGATCACGTGCTCCGCATGGCTCCGCAGGATGTCACTCCCGCATGCCAGGCATCTGAGAGAAGAAGGCCCGTGCCGCCGACGCTGACCAGAACAAGTGCCCACAGTCCCATCACGCGAACACGAACGCCACGATCTCCTCAGGCACGTCCTACCAGGCGCATTGAAATCGCGGGCAAATAGCATTCCACACTTGAAACCGTCGAGTAGCCCACGCCGGTTGCGCTGACACGGTGACCGGGCCGTCGACTCGGCGTCGGATCGACCCTGCTACGCCGCGTCAGTTCACCTCGACACGGTTGACCACGTACCCTGCCCGCTGGAGCAAGCGCGCAGGAGGAGAAACTGTATGGGGGTCGGATCGGTGCACGAAACGCTCGTTAAACACGACGGAATGGCCTATCGCCGAGGGTTGGGCGGCGCGCAGATCAGGACTGACGCGCGACACTTCGGCGTGTCGACGGTGGTCACCCGATGAAGCCCGTCGAAATCGCCGACGGCGTGTTCTTTGTGCACTCCGAGATGGTCAACTGGGTACTGCTCACAGACGGTGACGCGGTGACCGTGATCGACACCGGGTACCCGGGGCAGCGTGACGACGTCGAGGGATCGATCCGGGCTATCGGACGGGATCCTCACGGCATCGAGGCCGTGCTCATCACCCACGCGCATGTCGACCACGTCGGCAGCGCACAGTATCTCGCCGAGACCTACGGGGCGCCGGTACTGGTACACCCTGCCGAGGCGGCTCACGCCCGGCGTGAATGCCATGAGGTCGCGACACCGTGGGATGTGCTCAGCAATATCTGGCGACCCGGGGTCCTGCCGTGGGCGGTCAAGCTGGTCCGGCTGGGTGGCACGGCCAAGTACGGCGTCGACTCCCCCACGCCGATGCCCGTACCCGGCGCCCTGACCTGCCCGGGTGCCCCCGTCCCGGTTCTCGTGCCCGGCCACACCTCCGGTCACACCGTCTACCATCTTCCCGCTCGCGGTGTGGTGATCTCCGGGGACGCCCTGATCACCGGGCACCTGACCTCAACGGTCTCCGGGCCCCAACTGCTGCCGCAGTGGTTCGACCACGACCGCGGTATGGCCGCGGAGTCACTGCGCATCATCGGAGAGTTGGACGCCGACATTCTCCTGCCCGGACACGGGCCGATCCACCACGGATCCGTCGCCGAAGCGGCCGCAATCGCACGAGAACGCGTCGACGCCGCACGGTGAGCTTCAGATCGCGCTGACGCGAGACCTCCATTCCCACAGGGTCTTCGCGCACGCTACCCACCCGAGGAACGCCACCGTCGGGCAGGACTGCTCTTATTGCCAGCAATGCAGACAATGCGTGCAATCGGGAGGTGTTGGGTGGGCGAGTTCTGAGCGTGTGGTCCCTCGTCAGCGGAGGCGCATCAGAGCTTTTGGGCGGAGATCTCCACATCTGCACCGCGCAGTCGTTCGACGAGCACGTCGCCGAGCGCGGTGGCCGGGGTGAGGACACCTGCCTCGTCGGTGAGCCGGCGCCGGTCGTGATGGTGGGTGTAGATGTCCATCGCGAAGTAGCCATTGCGTTGCGTCTTTTCGCTGGGGCCCTCGCCGGGTGAGGGGAGGTTCTTCGCTGCGGAAGTTCTTGCGGTTGATGGGTTTGTCGATCAAAACGGAGTTATCCAGCACACTGGCGAGGCGTCAACTCGCGGCCGGACCCCACCCGTGGGGCCGATCTTCTCGTTGTCGCTAGCGCAGGGGTGTGGCCCGGCATCGGGGGGGTGATGCCGGGCCACAGGGGGTGTTCTGGAAACAAAATTGGGGGGATGTTCACCAGAACACCATCAGTCTAATGCCCGTACGGGGCGATAACGTCACGGGGTCAGGAGATCCGGGACGGCTGCGTCCCGAGGTCGCCTGATCTTTCGGACGGCGAGATGGAGGCATTTCGCATCCCAAGTAACACCTGACGCCATCTTCGCGTTGCCAGGGACTCGATGCCGAGCATGTACGAACGCCAGTCGCGATCATCGAGTGGACCATTCCTGCCACATTCACTGCGCTGCCGTCGATGTCGAGTCGAGCCGGGAGGCGGTCGATTCGGATTCACGTGGCCGGCCACCGGCCACCGGTTGCTTCGACCAGTGCGGCATACCTGGGTTGCACACTCGATGACTGGTGAGTGGTGGCGGGGGGGTCATTGCTTCCCGCAGTCTGCGGCTGTCGGCAATGAGGCACCGGTCGCGGGCTTCTCACTGGATCCGGTTCCAGCACATCGGGCCACGGGTACATCAGGAAATGACCATCGCCGGGCGGTAGGAACGCGGTGGAGGGGTCAGTCCTGGTCGGCGGCGCTGACGGCCGCTGCGGGGCACCAGTGGGTGACCTCGAGACTTCCCAGCTTGTTGCCGGTGGGGATGGTGAAGGTACAGGATGCGAGCCATTCGCCGCGGGAGGTGCGTGCCCAGGCATGGAGCATCCCGGGGACTTGGACGTCGAGGTCGAGTCCCTCGGCGCGGACGCGGAGGGGAAGGTCGTTCGCGGCGCGGCCACCGTGGTGTGCCATTGCGGCAGAGACGTCGATGGTCACCGGCCGCGGTGGGCGCACTTCCCGCCACGGTTTCGGGTCGTACACGGCTTTCCATCGTTCGAACATATATTCGACTCTAGTGTTACTCTTGATTGTGCCGCCAGCGGTTGGTGAGGGAAGCGCCGACCGCTGGCGTCGTCCTACGTCGGCGCCTACGCGAATGGCGCGATCCCCATCCGAGGCTGGCTGATCTAGGCCGGTCAGAGCAGTAAGGAGCCCCTTGATGGCATTGCCCGTTTTGACGCCCGAGCAGCGCGCTGAAGCATTGGAGAAGGCCGCTGTGGCCCGGAAGGCGCGCGGGGAGCTTCTCGCCGCGGTCAAGGCCGGTGAGCTCACGGTCTCCGATGTGCTCGCGAAGGCGGAGACCGACGAGGTTGCGAAGAAGACCAAGGTTTCGGCTTTGGTGAAGGCGCTTCCCGGTGTCGGTCCGGTGAGGGCGGCGCAGATCCTGGAGGATCTGTCGATCGCTGAGACCCGGAGGATCGGCGGTCTCGGGACGAATCAGCGTCATGCGCTTCTGGGCATCATCGCCTGACTTGCTCGTGGTGGTCGGCCGCCGACGCCTGTGTTTCGGCGCTTTTGTCGGTGGGGCGATCTACTGTGACGATCGCGACGAGCAACAGGTCGCCACTCACTACCCAGACCGGTGACTCGTTCCCGGTCCTGATCTGCGGGGTTCCGCAGATTGGTGTGTGGCAGCCTGTTGCTGTTTGCTTTCAGCGGCGGATCGCCTTGGTGAAGATTTCGGCGTGACCGGCGAGCTGGGCGGCCGCGGGTCAGGCCTTGGCTGCTGCGGCGGCACTCTGCGCCGCGAGCTTCGCGAGGCCGGCCGCGTACATCCGCCTCCCGACGAACAGTGCCACGATCGCCGGCAGGTACACCAGCGGGGCCAGTTGCAGTGCACCGAGCAGGCCACGATGGTCCGCGAGGATGCCGATGACGAACGGTCCGGTGGCCAGTCCCAGGATGTTGTTAGCGACGGTGAGGCTGCCGAGTGCGGAGGCCCGCACCGACTGGTGCGTCAGGCTGGCCACCATCGCCGCGGTGGGACCGGAGGAGCCGGCGGAGAAGAAGGCGCCGATGCCGATCAGGGTCAGCTGCGCCGCACCGGTCTCCAATTGCAGTCCGATGCCGAGGGCGGCCAGCGAGATGACGCAGAACGCGATGGCGCTGGACCACTTCCCGGCCGGGTTGCGGCGGCTGACGCGGTCGGTGATCATGCCGCACACCACCATGCCGGTGCCGATCAGCAGCACGAAGACCGAGGCGATCACGCCGGCCTTGTCCGGAGCCATGCCGTAGTAGCGGTTGAAGAAGCTGGGGGCCCAGGCGAGCAGCACGGCGGAGGTGAAAATCTGCAGTCCGCCGCCGAGGTACGCGCACCAGACGGCAGGGTTGGTGAACAGCGTCGAGACCGGAACCCGGATTGGGCGGCTGTCGGGGCGAGCGACCGGCGCGGCGTCCTGGTCGACCGCGTGCGCGGCCAGCCGGCGTTCGGTGACCACGGCCCGGAACATGGCGACGAGGATCAGGCCGAGCACCGCCATCGCCGCGAACGACCACCGCCAGCTCAGGTACACAGCGATGACTCCGCCGAGTGAGACGCCGACGACCGAACCGAATGAGCCGCCGGCCATGAACGCACCACTGAGAGTGGAGTGGACGCGGGGCGCGAAGACGCTGAGCATCACCGCGATACCGACGCTGCCGTAGGCGGCCTCGCCGACCCCGACGAGGAAGCGGGCGGCGAGCAGCTGCTCGTAGTTGGCCGCCACCGCGCAGAACAGGGTGGCGATGCTCCAGAGCACCGCCATCAGGATCAGCGACCGCACCCGGCCCCAACGGTCGGCGAGCAGCGACAGCGGGAAGGTGAGCAGGCCGACCATCAGGGCGACGATGCTCGTGAGCGAGGCCAGCTGGGAATCGGACAGGGCCCATTCGGCTTTCAGGAACGGGAAGACTGCGCTGAGCACCTGGCGGGACATGTAGTCGGACAGCAGCAAGGCGAAGGTGAGCGCGAACACGAGCCACGGGTAGATCCGTCGGCGGGTCGCGGGTCGCTCGGCGGCGGTCCCGGTGAACTGGGGGTCGACGGCGGGTTCGGCCGGCTGATCGGTGGTGGTGGACAGTCCCATTGGGGCTCCTGGGGGGCGACTGGACCGAAGTGGGGGGGTGATTGTGCGGACGTCGGGGATCAGGGGGCAATGCGCGGCGCGGCGATCTGGCGACGTTCGTGAGCGTCGAGTTCCTCCTCGAGGATGGGGACGCCGAGGTTGCAGGCATGGATACCCAGGACGCTGACCATCTGCAGAACGGTGAGGATCTCCTCGCGGGAGACACCGAGTTCGAGGGCCATCCGGATGTGCCGTCGCACGCCGGGTGCGTACATGTGGGTCGCGGCGGCGTCGATCGCGATGCTGAGGAGTTCGACGAACTCGGGAGTGAAGACCCCGCGTCGGACCGGGGTGGCGTTCATCGCCATGAATTGCTCGGTCCACTCCGGATCCCAGTCAGACAGGGTGTTCCACAGGGGGTTCCAGTTGCCGTCACGACGCATGGCGTCGAGGGTCGGCGTGGGGATCGGGTCGGGATTCGTCGGCACGCGGCACTCGTTTCACAGAGAAGGGGCAAATGGGGTGCGATGCAGGCTGTCCTTCACAGCGGATGTGGTGCGCATCACGTTAGCTCCGGCGCGCTCCGGGTAATTAACCCTCCGGGACGTCATTCTGTACATTTCGGGACAGGCTTCCGCGTGAACGGACCGTTCAGGTTCCCGGCGGCCTTGAACCGTTCGTTCGCACACCGGCCCGGGCGATCGGTCAGCCCCCCGTGCGCTTGCGCCATTCGCGCGGGCTCATGCCGAACTGCTGATGGAACCAGCGGGAGAAGCTACTGGGTGCGGAGAACGCCAGCATCTCGGAGATCTCGGTGAACGTGTGGCGCCGGCCCGTCACCATGCGCCGGGCGAGTTCGGCGCGGGTCGCGTCGACGACCCCGGTGAAGGTCAGGTTCGACTTGGTCAGGTGTCGGTGTACCGTGCGCCGGTCCACACCGAGGCTCCGGGCTACCTGCTCGACCGAGCAGCGGCCGGTCGGCAGCAGGAGTTCGACGAGTTCACGGACCCGGACCGTGAGGGTGGGCTCCTCCGGCGCCGCCAGGTCATCGAGAAACTGCTGCGTGTAGCTGCGCAGCAGCGGATCGGAGACTCGGTTCACCTGATCAAGATCGCTTGTGTAGGTGACGATCCCGGAGTAGTCGCCGCCAAAGGTCAGGGGTGCGTCGAAGATGCGGCGGTGAGTGCTGTCGTCGGCGGGTCGTTCGTGTTCGAATGCGGCGGCCTTCTGCGATCCCGAGTGGGAACCGTTCGACATCGAGCGTCACGTTGCTCACTACACGACACCCGCCGATCACTTCTGAGTGAGTTCACCTAGCCGAGCCGATGCCCATGGCTTGGCTTCGTCTAGAATCGCCGCACCGGACACGACCAGTGGGCTACCGAGGTGGGTGAAGCGGTAGACCGCCGCCGCACACACGACCATCACGGTGCACAGCACAGCCAGTCCGACACCGGGATCGCCAGGGACGTACTCACCCCGCTCAGTGTTCCTCACATCCTGGACCGGCCAGTCGGATCAGCTCACGGCCGGACGACGAGTCATGCTGGTTCGGCCGGTCCACCACCACAATCCGGCCGCCGCGGCCGCCACCGCCACGGCGAGAACCCACCAGGGTGTCGCGAGCCCGGCCGCGCCGTCGTCGACGAGGTCGTAGATCCTCCCGACTCCCAGCGCGGCGAGGAGGGTCAGCACACCGCCGAGTGTATTGAGCATCCCGAAGTGGGCCCCGAGGTTGCGTTCATCTGCCAGGATCGCGATCGTGTCCCGCATCGGCGGCACCATCAGCATCTGTCCCAGGTGCAGCAGGCCGACCCAGACGATCAGCCCCGCGAGTTGTGTCACCGCGGAACCCGGCGCCCACAGCACGGTGAGGACCGGGGCGAGGAACGATGCGGCTACCACTCCCATTCCGGCCACGGTGGACGTGCGGTGGCCTAGCCGGTTCGCGACCGCGACTGCCGGGGACTGCCCGAAGATCACGAGAAGCGCCGCGCCCGTGAAGAACCAGCCGAGTGCCGCCTGCGATCCGACGCCCCGCTCGAGTTGTTCCGGCAGCATCAGATACAGCTGGTTGTACGCCGCCAACTGGGCTCCGCACAATGCCGCGAACACGAGGAAGGCGCGATTGGTCAGGACCGTCCGCCACACCTGCCGCAGGCTGCCGGGCGCGCCGGCAGACGGCTGGTGCGATGTGGACACCTCGGCGGGGAGCCAGATCGCGAATGCCACCCACAGTCCCGTGAACAGGACGGCCGCCGCGACCGCGGTCCACACGAACGGCACCACCAGGAGCACGGCACCGAGGGCCGGACCGACGACCGTTCCGAGGCGGCTGCACATCTGCTCGAGCGCGAACAGTTCGGTTCGGCGGAGCACCCCGTCCTGCTCCAACTGCCGGCCGAACGCCGCATCCGCGGCCTCGACCGCGGGCGCGAACAGGGCTGCCGCCAGCCCGACCAGAAGCACCCCGGCGATCATTGCCGCGAACGTCGTCGCCACACCGAGCACCAGGAAGCCGGCCACCCGCAACGCGATCCCCAGCAACACCAGCGGCCGCACACCGAAGCGGTCGGCGAGACTTCCTCCGAGGAAGAACAAACCCTGCTGACTGAACGTGCGAAGACCCAGTACGAGTCCCACCGCCCAACTCGCCAGGCCCAGATCCTCCGACATGTGAACCGCAAGAAACGGCACCACCAGGTAGAAACCCACATTGAACAGGACCATCGACACGAGGATCAGGCGAACAGGCGCCGGAAGGACGCGGGCCAGTCGAAGCGAGCGAGCGAGAGCGCTCAGCGGGCGGGCACGCAGCACAGCCGTCACCCTAGCCGGGACCGGAATCACCTCTGCCGCACGGTGTCCTTCAGGAAGGTCAGAACCTGCCTCGCAGCCGTCGGACCCGTGTTGAGGTAGAACACGTCGTCGTCGACCGGGATCGCCCGACCCGCCCGGACCGCCTGAAGCTCCGGCCACAGCGGCGCCTTCGTCAGCGTCGACGAATCGCCGCCCTGAACGCCGTAGAAGATCCACTCTGCGTCGGCGACGGTCAGTTCTTCCTCGCTGATGTCCCGGGACGTCTCGTCGAACTCCTGGGAGGCAGGGCGTGCGAGACCCGCATCCTGCGCGATGCTTCCGGTGAACGACGGAATCCCGAAGATGCGCATCCTGTTTCCGTTCTGGCGAGTGAACGACACCGTGGGCTCCGAGCCGAGCGACGCCCCGACCGCTGCCGCGTCCGTGTGGAAGGTGTCGAGCAGGGACTGCGCCTGTTCCGTCCGTCCGACCGCATCGGCGGCGAGGAGGAAGTCCTGTTTCCAGTACACGCCGGTCCCCTGTGTCGCGACCGTCGGTGCGATGGCCGACAGCTGCGCGAAGAGCCTATCGGCGTCCTTGCCTGCGGTGTTCATCAGGATGAGATCGGGGGCGAGATTCGCGATCGCCTCGTAGTTGGGGGTGAATCGGCCGCCGGCGTCGACGATGCGGTCGAGGCCGGACCGGTACTGCGGGTACGCGGCGAGGAGGTACGGCGGGATCAGTTCGGCGCCGTCGCCTCTCGTCGACCCGGCGGGGACGACACCGAGGGAGAGCAACGCATCCGCCTGGCCGGTGGAGATCACGACCACCTTCTGGGGCTCGGCGTCGAGGGTGGTCTCGCCCTGGAAGTGGGTCACGGTGCGCGGGAATTCGCCGTCCGGCTTTCCGCTGCCCATCCCCTCGGGAACTGCTCGTGGGGCGACGAAGTCACCGGTGGGCGTGGGTGGTGCAACCGTGTTGGTTGTCGGCGATTCGGAGTCCGGGGCGCTCGAACACCCGCCGAGCACGAGTGCGAATGCTGCGACAGCGGCGATTCCCGCGGCCCTGATGCGGATCATCGCCGCGCGGCCGGGGTCTCGTTGATCTTGGCGACGAACTCCTCCAGGACGAAGGGAATCGTGAGCGGGTTCGGCATCGACACCGCGTCGCTGACGATCGGGTCCAAACTGATCAGACCACCATCTCGGACCACACTCAGATTCGTGAACGCGGGCTGGGACTCCATGTCGCCTCGTACCTTCTCGTAGTTGTCGAACAGGAGGTAGTCACATTCGAGCAGATCGTAGTTCTCGGCCGAGATCTCGACGTTGAGCTTGTTCTCGAACCGTCCCTTCAACGCCGGAGGCGTGTCGAAACCCAGCTGGGTCAGCAGTTGCGCCCGGGCGGCGGCCGGGCTGAATGCGCGCAGATTCCCGTCGCTCCAGCGAATGACGAGCGCGGCCGTCTTGCCCGCGAACTGTGGGTTCGCGTCGCGGGTGCGGACGATGAGGCTCTCGATATCGTGTACTTCCTGCTTCGCCTGCGCCGGAAGTCCGACCGCCGAGCCGATCCGGGTGGTGACCTCCTGCCAGGGCAGCACCCAGTCCGTCTGGTCGGCGGCGTGCAACACCGTCGGCGCGATCGCACTCAGTTGCTGATAGATGCTCTCGTCGATCGCGTTGTTGACCGCGATGATCAGGTCCGGGTTGGACGCCGCGACGGTCTCGATGTCGAACTTCGTGGTGGCGTCGGCGAGGGCGACGGGTACGTCACCGTGAACGCTCGGATCGGCCCACACTCCGATGCCGTCGTCCGTCGAACCCTTCCACACCGGCACCAGCACGGGGGTCAGCCCGAGAGAGAGGAGCACGTCGGCGTCGCCGATACCCACCGCCGCGATGCGGGTCGGGGCCTGAGTAACGGTTGTGGACCCGAACTTGTGCTCGATGGTGACCGGGAAGGCGCCTGGTTCGGCGTGACCCGCGGTGCCGTCACCGGCCTCGCTGTCAGAGGCGTCGGCGCCGCTGCATCCGGCCACAGCTATCCCGGCAAGGGTCGCGAAGCTAATCGACAGCATGGCGCGGCGGCTCAACGTGGGAGACATAGGAAGGGTCCTCTCAACTTTGGTTACCCTAACCATAATCGGGAGCTGTTGTAGAGCGAGACTGTCCCCCTTCGGAACCGTCCCCGCCGTCCGCAGCTGAATCGCCTATCACCGAGCCTCAAGCACGACGGGCCTGAGCGAATTCTTCATCGCCTGACAACTATTACGATTCTCCAAAATATTGCTGGTGTGGATTGGCGCTACCACAATGTCAGGGAAAGTCCGGCCGCTTCGGCACACCGGATCCGCTCTTCGATGCGGTCGGGATCGTCGCCCCGCGCGAGTCCGGTACGGATGGCGGCGGCGACCGCGCGGATGCGCCCGGCCGGGCCACGGACGTCGGCAAGCGGGCTGGCGAGGTTGCGCTTCTCACCGACGATTGGGCGGCGGCCGGTTGGGAAACCGTCGTGGAACGAAACCCGGACGTCCTCGTCCTCGGTGACCTGCTGCGCAACCGTTTCTCCGGAGACCTGCTGGCCGACAAGGTCGCCTTCCTCGAATCCGATCCCGTGACACAGAATCTCGACGCCGTGCGGAACCAGCGGTACATCGCCCTGCACGGCCGAGATGAACCCGATTCGTGCCGTCGACGGCCTCGAGAAGGTCGCCGCCTGCCTCCGCG
Organism: Rhodococcus sp. ACPA1; assembly: GCF_002300195.1. Classification (NCBI taxonomy): domain Bacteria; kingdom Bacillati; phylum Actinomycetota; class Actinomycetes; order Mycobacteriales; family Nocardiaceae; genus Rhodococcus; species Rhodococcus sp. ACPA1. Next base: position 164,679 of record NZ_NSDX01000008.1, on the reverse strand, counting down.
ACGTGAAGGGGCCCTCGTGACCACCAGACTCGATCGCGCCGGTACCGCTGCTGCCGACCCGGTTCGGCAGCAGTGGTGGGAACACTCTGTTCACTCTTCCGCCTTCTTCTGATAAAATGAACATTTGTTCATTACATTGATGGAGGAAGCGTGGCACGCACCGCCGAGCAGAACGCCGCCCTGACCGCGGCAACACGGAGCACGGTGCAGACCGCGGCCGTGCGCGTCTTCGCCCGTCACGGGTACGCCGCATCGGCCATCCGTGACATCGCGCTCGAAGCCGGTGTCAGCATCGGCACGATCTACCGTCACTATCCGACCAAAGACGCGGTATACGGCGAGCTGCTGGACCAGGCGCTGACCGGTCTCATCGCCCTGACGGACGAACTGTCCGGCCCTGGGTGTCCGGCCGAGATGATCCGCGGATTCACCGCTCACTACCTGTCCGATCTCATCGCCGACGATGGTGCCGCAGAGTTCCTGGTCGTTATCAATCAGGCTGTGACTGAAGGTGTTCCGGCCGTCGAGACCGCCCGAGTCCTCGACGCCCACCGCTCGATGTGGCGCGCCGTCGAGGATCTGATTCGTCGAGGCCAAACGGTCGGCGAGTTCGGTGACGGTGAGCCGGCTCAGCTCACGACCTGCTACTTCGCGATGCTCGGCGGTCTCACCTCGCTTCGGGTCGGTCTCGGCGCCGAGTTCACGGACCCGGACGTCGATGTCGTGCTCAGACTGCTCACGGAAGGACGGACGAGATGATCGTGAACAAGCGTGGTGACGAGCTCGGCGAGGACTATCGCAGGCAGATTACCGAGGTGCTGGTCCGCGGCTTCGCCGAGGACTTCGCTTTCTTCTCCTCCGACCCGGAGCAGCTGACCGCCGCGTTCGAGCACATGCTCCTTCTGGACCGTTTCGTCGTGGCCCTGGCCGAAGGTCAGCCCGCGGCCATCGCGTCGGTCACCTCCGGTGATCAGGAGTGCTTCGCACCGCGGCTGCCGGAGTTCCGTCGCCATCTCGGGATCCTGCACGGGACCATCAGCTACCTGGTGGTGCGCTCGCAGTTCCTCGGTGCGCCCGAGCAGGCACGGGACGGTCTGGCCGAGATCGGCTTCGTCACGACCGCCCCCACCCACCAGCGGCGGGGATTGGGAATCGCACTGATGCAGTACATCGTCGATCTTCCCAGCTACGACGAGTTCATCCTGCGCGACATCAAGGACACCAACGCACCCGCGCTCGGCCTCTACCGCAAATTCGGATTCACCGAATACCGGCGGCGTCCCGTCCGCTTCGCGCGTCGCGCCGGCTTCAGCCACTACCTCTCGCTCCGCCTCACACGGGCGTAGACCTGCGCCCGCACGATCGCTGATCAATCACCGCGAAGTTCTCACACTGGCCTCGATTGGGAGTGATCAGATCCCCGCGTGATGCCGGCGGAGATGACGAGCTCCGGATTCGTCGAACCGGCAAACTATGAACAACGTGATGCGGATCCATAATAGCGACAGCCCATTTAGGGATCGCCGTTGCCCTGTGCGTGCCTGACCTCACTGGGCCTTGTCACTTTCCAACGTTCATGTCACACGCGTGTCACTTTCCAGGATTCGTGTCACACGGGACGAGACTGGATGCGTGCCCATCGCTCCGCGGAACCTACAAACGGCTTCGATGAACGTCTAGGTTCTGTCTTCTAATTGCGCAGTCGGTGGGTTGTAATTGTGGAGGCGAGGAGTACGCCGCCGAGGTAGGTGATGGCGTACTTGTCGTAGCGGGTTGCGACACCGCGCCAGTGCTTGAGTCGGTTGAAGCCACGCTCGACGGTGTTGCGGTGTCGGTAGAGCACGGCATCGAAGGCCGGGGGTCGCCCACCTCGGGAGCCCCTTCTCCTTCCGTCGTGCGATCTGATCGGATCGTTCCGGGATCGTGTGCGAGATGTGGTTGTTCCGCAGTAGTTTCCGAGTCGAGGGATGGGAGTACACCTTGTCCGCGAGCAACCGCATGGTGCCACCGTGCCGATTCGGGTAGAGCTCGAGCAGCGGCGCCAGCTGGGGTTGTCGCCGACCTGCCCGGCGGTCAGCAACATCGCGACCGGAGCGCAGGCGCCGTCGACGAGGGCGTGGATCTTCGTGGTCCACCCGCCTCGGGAACGTCCCAGTGCGTGATCGGTGGGCTCGCCTGCAATCGTGTAATTCGACTCACCCCCTGTGGGTCTGGCAGGTGGAGCGCCCGCCGCGTGCTGGTGGGCACGCACGCTCTCGGCGGCGATACGTCGGTGTAGGCAACAACCTGATCGTCGAAATCCCCCGGTGCTGCCGGGGCCACCCACGGCGGCGGGAGAGGCGTGAAGAACGGACAGGCGGACCGGACCGATCCGCGGCCTTGAGGTGTGTTCGCCGGGTAGCAGCGAATCACGAGCGGAATGGTCGCGGCCAGTCCTGTATGTCCAGAACTCACAGAATCCTCACAGACTGCATGCGGACAATTGCAGGCAGGGGGCGACGGAGGAGACGAACGATGACCAGCGCCCCCCATCAACAGCCCGGCTGGGTCGGAGGTGACGGTGCTATGCGCGCCGTCGATTTCCGTCCCCCGTTCGGCTACCTGGTCCCGACAGGACAGCTCGTCCACGACGCCGCACTCGACGAAGATGTCGAGGTCCTCACGACCGCATTCCTGAACACCGCGACCGAGCGCCGACTACTCCGGCCCGGTCAGTATGTGCTCGTCCGTGAAGTCGGTCCGCGGCGATGGTTCGACATCGTCGACTGGTACGAGGACCTCGATGAGGCGCTCGAGCATGCCGACGCGCGCGGACAACCGGCCGTCTTCGACTGCGCGGACGGAGCGGAGATACCCAGCGCGTGGGGTCGGGTGGCTGGCTGAACGTGACAGGGCCTGAGGCGACAACACAGACACCCGCACCGACATAGTCAAGGTGTTCGCCCATGATCCACGACGAACTTCGGCAGTGGCAGTCTCGCCCAGACACTCCGCACGGAACTGCATGACGGACCCCCGCGGTTACGTTCCAGCGCAATTCGACGGCAGTTCGCGGCGCATAGATCTCCACCGATCCCGCGCGCAACGTCCGGCACCGGGCCAAACCCCTCGACAGCGCCGACCGTTCCGGCGAAGACTGAATGAAGACGTAAGAAGGGACCATCATGCCAGTACTTCGCGTGGAACATTCGGTCAGCGACTTCGACGCGTGGAAGAAACTCTTCGACGACGATCCGGTGGACCGCAAGGGCTCGGGCGTTCAGCGCTACCGCGTCGGACGATCCGTCCGCGACCCCGCTTTCGTGACCATCGACCTCGAGTTCGAGACCGCGGAGCAGGCCGAAGGACTGCTCGAGAAGCTACACACCCTCTGGGCCGGCCCGGGCAAAGCGATGATGCACGACCCCCGCGCGCAGATCATTGAGACAGTGGAGGACGTCACTCCCTGACGTCGTCCGAAGCCGCATACCTTCCACCCCCGCTGGCCACACCTCGGGTCAGGTCAAATCCTCGGTGGGAGCGGAGGCTGCATTGTCCTTGATCGACGCAATCCCGTTCTGGGCCGCCGCCTTAGAGGTGTACCCCTGGCTGGCTGCGATGATCTCGCCGTTGGCTGCCTTCAGGTGAAACCGGAACTTGCCGGCCGCGTCCTTGAAAAGCTCGAACTTCGCAGTCATCGCCCCTCCTCCGCGTGAGCCCACGCCGGTTGCAGACCCGCCCCCTCACGGTAGGCCCAACAAACCCTCATTGGCGGCGGAACCGCCTTTACGGCGACGCGCGTGACCCCTTCCCGGGGCGTGTCATCTTCGCAGGTCAGTCGATGTGTTCGACCTTGGTCTTTACCGTGTCCGGGGCAGAAAGCACCGCAGTGGGAGATTGGGCCACCTCCTCAACGAGTTCGAAAATAGTGTGATGGTGTGGATCACAATCCCTGGACTTCTCCACCGTGGCTCACGAAGATCACTCATGCGCCGCTCGTCACTACGTGCAGGTTGACCGTGTAGCGCCCCTGCCAGCTGATATTCATCGTTGGCGGGGGCTGCGCTTGGCTGTCCCCCAACACAACCCACGCCGCCACACGACTGCCACCGATGTCCCCGGGCCCGCGACTTCCGGCCGACGGTGTCACTCACGAGACAGTCGCCGCCGTCGCGACCGTGGCCCGCCCATTCGGCGCTCGACCGACAAGCCGACACCCATCCCCAGGCGGTGTCAGGGTGCACGCATCCGGCGCCCGATATGCCCGGGACCAGCGACGAACTCCTCCGTCGCCCTCCTGGGCTAAGTGTGGCAGGAGGCGGATCAGTACTACACCTGGTCAGTCCCGCCACCCTGGGGAGAACCCTGCAGCCCGGTCGCCCCTCGGGGGCGCGGCCCCTGAGTGGTTTTTCCACCGCCCAGGGTCGGTCTACCCGGCGGATCCTGGCGTGCTCGGGTCGGCAGTGAGGTCGTCGGTGTCGGCGAAGACCAGGCGACCGTCGTCGAGGGCGACAGCCCACCGATGCACCGGAGCCCAGGCGTGCCCACGCTCCTCGGTGTCGGTCAGCTCGGCGTAGTCCTCGACGATCCGACCGGTCTGCGCCGATTCGGACGGCCGGCGCACCAGCACCCGCGCGCCCGCGCCGAGCGGACCAGGTTCGGGTCTCGGACTGTGATCCTTCTTCTCGGGCATCGGTCTGCGCCTTCCGGTCGGCTACACGCCCGGATCATAAGCACCTCGCCGACGAAACCTCATGCTCGACGCCGCCAGGCCTAGCAATCGACGACGAACCGACCGCACTCCGGTGCTCGCGTCTCCGCCAACGGTGGCTCACACCGCTCGACGAGCACCAGCTCATTACCTCAGTACCGCCTCGAGCGCCGTAGACACCCATAACGCTGTCACCGGGGTCGACGTTCAGGGACCGCCACTCCGCTACCGAGACTTCTTCCCGGCGACCGCGGTCGCCGGGTGCACAGCGACCAGGCCGAGGCCTTGCCGCCGCTTACACAGCCGCGCCAGCTCTCGATACGCGGCCTCACCGAGCAACTCGGTCAGCTCCGGCGCATACGACTGCCACACCGCCTTCGCGCCGACCTGCGCGTCCGGCGAGCCGGAGCAGTACCAGTCCAGGTCCGCGCCGCCCTCACCCCAGCCGCGGCGGTCGTACTCGCTGATCGTCGTCTTCAGGACCTGCTCGCCGTCGGGTCGCTCCACCCATTCCTGGGTGCGCCGGATCGGCAGCTGCCAGCACACGTCCGGCTTCACCTCGAGCGGCTCGATGCCGCGCTCGAGTGAAGCGTGCCGCCGACGCCTGGATTGGAACGCATGGCGATGAGCGAGTCTTTGCTCATCAACCGATCTCCCTTGGGTGTCGTGCCGTCGCCGAGGTGGAAGCGCGCGTAGCGCACCTGATCCCGCACGCTGGAAATCAACGATCCGGTCGGGTTGCAACTGCGCGAGAAGAACCAGAAACCCGGGTCCACAACGGCTTTTCCGTCGTCGACGCTGTGGGAGGCGGCGATATTCCGGCCGATTGTGGAATTCGACTGGGACGCCTCAGAGGAATTTAGGATGCTTCACAGGGCGGGAGCGGTCACCGCGTTCCGGAATTCCGGTCGTGTGGTGGGTGGGGGGTTGTCGAGGGCACGGACGGCGGCGCGTTCGACCAGCAGCGGGACGAAGTCCCGGATCCGGCATCCGTCGAATCGGTGGTGAGCGGCATAGATCATGCAGTCGACCGTGGTGGGGTCCAGGTCGGGGTACCGCTGGTACAGGCGGGAGCGGACGGCGTCGATGTGCTGTTGTTCGGTGACGTCCATGACAACGATTGTTCTCCCCCAGGCCAGGGTCGGGAACCTCTTTCCACGCTCCCACCAGGTGAAACATCCAGCGAGGCGCAACGGCCGCACCCGCGGCCTGTGGCCTGCGGCAGCTCGTGTGGGTTGACCAGGGTGGCCGCGGGGCGCACGCTAGGCGCGCCCGGCCGCCGCGGGGCGTGGTCTTCGCCGCCTTGGGCCGTACTGGCCACGGACTGTTGCGCCGCGTAGAGAGACCCCCGATGACACCGTACGACCATGCTGATCCCGATGTTGCCCAGGCAGAGATGTTTCTCGGTGTGCTGCTCGCCGAAATCGACGTCTTGAGCGGCCGCATCGACACCGCCGAGGCGCAGGCACGGGCGGCGGACACCGTCGATCACGGTGAGGGGCAGAGGCTGCGGGCCGACGCGCAAAATGCTGCGCGGGCAACTGTATGAGGTGCACAGTCTGGTGGATCGGCTGGCGTTCCGGTTTCCCGCCGCTCTCGAGTCGGCGAGTACTCGCGCGCGGTGAGCGGACCTGATCAGAATCGCGACGGCGTGCGTCGTGGATTGACGGGGCGGACGAGGGCAACGGTGGCGAGCGTGGGCTCCAGCCCGATCTCGCGCCATTCGGCGGTGAGAGTGATCGCCCGGACAGCCACGTCAGACTCGGTGGGGATCCAGTACTGGGGTTCGGTGCGATACGTGCACCTTCCCGCGGCCGCAGCGTGCACATCGGGGCGAGCACGATAGGGGTCGGCGACCACGAGATGGTCGATCACGTCGAGCCACACGTCGAGATAGGACCACCGTGCGGACAGGTCCTGCGGGTCGGTCAACGGACGAGTCTGGTGGCGGGCCCGCCGGGCCGGGTCGGCGGCGGCGGTCAACGCCAGGTGCACGGCGAGGCCGGTGTCGTACGCGACGACTCGGTTCAGATGAAGCGTCAAGTGGTGACCGGTGGCCAGGAGACGGTGGTCATGCACCTCGGTGCCACCGCAGGCCGGTGCCGGGTTCTCGGGCCACCTCCGCATGCGCATGATCTTCGATGGTGCCCGACGCACCCTGCGGTGGCAACGCCACACCCCTGAAGGCGGCTGCCGACTCATGAAGGGGTGCATCCAGGCTTGCACCGCCGGTGTGGCCGCATATCCATGCTCGGGTGTCCTGTTCAGGCGGCGACGGTTGGGGTACTCCCGGTCCGGATCGGGTACGCCGATCTTCGGGCGATGGGGAATGTGGTGAGACGGTCATGAATCTGGTGAGCGGTGCGGCACGAGTGGCAACCGGGGCCGGTGAGGCCGCGACGGCCACCCTCGGCGCTATCGGCGGAGCCGCGGTCGGCGGCCTGGTCGGCAGCATGAAGGGCGCGGCCACCGGAGCTTCGGAAGGGGCGCGGCGCGGTAGTCATTCGACCCCGGCGGCCGTGTTGACGATGGGTGCGGTCGCGGCGACCGGTGTGGTGCAGTGGCCGATCGTGGCCGCGGTCGGCGGGACCGCGCTGGTCCTCGAGCAACTCAAACCCCGCACATCGCCGCAGAACAAGCCCGGTACCGGCGCCACGACAGCGGGTGCTGATGCGCCGGCCACTGCCACGGAGGGGCCGGCTTCCCCAACCACAGCACTGGCACGTACGCCGGAAACAGCACCGGTGCCGGCGGCCTCGAAGGCAGCGCCGAAGCGCCGGACCGCAGCGAAGTCCGGGACGCAGCGCGGAACAGCACCGAAGAAGCCGTCCCGGACGACGCCGTGACGACAACGTCTACGCGCCGAAAACTCAAGGATCGAATTCCACCCTGACGCGTAGGGGCCGAGCCGGCCTGAGGTACCGACGACGTCAAACGCAAGGGCGGCGATTACTTCGACGCGAAAGACACCCGCCGACACGACCGGGAAACCCCAGAAATCGGTCTCCCACAGAGGTTTTCCTAGACTTGAGGGCAAGCCTGCCGTCGTAGTTATGTCGGAAACTGGACTGTGGGCACCCGACGACGGATCCCGGACACGCTCGATGAGCTGATACCCGTATGCGCTTCGGGTCGATCGAGATCCAGGCATGCAGACCCGGACAAGGTGGCGCGCACGATCTCCCGCCCGGTCGGGGACTCGTGGCCGATGCGGTGGTGATGATGGGCGATCGCGGTCCCGCATCGTCTGGGCGCGGCATTGGAGGCCACTGTCGGGTCGGGCCACCGGTGGGTGTCTGCTTGCGGGGGGTGGTGGGCGGGTAAGCGTCGAGTCATGAGCACAATCACCGAAGCAGTCGACGTCGGCGTCCCGATCCGCGTGGCCTATGACCAATGGACTCAGTTCGAGTCGTTTCCTCAGTTCATGGAGGGGGTGAAGGAGGTTCGGCAGATCGATTCGACCACCACCCATTGGGTGTTGGACATTGCCGGGCAGAGAAGAGAATTCAACGCCACGATTACGGAGCAGCACCCCGATGAGCGGGTGGCGTGGAAGTCCGATGTCGGCCCTGAGCATGCCGGGGTCGTCACCTTTCATCGACTCGACGACACTCACACCCGGGTTACTGCTCAGATGGATATCGATCCGGACGGTGTGGTGGAGAACGTCGCCGACAAGCTTGGTGTCCTGACCCATCGGGTGAAGGCCGACATGTCTAAGTTCAAGGAGTTCATCGAAGCGCGCGGCACCGAAACCGGTGCCTGGCGCGGGAACGTCGACCGGCCCGACGACGCACTTCCCGACGAGTCCTGATCGCTCTCACCGCCGTAAGGGTGATGTGTGGATGTTGTGCCGCGATGGTGTGAAAGTGGTGTGGGAACGATGGCAGGATCCAGAAATCAGCTCAGCATTGCCACCGGTCGGCGACTGAGTCGAACGCATTCGATCTAAGACCCTGCCCCGCTCTGAGGTGAGCATCGCCGCGGGGTGCATAGTGCGCCCGGTTCGGGGTACCCCATCCGCACGCTGTCCACGGGCGGCGAGACCCTCGGTCGGCTCCCCCTTCGACCGAGGGTCGTCACCCGCCGCACGTGGACCGAGGACGAACGCGCTGACCTGTGCTCTGGACGGCCATGATCGGTATTAGCGATGTACCACTTAACGCCCCCGCCCTCTATCGGTCGTTGCAACACCTTCGATGAGGGGATGTGGGAAATGGCGAAGGATGCGGATGCTGCTGCTCAGGGTTGGGCATCTGGGACTTCCGCGTCTCCCGGTCCTGACGCCAGACTCTCCGTAGGTAACTCCCAAATGTCTGAACTTACTTTTCCAAGCGGGCGTGCGCTACCGCCTGGCAACTCGTCGTCCTGAAGTCCCGCTGAGGAGCGTGGCGGGGACCACTGCTTCGGTACTCCTTTTTGCCGCCAGCGTCGACGCCTCACAGAGACTCCTCCAGCGGGGACATGGCGGAGATACTGGGTCAGTATTACTCACTCACACCCGATCGATGTCGCAGCGGTGCGAGGTCGGATAGGAGGCCGTCATGATCGAAGTTGAGGACAGCATCGTTATCGCGCGTCCGATCGACGAGGTGTTCACTTTTGTCGCGGACCAGACCAACGCTCCCCGATGGCAAGAGGGACTGTCGGAGGTGCGCCGCGTTACCGAAGGACCGCCGGGGGTGGGTACCAAGCATGTTGTTGTTCGCAAATTCATGGGACGGAAGCTCGAGCTGACGAACGAGTACGTCCACTATGAGCCGAACACGAAGATCACCTTCATTGGGGCTTCGGGACCGAGTCGTTTCGAAGCGGAGTATCTGATCGATACGACCGCCGAGGGAACCCGAATGACGTGCCACATGCAGATGGAGCAGAAAGGCCTCTTCAAACTCGGTGACCCGCTGGTCGCTGCGAGCCTCCGCCGAGAATTCGCCGCGAACCTGCACAATCTCAAGGTCCTTCTCGAAGCCAATGCAGATTAGTCTGCGGATCCCGATACGGGAATCGTGGAGGCGAGCGCAGGGGTAGTCCGCTCATCAATCGATAACCGCTACCCGATCCTCAACCGGTCAGGTCAGTCGCGGCAGCAGGTTCAGCAGGTTCGCGTCAGCGATCTCGAAAAGACCAAGCCGGCCCCCACCGCGGTCTGACCGATTAGCAATGCCCCGGGTAGGGCGAGTAGCTCCCACCCGGTCGCCGATGGCAGCCACAGCGACGCAATGCAGGCGGCGAACAACGTGACTGTAAACACCTGGCCAGCCGCGATGAGGCGTTGACCGACCGATGCCAGCCTCCGGCGTCCAAACAGGATCAACGATGTCACAGCAGCCATGTTGCAGACGACAAACCCAACCAGCCCTGGATAGATGAACAACGGCTCGAAGGCAGGGGAACCGCCGACATCGATGTGTCCCTTCGTCAACAGCTGGGGAAGCACCCACACTCCGATCAGTAAGGCGCACACCACGCTGACGTAGGAGCAGCCGACCAAGAACCTCATTTGCGCAGGCTAGCTGGTTACCGGTTGCCCAGTCCCCGACATGTCCGGTTGCGGGCCAATCGATCACCTGGTCCCCGTTTGCCGTACACGTGACTATCTGGCTTCGTAACCGCTGATGGAGCGTTGACCGGTCGGCGCACCGAAGCGCCCGATACAGCCACGGGGATGCCCTCGGCGGCGGCGAGCTTCATACCTTCGGTGATCCGGCGGGCACCGGCATCGAGCGCACCCCGGAACACCCCGGGGAAGGCCAGCACATTGTTGATCTGGTTCGGGAAATCCGAGCGCCCGGTGGCCACGATCGCCGCATGCTTGCGGGCGATGTCCGGGTGGATCTCCGGGTCCGGGTTCGACAACGCGAACACGATCGAACCCTCCGCCATGGTCGCGATCAGCTCCTCCGGCACGGTGCCCGCGGACACCCCGAGGAACACATCCGCCCCATTGAGGGCTTCGGCGGTGCCGCCGCGGCGGCCGGCGGGGTTGGTGCGTGCGGCCAGATCGACCTTGACCGCGTTCAGGTCCTTGCGGTCGGCGGAGACGATGCCCTTCGAGTCGAGGACCGTGACATCGGCGATCCCGGCGGCGAGCAGGATGTTCGCGCAGGCGACACCGGCGGCGCCGGCACCGGAGATGACGACCCGCAGCTGGTGGATGTCGCGGTCCTGGACTGTGACCGCACCCTTGAGGGCGGCCAGGACGACGATGGCGGTGCCGTGCTGGTCGTCGTGCATGACCGGGCAGTCCAGGGCCTCGATGACGCGCTGTTCGATTTCGAAGCAGCGCGGCGCGGAGATGTCCTCCAAGTTGACCGCCCCGAAGCTCGGGCGCAGCCGGATCAGGGTTTCGACGATCTCGTCGGGGTCCTTGGTGTCGAGGACCAGCGGGATCGAGTTCAGGCCCGCGAAGTTTTTGAACAGGGCGGACTTGCCCTCCATCACGGGAAGCGAGGCCCGGGGGCCGATGTCCCCGAGACCGAGTACCGCGGAGCCGTCGGAGACGACGACCACCAGGCGGCTGGTCCAGGTGTACCGGTCGGCGAGGGTTTCGTCGGCGGCGATGGCGCGGGAGACCTGCGCGACGCCGGGCGTGTAGGCGATGGACAGGGCGCGCTGCGTATCGAGGGCGGTCGTGGTCTCAACCGAGAGCTTCCCCCCGATGTGGCCGGCGAAGATCTCCTCGTCGGTCAGCTCGACCTGGTTAAGAGCCTCTGTTGTGATCACTACATAGTCCTTCTGTTGTCCGCGCGAAGCCACGCGGAACCAATGATTTGCCGATCCGGGATTGGGTCTTCGGCGGGGAAATCGAACCGCCATCCCTGCCGCTCGCGGACGAGTTGAGGGTGTGTCGACCGGGCTGGTGGTGAGCCCTCCCCCGTCAGCGGGTTGGGCACCGTGTCGATCAGACGACCATGGGGAAGGTCCTATTTGATACAGAGATACTGTGCTGCACCGTATTCGAATACGATGGCGTGCGACGGTCAGTCTCCGAGGTACCGCTCCAGACACCACTTTCACCGACGGCGATTGCATGGTTGCGGCATTCGTGCTGGACGGGGCACTGATGGCAGATCTGCTTCGCGGCTCGCTCTCTGCGGGCCCTGACGCCGCGGCCTTCGCCATCGTAGGAGAAGAAGAGATCGGTATCCATCGATCTACAGCGGGCGTGCCTTTGCCATTCCCACGCCTCGAGGATCGGCGAAAGTGCTGCTAGGCCTTGCGATGGTTCCACAGACCACCTCCGTTGCTGGCATACGATTGCTGGAAACATTCCCGGTGCCGAATCGCGATCGATGGAAATGGTTGTTGCACAGGCGCGGAGTGCAATTCGCCGTTCGCGTGACGCGAGGTCGCAAGTGCCGAGCACCAGATCCGATTCGACCGTAGACGCCGCCGAGCACAGGGGGAAATCTATTCCGCGAAGTGCATTGTCCGCCAAGCGCAATCGTCGAGGCGTGTTCGTGTTCGTGTTCGACGAGTCGGCTTACATCGCCGAGGCCGGTCCAACTATCGGATCGATCGCATCGAGCTGATGACGGTGGCGTTAGCGTTGCGGGTGGGGGATGACGAGGCGAGCGCTGTTCTCAACGTCTGGGAGGGGGTCTCCCCGAACTTGCGCTCGTAGTGTTGGGCGAACCGACCCAGGTGGTTGAATCCCCAGCTGAATGCCACGTCACCGACCTTGGTGGTGTCGTCGCCTTGCTGAAGTTCCCTTTGCACCCCCTCGAGACGTATTTGCCTGATGTAGGTGGTCGGGGACATCCCGAACTGCTCCTGGAAGAGGTTCTGCAGTTGGCGTGCTCCGACTCCTGCGATGACGGCGAGGTCGCCGATGGTGTACTGAGAACCGGGGAACGACTCGATGTGGTCGAGGACCTTCTGTATCGCTCGAGGATTACTCGCCTCCGTGGGTGCGTAGACCTGTGAGGTCATCGAGTGAGGCTGCTGCACGAGCAGGCCCGAGATCAGCGCCCTCTCGAGGTACTCGATCTGGGACATCAGCCCCGGATGAGGTGTGTTGGTCGGGTCGTCGAGCGTATCGAGGAGGATTTTCAGCGTCGAGAGCCAGCGCGCTCCGGCTGGGCTGGTCAAATCCATGTCGAGGTCGAAGCGGATGTGCCTGTCGATCGGCCGGCCGAGTATGTGCGCCAATTCGCCTTCGAGGCCGGCCCGGTCGATCTTGATGCAGATCTGGGTGGCGTCGGCCTGCCAGAGCGGAAGGATGGTGTGCTGGTTCGGGGTGAAGACCGCCGCGTGTCGGGGTGTGGCGATGGTCTGTTGGTCGCCGCACCACGAGACCACTTCACCGGTGACTGGGACGTTGACGTGGTAAGTGCCCAGGTCACCGGGATCAACCCGGGCCTCGTTCCCGAACCGGGCGCGTCCGATGGTGAGGTGGTTCAGCCGCACCGCAGACAGCTCCGCGGGAGCTGTCCGCACTCGGTCACCGACCAGGTTGACCTCGGCCGGGTAGAACACGCTGTTCAGATTCTGGCGGAATTCGTCGATGTCTTCGGTGACACAACGGAGGGTCGAGTTGATCCGGGGCGACAACGCGAACTGAGCGGACGGGTCCTCGGCGCCCCGATTTCGTGCGGTGCCTGTCATCGTCACCCTCTTGCGTCGTTGGGCATGTTTTCGGCCGTCGTCGTTTCCGGTAGCGGATATCCGATCGCGTAAAGCGGATTTCGTGGCTCTTGGACCATTACTACCGTCGATTCCACAGTGGCGCCGGTCACGTATATGCATCAGTGTAGAGGAGATCATCATGACTCAGACGCTCGAACCCCCAGCCTCCCACGCGATCACCGACGCCGATGCGTCGCGGCCGAACTGGGAGGTCGTCGCCAAGGCGACCGCGCTCATTCCGATGATCCGCGTGTACGCCGAGCAGGGATCCGCCGAACGCCGCGCCGCGCCTGAGGTGATTGCCGCACTCGAGGCGGAGGGCCTGTTCAAGCTGTTCGTCCCGCGCCGCTACGGCGGTTACGAGGAGAACCTGCGGACAGCGATGGAGACCATCGCCGAGGTCGCGAAGGGGGACGGCTCGACCGCGTGGGCGGTCGCCTTGCTGAACGTGTGCACCTGGTTCGGGACCACGTTCTCCCAGCAGGCGCAGGACGAGGTGTTCGGGGCGAACCCGGATGCCAAGTGCTGTGGCATCTTCACTCCTGGCAGCAAGGCCCAGCGGGTCGAGGGCGGCTACATCGTCAGCGGCCAGTGGCCGTATTCCTCCGGATCGTTCGCCGCGGACTGGGGCACCCTCGGTATCGCACTCGATGTCGAGGAGGGCGAGGATCCACGGGCACTCGCGCTCATTCCGAGTGAGGCGTGGACGATCAAGCCGACCTGGTTTGTGGCCGGGATGAAGGGTTCGGGCAGCGACACCATCGTCGTGGAGAACCACTTCGTCCCCGATCACCGGATTCAGCGTTTCGTTGCGATGCGGGAGGCGCAGTTCGACACCCCGCACAAGAGCGTCGAGCGCAACTCGAATATGGCGTTCATCCCGGTCGCAGCGTTGATCTTGGTGGGTGCGCAGCTTGGGTTGGCCCGGCATGCGATGGAGCTGACCTTGGAGAAGCTGCCGAACAAGATGGTGGCTTACACCAAGTACTCGGCGGCGAAGAACTCGCCGACGCATCAGCTGGGGGTGGCAGCGGCCGCGACGAAGTTCAATCTCGCCGAACTGCTCATGCAGCAGGCCACGGCCGATATCGACAATGCCGCCGCGCGTGGGGAGCTCCCCGACCTGATCACCCGCGGGCGGATCCGGAACAACACCGGCATCATGGCGGAACTGGTCAAGGAGGGAATCGACATCCTGATGACCACCAACGGGGCCGGTTCGTTCGCCGACGCCAATGTTTTCAACCGGATTTGGCGCGACGCCGAGATCGCCGGGCGGCACGCCTATGTCACTCCCGAGGTCGGCAAAGAGGTCTATGGGCGCCTGCTCATCGGCGCCGACGACGCACTCACCATGGATGTGTAACCGTGAACCACCACACTGCTCGACCCGCCACCAAGGTTGATCCGACGACGTTCCGTCGGTCCATGAAGCACGTACCTACGTCGGTGGCCATTGTGACCACCACCGTTGGAGGCCGCCCGGTCGGTTTGACGGTCGGCTCGTTCGCCTCGGTATCGCTCGACCCGGCACTGGTGACCTTCTTCGTCGACCACCAGTCGACCACCTGGCCGCTGATGGCGAACTCGGACACCTTCGCCATCAACATTCTCGGTCACGGCCAGGGCGAGTGCTGCCGGTCCTTCTCCAGTAAGGGTGCCGACCGCTTCGCTGGCGTCGATTGGACCGCCTCCGACGACGGTGACCCCGTCCTCGCCGAGGCGTCGGTGGTCCTCGAGTGCTCCAAGCACTCGACCCGTCCTCTCGGTGACCATCTCCAGGTTGTCGGCCAGGTGCAGAAACTGCATGTTCTTCGCGAAGAGCTGCCGTTGGTGTTCCACCAAGGCTCCTTCCTCAACCTCGATCACCTCGTCAGTGCCTGAGTTCACGCCGAGTGCGTCCTCCTCCACGATCTCTACGGAGCAGCCATGATCTACGAACACGCCCACATCACAATCGATACCGACAAGCGCACCGACTTCGAGGAGACCTTTGCCTGGGCGAAGAAGTATCTCCTCGACGCCAACGGCGGCAAGACGGTCGAGCTCGTGCGCAGCATCGACCATTCCGGCCACTATCTTCTGCGAGTGGGTTGGGACTCGGTCGAGGACCACACTGTGGTGTTCGCGTCCTCCACCAACGGGAAGTTGCTCGCGGCGGCCATCGGGGACTTCTTCACGGAGACTCCCTACGTCGTCCACTTCGAGGAGACCGTGGTATGACCTCGACCCGAACTGGCGGCATCGAAGTCCGACGTCTCACCGACGAGGTCATCCGGTCCTTCGATGGCACACCAGATGCCCGGACCAAGACCATCCTGACGTCCCTGGTGCGTCACCTG
This sequence comes from Rhodococcus sp. ACPA1, assembly GCF_002300195.1. Lineage (NCBI taxonomy): Bacteria > Bacillati > Actinomycetota > Actinomycetes > Mycobacteriales > Nocardiaceae > Rhodococcus > Rhodococcus sp. ACPA1. The sequence goes on along the minus strand of NZ_NSDX01000008.1, from coordinate 149,016 downwards.
CACGATTTCGTCCGGGAGATCGAACCCTCCCTTCCCGAGTGGGAAGCGGCGATCGAATTCCTGACCGCTGTCGGGCACAAGTGCGACCCGGTCCGGCAGGAGTTCGTCCTGCTCTCCGATGTCCTCGGCGTCTCGATGCTCGTCGAGACCATCAACGATCAGCATGCGCCGGGGGCTACCGACAGCACTGTGCTCGGTCCGTTCCACATGACCGTCTCCCCCACCCGGGAACTCGGCGAGAGCATCGACGAGGTCGGAAGTCCGCATCACCTGCTGGTCACCGGAACCGTGCGGGGCACCGACGGACAGGCTCTCCCGCACGCCACCGTGGATGTGTGGCAATGCAACGAGGAGGGCTTCTACGACGTCCAACAACCGGAAACCCAGCCGGCTGGTAACGGGCGCGGGTTGTTCATCACCGATGAGCAGGGACGTTTCTGGTTTCGCACCGTTCCGCCGAGCCACTACCCGATTCCGACCGACGGTCCGGTGGGCGCATTGCTGAAAGCGACCGACCGCCATCCGTACCGGCCCGCGCACATCCACTTCATCGCCCAATCCGACCGGTACCAACCGCTGACGACGCACATCTTCCTGCCCGGTAGCCCCTACCTCGATTCGGACGCCGTGTTCGCGGTCAAGCCCTCCCTCGTCGGGGACCTGGGCACCGTCGACGCAGACCAGGCGCGGCAGTACGGTGTCGCCGTCGGGTCTGCCATGGCGACAGTCGATTTGATTCTCGCCCCCGATCAGGACGGGGCCACGGATGTCCACTGACCCATTCACCTATGCCGCTCTCCCGATGCGGGTGGCGTTCGGACAAGGGCTCCATCCGCTTCGCGACCAGGTGCGGCAGCTGGGGATCGGTCGGGTAGTGGTCATCTGCACTCCCGACCGGGCTCCGTTGGCGCACAGGGTCGCACAGACGGTGGGCACTGCCGTCGTCGATGTGATGGCGGAGGCCGTGATGCACGTTCCGGCCGGGGTCGTCGACACGTGTGAGCAGCACAGTCGAAACCTCGGGTGCGACGGGTACCTCGCGGTCGGAGGCGGATCGGCGATCGGGTTGGCCAAGGCATTGGCGCTGAGGACCGGTGCACCGATCATCGCCGTACCCACCACCTATGCCGGCTCGGAGATGACCCCGGTATGGGGGATCACCGAAAATCGGGTCAAACGCACCGGCCGGGATCACGCGGTCCTTCCCCGCGCGGTCGTCTACGACCCGGCCCTGACCACCGACCTTCCGGTCTCCGTCTCAGTCACCAGCGGGATGAATGCGATCGCACACGCCGTGGAAGGCCTGTACGCCCCGGATCGGTCCCCCATCGTGTCGATGATGGCACGTGAAGGCGCCCGGGCACTGGCCGCCGCACTGCCCCGCCTAGTCGACCGCCCCGACGACCTCGGGGCCAGGGGGGACGCGCTCTACGGAGCCTGGCTCTGTGGAGCGGTGCTGGGGGCTACCACTATGTCGTTGCACCACAAGCTGTGTCACGTTCTCGGCGGCAGCTTCAACCTTCCTCACGCGCAGAGCCACGCGATTGTGCTCCCCCACGTGTTGGCTTTCAACGCCCCCTTCGCCCCCGATATGGTCGCCACCTTGACCGGTGTCTTCGGTGACGGCGATCCGTGGACTGCGCTGTGGCACCTCCAGCAGTCCTTGCCGATGCCCCTCTCCTTGGCCGACCTCGGATTCGACAAGGACGACATCGCCGAGGTGACACGCCAAGTAACTGCCAACCCCTATCACAATCCTCGACCTGTCAACGAGACCGATGTCGACATCCTTCTCGAGCGGGCATGGGCAGGCCGGCAGCCACATCCCTCGACCACAGCCACCGCACCCGACCACGTCCTGAGCAAGGAGCCCTCGTGAACGATTTCCCGTCCGCCACTGCGTCCTCGGAGACCGTCCTCCACAGCGTGCACATCACCTGGAACGACGACGTGGACGGTGACCACGGCAACCGCGTCGCCGAAGCACTGAACAAGTACGCAACCACCGCGCCCGGACTGCTGTTTTACCGCGCCGGAACCGATCTCGCGCTTCAGGAGAACCCTGTCGATTTCGGGATCGTCGCGCTCTTCGACAACAGCACCAGCTACAAGGCGTACGCCGTCGACGAGAAGCACCAAGCCATCATCGCCGAGCTCATCGCACCTGTGGCGCGTATCCGGAGCTCGACCCAGATCGCGTTCAACTGATCCAAAACCGCTGAGGCGACCACCGTTTCCTATCTTCCCCTGTTCGGAGCATCATGACCATTGACTTCGAGGCACCCATAACCGCCGCGGGTTCCCGCGGGCACCGAACCGCCGTATCGATACCGGTGGAACATGCGCTGGCACGGGGAGAGACGGTCGTCCTCTGGGACGGGGAACGGGCGCGACTGGGTTACGCCGCACAGTCCGCGAGCATCGCGCAGACAGCCTTCGCCATCCGCCACTCGTCGGGATTTCTCCAGCTCGCACTCCCCTCCCCGGACTGCGACCGTCTGCTCATTCCCGTGACACCCCCGCTGCCATCGCACCCGTCGAGCGACGGGTATCGGCAATGCATCGGTATCGACGCCGTGCAGGGAGTGACCACCGGGATCTCGGCGGCCGACCGGGCGCGAACGGCGCGGGTGCTGGCCGATGAACGGACCGTTCCCGAGGATCTGGTTCGGCCCGGCCACCTTGTCGTCGTCGCTGTCGACCCCGGCTACAGTGGTGAGCGTGCCGTCCCACGACTGGCCCTACACCTGAACGCAGCCGGACACGGCGGGCTGGTCTTCACCGACCTCGTCAGTGAACGCCATCCCGCCGCGATGGCCGATGAACATGAAGCGACGAGTTTCGCTCTCGCCCACCGATTGCCGCTGCATGTCGGCGCGACGTCGACCGCAGGCCCCTCCGACGTCCAGCGCCGGACACGCCCCACCCTGTTCGACAGGGGCATGTAGCAACCGCGCTGGCGGCATCGACGCCGTGGAATCGTCGCCCACGAGAATACCCGGGCAGCACGTCTCACAGACCAGACCGCACCCGGCGAACCCGGGCACCCTGAGACCCGAAGCCCGCATCACCATGCACGCCAGCCGTCCACGCGACAACCAGGGGCCATCCCACATTCCCCAGCCGCACCCCAGGCCGCACCGAACAACTTCGACAAGCCGCACCTTCGCGACGCTCGCGCGGCGTGGGCATGCAGAGGCAACGGCGTCAGAGCTCGGCCAGGCAGACCAGCCCGTCCTGCAGCGCCCGGATCAACAACCCGGATTTGTCGGCCACGGGGCGGCCGGCGGCAGCGTACTTCGCCCGGATCCGAATCAGGTGGGTGTTGATCGTGCCCAAACTGATTCCCAGGTCGGAGGCGGCAACAGTCTTCGATTCACTCCGCAGCCACAGACGGAGGATCTCCAGCTCGCGCGGCGTCAGCGTGGGCCGCCGTTGCGGTTCCTCACCAGGGTCGGGCGTGGAGCCAGGAACAGAAGTCATACCGATCTCACCTTCTCGAGCCGCAGCGCTTGCCGCTGGACGCACACCGTGTGATTCGAGGCCGAACACCAGCCGGATGGGTCGACACGCAGGCTCGCGACACCGAGGAGTATCCGTTTTATCCGTTGTTCACCGCTTGAACACAAGTCGTGCCCGGAGCCGGTTTAAGAACTGGTAGGTGATTTTCACCAGGCGCGTCGCTGACGGCGGGTGTGGAGATTGGTTATCGTCGGACCTGCGTAGAAACAAGGGGGTGCGGCGACCATGACATCACCGACAACGACCGACCTGTCGACGCTGCTGATGATCGACTCGGTGTCTGCGCGGGACCGGGACGACGCCTTCTCCGTCATCCCCCTCCCCGGTGGCCGCGGGTGGGCGGTGGAGGTTCATGTCGCCGGCGTGGCCGACGTCGTGGAACTGGGGTCGGTCGCCGACGAGCAGGCGTTCCTGCGGGCGGAGACCCGGTACCTGCGCAGCCGCACCATTCCGATGCTCGGCGAAACGGCGGAACAGGCTGCCACCCTGACCGCCGAATCCGTGCGGACCAGTCTGCGGGTTACCGGCACTATCACCACCGACGGGCTGTTGGTCGACGTCACCGTCGGGCGTGGACAGGTTGCGGCGGGTCGGTGTGTGGCGGTTGATCACGCCGAGGTGCCTGGCATCGTGTCTGACCCGGCACATCCGCTGCACCCCCAGTTGGCCGCGGCGGATGCTGCCGCGCAGACTCTGCTGACCGCCCGGCGCGACGGCGGCGCGCTTGCGTTCTACGACCTCACCCGCGGCTGGGCAGCGAATGAGGACGGGGCCATCGTGGCGATCGCCGCCGAACTGCGGACCGTCGCCTACGTCATCGTGCAGGAGCTGATGATCGCGACCAACGAGGCGGTGGCGCTGTGGTGCGTCGAGCGGGGGTTGCCGATCCTGTTCCGCAATCACCGGCCCAACCCGGTCGCCGGCAGCACCGATGAGCTGATGCATGAGATCGCCGCCGCGGCCGGGGACCCGGACCTGTTCGCGAAGCTGCGTGGCCGCCTGCTGTCGACGCTGCGGGCCGCGACCTACGATCCGACGGTCCACGGCCACTACGGATTACGGTTGAGCGCCTACACCCACATCACCTCACCGCTGCGACGGGTGGCAGACCTGATGAACCAGCGGATCATCTTCGCCCACCTCGACCACTCCCCCGCCCCCTACACCCCGGATCAGTTGGCTGCCCTCGGCGCCGATTTGAACCGGCGCAACCGCGCCGCCCGGGAAGCGAAGAAGAATCACTTCAAGCACGCCGACCAACGCATCGTCGCCGAACAGGCGACCACCGCCGATCTCACCGCCCTCGACAGTCGACGATTCCACAAGGTCCTCAAAGCCGAAGCCACTGGACCACTTCGGGCCGAACTCACCGCCGAGCTCGCCCGCCGTGTCGACGCCGACCTGATGACCGCCCCGGACGTCGCGGTCCTGATCGACGCCGCCGACCCGACCTGGCTTCCGATCCAGCTCCGTGTCCTGGACACCCTCGCCGACACCCATCCGGAGATGGGCCCCAGCGTGGTGTCGGTGTGGCGGCAAGCCCACCCCGACCAACCCCCCACCGACGTGGAGATCCGGCGCAACGGTGCCGACCACAACCCACTGTTCGCCGCCCGCGCTACCCACCTGAACATTCGCGGACCGTGGGCCACGGCGGCCGCGAAGAAACCGGCTGAACAGTCCGCTATCTGGGCGGCAGTACGCGCGCAGCTGACCTGCACCGACCACCCCGCGCGGACCCGGAATGGCCCACCACCCAGGTATCTCCGCAACCCACGACTTCCCCACCGGCGCCGATGATTTCCGGCCTCGCCGCCTCCGGTGCCCCACACCGAACGACGACTACGGCCGCGCTGAACCTGGACGGGGCAAAGAAGTCCAAGGCACTGTCCAACCCGACCGCTTGGCTGATGAGTCTCGCCCAGAACAACAACCAGCCCCCACCTGAGTGGAACTTCTGCACGGAGGGGCCCGCGCACGCACCTCGGTTCACCGCCACCGTGCGCTCGCCGGCCACACCGCCACCGCCACCACGACCACGAAAACCGCGGCGAAGACCGCATCGGCCACCGCGCTCATCGAGACACTTTTTAGACAGCGCTGAAGACGACGGGTGTCTGCCCGAAGGGGTTCCTGCTATCCGACCCCACCGAGCTTCCGGCATTGCGAGGAGTGCTAGACAAGATAGAAGCGCCTCCGGGGTAGCACCGGTTCCACGATGCTGACTTGCGGAAACGACTTGTCCGCCCGTGGTTCGGTCCGGCTGAGATCAGATCCAGTCGATGTGGACGGAGTCGATGTGGTCGAAGTGGAATCCGAACTGGTCGCTGTAGGTGTCGAAGCCTTTGTTTTCGGGGTAGTCGAGGGTGGCGTGCCGCTCGAGCAACGCGACGACGCGGGCGTGATCGTCGCCTGCCAGTGCGGCGGCGAGTTCGCGGGACTCTTCACTGGTGAACGGGGTGTCGGAGTTCGCGAAGTCCAGGGTGCGGATGCGGTAGTCGTAGCCCTCGTCGGCGCCGTTGCGGACCATGACGCCGCCCTTGACGCGGATGACCGCCTTTTTGGGTGTTCCGTCGGGCCGCAGTACGCCGGCGCGTTTCATGATGTCCTCGGCTTTGACGTTCTTGAGTTTCTTGCTGGCGTCGGCGCGCAGCTCGTTCGTTTCACCGGACCGGTATCGGGAGACCGCGGAGCGGGATCGGCCGATCTTGGTGGCCACAGCGTCGATGCCGCCGAGGCGTTCGATCGCGGCACGGCGTTGCGCACGCTCGAGGACATCCGGGTGGGGGATGCGGCCTTGTTGCGCCCACCGGCGCAACGTGCGGGCGGACGGCGGTGTGCGGCCGGCATCGATTGCGGCCTGCCGCAGGCCCTCGTTGCCGAGTTCCTTACGCAACTGTTTCACCGAGACCTTGCTGGTTAAACCCGCGAGTCCCCCGCTTTTGACCTGCTTCGACTTCTCCACACCGCTGGTCGCGGCGCTGGCGACGGAAACCTTGAGGCCATCGAGACCGACCGCCTGCTGCGGCGGCTTCGTGGTGCGGGGCTTGGGAAGATGCAGGGCCATCAGTCCTCGTCTTCCTCGGCGAATGCCGCCTTGATCGCCAGTTTCACATCGTGCACGTCCTCCGCCGACGCCAGGTCAGACACAAGCGTGTCGGTGAGCAGTGCGTCCTTCTCCACCGACATCTTCCCCAAAGCGTCGCTCGGGTCGGCGATGTCCTCACCGCCAGGCAGCAGGTACACCCAGGAGTCGGTGATGGTGCGGACCGGCCAGTGGCCGTGCTCGCGGGCGATCCGCATCGCCACCCGCCGGCCGCGCCACCGGCAGTGCGCGATGATCGCCGCCCGCCACAGCGGTTGGTGGTGGTGTTGCATCTGCTTGGCAGTCCACATGTCCGGGTTGACCATCCGCCCGATGTAGCCCTTGTAGCAGGAGCCGATGAAGCTCTTCATTGCGGCGTCCTCGGTGTCCACAGCGCTCTTGCGGGCCTCGCGGAGGATCTTCGCCCACTTGTCCAGTACGCGGCCCTGCTGCGGGTAGACCCAGGCCTCGGTGATGTCGAGGTCGTCGAGGTCGGCGCCGATCCCCCCATCCGCGACCGGTGAGCACAACCCGTCGAGGCTGACCGAGGTGACCCACGTCTGCACCGGCTGGTCCGCCCGCATGTGCGGGTGCGGGGGCGGCAGCTTCTCGGGCAGCGACAGTGTCTGCCCCGCGGGCAGGGTGATCCGCCACAGCCCGAACGGGGCACCCTTGTCCCCCACCGCCGCCGCGGCCGCCGCCCCACCGGTCAGATGTGTGGGTTGCCCGTAGCCGAATTCGAGCATCCCGGCCGACGCCAGGTAGGCGGCCCGTTGGTCGATGGACACCAACCGGCTTACCCCGTCGAGATCCTCCGCGTCGGGCACTCGGACCCAGCCGACCGCGGGTTCGAGCTCCTTGCGGGGAGCACCATCGAGTGGTGGTACCGGGCCGGCGGTCGCCACCACAATGCCCTTCCCCGATCGGGTGCGTTCGCGCTTGATCTTGTCGAGGATCGCGGCGCCGGTTCGGGCCGGTGTCGGCCCGGGCAGTACGCCGAGGTGTTTCGCGGACCACGCCAACCGTCGGCCGAGTTCACGCGCGGCCGGCAGGTCGTCGTCGGGGAGATACGTTCCGGCCGTCGGTGAGCCGAGAATGCCCATCTCACCGACCCGGTTGTTCCAGCCGAAGTCCTTGTTCCAGTACGTCCACACGTACGGTTCGATCACCACATCGACCATGGAGGTGAACTTGCCGATGCTGCGGGACAGGTGCACCACATGTCCCGGATCGCCGCGCAACTCCCACCCAGCGCTGAGCATCGGGGTGAGGGCGGCCTGCAGGACCGCGGTCAATTCGGACGCGGCGCGGGTGCGCAGCGCCTCCATGTCGTCGAAGTCCTCTTCGTTGCCCGGGTCGATCACCCACCCCAACGCCTCGCACGCGCCCTGGCCGACGATCCACACCTGCGGCGGCGCACCCAACGGCTTCAAGGAAGCCCAGCGAACCAGTTTGTCGAGCTTCTCTACCGAATCGACCGGACCGGTCAACTCCCGCCCGGACGGTGTGTACGTTCCCGCGGCGGTCACGATCAACGCATGCTCGTCCGCCTCGGCACCGACCGGCAGCGACTCCCACACCGGTGCGGGTGGTGTTGTCGTGTCGTCAGCGGTGGGCTCGTCAGGCTCCGGCTCGTCCGGCCCGGCCGATGCCACAGTCGCCGATTCAGCGAGAGGTTCTCCCGGGTCATCGCTTTTGTCGTCGCCGGGATGCTCAGGCGATTGCGGAGCGAGAGGTGCAGTCGACGAGGACAATTCGAACAGGGCAAACTGCTCGGGTCCACCGCTCACCTTATTGCTCTCTGATCTGGCCATCGGGATCTGCCGACGGTACGTCGTAGCGGTCGAGCAACTCCTGCAGGGCAACGTCCACGACGCTGGTGACCGTGAACTTTCGGTTTGCCACAAGCCACTTCAACCGGGCCTCAGTCGAGGCCAACACCCACGTATTCAGCTGCACCTTCACCGGACCCTTGCGGGGTTCTAGCTTCGACGTCAACGCCTCGGTGGAAGCCGTCACGACGGGACCGCGTCCCGGCACGCGGGCATCGTTGTGCGGCCGCGAAGAGCTGCCTCCACGTTTTCCGACCTGCGCCATACGCACTCCTTTGCCCGCTCCGCTTGGCCGCCGTGCGTGTACCCGGCCCGCCGCAGTTCATACTAGTCGATACGCGCAAGAACGCACGCGGTATTACTCGCGGGTTTGCACGTAAGTTTGCATGCTGGCCTCTAAACCCTGGGCATCGGTCGGATTGCGCGTTGCCTATCGCCTGACCACGCTCGACGTCGAACGACGCGTCAATCCCACGGCGTGTCCTCGCGTAGGTGTTGTCCCGCCTTGTGCCGGACCCGGAATTGCACTCCGTTGCCGCCGTTCTTGCAGGGCAAACGCATCGATGTCGGCTGGCCGCAGATTTCGTGCCAATCACCGGTGAACTCGTTACGCGCCAGGAAAATATGCTCGCCGCTCTCGGCGGTACCTCCCACCGTGTGGTTGGCATAGGTTCGCTGAATAGTCGCGTCGGGGACATCAGGAACCCACTCCCACGCCGGGGCCGCGGCTCACTTCCACCGCTTGATCTCGATTACTGCGCCGACGACGGGTGGGGTAGCCATATCGCGTTTCCACTGTTCGGCGGCTTCTGCTTCTTCACGTGCGATCCGGTCCGATTCCTGCGCCCGCTCAATCTCCCAGCGGCTGCGCCGCTCAGACCGTTTCCCGTGCGTCGCACGGGGCTGCCCCTTCGTGTTCACGCATTGCGCACCGGGCCCAGCCCCGCAGACCGGACACTCGTAGCCTTCCCTGGCCGGCCCGTCAGCAACGACCACAGCGTCGTCATACAACCCGGTGCCCCGTGGGTCCACGAACCGGGACAAGAACTTCGTGGCACCGTACGTGACCGACTTGAAGCCGCCGCCCCGGCCAAGCACCACCTCTGTGACTGGGCCGTATTTGCGTACCGCTTCCGCGGGGCTCCGACGCCCAGTAATCGCTACGTGGCCGTGCGCGGTCCACTCCTGCCCGATGACGAGTTCGCCGACACGTGCCCAGGCGATGGGCTCACCGCAACAGTTGCCATAGAGAACTCCGCCACACATAGCCTCATCCTGCCTCGCGCTGTCGTCGGCGCGCGGCGGGTGCCACGAGCACGACAGGGCATAAGCACGCGAGTGGTGGGCTCGTGCCCGCAGGTCAGGCACGTTCGAGACGTGGGCACAGATGCAGGTGGGTGGATCGGCGATCAGGATCTCCTGCGTGACCAGCGCGATGTCCACGCGTTTGTTCAGATGCCCATAGACCGTGGTGCGCGGCACTTTCAGCATATCGGCAATCTGGGCGGATCCCCTGCGTCGTACAGGCGTTGAGCGAGTTCGATCTGATCAGAACTGAGCTTCGAGGGCCGGACACACTTCGGCCGCGGGGCGCGGGGGGCGGCGAGTCCGTCGCGCGTGTTGGCCACGATCAGCTCACGCTGGTACTCGGCCAGGGCCGACGGCATACCGAATGGCGCCTCCCTCGGCGGTGGCGATGTCGATGCCCTGCTCGAGGACCTTCAGACCGGTGCCGCGGTCGCGCAGGTCGGCACCGATCGTGATCAGGTGCAGCATCGACCGTCCGAGCCGGTCCATTACGAGTGATCACCAGGAGGTCGTCCCCGCGGAGCGGCTGCAGCACCAGATCGAGTTGGGGCCATGAGCCTTTCGTGCCGCCGTCATGGTCAGTATGGATATTCTCGGCGGTCACACCAGCGCGCCGCAGTGCATCGACCTGGTGGTCGAGGTTCTGGCCTGCGCCGGAGACCCGCGCGTCGCCGATCAGCATGTGTCGGCAAATACCTCGATCTGGTTTTTCGACATAGTTTCTCGACACGGATTGTCGACGCTCTTAATCCAGTGATTTTGGGGGTCAGGACAGGTGTTGGAAAACAGCAATTCTCGACCCGTGGGAAGGACTGGAGAAATGGGCTCGTTCGCTTAGTTATCGCGAGATGTGAACTATCCGCCGGCGAACGGTGGCAGTACATCCACGTTCCCTGAAATCGGGTGGGTCGGATCGCGGGTGAGTTCTCCCCCGACGAGAAAGGCCGATACCGACAGTAGTTGGGCGATTCTTTGGCCGTACTCCTGCAGAAGTTGCTCGTGCAGATCGCCGAGTGATGGTGCACCAGTGAAAATGATCGTTTCTTCGTCTCGCCCGATGATGTCCGCAGCGGCGGCGAAATAACGGATGAGTACTTGATTATCAGCCACCGATCGCTCCCATGCTTCTCACGGGTGGTGTGAATCCGGCGTTTCCGATTTCATGTCCGAACGGCTTGCGCCACATCGCATCACGCCATGACTGTGCAAGTTCTTTGTCGCTGACGCCGGCACGCAGGGCGGACCGGAGATCGGTCTCGGTGTCGCTGAACAGACACGGTCGGATCATGCCTTCCGCGGTGAGTCTAGTCCTATCACAATCCCCGCAGAAAGCGCGGGTGACCGAGGCGATGATGCCGACCCGAGCAGGGCCACCGTCGACAGCCCATTCCTCAGCAGGGGCCGAAGAATCGATCCGGCCATGAGGGGCCAACCGGAAGCGTCGCCGGAGGACACCGAGGAGGTCGTCTGCGGTGACCGCGTCGGCACGGTTCCAGGTGCGGTCCGCGTCGAGCGGCATCTGCTCGATGAAACGCAAATGCACGTTCTCGTTCAGGCACCACTGCAGCAGGTCCTCTGCTGTGGCGAGGGTATCGGCGTTGAGTACCGCGTTGACTTTGACAGGTGTGAACCCGTGGAGTCGGGCCGCGCGGATGACGGCGAGGACGGATGGCAGGCGGTCCCGTCGGGTGAGTTTGATGAACACATCGCGGTCGATTGTGTCCAGCGAAATGTTCACTCGATCGAGTCCGGCGTTGGCGAGGCCTTCTGCGCGTCTGTCGAGTCCGATCGCGTTCGTTGTCATCGCCAGTGGCAGTTTCGGATGCAGTTTGCGGCAACCCGCGATGATCTTCTCGAGATCGCGGCGTACGAGTGGTTCACCGCCGGTGAATCGCACTTCTCGTATCCCGAGGTGGCGGACCGCGATGTCGACGAGTCGAACGATCTCCGATGCAGTCAGCAAAGCATGCGACTCGATCGGGGGTAACCCCTCTTGGGGCATGCAATAAGTGCATCGCAACGTGCATTTCTCGGTTATCGAAACCCTCAGGTCGCGTGCGACTCGGCCGTATTCGTCGATCAGGTCCGGATGTGGTGGGCGCCCTGGTTGAACACCACGACTGCGAATCGTTGGGAAACCCAGGCCGACCGATGTCACTTGGCCGGCGCTTCGAGGTTGGAAGCCGGTGCCCCGACCCACTCGATGGTGCCATCGGCGAAGGATTGGTGTTTCCAGATCGGAACACAGACCTTGATCCGATCGACTAGCAGTGTGGAGACGGTGAAGGCGTCGGCTCGGTGCGGGGCTGCGACGGCTGTCACTAGTGCAAGATCACCCACCCGGAGCGTGCCGATACGGTGTACCGCGGCGACGGAGAGACCGAACTGCTGTGCGACACCTTCGCAGCAGTCGCGTAGAAATCGTGCGGCGTCGGGGTGAAATCGGTACTCGAGGCCGGTAACTAGCTGGCCGTTGTCCGTGTTTCGCACGACGCCGGTGAACAGGACCGTGGCGCCGTTCGCCGGGCCGGCGACCGCGGCGTTGACCGCGACGGGATCGATCGGTTCCGTGGTGATGCGGGCGAGTACTTCTGTCATGCCGTTTCTCCTCGTCATCCTGGGAAGGAGGGCTCTGGGCCGGAGGCGACTTCCGCCTGTGTTCCGGATGTCCGCTCTGTTGAGGAGTTTTCGTGCTCGTGGACAGGACATTCGTGTGCGGGCTCGGTGCCGATGCGGTTGATTTCCGCCGCAGCCTCCTCGACAGCGTCGACGATTCCGATGTATCCGGTGCATCGGCAGATGTTGCCCGACATTTCTTCGCGGATCCGCTCCCGGGTGGGCTCGACTTCCCGGTGTAGGAGGTCGAGTGCTGACATGAGCATTCCGGGGGTGCAGAACCCGCACTGCAACCCGTGTCGGTCGCAGAAGGCCCGCTGCAAGGGGTGCAGGGTACCGTCGTCGGCGGCCATCCCTTCGACCGTCGTGATGGACGATCCATCGGCTTGGACGGCGAACATCAGGCATGCTCGCACGGGCCCGCCGTCGACCAGGATGGTGCAGGCTCCGCAGACGCCGTGCTCGCATCCGAGGTGGGTGCCGGTCAGCCCGAGATCTTCGCGCAGTGCATCTGCGAGGGTCTTGCGGGGCTCGATGTCGATGGCGGCGCGTTCTCCGTTGACGGTGAGTTCGATTCGCATCAGTTCACTCCTGCCTTGTTTCCTATCGCTTGGTTCAGTGCGCGGAGTGTGAACTCCTCGGTCATTGCGACTCGGTAGTCGGCTGATGCGTGAAGATCTGACGCTGCCGTGATTGCGGTCGCAGCGAGGCGTGCGGCTTCGGCGATCTTCTCGTCGGTTGTGGGCCCGTCCGCGAGGATTTCTTCGGCGGCGTGGGGGCGGATGGGTACGGCGCCGACACCGCCGATGGCGATCCGCACAGCCCCTCCGACTTCGGCTACGACGACAGTGACAAGACCGAAGTCGCCGTGCCGGCGGGCGAATTCGGCGAATCCGGACCGCTCCGGGACCGGGAAGTCGACGGCGGTGACGATCTCGCTCTCGTCCAAGGACGTCTCGAGGGGACCGACGAAGAGGTCGTCCACCGAGAGTGTGCGTTTACCGCCGGGTCCGTGAATGTGGACGAGTGCGCCCAACGCGCTCGCCACGACCGGGAGTTCCGCGGAGGGATCGGCGTGGGCGATGCTGCCTCCGGTGGTGCCCCGGGTGCGGATGGCGCTGTGCCCGATCCACTTCGCCGCCTCCGACAGCAAGGGCAGATGGGTCTGCTCAATCAGCATCGAGTGCCGAACCAGGGCACCTACTCGCACGGTGGTGTCGTCGATCTTCTCGATCGTGTCGAGTCCGGGCACTCGGTTGATATCGACCAGGATCGTCGGACGCCCGAGGCGCATCGCCAGCACTGGCACGAGACTCTGACCCCCGGCCAGGACCTTGCCGTCGCCGTCCGCGAATTCCAGGGTCTTGACTGCCTCGGCAATGCTGGAGGGACGGCTGTAGTCGAATGGTGCAGCCTTCATAAGTGCATCCTCACTTTCCCACGAATTTCGGCAGACGGTTCTCGGCACGGGCGCGCTGGCTCTCGGCGAAGTCCGCGCTCGCCCAGCACTGATCGAACTCGGCGTCGAGCCGCTCGTCCCAGCTGTCGGGTTCGGTCAGCGCCTGCACCGCATGCTTGGAATACATCAGCGAGAGCGGGGCATACGTGGCGATCTCGTGCGCGAGTGCCCGGGCCTCGTCGAGCGTGCCGATGCGGTCCGCGAGACCACGGGCGAGGGCAGCGGGTGCGTCGAGGGTGTCGCAGGCGAGCAACACCGCGCGGGCGGTCGCTCCCCCGGCCAGTGTCGCGAGCCGGCGGATCGTCCACGGGTCGACGGCCAGGCCGTTGCGGGCCGTCGGGATCGCGAACTTCGCGCCGGGTGCAGCAATGCGCAGATCGCACGCGATGGCCAGTTGTGTGCCAGCGCCGATCGCGGGCCCGTTGACGGCGGCGACTACCGGGATCGGTGCTGCGGTGATCGCGTGCAGTGCGGTGTAGAGGGCGGTGCGGAAGCCGTCGCCGTAGACGCCGCCGAAGTCCGCGCCTGCACTGAATGCGCTGCCGGCGCCGGTGATGACCAGTACCCGCCGCCCCGCCGTGACACATCCGTCGACCGCGGCGGTGAGATCGTGCAGATGAGCGATGTCGAGGGCGTTGCGCTTATCGTGACGATCGAGGGTGATCTCCGCAACGTCGCCGTGCTCGGTGAGGGTGATCATCGCAGCGCCTCCCACAGGGTGGCCGGTGTGATCGGGAGATGATGAATCTCGATCCCGAGCGCGTTATGCACCGCACCGGCGAGCACTGCATTGGGCCCGAGCGTGCCGCCCTCGCCGACACCGCGTACCCCGAGAGGATTGTCCGCCGGAACGGAGATGTGCTCGATGATCATCTCCGGCACCTCATGACTGGTCGGCATCAGGTAGTCCATCAGCGTGCCGGTCGACAGGTTGCCCGCGTCGTCGTAGACGAGGTGTTCGTACAGGGCGCCGCCGATGCCCTGCGCGATGGACCCGACGATCTGCCCTTCCACGACCATCGGGTTGATCACCCGGCCGGCATCCTCGGTGCAGACCCATTTGAGGATTGTCAGATCGCCGGTCTTGCGGTCGATCTCGATGGTGGCCGCCTGGGCGCCCGCCGCGAACGCACCGCGGATCGGATCGAAGAATCGGGTGGCCTGCAGGCCGGGTTCGATTCCTTCGGGGAGCTTGTTCGACTCCAGGTAGGCGATCCGTGCCAGCTCCGCGAGCGTGGCCAAGGGTTTAGTGTCGTCCGGGCCCCAGATTTCGCCGTCCCTGCAGTCGAGGTCCGCCTCGTCGACTTCATGGAGGGCGGCGGCGAGTTTGAGCACCTTGACTTTGACTGCCTCCCCCGTTCGGTGCGCGGCACCGCCACCGATGACCGCCTGACGTGAGGAGAAGGCGCCGAAACCCCACAGTGATTCGTTGGTGTCGCCGATCCGCACGTTGACATCGTCGTAGGGAACGCCTACCGCGTCGGCGACGATCTGCGCGATCGTGGTCTCCGACCCCTGTCCCTGAGTGGTGACACCGCTGAGCACGGTCACCTTGCCGTCGGGATCGACGCGCACGGTGCACGCGTCGTGGCCGGTGCGAAACGGCATCCGCGGGCCGGCCGCCGCGGCACGACCGAGGCCGGTGAGTTCGTTATAGCAGGCGAATCCGATGCCGATCGGATTCTCGCCCGTCTCACGCCGGCGTTGTTGTTCGGCAAGGAAATCCTCGTAGCCGATCGCGTTGACGCACTTGTCTAAACATGCCCCGTACCAGCCGGAGTCGTCGACGAGCCGACTCGGCATGCGGTACGGGATCTCCTCCGGGGTGACGAGGTTCTTCCGTCTGATCTCGAGGTCGGTCATGCCCAATTCGTCGGCGGCTGCGGTCAGCAAAGATTCCATCGCGAACACCGTCGCGGGCCGGGCCACACCCCGGTACGGCCCCGCGTAGGAGGTGTTGGTGGTGACACCGCGGGTCACACAGCGGTAGTTGTCGAGCCGGTACGGTCCGGGCAGCAGACCACCGGCCATCAGCGGTTCGATACCCGCGGTCCAGGGATACACCGAGTAGGCGCCGACGTTGCAGGTGACGTCCGCGTCGAGGGCAAGCAGCGTTCCGTCCTCCGCGAAACCAGCTTTGACGAGATACCGGTGGTCGCGGGCGTGAGCGGCAGCCTGCAGATGCTCAGCCCGGTCCTCTACCCACTTGAGCGGGTATCCCCGCATTTCGCGGGCCATCACGCACAGTGCGAGATCCTCCGGGTAGAGCACGGCCTTGGTGCCGAACCCGCCGCCGACGTCGGGGGCGATGACACGCACATTGGACTCGGCCAGGCCGAGCAGTTCGGCGAGCATGTTCCGCACCAGATGCGGAATCTGTGTTCCCGACCAGAAGGTGAGCTTGTCGTCGACCGGATCCCACAAGGCCACTCCCGCACGGCATTCCATCGGGTTTCCGGCATGCCGGTTCGTGGTGAGTTCGCGTTCGACGACGACATGCGACCGCGCGAACGCGGCCTCGACGTCCCCGGCATCGAACTTCCGCTCGAGCAGGACATTGTCAGGTGCCTCAACATGGACCGGCACCACGGGCGGTTTCCAGGCCACCACCGTGGCGGGAAGCTGGTCGTAGTCGATGTCGATCCGTTCGATCGCATCCTCCGCGACGTAGCGGCTTTCCGCGACGACCGCTGCCACCGCCTCACCGGCGAATCGGGCCTTCTGCCAGGCGAGGATCGGTTGCGCGGTCTCGACGTAGGACGGGAGCGCGGACTGCGCGCGCAGCGCGATCGACCGAAATGCGGACATTCCGCCGGCGAACGCGCCGTACACGCCCGGCACGGCCTGCGCCGCGGTGACGTCGACGTGGGTGATGGTGGCGTGACCGTAGGGGCTTCGGAGGAAGGCCACGTGCCGCATCCGCGGCAGGTCGAGGTCGGAGACGTATCGGCCGTGGCCGGTGATCAGCCGGGCGTCTTCCTTGCGGCGGACTGACCGGCCGACTGCACCGGTGACAGGTTCTGCAGCGTGATCGTGTGTCATGGCATCGAATACCCACCATTGACGGACACGATCTGGCCGGTGGTCCAGGACGATTTCGGCGAGGACAGCAGCAAGATCGTCGGAGTGACGTCGTCGGGAGTGCCGAAGCGGCGCAGCGGATATGCCGAGAGGATGCGCTTGATCTTGGCGTCGTCGGCGTTGCCGGTGTGGGCGTCGAGGCTGCCGGTCTGCACGAGTGCGATCGAAACGGCGTTCGCGCGGATCTTGTGGCGTGCGAGTTCCTTTGCCAGGGACTTCGTCAGCCCGACCGTGGTCGCCCTGGTGGTTGCGGTGACGAGGAGTCGGGATTCGCCCACGCGGCCGGAGTCGCCCATCAGGTTGACAATCGAGCCCTCGACGTTGCAGTCGACCATCTGCTGGGCCACGGCCTGGGTGACGCGCAGCGTGCCGGTTACGGTGATCTCGACTTGGGGAGCCCAGTCTTCCTCTGTGGTTTCCAGGAACGGCTTGCTCTGGGTGACGGCGGAGTTGTTGATCAGGATGTCGATCGGTCCGAGTTCGGACTTGACGGCGTCGACCGCCGCTTTCACCGCGGCCCCGTCCGCGAGGTCGGCGCCCACGGCGATGGCACGGACGCCGAGAGCGGCGGCTTCCTTCGCGGCTTCCTCGGCGCCGTGGGCCGAGGAGTTGTAATGGAAGGCCACATTGGCACCCTCGGCCGCATAGGCCATACCGATCGCGCGGCCGAGGCCCTTGCCTGCTCCGGTGACGAGGACGGTCTTGTCTGCCAGATCGAGGTTCATATGTCAGTTCTCCTTGGTGTAGACCCAGCGCGTCGCACCGTCTGTGGTGGTCAGTCGTCCGGCTTGCATGCCGGGGAAATGGGCGGCGAGGATGTCGGTGTCGGTGTCGGTGAATTCTCGGACGAAATCGGCGCGGACGGTGGCGGCCGCGACGGAGTCGAAGTCGAAGGCGAAATGCCAGTGCGATTCGATGAGTTCGACTGGGGTGTGGGCGAGGTCGCCGATCAGCGCGGCACGCTGCCCCTCGCTTGAGACGATGAAGGTGGTCGATCCCGGGGTGTGGCCGGGGGTGTGCCGGGCATCCAGTCCGGGAGCGAGGGTCTGGTCACCGGCGAAGAGTTCGAGCCGGCTTTCGAGCGGCTTGAGCTTGCGCACTGCGCCCGGTTCGGCGCCGGGGCTTTCGACGAAGTGCTCCCAGTCGAGTTTGTGTACGCGGTACGTGGCGTTCTCGAAGACGACGGCGCCCTTCTTGGTGGCCCATCCGACGTGGTCGAAGTGCAGGTGCGTGAAGACCACATCGGTGATGTCGGCCGGATCCAGCCCGTGGGACTTCAGGCTTTCGAGGAATTGTCCGCCGCGGTACTTGCCGTTGTCGATCGTCCCGACACCGGCGTCGACGAGAATGTTGCGATCACCGGTGCGGATCAGATAACCGCCGACGGAGAGTTCGAGGTTTCCGTCCTCGGTGAGCAGTTCCGTGTGATCGTCCCAGGGGTCTCCTGGGATCTCCGGCCGGAACAGGACCTCACGGGGGTCCTCGTGGCCGGCGCCGTCGACGAGGGACTCCAGAAGCAGCGAACCTATCTTCATCGGATCTCCTCGGTGGTGGCGGCGTAGGGAGCGAAGACCCGGTCGGCATCGACGAACGGCCGCTCCGGACGCGCGCCGGTGGGAAAGACGAGATTGATCGCCAACGGCAGGCCGATACCCGCCGACGGGTAACCGCTACCGAACGCGGCCGGTGAGAAGGCGGCCGGTGCGGGTCCACGCCCCTTTCGGGTGAGGAGCACGATCAGCGCGATCACCGCTGCCAGCACACCGGCGCCGGGCAACGCGTACTTCATCACGGTGCCGCTCATGCTGCCCATGACATCGAGCGGTTCGACCTCGTCGATGGTCTTGGGACGCTGCGATGCGCCGGTGGAGCCGTTCGCTGCGCCACCCACAATTTCGGCCTCGAGGTTCTTCGCGAACTGCCCGAGAATCTTGTTCGATACGTCGGCGATGACACCGCGCCCGAAACCGGCCGCACGCCCGGAGAGCGCAAGATCGGTAAGCACGTGAACGGTGGTGCCCGAGCCCTGTTCCGAAAGGGTGGCCGTGATGGTGGCCTTGGCGCCGCCTTGGCCACCCACATCCTTTCCCTCGGCCGCGATGACGGCCCGGTAGTTGGCGGGGTCCTTCTCGACGAAACGGCCGGCGCCCTTGTACTGGGCCGAGACCGGGCCGACCTTGATTTTGACGGCGCCTTCGAACTCGTCGCCATCGAGACTCAGGACCGCAGCACCGGGCAGGCAGGGGATCACCCGTCCGAGATCGAGGAGGGCATCCCAGGTCTTGGCCACGGGAAGGTCCACGGAGAAGGTGTTGGTGAGTTCCACAAGAACCATCCTAACTAATAATCGTTAGTATTGAGAGTACGGAGCGTGTCGAACCGTGTCAATCCTGACCGGAACCCCACGTCCGGCGTTGCGTCGACCGAACCAGAAAGGCACGATTGCTGTTCAATCATTCTTTGTTGCAAACACTTTGATCCATCCCCCACCCTCGTCCGCAACTCGTGCGGACCGAAATGACAGGAGAAATGAAGATGAGCGCTGAAGCGGTCGAGGTACGCGAAAGTCCTACCGTGGCAGACTTCACGGTGCGCCGCACGGCCACCACACGGTGGTCCGACAACGACATGTACGGCCACCTGAACAATGCCGTGTACTACCAGCTCTTCGATGCAGCGATCAACGGCTGGATCATCGAGCACTCCGGACTCGACCCGGTCGCCGCCCCATCCGTGGGCGTCGTCGCCGAGTCCGGATGCCGATACTTCGAGCAGGTGCAGTTCCCGCAAGCCCTGGAGGTGGGAATCCGTGTCGCCAGGCTGGGCCGCACCAGCGTCACCTATGACCTCGGACTCTTTCCGGCCGGGCTGCCCGAGACGGCGGCGGTCGCCGCGCGGGGCCGGTGGGTGCACGTCTATGTCGACCGTGACACCCGGCGCCCGGTGCCGATCCCGGACGAGTTGCGGCGACTGTTCGAATCGGCCACCGGATAACCGCGGCGATCCCAGGTCGGGAAGGTTTCGTGGCTACGGCAATCGCCGCAGCCACGAAACCTTGACCTAGGATTCTTCCGCGCCGAGCCCGACCTGAGAGCGCACCCGCAGTTCGGTGAAGGCACTGCCCTGCCGGGGGTCGGGCTTGCCGATCATGGTCCCGATCCAGCAGCCAAGGAATCCGACAGGAATCGACACCAGCACCGGGAAGGTCAGCGGGAAGGGGGCATTCTCCGCGCCCCCCGGCCACACCTGAGGGCCGAGGATGATCAGGACGACGGAGGTGACCAGGCCTGCCCCGATACCGGTCACCGCGCCGAGAGTGTTGAAACGTTTCCAACCCAGACTCAGCGCAAGCGCCGGGAAGTTCGCGCTCGCCGCGATCGACAACGCCAAACCGACGAGCAACGCGACATTGATTCCCGACCCGAGCAGCAGAGTCAACGCAATCGCCACTACTCCGACCCCGGCGGCGGCGATTCTGGCGACCACTGCACCCTCGCGTTCGGTCGCAGTCCGACGCTTGACGACGTTGAACCACAGGTCATGAGACAGCGCACCCGATGCCGACAACACCAACCCCGCCACCACCGCGAGAATGGTGGCGAACGCAACGGCACTGACCAAGGCGATGAAGACGTCACCGCCGAAGCTGCCCTCGCCGCCACCGAGGTACTGCGCGAGCAGCGGCGCGGTCAGATTCCCTCCCGCAGTGGCCTTTTCCGATCCGGCGGGCAGAATTGCGCGAGCGCCGTACCCGATGATCGAGGTCATCACGAAGAAGACACCGATGATCCCGACGGCCCATCCCACCGAACGTCGCGCGGCGCGTGCATCGGGAACGGTGAAGAACCGGATCAGGATGTGCGGTAGAGCGGCCGTGCCGATGGCGTAGGCCACCGCCGAGGACAGGGTGTTGAGCGGGTTCGCGCTCGATCCGCCCGGGGCAAGGTAAGCATCGCCGTTGGGATGGTTGTCGGCCGCTGCCTCGAACATGCTCAGGGGGTTGAAGTTGAACTTCCACAGGACACCGATGCACATGGCGCCGCCGACGATCAGCAGCAGCGCGGCCTTGATGATCTGGACCCAAGTGGTGGCGAGCATCCCTCCGAAGACGACATAGAACAGCATCGCGATGCCCGTTATGATCACCGCGGGGGTGAAGTTCATCCCGGTGAGAGCCCGGATCAGCACGCCGGCACCGACGAGTTGCGCGATGAGGTAGAAGACGACCACCACCAGCGTGGCCAGCGAGGTAGCGGCCCGCACGGGACGTTTGCTGAAGCGGAACGAGAGCACGTCGGCGATGGTGTACTGGCCGGCGTTGCGCATCTTCTCCGCGAAGAGCAGCAGAATCAGCAAGAAGGCGAAGATCGCGGCCGTGGCCAGCACCCACCCGTCGAACCCGGTGAGGAAAATCAGTCCGGTGAAGCCCAGGAAGGTGGCCGCCGACATCAGGTCCCCGGAGATCGCGAATCCGTTCTGGACCCCGGTGACGCTGCGGCCGGCGGCGTAGAAGTCCGACTGGGTGCTCGTACGACGAGCAGCCCAGAACGTCACGATGACAGTGATGGCGAGCACTGCGGCGAAGAAGATCAATCGTGTGAGGTTCATGCGGAGCCTCCCGGCATCGAGTGATCCGAGATCGTTTCCAGTGCTTGCTTTTCGAGGGGAACGAACACGCGTGTCGAGGCACGGAGGTACGCCGCGGTGACAATCCAGACCAGCGCGAACTGCGACAGACCGAGCAGATAAGCGACGGTAACGCCGGGCGCGACGAGATGTCCCATGAAGTCGTGGGCGTAGGCAGTCAGCATGAGGAACGCGCCGAACCACAGGCTCGCGCCGGCGAGGGCCAGGCGGACGAATCGGGACCGGCGTTCGATCAGTTCCGCGAAATAGGTTGAGGATGCGACCTTTTGGATGTCCGGGTCGATGGGCGCGTTGAGGGTACGCCCGACCGTGAAGTGATCTACTTCCATGATTTTCCTCTCGAACTGACCGCCGAGGTGGCGTCGTCACATGAGCTAACTAATATGCGTTAGTATGTAGTTGTGATCGCGCTCACGTCAAGACGAGCTGAACGCGGTGGGACTGCGGCTCGACACCGCCGGGGTCCGGCAGGAGGCTGGCGACAATTCGGCCCGCCCGCGGCAGCGTTGCAACAGGAAGTCCCGAAGAGAGGCCCGGCCGCTCGTGCGACCGAGACCCTCCCCGACCCCTTCCCGGCCAACACCCGGACGGCTACACTAACTAACCATCATTAGTCTTCTCATGGAGGTATTGTGCTGCACACCGACGTGATCGTGCCCATCCCCCAACTACTGGGCAAGCACGCCGCCGAACGGCCGGATCAGGTCGCTTTCCGCGACCCGAACAAAGCGGTGACGTACGCGGAGCTCGAGTCTCGGACTGCGCGCCTTGCCGGTCACCTCCGCGACCTCGGCCTGAACTCCGGCGGCCGGCTTCTGATGTATCTGGACAACTGCGTCGAAGTGGCGGAGGGATACCTGGTCGCCCCCCGGGCCGATATCGTCACCGTCTGCGCCAATCCGGGCGGGACGAGACACGAATTCGTCCACATCCTCGCCGACTCCGGCGCCGCCGCCGTTCTCACCGACATGGCTCATCTGCCGACCGTCCTCGCTCTGATCGACGACGGCGGAACGGACCTCGCACACGTGAAGTTCGTCGTGGTCACCGGAGCACCCACCGATGTCGGATATTCGGGCAGGGTGAAGGTGGTCTTCTATGACGACCTGATCGCGGCGACCCCCTCGGGCAGCGCACCCGATTCCACTGATCTCGATGCCTGGTGCTGGATGCTTTACACCTCGGGCACCACCGGCCGGCCGAAAGGGGTGCACCTTACCCAGCGCAGCTGCCTGTGGGTGGTGGGCGCGTGCTGGGTGCCGATCGCCGGCCTGAGCAGTTCCGACGTGGTGCTCTCCGCACTTCCCCTGTTCCACTCCTATGCCCTGGTGCTGTGTGTACTGGGCGTCGCCGCGACCGGGGCCACCGAGCACCTCCTGCCGAAGTTCTCCCCCACCCAGGTACTGCACGCTCTGGCCGAGGACGGCGTCACGTTCCTGCCCGGGGTGCCGACGATGTTCCGGTACCTGATGGACTCGGCGACCGACACCCGCCTCGATGCCCCCTCGCTGCGCCTGTGCGTGTCCGCCGGCGCCCTGATGGCAACAGCGCTCAACGAAGCGTTCGAAGAATTCGCCGACGTGCCGTTACTGGATGGATACGGCATCACCGAAACCTCCACGATGGTGACGATGAACTCGCCCACAGCCGGTCGCGTTCCCGGCTCGTGCGGTCTGCCGCTGCCCGGGCTGACCGTTCGCCTGATCGACCCCGCGACCGGAACGGACGCTGCTCCCGGCGACGAGGGTGAGCTATGGGTCCAGGGCCCCAACGTGATGCGGGGCTACCACAACCTGCCGGAGGCGACCGCGGAGGTACTGTCCCATGGGTGGTATCACACCGGGGATCTGGCGCACCGGGACGAGAACGGGTTCATCCGCATCAGCGGGCGCATCAAGGAGCTGATCATCCGCGGCGGTGAGAACATCTATCCCGCAGAGATCGAGGACGTCCTCGTCGCATGCGAGGGCGTGACCGACGCGGCCGTCGTCGCAGCGCCACACGACGCGCTCGGAGAGGTTCCCATCGCGTTCGTGGTCGCCGCAGACGAGAGCGGCATCGATGAGGACGATCTGCGAAGCCGCTGCGCTGCGGCGTTGTCCTACTTCAAAGTGCCGGCGGAGTTCATTGTGGTGCCTGAGATTCCACGTACCGGCTCGGGGAAGATTCAACGCCACCGGCTGCGCCGACCGGAGTCAGCCGTCACCACGTAGTTCGCCGTCCCCCGCGCACCCGGTTCCCCGGGGTGCGGTCGCAGCCTGTGCTGTCAGACGCCGAAGAAGGGAAGTATCACTATGAAGATTCGCGGAGCCGTTCTCGAGTCGAGCGGCCGTCCCCGGCCGTACGCGGAATCGACACCTATTTCGATCGGCGAGCTCGAACTCGACCCGCCGGGACCCGGTGAGGTCCTCATCCGTATCGAGGCGGCGGGAATCTGCCATTCCGACCTGTCGGTCGTCGACGGCAACCGGTCGCGACCGATCCCGATGCTGCTCGGTCACGAGGCGGCCGGCCGGATCGAACAGCTCGGCGACGGTGTGTCGGATCTGGCGGTCGGTCAGCGTGTAGTCATGGCGTTCCTGCCTCGCTGCAACGACTGCGCCGAATGCCGAACCGACGGCAAACTGCCCTGCAGTCCCGGCAGCGCGGCGAACACTGCCGGCACCCTCCTCGGTGGCGACATCCGCCTCCACCGCGACGGCACCGACGTCAAACACCACCTCGGCGTCTCCGGTTTCGCCACGCACGCCGTCGTCGACCAGCATTCGGTCGTACCCGTCGGGGACGACGTTCCACCCGAGATCGCCGCCGTACTCGGATGTGCCGTGCTGACCGGGGGCGGCGCGGTGATCAACGCAGGCCGCCCGGCGCCGGGGCAAGCCGTCATGGTCGTCGGGCTCGGCGGCGTCGGTATGGCAGCGCTGATCACCGCGCTGTCCCTCGGTCAAGGTGAGGTGATCGGAGTCGACTCGAATCTTGACAAGCTCACCCAGGCAACGAAGTTGGGCGCCTCCTCTACCTACACCCCCCAAGAAGTCGCGGAACGGAACATTCAGGCCCCGATCGTCATCGAGGCTGCGGGGCACCCGCGCGCCTTCGAGACCGCCGTCGCGGCCACCGCTCCCGGCGGCACCACCGTCACCGTGGGGCTTCCGGCCCCGGACGCCCGGTCCTCGATCTCGCCGCTCGCTCTAGTGGCCGGCGCGCGGACCGTCATCGGCAGCTACCTCGGCTCCGCGGTACCGGCCCGCGATATCCCGGTGTACGCGCAGCTGTGGCGCGACGGGAAACTCCCGGTCGAGAAGCTGATCTCGTCCCGGATCGCACTGTCGGATATCAACGCCGCCATGGACCAACTCGCCGACGGCAACGCCATCCGGCAAGTCATCATTTTCGACGACGAGAAGTGAGGAAGCACTTGACGAGCACTCAGACACCCCAGCAGGCGCTACTCGAAGCGGTCCCGACCGGACTGTACATCTGCGGGCAGTGGCGCCCGTCCGACACGGGGAACACCTTCCCCGTGCACGATCCGGCGACTGGTCGAGAACTCGCCGTCGTCGCCGACGCCACCGTCGCCGACGGAGCCGCCGCCCTCGACGCCGCGGCCACCGCTCAGAAGGCCTGGGCACGAACAGCTCCCCGCGAGCGTGCCGAACTTCTGCGGGCGGCGTTCGACGCCGTGATCGCCCGATCCGACGACTTCGCGATGCTGATGACCCTGGAATTGGGCAAACCGCTCGCCGAGGCGCGCGGCGAAGTGACCTACGGCGCCGAGTTCCTCCGGTGGTTCTCCGAAGAGGCCGCCCGCGTGTCAGGCCGATACGCAGCGGCACCCGACGGGAAGACCCGGCTGCTGGTCCACAAACAGCCAGTGGGCCCCTGCCTGTTCATCACCCCGTGGAACTTCCCGCTGGCCATGGCGACCCGCAAGATCGCCCCCGCGATCGCCGCCGGCTGCACGATGGTCGTCAAGCCCGCCACGCTCACGCCCCTGACCACCCTGCTGTTCGCGCAGGTCCTCGAAGAGGTCGGGCTGCCGGCCGGCGTGCTGAACGTCATTCCTACCTCGCGCGCCGGAGCGGTCACCGGACCGCTCATCGCCGACCCCCGGCTGCGAAAGCTCTCGTTCACCGGATCGACCGAAGTCGGCCGGCGGCTGCTCGCGGACTCGGCGGAGCAGGTGCTGCGGACCTCCATGGAACTCGGCGGCAACGCGCCCTTCCTCGTGTTCGCCGATGCTGACATCGACGCAGCTGTCGACGGCGCCATGGTCGCCAAGCTGCGCAACATGGGGGAAGCCTGCACCGCGGCGAATCGGTTCATCGTGCACGAAACCGTCGCGGAGGAGTTCGCGACCAAGCTCGCCGACAAGATGTCACGCCTCATCGTCGGACCCGGTATCGAGGCGGACTCCCAACTCGGCCCACTGATCGACGAAGAGTCCCGGACCAAGGTTCACGACCTGGTCCAGGACGCCGTCGCACACGGCGCCGCGATCGTCACCGGCGGTCAGCCCGTGCCGGGCGACGGCTACTTCTACTCCCCGACGGTGCTGACCGGCGTCACAACCGATGCGCGCATCCTCCGCGAAGAAATCTTCGGACCCGTGGCCCCGATCACGACCTTCCAGGACGAAGAGCACGCCGTCGACATCGCCAACAACACCGAATACGGACTCGTCGCCTACGTCTACACCCGCGATACCGCGCGCACCCTCCGCATGAGCGAGGAACTCGAGACCGGGATGCTGGGAATCAACGTCGGCGTCGTGTCCAACCCCGCCGCACCCTTCGGCGGAGTCAAGCAATCGGGTCTCGGCCGCGAAGGCGGCTTCGAAGGAATCGACGAGTACCTCGACATCCGGTACGTCGGACTCGCAGACCCCTATGCCTGACCAGGCGCGACACCCGAAGCCGGTCGCCGCGACCGAGCCGTCAGCGCGCGGCGGCCGGCTTCCGTGCCCGGCCTCGGCGACTACCCGACGCCCGTTTGGCGCCCACCATGCTCAAGGCGTACTCGCTGTACTGCCGGGCCACGTCCTCCGCCGTCAGCTCACCACCCTCGTGAAACCAGCGGGCGATACTGACACACATCTCCCGAATCGCGAACGACGCCAGCTTCGGCGTCTCGACGACGAAGACACCCGCCTCCTCGCCGTCGACGATGATCTGCCGGAACGCACGCTCATGGTCCCGGCGAATCTGCTGCGCCGAGGTGCGCTCCGGCTCATCGAGACTCGCGGAATCCTGATTGACCACCAACGCTTCCCGGGGATGGGTGGCATGATGCAACGCATACACCTCGGTGGCGACCCGCAGCCGCTCGACCGGATCGTCGACCTCGACGATCACCCGGTCGAAATCCGCGACGACGCGGTCAAGGGTGCCCAGGACGATCTCACTCAACAGCGAACTCTTCGACTCCATGTGGTTGTACAGACTCGGCGTCCGAATGCTGAGCCGCTCCGCCACCTGCTTGAGCGACGTGCCGTGATATCCACGTTCAGCGAACAGCGTCAATGCCGCATCGAACACGTCCGCCCGCGTGACGGACGGAACGGACGCCGAACGCTTGTCGATGTAGTCAGTCATGATCCCCACCTTCTCAGCCGCCGAACCGGACGTGTGCCGCCGCATCAGGACAAACGTTCATTGTAACGAATGTTAATTAGCCTACCTCAGCAGGCCACCGAAAGAAGGTGCCACATGCGTGAAATCCTCGACCAACTCGTGAGCTGGAACCACGAGAACATCACCTACGCGGTCGCCACCGTGGTCCAGACATTCGGCAGCGCACCACTCGGCCCGGGCACCGCGATGGCCGTCTCCGAACACGGCGCTGTGGTCGGCAGCATTTCGGGCGGATGCATCGAAGCAGCCGTCGTCGACATCGCCCACGACGTCATCTCGACCGGTCAGCCGTCCTACCAGCGGTTCGGCGTGTCCGACGACGACGCCTTCGCCGTCGGACTGACATGCGGCGGCACCATCGAGGTCCTCATCAGCCCGCAGACACCCGCGCTCGCACAAATGCTCGACAAAGTGCAACAATCCGTGGCCACACAGGCACCCGTCGCACTCGCCACCACACTCGACAGCACAAACGCGACGCACCTGCTCTTAGGTGACGTGCTCCACGGATCCACCGGCGACACCGACCTCGACCGTGCCATCGAGATCCGGATGGCCGGGATGCTGGACGCCGGATCCACCGGTATCGCCGAATGTAGCGCCGGGGACCACTGCCAGTCGGCCGTTCGCCTCTTCGTGAGCAGCTTCGCACCGCCTCCACGCATGATCGTGTTCGGAGCGATCGACTTCGCCCGCGCGGTGATTCAAGTGGGAAAGCTCATGGGTTACTTCGTGACACTCTGTGACGCTCGGCCGGTGTTTGCCACCCGCGCACGGTTCCCGGAGGCGGACGAGATAGTCATCGACTGGCCCCACCGATATCTGCAGTCCCAGCAGCTTGATAGGAGGTCGGCGCTGTGCGTCCTCACGCACGACGAGAAGTTCGACCTGCCGCTACTCGAGCGGGCGCTGCGACTCGAGGTGGGGTATGTGGGCGCGATGGGATCGCGCCGGACCTGCCTGAACCGCGAACGGGACCTGCGACGGCTCGGCCTCGGTGACACCGAACTCGGCCGCTTGCACGCGCCGATTGGACTCGACATCGGGGGCCGAACGCCCGCGGAAACCGCGATTTCCATTGCCGCGGAGATTATCGCCACTCGCGAAGGCCGGACGGGCAATCCGCTCCGTGAGAGTCAGTCACCAATCCATGCTCGCATCCGCGAAGCGATGCCATCAGCCGCGCGCCACGTGTGAGAGCTCAACAACCCTTGTCCCCGGTGAGGGCCGAGTAAAGGTGTCATCGGAGAGCCCGTGAAAGAATGCCGACATGCCCTGCCGCTCACCAAACGCGGCACAGATGCAACGGCACAGGCGCGTTGCACCCGGGAACTGGGCCCTACCACGATCACTACCGGCTCCGAACCGTGCCCGAAATCCTCAGACCGACCGAAGCGGCATGCCGCCAAAAACCGACGGTGTAAACGGAGTCGACAGGCGTGGCGCTGCACCCTCGGCACCGACAATGCCCAACGCGAACGCGCTGTACTGGTCCGCGACGTCGGCTGCCGACAATGGGCCATCGCTGCGGAACCATCGCGCGACCGACACGCACATCTCACGAATCGCGAAGGACGCCACTTTCGGAGACTCGACTGAGAAAACCCCCGCCGTCTGTCCATCGACAATCAACTGACGGAAACCGTGTTCGTGTTGGCGCCGAGTCTGCTGCGCCACAGTCCAATCAGGCTCCTCCAGATGTATTGCCTCTTGATTGACAACCAACGCCTCGCGCCGATGGGTAGCGTGCCGGTACGCATACACTGCGGTAGCCGCCCGCAGTCGGTCGGCCGGGTCGCTCGTCTCCGCCAGCACACGCTCGAAATCTCCGACCACATGATGGAGTGTCTGGAGAACGATCTCCCTCAACAGGGAACCCTTCGACTCCATGTGGTTGTACAGGCTCGGGGTCCGTATCCCCAGTTCTTGAGCGATTTCCTTCAACGACGTCCCGTGGTAACCACGTTCGGCAAACAACGTTAGCGCCACCTCGCGAAGGTCAGACTTCGTGACCGACCGGACAGGGGCGGACTGTCCTTCAACGTGCCGTTTCATTGGCTTCATCTCTCTCGTCCCCGACTTCACTCGTCCCACCGACACGCGATCTGAACGTTGCTTGCAATCGCACAACCTCGGCGTACACAACATGAAAGCCGTAGCGGAGCCCGTCCGACGACGGCGGTGGCGTTGGCGATGTCGAATGTGCAACTCGGACGACTCGACTCAGAGAGCGTTGACCTTGGCGTGAAGTTTCATCTGCATGTGGCGATTCACTTCATCGACCGCGCCGGAGGCGTCGACCGCGATGAGCAGGTCCGAGTAGTGATCGAGCAGCGGCGCTGTTTCCTCGGCATACACGTTCAACCGGTTGCGGATGACCACCTCGGAATCGTCGGCACGACCTCGAGCAAGCATGCGCTCGATGACCATCTCCTCGTCAATGACGAAGGACAGGACGGCGTTCAGCTTCACGCCGCGCTGGTCGAGACTGTGGGCCAATGCCTCTGCCTGAGCTATCGAACGCGGAAACCCGTCAAATAAAAATCCATTCTCGGTGTCCGGCTGAGCGAGGCGGTCACGGACCATATCGATTGTCAGGGCGCTCGGAACGAGTTCACCGGCATCCAAGAAACGACTTGCTTCCTTGCCGAGCGAGGTGTTCTGGGTGATGTGGGTCCGGAATAGATCGCCAGTCGAGATGTGCGGTATACCCATGCTCTCCGATAGCAACTGTGCTTGCGTGCCTTTTCCGGCGCCCGGCGGGCCTAGGAGGACAAGTCGCATGAGCCGACCCTTCGTGAATGGGAATGGCGGTGAGCCATTGAAGAGCCACCACCGGATGGGCGTATCGCCACCAAGGCCGACGGCCGAGACGATACATACTAACGATAATTAGCACCTCGTCTATTGTCCAGCCCGCGCGGCTGGATGTCGCCGTCGTCCGCGGCCGGTCCTGCCGTGACCCTCTGATGAGTACCTGAACGAGATCTCGTCGGACGTCCAAGGCCAGCGACGACCCCACCCGCGGTCGGGCGTGTCGACGGTAGGACACCGACTTTCTCACGCGCTGTTCGGTACTCGCGGATCAGCCGCTGTATGTAGGTGCAGCCTTCGCGTCTACCGCAAGAACTCCAGTGTTATAGGCCACATTTTTGGGACACAAGTGGTTGACACCATACGATTTGTTCCGCACCGGCTGATCCTATGTGCAGGTTGTCGGTGGCCCGCCCGTCAGCTGGACCCTAGTAGCTGACTTGGTTCGCACTGCGCAACCGATAGTCGACTGCCGGTGTAGCGGCCCCGCCGTCCGCCAGCTCCGGCGGGGTTTCGCAGTCCGTCCTCATCTATACCGATCCCAGCCCGGGCTACTCGAAGTGGATGGCGATAAGCGAGCGACCAGGAACGGGCACTGGGTGCGATGGGTGACAACAACTTTGGCGTTCTATGCGTCTGTGTACTGAAGGCACTTGCCGAGCCTTGACTACGCCCCGACTCACCCATTGATCGGCTGCGCTCATGCCGAATCGGCTACCTCTAGGTCCAGGGTGAAAGGTCGGGCCTGCGGTTGTAGGACTTGTCCTGCACTAATCAGCCGTCTCAATATTTGCAAGTTTCTTACTGCACAAGGTTATTCGATCACACCCCTTTGGATCCGACACTATTACCGACGGGTAACCACGAAGGTGGCGTGAGATATTGACGGCTCGTGAGGGTCTCGAAACCTTGACGAGTGGTACCTGACCGATGAGGCTCACTCTCTGCCGCCGATCCGCGACGACCCCGAGGGGCTGACACTTCCCCGCTCAGCACTCAATCGGCGGAGTGACCTCGAAACGTCACCCCGTGGAACATCACTCGGGCAAAGCGGCGGCATGTACGGATCTGCCGTTGTACCCCGCCGGTCGGGGAAATCGGGTGGCCGATAGTCGACTTTCTCGGCGACGACAGTATTTGCACCAACAAATTCTGCCCGTCATCTCTCCGAATCTGCGCGTCAGGCATCAAGGGTGCACGTTGTTCTCATCTTCCGTACGGATAGACCGAAGGTTTGGAGCGCGCCGCCCCGCCCTGTGGCACCTCCACAGTGACCCCGAAGCCACGTGAAGACGAGCGGGAACAGCTTCCAAACTACATCTCCCAGTGGAACGACTCTTTGCTCGGATTGAAGTAACGCGTGTACCTACGCAAGGGGTGGCCTCCCGCGTGCCGAACCAGTGTTGGTGGGCAACACCATGAGGCGACCGCACCTTCCAATGGCCTGCTCCCGCAATCACACTGACTCTGGTGTAGTTGTCACCTACATCGCCACCAGGTACCCCCCTTGGGTGATGCACGGTGCATCACCTACTTCCGGGTGATGCACCGTGCATCACCGTTCCCATTCCCCTTCGGTGCAGTCATTCTCATCGCCGAGGCAGGTATCACGCACGGTGTCGCGGAGGTCGTCGAACGTGTTGCCGATGCCCGGCTCGACAGCGTCGCAGCGACGTCTCACCCGCGCCGCAACTCCAATTGGGCATAGTTGCTCTGGTATCGCCGCCCCTTTTTGGCGGCCAGAGTTCGTCGGGTGGGTGCGCACTACACCACGACTGCGACTGCTCCTCTTCGTGCCGATGATTTAGTGGCCACCGGGTATCCGGATCGGGCAGATTCCGGAACCCGGAATCCTTCAGCGCGTCGACCGATCGCAACACGGCGGTCGATCTCCACATGGACGAACCCTCTTGCTCGACATCAGGCGAAAGTGTCAGTTGCGTTTGTACGCCGGGCGACCCCGGCATCCGGTCAGGCGCTGACAGTCACCGCTCCCATCGCACGGCCGCCATCAACTCCGCGTTCCCAAGACGCACGGCGTTGCAAGCGACGTCGGTGCCGAGGTCTCAGCCTCTTGGGACGTGCGACACGGAGGCACCCAAGCGGTGACCGCAACCCTGTGGCTCCGCCCTCGACCATCTGCCGTCGAGGGCAGATTCTTCTTTTCAACGTCCGTGAGGTGGAGTGGGCCTCACCTTGCTTCGACCTGTGGTGATGCACGGTGCATCACCGGTTTCCACGCGTGATGCACCGTGCATCGCACGGCGCGGGTTGCAGATCAGCGCGGCCAAGAGGTCACCGCTTCAGATCCTCGGATCGTGAAATCTCATGCTCTTGCGCGACATCTCCACTGCATCCGTTGCGTGTGCACAAATTGGTCGATGCTCGCACGATTCACATACGGACGCATGACCTTATGCGTCTGAACGCGATCGGACTTTCCGCAGTGCCCTTCCGCGACTACCTTCCCTTGAGTCGAATGTTGCGCGGGTGAGGTCGGGTGCTCGTCCAAGTGAGAGGGGAGGATTGTTAGATGTATCGACCAAGTGGACCTCTCGGTTGCGAAGTGAAATTCATCAATCCCCGGAGCGTCGGTACGCACACTCCCCTCCGACCAAATGACACACTCAGTTTCTCGCACGCCTCCCCCGGCGGCACGGCTTCTCGGTGCACCGTTACGGCAAGTTCAACACGAGCGCTGGGTTGATTGGAACGATGTTCGTCATGAGGGGTTGAGGCAGTCCGCACCCGGTAGTCACGAGACCCGACAGCGATGTGGCGCTGCTTCTCGAAATGCCGGCGAGCTCAGTCATTGAGAGGTTTCCGAATCCGATGCATCTCATGTTCTGATTCCAGCCGTAGTTGTGAGTGCGGATTTCCCTGGCTTCGCATAGTATGCGCATCCCTTGCTGTCCGGCAAAAAGTCCGATTCAGTACGTTCGTCGATAGCGGATCGATCGGCGCGACGGGGTAATTGGGCCGGACCCGTTGGGCGGACATCTCGACTGGTTTGGTTGATGGCGATCTTGTGGCGACTGTGGTTCTCATTCGGTATGCGCGGGAACCCTAAAAGTGACCTGCGTAGGACCAAGAATGGATTTGCAGAGACAGTTCCCATCGGACCGAATACGCCCGCTTGGTCTACACATTTTGGTACAAACGCCTGCGAACCCCTCAAGAGTCTTGTGGCGGCGGGTGAGGTGTCGTTTATTCGCAGTCGGCGGGCTTTGCTGGTTGCTCCTGTCAGGCGGTGCCGAGGTGTTGGTTGTGTGAGTGCGCGCATTGCCCCAGGGCGTATGAGGCACCCGCTCTTGTCGTCTGGGCGCGGGGTTTCGGGGTTCAGACGGTGCGCGAATGCGCAGGCCCGCCCGCCCTTGACTGTGTCGCTGAAGTGATGGCGATCGATATTCGTAGGGTGTTGGATACCCCGGAGCGTCTCGAACTGCAGTTTTCCGAGATTGATCAGCTATCGTCTGGATTTTGCTCGCTCCGGCCTCAGTGCGGATGAACTTCTTGAAGCATTTCAATACCTTCCCATCGCACTCGATCCGGGTGCGGAAAAGCGACGCTGACTATTCATCCGACAGGGTCTGATCGACGGGGTTCTGCGACGGGCTTGCTCTCTGTGTGGCCGCTCCCCACCCCGGTTCTAAGGCGTAACTCTGTGTCTCACATAGATTTTGATTCATCACGTGACGTTTCTCGGGTGGTGTGATTGTCTATGCAATTTGCGTTTCGCTTGATCAAATATTTTCGCTGATTGCCGGCGGTCGTTCGCATACGATTCGGAGCCAGATTCGTGTCCAGAGGAGGCTCTCTGGGGCACTTTTCGAGTTTTATTTAACTCGGCGTGTCGCTGCGCGGTTTAGTTAAACCCAAAGAGCAGGATTTAAGGCATGACAACTCGGAAAAGTCGGGGCGGGCGCCCAGCCCGCGACGTCGCCGTTCGCCATATCGGGGTTGAGTTCCCCGCGGAGATCGCCGATCGGATTCTCGCACCGGTTGACGATGGTCGGGTCAAGACAATCACCGATCGAATGATCGCGCTTGTTCAGCTGGCACTCGAGAACGAGCCAGCGATTCCGGCGCAAGCCAGACAGGAAGAGTTGCCAATGACGGGCTGAACAGAGCCCAGAAAAGGCGAAACCCCCCTTCGCTCGCCAGCTCCGGGGGTTCCGCTCGTCGTACAAACCACCACGCAAGGGAGGAGGTCTGCCTTCTATGAGTATAGAACGCGCGATTCGTCGTGCGCACGCGACACGGCGTGATATTGGTGTTCGCGACCTCTCATTTTTGCGCCAACGTGACGATTCCGTATGCGCTGACCTCATGTCGCCGGCTCTTCCGGCGTTCAGGCATGCCGTGAGGAGGTGCCCACTCCACTAGCGAAAACGTCGGTGGGTCCCACCCTTTACGGATGAGACCCACCGAACATATCTGGCCGTTCCAACACGACCGCTCCTGTGATTGGCAGTCCCGCGAGCAGTCGTGTCGATACCGTGCGCTCTTGTCAGGGTAAGCCATGTCCCGCTGGTGATGCCAGCGACTCACGGCAACATCTTGGTGAAGGGCGCGTGAAAGGCGCGTCATGCACCCCGAATCCGCCGCGAATGCGGCCGAATTTTTCGACAACCATGTTCCGATTGCCCCAGTCGGTGAGGTTTCTTCTACCGATGACACCGAGTGGGATGCTCTGGTCTCGGCCGCTGTCGAGCGAGTCAATCGTGTCGAACGGCTCAACGCCGAGAGCGATCAGCGAGGCCGTTCCTGGTCGTTACCCGTAGATCCGAGCGGGCAGGCTTCGACGCCAGCATGGACCGGGCGCGCTGCCTGGCAGCGACAGGTCCGCGAAGTGTTGAATTCCCCCACCGGTCGAGGGGTGTGCCGATGGTTCAAGGTCAGCACGGAGTTCGTCTTTGCCGTGGCTGTGACGATGGCCTCGTTCGCTGAGCGGTCAACAGGCCGTCGTGTGTGCGCCTCCAGGGAGACGATCGCCCACCGCAGCGGAGTCAGTGTGTCGGTGGTGAAACGCGCGAGAAGGGCCCTTCACACCCTCTCGGTAGCTTGCGAGATGGTGCGTGGGCGGTACTTGACAGCTGAAGAATCTCACGCTGCGGAATCCCACCATGGGCGGATTCAACGTCGTGCAGCGTCAGTGTGGGCGCTGACATCCCCGAAATCCCTCGTCATCGAGGCACAGGTGGTGACGAAGAAGCTGGCGAAGAAGGTTCGTCGCTCCAAGGATGGTGCTCTCTCGAGTTATCCCCAGTTGCGTTCTCGTGGCCCCCTATCCCCTTCTAGGGGATTTAAGTTGTTATCTCTTGTTAGAGAGTTATCACCAACGCGCGCGCGAACGCGCACGGGCGAGGACTCGAAAAATCCTAGGACGACGCCGCCGCAGCCTCGGGCAATCGAACTGCAACGGACAGCCGCTGAGCTGCTTGTTCATGCCCCAGTCTTCGCTTCGGCCGGGCATGTGGGATTGATTTGCGAGGCACTCGCGAATGCCGGCATCGATGAGACCCGGTGGCGTGGTCGTGACATCGCCGCTGAACTGACGCGGGATACCCAGCAGCGAGGCTGGACGTGGCCGACTCACATCGAGCGACCTGTCGGGTTTCTCCGTTGGAGGCTGGCGCACATCGATTGGACTCAACCCTCACCGACCGAGATGGCTCAAAAAGCGGCCCAGGAGGCCCGTCAGCGCATTATCGACCGCGATGCGCGTCTCAGCCGCCGGGATGCCCTGATTGCGTCTGCAGAGTACCGTCAGCGGTGCCGTCAAGCGCTTGCAGCAACGCTGAACCGGCGTCAGCAGGCGGTCGCCCAGATGTGACCAGGTACTTGTCGGTGGCCAACCTGGCACCAGCGTTAAGGGCGTTCGAGCTCAACGGAGCTGGCTTCGACTATCGAGCGCCGCAGGGTGGGTCGCCCGAGTGTCTTCGGTGATGATTCGAGCCCTACGGCTGAGGACGAGGGCGTAAAAGGAATGTCGCGCGACCGGGTCGGAGCAGTGGATCTCAGCTCGAATGTTGGTGCAGGCTAGCTTGGTTGCGGGTGTAGTGCCGCTACCTCGCTGAGCAACTGTCGGCGACACCGTCCGTGCACGACCCGACTCCGAAGGTTCGCCGACGTGCGGCAACAGAGCAATTCTGTACGCGGTCGGGATCATGTCGATATGTGAACGCGTCGAGGGTCGCGTTCGCCAGCAGGTCGACGAAAGGTGGAACTTTGCGGTAGAAACCCGCTGCGGGATAGCGGTGTACGTCAGAATGCCTCCGACCGTGGTGGAGGGGAGCGAAAAGGGGCGGCGGGCTTTCGCGTGAATGAAATGGCAATGGTGCCGCTCGCAAGGGTAAGAGTGTGCCTGACCAGGTTTCAGTGGGTCGTCCGCGGGTGCCCTGCATGCGAGGCGCACTAAGTGATGCGGCGCGGGGCGGAAGTGGATCGGGAGTCGCACGCGAGTGGCGGGCGATCGATGTTGCTGGTATCCGTCAATGGCGCGGTCCGAGGTTCATGAGGTGCACCATCGGGATAGGTGCTCGGCTGTGGGACGCCGAGAAGCTCACACCCCTGTTTCTCCGACCGTCGCCGGGGTTTCGAGGATCCGGGACTTGTCCCCACATGTGCCGGCGATGGGCCGCAGGGGCATGATGCGCCGGTTGACTCGACCCTCATTCCCGCCCCTTCAGTGCGTCGGCCGATGCACCCACGAAGGTGCCGACGGATTCACTCGCCGATCCACTCACCACTCCTGCACATACCTTCCGCGTCCCGGGAGTTGCCGGTAGGGCGCCGTCGGGAACCTGATGACGCCGCTCCGGCGAGTGTCGGTATCTCCCCGCCCCGATCTGCCGACACACGCAGTGCGAGGGAGATCGGGGCCCGATCACCTAGGAAACCCGCTGCCGATTCGGGGCACCGGACTGCTATCCGCCGAAGTCTTCTACCTCACCAGTTCTTGAGGGCGGCCGCGCCATCGAATGCGCGGAGCTTCACGCGGTGGCGAGGCGATGAGATCAGCTGGTCGTCGGCCGCTTCCTCGAGTTCGAATTTCGGCGTGTAGGTGTCTGACTGCCCACTCCCATCGAGCTGAGCCTGGGAGTGATGCACCGTGCATCACCCCCCAGGGGGCATCGACACTGTGGGACGGCGGTAGCGTTTGAGCGCCGACCTGGTAGTTGGCACACGCGCGTCGCCTGCATCTAGTTCCAGGCATGGGCGGGCTGGCCGAGCAGGCAATCCGCCCGTGTCCAGTCGAAGTTGCCGGAAGGCACAAACCTGCTGCCGGTGCTGTCGCGCCAGGCGCTGCGAGCCCCGGCGCCGTTGGATCGACGCACACGCCGTCCTGGCTGACTGCCGCGCTTTCGCTCAAATGTTGCACAACAGATTGAACATGCATGAAGGGCGGACCCAACCCCCGTCGCGGTGACCACATCGGGGGCTGCATCGATCGCGTGCACCGATGTGCATGTCAGGAGAACGCGGAATAGTTGGGTTCTGACGTTTGCAGCAAAGCATGATCGCCCCGCCGACTCGGCATGATCACCCGCTCTCAGGGTCGTGTCCGCTGACCATTACTGTCCGATCGCGATACGGGCTGGATGTTTGGAGGCCCGCCAAATATGAATCTTGGTGTCGACTACGGCAACGATAGGCACCAGCGTCGGCGGAGGCTCGCTGGATGGCCGTGCTCACGTCAGGTGGTCGATCCGGGCATGGATCGTCCACGGGTGATGCACCGTGCATCACCCGTGGTGTCACGTGGAGGTGATGCACCGTGCATCACCGCAGTGCTGTAAGGCTTAGGGCCGCCTTCACCTAGGACGCTCGAACGATGGCGAAGCACGCGGGGTGATGCACCGTGCATCACCCGTGGACTCACCCCGGTGGCGATCCACCCGGGTCGGATCAGCGAATCGCCCACGTCGAGAGAATGCCGGGTTGGACTCGCATTAGCGCTACGGGACCGTTATTGACCGTATGGCCAGCTAGTGGTGACATTGCGCTTGCCCAAGGGCGGACCTTTCGGGTGATGCACGGTGCATCACCCGATCGCGACACGCCGCCGGAGATGTCAATGGAGGCAGCTCGTTCCCAGTACGCTCCAACTGAATACATGCAAAGCATGCGTAGAGAATGGAGGATTATGAGCGCCGGAGTGACATCCGAAATGGTGGCCACCAGCTCATCGACCAGTCCGGCCGCGAGCAAACGCAAGCCGGCCGCACGTAAACCGGCAGGCAGGAAGACTGCGAGTCGGTTCCGAAAGTACGCCGGCGGCGAGGATAGCGAGGAGCTCGCGGCCGCAGCCTCTTCTGGCGCACCTACGCAGACGAACGGCGATGCGAACACGGGCGGCATCACGGCCGCGCTTGCTGGATTAGCTGCCGCCGACGGCCAAACCGTGGTGCAGGTTCCGGTGCTTCAGACCGTACCGCACCCGTTCAACGACCCCGACAGGTCTAAGCCTCAGGC
This sequence comes from Rhodococcus sp. ACPA1, assembly GCF_002300195.1. Lineage (NCBI taxonomy): Bacteria > Bacillati > Actinomycetota > Actinomycetes > Mycobacteriales > Nocardiaceae > Rhodococcus > Rhodococcus sp. ACPA1. The sequence goes on along the minus strand of NZ_NSDX01000008.1, from coordinate 110,541 downwards.
TGGTGACCCAAAGTGGGATGAGCTGGTCAACGGCGCCAGGGCGAATGGCATCAAGGTTCCCGGGTTGCTTGTAACCCGGGAGGGGTTCCTCGCGCAACGGCCCGACCTCGCTCACGCTCTTGGTGACGATGCCGAGTATGTGGTCATCTACGGGCACCGCCGCCGCGCGGCCGCCATTGCCGCCGGGCTGGCGACGATTCCGGCGGTGATTGACGACGCCGTGATGGACGATCACGGCGACCTCGACGCCATGACGTTGGAGAATCTCGGACGCCAGGACCTTTCGGAGATCGCCGAGGCTCAGATGTTCGCTCGGTACTCCGAGTTGGGAATGGGCCAGCGTGCCATCGCGGACAAACTGGGCGTCGATCAGGCGACGGTGTCCAGGCGGCTGTCGCTGTTACTCCTTGCCCCCGAGGTCCAGGCTGCGATTGCGGAGGACGCGATTCGAAGCGCCGAGGGCGCCGCTTTGGCGGGTGCGCTCCCCTACGGTCCTGCACGGAGCTGGCAGAAGAAGCCAGACCCGGCGCAAAGCTCGGATACCCGTCGTTCCGAGCAGCTTGCGGCGTTCACGCTGATTGCTGATCGCGGAATGAGCCCGACGCGCGCGGCTGAACGTGTGTTGACGGAACGGAAGTCCCGAGAGCAGGCATCGGCTGCGGGACTCGATATCGTGGATCCGCGCGAGCGGTTCGGTGAGAGCTTCCATGAGCATCGACTGTTCGAGGTGTCCGATATCGATCTCGCGAGCACCAAAGTCGTCGGCGCGATCGACCCCGGGCAAGGAACGCTTGTCTACTACGCCGTCGACAAACCCGCTCGAGCCGAAGGCAATGCCGACGAGTTGGCCGCGAAGCGGGAAGCGGAAGCAGGGACGGCGGCAGCGAAGGCGCGTCGAGAAGCGGGCAAGAAGCTCGCGGCCTCCGTTCCGTCACGGGAGAAGTTGGTGACCTACTTTATCGACCAATACGCCTATGGCATCTCCGCTCTGGCGACGAGCAAGGAGGGGTGGAGGCTGGCGCAGGCATTTGTTGGATTGGAAGGTCTCGACTCCACCGAGTTCCGGGTGAGTGTCGAGAACGGCGACGAGAAGCGCCGCAGTGAGATCGCCTGGGCATGTGCGGTTGCAGGTTACGAACTCGCGGCAGCCGATTCCTCCCGGGAGTGGGGCCGTTCTGATCTCGCGTACTTGGACTTGCTGTCCGAGCGTGCCGGTTACAAGCCGACCGCGTGGGAGGAAGCCCGCCTCGACGCCGCGCGCCGCGCACTGTCGCTCGCCGATTGACGTCGGTGATGCACGGTGCATCACCGAGTTCGCTCCCGCCGCGGGGTGATGCACCGTGCATCACCCATAAGCGGACACCAACGAATTCAGAACCTTCAAACCGCAAGGAGTTCCCGTGGCTACCTACGCAGTAGCAACCCTGTCCGGCAGTGCCGGAAAAACGACGACGGTCACGTCGACCGCCACGCTGCTCGCCCAGGACGGATACCGCGTCCGAGTTCTCGACATGGACAGTCAGGCAAACGCAAGCACCTGGCTCGGATACCCGGAAGCCTCCGGTAAGACCGCGGCCGACGTCCTCCGGCGCAACGCTTCGATCAAGGAAGTCGAACGCCCGGCGCGGGTGCTGCGGGGGTACGACGAAGCCGACCAACCCGTGTACGAGGAGATCCCCAACCTCACAATCGTCCCCGCCGCTCGTGACACACTCGACAAGCTGATCGTGGAGCTGCCCGCAGTAACCGGTGGTGTCCTTCATCTGCGTGACGCCCTCGAGGAAGCGGATCCTGTCGACGTCACCTTGATCGACTCCCCCGGCTCCTTGAATGTTCTGGTGATCGCCGGCATCCTCGCGACAACCGTCGATGAGGAAGGGCCGTACGGATCGTGGGGCCTGATCACATGCACGAAGCCATCCGGCAAGGAGAACGAAGGCATCCCGGCGTTGGAGCAGGAACTGCGGAAGATCAAGCGGACCTACCGCGTCGACGTTCCGCTGCTGTCCATCGTCCCCTGCGCAGTCCCCCCGATCGGCGACGTTTACCGTGAGCAGATGGACGATCTGCTGAGCGAATACGAGGACAGGGTGACGCCCCCGATCCGTCGCGCGAGCATCGTGGATGAGGCCTACACGAACTATGTTCCGGTGCCGATCTACGGTTACAGGGCAAAGACGGTCACCAGCGACTACCGAGCTGCGCTGACTCACATGCAGAAGCTGGGGCTGTTCGGACAACGGGCAGTGGTCGCGTAGGGACTGGAGGCCACCTGTGGTGAACGATGTTGGGCGGCACATGCGGCCTTCACGTGGGACTAGCACAGTCAATGTGCCCCATGATCTGCACGCGCTCGCCCGGGCCGCGGTACGCCTCGTGCGTCGCAAGACCGGGCGACCGTACTCGCTTATGCAGTTCACGCAGGAGGCGTTCGCAGCGCAACTGAGAGTGATTGCCGAGACCTACAACGATGGTCGCGCGATTCAGCCCGACGCCGAGCCGTTGGAGCCCGGTAAGGCGGTGTGAGGCAAGGCGGGTGGCGTGGAGAGCTCTAGAGGCAGGCGGAAGGGCCTGTGACAAGCCGTCGATGCAATCGCCGCGGCGGTAAGCCCTCTGCTGGATCGTCATAGGCAAGCGAGGGCTACCAAGCGAGGGTCGCGAGCCAAGTCGGTGTGGTCGGCGGCGCGGTTCCGGCGCCACGATCGATAGGACTGGGCTGTCCCCTTCCCGCGTTGATCGTGCCGTGCCTGACGGTGCAGTCAATCGTGTGTTGGACGACGGAAGCGGCTCCAGAGTCCACGGCATGCGTACGCCGTTGCCGCACTGCCGCCGAAGATCAGAAGGATCAGAAACAAGATCGCCGTAACCGACGTGCTGCCCTGGCCACTGACCCATTTCCAGCCCAGCGAGAGGCCGGGCGCCAGTGCCGCGAGACCGACCGTGAGGAGTGCGACCAGACCCACGATCGTGTCTCGGGAGAACGTTGTTTCGGCCACCGCGTCACCATATCGGGACGGGTGTCCGCAGTGACGACCTTTTCCCGGAGGGTCCGCGTGCGATGTGGTGTCCGATGGGCTGGGGACACCACCGCCACTTTGTTGAGGCGACGATGGCTCTCTCCACGACTGGACGCCCCTCCCCCGGTTCCCCGCCCCGTTCGATTATCGATTCGCGCGTGTCCTGGTGCGGTTGCCGTTATTCAGTCTGGTCTGACATCCAAATACAGGCGGAGTGCGTGTTCGACCAGCGCGCTACGGCTACCCGCGGACCACTCTTCGGCAAGAGCATCGAGTGTGGCGGTATCGGAGGCGATGATCCCGGCAAGAGGCACACGAGCTTGAATCTCGCTGTGCCGTCGGCGGCGCGGTTGCGCACCTGCCTCGCGCCGCTTGAACAGTCCAGCGCTTGCTTGAGGTTCTGCGGCGCTCCAGTGGCGTTGAAGTTCGCCGGCGTGCCTCTCAACAGCGTCGAGGACTACTTGCCCATAGGGACGCGCCGTTGCGCGGTCACGCTGTCTTTCCTCGAGCGTGAGTTGGCGCAGTGCGGTGTATACCGCCGGGGGGAGATAGACCTCAGGAGGGGCGGTCCGGATCGGCACCGGGCTGCTGTCGCTGCGTGTTTTGGGTTTCCGACGGGGCGCAACGACCGGCTTTGAAGCCTCGGACTGCAGTTGGGGGGCTTCAGATTCAGCGTTCGGCAATTCTGGCGACGCGTCGTCCGACTCGGGGGGATCGGGCAACGCTGCGGGTGACGGTTCCGGTACGGTGGCCGCTGCTTCGCTTTCTTGGTCGTCCGGTGAGGGTGCGGACTGCGGGGCAGTCGTTTCGTCGACCGTTTCGGTGACGATGCTCAGTGTGGGGAGCAGATCGTCGAGATCTCCAAGAGCTCCGGGATCGAAAGCGGCCTTCCGGCGTCGTGCACTCACGCCACTCCCCCGGAGACTTCGTCCTTCTCCGCCGACGCCAACCGGCTGAGAACTTCTCGGGTAAGGGATTGGTAGTCACTCGCGAGACCGGACGGGTCTCGGGACCACAAACGCTCACCGAGGCGCTTCTTGTCGCGCAGCCGCTGGATCCGATTCTTCAGTTGATCCTCGGCGGCGGCGACCAGTTCCGCGGGGGTCAGGTGACGGATCCGGAGATCGACGGCGGCTGCACGATCAGAGCGAATGAAGGTTTCGAACGGCGCAGCGCCGCTACCTTCGAGCAGGTCCTCAACCTGCTCGAAAACTTCACGGTTCCGCGCTGTCGCGCGTGGGTTCGCATCAAAGAGCACGACACCGAGAAGTTGGATGAGGGAACCGTTCTCCCGTGCGCGAAGGTAGCGGGCCGCGAGGAGCTCCACTCCCGACAGGCTTGCATCGTCGTCCTTGGTCGGCACGAGGAGGTAACGCGCGGTACCCAGCAGTGCGTCGAGCAGTGGGGCGTCTCCGGGGCCCGAGTCGATCAGAATCAGGTCGTAGTGTTCGACGGACTGCAATTCGGTGAGGGTGGACACGAGGTTGCCCCGCAGATCCATTCCTGATTGGGCAGCGGTCGCCGCGATCGCGCCGATGACCGCGAGTGCCGGTCCTCCGGGGATGAGATCGAGGTTCGGTCGGACCTCTCGGGTGGGTTCGAGCGGGTGCGCGTACTGAAGGGCCATGCTGAGGCCCTTCCCGCGGTCTCCCTCAACTCCAAGATCGGAGGCTGTGACGTTTGCCTGCTGGTCCGCGTCAACGACGAGTACCCGGCGTCCGGCGGCTGAGACCATGCCTGCGACCGCTGCGACGATCGAGCTTTTGCCGACACCGCCCTTTTGGTTGGCGATGAGCACACTGCGCGGGGGCTGCGTTGGTGACATGCATAGCACGGTACGGCTGGCCGGTCTCCTAGATGGCCAACGACACGCCCCTGTCTAAGGGGGTGCAACACGTCATGAGTATCGCCGTTGCTAAGGCTATTACCCACGCCTGTTCAATGGTGGTTGGGAAGGTTGCGCAACAGGTCTTGTTAAAGGTCTTTGTGAATGTTGTTGACAGCGGCCTCATAGGCCGTCTTTCGAAAGGTCGGGTTGATGTTCGTGTACACGGCCTATTCAAGGGCGGTGTATCAGGGCATGGTTAAGGTGGTTGCAGTGGTGGTAGCACAGGGCATAAACAAGGTGACTGTGACGATCATGTCACCTGCGGTTTCAGCGGTGTTTGTTAAGGACGTTGCCAAGGCCATACTTAAGGCCATAGATATACGAGCAGTTCAGAGGGTATTTTGTTCGTTCAGATTGGCAGACGTGAACGGTTCACCTAGTGGCGAAATTAGTTCTCTTGTTGCCCGAATCTGCGCGGTGGGGGAGTGGTCTCTGCCTGCTCGACACAGACCATTCGGTGCCACGGTGGGTCGTTCCCCGACACGGAGTGGCGAGGTAGGAACCTGGTCTTGCGGACGGCAGCCGAAGGTGGCCTGGCGCCTCTCGTGAAGCGCGTAGCCATAAACCTCCTGTTCAGAGGGGGAAATAACTCTCGTTGCTGAATACTCGGACGGGGAGCGGGGGTGAGTGCCGGCTGCGGCTTCCTTCGCTGCGCCACCAAGAGTGCGAATGGCGTCCATGTTCAACTCCTGGATCTAGCTGCCACGAACATCTGACCTAAGGCCATATGCAAGGCCATACCGATGGCCATGCACATGGTCGCCAATCCAGTCTCTTGTTGGCCGGGGCGATCGGTGAAGAGTGTCGCCGAGCACCGCCTGGAATCCGCTCTTAGGGGCGGGGCCACTCCTGGAACCGGCCCACATTAGACCCGCCACACCCCTCCCGGTGTTACGTCACTTGACGAAACTCCAAAAGGGGCCGTTCTCCCGCTGTCAAGAAATTGACCGCCCCAGTCTCGGTAAACGGACGCCTTCAAACGGGTCTTTATACACGGAGCGAGAAAAGGGCGTCGGGCAATTCGTCACGTCATCGTCAACGAGCGCAAAGCCGTCGGCGAAGTGCCTCCAACCAGTTATCGCGGTGCCCGCAAAAATGGGGAACCGTCGCACAACTCGTGCTGACCGTAGTCACCACGTCCGATGGCAACGAAATACCTGGTCAAGAGGTTCCGGGGTGGATTTGCAGCAGCGGGACCTACGGCCGTCTGGCCCTCGGCGAGCGGTGAGTATTCTGCGGAAACGGCGAAGAAAAGAAGCTAGGTCCAGTCACTTCCGCAATCTGTTATCAGACCCACGCTAAAAGGAGCTCAGCACTCGATGTGAGGAAGAGTCCCCAGGTCAGGACCTCTTCCAAGAGTATAGGCGCCATCCGAGCAATGGAAGTTGCGATCGACTGTTGCGGGGAGCTGCCTCGGGTTCCATCAACGTCAGAAGGAAGTGTCAGGGGGTGGTCGTGTGAGGGTGTGGGGAGCGGGGTCCGCTTCAGTCGGCCGCGCGACCGGGGGTGATGCACCGTGCATCACCACATCCGGCAAACGAGAACATCGCGTCCGCAGCTGTGCCAGCGCGGCACGGCGTGGCGGATCCACGAAAACGACCGCTACGCCTGGAATGATGTGCACGTGAGCAATCACGATGTGTCACGCCCTGCAAGCTCGACGTCAGCGGAGGCCATGCCTACCGTTCCGTCGGGCGGTGACGCGACGGAGTCGCTGCCGGGAGTTGACGATCGAATCGTCGCCGAACTCGACCGGCTGCAATCTGCCAGCACTGCACGAAATTACCGGCAGGACTGGGTTAGGTTCGCGAGTTGGTGTGCGCCCCGTGAAATTTCATTGATGCCGACCGATCCTCGTGCTGTCGCCGCCTATGTGCGTGAGAGCGCGGAGACGCGGTCCGAGGTGGGCGATCGGATGTACTCCATTGCGACATTGAGTCGGTGGGTGGCGTCCATCAACTATTGGCACCGCGCATCTGGATTGCCCCTGCCCGGTCGGTCGCCGTGTGTCAAAGACGCGCTTGCGAACGCGCGAAGGGGATACAAGCAGAACGGTGACCGCCCAACCAAACGGGCGCACCCACTTCGTATCGGCGAGCTCGAAGGAATTGTCGATGCGAGCCGTCGTGACGCGACGACATGGGTCAAGCGTGCACGGGAGCGCCGCGACAGCGCACTGTTATTAATGGGTTTCGCGGGGGTACTTCGGCGCTGCGAGCTGTCCATGCTCACCATTGCTGACGTGGCCCAGTGCGGAGACGGGGATCTTCGCGTCCAGATTCCAGGTCCGCACGGGGGTCTGGTCGATGGCTTGATCAAGCATGTCGAGTCATCGCGGGATCACACAATGTGCGCGCCGTGTGCCTACAGGCGCTGGCTCGAGGTGGTTTCGGCTGTCGACGGCTTCGGTCGTCCAGGTGTGATTCGGTTGCTCCACCAACACGAGGAGTTCGAAGGCCACGTCTGCCTTTCCGCAGCGCCAGTTGTCCAGGATCCGGCGTTACCGGTTTTCCGTGCGATCCGTGCGAATGGCAACATAAACTCGGGCGCGCTCTCGGGCGCTGCAATTCATGCCGCGATACGGCGGCGCGCAGCCCTTGCCGGCCATTCCCACGAGTTCGTCGAAAGGGTAGGGGGAGAGTCGTTGCGGGCCGGCTCTGCTGCGGAGCGCCTGGACAACGACTCGCAGCGCTGCCGATCTTTGCGCCGCACGGCTTAGTGTCGTGAGTGGTCTTGGGAGCGAGCGTAAGAAGAGTTGGGCTCCGGGCCCGATCTCGCTATTGGGAGCGAAGGTGACAGAGGGCGGGGCTTTGGTGAGCGTGCGGTTGCAGTTCTTCGTCCGTTGCGCGGCTGGCCCGGGGGACGAGGCCGAACGTGCGGAGGGGGCAGCAGGCCGACTCGGGAAGAGAACTCTCTGGGGGACACATGGCTCGGGTGCGTGATCGGCGGCATCGTATTGCATAGCCTCGTACTGTGACGATCGCGCAGTCGGAAATCAAAGGCGTGCAGAATTTTTTCGCGCTGTTTCCCCGGCAGGGTCAGGGTGCACAGTACCGATACGATTGGGCTCTGTTCGCTGATTGGTGTACTGCGCTGGCGGCGTCGGCGCTCCCCGCTGATCCCCTTGCCCTCGCGAGCTTCCTTGACGAGCATCCGGCGGCTCAGTCCACCCAACGGCGCCGTGTCGCAGCGATCAATTGGGTGCACAACGCCAGTGGGTACCCCACGCCTGGGTCTGCTCGAGTGATCCGCCAAGTTCTGTCAGCACGTGAAGGTAGACGCGACGATCTCTCTCGCACCGCACGCAAGGCGTTGTTGACGCTGCCAACTGTCGGTTGGCCACAAGGACTGTTTGGTCGAAGGGATGCGCTCATCCTGGTGCTCAACTGCATTGTTGGGATGTCCGCGACCAAGGTGGGGGACCTTCAACGGAGCGACGTCACGTATGACGGGAGTATCGTGACCGTCGGCGCCGGACACGCTGTGGAGCTGCACCCATTAGCGGACGACCCTCAGTGCTGCCCTGTCGCGATCTACCTGAGATGGGCACGCCTTCAGGCATTCTTCGATCGCTACCCCTCGAACCGAGTGCTCGCTCGAAGTCTTGCCAGTGCTCATGAAATCGCCGATGACACAGTGGAGCCCTACGGGAAGCTGCCGGGTCTGCGGGAGGGCCAGGACGGGCCCCTGCTGCCGAGCTTCGATCAATGGGGACATTTCGCCGCACTCCGCCGCGATCGCCGCGGGGTGTCCGGCAAGTCGGTCACGGCGATCGTTACTGCGCATCTGACGGGAGCCACTTCGGCGAGTCATACCCGCTCCGATCCGACGGACAGGCTTGCCGATGTCGAGGTGGAAGATGAGGTGTCCTCGTCTTGTGTAGACGGCTCCGAGAACGGGATGGACTTCACATCGTTCGGCCCGGACACACTTGCCGATCAGTATGAGGCGGCTATCGCTCGGAAGTATGCGGATGTCCGGGCATTGGGAGACCTCGCCGAGGCGTTCGAGGATATCGATCGGAAGGCCGACGCGATCTTAAGTCGCACTGAGGAGCTGCTCGCGCAGATGGGCCTGGCGTAGTCGCGGGCGGTGCGACCGCCAGGAATGAACAAGACCCTGTAGGGCAGTCCTGTCCCAGTGAGTGAACGCTGAACAGTGTCCTTCGCCGAGAGGTTTGAGGGTGGGTGAGGATTCCGCCGTGCAATACGGGCGTACGTATTGCACGGCATGGGAACGTCCGACCGCGCACGCGGATGGCGTACGACAATTCCCGCACCTGGATTTCTAAGGATTTCCGCAATGGGCATACTGCGAAGATGCAGAGACTGCTCTATGCCTGTTAGGCGGAGGGACTGTTGGGTCGGGATCGGTGGCTACGCTGCGGTTCTCGGTCCGCGCGGGCGGGGACCGGGAGAGACTCCAAGTGCGGCGAGTGGGCCACGCTCTTCATCTGGTAGCGCATCGGCTCTCCACTTCTTCACTGCCCGGTAGAGCCACTGACCGACCTGCTCGCCGTCAGCGTTGACATAGTTCGCGGGAACGAGTGCATTGCCATGCTGCTCACGGTAAGCGGCGATCTCGGCCAGCATTCGACGTCGCTTGCTGTCTGTCCGGGTGACCGCGGGTAGTGGGGCGTCGTCTTCGCTCCATACGAAGCCGATTGAATCGAGTTGGTGAATGCGCTCTGCCGGAAGAGTGCCGAGCATTCGCGCGACGCGCTGGCGGTACTGCCAGCGACCGAGCTGGAAGCCACATTCAGTTACGTAGTTCTCGGGTATCGCTGTGTGAGGATGTTGTTGCCGGAATGCTGAGTACAGCTCCAGCGCCGAGGCTGCGGACCGGTGAGTACGCATCGAGATCAGTCCTTCTGTGGAATCCATATATTTGTAAAGTACATAGCTTCTTCTTCAGCGATGTCAACCACATTGACCGCGTGTCATGAAAATCACCCAGATCGAGGTGAGGCGACCGCCGGACTGTCGGCGAGCATCTGTTCACCAGATTGCCCGATCGTGTCCTTTTGCAGTCGTCCTCAGTGAGACGGCCGAAGGCATTCCCTCCGTTTGCATCAGCGGGATCTGGAAGTGTCGCATTCATTTAGTTCGGGGTCCTGTTGAGCTGTGTGGACATCCGAGGGATCCTCGCGATGGCCGCATGTTGTTGCTCCTCGCGGGCTCCGAAGGTCCGCGCCCGCCGAGAATATGACATCTGGCTATCGGGGATTCATTGTCGCGGTTGGTGTTCAGGCCGCGTAGGTCCAGGAGCATCAGCTGGCGGTGGGGCATCATGGTTGCGCGCATGCCCGTGAACCAGAGGCCCTGCCGTCGGCGGGATGTGGACTGCTTGAATTTTCGCGGCTCCAGTGCGATGCGAGTTGTGAGCCGGGACCTATGTCGAGTGGGCAGTGATCGCGCCGCCCTACTCAACGCTGGAATCAGCGGTGTTCTGTTCGAAAGCTGTCACGGAGTGGCAGGGGAACATTACTTCGCAGTAGTGTTCCCCGGGTTATCGACGATGAAGGAGTGGAATAGTGGCGCGCAAGATTGTTGTCGAATGCATCGACGACATCGACGGAACTCCGATCAAGAACGGTAACGGGGAGACCATTGCGTTCTCTGTCGACGGCGTCGACTGCGAGATCGACCTGAAGGACAAGAACGCCAGGGAATTCCGCAGTATTCTCACCTACTACATCGAGCACGCAACTCGAGTCGGCGGAAGGAAGCGTCGGTCGACTCCTTCAGTAGAAACGTCGCAGGGGCGCAAGCGGGCAAAGGAAATTCGGGAATGGGCGACCACGGAGGGCTATCAGCTGTCCGCGCGCGGACGTATCCCCGCTCAAATCGAGGAAGCGTACAGCGCCGCTCACTGAGTCCACGCCTTCGCGCGAATTCGACAAACAGCCTCCAGCCAGCTCACTTCGAGTTGGCCGGAGGCTGCGGGAGTTCCAAGGTCAGGAGGCGGACGATGCTTCTATCAGTGCCTGGCGCTGGTTGGCTCCGAGTCCGCCGATACGACGGGTCTCGGCGATCGACAGTTCCTCGAGGAGCTTCGCGGCCTTCACGGATCCGACGCCGGGGAGAGCCTTGAGCAGCGCCGAGACCTTCGTCTTCTTCACGATTTCGTCTGTTTCGGCCTTCGTGAGTACCGCTTCGACGCTGAGGTCTCCAGCCTTCACTGCGGAGAGGAGTTCGCTACGCGCCTTGCGTGCTTCAGCGGCCTTCGCCAGTGCCTCGGCGCGTTGTTCCGGTGTTAAGACAGGCAGTGCCATGATGGTGCTCCTTGTTGCGTTGTTCGGCCAGATCGTCTGGCTGTCCCTTGCCATCGTGCCAGGTGGAACGGACATGTCCGCGTCTTGAGCGGTTGGGACCGACCTCCGGATGGCTGTTCTTACGTCTACGGATGTGGCCGACGGTGTATTCGAAGAATACGTCGTCTGGGTGGTCATCGTCGCAAAGCCGCTTCTCGATACTTCGGCGGCATGAGCACGGGGGCGGCGTGCTACCCACATCCGTGCCGGCGCTAGCAGGGGCAGTCGAAGGTTCCTCACTTTCGTGCGCTCGGATGGATTGCGCAATGGTGTCGGTGGTGGCGTGTGTGTCGGTGCGGCATGATTCGCCATGGTCGGTCATAGTCGTCATACGAGGTAATGGTCGTGGAGGTGAGTGATGGATCCATTCGAGTTCGTTGCTCATATCCCCTGTCCGCACTGCCGCGTAGGCATTGGTGAACGGTGTGTCACCAAGGACGGGTACGTGCGGAAGATCCCCTGCCTTCACCGCGTGAAACTCGCTAAATGGCCTGACCCGGAGGGGCTTCCAGATAGTAGTTCCGAGTCGAAGCGTGATGATGGCGAGCTTGGGGGCTCCCGCGACGGGTGAAATGCGCCCCTCAATCCGACGCGGCGGCTGGTGCAGAGGATCCTACGACCAGCATGCTCCGACCATCTGGCTCCTGCCTAGTACGGGCCGCTGGAACAACGTCGTCCGCTACTGGCCGGGGCCACCGCTCCGTTGGCGATGGCCAAAATACACCTACGACATCCTGCACGCGAATGTCCGCGAACTCGTCCCACCGAGAATCGACTGGCGTCCGCCTCACCGACTTGAAGGAAAGGGCGTTCATCGCGCGGCGAGGCAGCCGCCAAGTAACTACCGTGCAGACTGCGACGACATGCTGGTTACCCTACCCAAGTATTTGTCCAACACGCTGTTGGACAAGTATGGAACTGTCGGAACGCATGGTTGCGACAGCAGCCATCCGGCGATGGCGATGCTTTGCCGCCCATAGCGTCTCGACGAGTAGATGCTCGGGGCGATGGTCCTAATTTGGCACCCGGGGTAGGTCGGGCGCCGTCGTCTCTTTCAGTGGACGGAGGTGGGGTTCGGGTCCGCACCTGGTCGACCGGGTGACGCGTTTCGCTAGGAGGGCACGAGGTAGGAGGATAGCCGACGAGCGGCGAACTGGGAGAAGTAGTCGACTTTCGCGTCGTCGACTAGCCCGGGCAGGAAAACCTTCCACGCGGTGGTCATACGCTCAGGCAGTTCCCTCAGTGTGTCGGTTGCCGCTGCCAGTAGACGCGTGCCGAATGCCATCTCCAGCAGCAGACGGCCCGCCTCATCCGGATTTGTGTCAGCGCGGAAGTCGCCTTCTTCGACTGCCCTTGCCGCCAATGCCTGGTAGGTCGAGATCCATTGATCGAAGACTACGTTCCCGGTGCCCCGGAAGTCGCCCATCTCGTTGAGAAGGCGGAATGCGGCTAATACGAGGTCGTCGTTGTTGGACGGGTCGATCATCACATACGAGATCCCGATCAACGTTTCCAGAGCTGGTGTGCGGGAGTCGAATTGTTGAGAGCATGCCGACTCGAGGTTTGCGCAGCCCTCGTCGATAACTGCCCGTGCCAACTGTTCTTTCGAGCTGAAGTGGAAGTACAGTGAACCCTTCGTCACCCCGGATTCGGCGATGATCTCCTGTAGGCCCGCCTTCACGTAACCCAGGCGGTTAAACACCTCAGCTGCGGCGGCCACTACAGCCTGCCGCGTAGCGATTGCACGCTTCTGCAAGGCGTTCCCTTCTGCATTTTCCACTGGTTCATATCAAACCTACAGGTTGGTATTAGTTTGTAAAACTGGACAAGTGTCCTATTTTCGCTGCGCAAGGGATTCTCCGGCAAGGCTGTCTCCGGTGCGCGGGTGGCGCCGACTCGCCCGGGGACGTCGCCGGGCGAGTCGGCTTAGTTGCCGAGAAGTCGGCAAGATGTCGGCACGGGCGATTTGATCAGTCGGCGTCCACCTGCCGTCGAGGCCGAGGAGAGAAGCGTGTCAGCCGGATTTGGTGGGGGAGGATGGCCACACAGGGAACCGAGTTCCGTCCTTGTCGTAGCGGTCGATCTGGGCGATGCCGCGCCGGGGTGGATGGGGCCGGTGCGTCTCGTTAATCGCGTGAAAGTCTGATTCGAATGTCTTCTCACTCGATGTTCCATCATCGAGCGTTACCAGGTACCTGGGCATACTCAGAAATATGCCACTGCGGCTCGCGGTTCGGGCACAATCGTAGGATCCGTCCATAAAACAGTCATGACCGACTTCGATTCAGCGACAGCATTTTCCACCCGTGGGGGCCAGCGGACCGGCGGGCGGAGGAGTTGGCGACGGGGTGGCGGATTCGTGTACCCAAGCCGCGCAGGTCCACTGACAGGCATGGCGAACGTGAACTCTCACCGAATACACGGCGCGCCTCGCGTCAGGTTGTCGGCCCGGGTGTTAGACCAGATCTACGCTTTTGAGCGAGGTGATCGTCTTGTTCGTGCTGGTCGGGCGTGTTCGTGCACGCTGGAGACGCTCCCGTACAACACGGCCCCCGTTTCGGTGGTCGTCAGATCCGGAAGCAACGGGTACTCAGGGGCACGAGACCGGCACCAGGGGCGTAGGGGACACCAGGGTGGGCGGGGACGAAGCTGCCTCAACAGGGCGTTGGCGGCGTAGCCGCAAGTCCGCTGGATCGGTGGGCGTGTCGAAGGGAAGAGGTGATCGACACTGATGTCCGTCGCTGGTACTGATGGTTTCTGGTGCAGTGTCGCTGCCGATTTCTGGTTGAGGAGGCGCAGTGTCCAATAGTGGTGTGCCGTTGTTGATGGTGGATCGGTCCGAGGCCCTCGATCGCGATGATGCGTTCGCGGTGACCGAGCTCGCCGACGGTTCAGGTTGGAAGCTGGAGGTGCACATCGCCGGGGTCGCGGACGTCGTGGCCCTAGGTTCCGACGCCGATGCGACGGCATTCCTGCGCCGTGAATCGAAGTATCTGTCCCGTCGGACGGTGCCGATGCTTGGCCGCGACACCGAGCAGGCGGCGACATTGACCGAGACAGCGGAGAGGTCCACGCTGCGGGTACTGGCAGATCTGTCCGCGGACGGGGTGGTGTCCGGGGTGAGCGTCGATCGCGGGCGGGTGCCGGCCGGTAGGTGCGTTGCGGTCGATCATGCGCAGATCACCGAAATCCTCGGGTCCGTCGACGACCCGCTACACGAGGGTGTGCGAGCCGCGAATGACGCCGCGCAGGTGCTGCTCCAGGGGCGTCGCAGGTCCGGTGTCTTCGCCCTCTACGATCTCGCGCACGGCTGGGGCTCCACTGAGGAAGGGGGGATCGCGCCGATCCCGCTGGACGTGCGGACGGTGGGATATGTCATCGTGCAGGAGTTGATGATCGCAGCCAACGAGGCGATCGCCATGTGGTGTGTGCAAGAGGACCTTCCGGTCCTGTTCCGCAATCACCGCAGCGCGGTGACGGCGGGCAGCACCGAGGACCTCGCGGCTGAGGTTGCGGTGGCGATGACCGATCCAGTGCTGTTCGAGAAGCTGCGTTCGCGTCTGCAATCGTCGTATCGTGCGGCCACGTACGCACCGACGGTGCATGGCCATCACGGTCTCCGGTTGGCGGCGTACACGCACGCGACGTCGCCGCTGCGCAGGGTGTCGGACCTGATTACCCAGCGGGTGATCTTCGCCCATCTCGACTCCGCGCCGGCCCCGTACACGACGGAGCAGCTGGGCAACCTCGCCGCCGATATCAATCGGCGGATCGCCGCGGACCGGGAAGAGAAGGCAGCGCACTTCAAGGCACGCGATCGAAAGGTGACCGCGCAGGTCGTAGCGGCCGGCGAACTCGAGGGTCTCGACTCGAAGCGGTGGGCGAAGGTGCTCACGGCCGCAACAGCACGTGACCCGATCGGTGACGTGGTCAGCGAGGTGCGCCGCCGGGTGCAGACCGACGACGTGACGGTGACCTCGATCGTGACGTTGCTCGAAGCCGGGGAGAATTGGGCGCCGATCCGACGCGAGGTCTTCGACTGGGCATCGCGGGCGCATCCGGAGTTCGGGCCGAGTGTGGTGTCGATGTGGCTGCAGGCGCACCCGGACCTGCACCGGCCCGAGATCGACGGCGATCACCGCGGGCCCTCGCACACACCGGTGTTCGCGGCCCGATTCCGGGTGGGTCAGGTCTGTGGGCCGTGGGCCACCGCGGGCAGTAAGAAGCGAGCCGAGCAGGACGCAGCGTGGGGCCTGACGATGGCCGTCGCGGCAGGGGAGAGCCATCCGGAGGTCGGCTCCCCGCTGCGGGACGATCCGCAGCCGGTGCCCCCGAGCACCACGCATGCAGGGGTACGGGCGCGGCCGGCATCAGCGCGCAGCGGACCCATGGACTTGGATTCGGGCCAGGCATCGAGACGGCGGGAGCGAGCGCAGAAGAACCCGATCGCCTGGGTGATCAGCCATGCCGAACACCACGGCCATCCCTCCCCACAGTGGGCCGTGAGAATGGAGGGCGCCGCCCACGCGCCGGTTTTCACCTGCGAAGTCCGCTACCTGGAGCACACAGCAACCGGCAGCGGGACAACAAAGAATCTCGCAAGAACCACCGCGGCAGCGGACCTTGTCGATTCGCTTCTCGACGAGACGTCTCCAGCCCGATCACACCGGTAAACCGAAGCTCACCTACCCGGTCAGCGTCCGTTTCGATAAAGACTTTGTGGGCGCCGCCGTGGCCACGGGCGGGGCGAGTTCTTGATGCCTCGGCGGCGAGCGGCCCTCCGGCCAGCGAAAGGGGAGCGCTGGTCGTTGGGCCTGGCTGCCACCGGGACCGTCGAGCCCGCTGTGCAGCGTAGGTCGGGAGTACCCGCGGAACATCGAATTACCCTGCGCGTCGCCCCGGAGAAATCCGACCGCAACGCGGTCCATGGGCGAGCCGCATGCCAGCTCGCCACCTGCGCGGCGGGCGCACGTGTGAACCCACATAGCCTGAGCACAGATCGGCCGGTGGTTGTGAGTTCGTCTGGTGGGCGCGGATAGGTCATGCTTATGCTCCGAGGGGCAGCCGAAGAAAGGTGCAGTCCATGAGTGAAGAGAGCGAGAAGAAGTCGGCGTCACCTGATGCGATGCGCGTGGGCACCCGGGTGCTGGTGCGTAGGCCGTCTGAGGCAGCGACAGGCGTGATCGTCGAGGACTACGCCGAACTGACCGACACCGCTGGACGCGGCCACGATTGGGCACCTGTCCATAGGTGGGCGGTCGCCCTTGACGACGGCCGTCTGGTCTTCGTCGACACCGAGGACCTCACGGTCGATATCGGCACGGCAGACTCCGAATAGCCGGCAGCACCACTGACGAGGTGGTCGGGAACGGTCGCACCGGCGAGTCGGTGCTGCTTCCCCAAGATCATCCCGAACCACGACGGGGAACGTTCCGACCCTCCATACGCTCTCCCAATCACCTCGGGATCTGCCGTCACCGACCCACCCACGAACCTGAGAAAGATTCGTTGTTCGACTGAATTTTCCAGCTCCTCCGCGATGGCTCATTTTGTCGCAGTAGACAGTTCACGGGAACGAGTGCGACACGGCGCTTTCGAGGGCGCACAGATGGTATATGGACCAATCCCGACTGGTACTACAACCTGCGTCACCGCATGCGGCAAAGATCGAACGAGACACCGAGCAGTACCCGGTGACAGGGTATGAGGTGTCGAATCCGAGCCCTGACCCCGAACAGCTGCGACCAGACTCGTTTGCTACGTCTATGCTCGCGTCAGTGACCGACGTCAGGGACGGTAGCCCCGCTCGGTGCGCACGTGGCACGGCGTCCGTGAGAGTGTCAATTATGTTGTGGTCCAACGCCATACGACTGCCGGTCGGCCGGTGGCCTGCACGCGGACGCGCTCGTCGGTACGTTCGAGTCCCGGTATCGCCTTGAGAGTGCGATTGAGATTGCCTTGATCGGGCCGGCTGCCGGTGAGGGCAGTGGTGACCGTGACTGCGTGGGTGGCGGGAAATTCTGTGCCGAGGAGGGCCCGGGTGAATGTTGCGTCCCGCCAGAGGAGGCTGGTGGCGAGGATGCGGCGTCCGGCCGCGACGATGCGGTCGTGGTCGAAGGCGAGGTTGCCGTGTTCGTCGAAGCCGCGCCACTGCGTCGCGGCGGGCGGGTCCGTGGTGATGTTGTCGGCGGTGATGACGGCCCACATGGCGATGGACAGGGTCGGCCCGCGTGGGTCGCGACTGGGTTCGTCGAACACCTCGAGTTGTCCCACGGCCAGGATCGCGTCGTCCGGGATACCGAGCTTGGTGGTGACGGCGCGGCGGGCAGCCGTCTCGAGGCGTTCACCGGCGCCGAGAAGGACGCCGGGCAGGGCCGTCTGCCCGGTGTGCGGCTCCCAGCGGCGGGGCGCGACGCCGTAGCGCAGCGAGCCGGGTTCCGGATTGCCGAACCGGAGAGCGACCACGTCGACGGAGACCGATGACTGTTCCATACGGTGATCATGCGACAGCAGGCTCTCGGACGCGACGAGCGGCCCGACTGGGACCGTCGGAGGTGAGCACCACCGGTGCGCCGACCAGCGATGCGAGGTGCGCCGCGACGTCTGCTGGATGTGTCGGCAACTCGACTGTGTCGGGCGTGAGTGCGGACAGGACGTCGGTGAGGTGTTGTTGATGCGTGAGGTCCTTCCACGGCCCGAGGGGCAGCAGGTCGCCGACGCCGGGGTACCGGCGTGCGCTACGGAGGGGAATGCCGGCCGCTGCGGCACGGGTGACGGCGTCGAGGTGGGTGACGGCGAGAGTGTCCACCCCGCCGCATACCTTTGTCGCGTACCGCATCAGTACCTCGTCGAGGTCCCCGATCCGGAAGGTGCCCTGGTAGCTGCCGGTGTCGTTGTGCCGTTCGGGTAGGACCGTAGCGAGTGTCGGGTTCTCGGTGGGCATCGGGCCTGCACCGTGCCGGGTGGTGTAGGTGCGGGTGACGCCGAGGACGTGGCTGTCGCGGCCTTGCTCGGCGGAGAGTGTGCGCGCGTTGCTCGGTTCCACGGTGGACCAGGTGGTGTGTGGGTGGAACCCGCGCCACTCGTCGAGTAGCACTCCTTGTGCGCCCTCGTAAACCAGGCGCCCTGCGTCTGCGAGGGCGGCGAGGTCGCCGTCGTCGGTGATCCGGACCGCGGCCACGAATTCGGAGTACATGATGACCATGTCGTCGAGGGCGGGCCACCGGTGCACGCTGGGGGAGACCAGGTGACGGTAGTGGTCGGCCATCGCGGCGAGCTTGGCGCGCAGCACCGCTGGGCGGTGGCAGTCCCCGACGGTGGGTGCGTCCGGGTGGTCGAGGGCGTAGGCGGCGGTCTCGCCGATACCTTTGCCGCAGGAGCCGTGCCGGCCGTCGCCGCGGGCGTCCTCGCGGGCGCGGTTGGCGGCCACGTGGATCGGGGTGGTCAGAAGCGCGTGGGCGTCGATGTGCAGTAACTGGAGCGGATTCGGTACACCCAGCGCGGCCAGGGCGCGGGCCTCGGCGGCGAGGGCGATCGGTTCGACGAGGACATGCTTCGACAGCACCGTGGGAACGCCGGAGAAGGTCCCGGACCCGAACTGGGAAAAGGTGTGGTGGCGACCGTCGACGACGACGTTGTGCGCGGCCTGTGCGCCGCCGTTGAACCGGACGACGGCTGCGATGTCGAGGCCGGTGTCCGGTGCGCAGAGCCAGTCGACGGTGGCGCCTTTGCCGGCGTCGCCGAAGCCCAGGTCGACGACGATGATGTCGTGGTCACTGAACACCGTGGTCATGGGATCTCCTGTCGTAGAAGGGGGTCGGGAGGCGGGGCTCGCACCCGAAGCGGAATCGAATGCCCCGCCTCCCGAACGGGTGTCAGGTGAAGGACACGTCGTCGCTGCCGGCCGGATCGATCGGCAGCGGACTCGCCGCGACGGGGGCCCGCGCCGCACTGAGGACGGCGAGCGCGTGACCGACGGTGTCCGCTTCAGCGGCGGATCCGACGTCACGCAGGTCCGCCAGACCCTCACCGAGGTCGATGCGGTCCTCGCCCATGCCGACCGTCAGAGCAATCAGCTCGCACACCGCGCCCGGGTCGTCCAGCTTGAGGAACCGTTCCCCGAACAGACGTTGCCAGTGCTCCGCGATCTCGGGATCGTGGAAGTACGCCGACTGATTCGGCAGTACGAAGTAGACGTTCCACCGCCGTTCGAGTTCCCGGTACACCGACTCGACGGTGACATCGCGGTCGAGGTCGTCGCCGATCACCGCGCGCACGTGCCGGGCCGACAATCGGGCCTTGTTCAGCTCGTCGCCGATGATGAACAGGTACCCCTTGTGGCCGCGTTTGTCCCACGCGTCCGTGGCGGTGTGCCGCGCCATGAAATATGCGGCCAGCTCGTAGCTTTCAGACTTCTGACCGCCGCCGTTGCCTTCGAGGAAGATGGTGCGGAGTTGCTCATCCATGGCGTTGCCGGACTCGAATTGACCGACCTGCAGGGGCACTCGGTCGGAGTCGGCGTCCCCGATGCCGCCGAACAGGATCTGCGGGTCGTCGGCATACCCCTTGCGCTGCAGCAGTCCGTGCAGTTTGCCGAGCTTGTCCTGCATGATCCGCGGTACCGCGCCCATCGAACCGGTGACGTCGAAGAGCACGGCGATCGGTAGCGACTCGGGGTGCCCGGCCGAATCCCGGCATTCCCGCACGATCACACCCAGCGGGTCCAGGGTCGGATCGGCCTTCCACTGGTCTCTCGGCCGTGCGTACAGGGCGCTGGTGTAGCCGAAGTCGTCGACGCCGCGGGCGGCGCGGAACGTCTTGGCCGCGGTGTAGGTGTCGTCATCCCACTTGCCGTATCCCATGGTGGATCACTGTCCTTTCGTGGTGGGCATTGTGAACGGGCGGAAGCGTCGCCGCCCGTAGACCGTGTCGAGCAGGTCGTCGAACTCGTCGAGCAGATCGACGGCGTCAGGTTGCAGACCAGGTTGTGGTTGCATGCAGCCGTATGCGAACGCGCGCAGGCGGTCCGGGGCCGTATCGGCGAGCATGGTCAGCATCAACTGATGGGCCATGAACACATCCCACGCCGGGGTTGCGGTGGAGCCGGTGGAACTTTCCGGTGGATAGTGATCCCGCCGAGAGGGGATCGTCGCCAGCGGAACCGTGCCTGGGCGGGTGGCGAACGACCACCCGGCCAGTACCACTCCATGCCGCTCAGGGTGAATGAGCACGTTGTCCGCGGTCACCGCGGTGTGCACCCACCCGGCGCGATGCGCGGCGGCAAGAGCCCGCAGCAGACGCCGGTGCATCCACACCCAATCCCGCGGATCGAGCCCGCCCGGGTACGCAGCCCGGACCTCGGCGAGGGTGACGAATCCAGTGGTCAGCGAGTCCAGCACGTTCACCTGCCGCCGGGCGCCGGTCACAGGGTCGGCGTGGGTGAGGTGGTCGATCAGCTGCGGGAAGTACGCGCGCAACCAATCATTCCCGCCCTCGGCGGACGCCGCGATCTCAGTGAGCGCCGCCCGTTCCGCATCGATCAGAGCGTTCGAGGAGACATTGCGGGGAACCTTCACCACCACGCCCGCGCCGCCGCTGTCGGTGGCATGGTGCAGGTCGGCGATCGAACCGCGAGCATGCCGAGGCCCGAGTCGGTAGGAGCCGCGACTGCCGTCCAACACGATCGCCGTGGCCGAATTCGTGCTGGACGCATCGTGCTGCCAGCGGCGGAAAAGGTCGGACGCGTGCGTGAATGCCGCTGCCGCGCAAGCGGCGTACGCGGGATCAACCCGATCCGGGTGAATCAGAACCGACAAGCGGCGGAACCGCCGACGGGCAGCGCGCTGAGCCGCCGGGTCGTGGGTGATTGGGCCGAACAGGTCGCTCGGCACGACTGCCGCGCCGACGACGTCGAGTGCCTCCATCATCGCTTCCATTGTTTTAGTCTATTCGACTAAAACATGAGATTGCAATCCCCACGGAGCGCACGCCACGCACGCAGGAGTGTTCACCGATTGCGAGCACTCTGACTGTCCGGAAATCACGCGTAAGAGGCCTCTAAGCACACCGTTTCCGCGTGCGGTGCGCCCGTTCGCGCACTACCGGCGAACGGTGATGATCGCCGCAGGTCGTTCTGGTGGGCGCGCAGAGCGTCCCGAGTCACGTCTTCCTGCGGGGTTCTCAAACCGACTGGCAGTGCCCGGATGTGATAGGACTCCAGCGCTGGGGAGTGGGGCATCAAGGCCGGCCGCCGGGCCTGTGCGAACTTGGGATTTCGGCGGAGACAGTGCGATAAATGAAAGTATCGGCGCCGAGTGTGTACAAACTATGAGTGACACGCGGCGGTAGCAGCGGTGCGACCCTCTTTGGCAGTCGGTCGGGGTCCCGAAGACCTGCACACCCAGCACCTCGTCGTTGATCCCGGCCGGCCCGACGGCATCCTGTTCTGACCCGGGGCCGGCGCCAGCCTGCTCGAGCTGATGGCCAAGTCCCACCACCGCAAGCCCGACAACCTGGCGCCGCTACTTCAAACCTCGCCGGCAGCCATGCGCGGCATCACCAGCCTCCTCGGTCCCGACCGCAGCCACCGATAGCTGCCGCCAACAAATGATTCGTCCGTCTACCCGCTGACCAGGCGCTACGCGAGCGTCATTGACTTTTGTGCCACACCTGGACGGGATGGACTGTGGTTCTCGTCACATTTGGTGAAGTCGGCGGCGGGTCCGATTGCGTCGGGCTGTGAAGCTTCCCGCGCCGGGTCGCGGAATGTCATCGCGAGGTCGCCGCACCCACTCGCCGGCCCTGCAAACGTCGAGGTCACCACCAGTTTTCTCGGCATTGCGAGACTCTGCTCGATGGGGTGTCCGGGCCGGTGATCCTGGTGGCGTCAACCATCTGTGATAGCCGCTCTAGGCCCCTGACGTGGGCGTATTCGGGCAAGATCATATTTATGTATCGATTGGGTCACGATGGCGCAGTCGATATCGTTTTGTTACTTTCCTTCTCGACGGGGGTCCGAGGCCACGAATCTCAAGAGCGTGGGCTAGCCGCAAAGCCGTGTAGTTAAGTCGTGGGTTGTGTTGTCAAGGGTCGATGTCGGTGAGGATGTTGATGGCGATGGTGGCCTTGAGACTTGGCCCTCGGGTGCGGCCGCGGGCAGTGCTGGCGACGAACTTGGAGATCGCTCGTTTGACCACGCGGGGGTTGGTTCGTGATCGTCGGGCGGGCATCAGGTGGTCGAGGACGCGTTCGCCGATGATGCCGACGAGGTCGACGACGGTGGTTTCGATGACACCCGCGGCGTGAATGAGTTGGTCGCGGGCCGCGTTGAGGGCGATGGTGAAGCTGGCACGGTCGGGATCGACGTCGGGGCACCCGAGGGTGGCGTCGGTGATCGCGACGCGCAACGCCTGGTAGGTGACGAGCAGCGCGTAGATCTCCTGCTCGACCCCGCGTGGGGTGCGGGCGCGCAGCACCCGGCCACCGAGGATCGTCGATTTCAGCTCCAGGAACGCGGTCTCGATCTCCCACCGATCGTGGTAGAGGCGGACGATTTCGGTTGCGGGACAGTCGGGATCGAGGAGGGTGGTCACCAGCTTGTAGGTCTCGCTGCGAGCTCCCGCGCTGGTTGTGATGGTGATCTCGCAGCACAGGACACGGACCTCGACCGGGCCCATCCGGGACAGGTAGGAGCCGTCGGGCAGGCGGGCGCAGACCGGGAGGTTGCGGCTGTTCTTGACCCGGACCAGCAGGTGCGCACCGGTGTCGCGGACCGCGGCGAGCAACGCCTGCGAGGCGAAGTTGCGGTCGGCCAGCACGATCATCCCGCGGCGCATCCCCCGGAGTAGGTCGAGGGTGTAGGTGGTCTCCCCGACGCTGCTGGCACCGAACGTCGCGTCGATCACGGTGCGGGTGCCGCACGCCACCAGAGCGAGAAGGCGCACCATCGGATACCCGGTGCCGCCGTGAAACCCGCCGCCCCGGTGGTAGACCTGCAAATTCGCCACGGTGTCCGGGCAGCACATCATGGTGCCGTCGATGGCCGTAACCAGTAGCCCCCGCCAGTACACGCCCTTCGTGGCCAGGCCGGCGGCCGGGCCGCGGAGCAGGTCGAACAGGGCACGCAACGGTGCCGGGCCGATCCGGCGTCGGGCCTGGGCCAGCGCTCCGGCGGACGGGGTGGCCACCGCGAGCCCGTCGAGTCCGGCGATCATCCGCTGCCACACCTGCCCGAACCCCACCTCGGCGAACAGCCCGGCGGCCAGCAGCAGGTAGACCACCACCCGCGAGGGCAAATCACGCACCCGGGCCTGGACCTTGCCGGTCTCGGCCAATGCGGCGTCGACCATGTCGAAGCCCACGATTCGGGTCAGCTCCCCGAGATGACCCGGGGCGAACCGGCCTCCCGCGACGGTGACGACACGGGTGATGACAGAATCAGTAGTCAGCGGAGCTCCTGGGTCGAGGATGTCTTGGAGGACGCCCTCTTCTACCGGAGCTCCGCTACCCATTCGCGCACGACACGCCCAAGACCCGCATTCTTGACCGCCAGCCGTCCCCGTTAACTACACGGCTTTGGGGCTAGCCGACGAAGACGAGGTAAGACACTGTGGCGAAACACCGCAGGACGGCAAATCGTTCAAATTCCATCACCAGCCGCGTGAAGATCGCGACCGTCGCCATGGCGACCGGTGCCATCCTGATCGGCGGCACGCAGTTCGGCGCCGCGTCCGCTGCCGCCCGCCCGCTCGAGATCCCACCGGGCCTGCTGCCCGCCGGTGTTCAGCTGCCCGCGATCGAGTTGCCCGGCCTCCCGGCCGCACCGCCCGCGCCCGGCGTGCCCGGGCCGGTCAACCCGGGCAGCCCCGCTCCGCTCAAAGTCCGCGCCGTGCAGCCGGTGTCCGGCACGCTGTCCTCCGGCTACGGCCCCCGCTGGGGCGCGCACCACGGCGGCATCGACATCGCGGCCCCGATCGGGACCCCGATCCAGTCCGCGGCCGACGGTGAGGTCATCTCCGCGGGTCCGGCCTCCGGGTTCGGGTTGTGGGTGCGAGTGCGCCACGACGATGGCGCCGTCAGCGTCTACGGCCACATCAACGAGTTCATCGTCAACGTCGGCCAGCGGGTCGCGGCGGGTCAGCAGATAGCCACTGTCGGCAACCGTGGTCAGTCGACCGGTCCGCACCTGCACTTCGAGGTGTCGGACGCAGGCGGCAACCGGCTCAACCCGAGCCAGTGGCTGCGCGACCGCGGCGTCTCGGTGACCTGGGGGGCCGACTAGGACTTCGCCCTGGCGTAGTCAGTTCCAAACGATGCAGGGCGCGGCAGGCCGGACGCAGCCGCGTCCCGCATGCGGTTCGGGCATGTCGAGCATCCTTCACCGTGAGGGCGGATCCCTCACGGGTCAGGTCGACCAGATCCGGGGCAGTCCCTTCCGCGGCCGGCGAGCACAGAGCCTTCAGGACACCCTGGGGTACTTGCCTTCTCGTCACATGTGACGAGAAGGCAAGTGCGCGAGGCGCGCTTACCGGCGGCTCGTACCGCGGGTGCTCTCGGACTCAGGTGTCGTTCCATTGGAGCCGAGCAGTCGCATCGCCTTCCGTAGTTCGGGGTCGTCCCATCGGCCGGGCCGGGCTTGCTGATCGCAGCTTGGGTATACCCGTGGTGTATGCCCCTCTCCCGTCGGCAGTTGTTGCGATTTGGTCTGGCTGGATCGGCAGTGGCGCTGGTGGGTACGTCGGCGGTGAGCAGTGCGCGGTTGCCTGCGCCGCGATGGCGAGGAGGTGACCCGTCCGGGCTCGGTGTGGCATCGGGAGATCCGACAGCGGACGGTGTCGTCCTGTGGACACGCCTGGCGCCGGATCCGCTTGCCCCGGCGGGCGCGGCGGCATGGGTGGGATCCAGTGGCCGTCGAATATGAAGTCGCGCACGACGAGAGCCTCCGGCAGGTGGTGGCGCACGGTACGGCTGCCGCGACCCGCGAACTCGCCCACAGCGTGCACCCGGAGATCCACGGCTTGGAGCCTCTCGCTGGTACTTCTACCGATTCCGTGCGGGGTCGGCGCTCTCCCCGGTGGGCCGGACCCGCGCTCGGCTGAAGGACAAGCCACCACGCGGATGCGCTTCGCGTTCGCCTCCCGTCAATCATGGAGTTCGGGCTTCTACACCGCTTACGAGCACATGAGCGACGAAGACCTCGACTTGGTCGTCCATGTGGTCGACTGCATCTACGAACGCGGATGGAGGCGCGGCCGCGAGGGAATGTCGATGGGAGTCGACCGCGACGAGGCCGTCGATCTGCCCAGCTCCGGAATCTCCCACTCGATCGGGGTGAGGTGGACCGTCTCCGTTTTCGAGATCTTCTCCACTGCGTCGCCGACGCAGCTCGCGGGTCTGTCCACTGTGTAGACGTGTTGCGCGTGTTGCGCTGGCGGGACCCTTCCGTCACCTTAGGTCCGCGGCCACACTTGCGGATCGTTTGCTGGATTAGTTGCGGCGGGCTGGAGATTCATCACCCCTCACGGCCTGGAGGGTGATGCATGGTGCATCACCCTGGATGTTCCCACGAACATTCTTCTGCCTGCCGACCGGGCGCTGGGTGGTGAGTGCGATTGAGCCGGATGTGGTGGTGGGTGAGGTCGTGGCGGTGTTGGTGGAGGCATGTGGACGCTAGAGCAACGCCGCCGAATCGCTGAATAGGCATCACGATTCTTGTTGATAGCGCTGGTCGGAGTGGTCGGATTCTGGAGAGAGTCTGCGAAGGAGATCGAGGTGAATTCCTTAAGGGCAAATGGTTCATTGGAAGGGCGGGGATTGGTCGCGGTTGCTCCGAGACTGGGCATGCGAGTCGAATGGCAGGTCTCGGAGCAGAATTTAGTGCAGGAACTCGCGCCGATACGCCATCCGTGAATGCCGTTCGCCCCTCAGTCTGCCATTCCATCCACCCGACCGCGGAGCTCAAATAACAATGGATCCCTTCTGGCGGTCGTCAGTGAGCAGCGTTGTATGCCTCCGCGATTTCGGTGGGAATTCGCCCGCGGACCCCGATGTCATAGCCCTGTTCCTGAGCCCATTCCCGTACTGCCCTCACATGGTCACGGTCCGGCCGCGCAGGTTTCCGCTTGACCTCACCACCCGACGTGAGTGTGCCTGCGGATCGATTCTTGCGGCCACCTACCTTTGTGGCGTGACCGACGTAGTGACCGAGTTTCTTGTGGAACTCCTTCGCATTCTTCGCCGATAAGTCGATCTCGTAGTCGATTCCATTTACGGAGAAGGCGATCGTCTCGCCCTTTCCTTCCGCAATGGGAGTTCCGTCGATATCGTCGACGTGTTCGACAACTATTTGGCGCGCCATTCCAACTCCTTCGTCGCTTTACGCACCCACTCTACGTCCATTGCACAATGCTCGCCTCAGCCATAATGCTGTGCCCGACACGCATGCATCGAAAATGACAAGTCGGACGGAAATTCTTGGCGGAAAGAACCTCATCTACCAGGCGGGTCAGCTCGAATCCACGGCGGGGTGTTGGATGTAGCCGCAGCCAAGTGGGCAATACTAGATGTCCACAGGTCAGCGGCGGGCAGCGACAGGATTCCCCCACATAGATACGGTGCCTCGCATTCGATTGTTTCGGAGTCGCCGAGGGTGAGTTGCTGTTCGTGGAAGTCGAAATGCCTTGTTGGATAACGGTACAGCTCGGCAATGGTCATGAAGGCGGCGGTGAAAGAACGGATCCCACCGCAGGTCCCCGTCCGATTCACGGTGCAGGTGGCGGACGAGGGAGGCGCGGCGGACGAGGGAGGCGCTCACTCGATCGAGTTTCGCGCCCGCTCTATTGTTGTTGAACACCAGTGCGGCGGCGAAGGAACCGTAGTAGTTCACCACCTCGAGGTGCCCAAGAGCATATGCACCGGGGTGGTACAGCCGTCGAAGTCGTATTGGGAGGTGTGAGGGTGACGGGTCCGCGACACTCGCCGGCGGTACTACCTGGGTAAACGTCCACTACGGCGGTTTCCGCGCGCGTGCGATGAGTGGGCGGGACACGGTGCAGTCGTCTACCGTTTGGCGTAGTCGGCGACGCCGGTCCAGTCGATGACCACGCAGGGCTCATCACCGAGAATCCAGGCGTCATGTCCGGGCGGGCAGACCATGAGATCACCCGGCCCGAACTCCATGTCTTCCCCGTCGTCCATAACGATCTTCATACGACCCGAGATGACGTAACCCATGTGAGCGGCCTGGCAGCTGTCGGTCTTGGCTATCGGTTTGACGTGTCTGGACCACTTCCAGCCGGGCTGGAAGGTCGCCCTCCCTACAGCGCCGGACGGGACGTTGACGAGTTCGAGCTTGCCCATGTCGTCCTCGAAGGGGCGGGTTTCCTCGGGTGAATCGAGACTCTTGCGGATGAGACCGGACATTGTTGTCCTCCCACGTCGTTGTGGCGGCACCCACAGATGCGGCGGACCTTCGACCGGCAAATAGGGAACCGCGGGCTGAAGCGATTTCCTGGCTCTTCGATTCTAGGCTGGCACGCGGGGTCGGCCTATTTGCAAAGGAGGCGGTGGTGATAACGATGAAAAATCAGGCCACATCCCGAACTCGATTGGCGAATTTTTTTGGACTCGACATCGGGACCCCTAACAGTTGGCCCAGTTCGACGGAATCACCGCGAGCCCGAATCGGCATCCGTGCGTAAGCTCCTCGCGAGCGGAACCCTGAAGACCTACAAGGACTTCCCGCACGGCATGCCCACCACACGAAGGCGACGCAGGTTTGCCGTGGGTGGCGAACGCACCGGTCCGCGCCATAGCCCTAGACCGATCCGGTTGCGGAACCGGCTTCTGCAAAGCTTGTCGCCTCGAAGGGCCGACGTGTCGCGGTAGCTCCCGCTGGGCCTGTGGGCAGTTCGGTGGCTGATGGACCCGTACCTCCGATGATGAAGACCGGCGTCACGCCGCCGTCCCGTGCTCCAGGCTTCCGTGGACGAAAGTCGGGTGGGTGCCCGGTGCGAAGGGGCTGGCGGTCAGTTCGCTGGTGGGGAAGAACTGCACGAAGCGGCTGTCGTGCTGTGATCGGTCGACGAGGGACTTTTCGACGACGCAGGAGGTGTATTGCTGTGCGGTGGACTCGATGGTGTTGGCGTTGATGATGAGTTCTTGGCCCCACCGCGAAGCCCAGCCGGAAATGCCTGGCAACTTGCTGTGTTCGGGGGTCAGCAGCTCGGCGGCGAGCACGTTTTCCGACATCCCCCACACGCCGGTGTCGGTGTTGAGTAACAAGGTTTGGTTGCCAGTGGCGTGGCCGGGAGTGCGGATGAGGGCGACGCCGGGGCCGAGCAGTCGGTCACCATCGATGGGCAAGATGCGGTCGGGGTCGAGATCGATGAAGGTCTCGGGCTGGTACCAAGGCCGCTGCAACGGGTGCAGGTCCTTCATCGCTTCCAGCTCGTGGCGCTGGACCACCAGCTTGGCGTTGGGGAACCAACCCTGTACCGGGGTGTCGGGGGAAATGTCGGTCTGGGGCTTGATGGTGCCGAGTAATCTGCGCACGTCTTGGGTGTGCAGGTGGTCGAAGGCCAGGTAGTCCACCTCGATCGGATCGATGCCTAGCCTGGCGAGGTTCGCGGGAACGGTGCCGTGCTCGGTCAGCATTCTGGCGAGTACCGGCGCCGGTGTTTGATCGCGGAGTGCGGCAAAATACGGGGTGTTGGCGTCGAGCTCGAAATCGCTGGGCTCCCAAACGAGTGTCTTCTGTGTCCCGTCGCTGTCGTTCCAGCGCACGATCATCATTCGGTTGGTGATGAACAGGAATGGTGCCGGTGAAGACGGGGCGCGCCACAACCCGAATTTCGTCGGGTAGGGCAACGTAATCAGGTCGTGTGTGGAGACGCGCGAGGGCGTACCGGTCGCGGCGAACTCACGTTTGAAGTCGGCGGCGGCTTGCCGCGCGATGCGCAATGCCGCTCCCGGTCCGCCCGGGGTGGTGTGGATGCGCTCGAGGGTGGGGATTGGTGCGCCGAGATCCACAGGGGCGGGTACCGGAATCGTCAGCGGGGCGCCGCTGGTCGCCGCCATGTGTCGTGGCTCTGCGGTGGGGATCATGCGTTTGAGCGCTTCGAGGGGGGCGGTGATCACTGTGGACATGTTCACGACGTTAGACCTGGTCAGGGTATGAGTGCTGAGCATGGGAGGACCAAGATGGTTGGCTTCTTTTGGACGTCGAGGGAGTGGGCGTGTTGCCCCCTCCGCAACGAACAATGTCGTAGACAAATGCGCATTTGACCCCTGGCCATGGACTCGACCGGAAAGGGAAGTGCCCGAAGCTTCGGGTAGTCCGGGTCGTCCTGCACGCCGATCTGCGAGGCGGGCGCCCGGGTGTGTCCGTCTTTCAGTGAGCACCATCGCGCCGGTAGGCGACTGCAAGCCCAGGGGCATCGAGTTCGGTTACGACACCGTAGCCCTGCCGGTGCGGGCGCTCCGAGGAACGATCGCCGCCGAGCGGGGCCGGATGGTTGTCCTCTTGTCCGGATCGGCGATGGCCGCGCAGACTAAGGGTGTTGCGGGCGGAAGCACCTGGTGCGTGCGTGCCGATCGGGCACCCGATGATCCGGCCGGAACCCTGCCGGTCATCATTCAGTATCCAGGAGCTTTACATGCCCAGTCCCAGCCCCGGTTATTCGATCACCGTCCGCGTCCATGCACCGGTCGGCGCTGGCACCACGTCGACGTTGGCGGCCGCGATCGCATCGGTGAAAGGTGCCATGACGGCGCTCGATGTCGTCGAGAGCCATCCCGACCACATGGTCATCGACCTCACCTGCGATGCCTCGGACGTCGCGCACGCCGACCAGATCTCTACCGCGATCGCCGAGGTTCCGGGGGTGATCGTCGGCAAGGTCAGCGACCGCACCTTCCTTCTGCATTTGGGCGGCAAGCTTGAGGTGGTCCCCACGGTTCCGCTCACACACCGCGACGACCTCTCCCGCGCCTACACCCCCGGCGTCGCCCGGGTGTGTACCGCCATCGCTGAACACCCCGAGGATGTGCGCCGCCTGACGATCAAACGCAATACCGTCGCCGTGGTCACCGACGGCTCCGCGGTCCTGGGTCTGGGTAACATCGGTGCCGCGGCGTCGATCCCGGTGATGGAGGGCAAGGCGGCACTGTTCAAACGGTTCGGCGGTGTCGACGCCTGGCCGGTCTGCCTGGACACCCAGGACCCGGATGCCATCGTCGAGATCGTCCGGGCCCTCGCGCCGGTGTACGGCGGGATAAACCTTGAAGATATCTCCGCCCCAAGGTGTTTCGAGATCGAGGCTCGGCTCCGCGGTATCCTCGACATTCCGGTGTTCCACGACGACCAGCACGGGACCGCGATCGTGGTCCTGGCCGCCTTGACCAACGCGCTGCGGGTGGTCGGTAAGTCGCTCGGCCGGGCTCGGATCGTGGTGTCCGGCGTCGGCGCCGCCGGGCACGCTGTCATCCGGTTGCTCGTCGCCCAAGGTGCGACGAACGTCATCGGCTGCGGGCGTCGGGGGATCGTGTCCCCGGACGACACCGCCGACGAGTTTCGTACCTGGATCGCCGAGCACACCAATCCCGAGGCTCGGACGGGATCACTGCGGGACGCGTTGGTCGGGGCGGACGTGTTCATCGGGGTCTCGGCGCCGAACATTGTCACGGGCGATGACATCGCGGCGATGGCCGACGAGTCGATCGTGTTCGCGCTGGCCAATCCGGTCCCGGAGGTCGATCCGGTCGCTGCCGGCGAACATGCCACGGTGGTGGCCACTGGCCGGTCGGATTTCCCCAACCAGATCAACAACGTCCTCGCCTTCCCTGGGGTGTTTCGTGGTCTGCTCGACGCGCACGCGGTCGACATCACCGACGAGATGTTGATCGCCGCGGCTGGCGCGATCGCCGACAGGGTGTCGCCGTCCGAGCTCAATGCCACGTACATCGTGCCGAGCGTGTTCGATGCCACTGTCGCGCCGGCGGTCGCGGCGGCGGTGCGCGAGGTGGCCGAGCGGGGGCCACGGTCCGAGAAGTGAGCCGTTCGCTCATTTTTTGCGTGTCCCCGGCGGTCACAGCTGCGGGCGAGATGTCCCGAGGCCGGAACCGGCGCCCATGGTGCATCGCGTCCACCCGTCCCTGCAGCGCGTCGCGCCGGGGCGGTGCTCTATGTGAGGTCATGGGTACTTCGCCTCGGGTCGCGAAGATTGGAGGACGGAGGGCTCGGGGGAGGCGGTCGTATCTGAACGCCCCGGTGCTCAGCGGTTTTCTGCTGGGCGATGTGATCGGCGGTTACGGAGTCGCCCAGGCCTGCATCGGTGCGGTGAAAGCATGTGGCTGGACTCCGGCCGACACGACGGTGGCAATCCAGGGCATCGGCACCAGGGGGGGTGGCGCGGCCTGGCATCTGTACGAGGCCGGTATGCGCGAGTACCTGACCCTGCCTCAGCGGCGACGACGTTCGTCCCGGCGAGCCGGGAGTTTGATTGTGGCGGCGAACGCGGCCCGGAAGATCTCGTCGGCGG
Source organism: Rhodococcus sp. ACPA1 (assembly GCF_002300195.1). NCBI lineage: Bacteria > Bacillati > Actinomycetota > Actinomycetes > Mycobacteriales > Nocardiaceae > Rhodococcus > Rhodococcus sp. ACPA1. The sequence continues at coordinate 78,786 of NZ_NSDX01000008.1, read as the reverse complement.
CACCCGGAGATCCGATCGGCCAACGGCCCACCGACCCGGCAGGCGCATTCACGACTGCCTCCCTGCGACGGGTACTCATCATTCCTCTCGTTTGTCTGGAAAGGGCGGGGTGTGGCGCGCGCGATCTACTGGGGGTCGTCCGCGGTGCGGGGTCGGGGTACGAGTTCGAACCAGGCGCTGATCCCGCCCTATAGGTGCGGATCCGGATAGCTGAGGGCCAGGCCCTGCTGGTCGAAGGCGGCAAACCATTCCCTCCAGGAGATGTGTTCGAGCCCGGAGTCGACTCCGTGCAGGTCGATTCGGAGCACGTCGTTGGCCGTGGTGTGGGGGACCCGGGCGGGGATGCCGTGATGGGCCTGGGTCCATTGACGGATTTCCTCGTGGTCGGTGGTGAGATGCGTGTGTGTGGTCATGAGATCGATCCTGCTGTGTCGCGACGTGGTGTCGTCGTGGCTCGGTCGCGGGGCGGGTGAGGTGATTGTCGGGCGATCGACACCGGGTGCGCGGCGGCCCAGGTGTGGGACCCGGCGCGCGGGGGCAGTGCCTGCATACCCACTGCGGCCGTATTCAATCAACGCGCGACCTGCGCACCACGGCTGCCTTCACGGAGCTGGTGTCGGACGTTTCCGGCCGGGGGATGCCATGGTGGACGCTCATCCCGGTCGCCGCCGAACGCCTGGGCGATCAGCTCGCTCGCGGTGCAGTCGGGGGCCTCCGGAACATCGCGCTGGTGTTCCTCCTAACCAGGCATGGGACCCCGGCGTGGCGGTGCCCGACGAGGTGCTCGACGAACGCATCCCGTTCTACTGCGACCTGTTCGCGCAGGATATGGCCGACTGGCCGGCGCAGATCCGCGAGCCGCTGATCGACAGCTCGTTCAGTTGCTGGGCCATAAAGGCGTCGTAGTCCTCATGTTCGGGCTCCACCAGGACCAGGCCCACCGTCTCGCCGGGGAACGTTGCGCGTAGTGGCGTGCGTACAGGCGAACAGCGGTGCACGGCGCGCGACAGCTCGCGTTGCAGATCCACGCCCATACCCGCGGCGGCCGCAACCGCGGTGTTCGATAGTGCCGGGTGGCCGGTGACCGGGTCGATCAGCACGAACTCCTCCTCCACCCCGATCGTGGTAGGGCAGTTAGTATTCGGCGTTTGCGCCCAGACCGCTTTCGTACCAGGAACCCCCACCGGCGCACCTTCCCGACGCTCAGCGGGCACAGGTGCGTGTCGCGCAGGGGGACGGGCTGGGAATCGTTAGCCTGTGCCGTCGGCGGACCCATCTGCGGATGTAGCGTGGCATCGTCGTCGCTGTACCCCGAAGCCCGTTGGTCGTGGACTTCATGGGCTGGCAGGCTCGGCCGGAAGGCTCGGCGACTCTGGGGTGACGGTGTTGGGCGGGCACACCGCGCAGTATGGGTCGGCGGCGGCGGAGGGGTGGTGTGCAGCGGTGTTGCGCGGGCGCGGGTTGTCCGGCACATTCGGGGCTGTGCCAAGGAGTGTGCTGCTTCAGCTCGTGTGTGTGCTCGCGTTGGTGACGCTGGGCACGATGTTGCTGGCGGTGGGGTCGTTCGGTTCGGGGTTGATCGGTTTGGTGGGCGGCGCGATCTGGTTCTGGCGGCTCTACCGTGCCAGCGACCGCGACACGTGAGCGAGGGCCGGTCCTCGTCGGCAGAGGCAGTACGGACGGCGGCCAAGTGATCGCTCCGCGGGACCGTGGAGTGGACGTAGCTCAAGGCATCTGTCGTGTGGGTGCCCGCGGTCTGCCTCCTGATCTCCAAGCCCAACCCTGGTCGGCCGACCGCACGGCAGCTAGGCTTCCGACGTGGACCGGTGGCGAAGCGCTCGGGCAGGCACGTGAAAACGGCGACTTTCCCGTCTCGTGGACCGACGAGCGGTCGGGGAAGATCCAGACGACGACATCGGTCCGCCGCCGGATCTTCTTGTTGAGTCTCTCCTTTAACCGGCCTTCGCGTGTGGGTCAATCGCAGACTGGCCGATCTGGAGTCAGCGGTCGAGCCGGTGGAGGTGATCGGTCAGGGCGTCTGCAACGCGGTGGTGGCGAGCAGCTTCGTCGGGCCAGCCGCGGTCGCAGGCATCGGCTTCGAGGGCCTGGACGTCGGTGCGTTGCGCCTCGAGCGCGCCGCGGAACTCGGGTCCGGTGACGAAGTTGTCGCAGGTCTCGCAGATGTTGGCATAGGGACAGGCCCCGGCCGCTTCGTGCCGAGAACAGTAGCCATGGGCAACACGGGTTTTGAGCATCTCGCTGCCGAGCCAGCTGACGGTGTCGGGAACGATCGGCTTGCCAACCGGGGTAAGGGTGAACCGGCGGCGCACCTTGCCCATGGCCTGGTCGTAGGCGTCGCGCAACGTCGGCGATGCCAGGGTGGCGTAACGCAGGGTCATCTGAGGAGTGACGTGCCCGAGCAGCGCCATCAACGCCTGCAGGCTCATACCGGCATTGGCGAGCTCGGTGGCCCAGGTATGCCGCAGCTGGTGCGGGGTGACAATCAGGGGCCCGCCGCCAGTGCCGCGCAACCCGGACCGTTCGACGGCGGCGAGCAGCCCGTTGCGCAGCCGGGTCTGGCCGAGTCGGCGGCCGTGCGCGACGAACAGGAAATCGGTCAACGCTCCGGTGCGCGGATGCGGCAGTGGTCGGCAGACGCCGCGTTGGGTCGTCCACTCGTCCAACGCCGCGACGGTGGCGGCCGAGAGCGGCACCATGCGCTCGGTCGCGAGTTTGCCCAGCGGCACCTTCAGCCAGGTCCCGGCCGGGCCGTAGTCGACGACGCTACCGAGCTCGAGATCGAGCAATTCCCCGACCCGCAACCCCGCCCCGCGGAGCGCCGTCAACCCGATGCGGGAGAACGAATCCTCCAACCCGGCAACAGCGTTCATCACCGCGCCGTCGACGTCGGGTGCCAGTGCGCGGGGCAACGGTTGGTCGAGCTTGGGGACGTCGGCGGCGAAGACCAGCCGGCGCGGCGGCGCCTGCTCCCAGCCCCATTCGGTGAGATCGTCGAGTAAGTTGCGCAGGCTCAGCACCGTCGATTGGATCACGGCCCTCGAGATGGTGCGACCGGCGCCGGCGGCGGCGCGTTGGCCACGCCAGGTGCGGGTGCGGTTCCAGACGAGGAAGCCCTCGATGTGACTGCGGTCCAGCTCGCGCAGACAGGTCAGGTCGCGGTGGTGTGTGGTGAGGTAGTCCGCGAACGGCAGCAGGTCGTTGATCAGTGATTCGACGGATTTCGGGCGAAGCACGGCGGCTCGGACGGTCACATAGCGCAACAACGTCTCGCGGATCGCGTCGGCCATCGGAACGTCGGCGAACCGTTGGGCGTAGCTGCGGGCCCAGACGCGGCGCCGTGGTGGAATATCGACGATGCGGGCCTCGAACAGCACCTGCCGCAGACCCGCGATCCGATTGCGGTAGGCCCGCCGTGACGACGGCGGAATAGCTTGTGTTGCAGCCAATACGGCATCGAAATCGTCGACGGTGTCGTTCGTGATGCCGCTGACGAGTCCGCCATGCCAGGCGAGCAGCACCGCCAGGCACTCGCCGAGGACGGTCTCGACCCACGACGGTGTCCAGCCCAATGCCAGTCCGGCGGTCCGGGCCGCGGCGAACCCGTCCGGGTCGCGGGCCTCGATGGCACTCCCGAGTCCGGTGAGGTTCTTGACGGCGGCGAACTCGAGGTCCAGTCGCAGCTCGTCTCGCCCGATGAGGTGACACAACAGCGGCCAAGCCCCGGTGCTGCGGAGTTCGGTAAGCCGGTCCGAGGCAGGCCGGGCCATCCATTCCCGCAGATCCGGGTGCGCGGCCAGGAATGCGGTTGCGATGCGGGTGCGGCCGCGGACGGCTCTTCCTCCCAGCCCGAGGGTGGCGACGTGGTCGAGATAGTCGGCCAGCACCGTATCCGGGTCGAATACGGTCGGCCATGCCGTGGTCATCGCCGTGCCCCGGCGAGACTGGCCCGGGCGGCGCCGTATTCGGCGGCGAGCTGCTCGATCGACAGGTGCACGTACTCGGCGGTGGTCTCCGGGGACGCGTGCCCCATCAACTCCCGCAGCACCATCAGATCGATTCCCGCGGAGGCGAGTTCGGTGCCGTAGGTGTGTCGCAGCCGGTGCGGACGCACCCGACCCGCGCCGGACAGGTCCCGGTGCCGCCGGAACAATGATCGCAGCCCGGCCTCGGTCACCGGCGCCCCCACGGTGGGGCCCCGCAGCACGACGAAGCACTCCGGTGTGACCAACCCGGGTGGCCGCTCGAGGCGCAGATAGGCCGATAGTTCGGTGAAGAACACCGCATCGACCGGTACCACACGCTCCTTCGAACCCTTGCCGAGCACCCGCAGCCGGCGTCGACCGAAATCCACCTCCACCAACCGGAGCGACCGCACCTCGGCGCTGCGCAGACCCCCGAGCAGCATCGCCCACACCATCGCCCGGTCCCGATGGGTGCGCAGCGACGAGACGAACACGTCCACCGCGTCGGCGTCGAGGGATTCGGGCAGCAACCGCGGCTGGCGCACCAGCCGGCCTCCGGCCCTGGGCCGGCCGGGCCCGAGATGCCCGAGCAAACCCCGCCCCGACGGACGTAACCCTTGACCCCGCCGGGGTGAGGGCACCGGGTTGTCGGCGCGCACCCCGGTCATCACCAGGTACTCGAACAACGCCCGCACCGCCGCGACCCGCCGGTTGATCGTCGACGCCGCCGCCGTGCGCTGCCGGCCGTTCCTCGTCGTTGCGCCGGGTCGGGGATCACGGCGCACGCCCTGCCAGTCGATCCACTCGAACACGGTCACCGGCGTCACCGCCGCCAATCCGAGATCGCGGGCGATCAGGAACCGCGCCAGGTTCAGCACATCGAAGGCATACGCCCGCACCGTCGCCACGCTGAACGCACGCCCGGCCAGATGTTTGAGGAACGCGTTCGCTGCCGCGCAACCCTCCCACTCGCCGACCACCACATAACCGTCGTCCACCGCGTGCACCCGAACGGCCATCGCCTGCTCCTCTCCGATCGAGCCGCCACCGTCAGCATGCGCCCGATCCGGCCATCGGCCCCGGACCTCACGCCGCGGATAGAATCGTGTCGCCCGAGAGCCGGTTAACCGATCGGGGATTGTTGGACCAGCTGCCGCCAGATCAATCCGAACTCAAGGTTGCAGTGCACGCTGGGTGCAGAGGACGTTCTTGCCGGATCGCCAGCCTGAGGGTGGACAGTGGTCCGCTCCATCCGATCTCGCGTGTGCGGGCGCGTCCGTTACCGACATTGGTGGTGATCGGCTGCAATCATTCCGGCAGGGTATTCCGGTTGGAAGGAACCGACTCCCCGAATACCTATATCACCGAAGCAGCAATGACCTCGTGGTGCGTTTCGGTGCTGCCGAATAGCAGTGTGTCGCTCTTAGCTCGCCGAAAGTACTTGTGTAGGGGGTGTTCCCAGGTGAATCCGATGCCGCCGTGGATTTGGATGGATTCTTCGGCGGTGTAGGTGAAGGCGTCGGACGCCAGCACATGCGCGATGCTCGCTGCAGTGGCGAGTTCGTTTGTTGGCTTTTCGTCGGCGTTTGCCGCGTCCAGTACTGCGGCGTGCGCCAGTTCGAGTGCCACCAGCATGTCGGTGAGTCGGTGCTTGATCGATTGGAAGGAGCCTATCGGTCGGCCGAACTGTTCCCGGGCCTTGGCGTACTCGACCGACATCTCCAGGCACGCCTCGGCGGCGCCCACCTGTTCGGAGGCCAGCGCCACGAGGGCTGACGCCTGCGCGCGGAGCAGCGTCGCATGCAGGTTCGCGCCGCCGACCCCCTGTGCATGGGCGTCGGCAAACTCGATCCGGGTCAGTGGGCGGGTGGTGTCCAGGGACTCGAGCGGGGTACGCACGACGCCGGGAGCAGCGCCGTCGATGACAGCTAGCTCGAGGCCATTCTCTCCGCGTGCGACAACGACGAGGACATGTGCGTTGTCGCCATTGACCACGAACTCTTGCGTGCCCCGAAGAATCAGCCGGCTGTCACCGGATGGGGTGGCGGTAATCGGGGTGTCCGAGTACGGGTACCCGGCGACTAGGGTGGCGGTGCATTTTCCTGTTGCGATGACGGGCAGATGTGCGGCGCGGCCCGCGTCCGAGGCGCATTCCGAGAGGGTGAGGCCGGCAAGACACACGGACGAGAAGTAGGGGGCGTCGGAGATGGTACGGCCGAGTTCGTGCATCACGACCGAGGTGTCCTTGAGGGTGCAACCGGCTCCACTGAAGCGCTCGGGGAAGGGGATCTCGGTCAAGCCCAGGCCGGTGAGCCCTTCCCACGGTGCTTGTCTCGTATCAGCGTTCTTCGTGAGGTAAGCGCGGACGCTGTCGCGAAGTTGTTCTTGTTCCTGGGTCAATTCGAGGGCCATGTTTGCTCCTAGCGCGGTTCTCTGGGCAGCCCGAGGCCGCGTTCGCCGATGATGTTTCGCTGGATCTCGTCGGACCCGCCGGCGATGCGGTAGCCCGGGGCGCCCAGGAGATGCTCGGTCCAGGCATAGGTGTTCGGGGTGCCCGTGTCGGCGAGGATGCGGGGTCCGAGGAATCGGGCCGCGGCGTCACCGATGCGTTTGAGATTTTGCGTCCACACGAGCTTGGCGATCGAGCCTTCGACTCCGGGGACATGTCCGGCGAGTTCCCGCTCGGCGTGCCGGGCGTTGAATATAGCGGTGGCGCGTTCGTAGACGGTGACTTGGGCGAGTGTCTGACGCACGTGGGGGTCGTCGGTGATGCCAAGTTGCCTGGCGAGCCGGATCAGGTCGGCTGCGCTGCCGCCGGCGGAGACGATTCCGCCGCTGGAGCTGCGTTCGAATCCGAGGGTGGTCAATGCGACGTTCCAACCGTCGCCGACGTCGCCGAGACGCAGCGAGTCAGGCAGTTCGACGTCGGTGAGGAATACCTCGTTGAAGGTGGAACCGCCGGACATCTGGCGGATGGGGCGGGTTTCGATGCCTGGGGTGTCCATCGGTACCAGGAACGCCGTCATTCCGCGGTGCTTGGGTGCGGCGGGGTCGCTCCGTGCGATGAGTAGTCCCCATTCGGCGAATTGTGCGCCCGAACTCCACACCTTTTGACCGGTGATCTTCCAGCCGGTGTCGGTGCGAACTGCGCGGGTCGTGAGCGCGGCCAGGTCGGAGCCGGCGCCGGGTTCGGAGAACAGTTGGCAGCACAGTTCGTCGGCACGCAGGAACGGTTGCACGAATCGTTGTTTGTGTTCCTCGGTGCCGAGCAGGTGGATGGTCGGTGCGATCAGTTCCACAGTCACGAGGATGGTTTCGTGCCGCTCCGGGGTGCGGAACTGACGTTCGAGCTCGACGTAGATCCGTTCGTGGGAGGCGGTCAGGCCCGGTCCGCCCCATTCGGGGCCCCAGGTGATCGCGCCGAATCCGGCATCGACGCGTGCGGATTGCCAGGCCTTGCCGCGGACGAGTAGTTCGCGCTCTTCGGCCTCTGTGCGGTTGTGGAAGATGGCGTAAGACTGCTCCGCGTCGTTTCCTGGCAGGTCGGTTTCGGTGGCCGGCAGATGTCGGTCCAGTCGCTGGGACAGCCACGCGGTGGCGCGCTCGCCGAACGCGTCCAGGTCTTCCGGTGTTGCCAGTTCGCGCGTTGCGGTACTCATGGGTTCTTGCCGTTCGTCAGTGCGGTCATTCGTGCCTCGACAGCAGTTTTGGAGTCCGGATGCTCGGACAGCCGGACGGTGAAGGTCTGTTCGAGTTCGTAGCCGCGCTTGAGGTCCATACCCTCGCAGCCGTTCAACGATTGCTTCGCCAGGGTCAGTGCGTAGCGGCTCTTCGAGGCAATGGACCGTGCGCGGGTGAGTGCGGTGTTCATGAGCGTGTCGTGGGGGACTACCTCGATCGGCGCGCCCCACCGCTCGAGGGTGTGTGCGTCGACGGCTTCTGCGGTGAAGAACAGTCGGCGCATTGCTTGCTGCGGCAGCATGCGGGCGGTGAAGCGGCCGCCGCCCAGGACCCCGACGTTCATTTCCGGCAGCCCGAACGTCGCCTTTTCCGAGGCCACCACGAGGTCGCACGATGCGGTCAGGCCAAGTCCGCTGCCTAGTGCCGGCCCGTTGACGGCGGCGATGACGGGGATCGAGCAGTCGATGAGGTTGAACATCGCGCGGCGGACGTTGCGCATCTGTAGTTCACCGCTCGTCGTGTCCATGGTGCGGAAGTCGTTGAGGTCGTTGCCCGCGCAGAACACGTGGCCGCGTCCTGTGAGCACGGCGACGTTGACTGTGGGATCGTCCGATAGCCGGTCGAAGGTCTCGGCGAGTTCGCCGTACATTTGGTGGTCGATTGCGTTGACCTTGCCGCGGGCGAGTTCGACAAGGGCGATCCCTGGTTCGGGTTGGGAGATGAGAATGTGCTCGGTCATGTGGTCCTCACTTCTCATGCGTCGCATGAAGGCTGACGCCGACCATCTGTGGCGGGAGGTTGGTGCGGTTGCGGGTCCAGTCGCGGAGCGCGAACTTCTGGATCTTGCCGCTCGCGGTCTTGGGTAGAACGTCCACCACGAAGACGCTCTCGGGGATTTTCTGTTTGGCGACCTCGCGTCCGGTCAGGAACTCGTGGACGTCTTCGAGGGTGAGGTCCTGTGCGTGGTGTGTGACGACGAAGGCGCAGCCCCGTTCACCGGTCGTCGCATCTGGCCCGGCGACGACGGCGACCTCGCTGACGGCGGGGTGCTCGCTGAGCAGGTTTTCCACTTCGTGAGTGCTGATCTTCTCGCCGGAGCGGTTGATGATGTCCTTGATTCGACCCTCGATGTGGATTGCGCCGGTGTCGTCGAACCGTGCGAGGTCACCGGATCGGAAGAAGCCGTCGTCGGTGAACGCCGCGGCGTTGAGTGAGGAGTCGAGGTACCCGAGGAAGGTGTCGGGGCCGCGCCACAGGACTTCGCCGACGGAGCCGGGCGCGACGGGGCGATCGGCGGGGTCGACGATGATCACCTCGGTGGGCGCGAGGACTCGCCCGTCGGTTCGGGTGCGTAATTGCGGTGTGTCCCAGCGATTGCCTGCTGTGACGGACGGTCCTTCGGTGGCGCCGTACATTCGGACGACGGTGCCGAGCCGATCGGTGGCCCGGCGGGTCAGTTCGTCCGGCATGTCAGCGCCGCCGCAGACGATGTACCTGATCGACGGAGTCGGGCGACCCGCCGAGACCGCGGCGTCGAGCAGCCCTTGCAGGAACGGTGTGGAGAAGATCATGAAGCTGGCGTCGTCGCGGGCAATCTTGTCGAGTGCGGCGGCTGGATCCCACTGATCGTGCAGCACGACCGGCGCCCCGAGCAGGAACGGCAGTGTCAAGGCGCAGTTCACCCCGGTCACGTGCGTGACCGGCGAGGGGTTGAAGATGACGTCGTTCTCGTTGAGGCCGAACAACTCGATCATCGAGAGGTTCTCGAATACGAGTGTGTTGTGGCTGTGCAGCGCGCCCTTCGGATCCGCGGTCGTCCCAGAGGTGTACAGCAGCAGGCAGACCTGATCCGGATCCGGCTCTTGCAGTGCGGCAACCACCTTCGCGGCTTCAGCCGGGGCATCGCCTAGCAGCTCCTTCCATGTGGTCATCCGCTCGTCGGTGCTGCGCTCGTCACGGTCGCCGAGGACGACGACCTTCTTCACGTGCGGCAAGTCGTCGAGTAGCTGGTCATACATGGCGGCGTAGTCGAATCCTCGGTAGGTCGCGGGAATGAAGACGGCCGACGCCTGCGCCTGCCCGAGGATGAACCGCAGCTCGCGCCCTCGGTAGATCGGGATTATGGGGTTGGCGACGGCGCCGAGCTTCATGATCGCCTGGTAGATGATGACCGCTTCGGCCCGATTGGGGAGCTGGAACGAAACCACGTCGTCGGCACCGATCCCGACCGAATGCAGCGCCGCAGCGAGCGTGGTCGCGTCGCGGTCGACGTCGGCGAAGGTCAGGCGTGTGTCGCCGTCGATCACGGCCACTGCATCGGGGAACAGCGACGCAGCGCGTGTCAAGTAGTGCCCGATCGGCTGATCACGCCAGTGCCCTGACTCTCGGTAGGTACGGACAAGGTCGGGCGTCGGTGGGCGCGTCGGCCACATCTTTACCTCCGGGAGATTATTGCGTTCGGATGTTGAGTGGGTGCCACGGGTTGACTGGTGTCACGCTAGCCACTTTCCCTAAATATGTACAGAGTTTGTCGATTCGCGCTCCGGCCTGGGTAGGGTTTGTACGCATGGCGGCTATGCACCGAACTGTCGACGAGTACACCGGGGACGCAATGATGAAGGACGATGCCCATCGCGCAACGGGCAGGGCCCCGAAAATGTCCGAGCGCATCGCGAACCAGATAGCGGACAAGATCCTCGGGGGCGGCATCGAGGCCGGTGACCGACTGTCGACCGAGAAGGAAATGGTCGCCGAGTACGGCGTGGCGCGCACGACTGTGCGCGAAGCCCTCCGCCTACTCGAGAGCCGGGGCCTGGTCACCATTCGGGCCGGTGTCGGCGGCGGCCCAGTCGCGTGCCGGCCGCAATTCGAATCACTGGGCAACACCATGAAACTGTTCCTGCAGCTCGAAGGCGCAAATCTCAGCGACGTCATCGACACCCGGCTCACCCTGGAACCGGTGGTCGCGCAACAGGCCACACCTCGAATTACAGACGGCCAACTGGACGAATTGCAGGCAGCGCTCGACAGCATGCGGACACAGCCCGACGACTACGACAACTTCATCGAGAAGAACGCGCTGTTCCACACCACCATCTACACCGCGTCCGGCAACCCGGTGCTGCGCATCCTCATGGAAACGCTGCTACTGCTGGTACGCGATGCGGAACCCACACGGCACCCTGAGATCACCCGGACCGCCGCCGTCGAAGCGCAGCAGCTGGTGCTCAATGCCATGCGCTCCCGAAATGCCTCCGCCGCAGGAGAGGCGATGGAGGCCTTCGTCCACGACACCGCGAAGTACTACCGTAAGCGCCTTGCACACATCATCTCCGAGCCCGTGCACTGGCAGCTTTAGCGGGTGCATCCCGCAGTTTTCGAAAAATATGTACAGATTTAGCGGCTGCGCGGTTATGGTGTGAAAAGCGCTCGCAGGATATGACTCACCCCCACCTACGGTGAGCGCACCTTCGGTCCACACTCTCCGCACAGAAATGAGACGTTCGTGGCGACCCACACGAATTCCACCTCGCGCACCCCTACCCTCGAGCAAACTAGGCGCCGCGGCGTTCTCGCCGCCGCCGTCGGCACCATCGTCGAGTACTACGACCTCACCGTCTACGCCTACCTAGCCGTGGTCGTCAGCCCACTGTTCTTCCCCGGCAACGATCCCACAGCCGCACTGCTCGCCAGCCTCGCCGTCTTCGCGTCGGCCTACCTCATGCGCCCCATCGGCGGCATCTTCTTCGGCCGCCTCGGTGACCGGCACGGACGCAAGCGCGCTCTGCTGGTCTCCGTGCTGCTGATGGGGGTCGGCAGCCTCCTCATGGCATGCCTGCCGACGTACGCGTCCGCGGGCATCGCCGCGCCGATCCTGCTGGTCCTCGCGCGTCTGGTGCAGGGCTTCTCAGCAGGCGGTGAACTCGGCGGAGCATTGACGTACGTCTATGAGACCGTCGGGGAAAAACGTAAGGGCCTCGGCGCCTCGTTCGTCGCACTCGGCAGCAACGGTGGTTTCGCGCTCGCCGCGATTGCGGTCGGGACCGTGTCAGCGCTCACCACTGAACCGCAGATGACGAGCTGGGGCTGGCGGATCCCGTTCCTGCTGGGCGTCCCCCTCCTGCTCTTCTGCCTGTGGACCCGGACCCGCATCGAGGACACCGCACAGTTCGAGAATGCCGCGGCTACGGACGACCTGGCGAAGTCACCGTTCGCCGAACTCATCCGCACACACCCCAAGCAGGTTCTGCAGGTGTTCGGGCTCGGCGTGGCACAGAACGCCACCGGCTACATGGTGCTCACTTACATCGGCATCCACCTGGTCCGCCAAGGCGGATTCGATCGGACCGCGGTCACCTGGACGACCGCGCTCATCATCGTGCTGATCGCGCTGTTGATGCCGGTCGCCGGTCTTCTCGTTGACAGATTCGGCAGCGTCCCGGTTGCGGCAGCCGGACTGATCGGATCCGGCATCCTTGCTTACCCTGCCATGTCCCTGATGGGCGGTCACGGGCTGGTCGTCGCGGGCGTGGCCTTCTTCGTCTTTGCGCTCGGCACCCCGCTCATCCAGGTCGCCACGGCACCACTGTTCCCGTCGCTGTTCAATTCTCGGGTCAGGCTCACCGGCGTCGCTCTGGGCTTCAATCTGGCGACGATCGCGACCGGCGGAACGGCGGCGTACATCGCCACCTGGCTGATCGACCGGACCGGCAGCGCCTTGTCGCCGGCATACTTTCTCGCAGGATCGTGCCTCATCGGGTTGCTGACGCTACTCAGCATCCGAACTGCAACCTACGGCGGCGTCCGCCGCGAGTCCGCCTCCCACACGGAAGCCGCTGCGTCCGTCGCACGTCGCTGATGTCGTCCACCCGAATGACATTTCCGATCGCTGCGTCTTTGCGACACTTACTACAGGGATCGTCCGTCTCTACCGTGGCGGGGTGACGTGAAGGGGGCAACCATGGCCCTGGCAGTGCGTACATCGCGTGTCGTGCGCGGCATCGCCGCCGCTTCCAGCGCAGTCCTCGCGTCCTTCGGTATCGCGTTGTCCGTGACGTCAACTGCGCACGCTGCGCCAACCGACGTGCAGTTCTTTCTTCCGACATATGGTGTTACGGCTGCTCCGCCCTACATGTTGTCGTCGGCCGTCGGTGGATGGGTCATCGCGCAGACCGACCTTGAAAAACCGGGGATGACGCTGTAAGCGATGACGCCAACTATTGCTTCTGCAGTATCCAGTGGCGAAACCTTTCGACGGGGGAGACCGGCATAACGCAGGTGGCACCTCGAAGCATGCTGAATCGGGGGTATGTACGGACAGGTCCGGGAGTGCTCGTCGCCTCAGTCGGGATTCCCGGGACTCCGAGCTTCACGTTGCTGCCGGGTGCCGGGGTGTGGACGGTTCCGTAGATCGCTGTCGCCGCCCTATGACAACATCCTCCGCATGAGTCCGATCGTTGACCCGCAGGATGAATCTGCGCTCTACCTCGCTGCCTCACCGCACACCCGCGAGCAGGTACTCGCCAGGCCGTGCCCCGTTCCAGCGACTGTTGGTGTCTACGGCTGGTGGTTCCGCAAATTGCCGGCCGCGATCGACACCTCGGGGTGCGTGAAGCGGGACGGGCTCACGCTGCTCTACACCGGCATCAGTCCGTACAAGCCGCCGACCAACGGCAAGGGTCGTAGTACGCAGAACATCCGGAAGCGAATCAAGACCCACTACACCGGTAACGCTGCCGGGTCGACACTCCGCCTCACGCTCGGTTGCCTGGTCGCGGACGAGGTCGGGATCGAGTTGCGCCGTGTCGGATCCGGTAAGCGGTATACCTTCCACATCGGGGAGACGCTGCTGTCGAAGTGGATGGCCGAGAACGCCCTCGTCTCGTGGATCGCGCATGAGGAACCGTGGGACCTTGAGGATCGGTTGATTGCGAGCTTGGACGTTCCGCTCAACCTGGACGGCAACTCGCGTAACTCCTTCTATCTCCAGTTGAAGGCTGCGCGTGCCGCTGCGAAGCGCCGGGCAGATGATCTGCCAGTCCTTCCGAACCCCGGCGTGGGCGGGCGGTAATCGAGGTTCGATCGGGTTTCATCCAAGTGTTGCGACCCAAGGTTCTCGTCAAAGGTTCTGGTAGACCATAGATATGGACAGTGTGGCGGAGATTCGTGGTGATGGACTTGTACGCGACGGTGTTCCTCACTGAGAAACTGCGATTCAGGAGCGTACGCCGGCTTGCGCCGTTCAAGCTGGCGATTCAGCGCCGTATCGAGGGGCGTTTCCTGTCGGGCTTCGATGATCAGCTCGAGGCGGCGTAGGTCGAAGTTCTCGATCGCGATGTCTTCGCGGGTGGGTCGCGCGGGTAACGCGACGATCTTGCGGGAGTCTATGTGCACGGCGGGGCTGTTGAGCGATTCGACGCACGTTAATGCGCCATCGCGGAAGCGGAGAACGGAGAACTTTCCGTTCGGGGGGTTGCCATGGACAACGGAGCCATCTTGTTTGCCGGGGATGCCGACGATCTGGAGTTTATGGGCCCCTGTTGAATCCAGAACCAGGGGACCTGGTGATATTCGGTGGGTGTGCCGCTCAGTGTGCGGGCCAGTGCTCGGGCGTGGTCGACTGCGTTGTGGACTGATTCGAGCCGTGTCGGGGCACCGGCGTGGGTGCAGGAGAAGTGGGCGCAGTCGCCTATGGCCCAACTGTGCGCGTCGCTGGTGCGTAGGTAGGGATCGACCGCAATCCCGTTGAGGTTTGAAAGTCGGCCGCTGTGGCGAGTTCGGTGTTCGGATCGACCCCGATTCCGATCACGACTATGTCGGAAGGGTAGCGTTCGCCGCTCCGGCCGATTGCGGCACAGACGCGGGAGTTGTCGCCCTCGATCGCCTCGCCGAAGACGAGGCGGATCCCGGCGGATGCGTGCGCGTATGCGAAGTGTTGGGACACTCCTCGGATAGGACACGCGCCATGGGACGCTGCCCATGCTCGATCACGGTCGGCGGCCAAGATCATCGGTGAGAACGCCGACGTGGACCGCTTCCACTCGAAGGAGGCGTTCGCTCGACACAGTGGTACCGTGCCGTTACCGGTGTGGTCGTCGATCTGTGCTCGACATCGTCTCTCGCGCAGCGGGAACCGGCAGCGCAATGCAGCCATCCACCGGATCGCGCTCACTCAGGCCCGCTGCAAGATGATGCACGCCTACTCTTGGCCCGCCGCAATGCCAGTAGTGACGGCGGACTGGAGACGCTCCGCTTTCTCAACGCAGGCTCTCAGACGTCGTCTTTCGTGCCATGTTCGCCGACCAATCACTGTCAGTAACCATCGTCGCTGCTTGACAGCGGAGCTAGGGGCAGTCCTCCCATCGGCCCGTTATGGGCGTTGTGAGAAGTAGATGGATCGGAGGGTGGTGGCAATCTGGGGGTCGCAGTCAGGCATCGAGATGACGTCGGCCAGAACTTCGAAGTATCGGGCCGCTGTCATGCCGTATCGGACGAAAATATCTTCCGTGGGCATCTTTCCGTAGGGCGCCCATGCCTGTGCGAAACGTATGAGATCAATGCTTTCGCTTGGTAGCTGACAGTATCGCGCTCGGCGTAGTTCGTCGGATATTCGTGCGCGGCGCTGGCGGCGGTAGGCTTTCAGCTGGTCGGTGATGGAATCTGCGGACAAGGGTGTGTGGTTTCCGGTGGGAGTGCTGCGTTCGGGATTTTCCGAACGGCTAGTCGATTTCGGTTGTTCGGACATGATCGTTTCCTTTTCGCCCGCATCTCGGCCTGCTTGGTGATGAGAATCGTGCCGAGCAGAGATGCACGCTGAGGGTCCTAGTCGATCGCGTGCCAACTCTTGTTTTCCGCGGTGTGTCCCATTGGGGTTGTCGGCAGCGAGAATTGATGCTCGCTCTGCTTAATCGGGGATTGCTGGTCTTGAGGCGTCCAACTTGTGCTGGCAGAGTGTGATGATGCGTTGCCGGTCCGGTGGGTCCAAGCGTGGGCACGGTGGTGTCAGTAGGAGTGTGAGGAGTCTGCGGTAGTACATCGTTGGCTGCAGTCCGAACTCCGGCAAGATGTACTCGTCGAAGTCGGGGAGGGTGTAGTCGTTTACTGCAACTGTTGGGGCCCACCGTAGGGCGAATTCGACGAGTCGGTGATCGTCTCGGGTGCCGTGTCCGGGCACAGAGCCTGGGGTGTGTGCTGGCCCGTTCACTGTAGGTCCGAGGGGTCGAATCCGTCTTCCAGCCGCTGCCGGACGGTGGCGAGGTAGCGGGCGGCGTCGGCGCCGTCGACGATGCGGTGGTCGTAGGACAGTGACAGGTACGCCATCGACTTCACGTTGATCTGGAGTGCGCCGCCGTCACCGAGGGTGGGGACGAGGCGTTCGACGACGGCTCCGATTCCCAGGATGGCGGATTGGGGTTGGTTGATGATCGGGGTGTCGAAGAGTGCCCCGCGGCTGCCGGTGTTGGTGATTGTGAACGTGCCACCGGAGAGGTCGTCGGGGCGGATAGTTCCGGTCCGCACACTGGCGGCGGAGTCGGCGACAGCCCGGGCGAGTTCCGGGATAGGCAACGTATCGGCGTCGCGGATGACGGGCACCATCAGCCCCTTGTCGCTGTCGACGGCCATCCCGAGGTGTACTGCCCCGTGGTAGGTCACCTCGGTGCAGTCGGCGTCGAGCGAGGAGTTGATCACCGGATGCTCGGCGAGCGCGTCGACCGCGGCGGCGACGAAGAACGGCAGGAACGACAGCTTCACCCCGGTCCGGCGGTGGAAGTCTTCCTTCTCCCGGTTGCGCAGCCGGGAGATCTCGGTGACGTCGACCTCGAGGACGGTGGTCAATTGTGCTGATGTCTGCAGAGATTCGAGCATCCGCTGTGCGATGGTTCGCCGAATCCGGGGCAGCTTTTCCACCCGGTCGCCCGCGGCTGACAGTGCAGCAGCCTCCGGGGTAGTCGGGTTCGATACAGGTGCACGTGCCGGAGCAGAAGTGGCGGCTGTCGGTGCAGGCGCGGGAGTTGCCTCGGCAGCGGGTGCCGGCGTGTCCTGGGTATCACTGCCTTGTGCGCTGAGGACGGCAAGTGCCGCGCCGACCTCGACGACAGCGTCTTCCGTGGCGATGATCTCGAGGAGGGTGCCTGCGGCAGGGGAGGGGACCTCGGTGTCGACTTTGTCGGTGGCCACCTCGAGCAATGGTTCATCCTGCTCGATGTGGTCGCCTGGGGTTTTGAGCCAGCGGGTGATCGTGGCTTCGGTGACGTTCTCACCGAGCGACGGCAGCACCACTGTGGTGCCTGTCTGTGTCGTGGTCATTCTGGGTCTTCCTGGGTTAGTCGACGAGGTCGAGCGCGGTGCGGACGATGCTGTCGGTGTCGATGCCGTGGTAGCGGTAGACGTCGTCGAGGGAACCGACCTGCCCGAATCTGCTGACACCGAGCGCGGCGCCGGGGACGTGGTTGATCCCGGTCAGGAACGCGAGGGTGTGCGGGTGGCCGTCGAGGACGGTGACCATCGGTGTGGCCCGGCCGGCGGGGAACACCTGGTCGAGGATCCACGACGGGCCGTCGGCGAGGCCGCGGCGGGCCTGCACCGCCTCGAACAACAGTCCGGGGCTGGTCACGCACACGACGTCGGCGGCGATGCCCTGTTCTGCGAGACGGTCCGCGGCGGTGAGGGTTTCGGTGATCATCGCCCCCATCCCGACCAGGGTGACCGCCGGCTTGTCGCTGTGCCGGAGGGTGTACGCGCCGGCGACCACCTGACGGCGGCGACGCTCCCGGGCGGCGGGATCGGTGGGGACGGCGGCGAGGGTCTGATCGACCGGGCGGGTCGAGAGCCGCAGATACGACGAGGAGCCGTCCGGGCGGCCCAGGCGGGAGATGCTGTCGAGCAGCGTCCACTCGACGTCGATCGCGAACGCCGGCTCGTAACTCACACACCCGGGCTGCTCGAGGCCGATCGAGGGGGTCTTGATCGACTGATGCGCCCCACCCTCCGCGGCGAGGGTGACCCCGGACGGGGTGCCGACCAGGATCGACTGCCCACCCGCATAGATGCCGTACGACCAGGGTTCGAGGGCGCGTTCGACGAACGGGTCGTACATCACCCCGATCGGGAACAGCGGTTGTCCCCACCGGCTCCAGGTGGCACCGAGCTCACCGATCAGTCCGACCAGGTTGGTTTCGGCGATGCCGAGTTCCATGTGCTGCCCGGTGGGCTTCTCCCGCCAGTGCATGATCGTCTCGGCGTCGTCGTCGAACCAGTTGCGGCGCTCGTTGGGTGACCACACCCCCACCTTGTTCAGCCACCCCGCCAGGTTGGTGGTGGAGCTGACGTCGGGGCTGACGGTGACCACCCGTTTCGCCGCGTCCGGGGCCTGGCGGGACAGGTCCAGCAGCACCCGCCCCAGTGCGGCCTGGGTGGTGGACGTCCCCGTCGGGGTGCGGCCGATGTCGGCCGGGACCGCGGGCGGGGTGGCCAGGTCGACGGGGTCACGGGTGAGCCATTCGGCGGAGGCGGCGCAGACGCGCCCGGCGGTGCTGTCGGCGTCGAACCGGGCCCAGGGGTTGTTCGGGTCCATGCCCAGTTCCGCGGCGAGCTGTTCGTACTGCTCGACGGTCAGCAGCGACGAGTGATTCTGCGGATGCCCCTGCGTCGGCAGGCCGCGACCCTTGATCGTGTAGGCGATGATCACCGTGGGGCGGGTGTCGTCGATTTGCGCGTACGCGGCGCGGAGGGCGTCGAGGTCGTGACCGCCGAGGTTCCGGATCGCCCGCAGCAGGGTCTCGTCATCGAGGCCGGCGATGAGCGATGCGATCGCAGCGGCGTCGGGACCGTCCCCGGGCAGCCGCACCCGCACCTGCTCTGCGTCGCACCGCAGCAGCCGCTGGTACTCCGGGTTGGGCATGTCCAGGATCCGGGTCCGCAGCGCCGCACCGCCCGCCTGGGTAAACAGCGACTCGAGCAGGGTCCCGAATTTCACGGTGATCACCTGCCATCCGGCGGCGGAGAACATGGCCTCGAGCCGGCCCGCGGCGATGTTCGGCACCACCCGGTCCAGGGACTGCCGGTTCAGGTCGACGATCCACACGATCTCCCCGAGTTCGGACACGGACGTGTCGAGGATCGCCTCCCACACCGCGCCCTCGTCCAACTCGGCGTCACCGACGAGCGAGTACTGGCGGCCCGTGCCCGCAGAACCGATCTGGGTGTTCACGTAGCGGCGGGCGATGGCACCCCAGATCGGGGCCGTCGCGCCGATGCCGACCGAACCGGTCGAATAGTCCACCGGATCAGGATCTTTCGACCGGCTCGGGTAGGACTGCAGGCCACCGAATTCCCGCAGCGTCGTCAGATACTTCTCGTCCAGCTCCCCGAGCAGGTAGTTGATGCCGTGCAGCACCGGCGACGCGTGGGGTTTCACCGACACCCGGTCACCCGGCCGGAGCTGCTCGAACCACAACGACGTCATGATCGAGACCATCGACGCACACGACGCCTGATGGCCACCCACCTTCAACCCCGTCGGGTTCGGGCGAACCCGGTTGGCGTGGTGGATCATCGCGGTCGACAACCAGAGCACCCGGCGTTCGATCTCGCGGAGCACCTCAGGGGTCGGTGATTGTTCAGAAGGGGCGTGGAGATCAATCGTGCGAGTGCCGTTCATCATGTCCGTCCTTGCTGTGAGATCCTGGCGCCAACGTTGATCAGCATGCTCAGGGTGTGAGCGAGGCAAATCGTGTGGCAAAGGGAGCCGGACTTGGATGAGGCCGGTCCTGTCGATGACAGCGTTTCGAGCTACCCATCGCGAGGTGCGTTCCGGATGCGGAACTAGAGACAGTCCACCATCCGCATGTGCTTTCGGCAATACCGCTCGCAGAACTTGCGCATTCTGCGAATCATCGCCCACACAAGTGCAGTTGGGGGTTGGCAATATGCCCACCGGGAGCACTGTCGACTCCATCGACGCCTAGATCCTCAAGGCACTGACCGAGGATTCGCGGGCCACCGTCATCGCGTTGGCCGACATGGCCAGCCTGTCCCCCCGAAACACCGTGCAGGCCCGCTCGGCGAGCTCGAAAAACAGGGTGTGCTTCACCCGTTCGAACGCCGAATCGGACCTGGTCGCCCTCGGATACCCACTGACCGCGTTCATCCTGACCGGTGTCACGCAGCGGAAGCCGACGCCCATCGCGGAGTCGCTGGACGGCATCCTGAGGTGGTCGAGGTGCACGGGACGCAGCGGTGTCACAGACATTCTCATCCACGTGGTGGCCTGCTCGCCCCATCGATGTCGAGGATCCGGCCCGCAATGCGGTAGAAGTCCGATGCGCCAGCTCGCTTACCGGCTGAACTCTCCGCTGGCATAGCTCGTCGACGGCCGTGACCGCGGCGGCGGCTCAAAGTGCTCACCGACGGTCTCGGAAAAGTCTCTGTCGCAGGCAGTCTGCTGAAGTAGTCACGGAGCGATTGGGGATCCGCCTTGGTTGATGCTGAATGCTCGTTCGCGTTTCCCGACCCGTAGTCGACACCATCCTCAGATCTCTAGGATGCGCGACAGGCAGCGACGTCGCACTCCGGATTACCGCCTCGCCGAGTCGCTCCCAGCGCTTTCGATTGCCACAGTGGATTCCCGTAAGCGTCCTGGCCCGTCTGCCAGCCCAATACATGACACACCGCCTCACCCAACGCTCCCCGGAAAGTGGCAGCGGAGCTCAGTCAGTGGTGCGCTGGCTCGAAGAACTCGGTGTCGACTGCGTGTTCGGCATCCCTGGGGAGCCATTTTGCCGGTATACGGCCCGCTGCTCGAATCGACCCGCATCCGACATGTTCTTGTCCGGCAGGAGCAAGCCGACGGCCATGCCGCCACAGGATATGTGCAGGACGCTGGTAACGGCGGCGTCCACATGGCCACCTCCGGCCCCGGCGCCACCAATCTCGTGACCCCGGCTCGACGCACAGATGCACTCTGTTCCCCGCGTCGCGATCACCGGCCAAGTCTCCCGCGACCTCATCGGCACCGATGCCTTGTAAGACGCTGACATCCGCGGCATCACCATGCCAATCACCAAGCACAACTTCCTGATCACCGACCCGGCCGACTTCCCACGCACCCTCGCCGATGCCGTCCACATCGCCGCCAGCGGACGCCCGGGGCGGCACTCGTCGACATCGTGAAAGACGTTCTGCAGGCTGCAACCACGCTCTCGTGGCCACCAGAGAAGCACCTGCCCGGCTATCGACCACCTAACGTGCCGTCGCCCAAACAGATCCGTGCCGCAGCCACCATGATCGGCGAAGCCGAGAGACCTGTTCTCCACGGTGGCGGCGTGATCAAGGCAGATGCCGCGCGCAAACTATGTCCCACGCGGTGCCGGGCGCCACCGACCGTGCAACAGCGCGGAAGATCTCAGCCGTTGATCATGTTTTGCAGTGAACTCCACTCCGCCTCACGCAGTTCGTTCTTGCGGATCTTTCCGGTTGAAGTTCTGGGAAGATCGTCGACGAACTCGACCGATCGTGGTGCCTTGTATGACGCGATACGTGATTTCACGTGTGCGATGACCTCGGCCTCGTCGATGTGCGCTCCACTGGCAGTCATCACGAACGCTTTTGGCCGTTCGCCCCACTTGTCGTCAGGTGCCCCCACGACGGCGGCTTCGAGTATCGCCGGATGCGACAGAATAGCTTGCTCTACCTCGATCGTCGAAATATTCTCTCCCCCGGAGATCACCACGTCCTTCGCACGGTCGAGAAGTTGCACGTATCCGTCGGGATGCATGACGCCCAGGTCACCTGAGTGGAACCAGCCACCCTCGGTTGCCTTCCGCGTGCCCTCCTCGTCGTCGTAATAGCCTTTCATCACAGTATTGCCGCGCATGACGATCTCGCCCATCTCTGTGCCGTCTGCGGCCACGTCGGTCAACTCGCCCGCCGGTGAAAGCCCGGGACGCACAACCCGCAGCCGCTCGGCAGTGATCGTGCCGACACCCTGGCGCGCCGTGAGTTTCGCGTGGTCCTCGACATCCAGCTCGTCCCACTCGGGCTTGGGTTCACAGACGGAGTAGGGTCCGTAGGTTTCAGTGAGGCCGTAGATGTGCACTATCGATGCGCCCAGAGCGCGGATCCTGGCGATGATGGTGGGGCTGGGTGGCGCACCTCCATTGCTGATGGTCAACGGTGTTGTGAGGAGATGGGCCTGCTCAGCGTGGGCCAGGAGGGTCAGAACTGTCGGTGCTCCGTTGAGGTGTGAAATCTGGTGCTCGTCGATCAGCGACCACATGCTGTCGGCGCGCACCGCCCGGTAGCAGACGTGTGTACCGAGCGCGGCAGTGACCGCCCAGGTCGTGCACCATCCGTTGCAATGGAACATCGGCAGGGTCCACAGATACTTGGTGGTCTTACCAAATCCTGAATGTAGGATTCCGCCGAGCGAGTTGAGGTAGGCGCCGCGATGGGAGTACATGACTCCTTTGGGACGGCCCGTGGTGCCGGAGGTGTAGTTGATTGCTATCGTGCGGTTCTCGTCGTCTATCTCCCAGCGTAGATCGTCGTCCTGGCCGCGAGTGAGCAGCGAGTCATAGCTGTGAAGTTCGTTAGGTGCGGTGAAAAGGCCTTCCACCGTGGGTATTTCGATCCACTCGTTGACGGTGGCGAAATCTAGTCCGGCGTCGAGCAGCGGCTTCAGTAGCTCGATTTCACCGAAGAGCAGGTGCACACCAGCATGCCCGCAGATGTATTCGATCTCGGCCGCTGACAAGCGTGTGTTGATCGCGACGAGTACACCGCGTGCGAGGGGGACGGCGTAATGGGCGATGAGCAGCTCGGCGGAGTTGGTGGCCAGATATGCGACCCGTTCGCCATCCGTGATACCGGAAGATCGAAGTGCTTTTGCGAGGGCCTGTACTGCGGCGCCGAATTCACGGTAGGTCCATCGGCGCTCGCCGTCGATGATTGCGATTTTGTCGGGCATGACCTCGACTGCACGTTCGAGGAAGCGAATGGGTGTCAATGGAATGTCGAGACCGGTCACGGATCCTCCAGGTGAAGCAGCGCTTCATACGAAGCGCTGGGCGGGTCGGGTGCTTGTTGCGAGTTTGCGGCGGCGACTACGTCGATGCCTCGAGGGGAAGTGGAGTTCCTGCGCCGGCGTTAAATTCGCGCCCACTGTTTTCGTCCCCCAGCCGCGGTTCGAGGCAGTCAGAGCGACGCGGCGGTCTTGTAGGCCGGATTGCGGACAGTCGGCGTCAGGTCGAGCGCGCAGGCCGATGTCGGGTCCTGACCACCCGGCCATCCGCACACCATGACCGTGGTGAATCCAAGGTGAGTGAGGATGGAAGTGATGGATCCCTGTGCCAGTTCGTGTCCCTGAACCGTGTACTGGTCGGCGGGCCGCGGGTTCGACCGCAAGTAGACGATGATCCCGCCTTCTGTGGCGATTTGGGCTCGACGGGTCTCGAACTCATGTCGGCACCCGCAGTCGGATACGAGCGGATCGCGGTGCGAACATTCGAAGACGATGTACACCGTCGGAGCTGCCGCAGGCGTTGTCGAACCGATGAAGGCCGTGTGGTGGGCGCCGGTCAGTTCGTCGTCGAAGTCGACTACGCGCATGGACCTGTCTGGAACGTCCACAATCCGTGTAGCAGTATGGCGAACCCGCCCAACGTGGCCGTCGCCGTGATGTAGGCGGTAGTGCACCACATCCTGGAGCTGCACCACTGGAACGCGCTGAACCCGGGCGAATGCCGCGAGTTCGGTGCCCTGCAGCAGGGTTCCATCGTCACTCAGCAACGTGGCCGTCAGCGCTACTGGCGGAAGTCCGGCGATTTCGCACAGGTCGACCGCCGCTTCCGCACTGTTTCGGTGCTCGATCACTCCGCGTGGAGCTGTTCTCAACGGCAGGATGTGTCCCGGCCGCGTCAGATCCACTGGGCGGGTCTGCGGGCTGGCGAGCACCCGAGCGGTCCGCGACCGGTCTGTCGCACTGATACCGGTTCCGACGCCGGCAGCGGCGTCCACACCTATACCGAAGGCCGGAGTTGTTGCGCTGAAGCCGTTGCCCCGCACCATTGCGGGCAGTTCCAGCTCGTCTGCCCGGGTCGAGCGCATCGCCGCACACAACAGTCCGGAGGTGTATCGAACTGCCCATGCGGTCCACCGTGGGCTGGCGAGGGCGGCGGGAATCAGCACATCGGCGACTTCCTGATCGTCAGCTCCGCTGACGATCAGTACCGGCGCTCCGGTGGTCAACGCGTTTGTCGCGGATTGGATTCTTTTTTTCAGATCACAGACGTCGGTCATCACGATTCCTCACCGATCACGAGTGTGCGAAAACGGCTGTCATGAAAGACAAGGGGTTTCGCTGTCTCATTTACCGCGGTGCTGTTGACCTCCAGAAGTACAACATCGTGGTCCCCGGCGGGGATCGACGTTGAGATCCTGCAATCGAACCATGCTGCGGCGTCGGCTAGGAACACTGCAGTGGATTCGCCTGCAAACCAGGAGATCCCGGCGAACCGATCGGTGTTCTTGGCCGCGATCTGGCGACTCGCTGCTTCGTGCGTCGATGCCAGGACCGAGATACCGAGATGGCCGTCCTTCGACAGAGTCGGCCACGTCGTCGAAGTGTGCTGCACGCAGATCGACACCAACGCCGGGTCCATGGACACTGGTGTGAACGAGGTAGCTACGATTCCCACCGGTCGTCCCTCCTGGAGCGCGCACACTGCCGCGACGCCAGTCGGGTACTGCCCGTACAGTCGGCGGAGCCTGGTGGTATCCCGTTCCGAGTCACCTGTCTTTACTGGATCGAAAGTCATCATGGCGTACCGCCTTGGCTGAGTGGTGAATTGATCTGCTCATTGAACACACTGCATCGCTCACGGAGGTCGCCCTCCGAGTGGTGGAGGCGATCCGGCGACGACCGGTACGAAGTCGGGTTGAATGTCCCCTTCGTCGTGTGGGGACGATTGTATCGAGCGGACTTATCGGCGTCGGACGATCGCGTAAGGGTTGCTCCCGTTTCGTGCATGTCAGGCACCCCGGGCACGCGCATGCTGGACGATGAGGGAGGTGACGGCATCGAGGCATGCCGCCCCGATGGATGGCGACGCGCCCGCCGGGTCTCCCAGGACACCGTTTGGCGATATCGAACTGATGCCCTCACGGAAGGCGCGATCGAGGAGTCCCTTGTCAACCATGCCCGAGTATCCGCGGGCAAAGCGCTCGACGCGAACCTTGTCCGGGTGAAGTGCGAGCATCACAGAGGTTTCCGCGACGTCGGCGTGCCCACCGACGTTGCCGCCCAGGGAGGCCATGTCCTCGGCGGCCCAGCGCCAGGCGTCCAGAATCGCTTCACTGTCGGTGAAGACGATGACCGACAGTGGTGCCAATTTGTCCGCCAGACGCAACTCGAAGTCGCGCATGACCGGGTAGTTGCCGATGTGGCCCGAGAACAGGACAATCCGCTCGAAACCGGACGCGGCCAGGTGGGCGCCGTAGTCTTCGCAGATCGCCTCGAGAGTCGACGCCCGGAGGGACAGTGTGCCGGGGAATCCGAGATGATGCGGCGAGTATCCGACACGAACGGTCGGCAGGACGAGCGCACCGCCGAGGTCGTTCGCGACCCGCACGGCAAGCTCGTCGGCGTGGTCGGCGTCCATTGATAGAGGTAGATGCCGGCCGTGTTGTTCGACTGCACCGAGGGGCAGGATCGCTGTGCGTGCCCCGTCTGCGATTGCGTCACCGATTTCGGCACTCGTCATGTATTCGATCCGAAGTTCGTTCATAGTGGCACCTACTTGCGATCCGTCCTGGCAAATCGAGCCTGGCGGGCAATCTCGTCCTGCTCGCCGACGTCGTACATGTCGTCGACGAGATCGGTGAAGGAGGCGAGGATGTTGGAGCGCCGGATGGTGGCTTTGGCCGTCAGCTCGCCCGCTGCTGCTGACAGCGCCCGCGGCAGAATCCGGAACTTCTTCAATTGCAGTGGACGGGCGAGTTCGGAGTTGACCTCGTCGATCCATCGGGTCAGAGCAGCATCGCGTTCGTGTGGAGTCATTGCCTGCGTCTCGTCGCTGACGCTGAGCAGTACCGTGAGGTATTTCCGGCCTTCGCCTACGACGATCGCCTCGTCGATGAGCGGACTCGCTTTGAGCCGTACCTCTATCGGCTGCGGGCTGACGCTCTTGCCGCCGCTGGTCTTGAGGACATCCTTCATTCGCCCGATGATCGTCACCTCGCCATCGGAGCTCAGCTCGACAAGATCGCCTGTGCGATACCACCCGTCCTCCAGAGCCGCGGCTGTGGCTTCCGGATTGTGCCAGTAGCCGTCGAAGAGACATGGGCTGCGCACCTGCAGCTCGCCTTCGTGGGATACACGGACAACCCACCGGGGATCGGGCATGGCCTTTCCGATGGTTCCTGGCGCCGGAAAGGCCCGGTCCCATTGCGCGATCACGGAGCCACACGTTTCTGTTGTACCGAAGAGCTCGCGAAGATCGAGACCCCACATATGCCAAAGCGCTGCGACGTCGGGGGTCATGCTTCCGGAGGCTGTCCAGCTGACCTCGATGCGGTCCATGCCGACCTTCGCCCGCAGTGGTAGGAAGACGCATTTCATGCACAATTCGTAGAGCGCTTCGAGGTACCTTGGCACCTGACGCCCACGCCAGCGTAGATCGCTGACCTTGCGGGCGACCTTCATGGCAATCGAGTATCCGAGGCGGAAGGCTCTGCCGGACTCGGCAAGCGTCTGCAGCATTTCGCTGGCGAGCTTCTCGTGCATCCTCGGCGGCCATAGGACGGCAGTTGGCCGCACCCCGATGAGCGCTTCGACTCGCTGATCCATTGTGCAGTACGTGATGACGAGTCGCGTCATTATCGGCGCGAAGACGCCGACTAGAGCCGGCGCGACGTGTGATAGTCCGAGGAATCCAACGAGATCGTGCCGGGTCGTCCCGATCTCGGGGTAAGACATTGCGAAACCAAGTACGGAGTACTGGAGAGTGCGGTGCGTGTGTCTCACGCCCTTTGGCGCGCCGGTGGATCCAGACGTGTAAAACAGCGCGGCCAGCTGGTCTATGTCGCCCGCTTCGACAAGAAGCGTGAACAGTTCCGGCTCAGCCACAGCCCGTGCGCTTCCGACGGCGCGTAAGTAGTCCCAATGTACGGTTTTGACCGTTTCCGGCAGGTCCGCCGGCTCGGCATCGAACCCGATAGTTGCACGCAAATGTGGCAATCCGGCAGCGACCGCGCGGACCTTGGCGATATCAGATGTGCCCTCGGCGAAAATAGCAGTTGCGCCGCTGCTTTCGAGCGCGTACTCAACCTCGGGGACCGAGCTGGTTGGATACACGCCGACGGGAACGCCACCGACACTCAGGATGGCGAGTGCCGCCACGACCCACTCCCGGCGGGTAGAAGACATGATGGCCACCCGGTCGCCCGGCGCCACCCCGAGATCATGGAGGCCCAGTGTCGTCTCCCGCACTTCCTCCAGGTACTCGCTCCAGCTGGTCGGGCGGGCATCGCCGTCCACCCAACTGCAGAATGCGACCGTATCCGGTTCGCGCTCGGCGCGGTCGCACAGCATCTGAGCGAAGGTACGATCCACGGCTTCGAATCCCGACACGCTGCGCAGCACGGGTACCCCGTTCCTGCCGCCTTCAGGCGAACTCATTGAAACCATGTTCTCCATCTCCGTCCCCACTGTCACTGCAATTCCTCAGCCAGATCATTGATCTCGGTGCCCGTGTAGCGCTTGACTACCTGCCACTTCCCATCGACCACCTGATATACGCCGTAGTCGGGTGCGGCCGTGTTCGTCGAGTTGAAGTCGACGGGGCCGCTGGCACCGTGATAGTCGATCTTCTCATCTCTGACCAGGAGATCCAGGCCCTCATCCAGGGAGAACACCGGCGCGCCGCCGGAATCAGTCACGTTGTGAAGATTCTCGGCAATCGCCGTGCCTGTAGCCTCGCCACCGGCCGCCATCGCCAAGAGTCCCGAAACGATCGCATCGTATGCCATGGCCGCCGTCGGCTGCTGAGCGATGGCCATGCCTTGCTCCTGGCCGTACTCCTCGATCAGCACATCGCGCATCCCCGAGACGGACGGCGAGTCTGCTGCGAACGCGGACTGCCCGTACGCGCCTTCGAGGTATTGGGCACCGACCTCGTCGAGTAGCACGGGGAAGGTCAGCTCGGCGATAAAGGACCATTTGCCAGGAATCCCTGACCGCGCCCACTCGCGCACGATCGGTACAGCAGGCTCGACGGAGCCGGCGAGAAACACCATATCGGGTTGGGGTTCAAAGGCACTGCGAACCTCCGGCAGATAGGAGCTCTGTCCGCCGTTGAATGCGACTTTCGCCACGACCTTGCCGCCAAGCCGTGTGTAGTAGTCCTCCAACCAGCTCGATGTGCTTCGTGCTGAGTCAGAGTTTTCGTAGAGTATCGATAGAGTCTTGAAACCGTTGTCCCAGATGTTTTTTGCAACCGCCAGGCCATCGAAAGTGTCCGGGCCAATGGTACGGAAGGTATAGGGGTTGGCCTGGTCGTCGTACTCGACGATGCCGGCATACGGAGATGCGATGGCAACCTCGCTGCGTTCTGCCTGGCTGAGCGTCGCCATGAATGTCGATGACGTCGGACCCAAGATGAATTGCGCGTCATCTTTATTGATGAGCTTGGTGACGGCGCGGACTCCATCCTCGGCGTTGAACTTCTCGTCCTCGCTCACGACCTCGAGTGTAGTCCCGTTGATGCCGCCGCGTTTGTTGACATGGTTCACTACTGCTCGGGTGATCGAATCGACGGGCCCGCCGAAAATGGCCGCTTCACCCGATAGCGGCGCGGCCACACCGATCACCGTGGTTCCGCCGGACGCCCCTCCACCGTCGCCACAACTTGTGAGCACTGCCCCGGTCGCCATGACGACGCACGCGACTGACACCTTACCTGCTGTTGCTCTTAGTACTTTCATCCTCAAAATCTCCTGTGGGACTGTTTCTTTGGGGAGGGCGGTAGACACTTCTTGGTGGAAGCAAGGAGGGTCAAACCGGTATTCTCTATCTGCGATCGCGTATAACCATGCGTGGCGCTCACGCCTGTGGGATTCGGGCACCCAAAAACATCTCGGCGAAGCCCGGATCCGCGAGCAGTTGCGGCCCGTTCGCCTCGTGATGAATCTGGCCGGATTCCATGAGAAATACGCGTCCGCACAGCGGCAGGATTTGGCTGGGATGCTCTTCGATCACCCATAAGACGCCGGTCCCGCTGCGCTCGATAACGCAGATCTGCTCGATGAGTGAATCGACAATCTGTGGCGCTAGCCCGGTGGTGGGTTCGTCGAGGATCAACAGCCTCGGCCGCATGAGCAACGAGGAGGCGATGGCGAGCTGCTGGCGTTGCCCGCCTGAAAGCGTCCCAGATCGCTGCTTCCGGCGCTCGGCGAGGATCGGGAACAGCTCGAAAACCTCATCCACGCGGTCATGAGGCAGCCGCATCGCGCGCGTGACAACTTCCAGATTGTCCTCGACGGATAGTGCGCCAAAGACGTTGCGCAGCTGAGGCGTATATCCGAGGCCGCGGCGAGCTCGCTCGCGGGCGGGCATCCCATCGAGTGGCTCTCCACCAAGCTTGACGCTTCCGCCGCGCGCATCGACGACCCCGGCGATGGTCTGCACGAGGGTTGTCTTGCCGGCGCCATTAGGACCAATGATGGCTGTGATCGATCCTTCATCAGCAGCAAAAGATATGCCATGGATGATGTTATTTCGACCGTACCCGCTGGTTAGGTTCTCGACTTCAAGCAGTGGCACGGCGTACTCCCAAATAGGTTTCGATAACTAGGGGGTCGCGGATGACTTCCGCCGGTGGGCCGCTTGCGATGACATGGCCGTCGTGCATTACGTACAGTGCATCGGAAATCGCGTTCATGAACGACATGTTGTGCTCGATGACGAGCACCGTTACACCCTCGACGTCGCGCAGCTGACGCACTGTCGTCGATAGGCGGTGCTGATCGTCGGGGTTGAGCCCCGAGGAAGGCTCATCGAGCATCAACAGCGACGGCGGCTCCATGAGCAGTCTGGCAATCTGGAGCAGGCGCCCCTGGCCGATCGACAGATCTCCCGCGCGGGCATTCGCCAGTTCCGTCAATCCCAAGCGATCAAGCAATATCCATGCACGGTCGAGCAAGCTGCGCTCACTCACCGAAATCTTCCGCGAAGATGTGAAGAGCCGTGACAGGCGCTCGCCTGGCACTGTGCGCACAGAGGTGAGCAGATTCTGCACGACCGACATGTCGGTGAAGTCGGCGGTGTTCTGAAATGTGCGCTTGAGACCCATCCGGGCAAGTTGATGCGTCGGAGCCCCTGTCACGACGCGACCGTCGAACAGGACCGTCCCCGCATCAGGCTCGAGAAAACCGGACACCGCGTTGAACAGCGTCGTTTTGCCGGAGCCGTTTGGCCCGATGAGACCAGTAACCTTGCCTCGGCCCACTACCATGTCGACACCGTCGAGCGCCCGGAGCTGACCAAAGCTCTTCACAACGCCCTTCACTTCGAGCAAGGGATTCGGTGTAGTCATCAGCGACCACCTGCCGCAGAAGTGGCCAGCACAGCAGGCGCCACGGAGGCGGAGCGGGGTGGCGGGTAGACGGCCAGCCGCGGCCGGAAGAGACCACCCGGCCAGAACAGGAGTATCACGATGAGGACCAAACCCTGCAGTGCGTCCTGAAGGCTGGCCAACAGCTCCGGCGTGATGAAGTCCACCTGGATGTATGTGAGGCCTTCGCGCAGACCCAACAGGACGACCGCACCAAGCACCGCGCCGGCATTGCTGCCTGTCCCGCCGATAATCAGAGCGATGAAGACCGTGAAGGTGATATTCACGTTGAAGAATGTCGGGGTAAGGATCGACAGATACCACACGTACATGACCCCGGCCAGACCCATGAAGAACGCGGCAAAGACGAAAGCCTTGAGCTTGACCGCGTAGACGTTCACACCGAGCGAGCGAGCGACTGCTTCGTTCTGGTTTATGGCGTGCAGGCTTCGACCGAAAGCCGATCGCGTCACACGCCGGAAGAGCAGGTAGCTGATTCCGAGAACAACCACAACGGCCGCGGCGACGAACAACGCCTGCGCTCGGCCCGGGATGATGTCGAGACTGGGCACCGGCGCGTTCAGCAGTCCGCGCGCCCCATTAGCGATCGCCGGCTGGTTGATGAACAGCTGGCGGATCATCTCCGCAAGCGCGAGCGAGACAACAGCGAGGTACTCACCACCGACCCTCAGTAGGCCGCTTCCAACAACGAACGCGAGTAGAGCTGATACAAGACCACCGATGATTGCGCCCGCCCACCACGGCAAGCCAAGCCCGAGGATATATGTGTAGGAGCCGGATGAAGCCGGCATGACAGTGAGTGCGTAGGCGTAGGCGCCGACACCGAAGAACGCCGCCACACCGAAGTTCACCATCCCGCCGACACCGAACTGAAGGTTCAGCGCTAGGGCTGCGACGGCGTAGATCCCCATAAGGGTGATCAGTCCGCCAAGAATAAGCAGAGTGCTCATGCGACACGCTCCTTCGGACCGCTGAAGAGGCCCTCAGGCCGGATGAACACGACCAAGGCGATGACCGCGAACACAACCATCTGGGTGTATTCGGACGGGATGACGAGGGTCGCGAGACTTGACGTGAGACCAACGAGGACAGCCGCGAGCATCACGCCGTAGATACTGCCGAGTCCGCCGATGATTGCGGCGGCGGAAATGATCAGCACCTGATCCCAGCCAAGCTCGGGGTAAATGCGTGCGGTGAAGGCGATGAGCGTTCCCGCCAGCGCAGCCAGCGCACTCGCCACCGCCCAGGTGAGGTATTGCAGATAGGAGGTGTTGACGCCGCGAATTTGAGCCAGCGCCTGATTGTTGGCCATCGCGCGCAACGCCCGTCCGCTGTAGGACTTCGACAGCCAAAAATGCAATGCCACAACCACCAGGGCGGCAATGATGACTACCGCGACCTGATCAATTCCGGCCACTGCAATCCCACCGATGCGGAAGGTCTCTTGCAGAGGGACGTTGAGCGTCTTTACGCCGTACCCCGTGAATACCTCGATCATTGCGTGAATGAAGAATGCGAGACCGACGGACGCGATCATCGGGATATAGTGCGGACGTCCGCGCATCGGCCAAAAGATCAGCCGAGCCGATACGACGCCCGCCACCGACGTGACTGCGATCGCCGCGAGACAGGAGACTATCCAGTGCAACCCAAGCAGCACGTTGAATCCGTACGCACTGAACCCGCTGAGCACAATGAGCTGGGGAAGCGCGATATTGAGGAAGCCCTCCACCCGGCGCACGAGTTCAAAGCCCACTGTCGCGAGCAGCAGAACCGCGCCGCTGACAAAGCCTGCAACAACGACGGCTAACACGATTCCACCTTCATCCCTTTCCTCCTCGAGATCGGATGCCGTTCCAGCTATCTCGCAAACCACGGGCAACGGGGTCGTCGAAGTAGTCAGCGGCAGACGCAAGTGTGCGCTGCAAGGAGGTTTCGTCGCGGGCGTCGTCTGGATCGTTCAGGCTGCGTTTCAAAGCGCCGTAGAGCACTGGCGCCTTTGCCCCGGCGAGTCTCGCGGATGCGACTGCCGCATCGACAAGCTCTGCGGGGTCCGCAAGAACATCGACGAGGCCGATCTCCAGTGCGCGCTCGACATCAAATAAGTCCCCCGACAAGAGCAGTTTCCTCGCTGCGCGTGCTCCGAGTAGTCGGGTGGCGCGCTGAATGCCCTTATCGGCCGGTAGGAGGCCATGATTGATCTCTGGGAAACCGAATCGCGCACCTTGGACGGCCAACACAGTGTCGGCGAACAGGGCAATCTCCATGCCACCGCCCACACAGTGACCATTGATCGCGCCGATCACCGGTCGCGGGTAACGGTCCATGGCCACGAGTAGCGCATGAAACTCCCGCATCCGGGCGTCCAGCTCTTCTTGGGCGGCTCCCTCGAGCTCTCTTATGTCGCCTCCGGCACAGAAGAATCGTTCTCCCTGACCTGTGAGGACGACCGGCGGCGCTTCACGCATCTCGCCGAGTTCGGCAAACAGCGCCGCGAGATTGCGAATGGCTGATCGGTTCAGTGCGTTTGCCGGCGGCCGGTCCACGGTGACGACCAGGACGCCCGCACGGTCCACAGTGGTGAACCCAGCGGCCTGTCGGGTCTCAAGTCCTGACATGCTTCACCTAGCAACTTCTTGCGTCGCCGGGGAATCAAAGACGGAGTGGTTATCGCGGCGGGCGGAGGGAAATTGGGCCGGCCGGCCCTCGCGGAAGGCTTGTCGGGCCTCTGCGTAGTCCGCGCCGGCGAAATTGAGGGTCTCCAACGCCGCAGACAATTCCTGCTGAGGGAGGGCGTTGGTCAGCCAACCTGAGTTCAGCGATCGCTTCGTCCAGCGGATTGCCTGCTGCGAGCCCTGCGCAAGATCATCGGCGATCGCCAGGGCACGCCCGAGCACGGCGTCCTTCGGTTCGGTGAGGCTCACCAGGCCGATACGCTCAGCCTCCGCGCCAGTCAGACTTGCTGAAGTTAGTTGGTAGTACTTCGTTTTGGCCATGCCGGCCAGCAGCGGCCAGATCAGGGAAGAATGGTCGCCGGCGACCACCCCGATGCGGGTGTGGCCGTCCAGGAGCAAGGCGTCCTCAGCGGCTACGCTGATATCCGCGAGCAGTGCCATCGACAACCCCCAGCCCACCGCCGGTCCATTGATCGCCGAGATGAGCGGCTTGTCCATGTTCAGGAGGCTCATGATCCGCCGTCGTTCGTCCTCCATGAGTTCGATCGCGTCATCCAGAGTGGGGTCCGGTTGGCGCACGTCCATGCCCGTGCAGAAGCCGCGGCCGGCTCCGGTGATGACAGCGACTCGCGTCTGGGGGTCTCGGTCGACGTCCTCCCAGATTTCGGACAGATGCTTGAACATCGGCATCGTCAGGGAGTTCAGTCGCTCGGGACGGTTGATGGTGATGAGGAGGACCCCGTTCGGCTTGCGCTCGATCAAGATCTCCTTCGGGTATCGGCTAAAGATGTCATCCGCGGCCAATGTGCTCATCGTGCTTCTCCTACCTCGACGGTGTTGCCGGTTGTTTCCTTCTGTGCACTTTCGAACGCTTCGAGCTCGGCGTAGTGGGCCGGTCGTGCGGTGCGAATGTCGTCCAGAATCGCCTCAGGGGTGCGCACGACAGCCTTGGGGTTCTTGAACTTGGGGATTACGTATTTGCCGAACAGTTCGATCGACTTCATCAGTTCCTTGTGGGGGAGCCCGTCGATGCGCATGACGAGGGAGTCGGCGCCCAAGTCGGCGAATCGCTGGACCTGGGCGACGCAGTCCTCGGGATCGCCCACGATGAAGCCGGACGACTCTTCGAACATGTAACGTTCGTCGTTGAAGTCGAGATGCTTGACGGCTCCCATGTACTGGTAGTCATCGGAGAGTTTCGACAGGCGCTGGTATGCGTCCGTCGATAGTGCGACTGATTCAGTGAGGCCCCTTGCCCACTTGAGGGCTTCGTCCCGGGTTTCGGCGCAATGCATACCGCCGCCGACCGCGACCAGCTTTTGTGCCTGCAGTGGATATGTGTGCGCCGCGCCGGCGAGAGCGTCGTCGTAGATGCGGAGCATGTTCTCAAGGAAGTCGAAGCCGAGGTAGAAGCCTCCGACAATCGCGCCGACGCCGAGTTCGGCGGCCGTTCGAACAGATTCGGGACTTCCGGTGGCCATATGAATCGGCGGATACGGAGATTGAATTCCTTTGGGTACCAGACTTCGTGGTGGGATCTTGTAGTGCTCGCCCACGAACGAGAAGACATCGTTGTGCAGTGCGCGGCGAATGACTTCGAGCCCTTCAATCTGCTGCGCCTTGTTTTCCGTCGGCGAAACCTCAAAGGCGCGCAGTGCGAGTGTGGTGTTGCCTCGGCCGACACCGAGTTCCACGCGGCCGTTGGACAGAATGTCTTCGGTGGCCAGCCTCTCGGCGACCCGAAGCGCGTGGTTGATGCGTGTGGGCAGCAGGGTGACCAGGTGCACGAACCGAATGCGTGTGGTGAGGGCCATCAGGTACGGATAGAGGACCTCCGGGGCGGATGTCGTCGCTGTGCCGATCGCCACGTGCTGCTCAGAAGTGCCGAACGCATCGAATCCCACCTCTTCGGCGAGGAGGACCTCGTCGACGAGCTCCCGGTAACGGTGCTCATGGGTATGCCCTGGGGGCGTTTCGCCCTCGCTCATGAAGATGAATCGCATAGCCACAACCTTTCGTGTGTGAATGCGCATTAACGTGAATGAGCATTAACGTAGAACGAGAGTGTGAGCTTGTCAACACTTGGCGGGCAATCCAGCGCCTTCATTGGGACCGGCAAGCAACATGCCTGACCAGACGTGAAATCGTGGGGACCCGCGGGGGAGTGTCGGCCCGCAGCTAACGACGGCAGGTGTCCGTCTGCTGTCCGATTGTGTTAATGAGTGTTACCATTGGTTGCATGGAACTGATCAAGATGGTTGGGCGCGCCGCCTGCGGGTGGTGTGCGACTCTTCATGCGCCGGTCCCTGATTTTTCGGGCTCTCCAGTTGCTGGTGTGAACCATGAAGACTGACCAGATGCCGGCAACGGCGCCAACGGTTCGCCCGTCACGCCGGGAGCTACTGCTAAGAGTCGCCGCCGATCTGTTCCTGCACAAGCCCTACGACTCGGTCACGGTCGAGATGATCTGCGCGAAGGCGGGAATCTCCGCTCCCGGGCTCTATCGTCACTTCCAGAACAAGCAGGCCCTCCTCATCGCAGTGGTGGAAAATCCGTTGGAGTTTCTCCATCAGTCCGCGCGGGCGACGGTGGAATCGGAGCCCGATCCGCGTGCTGCGCTGGACGCCATGGTCGACTTCCACATCAGGTCGGTGCTGTCTGCGGCTCCGACAACGCTAATTTTCCTCAAGAACGAGCACGCGTTTCCCGAAACGGATCGTCGGCGCATCCGACGAGCGATGAATATGTACGCCGAGGAGTGGATTTCGACAGTCTCGTCGCTGCGGCCCGAGCTGTCGGATCCGGAGGTGCGCCTGCTCACGCAGGCGGTGTTCTCGATGTTGAATACCGTACCCACCCTCAACAAAGGGCTTGACCAGGAGTCGATCGTCAAGACAATGTCGACTGCGGCGGTTCAGGCATTGATCTCGCCTCGAGCCGAGTGAGGTCGGTCCCGCCCGGATTGATAAGGTGCCTACGAAACGTCGCGATAGCAGCGGGTACTGGGCTGTGAGTCGATCCCCGTTCAATTAGATATCCTGATTGAACGGGGTTTGGCGTTTGATCGTCGTCGATCGGGCGAAGGCGGCTTCCGCCTGTGTCGGCCGCTTCAGCCTCGACCTCGAAGTTTCAAATATGCTGTTGCACCATCAGTCTAGGCAGCTGGTTGATCCTCAATGCGGCATTTGCAACGGAACGACTTCATAGGGCCCGCCCGGGTGTCGCGCAATGACGGGATTCGCGCCCTTCCGTGCGGAAGTGTCTGGCCGGACCGGTAAACGCGGTGGTTCGGCGCCAGAAGGCGACGTCGTCTTCAGGGCAAACTATTACACCTTCGGCCCCGGACGACGTCGACGAGGACGGTGCGACCGCCTGGGGGCGGACCCGGTATGGGTAGTCCGCTGCCATGGTCAGTCTTGGTGAGTGAGCGCCAGTCCGGCTCCACGCGCGTACGTCGCCGCGGAGACGATCACCGGCTTTGTGGACACCATCCCGCGCCGAGAATGCCCATGCCGAAACCGGAGAGTTACTGCGGTGTCCCGCACGCTGCGAGAGGCGCCCCTGGCGTTCACGCCGGCGCCATTCAACTCTGGCTTAATCCAATGCGCATCGAGCCCGGGCCTTATCCAACGTTCGATGAAGCTACTCCGGGCGGGGCGCACGGCTACGTGCATGCGGACCTACTGACGACCGCCCGCGACGGCTTGCTTTACGAACTCGCCCTCGTTGACCGCCCGACGCAGTCCTGAGCGAGATCCGACACGGCAAGCGGCGCGGGCGGCACGGGTCAGACGTACCGGTTACGTCCGGCCAAGGCGCCGGTGACGATTTGAACGGTGCACACCGCAAGAAACAGGATCCAAGAAGCGGTCCATCGATGTGTCAGCTCGTGGAGAAGCCCGAAGAACAGGGGGCCCGCGCTGGCGATCAAGTACCCGAATCCTTGAGCCATTCCTGATAGCTGAACCGTTTCTCCCGTAGTCTTCGTCCGGAGGGCGATGACAGTGAGAGCCAGTGCAAAGACGCTCTGTCCGACACCGATGGCAATGCTCCAGATCACTGGATGGGAGGCCGGGGCGACCATGGCCCCCACCGCTCCAATCACGCCGACCGTGCTGAGGCCGACGATCCACGCACTCTGGCTGCGTTTGCGCGCGGCTAGAGGGGCGATCACTAATGCAATTGGAACGCCGATCAATGCCGACATCCCCACGATTATCCCAGCCTGCAGTTTTGGCACGCCTGCATCAATAAAAACCTGTGGCAACCAACCCATTACGATGTATGCCATGAATGATTGACTGCCGAAGAACAGCGTGACGGTCCAAGCTAACCGGTTGCGAAGTAGCGATCGGCGCGTCTCAGACACTTGAGCTTGTACCCACGTAGCACCGTGTCGCCGCGCCGCCAGTACCCACACCACTAGGGCGGTGACTGCAAGTGCGGCCCAAATCGCCAGGGCAGGCCGCCATCCGCCCAGCGGTTGTTCCAGACCCGGGGTCAGCGCCGAGCCTATTGCTGCGCCGCCTTGAAGGGCTGCGGTGTAGATCCCTGTCATCAGGCCGATCTTGGCCGGAAACGAACCCTTGATAACGACTGGGATCAGCACATTCACCAACGCAATGCCGGCGCAGGCCACGAGGCTCGCTCCAAGAACCAAGGCCGGCCCGTCGAGGGCCCTCACGGCGAGACCGACTGTAATCATGACAAGAGAGCACGAGATCGCGCGACCCAACCCGAGATGGGTAGCCAGCCTCGGGGCTGCCAAGCCTGCGGCAGCGAAGCATAAGACAGGCAAAGTGGTGAGCACGCCTGCCCAGGCCGCCGAAACGGCTAAGTCCTGTTGCATGTCGCCCAGTAGTGGGGCCACGCTCGTCACCGCGGACCGCAGGTTTAACGCCGTGAGGATGACGGCTATGGCAAGCAAGGTGCCGCCAGCCAGCGCGGGCACGGGGCTCGCCCGCATCTCGATCGCACCGTCGATCTCCAGCGCCACGTTGTCGGCGTAGTCATTTTGTCGCTTTATTCGCTGCATCGGCCTCATTTTTGGTATCGTTGCATACATCCCATCATTGGATGAAAGGTTGTTTGTGTGGCGTTGAGCACCGTCCGACGAACCGGTCTAGTCGACCAAGTCATCGCGCAGATCAGAGTGGGAATCACAAAGGGGGACTGGCCAGTCGGGCAACGCATCCCGAATGAAACTGAACTCGTACAGACTCTTGGTGTCGGCCGCAATACGGTGCGTGAGGCGGTCCGCGGTCTAGCTCATGCAGGAATCCTCGAGGTTCGGCAGGGCGACGGGACCTACGTCCGCGCCACCAGCGAGGTGTCCGGGGCGCTGGGGCGGCTGTGCGGCACCGAGCTGGAAGAGATTCTGCAGGTTCGGCGTGGACTGGAGGTCGAAGGCGCCAGGCTCGCCGCGAGTAATCGCACCGACGAAGAACTAGCCGAACTGCGCGCACTGTTGGCGAAGAGCCATCACGTTGCAGGCGGACCCCTCGATGAGGCTGCCGCCGCCGACGCCGAGTTTCACTTGGCCGTGGTGCGCTGCTCGCATAACACGATCTTGATTGAGTTATACCAGGGCTTAATCGAAGCCGTCGCGGCCAGTGTCGAGGCCACCGCAGACATCCCGGGGCACGAAGTCGTCCACACTGCATTGATCGAGCACATCGCCGCCGGCGACCACACTCGGGCCGCCCAGGCTGCGGGCACGCTTGTGGACCACATGCTGTTCGGGGTGAGACGACGCTAGGAAGGCACCGATACGGCATCGGGGGCGGAAGATCAAGGAAGGGAGTCGAACTCGGTGTTGGTGAGCGCAATAATCGTCGCTCATGCGCAGGATTTGTCGCACCGGCTGCGGTTGAAGCCGGGCACACGGTGATGACCATCTGTCTCAGTAACGGCGGGGTGCGTGCCCGGCCCGACCCCGCCTGACTCCGTCACAAGGCCCGGAATGACCGAGAATTACATGGGAGGCACCGTTGAGCGAGCATGAAGTGCGAATGATCGTCCTGTCGACCGACAACTTGGACGAATCGATCCGGTTTTACTGCGAGACCCTGGGAATGCCGTTGAAGTTCCGCGACGGGGACCACTTCGCGGCCCTCGATGGGGGGACTGTCACTGTCGCGTTGGCGACTGCGGTGGACCATCCCATACCCGGGCAGGTTGTCGTCGGCATTAGGACAGCCGATGTCGACACTGCGGCGAAGGCCATCGAAGCCAGCGGTGGTGGCATTGTGGGAGGCCCGTATGACGACGGACATGAACGCCGTGCAGTGGGCTACGACAGTAACGGCAACGGCTTGGTGTTCTACAGTCCGCTAACCCGATAAGATTTCGCCGCCACACCGGCGCTACGGACCGAGGGCATCTGCAGTACTGCGCTGTGCGCGCACCGGCCAATTCGCAGAGTAGCTATGCAACAAAGGTGAACAGACTCCGCGTCTCCTTCGGAGGCTGCGCTGTTTGCCCCATACCGCTTATGTCTGAAAACGCGAGGGAGTAACACGAGAGGATTGTCGGTACTCGAAACGCTGGTGGAAGGCGTGGACGGGTGTCAGCGTCGCCGAAGTGATCGGAATGCCCAAGAGTGCCGACCCTCGACGCGTTCGCATGACGACATGCGTCCACAGGATACTCGCGGAGCTCGCCGAAGCCAGTTGTGTACGACGGCACGGCCCCCTGGGTCGAGTACACGTTTGACCGGTTCGTCTCCTGGGGCCCACGACACCTGTCCAACATCGGCGCAGTTGACCTTGCCGCGCCTCTCCTCGCAGAACTCGCGGCCGAAGCCCGCGGGCCCGTGCATTTCACGTGGTCAGCCCTGCACTACCCGATGGGTGTGGGTGTAGAGGTTCATGTTCTGGCCGCGAAGAAACCCCACGAGTGTTAGTCCTGTTTCGTCTGCGAGGTCGACAGCGAGTGACGACGGCGCGGAGACAGCGGCAAGTATGGGTATGCCTGCCATTGCGGCTTTTTGGGCGAGTTCGAACGAGGCGCGACCGCTGACCATGAGGATGCTGCCCCTGCAGGGGATGCGGTGTTGAGCGATTGCCCAGCCGACGACCTTGTCGACGGCATTGTGTCGGCCGATATCTTCGCGGAGGGCGAGTAACTGCCCGTACTGATCGAAAAGTGCGGCTGCATGTAAGCCACCGGTGCTGTCGAATACTTTCTGCGACTGTCGTAGCCGGTCGGGCAGCGTCGCCAGGACATCGACATGCACCGTGGTGGTGTCCTCGGCTGGGGAATGGACCGTCGCGAGGCGAACGGCGTCGAGCGATGCTTTCCCACATACTCCGCATGAGGAGGTTGTGTAGAAGTTGCGTTCGACACCGGGTTGAGGTGGGGGGATGCCCTCGGTGAGGGTGATGTCGAGGACGTTGTAGGTGTTGAGGCCGTTGTCGTCCACTCCGTCGCAGTAGCGGGCAGAAGCGACGTCGTCACCGCTGGTTATGACTCCTTCAGTGAGGAGGAAGCCGTGCGCGAGTTCGACATCGTGGCCCGGGGTGCGCATCGTGACCGCGAGCGGGGAGGCTCCGACGCGGATTTCGAGTGGTTCCTCGACAACGAGTGTGTCGGGCCGAGATGTGGAGTTCGGTCCACGCACGCGCACGATGGGGCGACGGGTGGTGATGCGTCCCATCAGGGTCGGTGCTCGAGCCGAATCAGGACGGCTTTGCTGACGGGTGTGTTGGATTTGTCTGCGACGTGGTCGAGGGGAATGAGGGGGTTGGTTTCGGGGTAGTAGGCGGCGGCGTTGCCGACAGGCGTGGGGTAGGCGACGAGTCGGAAGTTGTCGGCTCGTCGTTCTTCGATGGACCCGCTCCGGTTCTTCCATTCGGAAATCAAGTCGACGTGGTCGCCGTCTCGGTATCCGAGTTTCTCGATGTCGCGGGTGTTGACGAACAGAACTCGCCGGCCGCCTTTGACGCCGCGGTAGCGGTCGTCGAGACCGTAGATGGTGGTGTTGTACTGGTCGTGACTTCGCATGGTCTGCAACATGAGTCGGCCAGGCGGAACAGGTAGCCACACGAGGTCGTTGACGGCAAAGTTCGCTTTCCCAGTCTTCGTCTGGAACGTGCGTGAGTCTCGCGGCGGGTGGGGGAGTCCGAACCCTTCTTTCTGTCGGACCTTGGTGTTGAAGCCCTCAAAGCCGGGCACGACGCGTGAGATCGAGTCCCGGATGAGGTCGTAGTCGGAGGTGAACGATGTCCACGGCACGGGATGGCCGGGTCCGAACAGCGTCTCGGCGATGCCGCAGACGATGGCGACTTCGGAGCGCATGTGGATACCCGACGGGGTGAGACTTCCGCGGGAACGGTGGACCATCGACATCGAATCCTCGACGGTCACGAACTGCTTGCCAGTCGCCTGGACGTCTTTGTCGGTGCGGCCGAGCGACGGCAGAATGAGTGCGGTGCGGCCGTGAACGAGATGGCTCCGGTTGAGTTTTGTGGACACCTGGACGGTCAGCGAACAGTTCCGGAGGGCGGCCTCTGTGACGTCGGTGTCGGGCGTGGCGGACACGAAATTGCCACCCATTGCCATGAACACCGAGGCTCGCCGTTGGCGCATGGCGCGGATGGAGTCGACGGCGTCGAGGCCGTGTTCTCGTGGTGAGGTGATGTCAAATTCGGTGTCGAGGGCGGCGAGGAACGATTCTGGCATCTTCTCCCAGATGCCCATGGTGCGGTCGCCTTGGACGTTGGAGTGCCCGCGGACGGGGCATACCCCGGCTCCGGGTTTGCCGATCATGCCGCGCATCAGCAGCAGGTTCACTGCTTCTTCGATCGTGGCAACACCGTGTGTTTGCTGGGTCAGCCCCATCGCCCAGCAGATGATGGTGGCGTTCGACTCGATCAGAGCCTGGGCTGTGTCGTGGAGTTGTTCGATTGTCAGGCCGGTGGCGTCGACGACCGTGTCAAGATCGACTCTGCGGATGTGATCGAGCCATGCGTCGAACCCCGCGGTGTGGCGGTCGATGAAGGGTCGGTCGAGGACGGTTCCTGGTGCGGCGTCCTCGGCGGCGACGAGCAGTTTGGCCAACCCCTGGAAGAGGGCCATGTCGCCGCCGATGCGGATCTGCAGGAAGTCGTCGGAGATCGCGGCTCCGTCGCCGATGACACCATGAACCTTCTGTGGGTCTTTGAACCGCAGTAGTCCGGCTTCGGGGAGCGGGTTGATGGCGATAACCCGGGCGCCGTTGGATTTGGCCTTTTCGAGTGTAGAGAGCATGCGTGGATGGTTGGTGCCCGGGTTCTGGCCGGCGATGAGAATGAGGTCGGCATTCTCGATATCCGGAACGGATACCGATCCTTTGCCGATGCCGATCGAGGCGGTCAGTGCGCTGCCGGACGATTCGTGACACATGTTCGAACAGTCGGGCATGTTGTTGGTGCCGAACGAGCGAATCAGTAACTGGTAGAGGAACGCTGCTTCATTAGACGTTCGGCCGGAGGTGTAGAAGATCGCCTCATGTGGGCTACCCAGCGCGTTCAGTTCGTCTGCGATGATGCGGTTCGCGTCATCCCATTCGATTGGTTCGTAGTGTGTGGTGCCTGGGCGTAGCACCATCGGGTGGGTGAGGCGTCCCTGCTGCCCGAGCCAGTACTCGGTGCGGCCGAGGAGATCGTCAACGGAGTGCGTGGCGAAGAAGTCTGGGCCGACGGTCCGCTTGGTGGCTTCTTCGGCGACGGCCTTGGCGCCGTTCTCGCAGAATTCGGCGTGCTTGCGGTGGCCGGGTGTTTCCGGCCAGGCGCAGCCGGGACAGTCGAAACCTTTGCGCTGATTGAGTTTGGCGAGAGAGGCAGCGGTGCGCGTCGCACCCATCTGTGACATGCCGCGTTGAAGTGATACGAGCACCGCCGGTACGCCTGCGGCGTACTGCTTGTTCTTCGTCACGACGATGCTGTGCTCGTCGTATTCGTAGTCGTCTCGACGAGCCATCAGCAGGTGCAGCCTTCCCCAGGTTTACAGACAGTCGGTCGAGGGTGCACCA
Source organism: Rhodococcus sp. ACPA1 (assembly GCF_002300195.1). Taxonomy (NCBI): domain Bacteria; kingdom Bacillati; phylum Actinomycetota; class Actinomycetes; order Mycobacteriales; family Nocardiaceae; genus Rhodococcus; species Rhodococcus sp. ACPA1. Next base: position 35,807 of record NZ_NSDX01000008.1, on the reverse strand, counting down.
CGGATACGGGTGGTGTCCAAGATGCCCGTCCTACTGGTCGATAGGCGTCGCCGATGATGTCTGGTCGAGGACCGAAGCCGTCGCTTCAAGAGCCTGAACGAGGAGGGACGACGGGCCTTCTGCGCGGGTGATCAACCCGACCACTGGAGCTGTGCGACCTTCGATGAGCGGAGTGGACCGGAGGCCAGGTGGTTCACCGAATACCTTGAACCACACCTGAGGGACCACTGCGGCCCACTGCCCGGTCTTGACGTGGGCATAGAGGGAAGCGATGGAATCGGTTTCGACTTGTGCGGTGTGCACTGCTCCGTCGTCGGCGAAATAGTCGTCGAGGATGCGCCTGCCTCGCATGATCGACGGCAAAGTGCACATCGGCAACGTCGACGCTTCGCGCCAGGAGATGTCGGCGCGGCGCGGGCGGGTCGGATCGTCGGCGGTCAACAATGCGTATCGCTCGCGATAGAGCGGGAAAGCGCGGTAGCGCAGGGCGATGTCGTCGTCGAGGTAGGTGATGCCGCCGTCGAGCTCGAAGCGATCGAGCCGAGCTGTGATTTCGCTCGAAGACAGATCTTCGGCGAGACGCACCGTGATGAGGGGGTGCCGCACACACAACGGGCTCGACAGGTCGGCGACTGTCGCGGATGCGGTGGGAATGACCCCTATTCGGAGGGTGCCGGTGACGCCCGACCGTAGGCTGGCTGCCTCGTGCAGGAGTGATTCCTGGTTCGCAAGAATTCTTTGAGCCCAACGTACGATCTGCTCACCCTCCACTGTGAGGCCTTCGAACTTGTGGCCTCGAACGATCAGCGGCAGATCGAGTTCGATCTCCAGTTTGCGGATCGCCTCCGACAAGGCCGGTTGAGAGACAGCACATGCATCCGCTGCGCGAGTGAAGTGCTTCTCGCGCGAGAGAACGACGAGATACTCGAGCTGCCGGAACTGCACAGCATAATCTTCTCATCCCGTCTCGCTCCCGGTGGAGGCGGCGAAGTTTTGCTGCCAGATCGCCAAGTATCGGATGCGTCGCTCACGCAGGGAGGCATATCGGTCTGCATCTCGAAATAGATTGTTGTACAGCGTTTATCCGGCACGATTGCATGGTCTACACACAGGAACCTCAGTGGAGACGGACACGGCGAGTCTCGCGGTAAGCGGTCTTCCGATCAAACGTCCTGATCAAGATAGTGCGCACCCACCGCGAGTTAAAGCCCAGGTTGACTGCGTGCACAGGCTCGTGCAGAGCCTTGCACGTCAGACCGACCGAGCGATCGATCGCTCGGTCCACTCGGGTTGTTCTGGATGGTGTCCGTGACTGTCAGCCCCGCTGACCTCTCGGCCGCCGGTTCGTCTCGCGTGATCGCTGTCGGGGCAGATCTTGACGATGGCTGCGACATGCGGCCGACGCGGTCCCCGGGTCAAGGCGCCAAGGCCATCTCTCGCGCATCGCTGGCCGGGGTCTACGCCAAGTCCGGTCTGGCCGTTTCGGGCATCGTGGTGACAGGGCTTCCCGGGCGGCTGCAACGGGACCAGACAGGTCGGTATCGATGATTCGATCAATATAAGTGCCCGACTCGATGCCAGGTGGAGCTACCCTGAATGCACATCATTGAGGGACAAGGAAATGCTGTGTCTTCGGGAGACCGCCGGATCGAGTGAATTGCCAGCTGCGCATGGCAAATGGTGATCCGCTCGAGACTCAGCGTGACGTGGCGTCCGCCGTCGTCGCGGAGTTGACCACTGCAGGGTTTGCGGAGGTCCATGCAATCGGACATGGCGGCTTCGGTCTTGTCTACCGTTGCGGGCAGCCCTCGCTGGACCGCACTGTCGCGGTGAAGGTCCTCACCGCCAACCTGGACGAAGACAACCGGGCACGGTTCTTTCGAGAACAGCGGGCGATGGGCCGCCTTACGGGTCACCCAAACATTGCTAACGTGCTCCACATTGGAACCACAACCAGTGGTCGGCCCTACATCGTGATGCAATACCACTCGCACGGATCGTTGGACACCCGAATCCGCCGGCAGGGCCGACTTGAATTAGACGAGGCTCTGCGATTCGGAGTGAAGTTGGCCGGCGCGCTCGAGACCGCCCACCGTCTCGGCATCCTCCATCGAGACGTAAAGCCGGGGAATATCCTGATCACCGACTACGACGAGCCGGCCCTGACTGACTTCGGCATCGCGCATTTTGCTGGGGGATTCGAGACCTCGACGGGCATTCTCACCGGATCCCCGGCTTTCACAGCCCCCGAGGTCCTCAAGGGAGGGGAGCCGCCCAGCGCGGCCTCCGACATCTACAGTCTCGGCGCGACCTTGTTCTCGGCCGTGACAGGGCACGCAGCTTTTGAACGTCACAGCGGCGAGCAAGTAGTCGCACAGTTCCTCCGCATCACTACCCAACCTGTACCAGATCTCCGTGAGCAGGGAATTCCGGATGATGTCAGCGCGGCCATCGAACACGCGATGTCAGAAGATCCTCGGGAGCGTCCCCTCAGCGCGGCGCAGTTCGGTGACGAATTACGCCAGAGTCAGCTCGCTCACGATTTTCCGGTCGAAGAGATGGACCTGCTCGCCGAACCAGGCGCGAAGCGCTCCGAACAAGACCTACCAAGAGCCCGTCGCCGCTCCACTGCCGGCCTGCTCCACAATGCGATCCCGCCGTCAACATGGGGAGCGGCGGGAGATCTTCCCTTGGACCTCACTAGCTTCGTAGGCCGCCGTCGCGAGCTGACGGACGCTAAGGCGAAATTGTCTACTTACCGTCTGGTCACGTTGACTGGGATCGGCGGGGTCGGCAAAACGCGCCTCGCGCTACGCGTTGCGGCGGAGGCGCGGCGCGGGTTCACCGGCGGTGTGAGACTGGTCGAGCTTGGTGAACTGAACGAGCGGTCACTGCTCGTGGATGCGGTCGCTGCGGCGGTCGGCATACGTGATCGGTCGGCACGACCACTTGAACGCGTAATTGCGGAGTTCCTCGCCACACGCAACCTTCTGCTCGTTCTCGACAACTGTGAGCGTTTGGTGGATGCAGTCGCCACGCTCGCCGGGAAACTGCTTCGGACCTGTCCCGAGCTTCGGATTTTGGCCACGAGCCGGGAGGCCCTCGGTATCGAGGGGGAAGCTGTGCTGCGCGTACCGCCGCTGACGATTCCCGACACGGGCGATGAGTCGTCCCTGCGCGGGCTTCCCCAGTACGACGCCGTGACGCTGTTCATGGAGCGTGCCGCCGCCGCGGTGTCCGGGTTCGAGTTGACCGAGGACAACCGGATTACGGTAGCGCACATCTGCCGTGCACTTGAAGGCCTACCCCTGCCGATCGAGTTGGCGGCCGCGCGGTTGCGGGCGATGTCCGCCGATCAAATCGCCGAACGACTGAATGACCGGTACAAACTGCTGACCCTGGGAAGTCGTGGAGCGCCGAGGCGCCAACAGACGCTGCGGTTGTCAATGGACTGGAGTTACGACCTGTGCAGTTCCCCGGAACAGCGGCTGTGGGAACGCTTGTCGGTATTCGCCGGAACCTTCGAATTGGATGCGGCGGAGGGCATTTGCGAGGGAGAGGTGGCTCCTGAGGATCTGCTCGACATGCTGACGGCGTTAGTCGACAAGTCGATCCTGATCAGGGACGCTCCGGGCGGAGTGGTTCGTTTCCGCCTTCTCGAGACGGTGCGTGACTACGGCCGACACAAAGCAGAGCAGTCCGGCGACTACCAGGCGTTGCGCTGGCGGCACCGGGATTGGTACGAGAAGCTGGCACTGACAGCGGAGGCGGAGTGGGTCAGTTCCCAGCAGTTGAAATGGATCGCACGTCTCGGGCGCGAGCAGTCGAATCTGCGTGAGGCGATGACGCTGTGCCTGTCCGAGGCTGGCGATACCGACACCGAGGCCGGGCTGGGGATCGCAGCCGCGCTCTATCCCTTCTGGCTTACCCGCGGCAAGCTAACCGAGGGACGGTACTGGCTCGACCGCGCCCTAGCCTGCCATCCCCGGAAGTCCACCGCTACACGCGTAAAAGCCCTGTACTACAGCAGTGTGCTGTCCGAACTGCAGGGCGACATCCCCGCGGCGACCGCCCTGGTCGAGGAGGGGCGATCCTTGGCTGAGCAAATCGACGATCCGATGACGCATGCACTCGTCGCCCAAGCCGAAGGACTACTTGCGATCAATAACAGCGACCTTCAGCGCGCGAGCGGACTTCTGGAAGAAGCCCGCAATATTTACGCGACACTGAACGATGACCATCGGAAGGTTGCAGTTCTGTACCTGCTGGGTTTGGCATACGGACTGCGTGAGGACATTCCGCGGGCGATGGCATGTCATGAGAAGGTAATCGCGATGACGGAAAACCTGGGCGAGTCGATATATCGCTCGTATTCGTTGTGGTCCATGGGCGTTGGGGTGTGGCAGCAGGGAGATTCAAATCGTGCCGCCCGCTTGTTTGAACAGAGTTTGCGGCTCGGCCGACTGGCGGACGATCAAATTACCGTCACCGTGTGTCTGGAATCCCTCGCGTGGCTCTGTGACGAGCGCCGTGCAAAGCGTGCTGCGGTCCTTATGGGTGCCGCCGAGGAATTGGGGCACACCGTGGGCAGCTCGACGGTGATGTTCCCTCACCTCCTCGTCCACCATGAAGAGAACAAGCGCCGGATTCGCCATGCGCTCGGTGAGCGCGCCTTTCAGGCCGCCCACCGGGAAGGGCGGACGCTCGGAATTCAAGGTGCCATTGTTTATGCCCTGAGCGAGCCGCCCAGGGGCACGACGCCGCCCGCTGGTACCGCGACGAACCTGACCAAACGTGAATGGCAGGTCGCCGACCTTGTAGCCAAGGGATTGACCAACAGGGCGATCGCCGCCAGTCTCGTCATCTCGGACCGTACCGCCCAAGGCCACGTAGAACACATCCTGACCAAGCTCGGATTCACCTCACGAGCACAGATCGCGGCCTGGTTCGTTGACCAGACCCGACGCGAAGAACTCTGATCGTTCGAGCTCAATCAAGTTTGATGTGGGGGTGCAGGCTGCGGTTGAGACGGGAGCCCGAACAGGGGTGAGCGGTACAGGGGCGTCTTGGGAACGAATGGGGATGGCGCGCGATCTTGGACAGTCCGTCCAGACCTCCGGCTTCGTACTGTTTGCGCCTGTCGTGACAGTTTGTCAGGAGACCTCGAACCGTTCGGGTACGTCGACGATGCGTGCGCCGTCACGCACCTCGGGGACGGCTCGTAGTCGGATCTCCACGGTCGGTGGCGCGTCCCGGTTACGGCATCTGGTACGGCGCCGTCAGTCCTCGCGGCGGGTTGGCCGAGGCGTTTCAGAGCGCCCGGGTGATCGACCGGCACCGCGGCGACCCGTATCTGACCGGGCTGCGATTCACCCGCCCGCTGAGACTGCTCGATGTGTCCGGCATCGGGGAGGGGGCGTGGGTGACCCGGGTCGGCGGCAACCACGCCCTCGACTCCGCCGCGCACGGCCGAACCCAGCACTGGGCCTGCACCATTCACCGGGCCCATGACGATCTCGATGGGATCGTCTACCGCGGCCGGTTCGCCGGCGGTGTCTGCATCGCGATCACCGAACGCGCCGCCGACGCGTTTCCTGCGCTGCCGGCGTTGTCGCTGCCGTTGTCGCATCCCGGGTTGTCCGGGCCGATCGACAGCGCGGCCTATCAGCTCGGCTACACCATCACCTGAGGCTGCGACGCACGTGGGCGAACCGGTTGGGCACGCGGCACACGGCGCCCGGCGCCGGGGTCCGCGATGCTCACGCACGTGGCGCGGCGAGTAGGGCTCCCACCGCCACAACGCGAGTTCCAAGAGCAGCTCACGATGCACAGCGCGATCCGTGCCGCAATCGGGGTAGTCCACTCACCCACGAAGGACCGAGAAAGCGGACCGTCGGCCGTCTGAGTCGAACTGTCCAGTATTTGAATCAGTTCGAGCTGAATGCGCCCACGCGGAACTATCCGACGGTGTCCGTTGTTGACGCATACAGCAGTGGCGAAGTGTCGCGGCACTCGACGAAGGAGCACAAGAGATATGCGCATCGGAATCATCGGAGCTGGTCAGATCGGTGGCACGCTGACACGCAGGCTGACTGCGCTCGGTCACGATGTGCGCGTGTCGAACTCTCGGACACCCGACACCCTCGCAGACCTCGAGGCGGAGACCGGCGCAAAGGCGGTACTGAACACCGAAGCCGCCGAGGGTGCAGACCTGGTGATCGTGAGCATCCCGCAGAAGAACGTCGTGGACCTTCCCGCCGGGATCCTCGCCGGCGCTGCCGATGGTGCTCCGGTGATCGAGACCAACAACTACTACCCGCAGCAGCGAGACGGATTGATCGCCGCCATCGAAGACGGTCAGGTAGAAAGTGAATGGGTGCAAGAACATCTCGGAGTGCCGGTGTTCAAGGCATTCAATGGAATCTGGTGGAAGCACCTTCTCGAGAAGGGCCTACCGGAAGGGTCGAGCGGACGGATCGCGATCCCCGTGGCCGGCGACGACGCATTGCAGAAGCAGGTGGTATTCGATCTGATCAATCAGCTCGGCTTTGACCCTGTCGACGCGGGCACCGTCGAAGATTCCTGGCGTCAGCAGCCGGGAACCCCGGTTTACGGCAAGGATTTTGATCGGGAGGCGACGTTGAAGGCACTGGCGCAGGCAACGCCTGAGCGCACGGACGAGTGGCGTGCTGTGGCAGAGTGAGCGTTCGGTGTCGAGTGGCGGTTCCGAATAGGAAGACGCCGCTCGGCCGTTAGTCCTGGTGCGGAGCGCGCGCCCAGGACGGCATCGGTATCGCGGCTGCGGGGCGCGGGCGCCTGGTCCGGTGTACGGCCAGCCGCTGGGCAGCGTGCGGCCGCGGTACTCATTTCGGTGGTTGTTGCGGGTGGCGGACCCGGATCGGGACCTGGTCGACGATTCGGGCCCGCTGGCTCCCGGGGTGGCCTGCCTGCACAACACCACATCGCGACCCGCGCTAGCCGCGATGTCCTGATTTGGCTCGTTGACGCACAACTTGTTGGACATGCACAATCGCTGAACGCCACTTCCGGTGCCGTCGCCCTCCGCAGCGCGTTCAAATACAAGGTCTGGCGCACTCGACTGCCCTTAATGCATACAGCTCCCAGGGACTCCACCAGCTCCCAGGCAAAAATCGGCCGGATACCCCTTGCATGCGTCGGAGGCTGTATCCCGGCTGCGCGGTGACGGGATACGAACCTCCGACTGAGGTGGCTTCAGAGGCGGGCTACGCAGTCAGATCGATGATGAGCTTGCCTGGTTGGCCGTGGGAGAACGAGTCCACGAAGGCAGCCGGCAGCTGCTCGAATCCGGGCAATACCGATTGCACGGCCTCCAACTGTCCGGAACTGATGAGTTCGGCGAGCGTGGCTTCAACCTCTGCCGCACGGTCCATGTAGTCGAGCACGACGAATCCCTGTGTGAGGATACGCTTGGTGAGAAGCTGTCCGAAATTTTTTGGGCCGGATGGTCGTTCGGTCAAGTTGTAGCCGTCGATCAGGCCACACAACGCGATGTGTGCGTGGTTGTTCAGCCGGGCGATCGACGCCTCGAACATCGGGCCCCCCGAGTTCTCGAAGAGGCGGTCGATGCCGTCCGGTGTTGCCGCCTCGAGCTGGTCCTGCCAATCAGGGGCCTTGCGATCGACGACGGCGTCGGCGCCCAGTCGAGCCACCATCGAGCACTTCTCGGCGCCTCCTGCGATGCCGACAACCTGTGCGCCCGCCTGCTTCGCGAGCTGGACGGCCACGCTTCCGACTGCGCCAGAGGCGCCGGAGATCAGAACGGTGTGCCCTGGTTCCGGCCGCAAGATGTCGCACACTCCGGCCCACGCGGTCAGGCCCGTCATCCCGAGGACGCCAAGGTAGTGCTCCAAGGGAACGACCTCGCGTGATGCGATCCGGTCCCAGTCGGTACCGGGCGAGCTGACGATCTGGTGCCGTTGCCAGCCGACGAAGCCACGAACGATGTCGCCCGCGGTGAAGTTGCTGTTGCGTGAGGCGGTCACGCGGGCCAGTCCGAAAGCGCGAACTGGCTCTCCGATTGCGACTGGCGGAAGATAACTCGGTCGGTCGTCGAGCCAGCCCCTGATGGCCGGATCGATCGAGATGAAGAGGGTCTCGAGTGCGACGTCGCCAGCCTTGAGTTCGGGCAGGGCGACGTCCTCCACGCGGAAGTCCTCCAAGCTCACGTGCCCGTGGGGGCGCTGCGCGAGGACGATCTGTTGTGATGAATTCACGGTGTGCTACTCCTTCGTCACCAACGACGGTAGAAGTCATGACAAGGCGAAACTTGGCCCTATGCGCACGGGAGTCGAAGAGCGCGCACAGCGCGCATCTCGAAGCCGAATGCGATGCGCCTGAGGAAAGCAGGTGCGCGCAAACAGCCAAGACGTGATGTCCATCACTTCATAGGGTCGGTGACAAATGGGCTTCGTGCCGAAAAGCCCTCCTGGTAGATCTGGAGTCAACGCAATGAATGACACACGCGCCGACCGACCTCTTAAGATTGCGGTCACGATCGATGACTTCGTCCTGTGGGACGGCGTTCCCATGCCGGACGACACGACTCCCACCGACATCACGCGGTCTGTGGCGAAAACGTTGAACGACTACGGACTCAAGGGGACCTACGGCTTCTCTCACACATACCGGCTCGAGAACGAGCCAGAGCAAATCGAGGCCTTCGAGGCGTGGGCCGAAGCAGGCCATCACCTGGGTAACCACACTCACCAGCATGCGCCGCTGCGCTGGATGCCCGAGGCGGCATTCCGACGCGATTTTGAGACGGCCGAGAAGTACATCGGTCATCTGATCGACGCCGCACCGTCGAAGTACTTCCGGTACCCCATGGACATGTCGTCAGGATCCGAACGACGTCGAGGGGAAGTCGAGAACTACCTCGCTGATCTCGGCTACCGCACTGCCCCGATCACCAGTTGGTTCAGTGATTTCGCGTTCATCATGCCGTACTTCCGCGCGATGACCCTAGGCGACAAGGACGTGCAGAAGCAGGTACGCGACCTGCACGTGTCGACCGCTGTTGACATGCTCTACCAGCACGCGGACACCGCGCATACCCTGTTCGGTGCCGACGCGCCTCTCATCTGGCTCGTACACGGCACCACGATCTCTCGTGACACCCTCGCTCCGATCCTCGAGGCATTCCTCGAGCGTGGCGTGGAGTTCGTAGCCCTCGATGAGGCGATGAAGCATCCGGTGAACTTCGGGAAGCCGCCGTGTAATGAGAGCTTCACCAACCAGCTTCAGAGGTTCGCGCTTGCTGCGGGCTTGCCGAAACCTGAACTCGACGTCGAGCGGCTTGCCGAGATCCTGAACCTCGCGCCCATTCCCGGCCTCGACACGATGGCGACTTACGAAGAGCGCATGTTCAAGCCGTTGGCGAAGCGGGTGGGAGCTGAGTACGACTGGGATTGGTCCTGAGTCGGCAATCCACATTCACAACGTCACACCGTCATTATCTGAAAGCAGGATCATGCTCAACCTGGCCACCATGCTTGCCGACACTGCTCGACGCACTCCCGGCAGAACCGCTGTCATCGAAGGTGACCGAACCCTCACCTTCGGTGAGATCGATGCGGCTGCGAACAGTGTTGCCCGTTTTCTTCTCTCACGGGGGTTGCGCCCAGGCGACCGCGTTGCCCTGACGATCGCGAATGTTGTCGAGTTTCCGATTGTCTACTTCGGCATCCTCAAGGCCGGTGGAGCCGTCGTGCCGCTCAACACGATGCTCAAGCGGGAGGAGGTTGCCTACCACCTCCGTGACTCGGGCGCGACGGTGTACTTCTGTACCGTGCTGGGGCTCGACGACGAGGCGTGGCGCGGATTCCAGGACGTCGAGTCCTGTGAGCATCTGGTCACCCTTGGCTCCGCAGTGCTCGATGAGCCAGGCGTGGGAACTACCTTGGCTGACGCATTGGCCGAACACCCCGCGGAAGAGGTCCTGCAGGTGACCGAGGCAACGGACACAGCGGTGGTCCTGTACACGAGCGGGACGACCGGCAAGCCGAAGGGGGCGGAGCTCACCCACGCCAACATGGTCCTCAACGCCATCGGGCATAACCAACTGCTCGACGCCCGAGCCGACGACGTACACCTGGTCACTCTTCCGCTCTTCCACTCGTTCGCACAGACCGTACAGCTGAACGCCGGCTTCGCAATGGGGGCCACCCTGGTCCTGCTGCCACGATTCGACGCAGCCGAGGCCCTGGCGTTGATCACGCAGCACCGGGTGACAGTCTTCGCCGGTGTCCCGACGATGTACTGGGCTCTGCTCAACAAGGCCGCTGACGGAATAGACGTTGACCTCGCCGGTCTCCTGCGAATCGCGCTTTCCGGCGCAGCTGCCATGCCCGTCGATGTGCTGGAGCGGTTCAGGGATGTCTTCGGTGTCGGGATCCGGGAAGGCTACGGACTCTCCGAAACCAGTCCCACCGTCACGTTCAACCCGCTCGACCAACCAAACCGGTCGGGATCGATCGGCAAACCGATCTGGGGAGTAGAGGTGAAGCTCATCGACGATCACTGGAACGAGGTCCCCGCCGGTGAACCAGGAGAACTCGCCGTACGTGGAAACAACGTGATGAAGGGATACCTGGGGCGGCCCGAGGCGACAAAGGAAGTGATCCGCGACGGCTGGTTCCGCACGGGCGATATCGCAACGCGAGACGAGGACGGCTACTACTCCATCGTCGATCGCGCCAAGGACTTGATCGTGCGGGGAGGCTTCAACGTCTATCCGCGCGAGCTCGAGGAGGTGATCATCGGCCATCCAGAGGTCAGCCTCGTGGCCGTCGTCGGAATCCCCGATGAGCGAATCGGTGAGGAAGTGAAAGCCTTCGTCATCCGCGAGCCCGGATCGGAGTTGAAGGAGGAAGACCTGATCGGCTGGTCACGGGAACGGTTGGCGGCTTACAAGTACCCGCGCCTGGTGGAGTTCAGGGATACCTTGCCGATGAACGCGACAGGAAAGCTACTCAAGCGGGCTCTGCGATGATCACGCCGTTGGCGTGGGCGCCGGCGCGCGCTAGCGTCGACGGTGGCACGAGTCGCAGTTTCGGCATAGCGGTGTGAGAAGGTGCTCTGACGTTGTATTCCGTCGATACGTTGCGCAGCAACGAGCACGACCAGCGCGAGCGCGGTGATTGGTGGCGCGATCAGGTCTCGTCGATCCACTGTCCGATGGCCTTCTCCCTTGCGGACAGCTACCAGGGAACCCTTCAGCATCAACATTCGGACACGTACCAGCTAGTTCGTTGGTGGGGCGAAGCGGAGGTCCTCTCCCGCACGGCAGCGGACATCCGTCGACATCCACATGGCGCCTACGAACTGCTCCTACCGGTCCGGGGCGAAGTGATCCTCGAGCAGGATCGTCGTGAAGCCACGATCACACCGGCGGTCATGGCTCTCACATCGCTGGACACCGCGACTGTTCTGCGCCATGGTGATGGCTTCTCTTCTGTTGCATTCGTGATTCCACGTGACCGGATCGAGGCGCGGGTGCCGACATTGCCGCACGCTGGCACCGTCCTCGATGCGACATCTGGACTGGGACGCATCGTTGTCGACGTGGTCAGTAGTCTGCGCAGGGAGCGGCACGCGCTCACCGGGAGTCAGTTCGATGCGATAGCCGACCGAATCGTCGATCTCGTGGCGCTCGCCTACAACGCAGACACGGCCACCCCCTCCGTCGATGTTCAGGAAGGGTTGGTCACCGCCATCCGGCGCTTTGTTCGAGAGAATGCGCACGACCCGAACCTCACAGGAGCCGTGGCAGCGGCGCGCCTCGGCTGGTCGCTCCGGCACGTTCAGGCCCAGTTGCAGCGGATTGGGACAACACCGTCGGATCTCATCCGAGAGGAGCGTCTGGCGTTGGCGCGGTTGCGTCTGCAGGACCGTGGCTGGAGCCACCAGAGCGTGACTCAGGTGGCATACTCCTCAGGATTCGGCGACCTCAGCACCTTCAGTAATGCGTACCGGCGGGCCTTCGGTGAGCGCCCTTCCGACACACGTTCTGCGGCATCCGCAAACGACTGAATCAGCGGCCCGCGGGCCCGCTCGACGACCGGGTCTGCGCGTGTCTGCTGCGCGCGATGCAAGCGAAGTGCGCTGCCCCCCAAGAGATAACGCCAATGTGGACCTAGCGTAGATGGCATGAATAGTGCAACCACCTCAGAAGTGCGACCGGCGCCATACACCCTCTTCTCTGTCGCCGGGCGGACCGCCGTCGTAACCGGTGGCTCACGAGGGATCGGCGCCACGATCGCCCGCGGCCTGGTACTGGGTGGTGCCCACGTTGTCATCACCAGCCGAAAGGAAGAACAGTGCCGCGCGACGGCCGAAGCCATCAATGCCGAGGCAGACGCTGCGGGAACGGCAGGACGCTGCACCCCCGTCGCCAGTGACCTGTCGTCGGCCGAAGGGGTGACCGGTCTGGTCGACTGGCTCGGCGAGCACCTGACAAGCATCGACGTCCTAGTGAACAATGCCGGGGCCACCTGGGGTGCGCCACTTGAAGAGTTTCCCCTCATCGGTTGGACGAAGGTGCTCAACACCAACCTTGTCGCTCCGTTCTACCTCATCACGGGAACGCTACCGCTTCTTCGCAATGCGGCACGCCCCGACCGGCCCGCTCGTGTCATCAACATCGGCAGCGTGGATGCCTTGGCTACACCTAGCTGGGAGAACTACTCCTACAGTGCGAGCAAAGCCGGGCTGCACATGGTCACCCGCCATTTAGCCAAGCAACTGGCATCCGACGGCATCACCGTCAACGCGATCGCCCCCGGACCGATCCTGACGGACATGCTCGGACACGTCGCGGCGGATCCAGAGGTCGAGGCAGAGCTGCTCGAGCGCGTCCCGCTGGGCCGCTACGGACAAACCGACGACCTGATCGGCACGGTCCGGTTCCTGGCCTCCCCTGCCGGCTCTTACCTGACCGGCACCATCATTCCGCTCGACGGCGGGATCTCCGGCTGCGCCGGCTGAACCTTCGCCTCCACCTTCTTCCACGTACAGCAATCACCGATTCGAGGAACAACCATGCCTGAAGTTGTCATCGTCGCCACTGCACGTTCGCCGATCGGAAGAGCCATCAAGGGCTCCATTGAAGGACATTCGGATCGATGACCTCCCCGTCCATATGGTCACGGCCGCGTTGGCGAATGTACCTGCACTCGATCCAAGCGCCATCGCCGACATCATGCTCGGTGTCGGCGAACAGTGACTGAACGTCAGCGGTGGGCCATCGCCATCGGCCACCCGTTCGGCATGACCGGTGCGCGGATCACCAGCACCCTCATCAACTCACTGCAGACGCATGACAAGCAGTTCGGCCTCGAAACCATGTGCGTAGGTGGAGGACAGGGCATGGTACTGATCCCCGAACGCTCTCCTGACCCGAAGTCACATCGATCCAATCCTTGAGAGGTACCCCATCTCGTGAACGCATCACCTCATCCCGAACACCGCCGTACCGCAATCGTCACCGGTGCTGCACGGGGAATCGGCGCCGCCGTCGCACGGCGGCTCGCCGCAGACGGCCACGCTGTCGCCGTCCTCGACCTTGAGGAGGCCGCCGCCCAGTACGTGGTCGACACGATCACTCAGGCCGGAGGCACTGCACTTGCTGTCGGCGCAGACGTCTCCAACGGAACTGGTGTCGAGAAAGCAGTGGATAAGATCACAACGGAGCTCGGAGCGCCGGTCGTTCTGGTCAACAACGCCGGCGTCACCCGCGACAATCTTCTGTTCAAAATGTCGGCCACCGACTGGGATACCGTCCTGAACGTCCACTTGCGTGGCTCGTTCCTGATGACGAGAGAGGTTCAGGGACACATGACTCAGGCCGGTTTCGGACGAATCATCAACCTCTCGAGCGTGTCGGCGCTCGGAAACCGCGGTCAAGCGAACTACGCCGCAGCCAAAGCCGGGCTGCAAGGTTTCACCAAAACCCTGGCCCTCGAACTCGGCAAATTCGGCGTTACCGCCAACGCCGTTGCTCCCGGTTTCATCGAGACCGAGATGACAGCCGCGACGGCAGCGCGAATGGGAATGAAATTCGACGATCTCAAGAAGAGGGCGGCCGCCGACATCCCCGTCGCCCGAGTTGGGGTCCCCGACGACATCGCACACGCGATCTCATTCCTTGCCAGTGAGGGAGCCGGATTCGTCTCCGGGCAGGTTCTCTACGTCGCCGGAGGGCCCAAAGTATGAAGACACTCCACGGAATCGATGAATTGCACGCGGTGGCGAACACCCCGATCGGCTACTCGTCATGGCACACCCTCACACAGGAGAAAATCGACGCGTTCGCTGACGCGACGGGTGACCACCAGTGGATTCACGTCGATCCCTCACGGGCTGCTGACGGACCGTTCGGTGCCACCATCGCCCACGGACATCTGCTGACTTCGATGATCCCGATGCTTGTATGGGAGGTCTACGTTGTCGACGGCGTCCGAATGGGAATCAACTACGGGTCGAACAAGGTTCGATTCCCGGCACCCGTCCCCGTCGGTTCACCGATTCGGGCTGCGGTTGAAATAGCAGACGTTGAAACCGTTCCCTCGGGCGTCCAGGTTGTCACGGCCGTCACGATCGAACGCGAGAATGCCGACAAGCCGGTTTGTATTGCTGAGATTGTCAGCATCTACTTTCCGAATTAACGTCGCAACTTTGCGAAATCCCCACCGGATAGATTGCACGATGACAAGTGATCGAAGGGGGCTGCACTGGCTCAGCGGGTCTTCTCGCTTGCGGCGACCACGTCGCGGCGGAAACTCTTCGGGGAACGGCTTCGGGATCGCGAAAGACTTCGGGATCTCCGAGGCGACCCTGCACAACTGGGTCAAATGGGTCTCGGTGACGAGGGAAGTGGGGAGTGAGGCTCCGGTGAAGACGTCGCCGAAGGAGATTCGTGAGTGGGCGATCAGCGAGGGTCACGAGGTGTTGTCCCGCGGCGGATTTCGGCCGAGCTCGAGCGAGCCTTCCGTGATGCTCAGGTAGCGACGCCGGTCGCGTGAGTCGCAACATTGCCCTGTTCCAAAGTGTGGCCATCCTGCCACGGAGGCTATGAGCCTGCGGGACGATGATCTTCGGCGCCGTGCGGTGGCGGTTGTCCGCGTCAGCGGTGCCGGCGTCGGGTCCTCGCCGGCACCGGCGAGGCTGGTCAGGGCCGGGGTGGACTTCGGCTTCTCTCGGCGTGAACTCTGAGGGGGGAATCGACGGTTCGCCCACAAATTGAGCTGTGGTGGTGCGGTGTGGGTAGCCTGCTCCCATGTCGCAGCCTCCGCCTTTCAGTCCTACGGTCACGCTGCTCACGGTGAGCCGGGTGTGGGAGGCGGCATTTACCGACGGTTTGAAGCCGCTCGGGTTGACGACCCGCAAGTACGGGCTGTTGGGGCACATCCGCGGGACGCCGGGCATCTCGTTCAGTGAGCTCGCTCGGCGTTCCCGCATCACCGTGCAGAGCGCTCACACGGCGGTCGCGGCGTTCGTCGAGTCCGGGTTGGTCGACGACTCGACCGCGCACGCCGGGGCCGCCTCGACCCTGCGGATCACGGCGGAGGGCGAATCACTGCTGGCTCGCGCGGCCGAGGTAGTGGCCCGTCTCGATGACGAGTTCGCCGCGCAGCATCCCGAGCTGACCGAGGCGCTGCGGGCGCACATGGTGCGGGTGATGTCGGCGACTGACTGACACCTCACCCGCCAACCTTCAGTTAGGCTGAAGGTCATGGAATCGTTGTTGCTCTCCCTCCACGTCGTGGCGGGCATCCTCTTCGTGGGCCCGGTCGCGGTGGCCACCAGCCTGTTCCCCCGGCACGCGCCGGTGACCGCCACAGTGGGCGGTGCGCAGCAGATCGAGCGGAACATCAACACCGCCCGGGTGCTGCACCGGATCACCCGTATCTACGGCGTCCTGGCGATCGCGGTCCCGGTCGTCGGCCTTCTCCTCGCCACCGTGCAAGGCCGCACGAGCGAGGTCTGGGTCGTGGTCGCGATGGTGCTCACCGCGATCGTCGGTGGACTGCTCGCCCTGCAAATCGCCCCGCTCCAACAACAGGCGCTCACCACACCCGACGACGGAACCCAACTCCGGCGCCTCGGCATGGTGACCGGCCTGTTCAACCTGCTGTGGGTGGTCGTCGTCGTGCTGATGATCGTGCGACCCGGATCGAGCTACGTATGACCGGGTTGCTGCGGACGCTGGCCGTGCTCTCGGCACTCGAGACCGTCAGCGTCCTGGCGTTGCTGGCCAACCTCGGCACCGTGCACGACGCCGCGGTCGCCGGTGTCCTCGGCCCGATCCACGGTGCGCTCTACCTGTCCGTCGCCGTCACGGCACTGCTCGGTCGCGGCCTGACGACCTGGACCCGCATTGGTGCGCTCGTGCCCGTGCTCAGCGGCCCTCTCACGATGGTCAACCTGCGGCAGGAGGCGCGCAGCGCATGAGTCTCAGACATTATCTGCGCCGACCGCCGGCGATCAGCGCCGCGGAGGCGGTCCGCCTCGTCGAACACGGTGCCCTCGTTGTCGATGTCCGCCGCCAGTTCGAGTGGAACCGGGTACACATCCCCGGCGCCGTGCACGCGCCACTCGAGGAACTGCTCGACCGCTGCCTGGAGTTCCCCGACGACCGTCTGCTCATCACCTTCTGTACCGGCGGAATTCGCTCGGCCGGGGCTGCGAACCTGCTGGTGGAGAACGGCTTCGATGCGGTGAACATGAGCGGTGGCCTCGTCCACTGGCGCGGTGCGGGAGGGTCACTGACCGCCCGGTGAGAGGGTGGCACTCTCCCCGCGATCCCGTCCCTTGCGACACTGGTCGAGCTGGCACCCGGCCTGGGCGGATCGTCTAAGGGTGTGCGCCGCCCGCCCGATACTTGGTGTCATTCGCTCGATATGCAATGGGTGTCGACTGGAGTGACGCCATGTCCCGCAAGGGCAGAGTGGTGGTCCGCGCGCGTTGTCGGCGTTCTTCTCGGCGCCACACGGGAGGCATAGTTCTACTCGCACTCCGCTGGGGTGGGATGCTAAGACCGTGAGCGAGCGAAACGTAGCCGGCGTCGAGCGTGAGCTCGCCATGCTCGCCTACGTCCGCGACCGCCTCCGGGTCTCGGAGGGCTCGGACTTACGGATCCCGACCACCGCCGTAGACCGGGTTCTCGATGAGCTCAACAGTCTCGAACGAGCGCCGCGGAAGCGGAACTGACCCCCGCCGGTGCGGACCGGTGGCGGGGCCTCGCATCTGAGGTGGCCGGCCGCGCACGGTTGTAGCGGCCTCTATGAGGTGGATCTACGCATATACCCCGCCGATGACCCACGACAGCGCTCGCGTTCCGGCCTTCTCGTTGCCGTCCACCGGTTTTTCGGGTCGGCCGCAGGGCAGGAGTGGTGCAATGAAGGTGTGTGACGAGGTGAGTGAGCGATGAAGCAGGTCCTGAAGGCGGTGCTGGTGTGCCTGGTGGTCGGCGCCGCGGTGCTGGTGGTGTGGGCGGTCGCGTCGCGACCGCACCCGCCCGAGCCGCCGCGCCCGCTGCCCGATACCGCGGTCATGGTCCACGGCCGGCCGACGACGTGCAGTGAACTCTTCGGGCAGCCCTGTGATTTCGGGTTGCAGTCCGCCTTCAACCGGTGGGGGCCAGGCCTCGCTCCGTTCGTCGATTCCGGGGTCCTGGGCCCGTACGCCGAGCGGATCGGGTTCGTGGCGTCGGCGAAGCTGAGTCTGGACGCCTGCGCACTCTCGCACACCACCGGAAAGACGGTCCTCGAATTCATCGAACAGGCGCAACGGCAACACCCGGACGCCGGCAGCCCCGAACTGTTTCCGTTCTGGAACCGGACCCGGCAAACCCTGTGCCCCCTGTGACCCGCACCGTCGAACACGGCACGACGTCGACGATGTTGACCCCGCATCACTTGTCGCAGACGATACCGTCCTTGTCCCGGTCGAGTTTCGTCGAGTAGCCGGGCTCGCCTTGGTAGATCGGCGCCGCACCGGCTGCATTTGCCTCGGCGCAGGACGCGAAGCTGAACCGTGTCGTCGAAGTCGTCGGCGAACACCGGTCGTCCCCTTGGACTGCGGAAGTATGTCGGGTTGCGTACAATTTTTTGTACGTAATATCGGAGGTGTGCTCATGCGAACCATGACCTACTCGGAGTCTCGCGCGCGGTACGCCGAGGTCCTCAACGCCGTCGTCGATGACCGGGAAGAAATCGTCATCACGCGGGCGGGTCACGAGCCGGTGGTGATGGTTTCGCTCGACGACTATGAGTCGTTGAAGGAAACGGCATACTTGCTCAGGAGTCCGGAGAACGCCCGCCGGCTGTTGGCGTCGATCGATCGGTTGGAGTCCGGCGGGGGAACTGTCCGGGATCTGGCTGAATGAAACTTGTCTGGGACGAGTCTGCGTGGGAGGACTACGTCTGGTGGCAGGCGCAGGATCGGAAGATCGTCAAGCGGATCGACACACTACTCAAGGATGTCGAACGCAACGGGAACGACGGAATCGGCAAGCCCGAGCCCCTCAAGCACGGTTTTCAGGGCTACTGGTCCCGGCGTATCACCGATGAGCACCGGCTGGTTTATAAAATTGTCGATGATCAGATCCGCATTGCTGCCTGCCGTTACCGCTACGGACACTGATCGCGCTCACCACGGCGGCTGGGCTTGTCGACAACGACTGCGGAATGGTTCTAGTCCGCTGGGCATGGCGCTCCGACTGTCCGCGTGTCGGGAGGGCTCGCAGTAGGCAGGATTGGTGGTTGAGGTGTGGCCGACCCGCCGAGTTGGGGGACGTCTTGGTGGCTGGGCTGGACGCCCTGACCGACCGCGGCCTGCTGACCGGTAGAACCGATCGGCAGCGTCTGCTGACGATCGGCTTCGACGACCTTCGGGGAATCCTGCACCACGCGAATCGCTGCACGGGCCATCACCTCAGCCGACGAAACGGCCTCCCCGTACCGACGCTCTCGCTGCAGCCAGCTGATGCGCATGGACGGCGTGTTTCGGCCGGCGAGGGGCAGGGTGCCCTTGACGGTCGTTTCCACGATTCTGCCGATCACGGTCACCGCGACGCCCCGGAGGAGCAATGTGTCGTCGGCCGAGGAGGAACCGGCGACGAGCCACGCCCTCGAACCCGGCGACGCTCCACTCGCGGGTCCACTTCGCCCAATCCGATGCCGAGTGCTCGCCGGCCAGGATGAGCCCGGCGCCGCATAGAAATAGAATGGGGTGATACGAACGCCTTCGCTGGATCGGGCGAGGTGGTCCGCGGCGGGGCTGCTCGTGAGCCGACCCGTGGGAGGTGGCCATGCAACCGTCCGACCGGATGCGGGCGCTGCCGCGGCGGGCCCGGGTCATGATCATGGTGACGATGGCGCTCATTGCGTTGCTGGTGATCGGGCCGCGTCTGGTCGTGGGGTATACCGATTGGCTGTGGTTCGGTGAGGTTGGTTACCGTCGCGTGTGGGGGACGGTCCTGGTCACCCGCCTGATCCTGTTCACGGCGGTGACGCTGCTGGTGGGTGCGGTGATCTTCGCGGCCGTGGTGTGGGCGTACCGGTCCCGCCCACTGTTCGCGGCCTCGGGCGCGAGCACGGCGAAGGATCCGGTCGAGCGGTACCGGGAGGTGGTGTCGCGCCGTACGCGGTCGTTCACGGTGGGGATCGCATTGCTGCTGGCGCTGCCGTTCGGGCTGCACGCGCAGGCGAGTTGGGAGACGGTGCACCTGTTCTTGCACGGCGGCGCGTTTGGCACCGTGGACGCAGAGTTCGGGTACGACATCGGCTTCTACGTCTTCGATCTGCCGTTCTACCGGCTGATCCTGGCGTGGCTGTTCATCGCGGTGTTCCTGGCGTTGCTGATCGGCCTGGGAACCCACTACCTGTTCGGCGGCATCCGGCTGGCACCGAGCAAGGACCACGTCATCGAGGTGTCCCGGCCGGCGCGCATCCAGCTTGCGGTGTTCGCGGGCACGTTCATCGCGCTGAAGGCGGCGTCCTACTGGCTCGACCGGTACTCCTTGTTGTGGAGCGGCCGGAAGGAACCGACTTTCACCGGCGCCGGGTACACCGACATCAACGCCGTGCTGCCGGCCCGGTTGATCATGGTCGCGATCGCGGTGCTGTGCGCGGCGGCGTTCTTCGCCGCGATCGCGGTGCGGGACCTGCGGATCCCGGCGATGGCCACGGCACTGCTGGTGCTCTCGGCGATCCTGGTCGGCGGAATCTATCCGGCGCTGATCGAGCAGTTCTCGGTCCGCCCGAATGCCGCCGACCGGGAGAGCCCCTACATCGAACGCAACATCGCCGCGACCCGGCAGGCCTACGGAATCGGCCCGGACCGGGTCGACTACCTCGACTACCCCGGGGTGGGCACCCGGCCGCCCCGGGACATTCCCGCCGACGTCACCACGATCGCCAACGCCCGCCTGCTGGACCCGACCGTGCTCTCGCGCACCTTCACCCAGCAGCAACAGCTGAAGAACTTCTACGGCTTCCCCGAGCACCTCAACATCGACCGCTACACCATCGACGGACAACTCACCGACTACATCGTCGCCGCCCGCGAGCTCTCCCCGAACAGCCTCAGCGGCAACCAGACCCAGTGGATCAACCGGCACACCGTCTACACCCACGGCAACGGGTTCATCGCCGCCCCCGCCAACAGGGTCAACGCCGCCGTCCGCGATGTCGCCGGGCAGAGCGCGAGCAGCGACAGCGGGTACCCGATCTACGCGGTCAGCGACATCGCCTCCCAGGCGGGCGGCGACCAGGTGATCCCGGTCGAGCAACCGCGCATCTACTTCGGTGAGGTGATCGCGCAAGCGGACCCGGACTACGCCATCGTCGGAGGCCCGGAGGGTGCGCCGCCGCGCGAGTACGACACCGACACCGCCCAGTACACCTACACCGGCACCGGTGGGGTGCCGGTGGGCAGTTGGGTCAACCGGTTGGCGTTCGCCGCCCGGTACGCCGAACGCAACATCCTGTTCTCCGGCGCCATCGGGCCCGAGTCGAAGATCATCTTCAACCGGGACCCGGCCACCCGCGTCGAACACGTCGCCCCGTGGCTGACCACCGACTCCAACCCGTATCCGGCGGTGGTCGGCGGCCGGATCGTGTGGATCGTCGACGGCTACACCACCGCCGCGCACTACCCGTACTCGCAGGTCGGCTCACTCACCGCGCCGATCGTCACCGACACCGGCCGCACCTCGCCCCCCGAGCACGTGTCCTATGTGCGGAACTCGGTGAAGGCCACCGTCGACGCCTACGACGGCACCGTCACCCTCTACCAGATCGACGAGAACGACCCGGTCCTGCGGGCGTGGATGAGCGTGTTCCCCGGCACCGTGCAGCCGCCGAACGCAATCCCGACCGAGCTGCGCGCGCACTTCCGCTACCCCGAGGATTTGTTCCGCCTGCAGCGGGACCTGCTGGCGAAGTACCACGTCGATGATCCGCGGGAATTCTTCACCACCAACGCGTTCTGGTCGGTGCCCAGCGATCCGACCGCCGACACCGGTGGGGAGCAGCCGCCGTACTACGTCCTGGTCGGCGACGCCGACACCGCGGCCCCATCCTTCCGACTCACCAGCGCCATGGTCGGCTTCAACCGCGAATTCCTCTCCGCCTACCTCTCGGTGCACTCCGACCCCGAAAACTACGGCAGGATCGACATTCTGCGGTTGCCGACGGACACCCAGACCCAGGGCCCGCGGCAGACCCAGAACTCGATGATCTCCGACACCCGCGTCGCCTCCGAGCGCACCCTGCTCGAGCGGTCCAACCGGATCTACTACGCCAACCTGCTGACCCTGCCGATCGCCGACGGCGGCATCCTCTATGTCGAACCGGTGTTCACCGAACGTTTGACCAGCACGCCCAACAGTTCCACCTTCCCGCAGCTGGCCCGGGTCCTGGTCAGCTACCGCGAACCCGGCACCGGCGGGGTGCGGATCGGGTACGCCCCCACCCTCGCCGAGGCCCTCGACCAGGTCTTCGGCACCGGCACCGGCGCCGTTGCCACCGCACCCGGCGGCGACGCCACCACACCACCACCTACCGGCGGGCAACCGCCGGCGCCGCCCCCACCGGGCGCCCCGCCCGCCCCGCCGCCGGCGGCATCGGACCAGCTGACCGCCGCGGTCCTCGAACTCAACGACGCCCTGGCCAACCTGCGCGAGGCGCAACGCACCGGCGACTTCACCGCCTACGGCGCGGCCCTGGACCGCCTGCAACAGGCCATCGACACCTACCTGGCCGCGGGCGGCACCCCGCACTGACCCATCCCCTCCGCGCGATCCGCGCAATGACGTTGTCCCGTATGGAAAATTGCGGATCTGGGCTGTAGACCGGCCAGGACCACCCGCGGGCCGCGCACGCGTTCACCATCGCCGTCTCTCCGCCCCTCGAACTGATCAAGATCGACGGCGGCGAACTCTCTGCCGATCCTCGGTCTGGTTGCGCTCCCGCTCATCGGGTAGCGACCCATCCTTGTGTCGTTACTCGGCGGCCCACACCAAGGTGGACACCCAACTGTGAGCACACTTGCGGGGGATATGTACATCCGCTCACTCTCGATTGCAGAGGTCCCTGGTCCAGGCATCATTCCTACTCGAAGATGCTTTCGGGAAGCCAGTCTGCGTC
The DNA here is from genome assembly GCF_002300195.1 of Rhodococcus sp. ACPA1. Taxonomy (NCBI): domain Bacteria; kingdom Bacillati; phylum Actinomycetota; class Actinomycetes; order Mycobacteriales; family Nocardiaceae; genus Rhodococcus; species Rhodococcus sp. ACPA1. Next base: position 13,116 of record NZ_NSDX01000008.1, on the reverse strand, counting down.
GAACAGCCGCGCGAGCTTTCCGAACGCCCCGAGATCGCCATCGACACTGGCTGATGTCACCATGAGCCGATTGATCATGATCCGAGCCGCCTGCTCCTCCACCGTTCCGGCGGCGAACAGGAGTGACCACGAGCAAACCTGCCCGTCGCGATGCGCACGACCCATCGTTTGGCGTGCGGCAATTCCGGAGTAGCGAGGCTGGTGGAAGAACCCGATGCGACGTGCCGATGAGGCGCGGGAGCCGTCGACCATCAACTCGGAAGCCTGCAGATTGATCGCAGATGCGGTGTTGAACACCACGACCTCGTTGTGGCCGCGTTGAAATCTCATGCGCTCCGTCTCGAGATCGCCGCCGCCGAAGATGCGTGAGACGCCAATGCCGTGCTCCTCCAGGAGGTTGGCTACCGGGTCGGCGGCCGTGGTGACCAATTCGACGGCGACGAGTACCTGGTAGCCGCGTTCGACGTGTGCGGCTACCAGCTCGGCGGTCTGCGGGGCTCGCAGCATGCCTGCCTTCTGCCGGAACCGCATCAGAGCGGCACGGCCGCGGGCGGTGTCGTTCCCCTGGCGGGCGATCCTCATCGCGCTGCGGAACTCACTCCAGTCCTGGTGGTACGCAGCCCATTGTGTGGCGGTGAAGTCGAGTGGCAGGCCGTCGATAGGTGGCGGCCCCCAGGGCGCATCGCGATGCATCATGACGGGCGGGTCGGATTCGGTCATCCACGTCCGGACGCGGGTGACGGCCTGATGCTGCAGCCGCTGAGAACCTTTTGCGTGGTCGTTCCAGTCCCATTTGCCCTTGTCCCACCCGGGAGCCAGGGGAAGTCCATGCTCGACCAGTTTCTTACCGAGATCGGCCCACTCGCCCGGCGGGTCATCGTGCAGTTGCGCGAAAAGCGAAGACAAGTAGGTGTATTCGCCTGGGTGATGACCCGGCGTCGCTGTCACGGTGATCACGAACGGCGCCTTCTCTGGTGATGCGGAGAGGCGGTTGATGCGCCGCTGGTATTGGGTGCGCTGGGCGTTGAGGTGCCTGAATTGCTGTGCCTCGTCATTGATGATGAGGGAGAAGGAGTACTTCGGTTGGCCGTTGCGTCCGAGTAACTTCTTGAGCTGGTCCGGGGAGATGATCAGCCACCGATAGCCTCCGTCGCCGAACGCAGCGAGGGCGTCGCGCCATGCGGCGATGGTGATCTGGGCCGGCCGGTCCACGGTGATGAGTACGGTGTCGCCGCCCCCTAATTTCAGCGCAGCTTTCGCGCCGAGGATTGCGCTGCCGGTCTTGCCTACACCGGGCTCGTCGGCCAACAGGAATCCGCGCTTGCCGTGGTGAAAGGCCGTCGCGATCGCCTTCGCGGCGTCCGCCTGTTCGGGCCGCGGGATCTTGTGGAAACCAGTAGCGCCCGGTTGCCGCACGCCGTTGAGGTCCTCTTCGACCCAGCGAGCGTACGAGTACGGTTTCGACGCGTAGACGGTGAGTTCGTCGGGCAATTGAGTGCCGATGTAGGCATGTGCTTTGAGCGCTTTGTAGTACTTGGCACCGGGCGCGGGCGCCCGGTACGGGACGTCGAGGATCCAGATCCGCTCCCCGTGCCCCGGGGTGGGTATGAGCGGCGCGGCGCTGGCTCGTCTGGGCTTGGAGCGTCGCTGGGTGGTCTTCCGTGCGGCCATGAGTGCAGGCTATTCCAAGACGAATCGTCGAGGTCAACGACCATCCTGGGCCGGGCCCGTCCGTCCATCGCCCGCGGCGACAGCACGCGATTTCTCGGCGTCAGCCACCGGGGAGGGAGGGATGGAGTGGAGGGAGGGAATGGAGGGGTGTTCACCTATGGCGAGCAACGGTGCGGGCCTGGGTACCTCCACGAACTGACTTGGCGGTAATCACGCGTAAGAGGGGCTACTAATCACACCTGATTCCGCTGCTGCGGGCACGCGCACTCCATGCGAACGGGTGGTTGCTGCAGATCGTTCTGGTGGGCGCAGTGCCGGCGGGGGAGTGGAGTGAGTTCCTCACCGTCAGTGTCCGCAGCGTCTCGGCAAAACGCCAGCTGAGGACAATTTTTGCTCTGCAGATCGCTTTCGGAGCACCTCGACCGGCGATTCCGGGCAGGTGGGACGGAATATGCCGTGCCGAGGGTGTTACCACGGCACTCGGGCCGGCGCCGCGGTAACAGCACAGCTGGTGATCGCGAAGTTGATCTTGTGCGGACATTGATACTGATCGGAACGGCCCTCGGACTCGGCGCGGGCCTGGTGTGTACCAGCTTGTTCGCCTGGTGGTTGTCGTACCCGGTGCGCTTCACCACGGGGTACGTCGGGTCTGGCGCCGGGCGCATGGAATCGGTGGACCCCATCCCGTTCCTGGTGGCCGGCCTGATTATCAGTGCGTGCCTCGGCGCGGCCGCCGGTTACGCAGCCGCCCACCGCGGCTGGCGGCTGATACGACACGGCGCCTGACGTCCGTGTGCTTGATCCGGACATTCCGGTCCCGGTTCTGCGGGGTGACGACCCCCGCCCCGGGGCCGCCGTCTACACCGGGCGCGGGGCTCCTTCGTGGGCGGTGAGCAATAGGTGGTCGAACTGGGTGCGCAGACTCGCGCCGGATTCGCACTGGCCGAATCCGGCGACGATCTGTTCGGCGAGGATGCGTAGCCGGGTGTTAGTCTGCTGGGAGCGCCAGATGAGGATGTCGAACGCCCGGTCGGCGGAGATACCGTAGACCAGCATCAGCGCTCCCTTGGCCTGCTCGATCACCGCCCGTGACTGTTCGAGTTCGGCGACAGCTTCGTCGACCGACTCCTTCACTTCGTCGCGGTAGGAGTCGGTGAGGTCGATGTAGAACCCGGTTGTGCCGACCACGGCACCGGTGTCGTCGCGCAACCGGTCGCCGACGACGACGACCTGGTGGACGTTGCCGGTGGTGTCGAGGATGCGGTGTGTGCTGCTGAAGGGTTCGGCGGCGCTGATCATCCGGTCCAGTAGCCGCGCGACATTCGGGTGGTCCTCGGGGTGTTTGTGGGAGAGCAGCAGTTCGGTGGTCGGGACGATCTCACCTGGCTGGTACCCGTGCATCCGGGCGACGGCATCGGACCATTCCCACCGCTGCCCGTCCAGGAAGAATCGAAAACTGCCCACCCGCTGCGGTTCCCCACCGAATACCTGCTCTGAGTTCACGTCCTATTTCTAGCGCATCGCGGTAGCCGGAGAGTTGCCGTGGTCCCGTGGCCGAGACGGCCTCCGGCCGCGTCGCGACTCGGCGGCGCAGAAGGCGTCAACTGTGCTGCGGCAGGGAAGGGTTGGCGCCGACAGGGTCGGTGAGGTACAACCTTGACAGCAGAAAATGTGAAGCGAGTCACATCACTGTGACGGAGGTGCACACCAACAGGGTGTGCCGAGTCCGCAGACACGATGAAAGGCAGGGCGCGCATGACCACAGCCTCGATGATTCCGGCGTCTTCGATCACCTCGCCGCCGCCGGTGCGGCGCAGCGGCGGCATGAGCACCGCGGAGATCAAAGCGAGGATCGAGGCCATGTATGCCGACGACCGACGACCGGTCCACCAGACGGGTCCACGCTGACACATTAAGGGCGACAAAAATGAATGTGCTGCTTCTGCTGGGTTTGCTGATCACCGCGTTCGCTGTAGTGCTGGCGATGCAGACCGACGAGCAGTCCCGCTCTCGGCACTGAACGGCGTGAAATTATCGTGCCTAGTGCGCACACCATGAGTGACACGGAGCACTCGAGACCAGGACGAAGGTTTGTTGGAGGTGGTGTAGGTTCTCGAGTTCGATGTCAGTCGTCTCGATTTCGTGTCAGCAGCGTGGCAGTTTCTCAAATTGGTGTCAGCAAGGATGTCTAATCCTGCAAGTTGGCTCAGGTCCGAGCGTTTCTCTGGTTGTCGACAAACGCCACGGTCGACCTGGAGGTCGAGAATATTGACGAGATCGCGGGATCCTCTGATAACCCGACCGTGAGAATCCGCGGTTCGGGCCATTCCGATTCCGGCAGAGCAGAGTTGACCAAGACCAGGGCGCCACTTGAAATTCTCACCCCAGGTCCAAGCCTCGGCTTTCAACGATTCGTTGGCGCAGGATACTCGGCGAGGAGGGTCGAGCCCTTCGTGATGCTGAAGTCCGGCAGCGCCGTCCGACGGGCAGGCGCTGACCGAGTACGCCAATCAGTACCGGCCGCTACAAGTCTCCCTGTACGTTCCACTGGTTGCCGAGCTCCCGAGGGGCGCCACCGGCAAGGTCCTCGAGCACGAACTGCGCCGCGGCTGAATTCGATCCGGCTCATCGCCGCTACGGCGGAGAGATGAGCCGGATCACCCCATCGAGTATCTGCTCGATCTTGTCTGCGCCGAAGTTGTGGGGCTCGAGGGGGGCGATGATCGCCAACCCGTCACCCATCGCCCCGATTTGATCGACGAGGATCACCGCGGATACGTCATCGCGGATCGTGCCGCGCCGCTGGCCTTCCCGGACAACGTCGGCGAAGCGCGCACGATAACTCGCGTATCGCCGAGCGATGGTCTCCCGCAATTTCGCGTCGAATTGCGTATTGGCCAGCAGTTGCGACATCACATGGGAGAATTCCGGTTCCCCGACCGACATTTCCAGCCATTGCTGCAGCAGTCCACGAATGTCTGCCTCCGGTGCGACGGCGTCGAGCAGTGTGTCGTACCGGTCGAAGCGGCTTTCCGCGAGCGCGTGGACGAGGTCGCTCTTGTTGGCGAAATAGTAGGTCACCGCCCCCGTCGTATATCCAGCGCGTTCGGCGACTTTTCGAAGCGACGCTCTGGCGAACCCCTGCTCGGCGATGACGCTGGTTGCCGCTCTGAGCAGCTCCGCCCTCTTCTCCTCGTGATCGCCTACCGGGCGCCCGGGTCCTCGCATCGGGCGTGCCGTGTGTTCGGCACCATCCGGGTCGTTCGTCTGCGTCAGCATGGTCCCATCATCACATCGACGCCGCCCTGGATCGACCCGCAGGCATCTGCACGGTGCCGAGCAGCCTTCCAACGTGGTTTCGGTTCCTGGCGACAACGGGCCGCCGGGCCTTTCCAGACCGGGCGGCCCGCTCGTACGCGACTGTGGTCAGTCGGCAGGTCGCAACTCGCACGCCGAGACTTCTTCCAACGACTTGTTGGCCGTCTTCGGGCCGAACCCGAACACCGTGATCGCGGACACGATGTACACCGCGGCTGCGCTGATCATCAGGCCCGACCGGTCGAGACCCCATTCGTCTGCGCTGTAGATGGCGGCGCCGAGCACGCCCGAGAGAACGCCACCCAGTCGGCCGAGACTGAAAATGACGCCGGTGCCCAGACCTCGGGCCTCGGTGGGCATTGTTTCGGGAATGTAGGCGTAATAGACGGAAAACACGACACCGGTGAGAATGCCCGCGGCGCCGCCCGCGATGGCGACCACGACATTGCTGGTAGCGAGGCCGAGCGCCAGGATCGGGAGCGCCGAAGCCGCCGACGACCAGAGAATGAGCGTTTTACGCTCCATCCGGTCGATCAGCAATACGGTGACTAGTGGAGTGAGCGCATACACGAGCGACCAGACGAATTGGAGTGTGTAGGCGTCGGTCTCGGAGTATTGCAGCGAATCGATTAGCACATAGACCGACCAATTCTGATACATGTAGAGCCCGAGCGTGGCGCCGAACCAACCGAAGCCGACGACGGCGACCAGCCGGAGCATTTTCTTGTTTCGCACCAGTTCGCGCAGGGTGTATTGGGTGCCGGTTTCGATGCGTACGACGGGCTCCGGCAGCGGTTTACCGGCGTGCCGGGCCCTGCCTTCGAGGTCGGCGACCTGCTTGTCGGCGGCGTCGAGATCTCCTTGTTCGACCTGCCAGCGCACCGATTCCGGGAGCAACAGACGGACGGCGGGGGCGATGAGCAAGCCGATTGTGCCGAAGAGGAACAGGTAGCGCCAGGTTCCCGGCGCGCTGTTGGGCAGCATGTACAGCGACAGGGCGCCGAGGATAGGGGCAGTGAGAGTGAAGGCGATCGTGGCGATGGCGACGAAGCGTCCCCGCGATTTCGACGGGAACATCTCGGCGATGTACACGAGCAAGACCGAGGTCGCCGCCTGCACACCTATGCCGGTGATGATCCGGGAGACCAGGAGCCAGGAGTATTCGGGCATTGCCGCCGACATCAGTGAGGCGAGGGAGTAGACCACTGTCGCCCACACCAGCACCGTGCGGCGTCCGAACCGGTCGGCCAGTCGCCCGCCGATGAGCGCGCCGACGAGCATGCCGACGAAGAAAGCGCTGCCGATGGTGCCGATCTGGCCGGTGGTGAGATCCGCGTCGGATTGCAGTGCCGGTGCGATGTAGATGAAAAGCCCGTTGTCGTAATACTCGATCATCAGATTGATCGCGATCAGGGCAATCCACAGGATGTGTGGTTTCAATACCGGGAGCCGGTCCAGTCGGGCGACGATTTCGGGCCCGTACAGGGGTGGGCTGACACGGTCGGAAGTGGTGGGCTGCTGTGTCAAGGTGTGCTCACTGATGTCGATCACACCGTCGCGGTGTGATGGGGATGGAGGCGTCGACACGTGGGGGACGCCTGCGAGCGGAACGGTCTCCCTCGCCGGGGCTCCGGCCCTCTGCTCTTAGGGTGACGCACGCCACATTATCGACTCACCATGATTAACGCAACAGTGGTTATGTAAACTCCGAGTTGCCGGCCGCGGAGGCCGGCCCGTCATGAGCTGGTCGGCGGGCGGACCCTGAGAAAGTGAGCAGGTGAGGTGGATGGACACATCGCAGGCCATCGGAATTCCGTTGCGTTGGAACGACGTCGATGCCTATCGGCACGTCTCGCACATGGCCCTGGTGGCAATCCTCGACGATGGCCGCGGCCGCTGGCTCGACAGCGTCGTCGGCTCCCTGGTTCCAGACTGGGGGTATGTCGTCGCCCGGCTCGAGCTGGACTTCCGGGCCCCCGCCTCACTTGGCGAACGGGTGCTCTGCGGCTCGTTCGCGGTGGAGCATGTCGGCTCGTCGAGCATCCGGCTGCACGAGCGACTGACGACCAATTCGGGCACGGTGGTGGTCGAAGCTGTCAGCGTGATCGTCGCCTGGGATCAGGACCAGGCGGTCGGCCGCCCACTGACCGGTGAGGAGAGGGCGGCGCTCACTCGCGAAATAGCGCCAGCTCACGGGGCCCCGAAATTTCTGACAACATAGTTGTGCAAACCGTCCTGGTTTACCGCAGTGATCTGCGCACCAGGGATTCCGATTCGGTCGCCACGATGTGGGGCCGAACAATGACTGCCATCGCCGACCCGTTCTTTCTGCTGTCTGGGGGGGTTCACCGAAATCTTGTCCGAGGGCTCGGCGGTGATCGTGCGACTCACCGAGGAATCGGCGACCTCAGCCCTTCTCTCAGTTCGGCGCCGTAACACCGTAAATGTGTGGGTGTCGGGTTCGGGCGAGGTCGAACTCGCAGGCACCGGAGCCGATGCCAGCTGTGAGCCGTCGCTTCGGTCCCGGCCGATCACTCGTTCAGGCTCGGCTGCGTAGATTGTGCGCGATGTCGGCCGTGGCGCGCCCTGGGCTGCAAGGTGTCTGGTGGCCGACGACGCCGAGATGGCCTGGCGGGCCCCGCGCCGATCTGGTTGAGGTGATCGCGCCCGCCCACGGAGGTCGTCTGCGTGGAGCACGCGCTGTATCCGCTCGAGATGTCAGCGCCTTTGGCAGTGGGCGGGCCGGGACGATTTTTACCCCGTAGGCCATTTACAAAACGACTGTTGTGCAAATATTGCCTAGCGGTTAGCGTGGTCTGCGTCACCCACTAGGAAATTAGGAGACCCCCATGATCGACGAATCCGTCAAGAAGGCCTTCTGGGAAGACGGCGCTACCGTTGTCCGCAACTTCCTCAACCCGGAACAGCTCGCGGAGCTGTACGAGGTCTTCAAGTGGAATGTGGCCAACCCGGGCCCGTTCGTCTTCCGTCGTCTCGACGGCACGAGCCTGCAAACCCACATCGACAACGCCAACCCGGCCGCCAAGGAACGGCTCGACGAACTGATGACCAGGCTTCCGTTCGGCGAATTCTTCGCCGAGCTGTGGGACTCCGAGCACGTCTGGTACTACGCCGAAGAGGTGTTCGTGAAGGAGAACGGCGCGAGCGGTCGCGGCCCATTTCACCAGGACACCTCGAACCTGCCGTGGGCGGGCCCGGACTGGGGCAACGCCTGGATCTCGTTCCAGCATGTCCCCAAGAAGAACTCGCTGGAAATCGTGCGTGGCAGCTGGAAGGGCATCGAGTACGACGGTGCCAGCTTCGCCAACGCCGACGATCCCACCGAACCGCTGTACGGCGACGGATCGCTGCCGCGGCTGCCGTGGATCGACAAGGACCTGGAAAAGGACCCGAACTCCTGGGATCTCGTCTCGTTCGAAGTCAACCCCGGCGACGTGGTGTTCCTGCACCCCCGCTCGCTGCACGGCGGCGCCGCCGTCGACGCCGAGTGCCCCCATCGCCACACCCTGGTGCTGCGATTCTTCGGTGACGACGCGACGTTCCGCGAACTGCCGAAGTCGAACCCGCGCTACGCGCGCAACGGCGTGCTGTTCACCGACGAGATGGCGAAGCTGAACGCCGGCGACGCGTTCCGCTCGCCGGTGTTCCAGCAGCTCGTCTAATCCATCCCAGAACAGGAGACCTTTCCCGATGTCGAAGCGTCAGAACTTCAATCCCGGACCGCGTGCAGAGCGTTACCACAATGACCTGCATTTCTCGACGGCCACCCGCGTCGGTGACCTGATCTGGGTGTCCGGTCAGGTCGGGATCGACCCGGCCACCTCGGCGCCCGCCGACGGCATCGAGGCCCAGGCCCGGTTCGCGTTCGACGGCGTCAAGCAGGCCCTCGAAGCGGCCGGGTCCTCGATGGACAACATTCTCGAACTGCTCACCTATCACACCGATATGGCCCGTGACGGTGAAACTTTCGGCCGGGTCAAGGACGAATACATCAAGGAACCGTATCCCTGCTGGACCGGCATCGGAGTCACACACCTCGCCCGCCCGGAGCTGCTGTGTGAAGTCCGCGTCGTCGCCTATGCCAACGACTGAGGAGCGGTAATGAATTCGACGCAGTCACGCCGGGTCGGACTCTACGGAACCGGACGCGCCGCCGCCCAGCTCGTCGGCGCCATCGAGGCGAGCCCGCACACGCTGACCACCGCCATCGTCTTCTTCGACGAGCAGGCCGGCCAGGACATCGGCACACTCACCGGGGGTCGAGCCACCGGGATCACGGCGACCACCGACCTCGAGGGCGCGATCCGCTCCGGCGACTTCGACGTCCTGGCCTACGCCGGCCTGAAAGGCAAAGTCCTGCACCGGGCGATGGAACTGTGCGCCGATGCCGGTGTCGACCTCGTACACGCCTGCTTCGTCCATCCCCGGGTCAAGCTCGATCCCGAGATGTACTCGCGGTTGCAGACGCGCGCCGAGGGAACCGGCGCGCGCATCGTCGGCACCGGCATGCTGCCTGGATTCTGGCTCGACGTGCTGCCTGCGCTGCTGAGCAGCGCGCTGCCCGCGCCGGTCTCGATCATCGGCGAGTCCTGCTCCGACATCGCCGCGTGGGGCCGAGGCGTCCTTGCCGACGAAATGGGCCTCGGCACACTCGCAGACGGTCAACCCGGTCCTGTGGGCGGGGTACTGCACGAATCCGCGGAGATGATCGACGATGTCCTCGGCCTCACCGGGTACGAGTCGAAGGTGTACGGCGGATACGTCACAGCCGACGCCGCCACCGAGGTGGCGGGCATCCAGATCAGCCCGGGCGACAGGGTGGGTTTCGACGAGGCCGCGATGGTGGTCCACGACGGTCGCGAACGCGTCCGCATCGCATGGAAGGGACTGCCCAAGGGGTCTTTCGAGGGCTACGAGCGCTCGTTGACGGTCACCGCGATCGGCGGCGACGGCTCCGAGTGCACCCTGAGCATCACCCCGGCACTCGATCCCTACCCGGGTACCGCCGCACGCATCGTGCACGCCGTCGGCGCGCTCGGGGCGCTGCCGGGCGGCCAGCACACCCCCATGCAACTCGGTATCTGAACCAACAAGGTAAGGCGTGGGCGCTGTGCGCCGCGCGAACTACGACGACCACGAAGCCTTCGAAAGACCGCCCGCGCCTTCATCGACGCCGAGGTCGTGCCGGTCTTCGGCGAGTGGCTCGTCGCAGGCATCGTGCCGAGGGACTTCTATCGCAGAGTAGCCAAGGAGTTGGCCAGGGCCGGAGTCACGTTCGGTGGATCGCCAGTGCACATCTGTGCCTGCCGTACATCACCGAACACGCCCGGCCGACGGCACAAACCACGATTGCCCGCTCTACGCCGACAATCGCGGCGGCACCAGCGAAGTCATGCGCTCGATCATCGCCAAAGGCATGGGTCTCTAGGTTCCATCCGAAACACAAGGAGTGCATCATGAACGGGAGTTCGCTACCGGCCGAAGACGCCGACACCAGATACACCACTTTCACCGGCTGGGTCGACCGGCCCACCGACCTCACCGCACCACTGGACGCCACGATCAGCTGTGACGTCGCCGTAATCGGCGGCGGTCTCGGCGGCATGGCGACCGCGCTGCGACTGGCCGAGCGCGGCGTCGATGTCGTCCTGCTCGAATCGGATTTTTGCGGCTATGGGGCGAGTTCGCGCAATGCCGGACAGATCTCGGCCAAACCGACCGGTGAGCCCCAGATCCTGGCGAAGGTAAACCCGCAGCTGCTGCGTGACCTGGTCCGATTCGCCGGGTCGTCGGTGCAGTTCGCGGAGGACCTGATCAAACAGCTCGGTATCGAGTGCGACTACGAAGCGGTCGGCAATGTCGGGGCGGCAGTCACCAAGGGGCAGATGCGCAAGGCGCTACGCGACGCGCAAGCGCTGTCCGACGCCGGTGCGACACTGCAATTCGGGGACCAGCACGAACTCGGCCTGCCCGACACCTTCCTCGGCGGCCTGCTGACCCCCGCCGGCGGCACGATGAACCCCGGCATGTTCACCCTCGGTCTCCGGGCGGCCCTGCTGGAATCGGGGGTGCGGGTATTCGAGCAATCGCCCGCACAGTCGGTGGACGACATCGGTTCCGGCGCAACGGTGACTACCCCGCTCGGCCGGGTGCGCGCGAAGAAGGTGGTGCTGGCCAACAATGCGTGGGCGCCCGAACTCGCGATCACGCCGCAGCGGCTGTCGCGGCCGGTGTGGGTCAACATGATCGAGACCGCACCGGTCGAGCGCGAGCGTATCGAGGCGACGGGCTGGACGAGCCGTTCGGGCTTGGCGACCAAGCACAACGTAATGGAGAGCTATCACGTCACCCCGACCAACACGATCGCCGTCGGGGTACGTCGGCTGCAGATCGGGAAGAACCCGATTTCCGACCGCATCTCCGATCCCGTAGTGGTGGCCGACCTCACCGATGCCTTCCGTGCGCGGTTCCCGTCGCTGCGTGATGTGCCCGTGACCAAGACCTGGGGTGGCTGGATCGCCATGACGTCCTCGCGGGCGCCCGTGGCCGGTAAGGCGTCGAAGAACGTCTACTACGCGATCGGTTGCAACGGTCACGGGCTCGGCCAGGCACCCTACCTCGGTAGCCTCCTCGCCGATCGCCTCACCACCGACGAAATCCACCCGGACATAATGCCGTGGTGGGAGTCGGAGAACCACTTCCCCCGTTCGCTGTACCTGCACAACCCGGTGCTGCGGGCGGCGTGGCTGGCGGACCGGATCGGCGACCGCCGCGCGGGCCGTTAGTGGATGGTCGTCGCGGGGCGGGCCCCCGAGCTCGCGACAAACCGAACCGGCTGGTCCAGAGGTCGCGACTGGGTCCATGCGTGGTGTTCGGCGCGCTGCGAGACTTGAATATCAGCCGTCGGCGGCGCTTGGCGTTGTGCCGCTGGCTGTCGGTCGGGTGACCGCGGCCCCAGTCGTCGACGACTAACCCCCGTCTCGGACCGCGCGCAGGTGCAGGCACACCTCGTCGATCGCTTGCTTGGCCTGAGCGAACGCGCCGATCTCGGTGACAAAGCCGTGGAAGACGCCGGCATACCTGGTCAGCGAGACGGGTACGCCGTCGCGCCCCAACTGTGCCGCGTAGGCCTCGGCGTCGTCCCTGATCGGGTCGACCTCCGCGGTCAGGATCAGGGCAGGCGGCAGACCGCGCAGCGACTCGGCGCGCATCGGTGCGGCGAGATGGTCGCCGCCCGAGTGGTGCTCGCCGACGTATTGCTCCCAGAACCAGCGGGCGTCCGCGGCGCTCAGCATCGGTGCGTCGGCGAATTCCGACCACGACGACGCGGTGAATGTCTCGTCGACGGCGGGGTAGGCGAGTACTTGCGTCACAGGGAGGGTGCTGTGCTCGTCGCGTCGGTACAGGCACAGGGCGGCTGCGAGATTGCCGCCCGCGGAGTCGCCCCCGACGGCGATGTAGCCCGGATCGATACCGATCTCCGATGCTGTCCGGCTCAGCCACGCGTACGCGTCGACGCAGTCTTCCAACGCGGCCGGGTAGGGGTTTTCGGGAGCCAGGCGGTAGTCCAGTGACACGACCGTCCATCCGGATCCGGCGGCGATCGCGCGGCACAGCTCGTCGGCCCCGTCCAGGGTCCCCAGGACGAAACCTCCGCCATGCAGGTAGACCAGAGCAGGACTGTTGCCCTTCGCACCGGCACTGTCCGCGCGGTACAGGCGAGCCCGGATCGAACCCGCACGGGTCGGCACGGTCAGTTGTTCGACATGGTCCAGCGGCGTGATCGGCTCGGCGGGTGATGCCGTGTTCAAGAGCGCTCGGGTCTGTTCCGGTCCCAGCTCACGAATGGGTTTCTGCAGCACGCGGGTGATCATCTGGGCCACGGTCTGAGCCTGGTCGTCGAGCAGATTCCACCAGGTGGGAGCGTCGTCGTTCAATGGGAAACCTCGCAAGTCGTTGACAAGTAGTGATCTGTGCCTCACCATCATAGTCACGTGATCCAGTCGTTTGACAGTGACACGTTTTCCATTGGGATCCGCTGCTGACGGGTGTACCGCGCACACGATCTCGTCGAATCGAAAGGACAGAAGGATGACCGAAACGACG
>NZ_NSDX01000007.1:0-1581 GCF_002300195.1 Rhodococcus sp. ACPA1 | reverse complement strand
TGCAGGCCCCACGTGGACAGCGCGAAGATGTAGAAGATCGTGTGCTCCGCGTCGTCGCCCGGGATGTGGACGAAGTCGTAGGTCGCGGCGATGACGAAGCCGCAGGCGGTGGCGACGGCGGCCGAGATGGCGTGCCCGCGCTCGCCGATGCCCCAGAGGCGCTTGACAAAGTAGATCAGGAAGATCGTGGTGAGCACGTTGACGACGATGTAGAAGATCTTGCCGGGCAGACCGATCTCCACGGCGAATTGGCTGAGGAGGAAGCCCACCACGCCCGCGAGGGCGAACGCGCCGATGTCCACCGCCGCGGACGGCTTGTACCGGTGGGTGACCTTCATCAGCCCCAGGACCAGGATCAGCGTGATGCCGACGGACCGGGAGAAGGCGTCCAGGAAGTAGGCGAAGGCGTACATCGGGCTGTCGTGACCTGCCTTGACGAGGCCGTAGATCAGGAAGTTCGAACCCGATGTCGCGACGATGATCCACTCGATGCCGAGCAGGTAGTTCTTGTAGTTCCGGATGAATTTGATGCCGTAGGTGAATCCGACGGCGATCATCCAGATGTCCGCGACCGCGAAGAGCAGTTCTTTGATGGACATGATTTCTCCTTGGAGGGTGGCTTGCGCCGATGGTTAGTTCGTGAGGGCTGCCAGGCGGTCGGAGGCGCGGTCGGCGAGCCAGGCCGCGTGCAGCGCGGGTCCGCTGACGAAGCTGGGCCAGAAATGCTTGCGGCCGTGCCAGATCGCGGCCAGGTCGTCGTGCAGCGGCGCGCCGCCGACCCGGTCCGCGAGGAGATGGCCCACGTACTGTGCCTGGGCGAACCCGTGGCCGTTGCAGGCGAGCGAGTAGAGCACGTTGTCGGAGGCCTCGCCGGCGACGGGGAGCCACGTGGAGCTCATGCCGATCCAGCCGCCCCAAGACTGTTGCAGCTTGACGTCGCGCAGGCCCGGGAAGCGGTCGTGGAATCCGCGGACGAGGTCGTCGGTGACGTTCCGTGCGGGGGTGCGGTTCGGCAGTGGGTTCCGCCCGGTCTGTACGCGGCGGGTGCCGAACACGATGGTGCCCCGCGGGGTCACGCGGTAGCTCTCGATGATCATGTGCAGCGTGACCATCGGGGCGCGGCTGGTCCAGCCGATGGCGTCGAGTCGCTCGGGTGCGACGGGTTCGGTCTCGACCAGGGAGGTCCACACCGGGCTGGCGAGATTCTTCGGCGCGATGGACAAGCCGTTGCTGTTGGCGTTGGTGGTCAGCAGCGCCTTGCGAGCCCGAACCCTTCCGTCCGGTGTGTCGACGGTGACACCGTCGCCGGAGTCCGTGACGTCGCGGGCGGGGGTGCGTTCGTAGACACGCACGCCGGACGCGATCGTCGCGGCCCGCAGACCGAGGACGAACTCACCCGGGTTGAGCGTGCCACCGACCCCCTCGCGCACTCCGCCGAGGAAGCCGTCCGGAAGGCCTGCTGCGCGGCCCTCGACGAATTCGGCCGCCGATCCGGCCTCGGCCATGACCTTCGCATTGCGGCGCGCGTGCCGCAGCTGCCCCTTGGACACGGCGGCCATCACGATGCCCTCCTGCTGGTAG
>NZ_NSDX01000006.1:0-756739 GCF_002300195.1 Rhodococcus sp. ACPA1 | reverse complement strand
CCTCGGCGAGGCGGATGGCGGCCGACATGCCGCCCCCGCCGCCGCCGATCACGACGACATCGCAGTCGATGTCACCGGTCAGGGGTTGTTCGACGGTGGCGGGCGGTGCGGCCCAACCGGTGTCGTGAATCAGCTCCATGGCTACTTCTCCGTCTCGTCTGCAGGGATGACCGCGGTGCCGCGAGCGCGCACCGCGACCAGTGGCGATTCGAGGACCTGTGCGCGGCCGGTGTCGTCGGAGCCGCGGCAGATCACTCGGAGCTCGAAATCGACCGTGCGGCTGCGGTTGCCCTTTTTCACCAGCCGGGCCTCGGCCTCGACGACGTCACCGCCGCGGACCGGGGCGAGGAACTCGACCGACGAGTAGCCGGCGAACAGCCCCTCGTGGCCGTCGATCTCGATCGACAGGTTCGTCCCGGCGTCGCCGAACAATTTCAGGGCGAACGCACCGTCGACCAGGTTTCCGGCGTAGTGCGCGTCGGAGAAGGCGACATAGCGCCGGTGCACCGTCCTGCTCATGAGATCTCCTGATGGATCGGGCCGAGGTTGCGGGACTGTGTCTCCCCGTCGATCTCGACGCCGGGGTAACCGCGCTTGGCGATCTCGGTGCACATCCGGCGGTACTTGCCCACACCGCCCACATAGCCCATGAAGGTGTTGGGTTTGCCCTCGATGTTGGAGCCGCGGTACCAGGAGTCGGTGGTGGCGTACAGCGTCTGGGCGACGGTCCCCTCGGTGATGTCCACCCAGTCGTTCTGGGCCTCGGGGGTGGCCTCGATCAGCGTGGCGCCGGAGTCGCGGGCGTGCTCGATGAGATCGGCGATCCAGTCGACGGCCTGCTCGATGGTCACCACCACGTTGCTCGCCAACGCGGGGCTCAGGGGACCGGCCACCATGAAGAAGTTGGGGAAGTCCGTGGTCATGAATCCGAGGTAGGTGCGGATGCCGTCGTGCCAGGTCTCCTGCAGCGTTTTGCCGGACGCGCCGGTGAGACCCAGCCCGTACAGCGGGCCGGTGAAGGCGTCGAACCCGATCGCGAGCACCACCGCATCCACCTCGTAGGTGCCCTTCGAGGTGACGATCGCGTTCGCGGTCATGGTCTCGATCGGCTCGTCACGCAGCGACACCAACGACACGTTCGGCCGGTTGTAGGTCTCGTAGTAGTCCGTACCGAAAACGCTGCGCTTGGCGCCGAGAGGGTGATACCTGGGCACCAGCAGCTCGGCGGTGGCCGGATCCTCGACAATCTCACGGATTTTGTCGTGGATGAATTCCGACGCGGTCCGGTTCGCCTCGGCGTCGGTGAGGAGGTCGGCGAACTCGGCGCCGACGCCCTGGAAGCCGCTGCGCTCGTAAGCCTCCTCGTAGCGCCGCCGACGCTCCTCGTCCGAGACGTCGAAGGCGTTGTCGGTGACGGGGCGGTCGGGGATGCCGCCGGGCGAGTGCCGGCATTCCTCACGGATCGCCGGGTAGCCGTCCTTGACGGCGGCGACCTGCTCCGGGGGGAGGTCGGCGTTGCGCGCGGGCATCACATAGTTCGGGGTGCGCTGGAACACCGTGACGTGCTCGGCGACCTCCGCGATCAGCGGGATGGCTTGCACGCCGGACGATCCGGTGCCGATCACAGCGACACGCTTGCCCGCCAGGTCGTCGAGCGCGATGTTCCAGCGGCTGGTGGACACCTGGAGTCCGGTAAAGTTCTCGAGGCCCGGCACGTCGAAGTCCTTGGGGGTGGACAGACCGCCGGCGCCCGAGATCAGGTAGCGGCCGCGGCGCGTCTCGCCGTTGTCCAGCTGCACCTCCCACAGCCGGTCGGCCGCGTTCCACGTCGCGCCGACCACTCGGGTATCGAACGTGAAGTGCTTGCGCAGGTCGAAGCGGTCGGCGACGTGGTTGATGTAGCTGAGGATCTCGGCCTGCGGCGCGAATCGCTGACTCCACGTCCACTCCTGCTGGAGCGCCTCGTCGAACGAGTACGAGTAGTAGATGCTCTCGACGTCGCAGCGCGCGCCCGGATAGGTGTTCCAGAACCAGGTGCCGCCGACGCTGGGTCCGGCCTCGAAGCCCGCGAAGGTCCACCCGGCGGTGGTGAGCCGGTGCGAGAGGTAGAGGCCGGAGAAGCCGGCGCCGACGCCGATGACATCGACGATCCCGGTATCCGAGGTGGAGGGGAAGTTCATGGAATTTGCCGCTTTCGTTAAATTGGTCATTTGACTGGATCAATTGACTTAGTTCAGTAGACCAGTGGTCCCGGTCACAGTCAAGGGGTGACGCGAAAGAAGTGCCGATCGCTACAGCGGGAGGTCGGGTGAATCGACGCCGACCACGCGGTCGCCGCAGAACACCCGGACGGACTCGCCGGGGGCGTGACCGCCGATTCCGGCAGTGCCCCAAAAGCTCTGTGCCGAACCGTCTGCGAGATCGGCGATCTTGGCACCGTTCACGCGCACCTCGCCGGACAGCACACGGGATCCGACCTCGACGGCGCGATCCAGGTCGCCGCCGAACACGTAGGCGTCCAGACCCGAAGGGTTGGCGTTGGCAACGCGCAGCGCGTCCTCGTCGGACTCCACGGCATGCAGACTGACGAGTGGTCCGAACAGCTCGGCCGTCGCCACCGACGCGTCGACTCCCGACGCGACGGTGGGCGAAAGGAAGAACCCGTCGAGCGCGGGCAGCTGCGCAGGTTGATGGATCGTCGCGCCGTGGGCCCGCAGCCCCTCGATGCGGCTCTGCAGGGTGGCGAAATGCGGGGCGTTCGAGATCGGGCCGAGCTGGGAGTTCTCGTCGAGCGAGTGCCCGATCTCGATGCGGGAGATGCGATCGAGCAGCACGTCCAGGAGCGGCTCGACAAGACTCTTGTGCGCCAACACCTTTCCCGGTCCCTCACACCACTGACCGTTGAGCTTGGTCATCCCGTCCAGGATCCCGTCGGCGGCCACGTCGATGTCGGCGTCGTCCAGCACGAGGGCCGGATTGTTGCCGCCGAGCTCGAGCTGGAGCACCTTGAAGTCCTCCGCGGCGGCACGGGCGATCGCACGACCCGCGTTCGGGCCGCCGGTGAACGAGACGATCTTCACGCGGGGGTCGCCGGTGATCGCCGCGCCCACGTCTCCCCCGCCGTGGACGAGCTGCAGCGCACCGTCGGGCAGCCCGGCCTTGACGAAGCACTCGACGATGATCTGAGCGCTGCTCGGCGCGTGCTCCGACGGTTTGAGGATGACGGGGCAGCCGGCGGCGAGAGCGCTCACCATCTTCGCGGCGGGAATGAAACTGGGGCCGTTCCACGGGGTGAGGATCGCTGCGGGGCCCCACGGGACCTTGTACAGCCGCACGTCGCGGCCGCCGGCCGCCAGCGCGGTGCGCCGCGGGGTGGCCCGCAGATCCGCAGCGGACGAGCGGATCCGGTGCGGGAGGAACTGCGCGACCAGCCGGGCCTTCGCGATCGGGACGCCGCTGGTGAGGGCGTCGGTCCGGGCGATGTCCTCGATCCGGGTCTCGACGATGTCGGCTGCACGCTCGATGACCGCGGCGCGTTCCTCGCTCGCCGCGTCATCCCAGCGTTCGAAGCCGTAGGACCGCTCGGCATGGCGCAGCGCGCGCTCCACGTCGTCCGGTCCGGTGGTGACGGCCCGGTGGATGGGTTGCCCCGTGTTGGGGTCGAGATTCCACGCGTCCGGAAGTGCCCGGCACTCGGACCACCCGTCCGCGATGTAGTTGATCGGCTGAGGCAGTTGCGTATTCGACATCTGCGGACTCCTTCTGTGCGCAATTGTGGATGGGGTCGGGGTGATCACGCGGTGAGGTCGGCGACGATGCGGGTCACCTCGCCCGACTTCATCGCCTCGAAGCCCTTGTTGATCTCGTGGAACGGGATCACGTCGCTGACCATCTCGTCGAGCAACAGGTGTCCCTGCAGGTAGAGGCGCGCGAACTGAGTGATGTCCTCGTGCGCTTGGCCCGAGCCCATGTAGGAACCGATGAGGCGCTTCTCACCGAAGAAGAAATCCGACGCCGGAACAGTGAGGTCGGTGCCGTCGGGCGCGATGCCCACCAGGCATGCCGTGCCCGTGCCGCGGAGGACCGCCAGCGCGGTAGCCGCGGTCCGGGCGGAACCGACGGCCTCGAACGAGTAATCCACGCCGTCGCCGAGCACCTTCCGGATCTCGGCCGGGACATCGGCCGCACCGTTCACGACGTGCGTGGCACCGTAGGTCCGCGCCGCCGCGAGCCGGGCATCGTCGAGATCCACGGCGACGATCGCCGAGGCCCCCGCGAGCCGTGCGCCCTGGATGATTGCCGATCCGACACCGCCGCAGCCGATCACGGCCACGGTGGCGCCGGGGCGTACCTGCGCGCCGCGGAACACGGCGCCGACGCCGGTGACGATGCAGCACGACAGCAGGCACCCGACGTGCAGTCCCACCTCGTCGGGAACCTTGACCAGCGCGTTCTCCCGCATCACGGTGTGGCGGGAGAACGCGCCGATGTCGCCGAGCCGTTCGACGACCTGGCCTCCCGGCAGCTGGAAAGCGGGGCGGGGGCGCTGTCGGATCTGCGAGACACGCTGGCATTGCGTCGAGTGCCCGACCTGGCAGTTGCGGCACAACCCGCACGAGGGTGTGAGGGCGCCGACGACGCGGTCGCCCGGGCGCAACGAGGTCACCGCGGAGCCGACCGACTCGACGATGCCCGCCACCTCGTGCCCGACAACCACGGGTAGGTCGGCGCCCACGGCGCCGGTCATGTAATGCAGGTCGCTGTGGCACAGGCCCACGTTCGAGACTGCGACGCGGACCTCGTTCGGATCCGGGTCGTCGACCTGGATCTCGGTGAATTCGAGCGGTTCGTTCAGCGCGGTGAGAAGCGCTGCCTCGGTGGTGATCATCATCGTCTCCGATCTCAATTGCTCTGCGCGGGCGCCGTCGGCGCCGCGTTCTTCGATGCCCAGAAGCCCTCGATGCCTTCGGTGAAGGCGCCGGACTCCCACGACTGGCGGGCGGCGTCGTCTTCGCGGGTGAACGCGGCCTCGATGTCTTCGGGGCGCGGCCGCAGCAGACCCAGGTGCAGCGCGGTGGTCCGGGGATCGGAGTTCCACTGCCTGATCACCTCGACCGCGCGGTGCACCAGTGCCTCCGGGGCCACGATCTCGTCGAGCAGCCCGATCCGCAGGGCCTCGCCTGCGCCTATCCGGTTCGAGCCCAGAATTATTCGCATCGCGTGGTTGCGTACCAGGCGGCCCATGAGGAAGCTCGAAGCGTTCGAGATGATGATTCCGCGGTGGTTCTCCGGCTGGTAATACTCGGCGGCGGGAGTGCCGATCCGGGAGTCGCAACACAACGTGATCTCCGAGGCGCCGCCGACCGCGATCCCGTTCACGGCCGCGATCACGGGGACCTTCGTCTCGAGAATCGCGCGGGTGATGTCGTGGAAGGTCGCGAAGGCCTCGCGGATCTCGTCGTAGGTGGTCGGCACCGCCTGCAGGTCCTCACCGGCGGAGAACGCCCGCCCGGTGCCTGTGAGCACGATCCCGCGGACGAGATCACCCGTTCCGAACCGGCGGATGGTCTGCGCGAGCCGCACCCTCGTTGCCACGTCCATCACGTTCAGCTTCGCCGGGCGGTTCAGCGTGAGCACCGCGATGTCGTCGTCGATGTGCACGGCCAGATAACTGTCGGTCATGTCCGGCTCCTCAGTTGCCGTTGCCGGCGGTGCGCGGCGGCTGCAGGTCGTAGGTGATGCCGGGATGCTCGGCGGAGCGCGCCTGCAGGGCCGGCTTCGACACGCGCTCGGACGGGGTGCGCGGGAAATCGGCGACGAACTCGACGTATCGAGGAATCTTGAAGCGCGCCAGCTCAGTTCGTGCTCCGTCGACGATTTGCTCTGCCGTCGCGCGGCTCTCCTCGACGCCGGGGGCCAGCTGAACGAAGGCCTTGACCTCCTCGCCGAACAGCTCGTCCGGGACGCCGACCACCGCTGTCGCGACGACGGTGTCGTCGCGCTCGAGGACGCGTTCGACCTCGGCGCTCGCGATGTTCTCCCCGCCGCGGCGGACCATGTCCTTGATCCGGCCCACCAGGCGGTAGCCGTCCGGCTCGCGGACCGCGACATCGCCGGTGTGCAGCCAGCCGTCGCGGAGGACCTCCGCGGTGTCTTCGGGTCGGTTCCAATAGCCGAGCATCATCGGCCTGCCCGACGTGATCAGCTCGCCGGACTCTCCCGCGGCAACTTCCCGGCCCTCCGGATCGACCACCCGGACCTGCTTCGTGGGAACCGGCTGCCCCAGTCGTCCGCTGCCGACGTCGACCGTGCTCTCGGGGAGGCTGACCAGGTCGGCCCCGCTTTCGGTCATCCCGAAGATCTCCCGCCACGGCGTGCCCCAACGCTGTTCGAGCTGCGCGTGCAGCGCGACGGGGATGGCCGAGCACAGCACGAGGCGCAGGTCGTTGTCCCGGTCCTCCGGGCTCGGCGGCTGCTTGAACAGAAGCGTGGGCATCGAGCCGAGCACGTAGCAGAACGTGGCCCGGTGTCGACGGACGTCCGCCATGAAACCCGAGGCGGAGAACCGGGGCAGCACCACCAGCGGCGCGCCGACCGTAAGGCACAGGGAGGTGTTCCACTGCGGGTCCATGTACGAGAACGGCTGCGAGGTGAGAACCACATCGCCGGACCCGAGGCCCGCCGCACCCGCACAGATCCACCCCAGCCGGACCCAATAGTCGTGGGTCAACATGCACGCCTTCGGGAATCCGGTGGTCCCCGAGGTGTACTGGAGGTTGGCCAGCGTGTCCGGGGCGATCGCGACATCGGGCCTGTCCGCCGGGTACTGCGCGAGCTCGCCGCGCGACGCGGCTTCGACGATACGGACATCGGCCAGATCGCCGTTCGCGGCGCGCACCTCGTCGACGAGCGGGCTGTGACCGTCGTCGGTGAACATCACCCGGGCGCCGGAGTCTCGGAGCACGAATTCGAGGTCTGCGCGCTGGTATGACGAGTTCACCGGCACCGCGACGCCGCCGGCTTTGAGGATCGAGAGCCAGGCGATCGGCCACTGGACCACGTTGGGCAGCATGATCGCGACCCGGTCGCCGGCGCCAATCCCGTCCTCGGAGACCAGACGCTGCGCCAGGCGTGACGTCCAGTCGTCGATCTCGCCGAAGGTCCAGGATCCTTCCGCGAACCGAAGAAACTCACGGTCGGGAAAGCGGGCGGCCTGGATCGCCAGCAGGCCGACGACGGTGTCGATCGGCGGGTCCACAGCCATGCGATCGAGTGCGATCGCGCGTTCCCGGGGAACTGATTCGACTCCGGTCATGGTCATCCTCTTCACGCTTGTCGGGTGCGATGCGGATGCAGCTCGCGATCTCTGGTCGTAACGGCGCATCCGCGGTGAGCTCGAGGCCCGGGACCTTCCGATCACCGTTGGCGCCGGACTGTGGTCTCGGTCATAGCCTAGAAGAACATAGTCAAATGATCAAGGCATATGACCACGAACCGGTAGGATCACTCACCGAGAGGTGGTCATCTCGCCGATATGGCGGCCTGATTGTCCATTTCGACTAGTAGCCGAAGCTGACCTGATCATCCGTTCAGATCTGTCGACAGGAGAGGGCATGGCTCGCATTCCCGCCGCCGAACGTCGCGCCGAACTGGTGGCGGCGGCCGTGCGCGTGATCGCTGCCGACGGGGTCGACGGCGCCACCACCCGCCGTATCGCGCAGGAGGCGAACGCCCCGCTGGCCACCCTGCACTACTGCTTCGCCACGAAGGAGGTGCTGTTCGCGGCGGTCTTCGAGCACGTCGCCGGACAGTATCGAGAGGTGCTGACGCGCAACGATGTCCATGGCGACGTGGCGATCACCGCGCGCGCCCTGTTACGCGGCGTGATGGAGTGGTACCTGGCGAATCCGGACTTCGGCGCGGCGATCGTCGAGCTGATCAGCTGGGGCCAGCGTCAGGAAGGCCAGCAAGCCGAGATGGTGTACAACGAGGCCTTCGCGACCGTGCGCGCGATCCTCGAGACTGCCGCGACCGCCGGGGGCCGGCCGGTGGACCCGAGAACCCTCGACGAGCTGACGTACATCGTGTCCACATTGTCGGACGGATTCGCGCTCAACTGGCTGGTGTTCACCGACCCCACAGCAGCGGAACGACAGATCGAGCTCACCGTCGGCGTGCTCGACGCCTGGATGGCCGCCAACCTCGGCAACACCTCCGGACTGGCGGCCCCTCGCAGGCCTCCCCCGCCAAGCTCGTGGCCTGGGTGAGCGTGGAGTGATAGTGAGCGCTACGGCAGCGGCTGCCCGCACGAATCATCGCGCCAGGTCTGGGGCGGCAATCGACCCAGCCACTATCAGGACGCGGCAGCGCCGACGCGCCGACCGGACCGGGCGCGTGAGACCAGCACGCTCACCACGACGAGCAGGGCGAGGAGTCCCGATAACCAGTAGCCGATGCCGTAGACGCCCTTGGCAGCGACCTCGAGACCGGTTCCGACCACCGGAACCAGGGAGGCGCTGAGGTCGGCGCTGACCAGTGCCGTGCCGAAGGCGAAACCCACGGCCATGGACGTACCGGCGATACCGGCCGCCATCCCGGCTTTCTCCTCGGGCACTGCCATCTGCACCATGGTGAACCCCGCTGCGTAGCCGATTCTGGTCCCGAGACCCATGACGGCAGCGCCCACGAGGTAGTGCCACTGCTGGTCGTGCGCGACGGCGAGCCAGGCCAGCCCCGATGCACTGATGAGCGCTCCGATGACGAAGACGGTCGCACCACGGCCGTTGAACAAGGCGCGGTCGAGTACGGTTCCGCGAATCAAGAACGCCGCCGCGAAAGGTGCCATGAGCCAGCCGGTCTGCAGCGCGCTGAGCCCGAGGCCGTAGGCGTCCGCTGGACGAAGATCCTCGGGAGTGATCTGGGCGTACGTGCTGAGCAGCAGCAGGAAGGCCGAGTTCACCGCGGCGAACAATGCGATGCACAAGCACGAAGCGGTGACCAAAGGCGCCTTCATCAGTGCGACGTCGAACACTGCCGAGGTCGACCGGCGCTCGACGCGCACCCAGGCGATGCCCCCGACGATGCCGGCCACCAACGGAATGAGTGCCGCGACGCCCCACACGAGGCCTTGCGTCAGAGTCAGCAGGATCGCGGCGACCCAAGCGATCATCCACACCGTGCCGAGTACCGCGATGCGGCCGGAACGCTCAGCAGGCGGGGTGTGTGGGATCACGGCATAGCATGCAACGGCTGTCACTGCGCACACTGTGGTGAGGATGATGAAAAAGCCTCGCAGCGAAAGACTCTCGACGATGAAGCCACCGCCGATCATGCCCACGACGATGCCGACACCGGTGGCGATGACCAGAACTGCAACACCCACCGTGATGCCGTCCTCGCCGAGATTGCGGCGCAGGAAACCGAGTGGAAGCAGCTGCGCCGCGCCCCCGAAGCCCATGAGAATACAGCCGACCAGAAGGGTCGAGTACGAGTCGCCGGCCGCCGGAACGAGCGCGCCGACCGCAAGGAATGTGGACGCCGCCACCGCGGCGTTGCGGTCGCCGAACAGATCGGCGAGGCGCGGCAGCAAGATGAAGCCCACTCCCCCGCCGAGGGTCAGCGCCGTGTAGAGCCACGTCGTCTCGGCCACTGTGGCGAGGCCGTACTGCGCCTGAATGATCGGCAACAGCGGCGGCAGGATGAAGATGACGGCGTTGGTCAGGACAATCAGTAGCGTGCCGACACCGATGAGCACTGCCTTGTTCGGCGCGGGGCGAGCAGTCGCCGCACGGCCGAGTCCGGCTTGCTGGTGGATCTCTGTCATGAATTGCTTCCTTCGATGATCACGCCGCCGTCTCGCATGATCATGTCGACCATGGCTTCTGCGGTGGCGTCGGGAGTGAGACACGTGAGTTCGTTGGTCACCGGGTTTGTCGCATCGGAATGCGCCGAGCCGCCTATGTGATCCGGCTCATACCGCAAGCCAAGTGAGTCGTATGATCAAGGCATATGACTATTTCTTCGCGTCGTTGCATGCACGTCACGACGGTTATTCGTGGCAATATGGCAACCCGCTTAACGCTCCGACTGGTAGCGTGGAACCGACTTGATCATCCGTTCAGATCTGTTGACAGGAGAAGGCATGGCTCGCATTCCCGCCGCCGAACGTCGCGCCGAACTGGTGGCGGCGGCCGTGCGCGTGATCGCTGCCGATGGGGTCGACGGCGCCACCACCCGCCGTATCGCGCAGGAGGCGAACGCTCCGCTGGCCACCCTGCACTACTGCTTCGCGACGAAGGAGGTACTGTTCGCGGCGGTCTTCGAGCACGTCGCCGGACAGTATCGAGAAGTGCTGACGCGCAACGATGTCCATGGCGACGTGGCGATCACCGCCCGCGCCCTGTTACGCGGCGTGATGGAGTGGTACCTGGTGAATCCGGACTTCGGCGCGGCGATCGTCGAGTTGATCAGCTGGGGCCAGCGTCAGGAGGGCCAGCAGGCCGAGATGGTGTACAACGAGGCCTTCGCGACCGTGCGCGCGATCCTCGAGACTGCCGCGACCGCCGGGGGCCGGCCGGTGGACCCGAGAACCCTCGACGAGCTGACGTACATCGTGTCCACATTGTCGGACGGATTCGCGCTCAACTGGCTGGTGTTCACCGACCCCACAGCGGCGGAACGACAGATCGAGCTCACCGTCGGCGTGCTCGACGCCTGGATGGCCGCCAACCTCGGCGATGCCGCCGAGCCTGCGGCCAAGCTCACGAAGGCCTCGCCCGAGGAAACCCTGCGTTCGCTCGTGTCCTGGGTAAGCGTGGAGTGATACCACGCTGAAACGAAAGTGGATGTCGGCCGCCACCTTTCGGTGGCGGCCGATCGTCTTTCGTGGGTCAGATCCGCCGACTGCCCTCGGCGACGATCCAGCTCAGCGCCGGATCGTCACGTTCCATCCACTCGGGATGCCACTGGACACCGAGCACCGCGGCCCCCGGCAGCTCGACCGCTTCGACGACGCCGTCGGCCGTGCGCCCCGTGACCACCAGGCCGGTCCCGCAGCGGTCGACCGCCTGGTGGTGCCACGAGTTGGTCACCGCGCCGGCACCGAACAGACCTTCCGCGATCGAGCCGGGCTCGAACGTCACCTTGTGGTCGTCGGCGCCGTCGGTGAGCGGGGGCGAACTCGACTGATGCCCGACGGAGCCGGGCGGCAGGTCCGCGATCAGCGTGCCGCCCAGAGCGACGTTCAGGATCTGTAGGCCCCGGCACACCCCGAGGACCGGGATATGTCTGGCGAGTGCGGCACGCACTAGCGCGATCTCGTACTCGTCCCGGTCGGGGTCGTGGACCATCGGATTATCCCGTGGATCCATGTCACGGACCACCGACAGATCCCCACCCCAGTACGCGGGATGAACATCCTGGCCTCCGGTGATGACCACGCCCGCCAGCCAATGGCAGAGTGCCTCCGGGTCGGCATCGTAGGGCAGGTTCACCGGAATCCCTCCGGCCCTGGCGATCCGGTCCGAGAAGTCGGACATGAAGGTGTCAGTGAGCAGGTGACCGTAGCGTTTGTCCAGCCCGTCGATCAGCCCCAGCCGGACCCGTCGACCGGTGATGCCGATCATCGGCCGGATCGTGCCCGGCGTCGCGTTCCCCGCGCTCACGGGAACTCGAAGTATCGCGCCGACTCCCATTCGGAAAGCTCGGCGAACGGATCACCGCCTGCGGTGTGGAACTGCATCCACTCCCAGCGCCGGGTACCGACCCAGTAGTCGACGAACTCGTCGCCGAGCTGCTCGCGCAGGATCAGGTCGGTCTCCAGCGCGGCGGCCGCCTTGGTGATGGTGTTCGGCAGCCGCTCGAGGTCGGGCACACACCACGCCAGGTCGCTGACCGGCTCGGGTGGCTCGATTTCGCCGTCGAGGCCGGCGATCACACCGGCGAGAATGGCCGCGACCGCGAGGTACAGGTTCGCGTCGGCGCCGGGAACGCGGTATTCGAGGCGGGAGTACGCCGGGTGACCGCACACTGCCCGCACCGCAGTGCTCTTGTTGGCGATGCCCCAGGTGATCGTCGTCGGCGGGCCGCTCAAGTCGACCAGGCGGCGGTACGAGGTGATCTGCGGGAGCATGACCGATGCCGCCCCGCTCATGGTCGCGAGCAGCCCGCCGACCGCGTGCCGCATCGTGGGCGACGGCCCGTCCTCGGCGTAGAACGCGTTGACCCCGTCGCGCTGCAGAGACAGGTTGACGTGCGAGGCCTGGCCGTAGCCCGCGGTCGGCTTGGCCATGAAGGTGACGGTGTGACCGCGCTCGAAGGCCACCTCGCGCATCACCTGCCGGGCACGAGCCCAGTTGTCGCAGACCGAGATCGGGTCTCCGGGAACCAGGTTGAGTTCGACCTGACCCGCCGCGTCCTCGTCGCTCCACGCTTCCCACTCGATGCCGATCTCGTCGAGGCGACGGGCGACCGCCGACATGTAGTCGATCCAGTCCTTCGACTTCGCGAGGTGGTACGCGGTTCCGGCTGAACCGCCGAGTGGGGTCAGGTCGCGATATCCCTTTTCCCGGGCCTCGTGGATGGACTCCTGGAACAGAGTCGCCTCGATCTCGACCGCAATGGTTGCCGCGAAACCGCGCGTGGCGAGTCGGTCGACCAGCTTTCGGGCGAGGTTACGCGGACAGGTCCCGATGGGGCTGCCGTCGGCCTGCCAGTAATCGCCGATCACGGACTGCAGACCCGGCTCCCACTGCACCAGCGTCGACATGTCAGGCCTGAACTGCACGTCGGACACGTGCCCACGCCACTCTGGGAAGGCGAAGCCGAAGGTCGGGGCGTTGCCCAGGTCGAGGCCGAACAGGAGATCCGCCATCGCGAAGCCCGAGCCCGCGCTCGCGGCGAACTTCTTGGGTGCCAGATTCTTGCCGAGGAAGCTGCCGTCGTGGTTGGTGGACTCGAGCCGGATCGTGTGCACCGGCGTCTCGAGCTCTGTTGCGGTGTAGGTGGTTTCAGACATCGTAACGAACCTTCCAGGATGCGGCGACCAGCACCGACAGCTGAGAGAACGTGCCGCGCACGCCGATCAGACCGGTGGACAGGGCGGCGATCAGGTCGTCGGCGCCCGAGAAGATGCCGGCCAGCAGATCCGGCGGGCCGGCGATCACATAGTGGGTCTCGCCCTCGCCGACGACGTGCTGATCCAGCCCCTCGGGGCCCTCCGTGATCGCGACGAGCATGTCGGGGATCCCCGGCACCGACCGGGCCGCGGCCCAGAACGAATCCGCGGCGACCTTCCAGTCCGGCAGCGGCGGCGCCAGCAGTGCCAGCGCCGCGGCAGCGAGATCGTCGTCGCCTGCGACAACAGGCTCACCGACCAGGGCGAACCGGCCGTTCAAGTCGACGGTCAACGCGAGGTCGGGCTCGACGAACACACCGCTCGATACTGCGACGACACCGTCGGAGATGCTGATCGTCGCAGCCTGCGGGGTGTCGTGGGAGCGGACGGCCACAGTGCCTGCCACCGCCGCCACGACGGAGTCCGCACCGTTCGCGCGGACGGAATCGGCAATGGTCCGGCCGATCAGCCGGACGATCGGACTCGCATCGTCCTCGATCCGAATGTCGACCCCGTCGACCACGTCAGCCCCGCGTGTCGCGTGGCCGATCGTCGTTTCGGTCATCCTTCTGTCCTTTCGATTCGACGAGATCGTGTGCGCGGTACACCCGTCAGCAGCGGATCCCATATGAAACGCGAACTTATAGTCAAATGACTGGATCACGTGACTATGATATTGAGGTACAGATCACTTCTTGTCAACGACTGCGAGGTTCCGAAATGAACGACGACGCTCCCGCCTGGTGGAATCTGCTCGACGACCAGGCCCAGGCCGTGGCCCGGATGATCACCCACGTGCTGCAGAAACCCATTCGTGAGCTGGGACCTGAGCAGGCCCGAGCGCTCCTGAACACGGCATCACCCGCCGAGTCGATCACGCCGCTGGACCATGTCGAACAATTGACCGTGCCGACCCGTGCGGGTTCGATCCGGGCTCGCCTGTACCGCGCAGACGGTGCCGGCCGTGACTGCAACAGTCCCGCCATCGTCTATCTGCATGGCGGAGGTTTCGTCCTCGGAACCCTGGACGGAGCCGACGAGCTGTGCCGCGCGATCGCCGCCGGATCCGGATGGACGGTCGTGTCCCTGGACTACCGCTTGGCTCCCGAAAACCCTTATCCGGCAGCGCTGGAAGACTGCCTCGACGCCTATGCGTGGCTTACCCGGACAGCACCGGAACTCGGCATCGATCCGGGACGCATCGCGATCGGGGGCGACTCCGCCGGCGGCAATCTCGCCGCCGCCCTCTGCCTGCACCGACGCGGCGGGCACGCCCCCCTCCCGTGACCCAAGTGCTCGCGTACCCCGCCGTCGACGGGACGTTCACCACTCCCTCGTGGTCGGAATTCGCCGATGCACCGCTGTTGAGCACTGCGGACGCGCGCTGGTTCTGGGACCAATACGTCGGCCCAGGACACCGAGCGGACGACCACCTCGCGGCACCCATGCGAGCCGAGTCGCTGCGCGGCCTGCCGTCGGCCCTGATCCTGACCGCGGAGGTCGACCCGATCCGCGACGACGCCGAGGCGTACGCGGCACGGCTGCAGCGCGACGGCGTCCCCGTCTCGCTGACCAGGTATACCGGCGTCTTCCACGGCTTCGTCACCGAGATCGGCGCGTTCGCGCAGACGAAGCAGGCGATCGACGAAGTGTGCCTGCACCTGCGCGAGGCCGCGCAGCGCATCGGCCGTACCTAGCGTTGCTTCAGCCAACACGCGATGCAGCGACCACGAGGACGCCACCATGGCTCCGTTGCGGACTCGAACTGCGAATCCATGGTCCGGCCCGCGGTCAGTGCGCGGCGACGACGAGCGGCGCGGTGATGGTCATCTCGATTCGAATCCACCTTTCGGTGCTCGCCCCACCCCCGTCTCGACCGCCGTCCCCGACCGAGCGCCCTGTGCGCGCGGTTCGTCGGAATTGTGACCGCATCCCGGGGGATGATCACCTCATGAAACGTGCGGAGGCCGGAAGCCACGGGACGTTGATGACGTTCGACCAGTTCGCGGACATCTTCCGGGACGTCGCCAGCCTCGGCGTCGTCAGAGACGACTTTCACCGGTTCGACGACGTCGTCACCGCGAAACTCTACGACCTGATCCTCGTCGCACAGGAGAGCGCGGCGGCCCAGCATCGGCACATCGTCGAACCCACCGACCTGCCGATCACCAGAGGGTTAGAGGAGAACATCGGATTGTTCCGCGAGCTCGGCCCCGGCCTCCGGGTAGACCCCATCGTCGAGCGACTGTCCGACTACCCGCCCCTCGACGGCATCCTCGCAACCGAAACTCGATCGGGGCTCACCGACATCACCGGCGGACTCAGCGTCGCCCTCGCGCGCACCTTCCGCACCGTCTACCCCGAGTTGAGAACCGTGCGGGCCCGAACCACGCACTGGTCGGTGATCAGTACCCTCGTCGACCTCTATCTCTGACCTCCCCATCCACGGCAGTCATGCATTCGGAACACACCCCGGGGTGCAGAAATCCACCCCTGGATGGATGACCGACCACCCCTTCAGGGGGCGGTGCCGGCCCCCTGTTCCGGCGAAGACTGGTGTTCGTCCACAAGGGACGCGGAAATTCACACACCACACTCAGGAGCAACGCAATGAACTCGACGAAGACACGCATCGCAGCAGCAGCCGCAACGGGCGCCGCCCTCGGACTGGGAATGTTCATGGCCCAGAGCGCGACTGCCGTCGCCGCACCCGCGCAGTCGACGTTCCCGCAAGTCGTCTCCCCCGAGTCCGGACTCTCCCCCTACAAGGTCGACGTCAGGGACCGTATCGGCTGCGCAAATGCATGGCCCATGGTCTCCTGCGACGCCCCCGACGAGGACGTCCCCCCGCAGGTGACCCTCGTCGAGCCCGGCACCACCCTGGTCGAGCCCGGCGGCACATCCCTCTACGGACCCGCCGCCGCTTCCGTGAACTCCCAGCAGGCCGCCACCATCCACCAGGTCAACTACCCACTCGAGCCCGACGACGGAGTGATCTCCCACTCGCTCGATCCGGACATGCCCTGGATGTGACATACGTTCGAGGCCGACTCACTCTCGGTCGCCAGCAGAGTCTCACGGCCGCCGGTGCCATTCGCGCCGGCGGCCGAGACGTGTGCGATGACGTGTGCCTTCCGCATCGCGGAGTATTTAGAGAGACGAACCATCGATGACATCCGAATCCATGAGGTGGAGGATGAAACAGACCGGTCTCGCTCTGATCGTGGAACGGGTCTCGTTGTGACGGGTCGTTTCAAGCGAATCGACTTCTCCGCAGTTCCCGAGTGAACGTGAGGCGACCGAGATGACGGCAGAAAACGTGATGGGCGCACAGAGCGCCGATCAAGAATGTGAAGACTGCGGCTACAAACCGGAGCTGAAGCGAACTCTGGGCTCCTTTCAGGTGTTCGCTGTCTCGTTCGCGTTCATCTCGGTGGCGGTCGGGATCTTCGGCACCTACGACGACGTGCTTCGAGACGCGGGGCCGGTGGGGATCTGGCTCTGGGTCATCGTGGCGTTGGGGCAGACCCTCGTTGCGCTGGTGATCGCCCAGTTCGCGGCCCGCATCCCACTCAGCGGCTCCTCCTACCAATGGGCCTCACGGCTGGCCAACCCGAAAGTCGGCTGGTTGTTCGGTTGGCTGACCTTCTGTTACCTGGCGCTCGGCGTGGTGACGGTCGACAATGCGATGGCAAGCAGCGCCCTCATGCCACTGTTCGGCATGCAGCCGGACGAGGGCACGGCGCGCATGATCACGCTCGTCGTGGTCCTCGTTCAGGCGGTGCTCGTCGTGTTCTCCACGCGCCTCGTCGGCTTGATCACGTCGGGCGCGGTGGGGCTCGAACTGGTGATCGTGGTGGTGCTGGCAATCGGGCTCTTCGTCGCTGTCGCAATCTCGGGCGAGGGCTCAGTCGGTAATCTGACCTCGCGCGGTATCACCGAGGGCGCCCCCAACTATTTCGCTGTCGGCGGCGGGTTGATGGCTGCGATGATCATGGGGCTCGCCACACTCGTCGGCTTCGACTCCGCGGCGAATATGGCTGAGGAGGCCAAGGATCCGTTTCGCAGCGTCCCGCGCGCGATCGTGGGATCGGTCGTGGCGGCGGCCGTGCTGGGACTGGTGTTCCTGATCGCGCTCACGATAGCGATCAAAGATATCCCCCGGGTGAGCGACAGTGACACGCCGGTGGCGGCGATCCTGCGCGATCAGCTGGGTCCGGTGATGGAGAGGTCGCTGCTGGTCGCGATCGCGTTCGCATTCTTCGGCGCCGGGATGGTGACCCTGGCCACCTGCTCGCGGATGGTGTTCGCGATGTCGCGCGACGCACGTTTCCCTGCTTACCGGCTGATGCGTCGGGTCAATCCGCGCACGCAGACACCCATTCCGGCGACCATCCTGATCGTCGTCGTGGGGGTCGTCCTCATGGCCGTGCTGCCGGGTGGCGCCCTGCTGGAGTTGCTCACGGTAGGGACGGTCATCTCGGCAGTCCTCTACGGCGCGATAATCGTCCTCTATCTGGCGGTGCGGGGACGACTGGATCGGAAGGCGGGTGCGTTCGATCTCGGGCGCTTCGAGTTGCCGGTCGCGATCAGCGCGCTCGTGTGGTCGGCTGTCGTGTTGTTCGTGATCGTCTCGCCCTCGACAGCTGTGACCTCGATCCTCATTGCGGTCGGCTTGCTCCTCGCGGGCGGGTTGTACTTCGGCTACCTGTTGATATTCAAACGCGAGGTACTGGACACCGAGCCAGGAGACGCCGATGTCTTCTCACACTGACCGAGAGGTGAAGCCCCTGATTGCCGCGACCACCATGCTCACGGGAGACGTGGTGCGTGCGGGCGACTCAGGTTACGAGGCGGCGCGGGTCGGCTGGAACCGCCTGTATTCCCGCTACCCCGAAGCCATCGTGTTCTGCTGCGACACACAGGACGTGGTCAACGCGGTCCGCTGGGCACGCACGGAGGGCATCGCCCTGCGTGCCCGCAGCGGTCGCCACAGCCTCGAGGGCTGGTCGTCGATCGACGGCGGGCTGGTCGTGGACGTCAGTCGGATGAAGAGCATCGTGATCGACGAAACGGCGCGCACGGCGACGGTCGGGACGGGGCTGACGCAGAAGGAGACGGTCGCGGCGCTCGGGCAACGCGGCTTCGTCGTTCCGACCGGCTCGGAGGGCGGCGTCGGTCTCGGTGGGGTGATTCTCGGGGGTGGCTTCGGGCTACTGACCCGAAGCATGGGTTTGGCCTGCGACAACCTACTCGCAGCGGAGGTCGTGGTAGCCGACGGCTCGCGCTCTGCGAAGGTCGTGGAGGCGACCGAGCACAGCAACTCCGACCTGCTGTGGGCGTGCCGTGGTGGAGGCGGCGGCAACTTCGGGATTGCGACGTCCTACACGTTGAGGCTGCACGAGCTCTCGAACGTCACATTCCTGGTCGCGAGGTGGACCGGTCACGGCGAGCTGGGCGCCCTACTTCGCGCGTGGCAGCGCGACGCGCCGGTCGCCGACGAGCGGCTGACCAGCGCGCTCGAGGTGGATTCGACCGCAGTCGAGCTGTCTGCGCTGCTGTACGGCGGTTCATGGCGAGAACTCGAGGACCAACTGCGCCCGCTGCTGACGATCGGCGACCCCGACGTGACTGTGACGGAGGACGCCTGGCCGACCGTGTACGGCGAAGTCGACAGGGGGCCGGATGACGTCGCCCTCTGGAAGTTCTACTCGCAGTTCGTCACCCAGCCGTTCCCCGACGACGCGATCGATCTGATCGTCCACTACATGGGCAACACGCCCAGCCCGCCGAGCAATTTCTTCTGCACGAGCTTCGGCGGGGCCGTCCGGCATGCGCCGCCCGGCGGATCCGCGTTCCCGCACCGCGACGCGTTGTTCTACTGCGAGCCGGGTGCCGCCTGGAACGACCCCGCCCTGAACTCGACGGCACTGGGCTGGGCGGCCGACTTCTGGCGCGCGTTGCGCCCCTACGGTGACGGCGCCTACGTCAACGTGCCCAACGCCGCGGCGGCGGACTGGGAACGTGAGTACTACGGCTCCCACCGCGAGCGACTGCGCGAGGTGAAGGCCACCTACGACCCGGAGAACGTGTTCAACTTCGAGCAGAGCGTGCCCCTGTCGCCGGCTGCCCCGTCCCGCGTCCTACGCTGGGGCGATGGCGGTCAACCGGAGTCGCAGGGCCAGGGGCGCCCGTAAACGCAAGCGTCGGATGGAGAGTGTCGAGCACGATCTCACCGCCGAGCAGTGGAGTGCACTCACCGAGGCGTGGGGCGGCTGCGCGTACTGCGGCGCGACCGACAAGCCACTGCAACGCGACTGCGTGCAGGCACTGTCCCGCGGCGGGCGTTATACCCTCGACAACATCGCCCCGGCCTGCGGCTCGTGCAACGCCAGTAAATGCAACGACGAAGTCACCGGCTGGCTGCGGCGCAAGCGGCTCGACGAGCGCGCCTTCCTGTTGCGTCACATCGAAATCAAGACAGCACTCGCGCTGCGGTTCCCCACGCAACCGGGCACCGAACTCGAGGCGCCGGAAACCACCGCCCCGTGACGACCGCGTCTACTACTTGGTGCCGAAGAGGCGGTCGCCGGCGTCCCCGATTCCGGGCAGAATGTAGCCGTGCTCGTCGAGTTGGCGGTCGACGGCGGCGGTGTAGATCGGGACGTCGGGGTGCGCCTTGTGCAGGGCGGCAACGCCTTCGGGGCAGGTCAGCAGGCAGACGAACTTGATGGATTTGGGACCGCATTCCTTCAGCCGCTCCACCGCCGCCACGGCGGAGTTGCCGGTGGCCAGCATCGGGTCGATCACCACCACGTCGCGCTCCTGCAGATCGCCGGGCATCTTGAAGTAGTACTCCACGGCTCCGAGGGTTTTGGGATCGCGGTAGAGACCGATATGACCGACGCGCGCACCCGGCACAATTGTCAGCATGCCGTCCAGGATGCCGGTGCCCGCGCGCAGGATGGAGACGAAGACCAGCTTCTTGCCGTCGATGACCTTGCCGGTCGTGAATTCCAGCGGTGTCTCGACGTCGATCTCCTGCATCGGGATGTCGCGGAGGACCTCGTAGGTCATCAGCGCGGAGATCTCGTTCGCCAATCGTCGAAAGCTGTTGGTGGAGGCATCCTTGCGGCGCATCATCGTGAGCTTGTGCTGCACCAGCGGGTGGTCGATCACGTGTACCGTGCCCATGTATTCGTCCTCGTTTCGTTCTAGAAGACCGTGCCGTCGCTGACGACGTTCAGTGGCGGCAGCCCACCACGCGAGCGCTGTGCCAGCGCACGGCCCGCCGCCCAGGTGCCGCCCTCCAGGACGCAGGCCAACGGCATCGCTCGGGAATCCGCGCCCAGACGTGCGCGCACCAGCGGGGCCAGCTCGTCCAGGAGCGCTACCGTCAACGCGCGCCACTCGACCACCAATTCGTCTCCCGCCGTCCAGCTTTGCGCAGCCCACGCCGGATCGTGCAGGCGGAGCACGCCGGTGTCGAGAAGCAGACCGCCGTTCCGGTATTCGGGCAGGCCGGTCAGCTCGTCCAACCCGACCACCTCGACACCGGCCCACTGGAAGGGCTCGAGCAACGAATAGCTCAGCCACTGCGACAGTTTGTGAAACGGCATCCAGCCCTGGGTCAGGCCCGGACCGGCCACCGCGTCGTGGCGCCAGCAGTCGCCCAACGGCTCGGCGCCGATGGCGTTGCCCGCCGGCCAGATGCCCGACAGCGACGTCAGGAGCTGCGACAGGATGTCGTGGGCCGCGACCGTCGCCGGGGCCGCACCCTGCGGGGCGACCAGAAGGTCGAACAGGCCACCCGGCCGGCCCTGCGGACCGAACACCTCGGGCTGTGCGGCGAGCGCCTCGCCCAGCCGTCGCAGCAGCAGCACGCGACCTTCGAGGCCTACCAGCGGATTGGACGGGCCTGCCTGGAACATCTCGGCCAGCCGGTCCGTGTCCAGACCGCGCAGTCCGGCCGCATCGACCTGCAGCGGGTGCGCCGCGTCGCTCGAGAACAGGCCGCCCAGGAACGCGTGCCAGCTCGCGACGCCCAGCCCCTCGGAACGGGCGAAGCGCTGCCCGCCGGCAACCTCGTGGTAGTGCCAGTCGGGACCGGCTCCCGCATCGAGCAGCACGCTGACCACGGCCACGTCGATCATGGCGCGGGCGCGGCCCGGTGCATCCAGCGCGGTCAGCCGTGCATCCAGCTCGGCCTTGCGGTCCACGCCGCCGGCTTCGAAATGGCGCCAGCGGCTGTGGTACGGGATCTTCAGGTTCGGATAGCGGGCACGCGTGACGTCGGAGACCTCGGCAGCGGCCGTCTGCAACGCGTCGTCGTCGATGTCGAACCAGAGTGAATCGCCCTCGCGTGCACGGGACAGCAGCTGTCGCGCGCGCTCCCGCACGGCCGACGTGGTGCGCAGAGCCGCGGCCGCGCCCTCGGCCCGCCCGGTGTCCAGGGCAGGACCGACGCCGATCACGCTCATCCGTCCAGCTCCCGGCCCTTGACCTTCGCCAATTCGTCAGCGTCCGGCACCGCGCCCGGGGTGAAGTAACCGGCCGCCATCTTGGCGTCGATCTCCACTCGCGCGTCGGCCGGGATCAGATCCGCGGGGAGGTCCACCCGCTCCACGACCTCGATACCCGAGCCGGTGATGGCGTCGTACTTCATGTTGCTCATGGAGACCAGGCGGTGGATCTTTCTGACGCCCAGCCAGTGCAGCACGTCGGGCATCATTTCCTGGAAGCGCATGTCCTGCACGCCGGCCACGCATTCGGTGCGGGCGAAGTACTGATCGGCCGTGTCGCCGCCCACCTGGCGCTTGCGCGCGTTGTAGACCAGGAACTTGGTCACCTCGCCGAGCGCACGGCCCTCCTTGCGGGAGTACGCCACCAAGCCCACGCCACCGCGCTGCGCACCCTGGATGCACTCCTCGATCGCGTGCGTGAGGTACGGGCGGCAGGTACAGATGTCGGAGCCGAAGACGTCCGAGCCGTTGCACTCGTCGTGTACGCGTGCGGTCAGCTCCACGCCAGGATCGGCAAGGTCACGAGCGTCGCCGAAGATGTACACGGTCTGACCCCCGATCGGGGGCAGGAACACCTCGAGGTCCGAGCGCGTCACCAGTTCGGGGTACATGCCGCCGGTCTCCTCGAACAGCACGCGACGCAGATCCGTCTCGCTGCAGTGAAAGCGCTCCGCCACACCCGGCAGGTGCCAGACGGGCTCGATGGCCGCCTTGGTGACCAGCGCAGCACCGCTGGGCAGGAGGAAGCGGCCGTCCGGGTGCAGGCGACCCTTCTGGATGGCCTCCATGACCTCCGGCAGGATCACGTGCGCCTTGGTAACAGCGATGCTGGGGCGAATGTCGTGACCGGCCGCCAATTCGGCGGCGAAGACTTCGGCCACCGTGGCACCCCACGGGTCCAGGCTCACGATCTTGCCGGGCTCGCTCCACTGCGGGTACGGGCCGATGATGTTCGTGGGCGCGGTATCGGTGAGGTCGGCCTTGTGATGGCGCGACAGCGCGCCCGACGCCACCGCCAGCGCCCGGTAGATGCTGTACGAGCCGCTGTGCGTTCCGATCACGTTGCGGTGGGCGCGGTTGGTGGTGGTGCCGACCACCGGCCCGCGCTCGGACGCCGTGGGCGCCCCCCAGTGGATCGGCAGGGCCCCGACACCGCCGCTGTGTGAGGTCAATCGGATGTGGCCGCCGGCGGACTCGGGCGTGGCGGCGACGGATTCAGCGGACATGGCGTTCCTCCGTTAAGGAAGGCCCGGCGGCACGGCATGCCGCCGGAACGTGTCTCCGGCGCCGGATGCTGCCGACCACCGGAAACCGAAGCATAACCACTCCGCCGCCACAATGTCGTGTGGCGACGACGGCGACCCGTCCAGGCGATCCGGCAGCATGGAAGGCACTCCACCTAGCGCGGAGTGAGCATCATGGGCACACCGTCGCGGGGCCGTAAGGCGATGTCGTAATTGGGCTCGAGCACGTAGCCGGACACGAGCTCGCGGTCGAACCGCTGGGCGACGGTTGCGACAACGACCTGCTGCTCCAGCAACGACAGGTTCGCACCGATGCACAGGCGCTGGCCGAGGCCGAACGGATAGTAGGCTTCGTTCGGCCGCTCGGCGGTGCGGTCGGGATCGAACCGCGTGGGGTCGAAGTTCTCGGGTTGGACCAGTGTTCCGTCAGCCGATGGGTGACATACGGGCTGATGATGAGTGCTGCCCCCGGCGGCAGGTTGTGCGGACCGAGGTGGTCGCTGCCGTAGGACGTGCGGAAGAACGTCGGAAAGGGTGGATACAGCCGCAAGGATTCGCTGATTACCTGGCGCGTGTAGATCAGCCGTGGCAGATCCTGCAACGACGGAACACGACCCCCCAGCACGGAGTCCAGCTCGGTCTGCAACCGCGCGTCCGCGTCGGGGTGCTGGGACAGCAGGTACCACGTCCAACCGAGCGCTGCGGCGGTCGACTCGTACCCCGCCATCAGGATGCTCATCACCTCGTCACGCACCTGCCGGTCGCCCATAGCCGTTCGGGTGCCTTCGTCTCGGGCAAGCAGCAGCATCGACAGTAGGTCCCCGCGGTCGGCCGGGTCTCTGCGGCGCTCCGCGACGATCCTCTCCACGGCCTCGTCGACGACTGACAATGCGGCAAGGAAGCGCCGGTGGCCGGGCCTCGGTATGCACATGGGGAGGAAGTAGCTGAAGACCAGCTTCTCGGAGTGGTGAAAGATGATGTCGGACGCGGCGCGGAGCTTTCCGATCTCGCAATGGTCGATGCTTGTGCCGAACAGCGTGCGCAAGACGATCTCGATGTTGATCGGCACCATTTCCTCGAGTAAGTCGACTGGCGCCTTTCGGGCGATCCGATCGTTCCAGCGGACTGTCGCCGCTTCGACGACTTCGGTCATGACCCCGACCATCTCGGTCAAACGCCGACGGTGGAAGGCCGGCGACATCAAGCGCCGCTGCTGTTGCCACAACTGTCCGTCGCTGCCGAACAGCCCGTCGCCGATGATCAGTTCGACCCCGCGAAGAATTGGTCCTTTCCAGTAGTTGGCGTGATTGTCCACCAACATGTGCCGGACACACGCAGGATCGCTGACGAGGTACACGGTGGCAGGGCCCAACCTCAGGCGTACCAGCCCGCCATAGTCGCGTGCAGCGCCAACCAGGTAGCCGAAGGGGTCGCGCGCGAGCGATGGGATGACACCGACGAGGGGATAGCCGCGAGGGCCTGGGATTACAACCTCCCTGGACGGGTGAGCCGCCATCTGCAACCTCACTGGGCTTCGCGGTGGTCGAGCGGAAGCGTCTGTTCGTTCCACTCCAGGACCGCTCGACGCGCTCGTTAAGGGTGCAGTCAGGAGGTCGGCACCGACGCGCACACAAAAGGCTGGGATAGTGTCGCCGACGTGACGAAGAATCGAGCGCGAACCGTCGACCTGCGAACCCAGATCGAGGCGGACGACGTCTTCGCGCGTGGCGACGCGTTGCAGGCCACCGTGCCGTCGAGTGCGCACGAGAGCGCCGCGGTCGGCGCTGGACGGCCGGATGTGCTCGATTTCGTCGAGGCCAGTAACCAGGGAAGGCTGGCGAATCTGATTCCGCTGCGAATCGGCCGGATGATCGCCTCCCCGTTCGCGTTCTTCCGCGGCGCCGCCGGCCTGATGGCGGCCGACCTCGCCACCTCTCCGGTCACCGGATTGACAGCGCAGCTGTGCGGCGACGCCCATGCGGCCAACTTCGGCCTGTACGGGACACCCGACGGTCAAATCGTCATGGACATCAACGATTTCGACGAGACCGTCCCAGGTCCGTGGGAATGGGATCTCAAACGCCTCGCCGCGAGCCTGGTCCTCGCCGGACGCGAAGGCGGTGTGTCCGAGAACGGTTGCATCGAGGCCGCCGAAGATGCCGTCAAATCGTATCGGCGCACCATCCGCGATCTCGCCGAACTGCCATTCCTTCAGTCCTGGAATGCGCTGCCGGACAAGTCGGTGCTCGAGCGGGCCAAGGCCGACGCTCTGCTCGACGACTTCGACAAGGCCGCGCAGAAAGCGCGACGCAATACCAGCGAGAAGGTGGCGGCGAAGTGGACCGCCCACCTCGAGGATCACGAGACCGGGATCCGCCGGCGACGGTTCATCGACGACCCGCCGGTCCTCACCCACGTCGACCGCGCAACCGCCGATGCCGTGACCGATGGTCTGGAACTCTATGTCGAGTCACTGCGCGAGTCTCGCAGGAACCTGATCACCCGATTCGCCGTGTCCGACGTCGCGTTCCGGATCGTCGGAACCGGCAGCGTGGGTCTGCGCAGCTATATCGCCCTGCTGCACGGAAATCGGGACGAGGTGCTCGTGCTTCAGCTGAAACAGGCCCGGCCGTCCGCACTGTCGGCGTTCCTACCGGTCGACGAGCCGAAACACGAGGGCAAGCGGATAGTGCACGGCGCCCGGCTGGTGCAGGCGGAATCGGACATCCTGCTGGGCTGGACGACGATCGACGGCCTCCCTTACATCGTGCGGCAGTTCCGAAATCTCAAAGGGGACATCGATCCAACCGGTCTGGAGCAAGACCATCTCGACGACTACGGCCGGCTCGCCGGCGCCCTGCTCGCGCGTGCACATACCCGCTCGCTCGATCCGCGGGTGCTCGCCGGTTACTTCGCCGGCGACACGGAACTGGACGAGGTGATCGGACGGTATGCCGTCAGCTACGCCGATCAGACCGAAGCCGATCACGCAACACTGGTCGCCGCGGTGAAATCGGGGCGAGTCGCTGCCGAGCAGGCCTGATCCGGCACGTCAGAACCACGAGTAGCTGGTGGCGAGCCGAGAGAGGTCGCCACTCCCCAAGATACGAGGCGCGGTTGCACCTCGTATCCGCCCGAGCCGGAATGCCTCGGATACGTGGGTGTGAGTGGCGACCTCTTTCGTCGCAACGAGAACATACCCCGCTCCTCTGACATGAATCGGCACCGCGAACTACTGTTCCGACGCCGACCCGATCAATATTCACAGGGCTCTGCCGCGGCAGAGCGTCGGCGCCGCCAGCTCATCCACCGGACGGACAGGGCAAGCACGCGCGGCACGACGAAATACACCGCCGTGGGAACGACGACACCGGTGAGCGACAAAGCCCGTAGCCATGTCGGCCAGGTGGCCGTGATCGGGCCCGACAAGGTCATGACGGTCATGCCCACCGTGACGAGCGGGAAGATGGACACCCAGGTGACGACCACCCGCAAGTGGATGGACGGGGCCCTCACCGGCCCGAGATCCCGAGCATGCCGGTCGGCACGTCCCGTTCGTGGAGGCCGGCGCTTCGTGGTCGTCGGAGCGAGATGTTCGACCACCGTAGATGCGAGAGCAAGAGATTCCATCCCGAGGTAGCCCTTCTCGTAACTCCAACTATTCAGTTGCCTTTTGACCGTAGGGGCTGGACAGGCAGATTGCAACCAGACAGTTGGAGTTGTCGTAGGATCCAGCCGTGGCATGGGATACCGAACGAACCAAGCGACTTCTCATCGAGGGCGGAGTTGCAGAATTCAGTTCGTTCGGTCTGGCCGGTGCTCGTGTCGATCGGATCGCCGACAAAGCAGGCGTGAACAAAGAGCGCATCTACCAGTACTTCGGCAAGAAGGAAGCGTTCTTCAGCGCGGTCCTCGAACATGAACTCGCAACCACGCTGGCCGCTGTCGAACTGTCCGGTCGCGGGGTCTCCGCCATCGCCGACTACGCCGGTCGCCGATTCGACTACCAACGCGAGCACCCCACTTTCACCCGATTGCTGTTCTGGGAGGGACTCGAACTCGAGGCACCTGTCGCGGAAGCATCGCGACAGAAGCACGCTCAGGCGATAGTCGCCAGCGCACGGGAAGCTGTCCCCGAACTTTCCGAGAGCGACGCCCAGGAACTGCTCATCACCGTGATCACCCTCGTCGACGGCTGGGTAGCCCTCCAGACCGCAGACCGGCTGTTTTCGACACCTCTCCCGCGTGGTCGCGACCGGGACTCGCGCCGACGCGATTTCATCGTGATGACGGTCGAGGCCGCAACGCAGGCCGCACTCACCCGAACCCAGTCGGCCCGAACATAGCCGTGGTGTCATCTCGGCGGTTCACGGAAGTGTGGTCTCTTGCGATCGTGTGCAATCTCCTCGAGAGAAGTAAGCAGGTCGTGGGAATCCAGCCCAGTGACAGAGGCTCACTCACTTATTTGCGCGGGCGAAGTGTTCACCCGCCACGGATGAGACGACGACAACGCGGAAATTCTAGACTCGACCTGTCGAGATACCGAGATTTGCCCTCAATTCCGGACTGGTTGCGAGGGAAGCACCATCCTGGCCTGGCTCCAGACGATAGATGAGAATTCTGAGCAACGGAGTGGTTGAAGAAAGCGACGAGTCCGCATGGATCCCTGTAACCCACGAGAACGCTCGATCTCGATGACGAGATCGCGGCCGCGCCGGGCGAGCTCGGAACGGTCGGCGTCCCGGGAACCACGGACGAGGTGACCCTCGAAAGGGGAATGCTGGCCTGGCGAGCGTGCACATTCGATATCTGCTCCACCTAGGCAGTCCACGTGCGGGACTGCCGTCCTCCAAGGAGACTCACACATGATGGATTCATTTTGGGACCTGCTCTGGTACACGCTGCTCGTGTTCGCGTTCGTCGCGTACCTGATGATTCTGTTCCAGATCCTCGGCGACCTGTTCCGCGACCGCAAGATGTCCGGCATCGTCAAAACCCTGTGGATCATCTTCCTGATCGTGGTGCCGTACCTCACTGCGTTCGTCTACCTGATCGCCCGCGGCCCCGGCATGGCGGAACGACACCTCGAGGCACAGGCTGCGGCGAGGCAGGCGACAGATCACTACATCAGGGAGGTCGCCGGGAAGTCCGCGGCCGAGCACATCGCCGACGCCAAGGCATTGCTCGACTCGGGCACCATCACTCAGGCCGAGTTCGACGTCCTCAAGGCAAAGGCGCTCAGCTGACACGCTCGGCTCGATCAAGGCGCATAGCGACCGCACCTCGACCCGGCGTTGCCCAGGCACGAGCGAGCATCGTGCCGATTGCGTGACCTCGAGGGTGCATGGAAGGAAATGCCGGAGTCCCCGGGCCAGGATGGACCAGGTGAGCGATCGAAGGCCGAGCGGAGGACGCGTTTCCGAACGGGGTCGTGCCGAATTCACCCAGGATCGGAGCGGCCACGCGGGGCGACTCACGGCTGGTTCTCGCCGCGGGTGATTGATCGCGGTTCCGCATTGCCGTGCACGTGAGCGGATGCAGCTGGCAAGGTCTAATCATGGCGTTCGGGTGGCGGTCGGTTACGGCAGAGTGGCCGCTGGTGATACCTCCGGTCTCCGTCGCGGTGCTGGGCCTGACGTGGGGACGAGACATCGGCACCGTT
Organism: Rhodococcus sp. ACPA1; assembly: GCF_002300195.1. Classification (NCBI taxonomy): domain Bacteria; kingdom Bacillati; phylum Actinomycetota; class Actinomycetes; order Mycobacteriales; family Nocardiaceae; genus Rhodococcus; species Rhodococcus sp. ACPA1. The sequence continues at coordinate 728,197 of NZ_NSDX01000006.1, read as the reverse complement.
CTGGTGCTCGTCGTGGCGGTGGTGCTGGTCGGTGCAGTGCTGGCTGCTGTTCACCACGCCGAGGTGGTTGCGCACAGAGTCGGCGAGCCGTTCGGATCGCTGATTCTCGCCGTCGCGGTCACCGTCATCGAGGTCGGATTGATCGTGACGTTGATGATCTCGGGTGGCCCGGCGACCGCTTCGCTTGCCCGTGACACGGTATTTGCTGCGGTGATGCTCACCGTCAACGGCATCATGGGGTTGTCGCTGTTCGTCGGCTCACGCAGATACGGGGTCGCGCTGTTCAATGCGGAGGGTACCGGCGCGGCGCTGGCGACCGTGGCGTCGCTGGCGACCTTGAGCCTGGTGCTGCCGACCTTCACGACGAGCCGGCCGGGCCCCGAATTCTCCTCGGCTCAATTGATATTCGCGGCAGTGGCTTCGCTGGTTCTGTACGGGATGTTCGTCCTCACCCAGACCGGACCCCATCGGCACTTCTTCCTGCCCGTCATCGCCGATGAACCTCTGAACGTCGATGACCGGAACGCCGCACCCCCGACGGGCAGGATGGCGGGCATGAGCCTCGCCCTGCTGGTGCTGGCGCTGTGCGCAGTCGTGGGATTGGCGAAGGTCGAGTCCCCCGCGATCGAGGACGCGGTCGAGGATGCCGGATTGCCACAATCGATCGTCGGCGTGGTCATCGCACTGCTCGTACTCCTGCCGGAAACCCTCGCCGCGGTGCGGGCGGCGCAGAGGAACCGAATCCAGATCAGCCTGAATCTCGCCCTGGGCTCGGCGATGGCCAGCATCGGATTGACCATCCCCGCCATTGCCGTCGCCTCGATCTGGCTGGACGGCCCCCTCCTACTCGGTCTCGGTCCCACCCAGGTCGTGCTGCTCGCAATCACCGTGGTGGTGGGCATGCTGACGGTGGTCCCCGGCCGTGCCACCCGCCTCCAGGGTGGCGTCCACCTGGTGCTGCTGGCTGCCTACGTGTTCCTCTCCGTCAACCCTTGACCATCGCCCGGCGTGTCACCGCTCGTGGAAACATCACCAGCGAGCCTCGCCGATATGCGTTCGGGTAAGTTTCCGCGCATGAGAACCGCATCGTGGGTCAGCGCGGCGGCTGCGGTGCTGTTCGGTGCCACCACTGCCGCAGCGTGGCGGAAGGCAACCCTCGCCGATCAGGCCCGACGCGAGGCCGAGGCTGCGCTGGACGCGGCGCTCGAACAGGTCACCGCGTTGACCCGGATCGCCGAAGCCGCGCAGCGAGAATTCCCACAGCCGCAGGACGTCCAGTTCGAAGTCCAGCGCATCCGCGGACCCGTCGACCGGTTCCGGCTCCGCAACGTCGGAACCGGTACCGCCACCGACGTGCGGTTCGTCGTCGATCCCGCCGAGGAGCAGAACCGCCGGATTCCCACGCCGCAATGGCTGCAGGAAGAACCCGTGACATTGCTGCCGAAGGAATGGGCCGATTTCGCCGCGAGCGCGTTGTCTCCCGTCGGCGGCTCGTGGCGAATAGTCTTTCCGGCGTTCGTCACCGTGATCTGGGACGAAGCCGGCCCTCCACGACGGGTGGACCTGCCGACCGCTCTCGTTGCCGAAGACGGCGTGATCGGCTGACTCTCCGAAACCCGCACCCGGCGAGCAGCGGGACCGTCAGGGACCTCCCTGTCCCAGACGGTTCCCGACGCGATCGAACCATTCGAGTACGGCACGTTCGTACACGATCCCGAAGTCGAGTGTGGCCAGCGCAAATCGGTTGGATCCGTGCACTGCGGCCTCACGCTCGTATTCGGCGAGCTGACTCTCGTGCGCTGCGCGGTGTGAGTGCAGCATCGCGGCCAACCTCTCGGGCGGAAGGTGCGCGCCGAACGCGACGGTGAGCAGCATCGGATAGCGGATGTTCTCCGGGCCGGGGTCGCGCTCGATCCACTCCGCGAATGCCCGGCGACCGTCCTCGGTGAGCGTGTAGGGCTTGCGCTCGCGGGCGCCTCGCTCCCCCGCCTCGATCAACCCGGCACGCTCCATCGCGGCCAGCTCCCGATACACCTGGCTGGTCGTGATCGACCAGAACTTGCCGATGCGTTCCTGTGCGGTCACCACCAGGTCCCATCCGGTCTTGGATCCCTCGTGCAAGAACCCGAGGAGCGATGCCGCAGTGGCGTTGAGGGGGCGTTCGGCCATGGCACGGTCCTTCGCGCAGTCGGGGGTTGACATTCCACTGTGGCATATCGATGATAGTAGTAGCGACATTCCACAGTGGAATGTCAACGCTGAGGAGGGTCCGATGCAGAACGCGGACAACATCCGGATATCCGATTCCGAACGCGAGCAAGTCGTCGGTGAACTCGGGCGGCACCTCACCGCCGGGCGACTGACGATCGGCGAGTTCGACCAGCGGGTGGCACAGGTATATCGATCGACCACCCAGCAGCAGGCGCATCAGGTGTTGCGTGATCTTCCGCCGGCACCCCAGGCAGTTACCCCCGCGCGGCCCGGGGCACCGACGAGCCGCCCCTCGCGTCGCCGCATCCCGGGTCACCAGCGGATCGAGTGGCTCGCCTGGCTCGCCGCAGGTGGAATCAACATCGCGATCTGGGGCATCGTCTCGCTCGCTACCGGCGTGATGATCTACCCCTGGCCGATCTGGGTGATAGGCCCGTGGGGGGTGGTGCTGCTGGGCAGGACACTGCTCGGCCGCGAGGGCGGGTGCCGCAAGATCACCGATGCTCTGCGCGACGACCGGATCAGAGTCGCGGTGGGGCGCTGAATCCTCGCGGACGAACTGCGTTGCGCCCCGTTCCGCCGGTCACCCGGCGAAACGCGCGATCCAGAGTCGGATCGTCTCGTCGGTGGCACCGCGCCCCCGTAGCCACGCGTGCACGCCACCCGGGTGGGCGTCCCAACGGGCCAGGACACCCTCGATGGCCTCGGGGACGGCACCTCGAAGATCGCGGTCGTTGGGATGCGCCTGGCCCAGCTCGGGAGCGAAACGGGTAATTCGGGCCAGAACGGCGTCCATGTGCTCGTTGGTCGATTCGTAGTCGGCGACGATGTCGTCGGGCTCGACTCCGGCCGTACGCAACAGTAAAGCCACCGCGACGCCGGTGCGGTCCTTGCCTGCGGCGCAGTGCAGCAGCACCGGGCCCGGCGCGGTGGCTGCCACCTGCAGGACGTCCACGAGTCGCTCCCCCGCGTTGGTCAGAATCCCGAGGTAGATGTCGGCGAGCCGGGCGCCCTGGTTCGGCGCTGCGACCTCGGCATCGGACAGCAGCGAGATCTGGTGCACGGCAGTTTTCTGCGACCGCAGCGGATGCGCCCGGGTCGCGAATTCCCGGGGACTGCGCAGGTCGACGACGGTGCGGGCCGGCCACTCCTCGACCGCGGTCGGGCGGGCGTCGCCCGGTGCCGGCAGAGCGCTGCGGTAGAGCACCCCGGCCTGGGTCCGGCGCCCCTCGGCGAGCGGAAGCCCGCCGAGGTCGCGCAGGTTGGGGAGGACATCGAAGTCCGTGACGGTCATAGGAGCTTCCTTCCGAGGCGAGACGCAGTGACCAGGCAGAACGGTCCGTGTCCCCGCCGGACGCGGGCGGCGAGGGCCAGAAGATAGGTATACCCCCCGGTGATTCGGCCGATGCGCCATGTCCCCGCAGTGGGCGACGATGTGACCTGTCTCATACTCACGAACCGGGGTCGCCCGTTGGTCCGACGCCGCCACTGACGGAGGGTGCTCGCACCGATGAATGCCGAACCGATTACCTGCGGTGACTACGTCACGGCAACCTTCGCGCGTGATTTCGTCGCCGAGGGATTCGACCACGACGCTGTCGAACGCATCCACAGCGGTCTGTTCGACGAGTGGGGTCACGCCCTTGCTCAATCGGGTCTGTTCACCAACCGAACCGTCGCGGCCGCGCTGCACTCCTGGCAGGACGATCCGCACTCCCTCCTCGACGCCCTGCTCGCGAACGCGGACGAGATGACCCTCAAGCGCTACGACCTCGTCTGGGAGGCACTGGAGCGTGCCCACGTCGGTTCGGCCGAGCCCCTCGCCGAATACGCATGACGCAGCCGACGGCAGTGGCGCCGCGAAGTCCACCGGAGCCGTTCACCACCACTTCCACAGACATCACCGACCACACCGACGAACGAGAACAATGAGCACCAACACGTATCCCACCATCGAAACCATCCGCATCGGGCAGTCCGGTCACGAATGCCGCTACTGCGGGCACGCCGTCGCGAAGGATGGCCCAGGCTACCGGCACACCACTACCGGTCAGTACCGCTGCGATCCCGCCAGTCGAGCATTGAACGAAGCCCGGCTGTCCAACAGCATGGTTCGGAGCTGAGCACGATGAACGTGCAAGCGATGCAGGTGAGCGCGGCGCCCGAGCGGCTCGGCAGGTACCGCGACGCGGTCGATGCGCTGCGCGTCTTCGACAGTCCCGGCCACCGGACCGACCCCCGCACGGCACTGTTGTTCGACAGTCTCACCGATGATCTGATCGAGGCAGCTCAGACGGCCGGCGTGGGCGACACGGTTCCCCAGCGCGACATCTTCGCCGTGATCGACACCGCGATCTCCCGCCCACGCCCGTCACTCTGAACCTCCCGCGCCATCCGAGTGGGCAGTGACGGTCAACGCGATTCCACTTCCCCGCCTGATGGTGTTGTAGATCGGACAGGACGCCGCGAACTTCGCGGCCAGTGAGTCGGCCGTCGGCTGGTCCACCCCGTGAATCTCGATGCGCACTTCGGTGAAGTCGTAGCGAGTCGGGTCGGCCGCCCCCCGTCGATGAGATGCGTGTACCTCGATGTGCTCGACCCCGATCTCGTCGGCCTCGGCGTTGGACTGAATGTTCGCCATTGCGCACGAAACGATCGCTGCCAGGAGCAGTTCGCCGGCCTGGACGGCCTCGGCCGGCCCGAACCGCGAATCCGAGACGAGGTGGTTCTCGCGGGCATCGAGGATGAATCGTCCCGGCACCCCGGACACCGTGTGCCCGGACACCTCCGCGACGTCGGAAGTCACTGTGCGGCCTCGGCGGCTCGACGCACCCGGTTGGCCCACTCCCCGCTCTGTACTCGGGGTAGCCCGAGGTTCTCGCGCAGGGTGCTCCCCTCGTACTCCTTGCGGAACAGTCCTCGCTTCTGCAACTCCGGAACCACGTGGCGGGTGAAGTCCTCGAACCCTCCCGGTTGATACGGCGCCTGCACCATGAATCCGTCGCAGGCTCCCTGTCCGAACCATTCCTGCAGTCCGTCGGCGACTTCTGTTGCAGTGCCGATGAATCCACCTTCGACACGACCGCCGTAGCGCTTCCCGAGCTCGCGCAGAGTCAGCCCCTCCCGCTCGGTCATCTCCCTGACCTCCTGGTAGTGGCCTTCGACGCCGGGAACCTCGACGTCCGGGAGTCGCTCGTCGAGTGGGAACGTCGACAGGTCCACGTCCAAGTGGTACGCGAGTGTGGACAATCCACCGAGGGGCGGTACGAGGTCGAAGAGTTCTTCGAATGTCTGCTGCGCTATCGCCGTCGTGGCCCCGACGACGGGCGCGATGGACGGGAGGATCTTCACAGCCTCGGGGTCGCGGCCGTGAGCGGTGGCCCGTTCTTTGATCTCCTTGTAGAAGTCCTGCGCGGATTCGAGGGACGCGTGGCTGCAGAAGATCACGTCGGACCACCGTGCCGCGAAGTCCTTGCCCTTGGCGGACGCGCCGGCCTGGATCACCACGGGGTAGCCCTGCGGCGGCCTGGGGACGTTGAGCGGCCCCTGCACGGTGAACCAGTCACCCTTGTGACGGATCGGGTGCACTCGATCCGGATCGGCGAACAACGGCTGTTCGGTATCGAGGACAAGCGCGTCGTCCTCCCAGCTGTCCCAGAGCTTTCCCGCGGCCTCCAGGAACTCGTCGGCCCGCTCGTATCGCTGTTCACGGGGAAACTGCTCGTCCCGGTTGAAGTTTCGCGCCTCCGACTCTTGGAATGAGGTCACCACATTCCATGCCGCACGCCCCTCGGTCAGGTGGTCCAGGGTCGCGAAGGACCGGGCGACGGTGAACGGTTGCGCGTACGTGGTGGAGACCGTGGCGGCGAGGCCGAGGTGCGACGTGACCGCACCCATCGACGACAGCACGTGAAGCGGGTCGAGTCGCATCGAACCGAGTGCGCCGTTGCGTAGCTGGGAATCGGGGCTTCCGCCGAAGCGGTCGGGCACCGAGAGGATGTCGGCGAAGAACGCGAGATCGAAACGAGCGTCCTCGAGGGTGCGAGCGATGTTCTGGTAGTAGCCGGCGCTGAGCCAGCCGGGAACCGATCCCGGGTACCGCCAGCCGCCGGGCCGACCCGGGCCCGCGGTGACGAAGGCGGCCAGATGCATACGAGAGGGAGACATGTGCGGTGACACCTACTTCGCGAGGGCCTGGTTGACAACTGACTTGATCGAGTCGAAACGCGAGTCCTGCAACCAGGTTGTCACGTCGACTCGGTCCGGGTACACGCCGAGGTCGTGGAAGTTGTCCGCGAGGTCCTGGGTTCCGTTGATCGCCGCTGCATCCACCGCAGTGAATTCTCCTGCACCGGAATAGGACAGACGTCTCGCCTTCACCAGGTCGAGATATACCTGCTCCTCGAGATCGCTGTTCCCGAAACCACCCAGTTCCGCGAAAGCGGAGACCGCCACCTCGGGGTTGCCGTCGATCCAGCGCTGCGCATCGCGCACGTTCCGGACGAGTGTGGCGGCGGCATCCGGGTGGTTGAATGCGAAGTCCTCACTCGCGACGAAGAAGGCGTAGTCGTACGTCTTCACATCGGGAAGCGCGACCGCGTTGTGTTTCCGCTTGGCCAACTCGATGGTGGGCTGCCAACTGATCCACGCGTCGACCTTGCCCTCCGCGAAGGCAGCCTCCGCATCTGCGGCAGGAAGATTGACGTACTCGATGTCTTCGAGTGTGAGGCCGACCGATTCCAGATACTTCACCAGGCTGTATGTTCCGGTGGTGCCGCGATGATCCGCGACTTTGCGCCCTCGCAGATCTGCACCCGACCTGATGTCCGATCCCCGCGGCACCAGGATGTCGACCTCGTCGGCGGGAAGTGGATAGGCGACCAGCGGGACGATCGGCACACCACCGCCGATGGCGTAGATCACCGCGGTGGCGGTGGCGAAGGAGAAGTCGACACTTCCCGATTTGACGGCCTCCATCACCGGGAGCGAAGCCGGGAAACCCGACGGCCACTGCACGGGGACCCCCAGGTCCTTGGTGAGGTCGAATCCGCCCAGGCTGTTGCGCAGGATCGTGCCGGGCTCGGCCTTCCCGTCGCCGATCAATGCGTATCGCACCTCGGTCAGCGGGCCGCCCGCTGCGCCGGATGCCGACGCACCGCAGCCGGTCAACGAGAGGGCCGACAGGCCCAGGACTCCGGCGCCGGCGGCCCTGAGGAATCCTCGCCGATCGAGGGCGCGGGGTTGTGAAGTGACGCGGGGTGACATGGGGTGAGGGCCTTTCCAATGGGACCAGGGAAGTGGGACTCGGGAACTGGGGCTAGCGGGAGGAGAGGGCGGTGTCTGCCTGGAGGAGTCCGTCGAGCAACTCCTCCTTCCAGGCCGCGAGTTGGGCGTCTCCGCGGTGTCGTGGCCGGGCGTGCGGGATCCTCAGATCGCGGGTGATGCCCTGTTCGGTGAGGAGCAGCACCCGGTCGGAGAGTGCGAGCGCCTCTTCCACGTCGTGGGTCACGAGCAGAACCGTCCTCGGTTGCTCGGCGAGGACGCGTTCGAGAAGTTGCTGCATGGCCACGCGGGTGATCGCGTCCAGGGCACCGAACGGTTCGTCGAGCAAGAGGACATGAGGCCGGTGCAGCAACGCCCGTGCCAGCGCAACCCGTTGACGCTGCCCTCCGGAAAGTTCTGACGGCCAGTCTTTCTCACGCCCCGACAGACCTACATCGTGCAGCAGCTCGAGTGCGCGCTCGCGTTGGTGCCGAGTTCCGAGCTGCACGTTGTCCAGGACGTTCCGCCACGGAAGCAGACGATCCTCCTGGAACATCATCCGCGACATCGTGCCGCCCGAGGTGCCGCCGGTGGTTTCGACGACGCCGTGCGTCGGTTGTTCGAGCCCGGCGATGATCCGCAGAAGTGTGGACTTGCCGACCCCGCTGGGGCCGAGGAACGAGACGAACTCACCGGGCTCGACGGTCAGGTCGACATCGTGCAGAACGGTCTTGTCACGGTATCGGTGGCCGATGCCGACCAGATCGAGGCCGACGAGGTTGGTTGCAGGCATCAGCGATTTCCTCCCTGGTAGTGGGGGTTCCAGCGCAGGACACGGGCCTCGATCAGCCGGGTGATCTGGTCGGCGAGCAGTCCGGCGACGGCGTACAGCAGGATCGCGAGAACGATGCGGTCGTTGCGCAGCATGTCCCGGCCGTTCTGAGCGAGGAATCCGATGCCCTCACTGGTGGCAATCGTCTCGGCGATCACCAGCGTCAACCAGGCGACGCCGAGTGCATATCGGATGCCGGTGAGAATCATCGGCATGGCTCCGGGAACGATGATGTCGCGAATTCGGGCGCCGCGACCGAGCCCATAGGACTCGCCGAGCTGAACGAGTTTCGGGTCGACGGTGCGAATTCCTGCGACCGTGTTGAGGTACACCGGAAAGATCACACCCAGCGTGACGAGCACGACCTTCGGGAGTTCACCGATACCGAACGCCGCGATCAGAAGCGGGACCAGGGCGAGGTGCGGAAGCGCACGCAGCATCTGCAGGGTGCGGTCCACCAGCCCCTCGGCGATTCTCGAGAGCCCGACGACGAAGCCGAGCACCAGTCCGATCGAGGCACCGAGGGTGAACCCGATCAGAATTCGGCGCAGGCTCACCGTCAGGTGTCGCTGCAGCTCTCCGGCGGTCCACAACTGCTCTGCCGTGGCCAGGACCTTGCTGGGCGGAGGCAGGATGGAGGGTGAGATCGCCCCGGTCGAGGACGCCCACTGCCAGCCGAGGATCACGAGGACGGGCACCACCCACGGCAGCAACACCGACGGTTGAAGTCGGTGTCGCGTGGCGGCACGCCGCGGCCGACGACGATCCTCCCCCGTCGGCTCTGCCCGGGTGGGGCGCGGTGCGGCAAGTTGCGTCTCAGACATTCCCGACGACGTCCGATCCGGCGGCTGCTGATTCCCGGCCACGGACTCGCCGTGCTGAGTGGATATTCATGGCTTCTCCTTGTGCTGACGCGGAGGAGCCTACGAACGACTGCACATCTCTGTCTGCATCTGTATACACATGGATTCAAACTCTTTACTTCGGTTGCTCGCCTCTGGTAAGGCTTGCTTCGTGGCATGGCGTTCGTGCCCGGACAGGGGAACTCGGTGGAGAGAGAATCATCGGCGTACAAACAGCTGCGTGAGCGGATCACCGGCGGCGCCGACCGGCCCGGGACGATGTTGATACCGGCGACCATCGGCGCGGAGTTGGGACTGTCCCGCACACCGGTCCGGGAAGCGTTGCAGCGACTCGAATACGAGGGCCTGGTGGTCCAGGCGCCGCGTGGGTACCGGGTGCGCGAGCGCACCCCCGAGGAGGTACTCGAGATCTGCGAGGCACGGATCGCACTCGAGTCCGCGATCGCCTACTCCGCCGCGACACGCCACACCGAACTGGACCTGGCGCGGTTGAGCCGGTTGTTCGAGCAGGCGACCGAATCACCCGATCCCTCGACAAGCCTGGCGCTACACAACGAATGGCACAGCGCGCTTCGCAGCGCGGCTCACAATCAGACCATCGCACAGCTGATGGACCGACTCGACGCTCAGTTGCGGGTCTACGACGCGGAGGAAGCACAGGCCTCCTCCAATCTGCAGCAGATCGAAACGGAGCACCGCGAGATCCTGACCGCCGTGCAGAGCGGCGACGCCGAAAAGGCGCGGATCCTGATGATCGCGCACCAGGCTCGTACCCGCGATCTGCGAATCGCAGCAATGGCCCGGCGGTAGATCGCCGGCATCGTCGAGGAACGGGGCGCTACCTCACGTCTACTACCATGCTTCGCAGATGGGGATGCGCGGTCAGGGCGCCCGGTGAGACGAAGGATCGGCAATGACGAACGACCGCAGCGCGGACCCGAAATCTCGACCGTCCCCAGGACTGCGGCGTCGCCTGCCCTGGCTGCTGCTCGCCGCCGTGGTGGTCGTCGTGGCAGCGGTCGCCGTTGGCGCCTACGCGCTGACCTCCGGAGCCGACGAGGGCCGCAAGGCCCACGACTTCTCGCCGAGCGCGGACAATCCTGACCCGTCACTGGGGATCGAAGGGATCGTCATCATCGACTATCCGCCCGCCGCCCATGTGCAGGCACCGCAACGAGTGGCTTACGACCAGAGTCCCCCGTTCGGTGGCGCACACGACCAGTACTGGGCAACGTGCACGGGCATTGTCTATCCCGAAGCGATCCGCAGCGAGAACGCCGTGCACTCCCTCGAACACGGCGCCGTGTGGGTGACCTACGACCCGGACCGGCTGGACGACGACGACGTCGCGGCGCTGGCAGAGAACGTCGACGGCCAGCCGTACACCCTGATGTCGCCGTACCCCGGTCTCGATTCGGCGGTGTCCCTGCAGTCGTGGGGTCACCAACTGAAACTCGACGACGTCCACGACCGCCGGATCTCCGACTTCCTCGCGGCCTTGCGACAAAACCCGAACACCTACCCGGAACCGGGGGCAACCTGCTCGACGGTGCGGGGTGGATTCGATCCGGCCGACCCGCCACCGTTCGATCCGTCCGCACCGGGTGCGGATGCATTTCCGGTCGACGGTGAGTAGTCGCTTCAGCGAACGTTTCCCACACCACTTCGGACGAGAGCGGGATCCTGCGGTCGAAGCCGAAAATTACCTACCGAAAATGTGTTCCGCTTGTCGATATCGCGATCGCCGATTCGACGTATCAGTAGGAGCACATGAGGAGGTGAGAGCGATGTTGGCGGCACATCTGTTGTCCGGTCTGACCAGTGAAGAGGTCGATCTGATCGTGGCGGAGGAACTGCATCTGCTCGACGCCTTCGTATGAAGGGCGTCGACGCCGTGTCGAATACCGACCGATGACGAACGGGCACTGCTAGCCGGCCGAACCCGATCGGGGAATATCAGCATCGAGCGTGGTGGCGATCCGCGCCCTGATCGAACGGTAATCGAGGTCGGTCACGAATCGGTGTGCCGGCCCCCGTACCGGAGTGACGCCCCACACGGCGGCCCGGCCGTCCTCGTGGAGCACCCGGGGTCGAGCGTCGGCGGCGGACAGCACGACCGTGGGGTCGAGCATCACAGCGGCTGCGACGGAATCGTGTGCGGTGTAGATCGGGTCCTCGACGCGATATGTGCTGGTGCAGTATTGGTGATAGTCCTCGGTGATGTCGCGGACGAAGGTCGCCGTCCTTCCCACCGCCGAACGAGCAACGAGATCGGCCCAGGCCAATCGAAGTCGGCCGGTGACATTCATTCCCACCCACGTAATCTGCCCAGGCGCTGCAGCAACCACCGTAGCCGCGACTGGATCGTGGTTGGTGTTGGTGTCGCCTTTCTCGAGAAACTGTGGTTGTACTGCGGCCTCGACACCTTTACGGGAGGCAGGTCCCATGCCGCCCATGATGGTGACCGAACGGTAGCGGGTCAGGACCCGCGGGTCGCGCATGACGGCGGCGGCGATATTGGCCAGCGGACCCAGGCACAGCAGGTCTACCGCCCCGGGCCGGTCCTCGGCAACGCGGAGCAGTTGGTCGACGGCGGACTCGGGCGCCGGACCCACGCCCGGTGGTGGCCGATATCCGCGGTCGCCGAGTCCGTCGAGTCCGTGTGGCGAATCGGCGGCAGGTGGTGGCCCGGGACGTGGTTGTCCGATGCACACCGGAACATCGCGTAGGCCGGCGACGGACAGAACGGTGAGGGCGTTCCGCGCGGCCTGCTGTTCGGTGCAGTTCCCGAACGCTGTTCCCACACCCACGATCTCGGTTCCGGAGTGCTGTGCAATGGTGAGCATGGCAAGGGCATCGTCGATGCCGGTGTCGGTGTCGACGAGTACGTAGCGATCGGTCACTGCCAGTCCCGCCCCCCGTGGTCCCTGATCGACTCGATTACATTCGCGCGCAGTGTAACTGGCCCCGGGTCCCGCTCGTTCCGCCGGTCAGTAGCTGAAGGTGACCGCCCCTTCGTCGCCGATCCACTTCCACATCGGTACCGTCCCGGCGAGTTCGGCATTGGATACCAGTGCGTCCTTGTCGAGGTGCTTGGCCTCGAAGCAGATCGGACACACCATGTAGATGCCGCCCGCGGTCTCGAATCGTGCCGCCAGATCGGGAAGGGGCGGACAACCTTCGCAGGCCACGCCCTGAATCGTGCCGTCGAGCGCGAGCCGTACCGCTTCCTTTGTGAGAAACATCAGCGTCTCGCGCTGTTGTTCCGCCGCGCCGACCGCGACCAGAAACGCAACCGTCACCTTCTCGGCGTCCTCGAGACCGGTGGTGAGACTGACCACTGCTTTATTACTCATGGATTCGAGTCTTCGCCGCGCGAGGACTGCCGACAAGGGGCTCATCGAGTCACCGGATTCGCGCGCCGAGATCGGTGGCGGCTGCCGGTTTCGACCGCACCCGCCACTGATTCTCGCCTAACCTGAGTAGGTGTTCGAACAGCGTCCGTTTCAGCAGGTCTCGATGACGTTGCGCCTCACAGTCAGTCGCGATCGCTCCACCAGCGCATCCGCCGGCGAACGCATCGGGATTCACCCGCGGATGCTGACCCGAATCGGAGCCCAGCCGCGTCAGCAGGTTCGTGTGAACCACAGGGGAACGACCGCACTGTTCACACTGATCCCCAATGCCGATACGGAAGAAAACGACACCATCCGGATAACGGAGGGGGGCTGTCGTCGGCTCGGCGCGGAGCCTGGACAGACGGTGATTCTCGACCTTCGGTGCGTCGCCCCGGCGATGACCGAGGAAGAGGCCGAAAAAGAGGGTGAGTTCATCGAGCGGCTCGAAGACGACGGGCGACATCACCGTCTCGTGGTCCTGGCACCACACGGTGGCGCCATCGAAACCCGAACGGATCAGCAGGCTGAACAGGTCGTTGCTTCGCTCGGATCACGCGATTCGACGCTGTGGGCGTGTAAAGGGTGGCGACCGGTCGGCAACGCATATCGTTCATGGCACATTTCTTCGAGCGATCTCAGCGTGCACAGCTTTCCGCTTCTGCGCACCCTGTCAGCGAGACGATTCCAGTGGGCGCTGTCGTTTCACGGCTACCGAGGAAACGACGTCCTCATCGGCGGCCTCGCACCCGCGCGGCGCAAGGCGGACATCCGGAACGCGATCGCGCAGGCACTCGACGGAAGCGGAATCTGTGTTCGGGTCGCCGAACCCGGAGAACGACATAGCGGTGAATCTCCATCCAACCTCGTCAACCGCCTGACCATCGACGCTGCCGGCGGAATCCAGATCGAACAGTCCCGACCCGCGCGGACACTGCACGGCCGAGCGATCGCTGCAGCTGTCAGCGAGGTCTACGACGCATGGATCGACACCGACAATCGTCGGTGAGACTTCACGGGCCCGCGGGAGCCCAGCACGGCCCGTCCGGGGGCGGGGTGTGCTCGTAACCGGGATAGCACGGCAGCACCTGCGGGGCAGGCGCGGGCGCAGGGGCCGGCACAGGTGCCGGTGCAGGCGCATTCGCCGGTGGCGAGCCGGGCGGGAGACACGGACCGTCCGGGGGCGGGGTGTGCTCGTAACCCGGGTAGCACGGCAGCACCTGCGGAGCGGACGCTCCCGGAGGCGGTGCGGGTGTCGGCACTAGCGGTGGTGATTGCGGTGCCGGTGCCGGTATGACCTCCTCCTGAATGGGAGCCTCCGCCACCGGCGCCTGAGTCGGTGCTGGTGCTTGCACCGGCGGCACCTGATCGGCAGCGGTCGGGTTCGCCGTGGCGGTCGGTGACGACGACGGCGATGCCGGCCCGGCCGCGCTCGACGACGGCGTAGGAACGGCGACCTGTGGCGATGACGCTCCCGACCCGATGATCACGCCACCGACAATCGCGACCGCGATGATCGCGGCGAGCGCAAGTCCCGCGGCCACGAGACGGCGGTTCCGGGCGATCGCAGGGTCCGCGGGAGTGGGATCGGCGGCAGGCTGTTGCGGTGGCACCGCGACGCGAGCGGCAGCGGCCAGCTCGCCCGCCGACCGATAGCGCCGCGCGGGGTCGACGGCCGTTCCGCGTGCGATGACGGCGGCCATGCCGACGGGCGGCGTCGGGATCTCCGATGTCGGGAACACCTCGCCGGTGAGGCACTCGTACAACACACAGGTCAGCCCGTAGACGCCCGACGCGGCGCCGAGAATCACGGGGAGCCCGACGTCGGTGAGCTGGATCAGTCCCCCGTCCTGCACGACGACGTTCGCCGAGGACACTTCCTGCTCGACCAGCCCGGCCGCGCGCACTGCCTCCAGCGCCGACGCCAGCTGCTCGACGACGCCGACCGCGCGCGATACCTCCATCGGTCCGGTGGACTGGAGGAGCGTCCGCAGGTTAGTGCCCTGGGTCGTCGGCGTCGCGAGAAAGAGTCGGTTTCCGATCTGCCCGAAGTCGTGGATCGGTACCACGTGCGGGTTCCGGATGTGCGCCGCGATGCCGGCTTCCCGTTCGAACCGATCGCAGAATTCGTCGTCCTCGGAAGCGTCCGGCGGCAGTGCCCGCACCACGACGTGCCGGAACGTGACGGTGTCGAACGCCGCCCAGACCTCGCCGCTCACATCCACCGTCAGCGGACGGTCCAGCCGGTACTTGCCGAATAGCGTTCCAGCTTGCATTGCCACTCTCCGCGCTCGAAATTGCCGCGTCTGCGGAACTGTGCACCCGAATTCTAGGCGGTGCCGGCCACAGGGTCTCGTTGGAGCCGGGTAGTGTGCTCGTATGCGCAGAACGCACCAAGGCTAGCGTCTACGTAGATCTCGTACTATCTGCCATTGGTGTGGCGGGCGTTGGAGATAGACGTGTGTCACGGCTACCCGTATCGCTCTGTGGCGCCGCGGGTTTGATACCCACCGCGGTGCGATGCTCGTCGAGGATTGCGATCCTCTCCTCCAGCTGGGCGCGGACCTCCGGTGGGGCGGTGGCGGCTAGTCGTGTCAACCGGGCGGCTTTGCGGTGCAGCATCTGCCCTTCGGCCTGCAGGCGCGCCAGTTTGATTCCGAGGCCGCGGTCGTCGTAGGTCCAGCCTCGGTAGTCCGAGGACAGCCCGTCAGGGTTTTCGACGGTAATGGCGGCGGCACCTAGAGTCGACGGAGACCAATCGACCCCGACCGCCACGGTGGCCGAATCCAGATCACCTGAAGGGACGAGTTCGGTCGCCGCGCACCGCCAAAGCAAGCCCCGGTGGTCGAGGACCAAAGTCGGTAGATGCCAGTCGGTGATCGCCCGGCCGTGCAGGTGCTTAGGGATGGTGGCGGTCAGCCGCACCCGCCGCCACTGCGCCCGCCCCGCCGGGGCCGGGCTGGTCGGCAGCTTCACCGTCAACGCCAGCTCACGGTCTGTCACGGCGATCTGTGCGAGCTGCCGATCGACAGCCGACAGTCGGGCCATCGCGGCCATCCGGGGCGGTTCCTGCACGTCGGTGATCCGCAATCGGGTCGACTGCGCCCCGTCGGTGCGGCGGGCGTGGGCGATGAGCTGGCGTCGTACTTCTCGAGCAAAACCCGGTGGCACGTAGTCCGCCGGTCCGGTCGGCGGCGCCACAGCCCCGGTGGCCGGGTCGAATCGAGCGGACAGTGCCGTGATCGCGGTGTCCCGGTGTGTCAGGGTCCGCAGGGTCGCCATCACCTGCGCGGTCACCACCCGCGTGACCCGCGACGGCACGTAGATTCCGTCCGGATAGTTCGGGTTCCAGCCGAGGCGGGCCGCGGCGACATGACCCTGCACGGGCAGCTTGCGGTCCTGGCGGTCACGGCCTGCGGCGAGCACATCGAACGTCGCCGACTGCCACAACCGCGACACCAACTCAGCGCCGGCCGCGGCAATCAGGTCGAGCAACCACCCCACCCGGATATTGACATCATCGAGGCCAATCGCCTCACCTGTCGCGTCATCGACCGCCATATATGGGCGGGTGGTGAACGCGAACTGCCGCGGCGCAGTCGCAACCCGCCCGGTCACGCTGGGCACAACTCACGATCAGCGAGCACCCACGCTCGACGAAGGCCTGCGATCCCCCGAGATGCTCAACGGCTACCCCTCCCCAACCGTGCGACGGCTTTGCCCTGAAGCTGGTGTTGATCTTGTTTCGACCGCAGCTGATAGAACCGGCCGGACTACGATGCTGGCAACGGGCTTGACGCCATCCATCAAATCTTTCATCAGCGGTCTGCCACCCCTTGTCTCGCGGGACCCGACTGTAACGCCGACCTCCGACACGTACCTCCCGATCCACGCCACCGACGGACCGGGCCAACCGATCCCGCCCCACCACCTGCTGCACCGACGTGAACCGGCCATGGATCGCGTAGTCGAGCATCCAGTCGCGCCCCACCCGCTGCTCCCTCGAGACCCGAACCGCGATCCCGGCAGACCAGGTATACCCACCAGTGGCGCTCTCCCCCAGAATCTTTTCCTGATCGGCAGCGACACCTCTCGCCCTGCCGAGCCCGACACCCGGCAATACAATGCCTCCATCCTCTCCGGCGTCACTCCCGCACACTCCGATGCAGCCCGCCCAGATAAGCGTCGGGGTCCAGGCGGTCAAAAATTCGGTGACCCGAACCGGCACGCCGAGAAGACAACCACCCCTCCTATGCCGCCCTGCGCACCCCAACTACCGACATCCTCAGGTATTCCGCAGCCTCACCAATTCGCGCAGTTGAGAGCTTGATGCGTACTAACTCTGCAATGCCCCGTTCACCGCATTTGATCACCGGATCGGTTGTGGCCGAATCCGTGAATGGATCCTGCATGTCGGTCAGTCGTGGGACACCTACGATGTCGCACCGTTCGTGCCCGGGCGCGCCCGGAACGAGTCGCGCCATTAGTTCTCGCGCGCCGCCCGGGCGACGAGGAACTCGTCGGTCTCCGCATCGATGCGGGTGCCGAAGCCGCGGCTGATCCCGTCGAGAACCCGCCGCAGCCATTCGGTGTCACTGGTCGACGCTTTGTGCAGTCGCATCTGCCGGGATTTCATCGGCACCATTCGCAGCTCGCGCAGTTCGTGGGTGCGCGCGTCGAGGGTCACCAGGTAGAGCAGACGCAGGTCGTCGCGGAAGCGTTCGTGTCCTCCGATGCCCTCGTAGTCGTTGATCAGGTCGCCGCAGCCGTACAAGATCGGATGGCCTCGGTAGATCTCGACCGGCCGCGGGTGATGAGACGAGTGCCCGAAGACCACGTCGACGCCACCGTCGACGAGCCGATGCGCGAACTCGACATGCGCATCCGGCACGTCGTATCCCCAGTTCGAACCCCAGTGCAGAGAGACCACCACCACGTCCGTGTTCCGCCGTATCACCCGCGTCCGGTCGAGCACACGGTCCGCCTCGGCGCAGGTGGTTTCGGACAGGTACGCGACGCCAGGCCGGCCCCGGCGGGCCGCCCCGTGCGGCGAGACCCCGCTCGACGACATACCTGCTGCCCAGATCAGCAGCCGGCGCCCCGTCCCGGCCTCCACGACCACGGGACACCACGCTTGCGCCACGGTGCGCCCCGCTCCGACGGTCCGCACGCCGCTGCGGGCCAGCACGTCGACGGTCTCCACGAGCCCATCGGGACCGAAGTCGAGCAGGTGATTGTTCGCCAGTACGCAGACGTCGATCCGCGCAGCGGTGAGCACCCCTACGTTCGACGGATGCATTCTGTAGTTGATTCCCTTGGACGCGAAGCGGGCACACGTGGTGACGGTCGTTTCGAGATTGATGACGCGGGCGTCGGGCTCCGCAGCGTCGAGGACGCGCAACGCCTCGCCCCACGGCCAGCCGAACTCGACGGGGCCGGGGATCGAACCATTTCGCTTCTCCACCAACGCCACGTACTCGCGGGCGTCGCGGACGCAAGGCTCCCGCAACTCCGGGTCGCCGGGAGAGGGGAGGATCTGGTCGACTCCCCTACCGGTCATCACGTCGCCGGCGAGGAACATCCTGATGGTGTCGGACATCGAAATCCTCAGCGACAGCTCGAGTACCGGGAACATACTCGGAGACCGACATCACGGCTCGGAGAATGCACCCGTCGCTCGCACTGTCATCAGGCACGAGCGCCGGCTCGGTCGAGCTGAGATACCCGTTGCGGGCTCAGCTCGAGGATGACACCGATATCACGCACCGAGAGACCCGATCGGCGCAGATGCGCCACCGCGGCCCGCGAGGCCCGCGCTGCACATTCCTGCGCGTGGGCGGCGGACTCGACCTGCAAGTGGGCCGCTCTGGCCTCCATGAGCGCCGCTGAATCCCCGATCTCGTAATCGAGGACAACCTCGACGTCCTCGACCGGCACATCCTCGACGAGATGCACGGCATCCGCCACGATCGCAGAAACCTGATCGAGCCGCCGTGCTTGGGTGAGAGCCGCCTCGACTCCCGGAACCTCCACCACCCACCAGCCGCCGCAACGGGTGGCCTTCGCCGTCACCTTCATCACGAACCACTTCCTACCCGGCTCGCATCTTGTGCGAAACTCGCCCCTCCCACGACAAGTCTAGTCCCCCTCTACTGGGCAGAACTACACGGACAGAAGACCTTCAGCGTGCGTGACCGCTGGAGGAACGACACGTCGACACCGGCACGCTCACCAGAAATCCAGTGCCTGTGCAGTCGCGGTGGACTCCGCGTGGGTGGGCCGTAGCGCACCGCCGATGGCGTAGACGGTGTGACCGACCGTCGCGACGGACATCCCGTGAGCCCCCGTGGGCATGGGCGGCAATTGTGACCAGGTCCCCGAGGCGACGTCGTAGGCCTCTACCGTCGACAGCACCTTGGTCGGTTGTTCGCCACCGACCGCGACGATGCGGCCGTCGATGAACGCCGCGCCGAGTCCGCCGCGAGGAGTGGGCATGGCGGGCAACGTCGTCCACGTGTCCGCGGCGGGGTCGAAGCGTTCGACCGCGGCGGTGTTCTGGTCCGACGCCAGGTCGCGTCCGCCGATGGCATAGAAGTACGTGCCGTCCGACACTGCGGCCAGGTGTTCCCGTGGTGTGGGGATGTCCGGGACGGTTGTCCATTTCGTGCCGTCGAACACTTCGGTCGTCGCCACCAGTTCGCCGTCCGCCTGTCCCCCGGCGACCACGATCTGGTCGCCGACCACGGCTGCGGCACCAGCAGCCCGCGGCTCGTTCATCGGCGCCAGATCCACCCATTTGCCGTTCCGAAGCGCGAGCACCCGGTCCGACGTCGTCCCGGTGAGGTTCGGACCTTTCGGCACCCAGCCTCCGAGGACCACCAACTCGCCCCCGTACTCGACGGCCATCGCGTGATTGAGGGGGACCGGAAGGTCGGGGCCCGCCTTCCAGGTGTCGATGGCGGGGTCGTTTCCCTCGACCTTCGGGGTCGACCCCGCATTGTCGAGTCCGCCGAGCACCCAGATCGTGCCGTCCGCGACGGCCGTCGCCGTCTGCTGACGGGCGATCGGCGCATCCTTCAGCGGACGCCACGCCGGCGCCCATTGGGTCTTGCGTGGCGCGAGCTGCAGGGCCTCGGAAACAGCAGTCGATTCGGCGTGTGTCGGTTTGACACCGCCGCCGACGGCATACACCGTGTCGCCGACCGCGCCGACCGCCATCCCGTGCCGCGGTGTGCGCAGAGCCGGCAATTGCGACCACGTCCCCGCGACCACGTCGTAGGCCTCGACCGTCGACAGCACCCGGGTCGGTTCTTCACCACCGACAGCGACGATGCGGCCGTCGATGAACGCCGCACCGAGCCCGCCGCGAGGAGTGGGTATAGGAGGCAACGTCGCCCACGTTCCGGCGACGGGATCGAACCGTTCGACCGCGGCGGTGTTCTGGTCCGACGCCAGGTCCCGTCCACCGATCGCATAGAAGTACGTACCGTCCGACACCCCGGCCAGATGCTCCCGTGGCGTGGGGACAGGGGCGAAGGTCGTCCACTTCGTGCCGTCGAACACCTCGGTCGTCGCCACCAGTTGACCATTCGCCTGTCCGCCCGCGACCACGATCCTGTCGCCGACCACGGCCGCGGCCCCAGCCGCCCGCGGTGCGTTCAGCGGCGGCAGGTCCACCCACCGACCGTCGCGCATGGCCATCACTCGATCGGAGTCGACCGCGGTCAGGTTCTGACCTTCCGCCTTCCAACCGCCGATCAGCACAGGTTCGTCGTTGTAGGTGACGGCCATCGCATGATTGAGCGGAACCGGAAGGTCGGGGCCGGCCTTCCAGGTGTCGATTGCCGGGTCGTAGCCCTCCTGCCGGGCCGAGACGCCGTTGTCGTCCAACCCTCCGAAGACCCAGATCGTCCCGTCCGCGACTGTCGTTGCCGTCTGCTGGCGGGCAACACGGGCATCCTCCACCGGTCGCCACGCCGCAGTCGGGTCGACGGCAGGAGGCGCGCCGGCGTCCTGAACGGTCGGTCCTGCGGTGCCGGGTCCGGTGGTTTCTCGAAGCACGAGGTACCCGCCGCCGGCCAGCACCAGCGCGACGACCAGTGCGAGCGCGGTCAGGACCGCACGCCGACCTGTGCGGGGCTCTCCGACGCTGCCCGGACCTACGGCCGGCGGCCAGGGCGGCGGGCCCGTCGGCGGCCAGAGCGGTGGACCCGAGGGATGAGAATCAGGCTGGAGCTGCTGGGACGGTTCGACCCACAGACGCTGACCGCTGTCCGACCCTTCGTACCGGATTCGACGGTATCCATCGGCACCGGACTCCGACCGGTGCGCCTCGGTCGTCTGCACGGTCTCCAGGGGTGCCAGTGCCATCGCGTCCGAGCGCAATCCGATGTGTCGCTGAGCGGCTTGAAGTTCGTGTCCGAACTCCTCGGCGGTCGGCGGCCGAGCAGCGGGATTCGTCGCCATCGCCCTCTCGATCACGGCGCACACGCCGTCCGGGATGCCTTGGGCGCGCAGGTCCGGCACCGGCTGGCTGCTGATCCTCACGAACTGCGCAACAAGTTCCTCACCGGTCTTCCGCTCGAACGCCGCCCTCCCCGCGATCAGTGAAAAGATCGTCGCGCCCAGTCCGTACACGTCGGACCTCGCCGTCGGCGATTCCCCGTTGAGCACCTCCGGCGCGGTGAACGCCAGTGAGCCGGTAAACCCGCCGGTGGCCGTTTCGTACCCGCCGGCGATGTGCGCGATGCCGAAATCGGTGAGCTGCGGCTCGCCGTAGTCGGTGAGAAGGATGTTCGCGGGTTTGATGTCGCGATGCAGCGTGCCGGTCCGGTGCGCCGTCTCCAAGGCCCCCGCCAACTTCACCCCGATGCTGATCGCTTCCGGCCACGGCAGCGGACCTTCGCGGCGTATCTGGACCGCCAGTGAATCGCGCGGGTGATAGTGCATGACGATGTACGGGCGACCGGTGTCGGTCACGCCGACCTGCAGTATGTTGACGATGTTCGGATGACCGGAGAGCCCACCCATCGCGTACCCCTCGCGCAGGAAGCGCTCACGATTCTCGGGGTCCAGGTCCGACGTCAGCACCTTGATCGCGACGATTCGACCCAGCGAACGCTGCAGGCAGCGATATACGACACCGAACCCGCCCCGGCCGACTTCCTCGGCACCCGCGAACCCGGCAGCGTCCAACTCGGCCACGATCCCGTGGCCGACTGCACGGACCGACGCCGCCTGGGTCGCATCTGGGTCGAAATCGGCCATCGGGCGCCTCAGTTCCTTCCGACATCCACGACGATGTCGCGGCTAGGCCTGCCGAGTAGGGCCGGCTTCGTGCCGACGTGCGCACTCGTGTTCATCGCATTCACCTCTGATGCAGGTCGCCCAGACACGCCGATGCGTTCACCAGCAGTCGACGACACGAATATCTTTCTGTCACAAGGGCGAAGCGCGGAGTCTTTTCGTCGGATCTCGACGGGATCCGTCCTGTCCAGAAAGTATTCGACGGGTCGAGATCCGCGTCAAGATGACAATTTTTCCCTCTAGGGTGCCTAGCGGCAGCCACAACTTCATGTCACGTCGGCCGCAGCGCACCGATCGCGTTCTGCGGCCGTCCTAGAAGGGGCCGTCGTAGAGCGCGTATCCGCCCGCCCCCGCAGCCTTCGCCCGATACATCGCCGAGTCTGCCCGGCGGACGAGTTCTTCGCGGGTGCACTCCGGATCGGAGAGTGCAACACCGATACTGGCACTGATCGGCCAGTCGAGAGATCCTGCCCGGTTCAGGTCGGCGAAGCTTCCGGTGATCCGAGCGGCAATCGCCACCGCCTCCGCTGCGCCCGCGACGTGCTCACACACCACCACGAATTCGTCACCGCCGAGGCGGGCAACGGTGTCGCCCGGGCGCACCGCCGACCGCAGATGCCTGGCGAGAACGATCAGTGCGTCGTCGCCGCCGGCATGGCCGAGGCTGTCGTTGACGATCTTGAAGTCGTCGAGATCGACCAACAACAGCGCAACGCGCGGGCCGCCGCGCGGCGCGGCGTCCAGGGCGTCGTCGAGCCGGCGGCGGGCCAGTGCGCGGTTCGGTAACCCGGTCAGCGGATCGTGCAAGCTCTGGTGCACCAACGCGGCTTCGGCCTCGATGCGGCGGATCGCCGCGGACAGTACCGCCGTCACCGAGCGCAGAAAGGTCAGATCACGGTCGGTGTATTCGCGGGGACGACGACTGTGCGCGGTCAACACTCCCCACACCGCTTCGGAGCCGATCGGAACGCACACACCGCTGTGCAGCCCGCGCCCGGTCATCCCGACAGTGGAGAACCGGGTCTCGTGGACCCGATCGGCGCAGACGATCACCGACCCGCTGGCGGCGGCATACCCGGGTTGCGAGCCCCTTCCCGGGGCGAACGTCGTCGGCGAGGGCTCGGGTCCCCGATAGGCCAGCACGGCGAGTTCGCCGCCGTCGGACATCTGCGCGATCGACGAGCACTGCACACCCATCAATGCGGCGGCCGCACCGGCTGCCGCCGCGAGGAGCTCGTCGAGGTCTCCGCCGACGGCGAGTTGGCTCAAGTCTGCGATCACCTGCTGCTCGCGGGCCCGGTACGCGGACTCCCCCAGAGCGCGCTGCAGGCGTTGTTCGTCCTCTTCGGCGCCGCGGCGATCCTGTGCGATCGAGGCGATCAGCGACGGCCCGGTGCGTGTGTACTGCAGCACGAACGTCGAGATCAGCATCGGGATCGGCTCGCCCGTCACGAAATGGCGGAATTCCGTCAGCCCGTTCCACTCTCCCCGCACGACCAGCGCCGACTCCACCTCACGGGCCTGCACGAGACCGACATCGGTGAACAGCTCCGCCGTCGTCCTCGCGTACGCGTGCGCGGCATCCCCCAATCCGAGCAGACCGACGCCGGCGGGATTGGCATACACGATCCGCCCGGAGACGAATTCGGACACGAACACCAACACCGGAGCGTGTTCGAGGACTGCGAGCAACATCCCCGAATCCGGCAGAGCCTCCATGGATACTCCCTCCCCTGCGAACCGTCCCACACCCGCCTGTGACCTCCTCCACGATAAGCGCGTCGGCAACGCCGCGGCGGTGCGGGCGTGGCACGTTGATTCTGCCCCGATGTAGGCGCACGATCGTGGGCATGCGCAGAGCGCGTTGGCCGGCATTCGCGCCGCCGGCAGCCAGTGGGACCGCGGTGCACGGTCCCACCATTCTCGCGTCCAGAACTCACATCACCCTCGACTTGCTCGGAATCGTCGCCTTCTCGTCCGGAATCCATGTCCGACTCGCGCTGACTGCGACGGGACGCGCCGCCGAACGTGCGCATCACGAGACGCGATCGCTGTCCGATCCCACCGATCCCGACACCCAGTGGTCGTATCTGTCGGTGCTGCTGCAGCTGGGGCCCGTGGCGGGCGAAGCCGACCCCTACCTGCCGCGATCCGGTTCGCCGCTGAAGTGGGGCGGGGTACCCGCGTACCGCACCGAGCCGAATTATTGGCTCGGAACCTGTACACGCCCGCACGACATCATGATCTCGGCAGGGTGGCCGGAGATCGGTCTCGGCCCCACCTGTGTCACGGCCCTCCTCGAAGCCAGTCCGTCCGCTGTCACATCCGACTGACCCGAAAGGTCCAGTCCTCTCCCTTCCCGAAGTGGTTGCGGCTAGCGTCGGAACGACATGCCCCGACATGGAGGTTCACGATGCGTTTGTCCACGAGGAACCAGCTCGCCGGAACGATCACCGAGGTCACCCTCGGCAGTGTGATGGCCACGGTGAAAGTGAAACTCGACGGAGGCGAGCAGATCGTCACCGCATCCATCACGAAGGAGGCGGTCGAGGAACTCGGTCTGAAGGCGGGTGTGGCTGCGACGGTGCTCGTGAAATCCACCGAGGTGATGCTCGGCGTCGAGTAGGCCGAACCTCAGCAGCTCAGCGACCCGCGCACTGCTAGTGCGCCGAGGTCGTGAGGGAATCGGGTGCCGTCACGATCTCGAACGGCATTTCGATATGCGCAACCGTCCCCGATCGAGGTCCGGGGTGGACGGAGAAGCTGCCTCCCGCAGCGACGACACGGAGTTCGTGCGAAGTCAGTCCGATGTGGCCTCTGCTGAGGCTGCGGTCGATCGCCTCACGGGAGATGCCGCACCCGTCATCGGTGACATCGAGGACCGCATGCTCACCCCACCGCGCCAGCTCGACTCGGACGGTACGGGCTTGCGCGTGTTTCACCACGTTGCTGAGCAATTCGCGTGCCGCGCTGAACAGCACATCATCAGCCGTGGTGCGAAGGTCGTCGACCCATTCCGAGGTCAGGAGCTCCACGTCGAAACCGCCACGTGCCTGGGCGGATCGGGTGATGTCGCCGAGAGCGCGAGCGAGACCGACACGATCGAGCACGGTGGGATGCAGCTCCGAGACGGTCGCCCTGAGCAGGGTCGCGGATTCGGTGAGTGCGTGGGTGATGCGATCCACCGCTTCCGGGTCGGCACTGTCGGTGAGGTCGTCGAGGTCCATTTTCGCGGCCAGGACGAATTGAAGCGCCCCGTCGTGGAGTTGCTCGGACAACGCACGTCGTTCGCGTTGTTCGAGACCCATCAACTCCGCGAGCAGGGCGGTGCGGTCGCGCACCAGGTGACCGATGGTCAGCACTCTGGAGCGTTGAATTCTGCTGAGCACGACGGCGCCTGCACCGAGGACGGCGAGGGCCATCGTGCTGAGCAGGATGGAGGTCCAGGGTTCTTCGTTCGAAGCCATCGTGGCCCAGCTGGCGGCCAGGAATACCAGGACCGTAGGCACGACCACGGACGCGCAGACACCTGGGCGCAGCTGCGTGGAGGCCAGTAGCGGGATCACGAACAAACCGTTGCTCAGGATGTCTGCGGTCCAACTCTGTTGTGCTGCAATACCAGTCAACAGGGTGAGGCAGCCGAGGACCGCGAGGTCGACGAACAGTGCGAGCCACATCGCGTTCACCGGCCCCGGACCGCCTCGACGAGTCCACAGCGCGAGCCCGCCGGACCAGAGTGCGTAGCAGATCAGGACCGCGACGCACACGCCCGCATCGTTCATGGGCGGGACGAACCCGAGAGTCAACGCAATGAAGAGCACCAGCACACCGCGAAGCGCGAGTTGCAGATAGGCGCCGCGGTAAGCGTGCTCGAGGATGATGCGTTCGAGATCTGGGCTGCCGCCGAGATCCGCGGGTAGTACCGATGACTCAGCCATGGGACGGCCTCCTCGGCCGGGCGACTCCGACAGGAAGATGCGGGGACATCAACTGCTGGACCTGCGACAATGCCCAAGATTCTAGCACCGGCGAGGTGCGGACCCCGGGTACTTGACGGTCTGCGCGCGGGCCCTGCGGACCTCCGCGAACTGCGCCTCGAGTTCGCCGTGCAGTCGCTGATTGTCCAGCGCCAGAGTGGTTGCGGCCCGCACGGCCGTTAGAAGCCTCGGCTGGTCGGCGACCGCCCGGTCGTACACCAACGCCCCCACCAGGACGCCGTCGCGGATGAGGGCAGTCGCCTCGCGGGGATCGTTCCTGGGTGGCAGAACCTGCGGACGCCCCTGCGCGTCCACGTACCCGTCGTCTGCGCGGGAGAACGACCACAACGCCAGGTCCGGGTCGCGCAATGCCGCACGCAGCGCGTCGATGAAGCCGTCACCGAGCGGGGCGGTGCCGATCTCGATCATCAGGTTGCGCACTGCGGCTCGGGCGACGCGGTAGCGCCACATCCCGACCAGCACCGCAAGCGGGATGAGCGCAGTCGACGGATATCGCAGAAGCAGCGTCCACGTGTGCTGTGAGCTGTGCACCCACACGGAGACCAGCGGTGTCCACGCGGTGGCGGCGGTCCCGAGCAGAGCGGCGATCCACAGCGGCGCCACGGCGGCCCGATAGGCCGGTGAACCCGACCTCCATCGGGCGATCACCACGCCGATCAGGACCACACCGAGGGCGATCCCCACCACGCCGAACATCACTTGCAGCGCCGCGAAGACCCTCGGGTCGTCACTCACCAAGAGCAGATTCAACGACGGCGGATGGGCCGGGCTGATGCGGTGGATGTCGAGGAACGCAAGCTCGGACACGACGGCGACCGCATAGTACGCGTAGCTTCCGCCGACGAACCACCGCTCCCACCGGTGGCGCAACCGACCCCAGGGAAAACTGAACACGAGTTGGATCAGCACCGCAATGTACATGTTGGTCAGCGCCGCGCCGGCCGTGAACAGCACCGGAACCGTCGACAGTCGAAACCCCTTCACCAGCCACAGCAGCCCGGCGGCAACCAGCAGCCACCCCAGGTTGTCCTGCGGCCGGTGGCTCTTGGCAACCAGACCCGCCGCCACGAACACCACTCCGACCATCACGAACAACGCCAATTCCGTCGGACTGAAAACGCCCCGGCACAACTGCCAGTCGACGGATGCCGCCACCGCGACCGCCAGTACGGCGGTCACCAGGCCGGTCGCACTCTGCGCGCGAAGACTCACCGGGTGCCACCCGCGAGTACGGGCAATTCGAGGAACACGAGATCGATCCTCGTGGGGATCCGGATCCGGCACCATCACCACAGGGTGGGGTAATGCGACACCCTGGGTGGACCTTCTCGACACCTTCGGTCACCTACCGCCGCGGTGTTTCGGCGCGGATCGATCGATGCCACCCGGCACACCGGTATTCGTGGGAACATCTCATCCGATCGGTGCAGCAGACTGAAGCGGAAGGGGTGTGGTTCATGACCAGGGTTCGACTTCGGTCCGCGGTGGCACTGGCATCGATCGCCGGTGCGTCGTCCCTGTTTCTTGCGGCCTGCACCCAGGACGCGTCGTCGACCGATGGCACCGAATCGGCTGCGCCGCCGAGCACCTCCAGCGAGGCACCGGCCGCGGAGGCACCGGTCAACGGTGTCGATGCGAAGGTGTACGCCTCCAGCGACCCGGAAACCGATACCTACGGCTTCGTCACACCGTCAGGGAAATGGCGGTGCTCGATCATTCCCACCAAGAATCTGGCCGGATGCGCCACTCATCCCACCGCGGGGCCTTTGGGAGTTCCGGGGACTCCACAGATCGCCTCGCCGGACGGAGGCCCGCCGGCCGAGGCGAACGTCATCGCGGTCGAGGCGGGGAAGGAGCCGAGCTTCCAGAACTGGAACCAAACGGTCTTTCCGGACAACGCCAACGTCCTCCCCTACGACACCACGCTGGCGATCGACGGATTCAGTTGCAATGTGCAGTTCTCCGGCGTCTCCTGCAGGGAGGATGCAACGGACAAGGGGTTCACGATCTCCACCAGCGGCTACAAGTTCGAGTTCACCCCGATTCCCGTGAGCTTCCCCAGCGCGAGCCCGGCGCAGATCGCGCCCACGGCGGCCCCGCTCCCCCAGCAGGCGCGCGGATCGAATCAGTGTGGCCCTGTTGTCTATCCGGAGACGGGAAAGCCTGCGACCGTGGTCATCGTGAAGGGAACGCTCCGCTGCGACGAGGCCCACGCGATGCTCACCAAGTATTTCGCCGCGCCTGACAAGAGTGAACCGGTGTACAGCTTCGACGGGTGGGAATGCCGCCTCGCGGGAGACCCGGAATCCGCGGAGATCGGCTACACGATCAACTGCACCGACGACAACGGGAACACCGTGGTCGCACAGCCGTAGACTGATCACCCGCGATTTCAGGTCAGTCCCCGCGAGACTCGACGCTCGATGTCTACGCTGACGCTATGCAACCACCGAATGACGAGGCCGGCACCTGGGAGGGCTCGTGGCTCGCGGCGATGACGGTGATCAAGAGTGCTCAGCGGGTTTTCACGCCGGAGAACCGCCCTCCCTCCGAGCTCATTCCTCTCGTCGAACCCCTGAGCCGGCTGGGTGATGCGCTCCGGGCAGCACCGCCCGACCCTGAAGAGTCCCGCCGTCGCGCGGCCGACCTGGTGGCCGATCGAGACCTGATCGAATGGGCATGTCAGCCGGATCAGCCCAGCGAGATCCGGGAGTTCGGGGCGACCTTGGCCTTCTTGTCCATGAAACTGACCACCTGAGTGTCGGGCTGACCGCTCAGAAGTCGTAGTCCACGACGACCGGAGCGTGATCGCTCATCCGGCGGTCGGCCGCCGGCTCACGGTCGGTGCCGGCCGTGACCGCCGCTCGTGCCAGTTGCGGCGTCGCGAGGTGGTAGTCGATGCGCCAGCCGATGTCGTTCACGAACGACTGCCCCAGCCACGACCACCACGAGTACGGACCGTCGACGCCCGGATGCTGTCGCCGGACGACATCGACGAGGGTGCGCGGCGACAGGATGGAGTCGAACCACTCGCGCTCCTCCGGCAGAAATCCCTCGGCCTGGTTGCTACGCCGCCAGTTCCGTACGTCGGAACGAGTGTGCGCGATGTTGAGGTCACCCATCAGCAGAAGCTCCCTGCCTCGTGCGCGTGCCGTGCGCCGCGAGCGGGTCAGCTGTCGCGCGAACGCGGAGAGGAAGCGCATCTTGCGGTCGTACCGGGCGCCGCCGTCAGGCGCCTCCCGCATCCGCCCGGGCTTCTGGAGGTGGGCCGGAAGACCACCCTTCGGCAGGTACATCGATGCCACCGTGATCGGCGCCTCGTCGAGGTCGACCTCGACGTACCGACCCTGGTTCGCGAACTCTCCCAGCCCCCGAGCCAGCGGCTCCGGATCCAGTGCGACGCTTTCGGTGTGCATTTCACCCGGTGCACGTATCAGCGCCGTGCCACTCCACGTTCGAACTGCGACGGGCGCACGCCGGGTCAGGACCGCGACACCATTGCGGCCCGCGACGTCCCCCTCGTCGTATGTGAGGTGGTAGGCGCCGAACACCCCCGGCGGGATGGCCTCGGCACGAGCCCGCACCTCCTGAAGCGCGACCACATCGGGGCCGCGGTCGCCCAACCAGTCCTCGAAGCCGCGCCGCTGCGCCGCGCGGATCCCGTTGACGTTGAAGGTCGCGATTCGCACGAGTGACAGTGTAAGGATCCGTCTGACGCGTCGTATGACTGGTGGTGTGCGGTATTCGAAAGGTGCGGTATTTCTCCACCCGTGGCACGAGGGTCAGCCCAGTCCCATCCACTGCCGTTGCAGCTCGATCAGCGCGTACCGCCATCCATCCGGGATGGGTATGTACCAAACCCACCAATCCACGGATTGTCCTTCTCCCCTACCGGCGGTGCCCTCGTCGGAAAGCCCTCGTCTACCGCATCGTTCCGTGAGTCCTGAGTCATTGCCGCTGGTCGGAGCGGATATCGTTCAGTCAACGGCATCTCATGCGTGGCCCAGGCAAAAGAGATCCGGGGTGTCCGTCCATCCGGCTGCCGTGAGCCACCGTTGAACGCCTCGGTCAGGTTGCCGTTCTTCGCTTGCTCGGCGAGCGCTCATGCTGCGACTCGGGACGCTGATCCCGCGTCGACACTCGGCCGTACCCGATCCTCACATCGGGGAATGTATCGCGTACCCCCGACAACGTGACGTTGTTCCGTACACGGTGTTCTTTACACATCCGACCTGGGTAAACGTCAACCGGTCAGTGATGTCTCATGAACGACCGTTTGTGTGTGGGGGGTGTCCCTATGGTTTTCGTCAAGCCGCTGAGGGGGTTGGATTCCGGTAGAGTTCCTTGTTCTTGAGCATGGCGTAGAGAACGTCGCAGCGGCGTCGGGCGAGGCAGATCAGGGCCGCGTTGTGTTTCTTCTTCTCGTCCCGTTTCTTGTCGTAGTAGGCGCGACTGGTGGGGTCGTGGAGGGCGGCGAAGGCGGACAGGAACAGGGCGCGTTTGAGTTTCTTGTTGCCGGAGCGGGCGGGGTGCTCGCCACGGATGGAGGATCCCGATTTTCGGGTGACCGGTGCGATGCCGGCATAGGCCGCCAGGTGGGCGGCGGAGGGGAAGGCGGAGCCGTCGCCGACCTCGATCAAGATCCGAGCTGCCGTCCTGACGCCGATGCCGGGCATCGAGGTCAGGACTGGGGAAAGAGGGTGGTCATCGAGGGCCCTCTCCACGTCCGCGGCGACCGCTTTGCGTTGTAACAGGGTCTCTTTCAGTGAATCCGCGAGTTTGGGGAGAACGGTTTCGGCGGCCGCGGTGCCGGGCACCACCACGGCCTGCTCGTCGAGGGCGGCAAGGATGTCGGTGGCCAACCTGGCGCCCATTCGGGGTGCGTGCTTGACCGCGATCGCGGTGAGCTTGCGCTTGCCGGCCTGCCGGATTCCGGCCGGCCCGCCGCAGCGGGAGAGGATCTCGAGCACCGCCGGATGGGTGATGCGGGGGCCGAGGACCCGCTCAAGGGCAGGGTGGATGGAGGTGAGCAGGCCTCGGATGCGGTTGCTGACCCGGGTGGCCCCACCGGCAAGGTCGTCGTCGAATCCGACGAGGACCTCAAGCTCGGCGAGGGCCTCGTCGCCGGTATCGACCCGGCGCAGGGTGTGCGGCATGGTGCGGGCGGTATCGGCGATGATGAACGCGTCTCGGGCGTCTGTTTTCGCCTGTCCGGGGTACAGGTCGGCGATGCGGCGCATCGCCAGTCCGGGCAGGTAGCCGACCTCGTGGCCGCCTACGCGGGCCACGGTGACCGGCAGGGCGCCGATCGTATTGGGTTGGTCGACGACCACCAGCACCGATCCGTGGCTGGCCAGGCGGTCGAAGACCGCCCGCAGTTTCGCTTCGTCGTTCGGCAACGCCTTGTCGTAGATCTTCTTTCCGGCGGCGGTCAGTCCGACGGCGTGGTGTTCGCCTTTGCCGACGTCGATGCCGCAGTACACCGCATAGTTCGAGTCCATTCAGGGGTCGTCCCTTGTGTCTCGGTCGGCCGGTCGCCGATCCGGCATCGACGCCCGGCACCCACGTTACAAAGAGACCTACCCAATTTCGGTTGGCCGTGTCCCTATCAGCGGTCCGTCGACGCCACCACACCCCGGCGACACCACCCCCCGGATCATGCGAGAGACAGGGGCAAGGAGTCATACCGGGTCTGGCGACCGTAGCCCTTCTGTGAAGGACCGTAAATAAGGTAACGGGGATCTGACCGGTCGCCATCTCCGCGCAGACCCGCCATTGTTCGAGCGCCGGAGCAGGGCGGGAGAATCCTACCGCCGACGCTCACCGCAGTTCCCGCGCGATCGCTCGGGCCGCGCGGCGAGCCTGCTTCGCCGCGAACCCGATCTGCGACGGCCTGGGCACGAACCCGATGAAACGCAACCTCTCGGCGGCCGGCTTTTCACCGGTGGCGTGCGGCCGACCTCGCTCGTCCAGTACGCCGAGGTGCCCGACCAGCTTTTCGAGTTCCTGGCGGAACCCCGTCGCGCAGACCATCGCCTCCGGGTCGATTCGCACACCGTCCACCAGCCACACGCTGTCCGCGTCGAGTGACTCGACTCCGCGAACGACCTCGATGGACCTGTCTCGGATCGCGGCGATGAGCTCCTTGTCGACGATCGCCGGTGCCACGCCGAGGCGGGCGCTGCGGGCGAAGATCCCCTCGTCGGGGATCGGTAATCCGAACTCGCGCAGGTCGCCGATGCTCCTCTCCCGGCCGAACCGAGCGATTGCGTCCGCGATACGGACCGGGGCATGGTAGAGCGGCGTCGCGATGAAGTCTCCCGGTATGCCACCAGGTCCCAGGCGGAGCATGATGTTCGGCGGTGTGCGAGCCGAAAGCCAGACCTTTGCCGCGCCTCCGGTGGCGAGGTCGTAGGCAATTTCCATGCCCGAGCAGCCCGCTCCCACCACGAGGACCCGTTTCCCGTTGTACTGCGAGGGATTCCGGTACTGCGAGGAATGAACCAGTGCACCCCGCCAGTCCCCGCGTCCGGGCCAGTCCGGGACGAAGGGCTCATGATCGAAGCCGGTCGCGACCACCACCTCGGCAGCGTCGACCGAACCGGCAGCGGTGGTCAACCGCCAGTGCCCGTCCGTTAGGTCGAGCCGTTCCACCGGGCAGCCCAGGCGCAGCTCGATCCCGTCCGCACGTGCGTGCCGCTCGAGATGCTCGATCACCTGTTCCCGCGTGGGAAAGGTCGGCGTGCCCTTGGGGTAGGGGCGGTTCGGCAGGTGGGAGAACTGCCTGCCGGTGTTCAGTCGCAGCCGGTCATAACGAGAGTGCCACGACGAACCGACTTGGTCGGCTCGGTCGATCAGCAACGGGTTGATGCCACGGTCGGCGAGGGCCACGGCCGCCGCGACCCCGGAGGTGCCGGCACCGACGATTGCGACTTGATGCTCGCTCATCGTGTGTTCCTTGGGTGTTGTCTTGTTTCATGCGGTTTCGGCGGCAATGACGCTCATCGGGCCGGTGAGCGAGCGATGGTCGCGGTAGCGCCAGCCAGTGTCCTGCAGCCAGGCGATGCCTTCTCCGACGCTGTAGACGTCGCCGTGTTCGAGGTGGACCGCGAATTCGCCCGCCATCAGGGCAGCCGCGACCGGCTGGGTGTGGGTGGGGTCGGTCCAGAAGTCGGCAATCAGCAGCGTGGCGCCGGGTGCGGCGACGTCGCGAATGCGTTGTAGCAGCGCACGATTCTGCTCCGGCGACCAGTAATGCACCAGGTTCGCGACCAGGAAGGCGTCGTATCCGGCGGGCAGCGGGTCGGCCGTCGCGTCGCCGGCGCATACGTCGATTCGCCCCTCCAGCCCGACCGACGCGATGCGGTCCTGCGCGGTCTGGGCAACCGCCGGCAGCTCGAACACGGTCGCGCTCAGTTGCGGGCAGTGGCGCGCCACCGCGATGGACCAGGAGCCGGTGCCGCCGCCGATGTCGAGGAGTCGATGACTGCCGGACAGATCGACCGTGTCCGGCAGGGCGAGCGAGGGGCCGGCCGAAAACGCCTCGATACCGATCGAGGCGATGGGTTGCAGGGCGGCGTCGAGGTCGAAGATCTGGCGTTTCGGCCCGCGGGCGAGTGCGCCGGCCAGGTCTTCCCACGCCGGGAAGCTGATCTTGTCCCAGAACCGCAGCAGCGGACGCAGGTCGGCGGGCGATCCGCCGGCGAGGAACGCGGCCGCCGTCTCGGTATTGACATACTGTTCGCCTCGGCGTTCGAGCATACCCAGCGCGACCATGGCGTCGGCGCTGATCCGGGTGGCTCGGGCAGTAAGCCCGGTGCGGGCGGCCAGGCCATGCAGGTCGGTGGGGCCCTCGCCCAACGCCTCGAACAAACCGAGTTCGCTGGCGGCGAAGAGGTGTTTGGCGGCCATGAACCCGGACGCCAGCTGCATGATCGGCTCCGGGTTAGGCAGGTCGTGGTCGGTTTCGGCGGAGGTATGGGCTGTCATCGTCATGAAACCAGCGTCGTCGTTGTCGGTTCTGCGTCATATCCCTGAATCCTGGGGAATTCACCCAGATTTCTGGGGTAGGCAGCCCTAACCTGCTGCGATACACTTCGGACATGGCGCAGAGCATGCTGCCACGAGTCCGCGATCAAATCTCGCGTGCCGCCGCCGACCAGCTGGACTGGGTGGGGTACAGCGCGCGAATGAGCGAGGCCCTGCGCACGGTGATCCCACATGACCGCTGCTGCTGGCACACCGTCGACCCGGGCACCATCCTGTTCACCGGCAGCGTCAACCGGAACGTCGGGTGTTCCGGATCCTGGTTGGCGCACTACGAATACGAGGTCGAGGACGTCGACAAGTGGGCGTTTCTTGCGCACAGTGGCCGCCTGGCGGGTGCACTTGGTCTGGATACCCACGGAGATTTGTCCCGCAGTGCACGGCACCGTTCGCACGAGGCGTACGGAATCGGCGACGAGCTGCGGGTCTCCCTGGTGTCGGACGGGGTCTATTGGGGTGCAGCGGCATTCCTGCGCGATGCGGGCGCGCCGTGGTACACCGCCGAGCACGTCCGCGCAATCGCCGCGCTGGCGCCCGCGCTCGCGACCGGTCTGCGACGTTCAATGCTCCACGAGGTCGAGGCCGCCGTGACGACCGTGGACTACGGCCCCGGCGTGGTGGTCTTCGACGCCGCGGGCAACCCGGAATCGGTCTCACCCGCCGCGGAACGCTGGATCGACGAAATTGTCGAGGTCCCGGCGCCGTCGACGCCGTTCGAATCGAAGGTCGTGCAGGCCATCGCGGCCCGGGCGCGGGCGATCGAACCGGGCACCGATCCGCTGGAACTTGCCGCGCGCTCGCGGGTACGCACGCGATCCGGCGCCTGGCTGTTGCTGTACGGGACCAGGCTTTCCGGCGTCGAAGACGGACGCACCGCCGTCATCATCCAACCCGCGACGCCGCATGAGATCGCGCCCGTCATTGCCATGGCCTACGGGCTGTCCCAACGCGAATGCCATCTCACTGCGCTGTGCATCCAAGGGCGATCGACAAGGGAGATGGCGCACGCAATGTCGTTATCCGTCTACACAATTCAAGACCACATGAAGTCGATCTTCGACAAGACCGGGGTGCACAGCCGCGGGGAACTGGTGGGGCAGATATTCCTCGAGCACTACGCGCCACGCTGGGAGCTTGCGGCATCCCCGCCATCCGGATGGTGGGCGAAGGGCATCAACTGAATTCGCCGAACTCTCAGCTGTGCGTATCTGCTTCACGGCCAATGGCGCGCCAACCAAGACGGTTCACCGCCCGAACCATCTCTCCTTCCACGACGCCGGCGCTCACCGACAGTTTGCCGTCGACCAGGAAGGTGCCCCTCGCACATTCTGTCGCCGCCGCAGCGAACGGAGGTGGCCCCGACTCCCTCCGTTCGTCCTGCAAGCCCAATCCCAATTCACACGACCAACGGCGGCTCCGCGAGTCCGGCAGGCAGCGCCATGTAAAGCCGCGAAATCAATGCCACTTATCGCCGTGAGTCACAACCGATCCACCGGTCAAAGGGGGTGTCGAAAAGGGATCGATTCTCGACGGCTCGAGAGGACGTGGGTCGGATTCGAACTCAGCTCTCCACCACTTCGTGCGCAATTTGATCGTCCATTGCGGGACCGGGCGAACCGCCGTGTCCGCTGTTACCGAGATTCAGTAGAGCTACTCCGATAATGATGAGCGCAATACCGCTATCGCCAGGCCGGACAGTGTTTCTCGGAACAATACGACACCTAGGATCGCGACGACCGTTGTGCCTGCGGCAGCCCAAATGGCGTAGCCGACGCTGATCGGCAGACCGCGGTTGAGTGCCAAGCCGAGCAGCGTGAAGCTGCACACGTAGCCGATCACCACGAGGATCGAGGGCGGCAACTTGCTAAAACCTTCGGACATCTTCAGTGACAGTGTCGCGACGATCTCGCAGACGATGGCTCCGATGAGCAGGACGTACGCGATCACGCGTAAACCCCCTCATGGTGAAGACTGTCCTGAACGGTACGGCGGCAGACCCACGGCCCGACTGCCAGAGCGAGTACGCCCGACGCCACCGACAGTTCTTTCACTCCGTCGTATTCGGTGTTCTCAGACATGTTTTCCTTGTTTCGGAAGTGGGCGCGAAGGATGACGAGCCAGCAAATCTGCTCGCACAGCAAATCCTGAACGGGGCGCTGCGGAGTCGGGGCATCGAGTACGACCCCCGGGAGGGCGGCAAGAGATGCGCCGCGCGATCTGCCGCACCCTCGGTTACCGGACAGTCCCACAATCGACCCTGCCGAAGGTGTCCGGGTCGACCGGCCGCTCGGCGCGGGGAAGGTTTTCCACCACGAGCAGGTACGACTCGGTCACCAGATCGCCCACCAGGCCCTTGTCGATCGACCCACCCGGTGACAATGTGACCCAGTGCCGCTTGTTCATGTGGTAGCCGGCCGTGATGTCCTCGTGGGCGCTGCGCAGCGCCTCGCCGTCGGCCGGAGCGGCCTTGAGGATCACGATCGGCTCGCCGGTGACCTCGGTCAACAGCATGAACACCTTGCTGCGGACCTTGTACACCTCCCATTCCGGTCCGAACGGGTGCTCGAGATTCGCGCCCGGGAGTTCGGCTGCCCGCGATTTTGCGTGTGCCTGCAGCGTGGTGCCCTTCATACCGTTCCCATCGATCGTTGGCCGCTGTCAGTGCTGCCCGATGAATTCGAGTAGCTGGGAGTTGAATGCTTGGTACTCGTTCAGATGTGGT
This sequence comes from Rhodococcus sp. ACPA1, assembly GCF_002300195.1. Classification (NCBI taxonomy): domain Bacteria; kingdom Bacillati; phylum Actinomycetota; class Actinomycetes; order Mycobacteriales; family Nocardiaceae; genus Rhodococcus; species Rhodococcus sp. ACPA1. Next base: position 691,562 of record NZ_NSDX01000006.1, on the reverse strand, counting down.
TCGTGTCCACTGTGTTCGAAGACGCTGAGGTACCCGTTCCGGACGGTGTCGGCGAACCAGCGCATACCGTCGAGCTCGTAGTATGGCGAGTGACGGCCGGTGACGACCCACGTGGGGATGGGAATGCGGGGCAGAACGTCACGCCAGTCTGCGACGAAGTGGTCGAGCAGCAGAGGACGAACCCTTGCGACCGGGAACTCCTTCCACCAATCGTCACCCGACGGTCGGAGTGGCTTGACATGGTCGGGGGCAGGGGGTTCACGGTCCGCATTCGACCAATCGAATCGGAAGTCGGCAGCGTCGTATAGGTTTTCGCCGGTGATGTCGCGAACACCCCACTGCCAGTCCCCTTCGTTGACGATCTTCGGGGACTGATCGATCGCAACGAAGGTCGTGATCCGGTCCCACACGCACCCGGCGATCGAGAAGTACGCCAAGCTGACCGACACACCCATGGAGTGACCGACAAGGACCACGTCGTGGACGTCGAGGGCGGCGATCAATTCGCCGAGGTCCAGGCCGAGACGGCTCATCCTCTGCCCGTGGGCGGGAGCATCCGACCGGCCATGCATCCGGTGATCGAATCGGATGACGCGGTACCCGGCCTCCACCAAGGCGTCGCGCTGGAAAACCCAGCTCGAACCCTGATCTGCGAAGCCGGAAGCAAACACGACGGGACGTCCTTCGCCCTCGTCGTCGTACCGGATGGTCACGCCATCCGAGGTCATTAGAGACAAGTTCGTGCCGCTCATTGATCTCTTTTCCGTTCCGGCTCACAGCGCGTCCTCGAGCCGGTGTGACTGGCAATGGAGGCGCCCTCGAGGCACGTGCCTTGATTGCGGGCGCCTCCTTGGCATGGTTCGCTTTCCTTGTTGGGAGCGTCAGTACGTGTCGGCAGTGGACGGGTGGTCGCGCCAGATCCAGCGGATCGTCCGGGGGAATACAGATCCGCCGTGGCGCAGCGTGTGTCCGCCTTCGCCGAAGATGAACCGGTGGTCGTAGTAGCGGTACTCCAGTGCCGCAGCCATATCCTGGTTCGCGATCGCGAGGTCGCCGAAGACCACCCTCGCATCGCGCCGCCCGCTCTGGAGCCACATGCGGATCGGTTTGCGCGCGTTGCGCCGCACGTGCGGTGCATGGTTGTGGCCCCCTCGGATGTCGACGAAGGACCCGCAGTGTGTGATCACATTGCCGAAGTAGTCCGGTCGGTGCCATGCGGCGGTGAAGGACGCGTTGCCGCCTGAGCTGAACCCGACGATGACGTGGTCACGCGGGTCCGTCGACAGGTTCAGGTGACCTACCGCGTCCGGGAGCAACTCCTCGATGAGGAACCGGGCCCAGGCGTCGTCGATCGAGTCGAACTCGACGCTGCGATTGTCCGAGCCACCGAAGATCGGGTACCCCGGTCCCTGCTGGCCCGCCTCCACGAAGACTGCGACCGTCAGCGGGATCTCGCCGTTGGCGATGAGATTGTCCAAGGCCACGTCGGCACGGAAGTCTCCGGCAAGATATTCCAATCCATCGAGGAACACGATCAACGACGCCGGCACCGAGCCGTCGTACTGTGCCGGCACGTACACCCGATAGTCACGTTCGACATCCGGGTACGCGATTCGGCTCGTGTGCTGATGGACCGTGATCGAACCCGCTGCCACGCCCTCACGGGGGCGTGAGTTCGAGCCGAGCGAGTACTCCGGCCAGGTATCGTCCGCGTCCGCGTACGCTGCCCGGTCTGCGGTCGTGATGTGCTTGTCGGCGAACCACTCCTCCCATTCCTCGGCGGACATGCCGGCGTTTCCTGCGTTGCTACGTTCGTCGGTCATGAAAGCCTTCCTTGTGCTCGGCCTGATGTTGTAGTCGTTTCGCCTTCGGCGCGACCGGGCGCCGCACGCTGGCGGGCGGCGGCGAACTGCCGCCGGGACCGGTCACCACCGGCATTCGGTTAATCCCCACGGGAAACCGCTGCGGTCACTGGCGTCCGATTCGTTTGTAGACCTCGGGGCGCCACCGCTGCAGGGCGCAGGCCAGCACGAAACCAAATGCAAAGACGCCGTAAACGAAAACGAGTAAGAGATTGGAGACGGTCTGCGATCCACCGGTCAGGATCGGGAATCTGAAGATTGACAGCATCACCACAGAGCCGAAGCCCGCCGCGGCGGCCAGGGGAAGGACGATCGATTTCATCACGTGGTCCTTGTGATTGCCTGTTCGCTTCAGGTAGATCGGGATTGCGATAGCAGTGACGAACTGCACCGTGATACCTGTCAGTGCAGCTACGCCCAGCACGGCGGCATAGAACGCCATCGCATCGATGTTCAGGACGACTACCACCATGTTCACGGCGAGGGCTGCCGCACTCATCACCATCGATGCAATGTGAGGTGATCCGTGGCGTGCGTGCACACCGCTGAGGGCCCGTGGGAAGACTCCGTCTGCACTCATGTTGAACAGGTAGCGTGCGCCGACATTGTGGGCGCAGACGAGCACGGCGAGGACGCTGGTGTTGACCAGCACAGTTGCGGCATCGAGGAGGAATCGGCTGCCGAAGGTGACCATCGTCGAATCCATGGCCCCAGTCGGGTCGGCCGTGACCAGCGATACCGCGTCATCAGTTCCGAGTGCGTTGATGAAAAGCCATGTCGTCGTGGCATAGATGACTACCGCGCAGGCGATGAGGCCATACGTTGCCCGGGGAATCGTCTTGGCCGGGTTGCGCACCTCGTCGCGGAACAACACGGTGACCTCGTAGCCGCCGAACATGCCAGCAGCCAGGAGCAGTCCGATCGCGAACGATCCATCGAACCAGTTGCTCGGGCTGAATGGTGCAGCACTCAGTCCTTCGGCACCCCCACGCGCCAAGATCGCCACGTCGTAGATGAAGACGACGATCAGTTCGCCGAACAGGACCGCGGCGGTGACCTTTGCCGAGAAGTCGACCCGGAGATAGCCCAGAACTGCAACGATCAACCAGAACACCAGCGCCCAGACGTACCAGGGCAAATCCGGTCCGTGCAGGGTATTCGAGACGAGCGAGCCGAGCACGATGCCGCCGAAGGGAAGATACCCAACGCAGCAACAGAAGTATGCGAGAAGCATGGCCAGACCGGAACCGAGACCGATTTTCTTGCCGAGGCCCGCCGTGATGTACGCGTAGAACGCGCCCGGACGTGCCAGAACCTCCGACATCCGGAGGAACCCCGTGGCGAAGGCCGCCACGATGAGGCCGCCGATGATGAAGAGCACCGGTGTGCCGAGGCCGTTGCCAATGGCGATCATTATGGGGATCACACCGATCACCACGACGAGCGGGGCGTTGAACGCCATCACGCTGAAGAAGAGCCCGAGAGTCCCGAGGTTGCCCTTCAGCTTGGGGTCTTTGTCATCGAGCGGATCGCTGAGAGTACGCACACTCGTACCGTTGTCAGTCAAGACACTGCCCTCCTGGTGACTGCGATGGACGCAGATTTGGTCTCAGGCGTGCGAGTGCCAAGTGGCTTCGCGCCGCGTAGATGTGCAAGGTGTCGAGTTGTGGACACCGGTGGTTGTTCTTCGCTGTGACCGCGGCGGAAAGAGCGGAGCCCGACTCGCTGCGAATCGATCACTACGCACCCGCGTCCCCGTGCGGAGTTTCCCTGGCAGGTACGGACGCCTTGCCGACCGATTGCGACCGTCGAGGGTGCCGAGAAGTTCGAGCATCGGCTGCCCATCGTCGAGCGGTCACCGCCAGAACGAACACGGCCTCAGGCGGTTTCGGTGATCGGGCGGTCGACCCAGCTCATCAGGTCGCGCAGCTTCTTGCCGGTGACCTCGATCGGGTGCTCGGCGTTGGCCTTGCGCAGGCCCTCGAGCTCGGTGTTGCCGTTCTCGACGTTGGCGACGAGGCGGCGGGTGAACTCACCCGACTGGATGTCGGCCAGGATCGCCTTCATGCGCTCCTTGGTGCCGGCGTCGATGACGCGCGGGCCGGAGAGGTAGCCACCGAACTCCGCGGTGTCGGACACCGAGTAGTTCATGCGGGCGATGCCACCCTCGTACATGAGGTCGACGATGAGCTTGAGCTCGTGCAGCACCTCGAAGTACGCCATCTCGGGCGCGTAGCCGGCCTCGACCATGACCTCGAAACCGGTCTTGACCAGTTCCTCGGTGCCGCCGCAGAGCACGGCCTGCTCGCCGAAGAGGTCCGTCTCGGTCTCTTCCTTGAACGTGGTCTCGAGGACGCCGGCGCGGGTGCCGCCGATGCCCTTGGCGTAGGACAGCGCGAGGGCCTGGCCCTCACCCTTCGGGTCCTGGTCGATCGCGATGAGCGCGGGAACACCCTTGCCGTCGACGAACTGACGACGCACCAGGTGGCCGGGGCCCTTGGGGGCGACCATGCCGACGGTGACGAACTCCGGAGCCTTGATCAGGTCGAAGTGGATGTTGAGGCCGTGTCCGAAGAACAGCGCGTCGCCGTCCTTCAGGTTCGGCTCGATGTCATTGGTGAAGATCGACGCCTGCGCGGTGTCGGGTGCCAGCACCATGATCACGTCGGCCCACTCGGAGACCTCGGCGGGGGTACCGACGGTCAGGCCCTGCTCCTCGGCCTTCGCGCGGGACTTCGAGCCCTCCTCGAGGCCGATACGCACATCGACGCCCGAATCGCGCAGGCTCAGCGAGTGCGCGTGGCCCTGGCTTCCGTAACCGATCACAGCGACCTTACGGCCCTGGATGATCGACAGATCGGCATCGTCGTCGTAGAACATCTTCACTGTCATGGTGGGTGTTTCTGCGGTGAGCACGTGTGCTGCTTTCTCTTCACGGGGATGGACCGGTCGATCGGATGAGCCGACTCGGTGCGGGTAATGATGTTGGTCGATAACGGGTTTGCGTGGTTCCGGATGTCCGCCGATCCAGATGTTGTCAGTCACTGAGCACGCCGGCGGCGAGGAACCCGCCGTCGACGGGAATGACATGGCCGTTGATATAGGCCGCGTCGTCGGAGGCGAGGAAGTCGACGGCGCCGGCGACCTCGCCCGGTGTGCCGTAGCGCTGCGCCGGTACCAGGCGGTTGTAGGCGGCGCGGGTGGCGGCGGTGTGGACCGCTTGCGATAGTGGTGTTTCGATGGGCCCGGGCGCGACGGCATTCGCAGTGATGCCGTGCGGGGCCAGCTCCACTGCTATCTGGCGGGTCAGACCGATCAGGCCCGCCTTCGAGGTGCCGTACGCGGTGCGACCGGCACCGGCACGCATCCCGCTGGTCGAGGCGATGTTGATGATGCGACCCCATTGCTGTTCGAGCATCAGTCGGGCTGCCTGCTGAGCGCAGCGGAACGCCCCGGTGAGATTGACGCGCAGGGTCGCCTCCCAGTGATCGTCGGGATAGTCGAGGAAGGGGAGCGTCTTGGCGATACCCGCATTGTTGACCAGGATGTCGCAGCGTCCGTAGGTTTCGGTGATCCACTTGAAGCCCGCCTCGATCGAGGCGCGGTCACCGATGTCCATCGTCAGTGCGTCCGCGCTCATGCCGCGGCTGGTCATATCGGCAGCGAGAGCATGCGCGGCATCGTGATTCAGATCGGCCAGCACCACGTGCCGCCCGTGCTCACCCAGACGTTCGGCGATGGCAGCCCCGATCCCTGCCCCGGATCCGGTGACAAGGGCTATGCGTTCATTCATCGTGGTTCCAATTCTTTCGTTGCCATTAGGTGTGTATGCGCTGGGCAGCGCGTGGGCATTCAGTCGTCATGCCGACGGCTTGGGAAAGGGGTGCGGCGCTGCCGGACTCCGGGACACCACCGACTGAACCGCCTTCAATGTGGGTGGGGCGCGTGTTCACGATCGGCCGTGCGCTGGCCGACGTCGTCGGATCCTCCGCTGGACTTGGTTCGCCGGGCGTCGAGGATCGCCACGATCAGGGCGGCGAGGATGACCCCGACCCCGATGATCCAGAAGCCCGAGGCGGTGTTGCCGGACGTGGCGACCAGACCGATCAGGAGGGGTCCGACCAGGCCGCCGAAGTTTCCGCAGAGGTTGACGAAACCAACCGAGGCCCCGGCCTGGTTGCGGGGAACGATCTGCATCACCCAGGTCCACCAGAGTGCGAGGGCTGCGTAGATGGAGCCGGCGGCGACGACGAGCATCGCGAAACTGAAAACCGCTCCGAAGTGCACGAAATGTTGGACGATCATCGCTGTGCCGCTGATCGCGATGGGCAGTGCGATGAACGAACCGAGTGAGCGGCCACTGGCGACGGCACGCTTGGTGACCAGATAGAGAGCGGCGGTGCCGACGAGGAACGGGATGGCCGTCAAGAGTCCGACGAGGAACGAGCCCTGTCCGGTGAGATCGCCGATGACGGTGGGCAGCCAGAGCGTGAGTGCGTAGATGCCCATGACCCAGAAGAAGTAGATCAGCGCCAGCAACCACACCACCGGCCGCATGAACACCTGCAACAGGGTCGACTCGTCGGTGGTCTCGACGGTGCGCGTGGCGAGGATGTGGTCCCGTTCCTGGGAGCTCAGGCGGGGGTCGTCTTCCGGCTTCTCGGTGGCCGAGAAGTATAGCCAGATCGCGACGAGGATGGCGGGAATGGCTTGGATGATGAACATCGCGCGCCAGTTGGTGACCTCGATCAGCCATCCGGACAGGGGTGCCATCACCGCCGAGGACAGCGGCACGGTGTACATCGTCAAGGCGACGGCGAGGCCGCGTTCGCGGGAGGGGAACCAGCTGATGAACATGACTGCGAAGGCCGGGAAGATGGCTCCTTCGGCGAGTCCGAGGACGATGCGTGCCGCCATCAGAACCGGCAGGTTGTGGACAGCACCGGTCACGGCCGCGGACAGCCCGATGATCAACATGCACGCCACGATGATGTTCTTGGCGTGTCCCCTGCCGGCCCACGCGCCGGCGGGCATCCCGCTGACGACGTAACCCCAGAAGAAGGCCGAGAACACCAGGCCCATTGCGGCCGCGCTCAACTGCAGTTCGTCGGCCATGTGCGGGGAGGCGACACTGATGTTGGTTCGGTCCATGAAGCAGATGAAGTAGGTCACGAACAGCGGGATACCGATGCGTGCCCACCGAACCTGTCGGATATCGATTCGTGGAGGCCGTGCGGCCGCGGACGTCGGAGTCATTGCGGGTCCTGTCTTTCATCGAGCAAGTTGGGGGCGGAAGAAGTGCTGGCGGGTTCTGCACCGCCCTCCTTCCCAGGAGACCAAGGGCGTGACCTGAGTCACGCTGTGGTGTGACTGTGTTCCCTTCCAGCATGTGACGTCAAGCAGGCAGCCAAAGCCGCAGGAAATCGGTCCATATTATGGAATTGTTGACCGAGATCCAGCTCACGTTTTACTGTCATTTGCAGGCCAGCGCGCCGCCAATCCATTCCAATCTCGCACGACGTGCCCCGAGGGAGATTTCACAATGCGGAACGATTCCATCGACTCGGTGTCGGCTCGCGCCGGCCGGGACGCCCTTCCTGGTTCGCAGAGTGTGCGCCGCGCTCTCGATCTGCTGTCGATGGTGGCGGGCTGGGATCGTGTCGGCGGGCTGTCCCTGGCGGAGTTGGCCTCGGAGAGTGGACTCAGTAAGCCGACGGTGCACCGATTGCTGTCGGAGTTGGTGAGCACCGGCTATCTCGAGCAGGCCGACGACCGGCGGTACCTGCTCGGTCCGGAGGCGTACACCGTCGGAAATGCCGCCGAACGGCGGCACGGACTGCAGCAGCAGGCCCTGGCCTCGGTGGTGCGGCTCGCGCAGGTGTCCGAGGACGCGGCCTTCATCTCGGTGCGCCGCGGCACTCACTCGGTGTGTGTACATCGCGAGGAGGGAACGTGGCCGATCCGCAGTCACGTTCTGCAGGCCGGCGACCGGTACCCGCTCGGCGTCGGGGCGCACGGCATGGCCTTACTCGCTGCCCTGCCTCCGCAGGTCGCCTCCAGTGTGATGGCGGCCAATGCGCCCGAACTGGCCCAGCGGTATCCCGAGCTGACGCCCGACCGGTTGCTCGAGCAAGCCGAGCGCACCCGCCGGCGCGGCGGCATTGCGGTCAACGAGGGCATGGTCGTTCCCGAATCGTGGGCGATCGGGATCGCCGTCCTCGACTCCCACGGCGAACCCGCGCTCGCGCTGAGCATCGCGGCCATCAGCTCCCGGATGGGGCCGGACCGACAAGCGCGTCTGGCCATCCTGCTCAAGGAGGAAGCCGCCCGGCTCGCTCCCACCCTGCGCACCGAATCATCAGCCCTGTAACCACAACCACCGCGGCCACCTGCCCCTGTCGCCGCGACACCGATATCGGAGAAAACATGACTTCTCGCACATCCATCACCGGGTGGGGACACTCGAAGTTCGGCAGACTGAACGAACCCGACGTCACCGCCCTGATCGGTTCCGTCGTTCCCGAAGCCCTCACCCACGCTCACGTGGAGCCCAGCGAAGTCGACGGCATCTTCGTCGGCGTCTACAACAACGGCTTCTCCGACCAGGACTTTCAGGCGTCCCTGGTGTCCCTGTCGATGCCCGAATTCCAGCACACTCCCGCGATGCGCGTCGAGAATGCTTGTGGCACAGGAAGTGCCGCACTGTACGCCGCATGCGACTTCATCGACTCCGGACGCGGTGACGTCGCGTTGGTCATCGGCGCCGAGAAGATGACCGCAGTCGACACCCCTCGCGCCGGGGAAATTCTGCTCTCCGGCTGCTACCGGCCCGAAGAATCGAACGTCACAGGCGGATTCGCCGGTGTCTTCGCCGGAATCGCCCGCGCCTACGCCGAACGCTACGGAGATCCGAGCGCGGCAATGGCCGCCATCGCCGCCAAGAATCACCACAACGGCATGAGCAACCCGTACGCCCAGCTGCACAAGGACCTCGGCTTCGACTTCTGCAACACCGTCTCCGACAAGAACCCCTATGTGGCGGAGCCGTTGCGGCGCACGGACTGCTCCCTGCTCTCCGACGGCGCAGTGGCACTGGTGATCACCAGTGCCGACCGCGCCCAGGCCGCACCGCGCCGGGTGGCCTTCCGCGCCCGCGCCCACGCCAACGACTTCCTCCCGCTCTCGCGCCGCGACCCGATCGAGTTCGCCGGCGCCCGCCTGGCCTGGAATCGGGCACTCGAGCAGGCGGCGACCTCGACCGTCGACCTCGATTTCATCGAAACCCACGATTGCTTCACCATCGCCGAACTGATCCAGTACGAAGTGTTCGGGCTGGCAGAACGCGGCCGCGGCCACGAGGTGGTCGACGAGGGACTCGCCCTGCCCGACGGCAAGCTCCCCATCAACCGCTCCGGCGGTCTGAAAGCCAAGGGCCATCCGATCGGGGCCACCGGGGTGTCGATGCACGCGATCGCGGCCATGCAGCTCACCGCCGAAGCCGGCACCTTCCAACTCCCCACTGCAGACCTCGGAGGCGTATTCAACATGGGTGGTACCGCCGTCACCAACTACGCCTCCATCCTGGAAAGGTGGTGACCAGCATGTCCGCCCTCGAGACCACCACCGCACCGCAACGCACCACCAACCTGGCAACCCTGCTCACCCAGGCCGCCGCCCGGCTCTCGGACCGACCCGCCGTCATCCGCGGGGACGACACCTGGACGTGGGCCCAGCTCGACGACCGCGTCAGCGCCCTGGCCGCCGCGATGCGCGGCCACGGACTCACCGCCGGATCGGTGGTGCTGCTCCACAGCCCCAACTGCATGGACACGCTCACCGTCTTGTTCGCCACCTGGCGACTCGGGGCGGTCATCGTCCCCACCAACTGCAAGCTGGTGCCCGACGACGTCGCCCCCCTCGCCGACCTCGTCACACCGGACCTGGTGATCTGCCACGACACCTGCGCCCCCCACGCCGACGCGCTGAACCGATACGAAACCTGGGCGATCGGCGACGACCGCGACGCCGCCCAGTTCGGCAGCGTCCACGTCGCGGAACTGATCGACAAGCACCTCCCCCACGCGGTCAGCGTCGACGCACCGGTCCATGTCGGAACTCCGGCCTGGTACTTCTTCACCTCAGGGACCAGCGGGCGACCGAAAGCCGCGGTGCTCACCCACGATCAGATGGCGTTCGTGGTCACCAACCACCTGTGCGATCTGATGCCGCAGCTCACCGACCGCGACGCCACCCTCGTGCTGGCACCGCTCTCGCACGGCGCCGGGGTGCACGCCCTGACCCACGTCGCCCGCGGAGCGGCGATCGTGCTGACAGGCAGCGACTCCCTCGACGCCGGTGAGGCATGGCAGCTGATCGAGCGGCACGCCGTCTCGACCATGTTCACCGTCCCGACCATCCTCAACAAGCTGGTCCAGGCCGCCGACGGTCACGATCCCGCACGCAGCAGCCTGCGCTACGTCGTCTATGCGGGAGCCCCGATGTCCTCACGGGACCAGCGGATCGCCCTCGATGTCCTCGGCAAAGTGCTGGTTCAGTACTACGGCCTGTGCGAGGTCACCGGCAACATCACCGTCCTGCCACCCGAACTGCACGGCACGACACCCGAACCGGACGGCATCGGCACCGCGGGCTACGCCCGCACCGGCATGACGATCAGCATCCAGGACGACGGCGGCCGCGAACTGGCCGCCGGTGAGCGGGGCGAGATCTGCGTATGCGGGCCGGCCGTATTCGCCGGATACCTCGACAACCCCGAGGCGAACCGGAAAGCCTTCCGCGACGGCTGGTTCCGCACCGGTGACCTCGGCTACCTCGACGAGTCCGGACTGCTGTACATCACCGGGCGGGCCTCGGACATGTTCATCTCCGGTGGCTCCAACATCGACCCTCGGGAAGTGGAAGAAAAGCTGCTCAAGCATCCGGACGTGGTCGCTGCCGGTGTCGTCGGCGCCCCCGACCCCACCTGGGGAGAGGTCGGCTACGCCCTCTGCGTGCTGCGGCCGGGATCGACCCTGACCACCGACGAGCTGCTCACCTGGTGCCGATCGAACATGGCCCGCTACAAGGTGCCCAAGCGGATCGAATTCGCACCCACCCTGCCCACCTCCGGCTACGGAAAGGTCACCACCACCCTGCTGAAGAACGAATTCTTCCAGTTGGGGCTGTGGCCGAGCGAGGTCGGCTCGTGACCGTCCCCGACATCTCCCTGCTCCCGGGGGTGCCGCGCCTCGAGCACCCGGGCCCACCCGCATCCCAGCGTGTGGACGCCTATCCGGCGACCCTCCACCACATCGACACCGAACTCCCCGCAGGTCAGGCGCTGCTCCCCGCCCTGTACGACGCGGTGTTCGCACGCGGATTCACCAGCGCCTTCGGTGAATTGCGCGGAGGGACATTCGAAGCCTTCGACTACTACATCCCCTCGATCTGCCACGCCGGTACCAGTGTGGCGACCTTCAGCGAACCCCGGCGGGGCCAGGGCCCCGCGACCTTCGTCCGGGGCGGGGTGACCATCGGAAAGCGTGACGGCGAGATCTTCGCGCACTGCCACGCCCAATTCGTCGGCGCCGACGGGGTCATGCGTGCCGGGCACCTGATACCGGACTCGGTGCTCCTCGGCGCCGGTGTCCTGGCCGATCTTTACGCCACCGACGACGTCGCCATGACGGTGACCCCGGATCCGGAGATCAACTTCCCGGTGTTCCAACCACAACCGGCGCAGCACCACACCACGACACACGCGGGCGGGCTGCGCTCGGTGGTGGCCCGGATCCACCCCAACGTCGACATCGTCGCCGCCGTCGAGGACCTCGCCGAAACCCACGGGTTCGACAACGCGGTCGTGCGCGGCAAGATCGGCTCCTTCATCGGCGCCACCCTCACCCAGGGCACACAGATCATCACCGCACCCGGGCCGGCCACCGAAGTGATGTACCTCGACGGGGCGATCACCCGAGACAGCGACGGCCGGGCACGGGCAGAGCTGTCCTGCGCCGCCGTCGCGATCGACGGCAACGTGTACACGGGATCGGTGGTACGCGGCCACAACCCGATCGCCATGACCTTCGAACTCGCCTTGTCCGAACCAGATAGGACCAACCTGTGACCGACACCCTCCGACAGACCACCCCGCCGCGGGACACCGGTGGCGCATCCCTCGAGGGACAAGTTGCCCTCCTGTTCGGGGCGGGTACCGCCGACGACGGGTGGAGTAACGGCGGCGCCGTCGCCATGACCTTCGCCCGCGCCGGTGCCACCGTCATCTGCGGCGACATCGACCTCACGGCAGCGACCCGCACCGTGGACGCCATCACTGACGACGGTGGCAAGGCCACCGCACTGCAGGTCGACGTCACCGCCGAAGACTCGGTAGCCGCCGCCGTCGCCACGGTGATCGACCAACACCACCGCATCGACATCGTGCACAACAACGTCGGCGTGACGAAGATGGGAGATCCCGTCAGCCTCTCCACCGAAGACTGGAAGCGCGCGCTCGACATCAACCTCACCAGCGTCTTCCACTCCTGCAAATACGTGCTGCCGCACATGCGCAAGGCCAAATCAGGTGCCATTATCAACATCTCGTCGCTCGCCGCGGTCCGCCATACCGGACTGCCCTACAGCTCGTACTACGCGACAAAAGCAGCGGTCAACCATCTGACCAGCACCCTCGCCGTCGACGAAGCCGCCCACGGTATCCGCATCAACGCCATCATGCCGGGACTGATCGACAGCCCACTGATCTACCGTCAGATCGCCGGTCAGTACGCCGACGCGGAGGAGATGGTCGCGGCCCGCAACGCGATCGCCCCGATCGGGCGAATGGGCACCGTGTGGGAGCTCGCCGCCGCCGCCCGGTTCCTCGCCAGCGATGACGCCAGCTACATCACCGGTGTCTGCCTGGCAGTCGACGGTGGACTCGAAACGCGGTGCATCGCATGACCGACACACTGACCACCGGCGTACCGTCCTCCGCCCTTCTCGACGCCCTCCCGGCGGCCTGCACCACCACCGATCCCGCTGTGCTCGAGACGTACTCTCGGGATCAGGCAAGCTGGGCAGCCCACGGCACCCCCCTCGCGCTCGTGCGCCCCACCACCACAGACGAGGTACAGCGCACTGTCCGCGCCTGTTACGAGCACCACGTGCCGGTCGTCGCCCGGGGCGCCGGCACCGGTCTGGCCGGAGCGGCGAATGCCGTCGAGGGTTCGGTGGTGATCTCGTTCGAGAAGATGAATCGAGTCAAGACGATCGACACCCTCGAACGCTTCGCTGTCGTCGAACCCGGTGTCATCAATGACGATCTGCGGGCCGCCTGCGCCGCCGAAGGGCTCTGGTATCCGCCCGACCCCGCCAGCTCCCCCTGGTCCACCCTCGGTGGGAACGTCGCCACCAACGCAGGAGGTTTGTGCTGCGTCAAGTACGGCGTCACCAGGGACTATGTGCTCGCGCTCGAGATCGTCACCGGGACCGGAGAACTCACCACAGTCGGCCGCCGAACCGCCAAGGGCGTCGCCGGGTACGACCTGGTCGGACTTCTCACCGGATCCGAGGGAACCCTCGCCCTCGTCACCGAAATCACCGTCCGCCTGCGCCCCATGCAGGCACCACCAACGACGATCGTCGGTTCCTTCGACTCCACAGTCGACGCCGGAAACGCTGTCCGCGCCATCGCCCGCGCCGGACTCACCCCGGCCGCCCTCGAACTCATGGACCGCCACTGCCTCGAAGCGATCGACCAGTGGAAACGAATGGACTTGTCCACCGACGCCACCGTCCTGCTCCTCGCCCGCACCGACACCCCTGGCGACACCGGTACCGAGGAAGCCGACGCGATCGCGGAATGCTTCACCAGCGCCGGCGCCGCCTGGGCGATGCGATCGAATGACGACGCCGAAGCCGAAGCTCTGTTCGCTGCACGCAAACTCGCCTATCCTGCGGTCGAACGTCTCGGCAACGTCCTCACCGAAGACGTGTGCGTCCCGAAAGACCAGCTGCCCGCCATGCTGGCCGCGGTCGAGGAAATCGCCCACCGCAACGACACCCTCGTTGCTACCATCGCCCATGCCGGCGACGGCAACCTCCACCCGCTTATCGTCACCACCCCCGGCGACGCCGACCAAAAAGCCCGCGCGCACCGCACGTTCGAGGAGATTATGGACGTCGCGCTCGACCTCGGCGGCACCATCACCGGCGAACACGGCATCGGCACACTCAAGATGAGCGGTCTCACCCGCGAGCTGCCACCACCGGTCCAGGCAATGCAGACCGCCATCAAGAACGCCCTCGACCCGCGCGGCATCCTCAACCCCGGAAAGGTCCTCGCGTGACGACCCCGATCACCATCAACGGGCACAGGCCCACCGTCGCCGCTACCGCATGGGTGGCACCGAACGCCACCCTCATCGGCGATGCACACCTCGGCGGCGAAAGCAGCCTCTGGTACAACGCAGTCATACGCGCCGACGCGGACCGCATCACCATCGGATCGCGCAGCAACATCCAAGATGGATGCGTACTCCACGCAGACCCAGGAGCCCCGCTGGCCATCGGCTCCGGCGTCTCCGTCGGACACAATGCCGTCCTGCACGGCTGCACCATCGACGACGACGTCCTGGTCGGTATGGGCGCGATCGTGATGAACCACGCCAAAATCGGACGAGGGACTATCATCGCGGCCGGTGCCCTGGTGCCCGAAGGCGTCGTCATCGAACCGAACTCACTCGTCGCGGGCATACCCGGCAGAGTTCGGCGCACATGCACTCCGGACGAACTCGAGCAGATACGACACAACGCCGACAACTACGTCCAGAGAATGTCCCACTACACCCCGAAATCCTGAAGTGGGCCACCCAACTTGTCGGGTGTGGCTGTTGCTTCGGCGGTCTCGATTCGGAAGACACCCGATCGCGGGAAAGCTGCACGTTGAGCACGAGGGCACGAGTCCCCGATCCAACCTGTAGATCCGTTCTTCGCGCGGGGGCGTCTGCCGGTGATTACCACAGCGTGAGAGGAAGTCCGGCGTCTTCGGCGCACCGGATCCGTTCCTCGATCTGCTTGGTGGTGTGGCCGCGCGACAGGCCGGTGCGGACGGCGGCGGCGACTGCGCGGATGCGCCCGGCCGGGCCGCGGACGTCGGCGAGGGGGCTGGCGAGGTTGCGGCGCCGGAGGTGGCATTCGGTGCGGTTGACGGCGTTGGTGCCCAAACGCATGTGATGAGGGTTGACACAACCGGCGAAGTCGCATTGGTGACACAGCACCGTGTCGTCGGCACCGGACCACCCCAGCCGCGGGATGACGCCGTATTCGAGTTGGTAGGCGAACACGTGCGCCGGGACGGTGCTGCGGAGGGGGGACCGGGCAGACTGGCGGCATAAAGACTGGTGGGGTGCGGTATTCGAAAGGTGCGGTATTCCTCCACCCGTAGCACGTGGGTCAGACCGGCGCATCTCATGCGTGGCCCGGGCATATCCGGTACGACCGTGGTACCGGCCCGTGCGATACCCGAACCGGGTCGTCTCGGCACGATCGTTCGATCCCTTCCCTCGCCGGTCGGGACAGCTCATCATCCCGCCCAGCCGGCACGCACCTGACACTCGAACAGGCCCGAGCAACCGCGGTCAGTCCACACGGAAAGGCCGCGCGGCAGCGACGATCACCCAGGGTCAGGTTGAGAATCGTCGAGGCGCGAGGTGCACCTACTCCCGCGCCGACAGGAGCGCCCCGCCTATTGGCGGGACGTGGCGACCCGCACCACTTCTGCGGGGTCGATGAGGTGGGAGTGGTCGTCCGTGCCGACGTCGATCTGGACGACGTGGATGCGGCCGGTGAACCCGGTGGGGTCGTGGTAGTCGGTGCTCACCGGTGTCCCGTAGTCGTCGCCGATGTCGGTGGTCTCGTCGGCGGAGAAGATCAACGGCTGGGTCTGCTCGACCCGGCCGGCGCCCACTTCGCGGCCGTCGTAGAAGAGGGTCACATTCCCACCCTTCGCGAGGCCTCCTCCGTCGTAGGCGAATTCGGCCCGGACCTGATGACTGCCGGTGGTGAGGTCTTCCGTTGCGCCGACGACGAACTCCTTCATGCCCAGGAGGTTGTAGACGAACTTGGCGCGCCCGTCGTTGACGTAGAGGGCCCACCCGCCGAAGCGGCCGCCCTGAGCGATGAGGACCCCGTTGGTGGGCCCGTTCTCCGGTGCCTCGATCGCCGCGGTGACCGAGAAGGACCGGTTTTTGACGTCGATGACGCTGTTCTCGCTGAGCCGCCGCATCCGGGGGAACAGGGTCTGTGTGGTCCCGGTAACCAGTTGCGGTCGGCCGGCGATGGTCGCGTTCAGGCGTTCGAAGCGGCGGTCGTCGATCGGGAGCACGTTGTATTTCACGGCCTCGATCAACCAGAGCCGTTGCAGAGCGGCGAGTTTCTCGGGCATCTCGGCTGCGAGGTCGTGGGACTGGGACCAGTCGACGCTGCCGTCGTAGAGTTCCCACACGTCCTCGTCCAGCGGGGGGAGTTGCTCGTTCGGCAGCCACGGGGTGCTGTGCCGGGTGACCGCGCTCCAGCCCTTGTAGTAGATGCCGCGGTTGCCGGCCATCTCGAAGTACTGCAGATCGTGCCGTTCCGGCGCATCCGCTTGGTCGAAGCTGTAGAGCATGCTCGGGCCCTCGAGCGGGGATTGCTGTACCCCGTTGACGAACGTGGGCTCGGGCAGCCCCGCGGCCTCGAGAACCGTCGCCGCGACGTCGATGACATGGGTGAACTGCGACCGCACCTCCCCCTTGCTGGCGATGCCGGCCGGCCAGTGCACGATGGTTCCGTTGCGGGTGCCACCCCAGTGCGAGGCAACTTGTTTGGTCCACTGCAATGGCGTGCACATTGCCCACGCCCAGCCCACCGAGTAGTGGTTGTAGGCGTCGGCCGTGCCGAGTTTGTCCTTGACCTGCGCCATGAACTCCGGGGTCTCGATGGCGGCGAGTCCGTTGA
This sequence comes from Rhodococcus sp. ACPA1, assembly GCF_002300195.1. Lineage (NCBI taxonomy): Bacteria > Bacillati > Actinomycetota > Actinomycetes > Mycobacteriales > Nocardiaceae > Rhodococcus > Rhodococcus sp. ACPA1. Next base: position 674,703 of record NZ_NSDX01000006.1, on the reverse strand, counting down.
AGTTCGCCATCTCGTTGAACGCCCCGTTGACGGTGCCCTCGGCGGAGGCACCGTTGTCGCCGATGATGTAGTAGATCAGGGTGTTGTCGAGGGCACCGAGTTCCTCGATCGCGTCGATGAGGCGGCCGACGTGGAAGTCGGTGTGCTCGAGGAACCCCGCGTAGACCTCCATCTGACGCTCCAGCGCCGGTTTGAGGGCGTCGTCCATGTCGTCCCAGGCCGGGATCGCGTCCGGTCGCTGGGTCAACTCCGTGTCCGGGGGGATGACGCCGCGTTGCTTCTGCCGCTCGACGGTGGCCTCGCGTTGGGCGTCCCACCCGCCCGAGAACCGGCCGGCGTACTTGTCCGCCCACTCCGGCGGCACGTGGTGCGGGGCGTGGGTGGCGCCGGGAGCGAAGTAGACGAAGAACGGCTTGTCCGGGGCCAGGGACTTCTGGGTGCCGATCCAGTCGATGGCGTGATCGGTCAGGTCCTCGGTGAGGTGGTAACCCTCCTCGGGGGTCTTGTCCGGCTCGACCGGCGCGAACCCCTCGTACAGCGCCGGGTAGTACTGGTTGTTCTCACCGCCGATGAACCCGTAGAAGTACTCGAAGCCGCCGCCCCCGGACGGCCAGGCATCGAACGGGCCGATCGGGGACGTCTGCCACGGCGGCACTTCGTGACACTTGCCGAACTGCGCCGTCGAATACCCGTTGAGCTTCAACGTCATCGGCAACGCGGCTTTCGTGTTCGGCCGCAACCCCGACGAACCGGGCGCCGCCGTCGCGGTCTCGGTGATCATGCCCATCCCGACCGAATGATGGTTGCGGCCGCTGAGCAGCGCCGCCCGGGTCGGTGCGCACAATGCGGTGGTGTGGAATCGGTTGTAGGTCAGGCCGTCGCGTTGCAGGCGCTCCGCGGTCGGGGTGTGCGCCGGCCCGCCGAAGGCACTGGCGGCCCCGAACCCCACGTCGTCGAGCAGGACCACGAGCACGTTCGGCGCACCGTCGGGAGGGAGCAGGGGTTCGATCGGGGGGAAAGTCGTGTCTGGATCCTTGGCGTCATAGGTGACCAGACCGAGGTAGGGCCGATCCGGAATCGGGAGAACCTCGCGACGCACACCCGTTCGCTCCACCATGACCACTCACATCCCGTTCCCGGACGTCGGAACGCTCACGGGTCCCTGCTGGGCCCGGAGTGCAGTGCTGCAACCAACGATATTCTCGCCCTTGGGGCGCGCGGACGAGAATGGGCATGCCCGCCTGCACGCAACCCCGAATCTGCGGTCAGCCCCGGTCCCGGGATGGGTGCCCAGCTGCTCCCGGGGATCGCGCCCGCTCCCAGAGGTCGAGGTGCGTCTCGACGATCCGTCCCCGCACGCCCAACGCTCCGTTACGGTCCTCATGGCGAACCAACGTGCGCGGGCACGGTGCCACGTCGAGACATGCCGGGCAGGCTCGCGGCACGGAAGGAGCCGTGCCCGGTGGACGAGACGCTGCCGAGCCACACCGGCCACCCGGGCGCCGGTAGGTCTTCGCCTCGAACCGCGCCACAACAGTGGGGTCGTCGAGCCAGGACCGCCACAGCCGTTCGGGGACCCGGATCGGTTGCGGCCGGCCGATCAGGGCGAGTTGCGCGGCCTCGCGGCCCGTCGTGGAGGCGGGCGTCCCTGGCAGCATCGGTGCGGCGGTGACCATGAGGTACCTCCGCTTTCGGGCTCGTCGGGCCTGTAACCGGTGAGGCCAAGGGGTAGGCCTGACACAAAACATCGGGCGAAGACCTGAGCCGCAGGTGGTGTCACCGGGGCGGATGTGCGGTGCGTGCGGCGAGGTAGTCGGCGTGGTCGCGGGCGGCGAGTGCACACCACCGGGCCGCGGCACCGATGAAGATGCCGAGGAGGTCGGCGAGCACGGGTGCGGGCAGGTCGACGGCCAGTGCCACCAGCGCCGCCCCGCGGGCGGACCGCACCGTGAACCCGGCCGTGCGCAGCAGGAGTGCGAGCCGACCGGGATCGAGGTGGAGCCGGGGCGCCTGCCCGGAAACAACCGGGCCGGTGCCGTCGACGGGGCGAGCGCGGCGGAACGACGCTGACCCGGCCTGTCGATGAGTTCGGTGATCAGTGTGGCAAGCAGGACAGGACGGTCGTGCAGTCGCAGGAAGCTGTCGCCCCGCGTGTCGGTGCTGAGATGGGCGGTGGTGAGTTCGACGATGCGGGTGGGGATCTGGCCGTAGAGCAGAACGAGGGCAGCGGCCACCCGCACCCGCAGGTCGAGGTCGTCGTGGGTCAGGCACCGGCGCAGCGCGGACCAGCGTTCGTGGTCGCCGAGGAGGTGTTCGGGCAGACCGTCGCGGCCGAGCCAGGACACGTGCAGGTCGGCGGCGAGATCGTTCTGGTGTGCCCAGCGCACGAAGTCCCGTAGTCGGTGGCGGGTGCTGGCACCTCCCCCAGCCAGCGGTCGACGTCGGCCTGGTCGCCTCGGCGAGGGTGCGGTCCTGCTCGGTGAGCCAGGACAGGAGGTTGGCGGCGACTTGGAGGCGTAGTTCTCGCCATACCTTTCACATGCCGTCTGCCAGTTCTGCGGAGTTGCCCGATTTGTATGTGAACTCGAGTACGCGTTGCTAGCCTTCCCGTGATCGAGACCACACTGCAGGGGGAGATCTGGATGCGGATCGCGCGGACGCGGCCAGGATGTGCGCGGCGAGGTGTGGCTACCGCGGCCCTGGCGGTAGCGGTCGTCCTCGGGGTCGCGACGAGCCCCGCGCCTGCCGTCGCGTCAGCCGAGACGTTTTTCTTCGACGACGTCGGTTCGACGGCCGTTCCGCGGGCGAACTGCGGTCCCGGTTCGCTGCCCGAAACGGGTCTGCAGGGCGACGTTCCGGCCGAGGACCGAAACAACGGCCGAAGCACCCAGGGTTATCGATGCAACATGTCGCTGGTCGGAGGCTTGCAGGATCGCGGTGGTGGCCTGCTGTCGGTGACCTACGACCACTGCTCCTACACCAGCACGTTCTTCCCCGGGAACCTGCTCAACCCCACAACGCCGGGCGTACAGGTGCTCGACGTGTCGAACCCCGCGCGGCCGGTGCTGTCCACGACCCTCAACGAACCCGCGATGCTGGGCGGAACCTGGGAGAGTCTCAAGGTCAACAAGGCACGCAAGTTGCTCGCGGCCACGGCGGTGCCGATCGCTGCCGGCACCGGTTACTTCTCCGTCTACGACATTTCCGACTGTGCCCACCCCCGGTTGCTCAACCGTGGTGCCGGTACCGACGTCACGATGCCGCTGCCCTTCATCTCCCACGAGGGCGGCTTCTCCCCGGACGGCAACACCTACTGGGTGTCCGGTCCCGCACCGGGATTCCTCACCGCCATCGACATCAGAAACCCGGCCGAGCCGCGGATCCTCTGGCAGGGATTGCACGGACTGGGCGGGCACGGATTCGGCATCACCCCAGACGGAAATAGGATGTACCTGTCGAATCTCGGTGGGATCACCGTCCTCGACATCAGCGCGGTGCAACGAGGCGACCCATATCCCACCGTGCCGCAGATCGCCACCTATCTGTGGACCGACGGCTTCTTCAATCAGCACAGCATCCCGGTCACGTATGGGGACAAGCCCTACATCTTCACCGTCGACGAAACCGGCGGCGGGGGAATCAAGGTCTTCGATGTCGCCGACCCGGCGCACGCCGAGATCGTGCAGAAGATCAAGCTCGAGATCCAACTTCCGGCCAATACCGCCGCGAACCTTCGGTCGTCGCAAGGCGGCTCGGTGTTCTCCTACGATCCGCACTACTGCGTGGTCGACCGTCCAGCCGACCCGACCGCGCTCGCGTGCTCCTGGGAATCGTCCGGGATACGCGTGTTCGATATCCGCGATCTGAGCCGCATCAGTGAGATCGCCTACTACAACCCGCCGGCACAGACCGGTAAGAACGTTCAGCTCACCAACTCTCCACACGCATTGTCCTCGCTGATCGGTGTCTCACTCTTCAACTTCGTTCCGCTCGCCCGCGCCGTCTTCGAGGGCAAGACGGATCCGCGGGTCGCGTTCGGCCCACGCGCCGGAATGGTGGCGTTCGGCGACCTGTCCGCGGACTGGTGCTTCTCACCGCCGGAGTTCCACGGCAACCAGATCTGGACCTCGTGCAGCGACAACGGATTCATGGCGCTGCAACTGGACGACACCGTGTATCAACCACCGGCGAATCAGGCATCGACTTATGGGCAGTGACACCAAGCCTTCGTCGTCCCACGGTCCCCTCGTCCTATTGCTGAGCGCCATCCTGCTCGGCGCCGCCGGGATCGCCGCCGGAATGTGGTTGCAATCGGAACGCGACACGAACCCCGAGGGGGTGCAATTGTCATCAGCGGACATCGGTTTCGCTCAGGACATGTCGGTGCACCACGAGCAGGCCGTGCTGATCGCCCAGACGCTGTCGCGGGACATCGATCCGCAGATCCGGGTCATCGCCGATCAGATCGTCGTCGCACAGACCTCCGAGATCGCGACGATGCGCGGTTGGCTCAACCTCTTCGACGAACCGTTCACCACACCGCGCCCGATGCAATGGATGCACGGATCGGATCCCGCCATGAGTGACCACGGCGGCGCACCCATGCCGGGGGCAGCGAGTACCAGCGAGATCACCCGGCTCGCCGGCCTGCGCGGAGCAGATGCCGAGACACTGTTTCTGCAGCTCATGATTCGGCACCACCAAGGAGGAGTCGACATGGCCGAGGCAGCCACCCACTCGGTTGCATCGGAACCGATCCGCCGCATCGCACGCGGGATGATCCGTGACCAGAGCAATGAAATCGCAGTGATGACAGCAATACTCGATACCCGAGACGCGACACCGCTCCCCCACCCTTGAGGCGTTGAGGCTCGCCACCGCTCCACACCCGGAAGCCCACTGTGCGTCCGCCCTTGCCCGGCCGCGAGGACTGTAGAAGCATTTCCGTAGGCGGAGGCCGACCGGTGACTGCATATCGCGCAGATGCCGGGACTGCAAGCTGCCCTCCCTCGCCGCGCCGATGACATGGCGGATTCGGTCAGGGTTGAAACGGCGCAGCCCGCGACGGCGTCCCCTGGGGTCGCGATCAGTCCTGCCGACGGCTGCGGCAGGTCCGAGGAGGAAGCGTGGGCGCTCTGCTCGCAAGCATCCCGACCATCGGCAGCCGACGCTACCGATCGGAGAAACTATGACCACCGAAACCACTCCAGTCTCCATCCAGCGCGAACCGGGACTGGCCGGACAAACCGTCGTCGTGATCGGCGGCAGCGCAGGCATCGGGCTCGAAACGGCTCGCCGCGCCCGGGCGGAGGGTGCCGATGTCATCCTCACCGGCCGCAATCCTGACCGGCTCGAGCACGCAGCGACAGACGTCGGCGCGCAGCGCACCGCGGCCTTCGACGCCAACGACACCGCCTCCTTGGCGAGCTTCTTCCACGACCTGCCGACACCGATCGACCATGTGTTGGTCACTGCCGGGGGCCCGCGCTACGCGCCCCTGCTCGAGATGGACTCCGACGAGGTGCGCGAGCAACTCAGCGGTCACGTGGTGCTGGGGCTCGAGGTCGCGCGCAACGCGGCGAGCAAGATGAGGCCCGGGGGCACTCTGCTACTGATGGGCGGAACCGGCGGTCGGCGCATCGGTCACGGACTGGGGATCGCGTCCGCCGCCACCGCCGCGCTACCCCCGTTCACGGCGGCCCTCGCGCTCGAGCTCGCGCCGGTTCGCGTCAATCTCATTGCCGCCGGCTTCGTCGACACCCCACTGTCGGCATCGCTGCTCGGAGATCGGCTGGACGCGCGCCGGAACGAATTGCGGACAACACTTCCGATCGGCCGGGTCGTCGGCCCCGCCGACGTGGCCGCACTGGCCGTCCACATCATGAGCAACACCGCGCTCACCGGCGCGACATACGACATCGACGGTGGCCAGCAGTTCGTCTCCTGATGACCACACGGCGAAACGTGGGTGGCTCGAACGACCCGCCCCGATCAATCCCCACGACGAAAAACAGAGAGGCAACCATGAGCACCAACGAAGCAACCAACACGCAGGTCGCGCCGGTCGACATGAAGTTGGAGGTCGTCGTCATCCCCGTCACGGATGTCGACCGCGCCACCGACTTCTACACCCGGCTCGGTTGGAGACAAGACGTCACACCGCCGGGCTCCGGCGTCGTCCAGTTCACCCCGCCCGGCGCCGACGCCTCGATCCACTTCGGCGCCGACCTCACAACGGCCGCACCCGGTTCCGCCAAGGGATACCTCATTGTCTCCGACATCGAGGCTGCCCGTGACCAACTGGTCGCCGCCGGCATCGAGGTGACCCTATTTCACCTCGGCACGGACGGCCCGGGCGACGGGCTGGACCCGGACCGTCGCAGCTACTTCTCGCTGGCGTCGTTCAGCGACCCCGATGGCAACGACTGGGTGCTGCAAGAGATCACCACCAGGCTTCCCGGGCGCATCGATACCGCCGTCACCTCGTTCGGCTCTGCACGCGACCTCGCGACCGCACTGCGGCGCGCGGCGGCTGCCCACGGCCGGCACGAAGAGCGCACCGGCGAAGAAGACCCGAACTGGCCGGACTGGTACGCCGAGTACATGGCCGCCGAACAGTCCGGGGCGGAGCTGCCCACCTGAGGAGTTGTGAGGCCACGGCCATCGGCAGCTTGCGGTACGACGGGCCATGGGTCGGGACGGTGTCGGGCCCAATCCAGTCGGTGACGGGCAGCATTTGTCACACTGGCTTCATGAATGATGTCTGGCCGATCGTGCATGCGGAGCGTGCGGCGCTGATCGATGACCTCACCGACCTGACCGACGACCAGTGGGCCCACCCCTCACTCTGTGGTGACTGGACTGTGCACGATGTCGCCGCCCACTTGATCAACAACGCGAAGACCACCCGCCTCGGCATCGTGCGCAATATGGCCCGGGCGCGCTTCAACTTCGATCGCCAGAACGCCCAAGGCGTCGAACGCGAACGCGGCGCCACACCCCGCCAAACGCTCGCCCGGCTCGAGCAGGTAGCAACACGCACGTCGACGCCGCCGGCACCGCTCGACAGCAGGCTGGTCGAAGAGGTCGTCCATGGCGAAGACATCCGTCGGCCGCTGGGCATCAACCGTATATATCCGTCGGAGGCGGTCGTCAGATCGCTGCGGTACCAGGCGCGCACCCCGGTATCCCTGGGAGGTGCGAAGCAACTCATTGCCCAGGTCCGGTTGCGGGCCACCGACGCAGACGTGTCGATCGGTGACGGCCCAGAAGTCTGCGGCCCTGCGCTATCACTGCTCATGGCAATATCGGGACGTAAGTCGGCGCTGGGTGACCTCGACGGACCCGGAGTATCTGCGCTGAAGTGACAGTCTGGCGACAGCGCCCCGACGGACAGGTGGTTCCGCAGAGCGGATATCTGTCGATCGTCGCGCGGTTGTCCGCAAGCCGAACCCTCACCGGGGCGCGACAGGCGCCCAGCGCATTTCGGGCAGCAGCCGGCGCCCGTCCCGAAGCACGCTGGTCAGGAAGCAACCGTGGTCGCGTCGAGGACCAGCTTCCCTCGGACGTGTCCTGCCCGGCCCACTTCGTGGGCAGCTTGCGCCTCGGTGAGGGGATACACGGAGCTGACCGTGGGCCGCACTCTGCCGTCATCGACGAGCCGGGAGATCTTGGTCAGCGTGTCGGCGTTCGGTTCGACGCTGAAGTGTCGCGTCCGTATACCGCGTCGCTCGGCTTCGGCCTTGACCTCGTCCGGAACCTCTGCTGGCAGGGCGACGAGAACCCCGTCTCGCTTCAGCACGTCCAGGGACCGCTGTTGGACTGTGCCGCCGACCGTGTCGATCACGGCATGCACCGGAGCCACCGACGTCTCGAACCGCTGCTCGCGGTAGTCGACGAACTCGTCAGCGCCGAGCGAGTTCACGTACTCCCGGTTGGAGCCGGACGCGGTTGCGACCACGTGCGCTCCCAGGGCCTTCGCAAATTGCACGGCCAGATGGCCGACACCACCGGAGGCTGCATGGATCAACACGCGCTGCCCTCGTTGTAGACCGGCCTCGTCGAAGAGGGCCCTCCACGCCGTCAATCCGGTCATCGGCACCGCCGCCGCTTGTATGTGGTCCAGGATGGGCGGCTTGGCGACGACCTGACTGGCGGGGACTGCCGTGTACTCGGCGTAGGCGTTTCCGGGTTCGGGCAGCCGAACCATTCCATAGACGCTGTCGCCCTGCCGGAACCCGCTGACGCCGTTACCGACCACTTCCACTACTCCCGAGATGTCCCACCCCGGAATCCACGGCAGCGGAACATCGGGAAAGTCTTCGAACCCGCCTTCGCCCAGCAACCAGTCCAGCACGTTGACCCCCGCAGCATGCACCCGCACCACGAGTTCGTCCCCGGCAGGGTCCGGACGGGGGGCATCCTCGTAGACCAGATTCTCCGGTCCGCCATAGGCGTGGAGCCGCACCGCTTTCATTTCTTCCATGTTCCTCTACCTCTCCGGCCTCTGCCACGACGGTGACGACAGAAGAGAGGTCAGGACCTCCTGCGACCTCCGCGCGCCGGCCTGCCCGACCCCAGTCAAGGACGGGCGGGTGTCGATCTAGCCTGTGCTCGGGCTGGTCGGGGTCTGGATCCGCCGCCGCGTCGCCGAACCGCCCGCGTTCGAGGAGCTCCGGGAGAACAACGAACTCGCCGCCAGCCCCCTGAAAGACGCCTTCGCCACCAAAGCCAATCGCCGGCGCATGCTCATGGCCGCATCCCTGCCCCTGCTGAACAGCGTCGGCTACTACGTGCTGTTCAACTACCTGCCCACCTACCTGACGAAGCAACTGAACTTCAGCTCCTCCGCCAGCTTCACCATCACCTCCATCGGACTTCTCGCCCTGATCACCCGCCGTCCCGGTCGCCGCCCTCCTCTCCGACAAATACGGACGCCGGCCCCTGCTCTTCGGCTCCGGCGTCGCCATGGCCCTGCTCGCATACCCCGCCTACCTCGTCATGCAACAGGGCACCATCGTGCTCGCCGTCCTCGGCATCGTCGTGCTCGCCGTGCTCTTCGCCGGCCACACCGGAGTCATCCACACCGCACTGATGGAACTCTTCCCCGCCTCCGTCCGGACCACGTCCTACTCGATCGGTTACAACATCGGCCTGGCCATCTTCGGGGGCGCCGGACCGCTCATCGTCACCGCCCTGATCGCGAGCACCGGCGACCCGGGGATCCCCGCCTACTACGTGATCCTTGCGGCACTCGCCACCGCCGGCTGCGCCTTCTTCCTGTCCGAGACACGCAACAGCGGTGTAGACGCCTGACCGGCGCCCGGGAACCCACCCCGGGAGGCATCCCCCAGCACCCGACCGGCTGGACGGGCACCGCACAGGCCGGCGCCCAGGATCGATGACCGGTACCCGATCACGTGGACCGTCGCGCACTGGGGGCGTTCCCGCGTCTTCCAGACGCGACAGCAACATGTCGTCCCGCACGACCTTTCGAAACCCTGGGTTGACCGCAGCTTTGCGGAAAGAACATGTCGAGATCCCAACCCCGGCTCCGTCCCAGCATCGCATCGGCACAACACCAATTGGAGGATGGATCCCATGGCACACGTACAACGATTCGACCACATCGGCATCACCGTCGCCGACCTCGACTCGGCAACGGCGTTCTTCGTCGGACTGGGCCTCGAGGTCGAGGGCACCGGATCCGTGGAGGGCGAATTCGTGGAGACCGTCTGCGGCATCCCCGGCGCGCACTGTGAGATCGCAATGCTGCGACCGCCCAACGGAGGATCCCGGCTGGAGCTCGCGACCTTCGTCACGCCCGACCACGTGCCCGGATCGCCCACAGCGATGGCCAACGAGCTTGGCCTGCGCAACGTGTCCTTCGAGGTCGGCGACCTCCAGGCGGCCGTCGACGCGGTGGCCGCGGACGGGTACGGGCTCATCGGCGGCATCGGTGAGTACGAGAACAGCGTGCGAATGGCCTACGTGCGTGGGCCCGAAGGGATCATCGTGTCCCTGTTCGAGCAGATCGGCTGACGCACGTGCGCGTTACCCACGTGTGTCTACGTCACCAGTAGCGGATCCCCTCGCGGGAATCGGCTCGGCGGCTCAACGAGCAGATGGCTCGTACCGGCCACGGTCCCAAGTGGCCGCCACCGTGAACTACTCAGGATGGTTCTCGAAGCTGTAGACGAGAGTCAGGACGCCTTGGCGGGCCTCGGTGGCGCGACCGGACAGTCCGGTCAGCTCCGCAGTACCCGAATGCGGGATCACGGTGCCGAACGTTGTCTGGTCTGCGCCGTCGGCCACACCGCCATGTTGAATCACGAACGTCCCGCGCCGGCCGTCCAGAGTCGCGTGGATACGTTCCGAGGCAACGTAACCGGCACCTTCGGGCCCCTGCGTCGTAAGAACGTCCGCGACCCCGGTACCGTCCAGGGCGCCTCGATAGGTCTTGCGAATCACGACCCTGGTCAATTTCGGGCCTTCGTCTGGCTCGTCATAGGGAACTTCATCCCAGCTGTCGATGTCGAACTCGGCGTCGACTGTTCGTTGCGTCGTGGTGTCAGCCATGAGGACAAAGAATGCCAGACCGGACTGACAACCTGTGACGGCACTGCAGCGTCCGCACGCGGATCGGCGCCCGATGTCATCTCAGGTCCTCTGTGCCTCGTGGCGGAGTCTCAGTCGCCGATGTAGCCGGTCTCGGGGTTGATCTGACTGAGGAAGTCGCGGATCGACTCCCGATGCTCGTCAATCGTGTTCGGCTGGAGCGGGGCGGATGGAGCGTTCGGTCCGGATTCCCAGTCACAGTCGCAGGCGCCTGGTTCCTCTGGACGTAGCGTCACGGTGAAGACCTCGCCATCGACCGTCAGCGTGAACGACCCGTCGTCAGCCGTCGGTCGGCTGCCACCTGCGGACTCGTCGTGATTCTCAGTACGCATGAACGCATCTTCACATGCGCCGAGCTTGTGGTCAGGCGCGCTGTGGTGGGCTATGGGGCGTCTTGTCGAGTGCCGGTAGACGGCGGGGCAGATGAGCAGTGTCGACAACCGGTCGGGTCGGTGGGCAGGAAATAGGTTGGACGGGGTTCGGTTCAGGTTGATAGCGTGCGCGAGACCGTGACGTCACGCGAGGAGGTGAGACCCATGAACGCAATAACCATGTGGGTGCTCCCACTCGTGTTCACGGTTCGGCGATTGACGTAGGTGTCGTCGGGAGCGCCTCGACAACACGGCAATCCCGAAAGGCAACACCATGCACTTCACCTCTGAGACATCGTCGAACGGTGTCATCGAACGCAATTTCACTCTGGATGAGATCACCGGCGTGCTCTGGTCGCCCACATCCGGAGCCCTTGGCGCACCGCTGCTGCTGTCGGGGCACTCCGGCGGCATGCACAAGAAGGCGCCGGGGCTGGTAGCCAGTGCACTCCGCTGCGTGACCACCTATGGGTTCACCGTCGCCGCCATCGACGCGCCCGGACATGGCGACCGGCCGCGAAGCCTTCAGGATCAATGGTGGGCCGAGGCGATCCACCAGGCCCGGGCGGCGATCGAGCCGATCGCCCCGATCGTCATCGACTACAACATGTCGCTGGCGGAGCGTGCGGTGCCGGAATGGCAGGCGACCCTGGACGCCCTGCAATCGCTGCCCGAGATCGGCGCCGAAGCGCCGATCGGCTACGGCGGGGTGAATTTGGGCGTCGTGACCGGGCTGATGCTGACGGCGGTCGAATCCCGGATCGCTGCCGTGAGCTTCGGTGGGGTTTACGTACACGACGCTCTGATCGAGGCGGCAAGGAAGATCACCGTCCCGGTCGAGTACCGGATTCCGTGGGACGAGGACGAAATCGACCACACCTCTGCGGTGGCGTTGTTCGACGCCTTCGCCTCGAGGGAAAAGACACTGCACGCCCACCCTGGCAGGCACAACCAGGTGCCCGAATACGAGCGCGACAGTTCGGCCCGGTTCTTCGCCCGCCACCTCGGACGAGCCGTCGACACGGCTTCGGACTGACGTGGACGGTATCGGCGTCCGGCCCGGCGCCGGACGCCGATACCGCCATTTCCACGATCCTGCCGGCCGGATCAGAACAGCGTGTCGCCACCGACTCGTCATTCTGGCCGACCATCGAAATCGGCCGACCACCACCTCAGCCCGAGGCCCGCTCGCCGAGCATGCGTCGGTGCGCAAGTGCCACGACAAGCCCCACCCCGAGCAGACCACCGCACCGCCGGGTCCGCCGCAGCCTGCCCGCCGTGACACCGCGGTTGGAGGTGACTCCGAAACCGCATGTTCCTGCATCACGAGCGTCGGTGTGAAACACGGTCAAACCCGCACCACCGCACGGTGATACGGGTAGCCGTGACACACGTCTACCTCCCGCACCTGCCACGCCAGTGGCAGATAGTATGAGATCTGCGTAGACGCTTGGACGAGGTGGTTGCCGATTCACACGGCCCCCTCGGCCCGACCATCCAGCGTGATGCGCACATACGAAAGGGAATCGCTGATGACCGTCCGCACCGTGAACACAGAGGCAGGGCGACTCTCCGGTGACCACGCCGACGGGGTCACCCGATTCCTGGGAATCCCCTACGCGGCAGCTCCAGCGGGCGAACGCCGATTCGCATCCCCTGGCCCTACCGAACGATGGGCAGGGACCAGGAACGCCACCGGTTACGGCGCTACCGCACCCCAGCCGCCATTGCACCCCGCTCATGCGAATCTGGCGCCGCTGATCGGGCCCGGATGGGTCACCGGAGACGGCGACTACCTCAATCTCAACGTCTGGACACCCGACCCCGGCGCGAGCGGGCTTCCGGTGATGGTCTACGTCCACGGCGGCGGGTTCATGATCGGCTCGGGCGCCGCCCCCGCCTTCGACGGCACCTCGTTCGCGCGCGACGGCGTCATCCTGGTCACTGTCAATTACCGACTCGGGGCGGAGGGCTTCCTCGCACTGCCCGGTGAGATCACGAACATTGGATTGCGCGATCAGATCGCAGCACTGCGCTGGGTTCGCGACAACATCACCGGGTTCGGCGGGAACCCGGACAACGTCACCGTCTTCGGCGAATCGGCCGGCGGCTCCTCGGTCGCGTTCCTGCTGCACTCCCCGCTGGCCGCCGGACTGTTCCAGCGAGCGATCGTCCAGAGCGGACACGACGAGATGGCCCGCCGGCTCGACATCGCCGAAGAACTCACGAAGGCACTCGCCGACCGGCTTGGAACCTCACCGACCACAGACGCATTCCGAGCATTCTCTGCCCCCGACCTGTTGCGCGCGCAGGCAGCTCTGCTCAGAAACGAACCCCGCCCCGACCTGCGCGACGACAACGGCGTCGACCCAGGCCACCGTCGTGCGCTGTTCCTCCCCACCACGGGTGACGACGTCCTCCCCGACCCGGTCGGAGTCCCGAACACACACTCGCGGGGCGTCGACCTGTTGATCGGCACAACACTCGAGGAAGCCAACCTCGGTTTCGGTGCCGACGAGTTCGCCGCCTTCGACGCGCATGACGCCGTAGCCGAGCTGGCCGCCACCTACCCTGATGCCGAAGCGCTCCTCGAACGACACGGTCTACACGACCCGGCCGTCACCCCCGCGCACGCACTCACAGCCGCCTTTACGGACCTGATGTTCCGATCACCGAGCCGCCGCACCGCGCGCCGCCACCCAGGCCCCACCTACGTCTACGAATTCGCATGGCGATCACCACTGCACGGCGCCGCACACGGCCTCGACGTCCCCTTCGTCTTCGACACCACACAAGCATGCCGCGGCCTCGTCGGCGACGCCGCACCCGGCGCCCTCACCCACGCGATGCACCAAACCTGGCTCGACTTCGCGACCCACGGAGATCCCGGCTGGCCCACCTACGACGACGCCAGAATAGCGATGAGGTTCGATGCCAGCCCACACCTCTGCGAGGACACCGCTCCCGACGACACCGGCGCCGAATACCTGCCGTACACCTCCACAAACCGCAGCTCCGCGCACGGGCGAGCATGAGAAACCCGCTCCCAATTTCGGCGCTTGACGAATATAGGACCGTCGCACGAGGTGCGCAGCTTGTGCTGACGGGCAACGCAGTTCATTGCACCCACCCGTCCCAGCATCGCATCGGCACAACAACAATTGGAGGATGGATCCCATGGCACACGTACAACGATTCGACCACATCGGCATCACCGTCGCCGACCTCGACTCGGCAACGGCGTTCTTCGTCGGACTGGGCCTCGAGGTCGAGGGCACCGGATCCGTGGAGGGCGAATTCGTGGAGACCGTCTGCGGCATCCCCGGCGCGCACTGTGAGATCGCAATGCTGCGGCCGCCCAACGGAGGATCCCGCCTGGAGCTCGCGACCTTCGTCACGCCCGACCACGTGCCCGGATCGCCCACAGCGATGGCCAACGCGCTTGGCCTGCGCAACGTGTCCTTCGAGGTCGGCGACCTCCAGGCGGCCGTCGACGCGGTGGCCGCGGACGGGTACGGGCTCATCGGCGGCATCGGCGAGTACGAGAACAGCGTGCGAATGGCCTACGTGCGTGGGCCCGAAGGGATCATCGTGTCCCTGTTCGAGCAGATCGGCTGACGCACGTGCGCGTTACCCACGTGTGTCAATCCGTCGCCATGGACGCGGCCGTAGCTCGACGACGTTTCAGAATGCCCGTCTGTATCCGTCCCGTACGCGGATCCCTGTTCGGTCAGCTCTGTGCACGGTCGTCGGCGCTCAGCCCTCGCCCTTGTGAAGCAGCGAAACCATGACGCGAGATCCCGCCCGACTGGCGACCGGGACTGCAAGCGCGCGGCCCTCCACGTGGCCGGCGATATCGAGGCCGGGGTGTGGATCGTCAACCAAGTGCACGGGTTCGGCGGATACGCGGTCGCATCCCTGGTACTGCTACTGGCGATAGATCTCCACGTGGGCGTTCGTGATCACGCCGGCATCCAACGAGGGGGCACCCCAATTCGTGCTGCACGCCCCCGTGGCCTGACCTGTCGGCACGAATGAGCGACTGGACTGACTGAAAGGCCCGATCGCGTAGAACGGAAAGGCGTTGGGGATGCCGTGAAGGCCCCAACAGTCGACGATCAGCGCGTACTCCCTGCCAGCGGGCGCATCGGTGTCATGGCAGGTCGCCGTCGCGCTGAAGGCATCCCGCTGGATGACGCAGTCCTGGGGGTCCGCCTGGGCGGTGCCGGAGCCGATGATCGCTGTGAAGGCCAGCCCCGATACGACGGCGGCCGTGACGCGTGCTGCAGCAATAATTGTGCTTCTCATTGAGATCCTCTCAGTAGCAAGACGTCTGATGTCGGGCAGCCCCCGCTGGGCCCGTCCGATGCCCGACGGCCCGCGCATCGTGCAAGGAAAAATAACGTTTCTGTTCTTGTGCGAATCCACTAGGCACAGACGAGGGTCGAAGCGAAGAGTGGTTACGACGGCTATGTCACGGATGTTGTCCGGCGTCGAGTGGCCGGGTTCGGAAGGTCTCGGGTCGAGGAGCGGGCAGCCTGATCGGGGTGTGGCCGACCATCGGCCTCGGCCGGACTCAGCCGACAGATGCACATTCGCTGGCAAGTTCGTAGCGACAATGCCGAGCGGCTGGCCTGCTCAGATGACGATGGGTGCCCCCGTGACGAGGTCCCAGAGTCCCAGACCCAGGAACAGCACAGCACCCACTGCCGACTGCACCGGATTTCCGTTCAGAAAACCCTCAGCACCCCAGGCGACCAAATCGGTGAAAATTTCAGACGAACCCACAGTTCTCGCTCCTTGTTGTCGGTATCTTGCGTTAACACCTTGATCGCCCAGACCGACTGGTCTGTTACGGATTCACATCCCTCGGCCGCGCACGGGCGCGGAGTGCCACACGTCGGCGAGCAGGTCGTAGGACTTCAGCCAGGATTTCGGTGGTCTCGGCCTGGGAGGCATCACCTCGTCGGCCTGCGCGTGTTCAGCGAACTCGTCGAGGTACGCCTTGACCGGTCCTCGATCATTGTGCGGCGGTTGGCGTGCGGTGCGCCATCCTCGGCTTGCGTCTCCAGTAGGTCGATACAGCACTCTTTGCTACGTGGATGACGACGAGCTCTACTCCATCGGCCAGTTGGCCGAGCGCAGCGAGCTGCCGGTGCGCACGATCCGCTTCTACTCCGACGAGGGGATCGTGCCGCCGACCGAACGCAGCCCGGCCGGCTACCGCCGGTGCGACGCTCAGGCAGTGGCTCGCCTCGACCTGGTCCGCACGCTACGCGATCTCGGACTGTCTCTGCCCACCATCCGCACGGTGCTGAACAACGACGTGTCCCTGAAGCAAGTCGCGGCCATACACGCTCAGGCACTTGACGTCCAGATCCACACCCTCCGGCTGCGACGCGCCGTCCTGCGCGCCGTAGCCAAGCTCGACACCACCCCAGAGGAGATGACACTGATGCATCAGCCGGCCAAGATGTCCGACGCCGAACGCCATCGGCGCATCCAGAACTTCATCGACGAGGTTATCCGCAGTCGGCATACCGGCTTTCAGCCACCGCGCGCGGTGACGGTCCTCTGTCGAGCCAGACTCCGGACGGAGAACATGGGGAAGCAGAACCCTCCGAGAGCCAAGCCTCGACTTGTCGGGTGGCACGAAGCCGTCGAGCCATCCCCTCGTTCTCCTGCGATTCGCTACGAACCGTCGGTTCGAACACATAGCGGCCACGCAATTCCAGCCGGAGACCGGAGGACTGGTCTGCGTAACGGAAGGTGGTGCCGTCGTAGACGGTCAACGCCGTTGGTGAGAGCGCGATGGCGCAGGATCCATCAAATCCCGGTGCTGTTCGGCGGTGCTCGTCGGCTGTTCGACGTGTTGCCCGCCCGCGTCGAGTTGGAGATCGTTCGGGTGATCGACACGCCGGAGGCCGGCCATATCCGCTACCGCGTGCGTCACTGAGCCTGCTACTTGCTCGTCGCTTCGCGCGCGAGTCACATCTGGTCGGCGCAGGGCGATACGCATACATGAGGGGCGAAACGCGCACACTGATCCTGTCCGTCGCAATGATGACTTGTATCGCGCTGGCTACGGGCTGTCAGTCGACCAGCGAACAAACCGGATCCGTCGACGGGACGACGATCCCGTGGAGCACGGTCCCCGCCGCACAGTCCGGTGGAGGTGCCGCGCCCCAACCACCGGATCCTCCCCCACCGACGTACCCGAACGGGGGTCCCGGCGCCCCCGACCCTCCCACACCGACGACACCGGGCCCGACGATATCCGGCATCCCATTCTTCCCGCCCACAGCGCTGGTGACCCCACCCGTCCCCGGAGTTACGGCCAGCGGCATGCACATCGAGCGGCACGACGGATTCGATCGCATCGTCTACGACTTCGGCGGCACATACGCGCCTGGCTGGCGCGCCGAATACGTCGCCGAGGCAACGCAACGCGGTCAAGAGACCGCGACACGACTCCACGGTCGATCGATCCTGCAGATCTACTTCTTCGACACGGACTCCCCGGCCGAGAGTGGGATCGCCGCGTACAACGGACCGAACCCGTTGTCGGACCCCGCGGCGTACAGCGTGGTCGAGGTACACCTCACACCGAACTACGAGAGAGGCACCCAGTCGTTCGTCGGCCTCCGTACCGACTACCCGCAGTTCCAGGTCACGACTCTCACAGAACCGACGAGAATCGCCGTCGACATCCACGACTAGCGCCGCATTCGGGCACTCGGCGCCCCGGCAGAGATTGCATTCCCGGGGCGACACGAGCCGACTTTCGTGACAGATCGTCAAACTCGTTGACATACTTGAAGTGATGACTATCCGGATAATGCTCGACGGCTTTCACAAGGATGCGATCTCGATGCGAGATAACAGGCCCGCAACCTCCGCACTGCAGCTCTACCGCGCCTTTCAGCACCAGCACCCCCGAACTCCGGTCCCGGCCGACTACGTCACCGAATGCGGTTTCCGACTGGGACGTTGGCAGGACCGCCAGCGGATTGCCCGCATGCTCGGCACACTGCCACCCCAGCGCATCGAGCAACTCGACGCGATCGGCTTTCTGTGGAGCGATGACGACGTCCCACTTCCGGCCGTGTCACGTACCGACGCCAAGCGGCGACGGATGCTCACCGCCATCGCCGCCTACCGCGAAGAGCACGGCAACGCCCTTGTTCCCGCGAACTATGTCACCGCAGACGGTGAACAGGTGGGCCAATGGCTCTACCGGGCGGTGAAGAAGTGGAGGGCCGACGCCTTGCCGGACAAAGAGCGTCGCACACTCTCCGTCCTCGGGGTCTCCCCCGGTCCACGACCACGAGGCCCCCGAACATCGGCACACCTTGTCGGACAGGCGACGTAAGGCAGACGGCCCGCACCCTGAATACTGTTGCTGTACAGATCTTCGAGCATCAGGTCATTCCCCGGACAGGTCGGCCGAAAGATCCCGAACCTCGACACCGGCTGAAATCTCGACCTCGACGGCCAACTCGGGCCGGTCGTCGAATTCGAGACGAAGACCGGTGTCAACACCGGAACTATGGAAGGGTCCGAGCCGGCAGGCCGTTGAAAGCACGAGGCGAGGAAGATGAGCTCATGGATGTGCCCCACCGTGTCGGCGTGCTCGTGTTCGACGGCGTGAAGATGCTCGACGTCGCCGGTCCATCCGAGGTCTTCACCGAGGCCAATCGACTCGGCGCCACGTACCAGTTGATGCTGTGCTCGGTCGGGGCGGTCGACGTGACCGCGTCCACCGGGATGCGGATTTCCGTCGATGTCGATGCCGCGGACACAGGTCTTCTGTCAACCGCGCTGGTGATGGGCGGCGACCGATTTCCGTCGACGCCGGTGAGCCCGGAACTCGCGGCTGCGGCCACCACTCTGGCCGCCAAGGCCGACCGGATGGCCTCGATCTGCACCGGTGCGTTCATCCTGGCGGCGGCCAGGCTCCTCGACGGTAGACGCGCGACCACTCACTGGCAGCACGCCGATACCCTCGCGCGCGGATATCCCCGGATCACCGTGGAACCCGACGCAATCTTCGTCGAGGACGGCACCATCTTCTCCTCGGCAGGAGTCACCGCAGGCATCGACTTGGCCCTGGCTCTCGTCGAACGCGATCACGGCACCGAACTGGCACGAACGGTCGCCCAATCGCTCGTGGTGTTCCTCCAGCGACCGGGCGGTCAGTCCCAGTTCTCCCCCAGCCTGCGCGGGCCGCGGCCACGCACCGGACAGCTCCGCGAGGTGGTCGATGCCGTGGCCGCGGATCCCGCCGGTGACCACTCCATCACTCGGCTCGCCGCACGCGCCAACGTCAGCCCCCGGCACCTGACCAGGCTGTTCCAGGACGAGTTGGGCACCACCCCGGCCAAGTACGTCGAACTGATCCGATTCGACACTGCAAAAGCCATGCTCGATGCAGGCCACACCGTGACTTCCGCGGCGCAGCACAGCGGATTCGGCAGCCCGGAGACTTTGCGACGCAGTTTCATCCAGCATCTCGGGGTGTCGCCGCGGGCGTATCGGCAGCGATTCCACTCCGCCCATCGCTGAGAGCAGCCGACCGGACATGTCCCGATCTGTGCGGAAGTGGGCCGGAATGGCGGTTTCCGCCGCGGTTGACAATGTCACTGTGAAGTAGATCAGCCGCGCCCCGCGGACCAGAACTTCCGGAAGCGAGAAACGCATGACCGACACCGTCGCAGGCATTGACATTCCCGACACCGTCCTGGTCACCGAAGCCACGGAATTGGTGCGGGAGGCCGCGAACCCGTTGATCTACCACCACTCCCGGCGCGTGTTCCTGTTCGGCTCACTCCGAGCCCGGCACCAGAAACTCGCGTTCGATGCCGAACTGTTGTACGTCGGGGCCATGTTCCACGACCTCGGACTCACGACGAAATACCGACGCGCGGATCAGCGATTCGAGATCGACGGAGCCGACGAGGCCCGCAATTTCCTCCGCTCCCACGGAATCGGCGAATACGAGGTAGACACGGTGTGGACGAGCATCGCACTCCACACCACCCCCGAGATTCCACTGCATATGGCACCGGAGATCGCGCTGCTTACCCGCGGCGTCGAACTCGACGTACTCGGTATCGGCTACGACGCGATCACCGACGAGGAACGCGCCGCCGTCGTTGCCTCCCACCCGCGGCCGGCCTTCAAGAACGAGATCCTCGCTGCCTTCACGGATGGACTCGAAGACCGCCCGGATACCACGTTCGGCAACGTGAAGGCCGATGTGCTGGCACACTTCGTTCCCGGCTTCGTCCGGGGTGACTTCGTCGATGTAATCCTGAACTCCGCGTGGTCCGAATGATGTCCGTGCCGGTTCTTCAGTTGACACCGCCCGGCAGATGACATTGCAGCAACGCCGCTGCCGAAACCCAGTCCAGGTTCATAATCTCGGCCGCCCGTTCGTCACCGACACACCCTCGAACTTTGGCTTCGAAATCTGCGACGGATGCAGGCCGGCGCGGATGCCCCATCGGCAGGTCGACCACGGCCTCGAGTTGTGATCCGTCGCGGAGTTCGACGACTACCGTGCAGTCTCCATCGAGCACTCCCTCCCCCACTGGCTCGGCAACCACGCTGACACTGTCGAGAATTCTCCGCACTTCCGGCCGCTGCACAGCAGCGTCCGTGAAGCTCCCGATATCAGGGAATCCGTCCAGCAGGGCGGCCGCTATACCGTAGTTCAGCGAGAACTTGCCTTCCAGGCCTGAACTCGGATAGTTGTGGATCAATGGCAAAACCGCGCTGTGCGGAGTGCGCAGCCGTATACGGGCGATGTCGTCGATCGACAACCTACCGAGCGACCGGACCGCCGAGATAGGACGCTGGAGCGCGTAACAACACGGGTGAAGCTTCAGCCCGAGGCCATCCGGGATGATGGGACCTTCGAACTGCAGGGATCTCTGCCCCCCGACGAGCCGGAACCATTCACCGACAGCACGAGGGTCGGCAGTCGCGCCCGCTGCCGCGAGCGTGGCCGCACGCACACCAGCCTGGGCAGCGAATCCGACTTGCATCGACTTGCCTGCGGTGCCGAAGGCTTGGCGGACGCCACCTGCGGCGGGGACAGCATGCGCCATCGCAGTAGCGATACCGTCAGAATCGAGCCCGAGCGACAGCCCCGCCGCAACAGCAGCCGAGATGGCACCGACCGTCGCGGTGGTGTGCCATCCCTGCGTGTAGTGCTCCCAACCGAGCGCTGCACCCAGGCGTGCCATGACACCCGCCGCCGCCAGGTACTCCCGCGCACCGCCGCCCGCTGCCAACGTGGCAGGAACGCACACCACACTGATGTGCGTCGTGGAGGGTATGTGCAGATCGTCGAAATCGAGCACGTGCCCGACCGCTGCCCAACGCAGTGCAGCCGGCAGACCATCCGTCCACGCAGCCACCGGATCGTCCAGTGCAGCAAGGGCCACTGCAACGGTATCGACAAGAGCACGTCGAGCGAGGTCGAGATCCGCGGCCCCTGGCTCGATACCGGCGGCCCACCTTGCGAGATCGTGCGCGCTGACATCGGTTGATTCATGCGGCGCAATCCTCATAGCCCACTCCTTTTCCCCACCGGTGCGCCCGCTGCGCCCAGCTGGACACTGATGGCACACCATACCGTTCACCGGCACACCCCACAAGAAATCACTCCCGAGATAAGTCGCCGCATGTTCGCTACCTTCCGCTTGTCCTACCAAGCCTGTAGGCCAACGCACTCCACCCCCCGTCGACGAACGTGACGAACCAACCTTGACAGAGTGTGATCCGAAGCACGATACTCATTTTTCGACACACTGTGCCGGTAATTAGCACACCTGTTGTCGGCTCCACTATCTACGCGCCTGTGACGAGCTCGCATCGATCGCAGAGTTTCCCCGTGCGATGTTCGAAGCCACAGACCCGGGGCAGTGCGTCGAACCCGCCCACGAAGCGCCCTCATCGAGCCACAGGCGGCCGAGTGCCTTCCAGAATCACGAGCAATGCCTTCACAGAAAGACACTTCTCAATGAAGATAGAAACATCCGATCAAACGGCTATCTTGAACCCGAGACGACAGCTGATCGCCGGGACCATCGGACACTCGGTCGAGTTCTTCGATTTCCTCGCATACTCGTACCTCGCGGTCTACTTCGCATCGTCCTTCTTCCCCACTTCCGAATCCTCGGGACTGGTACCGCTCTTGAGCGCATTCGGCGTTTTTGCCGTCGGATTCCTCGCACGTCCGCTGGCAGGCCTTTTCATCGGACTCTTCGCAGATCGTTACGGCCGCCGGCGCGCCTTGAGTCTCACCATCAGTCTCATGGCCGGCGGCAGCCTGCTTGTCGCCATCTGCCCCACGTACAGCCAGATCGGTGTCGCCGCGCCCGTGATTCTCACTGTTGCCCGCATCCTGCAGGGGTTGTCCGCCGGAGGCGAATACACGACTGCAGGCGCCTTCATCGTCGAATCCGCGCCCGCCGGCCGACGTGGTTTCTACTCGAGCTTCATGTTCGTCGCCTCGGGCATAGGGAAGTTGACATGTCTCGCCTTCATCACCGTGTTCGTCGCACTCATCGGCGAAGATGCGATGCGGGACTACGGTTGGCGAATCCCCTTCGCTGTCGGCGCCCTGGCTGCGATCGTGGCCTGGTACATTCGCCGCGGGACGCAAGAAACGCTCGAGACCACCGTCTCCGACGAGGGCGCGGCACCGGTTAGTCGCAACCCGCTCAATGCTCTGCAGCGTTACCCCAGACAGTCCCTGATCGTGTTTGCAATCGCAACCGGAATGGGTGTTGGACAATACTTTTGGGCGACCTATCTGACTACGTACTTCCAGATCCAGAACGGCGCCTCTGCCACCACCGCAATGACGGTCGGCATCATCACGCTGATCCTCTACACACTCGCACAGCCGGTGGCCGGGCTGATCTCCGACAGATATGGACGTAAACCGTGCATGTACGCATTCGGCGTCGGCACCGTCATCGTAACGCCTTTCCTGCTCTCGATCACAAGTTCGACCTTTTCAGTCCTGATATGCATTCAGCTCATCGGGCTACTGTTGTTGAGCCTCTGCACATCGATCACGTCAGCTGTGATGGTCGAAAACTTCCCACCGCACGTACGAGTGAGCGGCCTGGGCTTTCCCTACTCGCTCTCGGTGGCAATCTTCGGTGGAACGGTCCCGCTTGTAGCCACTAGCCTGGCCAATGCCGGTTACTCCCAGTATTTTCCGTGGTACATCGTGGCCACCGCGATTATTACGCTCATGGGGGCCATAGCGGTGCCGGAAACGTTCCGCAGCGATATTTCGGGCGACGAATCCTGACCGGCATTTCTCCCCTGTTCGCGGGATTCGCTCCTTCTCGGGCCGCCCCTGGCGGCCCGAGAAGGACCCGTCAACTTCTGCCTATGGTGTTTCGGTAGGTGAAGTGCTCGGGTAAGTAGAAACTGATCGCCAGCTCGACTGCCCGACTATCCGAATCGAGATACACGCGATCGGCGCGCAACAGTGGATGTCCGGCGGGGCAGTCGAGGTGATCGGCGGTCTCCTCGGACGCCGGCGCCACGGTGATCGACTGCACGAGTTCGACAACGGGAGTCGACAGGTGGGGTTCCAGGAGACCGATGATCGTGTGCGCTCCGATCGCGCCCGGCTCCGTCCCCGCGCCGCCACATAGGTGCTGCGCATGAGGATCCGGCAGATGGACGGTCGTCATCGCGAACACGATCCCCGCGTAGCGGCGTACATACGCGATCGTGGAGACGAAGTCATCGTCGAGGCGTAAACGGCTTGCGGCTTCGATATCGGCCCTCCGTCGCAGAGGCGCGACAATTTCCGTGGTGGTGCCAGCGGGGAGATTGGTCAGTTCTTCAATCGCTCCGAGCCGCCGAAGACGCCTACTCCCCAGTTCGGAGACGAACGTGCCCCTCCCCGGAACGCGATACACCAGGCCATCCGCCACCAGATCGTAGAATGCTCGCCGCACCGTCTGCCGACTCACTACATACGTCTCGGCAAGTTCGAGTTCGGTGGGAAGCTGGCGGCCACCGTCGAAGTGGCCCGCGGCGATTTGCTCGCGCAGCGCGTGGGACAACCGCCGATGTGCCGGCGCTCGTTCGTTGTCACGGCCACCCATGAGCCCACACCGCTCCGTTCCTGTCGCCCTTCGGCATCATTCATTGCCGCGACGCGCTGTCTTCACATGCCGATCCATCGGGATCGTCCGCGAATCATAGTAGGTCGAATTAGCACGATATGCCAGATATCGGCACACCACCGGAGTCGCGGGGCACCCACCGAACCTGCTCCCACCCGGTATCCCGTCCGACAACAGGGAACGCACACCCCGTTCCGACCTCGACGCGTATACAGCCCGTACCAGCACTGACGAAGCTCCCGCCGTCCACTCGCCGGAGGGAGGGTTGACCAATACGGCTTCCGTACGGCATCCTGATCGATATCGGAACACTGTGCCGCATAGAGGCACGGATGAAGGGTTGAAGCCTCATGACTGCTGTAGTTGACGACGTCGGGTCGTCAGGAGCCGGATATCTCACCGACGAGCGCCTCGCGATCCAGGCGATGGCGCGGGAGTTCGCCGCCAAGGAAGTGCTGCCCGTGGCGAACGAACTCGATCCGGTCAAGGGCGAAATTCCGATGGAACTGCGCCAGAAGATGGCCGACCTAGGCTTCTTCGGTGTTCTGATTCCCGAGGAATACGGCGGGCTGGGCCTCGGGGTCTTCGAGTACGCCCTGATCGTCGAGGAACTTTCCCGCGCGTGGATGAGCGTGTCGAGCCTGATCGCTCGCGGACAACAATTCACCGCGGGATTCACCGAGGAACAGCGCAGCAAGTACCTGCCACGGATGGCTACGGGCGACTTCCTCAGCGCCTTTGCCTTGTCCGAGCCCGATGCGGGATCCGATGTGGCAGCGCTGTCGACTCGGGCCCGCAGGGAAGCCGACGGGTGGCGGATCAGCGGCCAGAAGATGTGGTGCACGTTCGCCGACGGAGCCGACTACCTTCAGGTATTCGCCCGTACGTCACCCATTGACCGCGACCACCGATCGCGCGGTATCAGCTGTTTCATCATGCCGAAGCCTCGCGGTGAGCTGCCCCCGGGAGTGACGGGCACACCGGTACGCAAGATCGGATATCACGGATGGAAGACCTGGGAGTTGTCCTTCGACAACGCCTACGCCGCTGGTGACTCCATGGTCGGCCCCGAAGGCGAGGGCTTCAAGGTCGCCATGGGCGATCTCGAGACCGCCCGGATTCATACCGCCGCCCGCGCCATCGGCGTGGCACGCGGAGCGCTCGAGGACTCCGTTGCCTATGCGCGGCAACGCGTCCAGTTCGGCCGTCCGATCGGCGAGAACCAGGCGATTCGGTTCAAGATCGCGCACATGGCCACCGAGGTGGAGGCGGCCCGATCGCTGATGTACCGGGTGTGCACCGAGGTCGACGCCGGCCGGCGCAACACCGTGGAGGCGTCGATGGTCAAGTACCTCGCCACCGAGATGGCCGAACGAGTAACCAGTGAGGCCCTGCAGATTCACGGCGGTGCCGGATACACCACCGATTTCGCCGTCGAACGGTACTGGCGGGATGCCAAGCTCACCAAAATCTTCGAGGGCACGTCGGAAATCCAGCTGAAGATCATCTCGGATTCGATCCTCGGAAGGCAGACACGATGAGATCGCCGGCCGCCGGGCCACTGAACGATGTCGTGGTGATCGACCTGACGACCATGCTCGCGGGTCCCTTCGCCACCATGGTCCTCGGAGATCTGGGCGCCGACGTGATCAAGGTCGAACCCCCGCATGGTGACTTCATCCGAGAGCAGGGACCGTTCGCACCGGATGACGAACTACGCGCATTCGGTGGGTATTTCCAGAGCGTCAATCGCAACAAGCGCAGTGTCGTTCTCGACCTCACCACCGAGGAGGGGCGCGCCTCGCTGCTCGAACTGGTCGCGCACGCCGATGTCGTCGTGGAGAACTTCCGCCACGGGGTCATGGACCGGCTGGGGCTGTCCTACGAGCGACTCCAGGAGAAGAATCCCCACCTGGTTTATGCGGCGATCCGCGGATTCGGTGACGAACGCACCGGCAGCAGCCCGATGCGGGACTGGCCGGCGTACGACATCACCGTCCAGGCCGTCAGCGGCTTGATGGAGATCACCGGCGAGCCCGACCGCCCCCCGATCAAGACCGGTCCCGGTCTCGGTGAC
The DNA here is from genome assembly GCF_002300195.1 of Rhodococcus sp. ACPA1. Lineage (NCBI taxonomy): Bacteria > Bacillati > Actinomycetota > Actinomycetes > Mycobacteriales > Nocardiaceae > Rhodococcus > Rhodococcus sp. ACPA1. The sequence continues at coordinate 648,472 of NZ_NSDX01000006.1, read as the reverse complement.
ACCGTGCCTGCGCTCTTCGCGGTGATCGGCCTGCTGTCGGCCGTGCACCGTGCTCGCCGCGACGGAGTCGGCGGCTTCGTCGACGTGTCGATGTACGACGCCATGCTGGCCATGTGCGAACGCGCCGTCTACCAGCACTCCTACAACGGCGACGTACCGACCCGGCAGGGAAACAGCCATCCCCTGCTCTGTCCCTTCGATGTCGTGCCCGCGGCAGACGGGTGGGTCAGTATCGCCGCGCCGGGCAACAAACATTGGCAGCAACTCTGCGCGGTAATCGGGCGCCCCGAGTTGGCGACGGACGAACGCACAAGGGACAACGTCAGCCGACTGGACAATCGTGACTTCACCATGTCTGCGGTGACCGCGTGGACAACCACCCGGACCAAGGACCAGATCGTGGAAACACTCGGCGGCAAGGTCCCGGTGGCACCGGTCAATACCGTCGAGGACATCTATGCGGATCCCCACGTGCGTGCCCGCAACATGCTGGTCGAGGTCGATCATCCCGGTGTGTCCCACCCGCTGACGATCGCCAACACCCCGATCAAGTTCGCGGATGCGCCCCCGACCCACCTCCGGCGAGCACCGCTACTCGGCGAACATACCGACGAAGTGCTGGCCCAGTTCGACAACACCACAGCTGCCTTCCAGCTCGAAGAAACAAGATAGGGAGATCATGTCCAGAACACAACGACCGCGGCGTTCCTGCCTCGCGGTTCCCGGTTCGAACCCGAAGATGATCGAGAAGGCGAAGGGTCTCGATTCCGACCAGGTCTTCCTGGACCTCGAGGACGCGTGTGCTCCACTCGCGAAACCTGGTGCGCGCAAGACCATCGTCGCGGCACTCAACGAAGGCGGGTGGGGATCGAAGATTCGCGTGGTGCGGGTCAACGATCTCACCACCCACTGGACCTATCGTGACGTGGTCGAGGTCGTCGAAGGTGCCGGTCAGAATCTCGACTGCATCATGCTTCCGAAGGTGCAGTCGGCTGCCCAGATCGCCTGGCTCGACTTCACCCTGACCCAGATCGAGAAGACCATGGGTTTCGAGGTAGGCCGGATCGGAATCGAGGCGCAGATCGAGGACGCCGCCGGATTGATCAACGTCGACGAGATCGCAGCCGCGTCGCCGCGTACCGAAACGATCATCTTCGGCCCCGGCGACTTCATGGCGAGTATCAACATGAAGTCGCTCGTGATCGGTGAGCAGCCGCCGGGCTACGGTGTCGGCGACGCATTCCACTACCCGCTGATGCGGATCCTGATGGCCGCCCGAGCGAACGGGCTGCAGGCAATCGACGGACCGTATGTGCAGGTCCGCAACGTCGAGGGCTTCCGCCGGGTTGCCGGACAAGCCGCCGCGCTCGGCTACGACGGGAAATGGGTGCTGCATCCGGCCCAGATCGACGCCGCCAACGACACCTTCAGTCCAGCCCAAGCCGACTACGACCACGCCGAGAACATCCTCGCCGCGTACGAGTGGTTCACCTCCGACCAGGGCGGCCGCAAGGGCGCCGTGATGCTCGGCGACGAAATGATCGACGAGGCGTCCCGCAAGATGGCGTTGGTCATCGCCGGCCAGGGGCGCGCGGCCGGCATGGAACGACTCGATGTGTGGAAGCCGGAGATCGAGACCGTAGAGAGCGGTGTGTGAACAGTGACGACCACGGAGAAAGAGCAGAACATGCAGTTCGGTCGGTACTTCGAGGATTTCGAAGTCGGAGCAATCTACAGGCATTGGCCAGGCAAGACCGTCACCGAATACGACGATCACCTGTTCTGCCTGCTGACGATGAACCACCACCCACTGCACATCAACTCCCACTTCGCGGAGGCGACAACAGAATTCGGCCGCAACGTGGTCGTGGGCAACTACGTCTACTCGCTTCTGCTCGGAATGTCCGTACAGGATGTGTCCGGCAAAGCGATCGCCAACCTCGAAATCGAATCGTTGCGGCACGTCAAGCCGACGTTCCACGGTGACACGATCTATGGCGAAACCGAGGTCCTGGAAGTCACGCCCTCGAAGTCCAAGGACGACCGAGGCGTCGTGTACGTCGAAACCCGTGGCTACAAGCAGGACGGGCAGATCGTCTGCATCTTCCGACGCAAAGTTCTCGTACCCAAGCGAAGCTACGGCGACGCGCGCGGCGGCGAACAACCCGCCCGACCGCTGCCACACGCGTAGTCGCCTCCGGTTGGGGAGCGTTCCCGTCTGCAACACCCACAGCCGTTCTCACCGAAGCCGGATGGGATCTGCGGGTCGGCTGCGCGATCCGCGGATCGAGGATTTCGTCCCTCCGATCTTGGATCCGGGCCGGGTGTTCCCCCGATGGTGGGAGGACACCCGGCCCTTGACAGAGATCGCGGGAACGAACCAAGCTGTCAACAGAAACACTGTGCCATATATCGGCACAAACCCGGTGCGGCCGGTCACCCGGGTGCACCACTCGGAATAGGAAGCACAATGCGAGAGCGTTACGAAACGTTCGTCGGCGGACATGACGAGCCCAGTAAGAGTGGGCAGTACTTTTCCACTCGTGATCCCGCCACAGGCGACGTCATCGCCGAAGTCGCGCTCGGCGGAGCGGAGGATATCGAGGCAGCAGTTGCCGTAGCGCAGAGCGCCTTCCGCTCGTGGCGTGACACCCCGGCCGCCACTCGCGGTCGCATTCTCCTCGAGGTCGCCCGCACACTGCGTGAACATTCAGACGAACTGGCCCGAATCGAAACACTCGACACCGGTCAGACGTTGTCGCAGTCGAACGTGGACATCGAGACTGCCGCACGATACTTCGAGTACTACGGCGGGGCGGCAGACAAGGTACACGGCGAGACGATTCCGCTGGGACCCGACTACCTCTCGTACACCCGCAACGAACCGTTCGGCGTGATCGGTGTCGTCACACCCTGGAATGCGCCGATCAACCAGGCCGCGCGGGCCATCGCGCCCGCATTGGCGATGGGCAACGTGGTGGTCCTCAAACCCGCCGAGGACACGCCACTGTCGGCACTGGAGATGAGCCGTCTCGCCGTCGAAGCGGGACTGCCCGCGGGGATTCTCAACGTCGTCCCCGGATTCGGTGCCGATGCGGGAGCTGCGCTGACCGGCCACGACAAGGTCCGCAAGATCGTCTTCACCGGCTCGGTGGAGACCGGCCGGGCGATCATGCGGGCGGCCGCCCAACGGCTGATTCCGCTGACTCTAGAGTTGGGCGGCAAGTCCCCCAACATCGTCTTCGACGACGCCGATCTCGACGCCGCCGCGGCAGGCGCCTGGACCGCGTTTACCACCAAGGCGGGGCAGGTATGTTCTGCCGGCAGCCGGTTGCTGGTGCATTCTTCGGTGCACGACGAGTTGGTCGATCGGCTCGTCCAGCACGCGAAGACCACGGTCATCGCGCCGGGCATCGAGGACCCGGACATCGGATCCCTGGCCACGCGAGGGCAGTTCGACAAGGTCCGCTCGTATCTCGACCTCGGCCCCAGCGAGGGTGCACGTGTCGCGACCGGTGGACACGTCGCCGACACCGGGCGGCTGGGCCGCGGGTTGTTCATCGAGCCGACCATTTTCGTCGACGTCGTCAACACGATGCGCGTGGCGCGCGAGGAGATCTTCGGCCCGGTGCTGACGGTGCTCCGATTCGATTCCGATCAGGAGGCGGTCGAGATCGCCAACGACAGCGACTACGGACTCGTCGCGGGGGTCTGGACCCGAGACCACGGCCGGGCTCATCGCGTGGCCGGCGCCATCGAGGCGGGGCAGGTCTTCATCAACCAGTATTTCGCCGGTGGTGTCGAAACACCGTTCGGTGGCTACAAGTTGAGCGGTTTCGGCCGGGAGAAGGGCTTCGAGGCGCTCAAGCACTACTGCCAGCTCAAGACGATTACCGCACGGTTATGAGGTCCGCGGATCACGTCTCTCCATGACTGAGTACGCCGACGAGACAATCAACGGGACAGATGGCAGCACCCCTGAGCGGTGCAGTAGCTGGGGCGTCGACGGGAGTGCGAAATGCACCAAACCCGAGGAGGCCCGAGTCGTCCACAATGCCGATCGGCATCGCTTCGAACTCCGGGTTCGAGGAGAGCCGGTCGGCATTCTGGGGTATTTCGATCTGCGACACCTCACTGAACCGCTCAGGATCCAAGGCAATATCGGGCCCAGCCCGAGGACGTCGTGATGTCCTACTCCCACACGAAGTCGTGGAAGAGGTCGAAAACCGTTCATTCGCTGCCCTATTCGTGCGACAGGCGCTCGACCTCGCCCGCGACTACCGATGAAAGGTGCGACCGGTCTGCCCGTATGTTCGAAGTTCCTTGACGATCGACCGGAATACGGCGATCTCATTGTTCGCCCGGACGCGTAGGCGGGCGCGTCACACCGCGACAACGCCCCGGTACAGCGCACAGCTCAACACGGGGCGTTCTCCATCGCTAAAGCATTGTGGAAGGCATTTCCCAAAAGTAGTAGCGATCCGCTGGCTCGTAGAAGCAACGGACCGCGACCCAGGAACCCGTAGCCCTGTCCATCCTCCCGATCACGACTGACGTACCTCGAAGCCCGGTGACTACGAACACGCTCGCAGTGAACACCGCCCGATCGTCGACCGGTGCGGTGCCACCTCCCTGCGGCAGTGCGACGAACCGGGAATTGACCAATGAGGACATTCTCACGAGGTCGAAACAGTGACCAACTGTCGTGGAGCCGGCTGTCAGCTCGGCGACTTGTCGGACAATTCGTTGAGTGGTTGTCGATCGTAAACCGGGTGACGCCGAAACGATCCCCGATCATGTCGACCGCATCACGAATCATGAAGAATCTCACCGCTGCAGCAAGTCGGTCGCCGGCTCGTCCGCGCTGTGCGCAATAGAAGCGCACTCGGGAACCTCGCCACGGCCGTCCCGTCCGGAATCGTGGGGCACACCCCGCGAGCCGACCGTGATTTCCGCAGGTATGGCGCGATCGGGTGTTGTCCTGGGTTGCCCACTCCGATCCACTCCGCATTGCCGCCCGCTTGTCGCCACCAAATCGAGCGGACGGATGCCGGCATCCTCCGAATGACGAACCTACCCGCAGGCGAACCACACTTCGCTCGGGTGTTGAAGGGTCGTGCCGAGACGGGCAGTCAGCGGTGTTGCCAGACAGGGGGACGTTTGGCGAGAAAGGCGGTAATCCCCTCTTGCGCATCGTAAGCGGTGGCATTTACTGCCATCGTCTCTTGCATCTGTCGGTACGCTTCGTCCTCGGACAATTCGATTTGTCGGTAGAAGGCTTCTTTCCCGGTAGCCAGGGTCAGTGCGCTCGCCCCCGCGACCGTTTCCGCCAACGATCGCGTTACCTCGGTCAGGGTTTGGGGTTCGGCGACAAGGTTGATCAGCCCCCAGGTCTCTGCCGTGACCGCATCGATCATCTCACCGGTAAGGAGCATCCGTAGGACCCGCTTTCTGCCAATCGCACGGGAAAGGGCGACCATCGGTGTCGAGCAGAACAAGCCGATCTTGACCCCCGGAGTGCCGAATCGAGCCGTCGAGGACGCCACCGCCAGGTCACAGGCAGCGACAAGTTGACAACCCGCGGCGAGTGCCACACCCTGCACCGAGGCGATGACCGGTTGAGGAACGCGATGTATCGCCTGCATCATCTCGATGCAAGCAGCGAAGACCGCGCGTCCGTCATCGAGAGAGCACCCAACGAGTTCATTGAGGTCGTGGCCGGCGGAAAATGCCGCCCCGTTCGCCTGGAGCACGATCACTCGGATCGAGTTATCGCCTCCCAACGCACCGAGAGCGTCCCGAATCCCTCGCATCATGTTCACCGACAGTGGATTACGTCGATCAGGATCCGTCAGAGTGATCCATCCAATGGGTCCGTCGGCGCTGATGCCGATTGACGCCGAGCCAATTCTCGAGTCGGTCATCGTCTCCCTTTCTGAACCAGCAGCAGGACGATGCAGCCGCTGGGCGCTGATGGCACTCGGCCTAGGGGTAGTTAGCTCTCGCGGATACGCTCGGCGGACGCGAGGGACTTGAGCCCGTACACGACAGCACCTCCGGCTCTGAGGCTGGCAGCGATATAGGTCGCCTCCGCCAACTCTTCATCGCTTGCACCGCAGGCGACGGCATCATTGGTGTGCACCTTGATGCATCCTTCGCACTGCGTGGTCAGTGCGACCGCCACGGCCATGAGTTCTCGATATTTGCGGGGGATCTCACCGGGTCCGGTGAAGACCGAGGCGTTGAAGGCGGCCAGCGCCTGACCCATCGAGCTGGCTCGGTCACCGAGGGGCGCCGTGCGATGGTTGTGCGTCATCACAGTCATCAAGTTTCCTTCAGATAATGGCTCGAATAGCGTTTCGAGACAACGGTCGCCAACTACACCTACGTGTCGATGGTCGGGTTCGCCTATTCCGCGTTCTGCGTCGATGTCTTCTCCCGCCGAATTCTAGGTTGGCGGGTGATGACTACGAGGCCACGCCGTTGCTCAGCGGCGTCCTCGAACAAGCGCTGTTCACGCGACGGAGGACTGATTTCCGTTTCACTTTAACAGGTTTGGTGCATCACGCGGACGCGGGCAGTCAGTACACGTCGCTCGCGTCGACCGAGGCGTTGGTCGAATCCGGGATCACGGGCTCGATCGGCAGCGTCGCCGACACCCTCGATAATGCCATGATGAAATCGGCCATAGGGGCTCTACAAGACCGAGCCCATCCGCCGGGAATGGGTATGGACCGGACGGGCCGAGGCGGAGCGGGAGACGGCCGAGTGAGTTCGCTGGTTCAATGCTCGGCATAGACCTGGGGCACCGTGGGAGCAGCAGCCAGATAGGTCAACCGTGGACAACATCAGATCGGCCATTATGGCCCGACCACCGACGCTATCTCTGACTTACTGAAAACGGGAATTGACAACGCAGACTCGGTGTTGGACTATCAACACGCGGCGTGCCGACCAGCGGAACGGCATGCCAACAAATTGAGCTGCGGCGCGGATCTCCTGCGCACACACCGACAAGAAGGCGGAACCATGGGCGTGGGACTTGACGATGACCTGCTACGTGACTTTTTCGGCAACGCCGAACAACGTGCGATCTTCGACGGACCGCAGCGACTGCAGGGGTGGCTGGATGTAGAGCGTGCTCTAGCACAAACTCAGGCTGAACTCGGAATCATCCCGGCCGAAGCTGCGCAGCGTATTTCAGCGCACTGCCAGAGCGATCTTTTCGATATCAATAAGCTGCGCCAACACGTCAGCGCAACACAGCATCCAATCGTTCCGATGGTTAATGCGCTGGAGAAGTTGGTTGGCACAGAGTTTGGACAGTTCGTGCACTATGGTGCAACTTCTCAAGACATCATGGATTCCGGTCAAGCCCTTCAACTGCGTCAATCACTGCAGGGTATTGAGCGCGATGTAGCTGCAGCCACGAAGGCGGCCGCGTCGCTCGCTCTGAAGCATCGCAACACTACTCAAGTTGGTCGAACGCATGGACAACACGCCGTTCCGATCTCATTCGGTCTGAAGGCCGCTACCTGGGTAGATGAGCTGCAGCGGTTGCAAACACGCATAGCAGAATCGCGTGATCGAATTCTCACAGTTCAGATCTTCGGTGCCGCCGGAAGCATGGCGGGGTACGGTGACCGTGCCTTCGAAGTAAAAGCGGGTGTGGCATCGCGGCTCGGCCTTACGGAACCGGTGGCACCCTGGCACGCGACTCGAGACCGCATAGCCGAACTAGGTTCCTTGATGGCCCTCCTCGCTGGTGTATCCGAGAGGATCGCGGCAGAGGTGATTCGCCTGCAATCCACAGAATTTGGGGAACTGGTCGAGCCTCTCCAGCCTGGTCACATCGGATCATCGACGATGCCGCAAAAGCGAAATCCGCACCTTTCCGAAGGCATCGTAGCCAAAGCGCGAATTGCGCAAAGCCTATCCGCTGGGCTACTCCGAAATGGCGCTCACCAGCACGAACGAGACATGGGGGCATGGGCTGTCGAGTGGCTGACTGTCCCTGAGTTGATGGTTGGATCTGGCGCGATGGCAGCGGATCTGAACCATCTGCTGGAAGGTTTGCAAGTAAATGTCGAGCGTATGCGAAGAAATGTCGGAATCACCGGGGGCCAGGTCAATGCCGAATCTCTGATGATGATTCTTGATTCATCCATTGGACGTGATCATGCCCATCACCTTCTTGTTGAGTTGACTCGATCCGCCGACCTTCGAAACCTGAACTTCTCCGAGGTTGCGACGGCGGATGAACGAGTAGCCTCCCACCTGTCGCAAGATCAGATAATGAAAGCTCTTGATCCAACCCAATACCTAGGTTTCGCGCCCGAGGTTGCAGACCGCATCAGTCGCGCGCTCACCGCTGATGCGGAGGACCGACCCTCGATCAGCCCATAGCCCGGCATCTGATTCTTCGGCTCAGCTCTGCCGCCTGCGACAACATCAAGTTCTGGCGAAGCGTGCCCTGACTGGCAGCAGGTGGAGGGGACTTGTACGGCGTTCCAGAGAAGTTGATTTCGAGCGCACACTCGTGCCCTATTCGGTTCACGAGGGCACGAGCGCAGAAGGCCCACCGGCGGTCGTGACTACTTGTCGCGCACACCACACAAGATGCAGTCGAAACAAGGCCGAACGCAAGCGCTGGGCTGACGAATCGTAAGGAACAAGAATTTGAAACTTGGACTTCGGATACCACAACGCGACAAGGTGAACCTTCGTCTAGACGTCACCGAGGTGGCTCAGACTGCGGAGAATAACGGATTTGACAGCCTCTGGGTCTATGAGCGAAGCCTCTATCCCCTGACGCCCGAGGAACCCTATCCATACTCGGATCCGCCCGGCGGCGATTGGCCATCCTATTATCGGCAAACCGCAGATCCACTCAGCGTACTTGCCGCTGCCGCGATGGTAACCAGTCACGTGCGTCTTGGGACGAGCGTGCTCATCGCCGCGCAACATATTCCTTTCCAACTGGCGAAAACAATAGCAACAATCGATCAGATCAGTGAAGGCCGATTCGTCGCGGGCTTCGGTGCCGGATGGTCGAAGGACGAAATGCGCGCCGCAGGAGCGGATCCCATTCTTCGAGGGCGCTACCTCGACGAGACGCTCGACGTCCTCGCGGCAGCATGGGGACCGGATCCAGTGAGCTACCAAGGACGACGCACGATCGTCAGCAACGCTATCGTCGGCCCGAAGCCGGCGTCACGAGTGCCTGTTCTCATCGGGGGCGGAGGTACCCCCCGGACCATCGAACGAATCGCTTCTCGAGCCGATGGATGGCTGTCCATTCCCTTCGGCTCAAAAGGATTCCAGGAGATCGAATCCACCTGGAACAAGATCCGCGAGCGAGCCGTCGAACTAGGTCGCTCCGCCGAACACCTCGAGCACATCGTTTGTGCAAATATAACTCTCACCTCCGAGCTCGCAGGGGCCGAACGCACACCTTTCGTCGGCACGATCGACCAAATTGTCGAGGACGTCGTCGCCGCGTCGGAAGTGGGTGTCGACGAGCTGATCATCGATCTGAACCTTCAAGATCCGTGGTTCACCGATAGCAGAAGGATGCTAGACACGGCACTCGACATCTTCCACCGTGTCAACAAAACGCTGAAACATACGGTAGCCGATAAGATATCGGGTACTTCGGAACCACGATAGGGAGATATCGGCGTACTTGATCTCGTCGACCGAAGTGGTCTTGTCGTACACCGGCGTATCGAAGGGGAAGGTCTGCGCCTCACAGTGATTGAGCGCCTCGGTGGCCGCGATATCATGGAGCGCAACCGTGATGGTGGTTGCGCTGTTGGTCACCGTCGACGAGCACGTGACAGTGGCCGAACCGATTGCCGGGTTCGCGATCAGGGCGAGAGCGGAGAATCCGGCGATCACGCCGGCACAGACGACACGGCGCGTGATTGATGCAGCCACGTGACTGTACCTTTTCGAGTCACCGCGTTCCCGCGCACCGGTTGCCCAGGCGTCGCTTCCACCGATTGTGGTAACGACGCGGCTGTCCGATCCGGAAGACGTCCTGGGGACGACGAACCCCCGCTCCGATTTCACTACCGACCGGCTTCGACGGGAAGCTTTCGCGGCTGCCCCTTCGTGAGCCGGCGAACTCGGTCCTCCGTCGGGGCTGCGGGAAGAACACTGCGTGGCTCGACGTTGATCAGGCTCGATGTTCACGGGAGGCCAGCGGTGCACTGGCCATCGGTGCGCACGATGTTGGCGAGCCGACAGTCGACCCAACAATCCGCGGCTGGCTCGATCGGCTACCGGGCATCAGTTGTCGTTGTGGTCGCCGTGCAGAGCCACAAACGCAAGCAAGGTGCGGAATCCGGTGACAAAGCGCTCGACGGATCAGAGCAGTGAACTCACGTTCGCTGCAGTGTCGGAGACCTGCTTTCCCCACCAGGGCACACGATGCTCGTCGAAACGGGTCTCCGGCATCGAGATCCCGATGCCACCTACCGGGCATCCCCCCTCCCCCAGCACAGCTGCCCCGACGGCACACACTCCCATCCGGTTCTGATTGACGTTCACCGCATATCCGACGCGGCGGATTTCCTCGATCTTCTTTCGGATCGATTCGGGATCGGTGTCGGTCTGCGGAGTGAGTTGCTGGATGGGGCTGGAGAGAATTCTGTCGACCTCGTCGTCCGGGAGGCGCGCCATGATCGCCATTCCCCCCGACGTGTGAGGTAGCTGCCATGTGCTGCCGACCTTGATGAAGGTGCGAACCGCCTGATGGGAATCCATGCGTTCGATCTGAACCACCCGTTCCGCACCGTCACGGACCTGGAGTGTGATGGTCTCGTTCGTCAGATCCCGCAGCTCACGCATCGGTTCGAGCGCGACCGTTCGCAAGTCTCCCTTGTCCCAGCCGCGCCGGCCCACGGCGAGTGCCCGTGAGGTGAGCTTCCATCGCGTGTACTCGCTCTCATCGCTGCGGATCCAGCCGGCGGATGCGAGTGCCTGAAGAGTCCGCTGCACGGTCGATTTCGGCAACTGAAGGGTGCGTGACAGTTCGCCTACTCCGACCGGCTGGCTCTCCGCAACAGCTTCGAGTACGCGCAAACCTCGTTCGATGCCCTGCACCTACTGTTCCTCTCCCTCGACCGCCGCTCCGCGCGGTGCAACATTTCGTACTGTGCCGATTATCGGCACAGTATGTCGAAATGTCCAGTCTTGATGTCCGCTACGGACTCACCGAAGGCGACTCTCTGCGGCCCCGCCGACGCCGACAGGCGTCGAACTGTCCGCGAGGATCTTGAAGACGCCCGTCGCTGTTGCCACCACCGAGTCGTTCACCCGCAGGTCGGAGTCCGCGAAGACGATCGATGCCGTGCGCCGCACGATACGGGGTGAGCTCGTCAAGAGGTCACCGACCCGGACGATACCGAGGAAACTGACATTCAGCTGCACGGTCGCCATATTCTGCGTGGCGGTTTCCGCGAGGGCGGTCGAACCGAGGGCTCGGTCGGCGAAGGCCATGATCAGGCCCCCTTGCACGACTCCTCGAAGGTTTCGATGTTTGGGTTCACACCGCAGTCCGTATTCCCGTGCACCGCCTTCGCCGCGACGCAGCAGCAGTGGACCGATCAGCCCGATGAACCCACCGTCGTGCACCTCGTCCCATTCGACTTCGCTCACGCCCACCTCAACTTCTACTTCCATCCCGGCTTCGATCTTTCATACCCATCGAGTCGGGTCGCGACCTGACGGGTGGCGCGGTGCCGCCGACGGCGAGGTTGGAGGAACTCGCTCGTCGGCGGCCCGCGAGGTTGCGCCGGCCCCGTGCCTCGTGACCACCACGAGCACTGCCGGCCGCGCAACCGGTCAGTGGTTACTGGGTAGCCGAAAGCACCTTCGACGGCACGGCCGAGTCACGGATTTCCCACAGCACCGGCTTGATGCACCGGAAGAACTGGGCTGCGTCCTCGCTCATCGGGAAGTGTCCGAGTCCCACCATCGGAACGACCTTCGCACCCTCGATCCGCGCGCCGAGTTCCTCGGCCTCCTCCGGTCCCGTCGCGAAGTCGTATTCGCCGTTGAGGATGTACACGGCGGTCTTCGACGTATCGATGTTCTGTGCCGTTTCCCGAAGATCGTGCTCGACGCTGTAGTAGTGGAGATCACCCTTGAAGACCGGCGGGGACCCCTGGCTGTAGACCCAGGTCGTTTCCCTGCGGCCGACCTCGGGCGCCGTCGGCGAGGTGAGCGCGTACATCGCCGCCGGCTTGGAGTCGTTGCTGATCTCGGGGTGGAACCAGTAGTCGAGGTAGAAGCCGGGCGAATGCAACGCCGCCTCGAGCGCGATCACGGCACGGAACACGCCGGGGTAGTGCAGGGCCAGATCGGGGGCGAGGTTGCCGCCCATCGAACTACCCATGTACACCGCGTCCTCGCAGTCGAGAGCCTCGGCCAGGGCAACGACGAACTTCATGAAGAAGTCCTGGGTCAGGTTGTACTCCTGCTCCCACCATCGCACGGAGAGCGGCGGCAGCGACCGCCCGTGATACGGCAGATCCCACGTGATCACGCGGAAGTGCGACGTGATCTCCTCGTCCTCGAGCAGATGACGATACTGGCGGCCGTCACAGCCGGCGGTGTGCTGGAGAAGTAGCGGGATTCCGGACCCGCTCTCCTCGTAGTAGACCCGGTACTCGACGTCGTCGATCGTGAGATGGACGTACCGCCCGACCGCCTTGTCGAACTTCGTCGTGGTCATTTCGCCTCCTCGGCAACGTTGGTGTACGAACGCATGAAATCGAACAGTCGCCTGAGCGCGGCGTAGTAGGCGAAGAACATCTTCATGTCTCCCCCATAGCGGAAGTTGTGCCGGGTGACCGCCGAGAAGAGGTCCTGATAGAACGGGCGAGGCACCCGCTGGAAGAACTTGCTCCATTCTTCGATCGGCGCCGAGATCTCGATGTCGTAGTTCCGCGCAACCGTCATGAGGTTGTTGCCCTCGGGCGGTGCCATGGAGTCGAGTCGACCGTCACGAATCACCAGCACGTAGGTTTCATCGCCGATCTCCAACCGGACGATGGCGTTCCAGAAGCGCGCCGCAATCTTGAATTCGGGATCCAAGTTGAGCGCCTCCGTGAACCTCTCCGTGTCCACAAATGGCATGGCCTTTCCCTTTCCAGTAAGTCGCTATTCGACCTGCGATCACACGCGGGCGGCGTGGGGTTCGCGAGACATGGCGACCGCGGGGGCGTCCCTAGCGGAACTGTGCCGTCCAGCGGTACGCCGTGTCAGTTTCGAGTATGTGGACTGGCTCACAATTTGTCAATACGCTGACGTGAACCTCCGATGCCCGAGCTCGACACACCCCGCCCGGCGCCGAACTGCATCGCTCGGAGACGCGCCTGCTCCATAGGGTTCGTCGGTTGACGTGAATCTCACTATGTGGCACCGCTATTCCAGCATTTGGCTGAGCGCGATAGCTTCTGTGGACCGACGCCCCTTCCGCCCGCTGCACCCCTGCACTCGGCTGGGCGACTCGTCACGCGCGGAAACAGTCCCACGTTCACAGTTCGGAGATCTGATGAAAATTGCAGTCATTCCCGGGGACGGAATCGGCCCCGAAGTCATCGCCCAGGCGGTCAGCACCTTGCACGAGGTTGCCCCCACCATCGACACCAGCTACTTCGACCTGGGCGCCCGAAACTTCCGGGCAACAGGTCGCCTCCTCGCCCCGGAAACACTCGACGAGATCCGGCATCACGATGCGATCCTGCTCGGCGCAATCGGCGACCCCACCGTCCCCCCCGGCACGCTGGAACGTGGCATCCTGCTCGAAATGCGCTTCGCGCTAGATCATCACATCAACCTACGTCCTACGAAGACGATGCCCGGCGCGCCTCGAGTGCTTGCCGGAGATGTGAATGTCGACCTGTTGGTAGTCCGGGAGGGAACCGAAGGCCCGTACACCGGCAACGGGGGCGCACTCCGCGTCGGAACGCCCCATGAAGTCGCTACGGAAGTCAGTGTCAACACACGCTTCGGCGTCGATCGACTTCTCCGGGAGGCGTTCGAGCGCGCCACGGTCAGGCGGCAGAGGTTGACGATCGTGCACAAACCGAACGTTCTCGCCTTCGCAGGCTCCTTGTGGACCCGCGCTGCCAACGACCTGGCAGCGCTGTATCCGGACGTCGAGGTCGATCACATGCTCGTCGATGCGGCCATGCTGCATCTCGTCACAAACCCCGCCCGATTCGACGTCATCGCCACCGACAACCTCTTCGGCGACCTCATCACCGATCTCACGTCCGCCCTCGGCGGGGGTGTCGGACTGGCGGCAAGCGCGAACATCGACGGCTCACGGAGGAACCCCGGCATGTTCGAACCGGTACACGGGAGCGCCCCGGATATCGCAGGTCGAGGAGTCGCCGATCCCACAGCCGCAATCCTCTCGGTCGCGTTGATGTTGCATCACCTCGGACTGTCACGTGAAGCGAACGCCATCGACCAGGCAGTTCAGGACCACATCGCATCCCGCGGACAGGAATCCTGCTCCACCGAGGAAATCGGTGAGCAGATCAGGAGCCGAGTGCGCTCCGAATGACTCATACTGCTTCGCCATCGGCCGGCCGCCAGTCCACAATGAGTTCCACGAGGCCGGGAAAACGCTCATCGAGGTCTTCGATGCGGACTCGGCTGCGTCGCTCGAGCCCGTGCTGCCGCTGTCGGATGACACCCGCCTCCCTGAGCGCTTTGAAGTGATGGGTGAGGCTCGACTTCGGCCGTTCGAAGCCGAACCACCCGCAGGTGTGGTCGTATTCCTCAGAGCTGGTCAACAGCCGATTGACGATTGTGAGTCTCAGCGGGTCGGCGAGGACGCCCATGACCCGCTCCAGACGGATCTCTGATGCCGCCGGTTCGGGTAGCGGCGTCGGCAGGGAAGGCTCTTCGCTGTCGTTCATGCGATAGGTCGGCGCAAGGTCGGTCATAGATCCAGCATAGCGGCAGTACGAATTTTGTCGTACCATCTCTGTACGAATAATCTCGTACTAGTACGTCCGGTATCGAACCGGGTGCGGAAGAGGAGACGGCGATGGCAAAGAGTTCGGCCGGTCCGAAGGAACTGAGGTGGTCCCTGGCCGCCGCAAGCACGGTGACAGCCGTCTTCGTGCTGTCCAACGCGCCCACCCCGCTGTACACGCGCTGGCAAGCGGAATGGGAGTTCAGTTCCGGAACCTTGACGATCGTGTTCGGGGCCTACATGGTCGGGCTGATCGGGACCCTTCTCGTCGCAGGGAAACTCGCCGATCGATACGGGCGGAAGATTGTGCTCGTCCCAGGCCTGATCGCCGCGGTCACCGCGGCGGGGCTCTTCCTGTCGGCCACGAACGTAGTGTGGTTGCTGGCGGCCAGGCTGCTGGCCGGCGCCGCGGTCGGCGCGGCCGTCACCGCGGGCATGTCGGCGACGATCGATCTCGCCCCCGACCACCGGCGCCGGACCGGATCCATGATCGCCTCCGCTGCAATGGTATTCGGTGCCGGACTCGGCCCCCTCCTGTCCGGGGCGCTCTCCCAGCTCATCGACACACCACAGTCCTGGATATTCGGGATCGTGCTCACGATAACGACACTGACGCTGGTCGTCGCGATACGGTTGCCACTCCACCGCGCATTCGCAGAGGACGGTCCGGTCGGACCTCTCTGGTCATGGCCTTCCGTTCCTCGCCCCAATCGCCGTGAACTCGTCTGGGGAGCAGCAGCATTCGCCCCGGGCATTACCTCGACCTCCTTCTTCCTCTCCCTCGGGCCCACAGTCCTCGCCACCGGCATCAACGCCCCCAGCCCGCTACTCGCGGGCGCAGCGGCATGCGGCATGTTTCTGGTAGCAACCGGAATCCAGTTCGCCCTGGCGCATCTACGAACCAGAACCCATCTCGCCCTGAGTTCCACTGCCGCGTTCGTCTCGATGGCGACGCTGACGGCGAGCGTCACCCTCTCCCCGACACCGGCGTTGTTCGTCCTCGCGGCACTTCTTGCCGGCGCCGCGCAGGGCCTCGGCCAACTTGCGGCACTGACACTGATCGGCACCCGGGTCCCGTCGAACCATCGCGCCGAAGCAAACGCGACATTGAACATTGCCGGCTACATTCCTGCGGCTCTGCTCCCCGTGGGAACGGGCTACCTGATCCAATTCCTCCCCTTCGGCGCGGCCATCGTCACGTTCGCGGCAGCCGTCATGGCATTCTCCCTCGCCGCGCTGATCACCGTACGAATCAGCACAGCCCGACACCTGCGTCCAGGTACCGCGGAAGAGCAAGTCATCCGAGGCGAGACGGACGCCGCCACCGAGGAAGCACTGTGGGAAAAAGCGCAGACATGACCTACGGACAGTCGTGTCGCCGGGCACCATTTGTCTCCACGTCGATGGGTTGGACCTCGTCAGCCCTTGTCAGGAGCTCCGCCGAGGGGCTTCACTGAAACCTGGTTCTCGATCGCTCAGGACGACAGACAGGGAGAATACAGATGCCCACCCATCAGGCAGTTCACGTCCAGGCCCCCGGCGAACCGCTGACACTCGTCGACGTCGAAACCGCATCGCCCCCTCGCGACCACGTACGCATAGCGGTATCCGCGTGCGGGGTATGCGGCACCGACCACGCGTTCATCAACGGCCAATTCCCGGAGATGTCCTGGCCACTGACACCTGGACACGAGATCGCCGGAACCGTCGCCGAACTCGGCGCCGGCGTCGACAACTACACCGTCGGCGACCGCGTCGCCGTGGGTTGGTTCGGTGGGCACTGCAACCAGTGCATCCCCTGCCGCAAGGGCTACTTCATTCATTGCGAGAAGTTGCAGGTGCCGAGCTGGCAGTACCCCGGCGGATACGCCGAGTCCGTGACCGTTCCAGCCAACGCACTCGCCCGGATTCCGAGCGAGCTGTCCTTCGCCGAAGCCGCGCCGATGAGCTGCGCCGGCGTCACCACGTACGACGCGCTGCGGAAGACCAGCGCCGTCCCAGGCGACCGCGTCGCCATCCTGGGCATCGGCGGACTCGGCCACCTCGGTGTGCAGTTCGCCCGGGCGATGGGCTTCGAGACGATTGCTATCGCTCGCGGCGCCGACAAAGGCGACGACGCTCGTCAGCTCGGCGCCCACCACTACATCGATTCCACCGCCGGCGACGTCAGCGAAGCGTTGCGGGCACTGGGCGGCGTGGCGGTGGTCCTGGGGACCGCGGCGAACTCGAAAGCGATGGGCGACACGGTCGGTGGGCTGCTTCCGCACGGAGAACTCACCGTCGTCGGCGTCACGCCCGAGCCACTGCCGATCAGCCCTCTGCAGTTGATCACTCCCGGCCTCAACGTGACCGGCCACCCCTCCGGCACCGCCCGCGACGTCGAAGAGACGATGCAGTTCGCGGTCCTGTCGGGCGTGCGCGCCCGAATCGAGGAACGGCCTCTGACTCGAGCGGCGGAGGCCTATGCAGCGATGGAGGAAGGTCGGGCACGCTATCGCATGGTCCTCGCCATGTGACCATTCTCGGCATCGGTTGATCGACTGTCTTCAGCGGAGTTCGTTGCCACGCCGCCGTTCGATGCCCCAGGTGCCGGAAGGTCCGTGGAGCTTCTCGTACGCGGCCTTTTCGGCGTCGTGACGGGACGCCTTCCTCGGGTTCTCCAAGTCGGGCGGTAGTCCGTGCCTCTCGAGGCGTCGAGATCGGTTCTGCGCCATGTACGACACCGCGTAGAACACGGCGAGTAGCACTCCGAGCAGGACCATGGAGGCGCGCAGTCCGAGCGGTCCCGGGAACAGGAAGAACGCGGCGAAGACCGGAACGAACGGGACCATGCTGCGAATGAGGTGCCGGGGAACCGCCCAGTCACCGACCAGGTCGTTGCGGACCCAGTCCTGCATGGAGTCGGGAAGTTTGCGGCCTACCGCGTAGCCCAGCCACTGTATGGGTCCAGGCCGGCTTCGTTGCGTGTTACGCACCATGGCAACTACCTGTTCACGTTGTGCTGGAGTCGAATTCGACATGATTGTCCTCATTGATCGAGCGCGCCCGCTCTGAGCGCAGCCTGATTGACGCGGGTGAGAACGTCGTGGAGTTCTTCGAGTTCGGCCAGGCTGACACCCAGCTTCTCGATCACGGCGGGCGGAATCTTCTCGGCTTCCGCACGAAGCGCAGCACCGGCTTCCGTCAGCTCCACATCCAATTGCCTCTCGTCGGCCCGACTGCGGGTGCGCGTGATCAGTCCGGACGCCTCGAGGCGCTTGAGGAGCGGCGAGAGGGTGGGTGAATCGAGTTGCAGCGCGGTCCCGATCTCCTTGACCGCCATCGGGGCCTTTCCCCAGAGAGCGAGCATGACCAGATACTGCGGATGCGTCAGCCCCATCGGTTCGAGCAGGGGGCGGTAGACGGCGAGCACCGCCCGGTTCGCGATCGCGAGCGCGAAACACACCTGCCGGTCGAGAGCGAGTAGATCGTCGCCGGCCTTCCCCTGCTGGATGTCTGCGGTCATGCCACCAGGCTACCAGAATGATTCGCGCAATAACTAATATTGCACGAATCATTCCGGAGGTTGCCGGCGATCCTCAAGGCAGACGCGCAACGAGGGCATCGAGTCCGGTTCGCGGGCCGGAGAAGAACGGCGTCTCCAGCCGAACGTGCCGGCGCGCGTCGGTCGCACGAAGGTCTCGCATCATGTCGACGATCCGGCTCGGGTCCGGAGCCTCGAAGGCGAGGATCCACTCGTAGTCGCTCAACCCGAAGGAACTCACCGTGTTGGCCCGCACGTCCGGGTAGGCGCGAGCCGCTCGGCCGTGTTCGGCGAGCTGCCGTCGCCGTTCGGCGTCCGGCAGCAGATACCACTCGAGCGATCGGTTGAACGGGTACACGCACACGAACTGCCCCGGCTCCTCATCGGCCACGTATGCCGCGATGTGACTGCGGTTGAATTCGGCCGGCCGGTGGAGCGCGACCGCACTCCACACCGTCGTACACGCCCGCCCGAGTCGGCAGCGACGAAAACCGGAGTAGGCGGCCTGCAATCCCTCGACGGTGTCGGCGTGCGTCCAGATCATGAAGTCGGCGTCTCCGCGTAGTCCTGCGACGTCGTAGATTCCGCGGATCGCGACACCGGACTCGGCAACTCGCTCGAGGTAGGTGTGCGCGTCCTCCACGACCTCGTCGCGCACGTCCGGAAGTGCGCCGGGGACCACCTGGAACACGGTGAACATCATGAACCGCACGCGTTGATTGAGTTCGGTGAAGCGAGAGCTGGTCAAGGCGCGCGCTACCTCTCGACCGGAACGCCGACCAACGAGCCGTACTCCACCCAGGAGCCGTCGTAGTTCCGGACCTCGGGGTAGCCGAGCAGTTCGTGAAGAACGAACCAACTGTGCGCCGACCTTTCGCCGATCCGGCAATAGACGATGATGTCCTTCGTGTCGTCGAGGCCGGCGCCGCCGTACAGGTCGCGGAGTTCGTCCTCGCCGAGGAAGGTGCCGTCGTCAGCGGCAGCCCTGGACCACGGCACGTTGACCGCAGTCGGGACGTGCCCCGGGACCTGGGGTTGCTCCTGCGGGAACTGCGCGGGAGCGAGGATCTTCCCGGAGAATTCGTCGGGAGACCGGACGTCGACGATGTTCTTGTTCCCGATCTGCTCGATCACCTCGTCGCGGTGCGCGCGGATTCCCGACACGGGCTCGGACGCCACGTAGTCGGTGGCCGGTCGGGTGACCTTCTCGCTCGACACGGGCCGGCCGTCGAGCTCCCACTTCTTGCGTCCGCCGTCGAGCAGCCGGACGTCGCGGTGGCCGTAGAGCTTGAAGTACCAGTACGCGTAGGCCGCGAACCAGTTGTTGTTCCCGCCGTACAGGATCACCGTGTCGCCGTTGGCGATTCCCCTCTCGGACAGGAGTTTCTCGAACGATCGCCGGTCGATGACGTCGCGGCGTACCGGATCTTGAAGATCGCGCTTCCAGTCGATGCGGACGGCACCATCGATGTGGTTCGTCTCGTACTGCGTGGTGTCCTCGTCCACCTCGACGAGGACGACGTCGGGGTCGTGTGCGTGTTCGACGACCCATTCCGCGTCGACCAGAAAATTGCTTCTACTCATGGTTCATCCTTCACTTCGTCGGCAACGGGGCGTGCGCATATAATTAATGCACGATCCATTCGCCTACGCTACAGTTTCGTGCACACAGTTTCGGAGGAGCACCGATGACAACACCGAAGACCCGCCCTGCCCGGGCGAAGGCCCCGCGCGCGGAGGGGCAGTGGGCCCAGGGCGACCGTGAGCCGCTCAATGTGAACGAGCAGGTCAAACAGGACGATGACGGCCTCAACGTGCGCAAGAGAATCGAGGAGGTGTATTGCCGTACCGGTGTCGCCGGCATCGACCCGACCGATCGGCGAAGCCGCTTCCGCTGGTGGGGGCTCTACACCCAGCGCGCACCTGGCATCGAAGGCGGCCGAACCGCCACGTTGCCGCCGGAAGAGCTCGAGGACGAGCACTTCATGCTTCGCATCCGCATCGACGGAGGGGCATTGACCACCGAACAATTGCGCGTCGTCGGTGAAGTCTCCCGACTGTTCGCCCGCGACACCGCGGATCTCACCGACCGCCAGAACATTCAACTGCACTGGATCAGGGTCGAGGACCTACCCGAAATCTGGCGAAGGCTCGAAGGGGTAGGCCTCACGACCGCCGAATCCGCAGGCGACACCCCGCGCGTGGTCCTCGGCTCGCCGATGGCCGGCATTGCCGTCGACGAGGTCCTCGACGCCACACCCGCTCTGCACGAGATCACCCGCCGATTGATCGCAAACCCCGACTACTCCAACCTGCCGCGCAAATTCAAGACCGCCATCTCCGGCCTTCAGGACGTGGTCCACGAGATCAACGATGTGGCTTTCATCGGTGTCGAACACCCGGAACACGGTCCGGGGCTGGACGTCTGGGTCGGCGGCGGTCTCTCCACAAATCCTCGGATCGGCGAGCGCCTGGGCGCGTGGGTTCCACTGGAAGACGTGCCCGACGTGTGGATCGGTATCGTCTCCCTCTTCCGCGACTACGGGTATCGGCGACTGCGGGCGAAGGCGCGCCTGAAGTTCCTCGTCTCGGACTGGGGTGTCGAGAAGTTCCGCGAGGTGCTCGAAAAGGAATATCTCGGACGCGCGATGCTCGATGGACCAGCACCCGAACCGCTCGACGAACCCCGCGATCACGTCGGTATCCAGCGCCAGAAGAACGGGCTGAACGCCGTCGGAATCGCACCCGTCGTCGGCAGGGTCGGCGGCACCGTGCTGACCGACTTGGCACGAGCAGCGGAAGCATCCGGATCCCGGCGGGTCCGCATCACCCCGATGCAGAAACTGGTGATCCTCGACGTCGAGGACGACAGTATCGACTCCCTCCAAGCCGATCTCGAAAAGCTGGGTTTCCCCGCTCGTCCGTCGCCCTGGCGACGGAGCACCATGGCATGCACCGGCATCGAATTCTGCAAGTTCGGGATCGTCGAGACCAAGGCGCGAGCCGCCGCACTCATCACAGAGGTCGAGAAGCGATTGGCCGACGTCCAGGATCATCTCGAGCATCCGATCACTGTGCACCTCAATGGGTGCCCCAACTCGTGTGCCCGCATTCAGGTCGCCGACATCGGCCTCAAGGGGATGATCGTGACCGACGTCGATTCCAACCAGGTCGAGGGATTCCAGGTTCATCTCGGCGGCGGCCTCGGATTGGACACGAGCTTCGGGCGCAAACTGCGCGGCCACAAGCTTCCAGCCACCGAGGTGCCCGACTACGTCGAGCGGATCGTGCGACGGTACGTGGCCGACCGCGAGGGCTCCGAGAAGTTCGCGGCCTGGGTCCAACGCGCCACCGAAGCCGATCTCGCATGATCGGGTGGCACTGCCGGGCACCACGCACTCGAGGCGGACGAGAGACGCCGCGGAGCACCCGCCCGTCGCGGTCTGCTACGTCCCGGCGTCGGTGAGGGTTCGCGTCAACTCGCCTGCGCGTGCCGGCGGGGAGGAAGCTGGTTGACCAACTGCTCCCACTCTTCGAATCGGGCGGCTTCGGGCGAGCGCCGACGGGGCGAGGGCCCGGCGGCGAGGTCGACCAGGCTCCGGGCAGCGCCGAGGACGGTCAGGTGATGACGCCGGGCGACGTCGAGGAGTTCGTCGAACGCCTGGGCGTCACTGCAGCCGCGGCCGGCGATCAAGATCCCCTTCGCCGTGCCGAGCAGTTCACGTCCGTCGGGACGTCGACGGGGGATCAGGCGTGTCGGGCCGGGAGTCGGAGTGAGTGGTTCGGTGCTGTCCTCGATCATTCCGCGATGCTCCTTCGCTCTCGTGCATCGACTGCCGGCCCGCCGGTGTGCCGACGATCCCGTCCGGACGCAAAATGTGAGTCACGTCACTGTCGATTCCTCAACAGTTCTAGCCGACGGCGCCGCGCCTGTCATCTAGACAAATGTCCAACTGTGCCGTCACATGACAAAGAGCTCAGGTAGTGGCCACCAGCAAGTCCTCTCCACTCGACGGGCGCAGGCCGTCGGACCGATCGGCGAAGTAGCGCTCGGCGAGTGACGTTCCCGCCACGTGCTGTGCACCCTCGAAGCCGGCGTCGCGGGCCAGGGCCAGCATTTCCTGCGGTGTGTAGAAGCTGATGAACGGTGTTCCGGCCGCCCGCGCACCGCTCTCGGACGCCTGGAGTCCGGGGCGATCGGCGTCGTCGAGAAGGTGGGTCGGCAGCAGGAACGTCATCGCCAGTGTCGAGCCGGCAGCGAGACCGGCGAGCTGGCGCAGGGTGGCCGCGGTGGCGTCCTTCGTGAGGTACATCGTGACGCCGGTCGAGACGACGACCGCAGGCAGGCGAGCATCGAAGCCCGCCGCAGCCAGTTGCTCCGACCAGGACTCGCTCGCCTCGAAGTCGACCGGCACCAACCGCAGCCAGTCGGGAATGCCGAAGCCCAGCTCGATCAGCCGTTTCCGCTTCCAGGCTTGGGGGCCGGGTTGGTCGACCTCGAACACCCGGATGTGGGAGGCGATCTCCGGCCTACGCTGGGCAAAGGTGTCCAAGCCCGCCCCCAGGATGACGTATTGGACGACACCGCGGCGTGCCTGCTCGCATACCAGCTCCTCGATGAATCGAGCACGCGCGACAACGGCCGCCCGAAACCCGCTGGTGCCGGCCGGGTCCATGTCCGGGCGAGTCCGCCAGCCCTCGTCCGGAGCCGCGAGGTGCAGGCCGATCTCGTCGACGAGCACGTGTGGCGGCGCGTCGACCTGTACGTGCATCGCCCGCCACAGGGCAACTCGCTCGGCCGTACTGTCCGGTCCGTCCGTCTGCTCGCCTGTCGTCGCCATGACGTTCTCGCTCCTCACGGTCAGTTCTCGAGCGTCCCATGCCACGCCCGGCTAACGCCCGCCGTTCCCAGCGTATATACCTCGTATGACACGTTCAGTGAAGCGAGCCACCGGCCTGTTCACGGCTACAGCAGCCGCTCTCCTCGCGTTCGCAACACCTGCGCAGGCAGACTCCCCCACCCCCGTCTACTTCCGTGTGGGGAACTTCAACTGCTCGATCGCACCCGACGACATCGTGGGATGCGATCTGCCACAACCATTGCCGATGGACTTTCCGATCCTCGGCGAGTTCGGACTGCCGTGGCTGGGACCAGTCCAGCACGTCGTGATCGACCTTCCCTGGCTTCCCGCTCACCCCGCCTACCCGCCCGGCACCCCGTTCACCCTTCCCGGTGGCAACCCAGACATCTCCGAGGTCGCCACCAGCCAGAGCATGTACCAGAAGACGATCACCCACGGGGGAACCACCTGTCTCGCAGGGTTCATGGGCGACCTCACCTGCACCGCCAAGGGACACAGCTTCGTCGTCACCGTCTACGGAATCCACGCCCGCTGAGCCGGTAGCACCCGAACCGGATACCGACTTCGTCGCTCACGTGCGCACCCTCACCGGGCGAGATGCCGGGCGAGATAGGCGGCGGTGGCGGAGCCGGCCGTCTCTGCAACGACCGTCGGTGGCCCCGAGGCGATGATCCGGCCGCCGCTGTCTCCCCCGCCGGGCCCGAGATCGATCATCCAGTCCGCCGAGGCAATGACCGGCATGTCGTGTTCGACGAGGACGACGGTATTTCCCGCCGCGACGAGCCGTCGCAACACCACCATGAGGCGATCGACGTCGGCGGGGTGCAATCCGGTGGTCGGTTCGTCGAGTACGTAGAGCGTGTGCCCGGATCGGATGCGCTGCAGTTCGCTGGCGAGCTTGACGCGCTGCGCCTCCCCGCCGGACAGGGTGGTGGCCGATTGGCCGAGTCGCAGATATCCGAGACCGACTTCGACCAGCATGTCAAGGCTTTTCGCCGCTGCCGGGACGTGACTCAGGAAAGCGCGGGCGTCGTCGACCGTCATCGCGAGGACGTCGGCGATCGTCCGGCCGTCGACGAGGACCTCGAGGGTCTCCGCGTTGTATCGTGCGCCTGCGCACGCCGGGCACGGCGCGGACGCCTCGGGCAGAAACAGCATACCGATGGTGATCGAACCGGCGCCCTCGCATTCCTCGCAACGGCCACCACTGACATTGAATGAGAATCGGCCCGGACTGTATCCCCGTTCACGGGCAACGGGGTGTGCGGCGAAGAGTTTCCGGATCACATCGAAGAGACCGGTGTAGGTCGCGAGATTCGAGCGCGGCGTCCGCCCGATCGGGGTCTGGTCCACGCGCACCAGCCGGTTGATGTGTCCCAGCCCGTGGGCGGCCACTACCGTCGGCTCGGTGTCCTTCTCGCGCTCCTCGGCCAGGACGACCGTGGAGTCGTCGGCTTCGTCTCCCCCGGTTTCGGTGCGGGGTTCGCTGTCGAGGCCGACGTGTTGGGCGACGACGTCGGTGAGCACACGGCTCACGAGTGTGGATTTACCTGATCCCGACACACCCGTGACCGCGGTGAGCACCCCGAGCGGGATTCGCACGGTCAGATCCCGCAGGTTGTGCATCGTGATGCCGGCGAGTTCGATCCACCTGTTCGGCGGTCCGGGGTCGGGGTAACTCTCGGGGGTTCCGAAAAGGTATCGGCGAGTCACGGATTCGGGGACGTGAGCGAGACCGTCCACCTCACCGCTGTAGAGCACCCGCCCACCATGCTCACCGGGACCGGGACCGACGTCGACGATCCAATCTGCCGCCCGGACGACGTCGAGGTTGTGTTCGATGACGAAGACGGAGTTACCTGCCGCGCGCAGCCGCCGCACGGCGGTGACCAGTGCCTCGGTGTCGGCGGGATGAAGGCCTGCGGACGGTTCGTCGAGGACGTACAGCACTCCGAACAGACCCGATTGCAGCTGGGTGGCCAGCCGCAGTCGCTGAAGTTCTCCCGGCGAGAGGGTGGTGGTCGATCGGCCGAGACTCAGGTATCCCAGCCCGAGTTCGGTCAGACCCGCGAGGCGTCCGCGAAGGTTGCCTACCAGGGACGCCGATGCTCGTTCTGTCGCGTCGCTTGCGGCGGAATCGCGGGATGCGACGACGGCGTCGAGGACCGAGGCCAGAGCGGCCAGTGACAGTTCCGTGGCGTCGGCTATGTCGAGGCCGGCGAACCGGACAGCCAGCGCCTCGGGGCGCAGCCGTTTGCCCTCGCACGCACTACAGGGTCGGGACACCAGATATCGGGCGACCTTCGCCCGCTGGGTTGCGCTCTTCGTCGTCGCGTAGGTGTGCAGAACGTAGGTGCGGGCACTCGAGAACGTTCCCTGGTAGTCGCGCACCATTTTGCCCGGGTCGCGCACGGGTGACACCGTGACCGTGGGTTGCTCGTCGGTGGTGAGGATCCACTCACGCTGGTCTTCCGGGAGCTCGGACCAGGGGCGGTCCACGTCGATTCCGAGGGTTGCGAGGATGTCGCGGTAGTTCTTTCCCAGCCAGGCACCTGGCCATGCGGCGACGGCGCCGCCGCGGATACTTCGGCTCGGGTCCGGCACCAGGGCATCGATGTCGACGTCGTGGGTACGGCCGAGCCCGTGGCAGGCTGGGCATCCGCCTTCGGGTGTGTTGGGCGAGAACGCGTTCGAGTCGAGAACGGGGGCACCCGGCGGGTAGGTACCGACTCGGGAGAACAGCATCCGCAGCACGTTCGAGATGTGGGTGAGGGTGCCGACCGACGATCGGGCGGACGTGTGACCGCGGGCCTGCTGCAAGGCGACCGCCGGTGGAAGCCCGGTGATGTCCCCAACCCTGGGCGCTCCGATCTGATCCATCAGCCGGCGTGCGTACGGGGTCACGGACTCGAGGAATCGTCGTTGCGCTTCGGCATAGATGGTGCCGAAGGCCAACGAAGACTTCCCCGATCCCGAGACCCCGGTAAAGGCGACGATGCAGTCCCGGGGAATGAACACATCGACGTGGGCGAGGTTGTGTTCACTGGCGTCGAACACTGCGATGCCGTTGAAGTCCTGGGCACGTAGCGGTTCGGCCTGCGGTGCAGGATCGAAGGTGGGCACAACTGCTCCCGGTGTCGGTTCGTGCTCGGACAGGTTACGTCCCAGTCTTACTCGAGGGGTGGAACCATGTGTACTGGCGACGCTCTCTCGGGGAGAGTTCGCCCCGGATTCCGGCCCGACCAATGCCATCAGCTCACCTGTGCCAACTTGATCGCCGCGGCCTCGATGGTGTCCTCGGAGAGCAGGACCTCGAGTGCGGCATCGCCGAGCGGAATGAAACTGTCGTCGCTCGTGACGCGTGCAAGCGGCCCGGTGAAGCCGTCGTCGACCAATGCCGCGACCACACCCTCGGAGACACCCCCCGATGTGCGGGTCTCGTCGACGACGAGGACCCGGCCGGTGACGTTCGCCTCCCGGACGATGTCGTGCACCGGCAGCGGTGCGAGCCACCGCATATCCACCACACGCGCAGCGATGTGCGCCTTCTCGAGCCGGCGCGCGACCCGCAGGCTCATCCGGACCCCGTTGCCGAACGTGACGATCGTCAGGTCGGTGCCGTCACCGTACGTGCGGGCGGAGCCGATCGGCACACGGTTCTCGGCCCGCTTCACCGGATCCGGATACGCGGCCAGCCACCGCTCGTCACCGTCCTCGTACAGATCCCGGGTGTGGTACAGCGCAATCGGTTCCAGATACACACACACCGCCCCCGCGGTCCGCCCGGCCGCCACACACGTGTGCATCATGGCCGCGGCGTCGTCGGGGCGAGCCGGGGACGCCACGACGACCCCGGGAATGTCACGCAACGCGGCGACGGCGTTGTCATTGTGGAAATGCCCACCGAACCCCTTCTGATACCCATACCCCGCGACCCGCACCACCATCGGATTGCGGTACTGACGGTCGGAGAAGAACTGCAACGTCGCACCCTCCCCGCGGATCTGATC
Source organism: Rhodococcus sp. ACPA1 (assembly GCF_002300195.1). Lineage (NCBI taxonomy): Bacteria > Bacillati > Actinomycetota > Actinomycetes > Mycobacteriales > Nocardiaceae > Rhodococcus > Rhodococcus sp. ACPA1. The sequence continues at coordinate 621,076 of NZ_NSDX01000006.1, read as the reverse complement.
GGCGGCATTGTGCAGATACGCCAGGTACTGGATCTCCGGGATCGGCAGCAGTCCGGAAACCCCCGCGCCCAGCGCGAGCCCCAGGATCGCCTGCTCGTCGAGAAGCGTGTCGAACACACGCGCCGACCCCGCCTTCTTCATCAGACCCCGGGTCACCCCATAGACCCCGCCCTTGCGGGCCACGTCCTCACCGAACACCAGCGACTCGGGATACTCGACGAGAACATCGAGCAGGGCACGGTTGATCGAGAGGGCGAGAGTCAGTAGGCCCTCGTGTTCTGGCAGTGGGCTGCCGACGATCTGGGCTCGACGGGCCGGGTAGGTCCGTCGTGGTTCGGCGGCCCTCGCCTCGTCGAGTCCCTCGGTCAGTGGCCGCATCACTGCGGCGGGACTGTCGAGTTGCGGTAGCTCGCCGACTTCCTCTGCGAGCGCGGCCACCTCGGCACGCTTGTTCTCGTAGAGCCCGAGGATGTCGGCGGGGCTCAGGTGTCCTCGCTCGATCAGCCGCTTCGCCGTGCACAGCAACGGATCCCGGTCGAAGTCTGCGATGATTTCGCTGGTGGTGCGATAGGCGGCTTCGAAGTCGGAGCCGGCGTGGCCCATCAACCGCACGGTGCGCAGGTGCAGGAACGCCGGCTTCCGGTGCCTGCGAACCCAGTCGGCGGCATGCTTCGCGGTGGCGTAGGCCATCGGGAGGTCGGATCCATCGACCGTGAAGTACTCGAGACCTTCACGGTTGCCGAAGTTCGCGCAAATCCACCCCTTCGGCGTCTTGGTGCTGATGCCGATGCCGTTGTCTTCGCAGACGAACAACAGCGGAAGCGGAAGGCCCTGGAAGGCCGAGTGGATGGCGGTGTTGATCGCGCCGATCGCGGTCGAGTGGTTCGCCGAGGCGTCTCCGAAACTGCATACCGCGATCGCGTCCTCGGGCCACGCGGAGAGCACGTTCAGTTTGGCGGCGCGGGCGATGGAGAAGGCGACGCCGACCGCGCGGGGCAGGTGAGATGCGATCGTCGAGGTCTGGGGAATGATGTTGAGGTCGTGGCGGCCGAACACCTTGTGCCGGCCGCCGGACATCGGTTCCTCGGTGGCGGCGACAACGCCGAGAAGCACATCGCGCAGCGGGTTGCTGCCTCGGACCTGCCGGGCGCGTTGGAGGAAGAACGCACCGGAACGGTAGTGCAGCAGCGCCGGGTCGGTGGGTCGGAGGGCTCCCGCGACGACGGCGTTGCCTTCGTGCCCGGACGATCCGATCGTGTAGAAGCCCTTGCCATTCGAGCGAAGCCGGCGGGCAACCAGATCCAGGTGCCGACTGCCCAATTGAGAATCGAACAGGTCGAGGGTTTGCTGCACGGACAGGCTCGATCCTGCCTCGACGGGCTGGTCGTGATCGGTCAGGCCTGGACGTGTCGTATCGGCCATCCCGGCAACGGTGGTGGTGAAGTATGCATCGATCTGTTCGGCCATGAGTCCGGCTCCTGAGGGGCAGGTGATCGTCGTCTGCTGGGCGGCGCAATGGGTGGGGGTCAGACGATGTTCGTCTCACCTGCGCCGATACCGGCCTGCGCGAAACGGTCCAGGGTGAACGAGCTGATGTCGTATCCGGGCTCTTTGCCGTGGTAGAGGTCGCGCACGATCTCGCCGGTCGCCGGTCCCATCAGGAAGCCGTGGCCGGAGTAGCCGGTGGCGATGAGCAGGCCCTCGACCTCGGTGGAGCGGTCGATGATCTGGTTGCGGTCGGGGGTGACCTCGTAGAGGCCGGCCCAACCGGTGCTGATGCCGTAGTCCAGTACGGCCGGCACCCGGGTCTCGGCGATGGCGCCCAGTCCCATCAGCCAGTCCTCGAGTTCGAACTTGAGGTTGAATCCCTCGCGCTCGTTCGGGTCGGACCAGCCCAGAAGCAGGCCTTTGCCTTCCGGGTGGAAGTAGAAGTTCGACGGGAAGTCGATGGTCAGCGACGGCGAGGATTCGGGCAACTCGGAGAGCGGCTCGGTGAAGGCGATCTGTCGACGGACGGGAACGACGGGGATGTTCACCCCGAGCATGTTGCCGATACCGGCCGACCAGGCTCCGGCGGCGCAGACCACGGTGTCGGTCTTGATGCGTCCGTGTTCGGTCACGACTGCGGTAATGGTGCCGCCGGTGCTCTCGATGTCGGTGACCGCGCAGTGGCGGACGATGCGGGCGCCGTGTCGACGGGCAGCGGCGGCGTATCCCATCACGACCGATTCGGGGGTGGCCTTGCCGTCCTGGGGTGACCAGGAGGCGGCGAGGAGTCCGTCTGTGCTGATGAGCGGCGAGATCTTCTGCGCTTCTTCGGGGGTGACCATGCGGCTCGGAACGCCGTGGCGGTTCTGCAGTGCGACGCTTTCGGTGAAGATGTCGACGTTGGCCTGGTCCGAGAGGAGATAGAGGTAGCCGTCGCGGCTGAAGTCGATCTCCTGGTGGTACTCCTGCGCGAACCGCGAGTACACGTCGAGGCCGCGCAGACCGATCGCGATGTTGGCCTCGTTGCTGAAGGAGGCGCGAACACCACCGGCGGCCTTGCAGGTCGAGCCGCAGGCCAACTCGTCCTTTTCCAGCAGGACGACATCGGAGACCCCGGATTCGGCGAGGTGGAACGCAATGCTGGCGCCGATGACGCCGCCGCCGATCACGACGACGGACGCCTGTTCGGGAAGTTCCTTGCTCATGTCGTCCTCTTCTTTCCTTCGAGAGTAGTGATGTGATGTCCGACCGGTTTCCGGGACACCTGACGAACGACCGGGTCGATGGCTTTGCCTGGATGAATGGGGCGCGCCCGCTGACCGGAGTGGGTCACACAGTCAGCGGGCGCGTGGTGGGTGCCGAACGTTCTAGAACGCGGCGGTGTGCGGGGCACGCCCACGGAGCACCATGGCTTCGCGCACGCGCTCCTGGGCGGTGGTGCGGGCCACCGCGTGGGTGGTCCGCCCCTGCACCTTCGACGCGTCGAGGGTGTCGATGGTGCTGGCGCGCAGCTTGTTCGAGATGTTGTCGAACACGGCTGCCGGTTCGGGACGGATTCCGGAGTAGCGAGCGTCCATCGCCACGGCTGCGGCAACCACACCGCCGGCGTTGGCGATGAAATCCGGAACCACGGTCACGCCGCGGTCGAACAGCACCGACTGTGCTTCGGGGCTGCTCGGCAGGTTCGCGCCTTCGACGACGATCTTGGCCGGCAACGTCCGGGCGAGATCGACGTCGATGACGTCCTGCAACGCTGCCGGGATCAGGATGTCCGCGGTCACCGAGAGTTCTTCCCCGGCCGCGAGAGGCTTCGCGTCGGAGTACTGGTCGACGAGTCCGTCACCGTACTGATCACGCAGGTCGAGCAAGGTGGCGACGTCGAGCCCGTCCGGGTTGTGGATGCCGCCCTGCGAGGTGGACACAGCGACCACGGTGGCCCCGAGTTCGGTGAGGCGCTTCGCGCTCGCCGCTCCGACCGCGCCGAAGCCCTGGATGGACACGCTCAGCGAACCGGTGGACAGGCCGAGGGTCTGCGCGGCGGCGTCCGCCGACTCCGCGACGCCGTGGCCGGTGACCCCGAGCTGGTCGTACGGGAGCCCGCCGAGCGCGTGAGGGGTGCCCACCGCGCCGCCGCGTCCGCCGACCTCGTCGAGCATGATCGCGGCGTCCTTCTCGGTCAATCCCACGTCGAGCCCGAAGACGTACTCCTCGGGGACCTCGTTGCGCAGTGCCCGGACGAAGGCACGCAGCACCGCTTCCTTGGAGGAGGCAGTCGGGTCGGCCCAGATACCGGCCTTGGCGCCGCCGTAGAAGAGGTCGACCCCCGCCCACTTCCAGGTCATGTTGCGGGCCAGCCTGGCGACCTCGCCGACACTGACCGTGGTGGACATGCGGGTGCCGCCCTTGCCCATTCCGCGGGCGGTGTTGTCGATCACCAGAACGCCGCGCATGCCGGTGCGTCCGTCGGAGACACACACGACCTTCTCCGGGCCCCATTCGTCGATCAATTCGAACATCGTCGTTGCTCCTCGTGCGATTCGAAAGGGGGATGTCAGCCGAAGTTGACGCCCTGAGCCAGGGGCAGCTCGCGGGAGTAGTTGATGGTGTTGGTCGCCCGGCGCATGTAGGCGCGCCAAGCGTCCGAGCCGGATTCGCGGCCGCCGCCGGTGGTCTTCTCGCCGCCGAACGCGCCGCCGATCTCGGCGCCGGACGTGCCGATGTTGACGTTGACGATGCCGCAGTCCGAACCGTCAGCTGCGATGAACCGCTCGGCCTCACGCTGGTCGGTGGTGAAGATCGACGACGACAGGCCCTGCGGGACGTCGTTGTGCAGGGCGATCGCTTCCTCGAACGTGTTGTAGGTCAGCACGTAGAGGATCGGGGCGAAGGTTTCGTCCTTGACGATCTCGCTCTGGGCCGGCATCCGCACGATCGCCGGCTCGACGTAGTACGAGTCTTCGCTGCTCGGGCGGCGTTTTCCGCCGACGAGGATCTCGCCCCCCTGCGCGACGGCCTTGTCGAGGGCTGCGGTCATGTTGGCGTGGGACTTGCCGTCGATCAGCGGGCCCACGAGGGTGCCGTCGGCGAACGGGTCACCGATCGGGAGTCGGCCGTAGACCTGGGAAATCCGGTCGATCAGCTCGTCGGCGATGTCCTGGTGGACGATGATGCGGCGCATCGAGGTGCAGCGCTGACCGGCGGTCCCGGCAGCGGCGAAAACGATTCCGCGGGTAGCGATGTCGAGGTCCGCCGACGGGGTGACGATCGCAGCGTTGTTTCCGCCGAGCTCGAGGATGGCACGGCCGAACCGGGCGGCGACGCGGGGAGCGATCTGCTCACCCATCCGCTCGGAACCGGTGGCGCTGATCAAAGGCACCTTCGGGCTGTCGATCAGGGCCTGGGTGTCGGCGGCACTCGCCGAGACGAGGACATTCAGGTTGGCCGGGGCGCCGGATTCTTCTGCGGCACGGTCGAACAGCGCCGAGCATGCGGCGGCGGTGAGGGTGGTCAGCTGCGCCGGCTTCCAGATCACCGAATCCCCGCAGACGATGGCAAGAGCAAGGTTCCACGACCACACCGCGGCCGGGAAGTTGAACGCCGAGACGACACCGACGACACCGAGCGGGTGCCACGTCTCCATCAGTCGGTGTCCGGGACGCTCCGAGGGCATGGTGCGGCCGTCGAGCTGCCGGGACAGACCGACCGCGAAGTCGCAGATGTCGATCATTTCCTGGACCTCGCCGAGTGCCTCCGAGCGGATCTTGCCGACCTCGATGCTGATCAGGTTGGCGACGTCTTCCTTGTGCTCGGTGAGCAGTTCGCCGAGCCGCTTGATCAGGAACCCGCGGACCGGGCCGGGAACGGTGCGCCACTGCAGGAACGCCTCGTGGGCGGCATCGATCGCGGCCTCGACATCCGCGGCGTCGGCGGCGGGATAGTCGAAGAGGCTCTCCCCCGTGACCGGGGTACGGGCGGTGATGGTGTTCTCGACCCCGGCGGTATCGAGTACGGCCGGGTCGACCCCACATCGCTGCAGGCTGGTGCGTGCGAGAGTGCGCAGTTCGTCCGTGGTGGGCAGGGCGATGGTCTCGGCGACAGCGGTGCTCATTTACTTGACTCCTTGGGTAGCGATGGGTGCCGGTTCTTCGATGGGTCCGCGGATTCCCAATTGGTTGGCAACGTGATCGAGGGATGCGCGGCGGATCCCGTCGTAGAGCGTGTACGGGTCGTGCAGTGGGCGGCCCAGAACTCCTTCCATCCAGGCGGCGTCGATATCGGTCGTCGACTGTGTGGTGTCCTTGTGTCCGTCCGAGGTCAGATTGGACTGGAAGATCCCGGCCGCGGATTTCGGCAGGAAATCCTCGTAGACGATCGGCTCCGGGCGGACCCAGCCCTGATCGATCAGATCCTGGAGTGATCGTCCGGGCACCGTGCCGTTGCGTTGCTTGTCGTTGTCGACCCGGTAGGTGAAGTACGCCAGATCGTGGAGCGCGAGCCCCTGTTCGGTGGCGGGCACCTGCTGGTTCCACAGCTCCGCAGCGATCTCGTTGCGTACCTCGGCCGACACCGGCGCGGTCGCGGCCGCCTCCCCGACCGCCTGCTCAATCTCGACGGTCAACCTGTCGTAGACCTCGCGGCCGCGGACCGTGGCGGCGATACCGCGGGCCTCCACCTCACCGAAACGCACCCGCAGTGAACCCTTCTCGACGCTGCCGTCGGGTTCGCGGAACACCCGCGGTTCGGCGAGAGCCCGGAACGAGGTCTGCCGCAGCAGCAGATCCGGACCGGCCCACCGCGGCGGACCCTGGATCGTGTCGATCATGTCGATCCGGCGACGCTCCATGCGGGCGTAGAGATCGTCGATGTCGAGCACCCGCGGGGTCAGGTGGTTGATGTGTGTGCTGGTGACGCCACCGATGTCGGCGGCCACCGAGGAGACCTGCTCGAGTTCGCGGTACCAGGCGCGGTCTACGGCCTCGGTGGACAGCTTGAATGCCGCGGTGGCCAACGTCAGGAACATCTCGGCGTCACCGGAATTCAGCCCCCGGTACTCGGTCGCCCGGTCGGCGAGGACCAGCAGTTCGGCGGTGAACAGCCTGCGCTTGGCGAGGAAGCTTTCGAGGCGTTGCTGCAGATCGGCGCTGAAGAAGCGGCGATCCGCGGGCACCAGCATGGAGGTGAACACCCGGAAGGGGTTGCGCGCCAGTTCGTCCGGGTCCGTCGGACGGAAAGCCGTCGAGACGACCGGAACCGAGCTGGCAGCGGCCTCGCGCAGGTCGTAGAACCCGACCGGGTACATGCCCATGGCCGCGAACACGCGGGCGACCTGGGCCATCTCCTGCGGGGTGCCCACACGGATGGCTCCGTGACGTTCGGCGGTGACCCGGGCGATGGAACCCAGACGTTCTGCGCCCGCACCGAGATTCGACAGCACGGTGTCGTTGACGGCCTGCGATACCTCGAGCAACGTGGTGTATGCGGGAACTTCCTTCCCGTACATGTGCGAGAGACGGCGAGCGAACTCGGCGCGCAGTTCCCACTGCTGAGTGATCGGCATGGCGTGCAACTCCAGGGTCGATGAGGATCGGGTGAGATCGAGATCGTGGTCGCCGGCCGGCTCAGAAGAGCCCCGACGTGTCCGACGTTTCGTTCCGCACGTTCATCGTGGTCCGCGCAAATCAATAGCACCAGCGAAGAAAGTTAGCCACAACCGTTTAGAATCGCTATATGAATATGAGCTTGGCGCACCTCGTCGCACTTCGAGAGCTGGCCCGGCGCGGAACGATGGTCGCGGTCGCCGAGGAGCTCGGGTACACGGCGGGCGCCGTATCGCAGCAGATCGCAGCCTTGGAGAAAGCCGTCGGCTCCCGGCTCGTCACCAGGGTGGGTCGCAATGTCGTGCTCACCGATTCCGGCACCGTCCTGGCCGAGCATGCGGTGAAGATCTTGAGCGCGGAACAGAGGGCCCTCGACGCGCTGCGCGCGGTGCACGACGACGTCGCTGCGCCTCTTCTTCTCGGCACCTTCGGGAGTACCGCTGCGGCGTTGTTGCCACCGGTGGTGGCCGCAGCGCAGCGCAAGTACCCGCATCTCGCGCTGAGCAGCCGCGAACTCGACGTCGACGAGGCCGCCACCGCGGTCCAACGCGGTCAGGTCGACGTCGCTTTCGGGCTGGACTACCCCAATTCACCGATGCCCCGCACACCGGATATCGAAATGATCACCCTGCGCAGCGAGCGATTCGGACTCGCCGTCTCCTCCGGCGCCTACGGCATCCGCACCGAAGGCACCATCGACCTGCGCGAGGCCGCGGAGTGGAACTGGATCCTGCCGCCCGCGGAAACCCAGTTCGGTCGCGCTGTTCGTATCGCCTGCCGCCAGGAGGGTTTCGAGCCGATCGTGCGGCACGAAATCGTCGACACCGCCGTATCTCTGGCGCTGGCCGGCAAGGGGCTGGGGGCGGCGCCGGTCACCGACATGATGATCAGGCTCAACAGTTCGGTGCCGATCATCCGCGTCGACCTCGCGCAGGAGATCGGTCGGCGAATCGTCCTCATACGCCTCGCCGGCTCGGAGACCAGGCCTACGGTGCGGGCCATCACCGACATCGTTCGCGCCGCGGTCGACCCGGCGTCGACGGCTGCCGAGAAGATCTGATGGCCCGATCGGACGCAGCGGTCAGGTCTGCTCGCCGTTGCGGCCCTCGTCGGTTCCGAGGTGCTCGAAGATGAAGCGCCCGAGGGTGAGGCCGACATGCAACTCGAGGCGCTGCGCACCCACCGAGAGATCGAGGCCGGTGATTTCCTCGATCTTCGCGAGGCGGTAGTACAGCGTCTGACGGTGAATGCCGAGGACACCGGCCGTTGCGCCGGTGTCACCGGCCTGGTCCAGGTAGGTCTGCGCGGTGACGAGCAGGTCGATGTTGCGGTGGTCGAGCAGGGCCCGCACGGACGGGGTGAGGACTGCATCGGCGAGGACGCTGGTGGGCCCGCAGGACGACAGCCGGTAGATGCCCAGTTCTTCCCAGTAGGCGATCGGTCCCATCGATTCGTCGTGCCGGGCGACCCGGACGCCGAGTTTGGCCTGCTGCCAGCTTCGGCGCGCAGATCGCAACCCCCGATACGAACCCCCCACCCCGACCAGAGCACCGGCACCCGCGCCGCTTTCGGCAATGGCCCGAACGGGGTCGACGGCGCCGTCGCCGGCGGGAACCATGACCGCGGTCAGCGATCCGATCGGTGCCGGCAGAGTGCGTGTGCCGGGGGCGGGCAGGAGACCATCGACAGCCAGCACGGTCAACGCGCTGCCGTCCGGAAAGAGTCCGGAGTCTTCGATGCGAGTAATCGCACGGGCGAATGCCTTTCGGTCACCTTCGAGGAGGTCTGCGACGGCGACCGCCATATCGTCCCGGCCCCGGGAGGTGCGTGCGAGTTGTGCGCCGGCCTGCCCTGCCAGGGACATTGCGGCGGTGAGATCGCCATCGGACACTGCGCTGTTCTCATCCGGCAAGACGAACAGATATCCGAATGCCGTGCCTGCGTAGCGGGCCGGAAGGCAGATCCGCGACGACGCCTCGATATCTGGATTCTCTGGCGTAATCACTGGGCGCGTGGTATCGGCAATCCCGAAACTTTCGTACCACGCACGCGCCTCCGGCGGGCAACTGCGGGTGAGGATCGACTGCACCCGATCTTTGTCGACGTCCGGTGACTGGGTGCTGTAGGCGATCAGCGAAAAGGCCCGGTCGACCAGGACCACTGATGCCGCCAGGCGTTCGGCCACCTCGGTGACCACTTCATCGAGATTCACTTCACCATCTCCGTGAACTGCGTATTTTCGTGAGCGATAACTGTGGCGATCATTCGGAGTCGGCCATACATGTGTCTGACTGCCGGGGCGGAAAGTTCTGGCACCTGTCCCTAGCATGCTACGTGATTGGCCGTTACGTTGATCACACACGAACGGAAGTTCGCCATCTCGCCGGGACCTGGACGGCATTTCCGACCTCGGACCGTCACGGTATCGCGGCGTCCGATCACGCCTGCGACCACCGGGGCACAGTTCACGCTTTCGATCTCGTGTCCGACTCGACCTTTGGAGCGTTTGATGTCCACTCTCGAACAACCGCCCGAGACGTTGCAGAAGTCTCTGAAACAACGACACCTCACCATGATCGCGATCGGGGGTGTCATCGGCGCCGGCCTCTTCGTGGGCTCGAGCGCCCTGCTGCACACCTCCGGCCCCGCTGCATTCGTGTCGTACGCCATCACCGGTGTCGTCATCGTCCTCGTGATGCGCATGCTCGGCGAAATGGCCACCACCAACCCGTCGACCGGATCGTTCGCCGGCTATGCGCGCAAGGCGTTCGGGGGGTGGGCCGGCTTCACGACCGGCTGGCTGTACTGGTTCTTCTGGGTCGTCGCGGTGGGCGCCGAAGCCGTCATCGGCGGCAAACTGCTGCAACGCTGGATCGACCTGCCCTCCTGGGTGATGGCCGTCGTCCTGTTGCTGGCCATGGTCGCCACCAACCTCCGCTCGGTCCGCAACTTCGGCGAGTTCGAATACTGGTTCGCAGGCATCAAGGTCGCCGCGATCCTGCTGTTCCTCGGCCTCGGTGCCGCCTACGTCTTCGGGCTGTGGCCCAGCCATTCCGCCGACTTCTCCAACCTCACCGATCACGGCGGCTTCACCCCCAACGGCTGGACCGTCATCCTCTCCGGCGTCGTCGTCGCCGTCTTCTCCATGGTCGGTCCCGAAATCGCCACCATCGCCGCCGCCGAATCCGCCGAACCGGAGAAGGCCGTCGCCAAGGCCACCAACTCCGTGATCGCCCGCATCGGATTCTTCTACATCGGCTCCGTGCTGCTGCTCGCCATCATCGTGCCCTGGACCGACGTCAAGGTCGGCCAGTCGCCGTTCGTCGACGCCCTCACCCACATGGGCATTCCCGGTGGACCCGACATCATGAACGCTGTGGTGCTCGTCGCCGTACTGTCCTGCCTGAACTCCGGCCTCTACACCTCCTCGCGGATGCTCTTCACCCTCGCGCACAAAGGCGATGCGCCACAGAGCATCGCAAGGCTGGACAAGCACGGCGTCCCCCGCAACTCGCTGCTCCTCGCAACCCTCGTCGGCTTCGCCTGCATCGGCCTCGACTACCTCTCCCCCGAAACCGTCTTCGCCTTCCTGCTCAACGCCTCCGGCGCCACCATCCTGATGGTCTACCTCATGATCGCGATGTCGCAGATCAAACTGCGCGGCCTGATGACCCGCGAAGAAGTCGCCCGACTCCGCCTGAAGATGTGGCTGTTCCCCTACCTGTCCATCCTCGCCGCCGGCGGCATCCTCGCCGTGCTGGTGTCGATGTTCTACGTCGAATCGTCCCGTTCGCAGATCTCCCTGAGCGTCGGAGCCCTTATCGCGACGTTGATCGCCTACCGGCTTCGCCGTCGCATCAACCCACAGAGTCCGCTCGCGGACAACATCTCCGTTCCCGCTCCTGGGCCGATCACCAGGCCCGCCTCGAAGTAGCACCCGGGGTGGCGGCGAGTGAGACCCACGGTCTCCCGCCGCCACCCCCGTTGTTTGTGTGCACACCCGAGAGGGGTGCTCCCGCACATGCTGTGCAGGAGCACCCCTCTCGACGTTTCCGATCCGAGGGACCACCGATGGTCAGTCCCGTCGGCGCGTAGCATCGGCGTCGAGTTGCGCGGCGAGCAACTGCGCCAAGTGGTCACCGCGACGATCGGTCAGATCCGACAACTGGGTCCGGCAGGAGTAGCCGTCGGCCAGAATCGTGGTGTCCGAGTCCGCCCCCGCCACGGCCGGCAGGAGCTGCTGCTCGGCGACGGCGACCGACACCTCGTAATGCCCCTTCTCCACACCGAAGTTGCCGGCCAATCCGCAGCAGCCGCCCAGCCGCTGAACCTGTGCACCGGCCTTCTCCAGAAGCTGCGCGTCCGGACTCCACCCCATCACCGAATGGTGGTGGCAGTGCGGCTGTGCGACAACGGACTTGCCTTCGAGAGACGGCGGTTCCCACCCTCGGTCCGTCAACAGTTCCGCGAGGGTGCGGGTTGCGTCGGCGACCGGTTCGGCCGTCGTCCGACCGAGCAGTTCCGCGGCGTCCGAGCGCAACACACCCGTGCAGGACGGCTCCATTCCGACGATCGGAATTCCGGCCGCGGCACTACCGGACAGAGCGTCCACGGTGCGGCCGAGGATCTTCTTCGCCGCAGTGAGCTGGCCGGTGGAGATCCAGGTGAGCCCGCAGCACTGCTGCTTGTCGGTCAGTTGCGGCCGGTAGCCGGCGGCCTCGAGCACCTGCACCGTTGAGTGCCCGACCTCGGGGGTGAAGTAATTGGTGAACGAGTCCACGAACAGCAGCACCGGGTCACCGGTTGTCGCACGGTCGTTCTCCGTGGCCTTGAACCAGGACCGGAACGTCTGCTTCGCGAATGGTGGGATGGTGCGGCGCTTGTCCACCCCGGCCGAAGACAACGCCAGCGGTCCGATGCCGGGAACGCGCATCGTGGCGTTGACCAGACCGGGCGCGCGGCTGGCGATCTTCGCCCATCGCGGGAGCCATCCCAGCGAGTAGTGCGAGGCGGGCCGGATGCGGCCCTTGTAGCTCTGGTGCAGCACTTCGGATTTGAATGCGGCCATGTCGACACCGGTCGGGCAGTCCGAGGAGCACCCCTTGCAGGACAGGCACAGGTCGAGGGCGTCGTGAACTTCGGGCGATCGCCAGCCACCCTCGATGTCGGTGCCGTTGATCATCTCCTGCAGCACGCGCGCGCGGCCGCGGGTGGAGTCCTTCTCCTCCCGGGTCGCCTGATACGAGGGGCACATGACTCCCCCGGTGGCGGTGTTGTCGGCCCGGCATTTTCCGACGCCGGTGCAGCGGTGCACCGCCTGGGTGAAGTCGCCGTCGTCGTGGTGGTAGGCCAGGGCCAGGTGGCGGCGCAGGAGCGGGGCTGCAGGAATGCGCAGGTCCGCGTCGACCGGACGGGGGTCGACCACAACACCCGGGTTGAGGATGTTGTCCGGGTCGAAGACGTGCTTGACGGCAGCGAAGAGATTCATCGCGTCCGGTGAGTACATCAGTGGCAACAGTTCGCTGCGGGCGCGACCGTCCCCGTGCTCACCGGACAGGGATCCGCCGTAACCGGCGACGAGTGTGCTCGCCGCGACCAGGAAGTCCCGGAAGGTGCCGCTGCCGCCGGGCTTGTCGAGCGGCCAATCAATCCGCACGTGCAGACATCCGTCACCGAAGTGCCCGTACGGCAGGCCGGTGACGTTGAATTCGTCCATCAGGGCGTCGAAGTCGCGGAGGTAGTCGCCGAGCATGGCCGGCGGCACTGCCGCGTCCTCCCACCCCGCGTGCGCGGGCAGACCGGCGGGACTGCGGCCGGCGAGTCCGGCACCATCGGCGCGGATCCGCCACAGCTGGGCGGTACGGCCCGCGTCGGTGACCACGAGGCTGTCCACGGCTCCGCAGTCGCGTCCGACCTGCTGCGCCCTGGTAATCGTCTCGTCGAGGTCGTCGCCGACGACCTCCACGAACAACCAGGCCGCCCCGGTGGGCAACGGCGGAACCGCGTCCGGGCCGCGGCGCTCACGCACGACCTCGACGATCCGGGAATCGATACCCTCGCAGGCGGTCGGATCGAACTTCAGCACCAGCGGGGTCGCGTCGCCCGCCGACGCGATGTCGGCGTATCCCAGCACGACCAGGACGCGGTGGGCGGGCTCGGATACCAAGCGGACTGTCGCACGAGTTGCCACCGCGAGGGTGCCCTCCGTGCCGACAAGCATGCGGGTCACATCGAACCGATTCTCCGGCAGGAGGTGTTCGAGGGCATATCCGGACACCTGACGGCCGAACTGCCCGAGCTCGGTACGAATGGTCGCCAAACCGGCGCGGGTGACCTGCTGCAATGCACTCAGCGCCGGGGAGGCCGTCACCTCGCCGGCCGAACCCAGGTGCAACGACTCCCCGGTTCCGGTCAGCACGTGCAAACCCTTCACATTGTCCGAGGTCCGGCCGTATCCGAGCGTGCGCGAACCGCAGGCATTGTTTCCGATCATGCCGCCGATGGTGCAGCGGGTGAACGTCGAGGGGTCGGGCCCGAATCGCAGGCCGTGCGGTGCAACGGCCCGCTGCAGCACCGTCTGAATCGTGCCCGGCTCGACGGTGGCGGTCTGCGCGTCCCTGTCGATCGAGAGCACCCGGTTCATGTGCCGGCTGAAGTCGAGAATCAGTCCCGTCCCGACAGCGTTACCCGCAACGGACGTGCCGCCACCGCGAGAGGTCAGCGGCACGCCCTCTCTGCGGCACACCGCGAGGGCGGCAGCCACCTCGTCGGCATGGCGCGGCCGCGCGACGACCAGTGGTCGCACCCGGTACAGGGACGCATCGGACGAATAGGCAGCGCGGGTCGTGCCGTCGGCGAGAACGTCGCTCACTCCCGAACTGCGCAGCTCAGCGGCCAGTGATTCAGCGGAGATCATTCGTAGCATGCTACAACCTCTAGCATGCTACGAACAGCCCCGTGTTGTTACAGTGATCGGGTGGCAGACGAAGCGCTCGAACTCGAACCGCTCACCCCGTTCACGGGACGACGGATGGAGCAGGCGATCGCGGCGGTGCGGGCGGCCATCGACGACGGCCGCATGAAACCGGGAGTGAAGTACTCGGTCTACCAACTCGCCGAGGGTCTGGGCATTTCCCGAACCCCGGTGCGGGACGCTCTACTGCGCCTGGAAGAAGTGGGACTCATCAAGTTCGAAGCACGCCAGGGCTTCCGCATACTCCTCCCCCGGCCGAAGGAGATCGCGGAGATCTTCGCAGTCCGGTTGGCCCTGGAACTTCCCGCAGTCCGCAAAGCCGCAACCGTGGCCGACCCCACGCTCTCGGACGCACTGCAGCGACAGCGACGCCTGATGCAGGACGCTGCCGCCGGCGGCGATGAACACGAATTCGCCCATCATGATCTGGGGCTTCACGACCTGATCCTCGACGCCGCCGACAACGCCCGCGCACGCGCGATCGTCAAGACCCTGCGTGAAACCACCCGGCTACTCGGGGCCAACACCGCCGACAGGACCCGAACTCTCACCGACATCGACGACGAGCATGCGCCCATCATCGATGCCATCATCGCCGGGGACCCCGACGGAGCCGAAGCCGCGATGCGCGTTCACCTGGTCAACACCGGGAAACTCCTTGTCACCCAAGCTGTTCTCAGCGACGACTCAGGCCTCTCCGTCGACGACATCTGGTCTGCCGTCATCACCTGACCAACGCGTCAGCTCCGCGGCGGCTTCTCCTGTGTCGTGCGCCGGTGCACGGCAAGTTGCAGTTCGAACAGCAGTCGGTCGGCGGCGTCCTGCAGACCGATCCCGATGATCTCTTCCACTCGGCGGATCCGGTACCGCAGCGTGTTGGGATGCACGCTCAGTGCGGCGGCGGCGCTACGGACGTCCCCGTGCTCGGCGAGGTAGGCCTCGGCGCTCTCGCACAGGTTGGAAGAATGCTTACGGTCGTAGTCGAACAGCGCGTCGAGGCGCGGATCGTGCAGTTCCGGGTGCTCGCCGACGAGGTCGAGGATCTCCCCGAGCAACACCGCGGTGCGGGATTCGGCGAGGGTGGTCACCCGCCCCTCCGGGAAGGTGGCGGCAGTGCCGTCGAGAACCCTGTCGACCTCGACGCGCGCCGCGGCCACCTGTGCGAGATCAGGAACCGGGACAGCGATGGCGGCCCGCAGCACGATCGACCGCTTGGCCTCGAACTGGTCGATGAGCTGCCGCGCCCACGCGGTGACCCCCGCAGCGGACTTGTAGCGAGGAAGGAGCACATAAGCGCGATCACCGATCACAGTGGCGACCGAATGGCGACTGAACGAGCTCGCATGCAGGCGGAGCATGCTGCCCATGCCGGCGAACTCGCCGGTGGCCGTCGAGCTCACCGATCCGGTCGGCGCGAAGCCCACGACAGCCGCCGCGCCGCTCATCGGCAAGTTCAGGGCACTCGCCACGGAGGGAACGTCGACACCCCCACCACGCGCACCGAACAACCGTTGGACCAGCAGCCCCTCGGTGGAGGGGACGTTGAGACTTCGGGAGATGATCCGGGCTGCAATCGCCGAAGCGCCACGCAACACGTCCACCGCATCGGGATCGAACGGTGCGTCGCCTTGTTGCACCCAGATCGAACCGAGAAGCCGGGGTGCGGTCGAGGTGTCCTCGGTGGGCTGGCGGATGCTGACCACCAAGCGCCGCTTGGTGGCGAGCTCCTCGTGCGCGGGCACGTCGATGACCTCGTCGCTTTCGCGGAGCCGGTCGAACACTCCCCACTTCTGCAGTGTCCGCAGGTAATCGCGTGGGCCCTCGCGGCCGAGGATCGACAAGGCTCGCAATTCGTCTGCCGCTTCGTCGGAGGCAGAGTATGCGAGCACCTTCGACTGGGCGTCCTCGATCGAGACCATCCCCCCGGCGTTCTGGGCGACGATCTGCGCGAGGCCGAACAGGTCGGTGTCCGTGGCGAGCAGATCGGGATCCGCAGGTGCGCCACGCTCGCGGCGAGAGCGGTCGAGCATGCGCTGGACCAGCGGGAACACGTGATCCCATCGAGCCTTCGGGTGCACCGCCACGAGGGCGACGCCGGCACGGCGCGCCGCAGCCTGCACGGCGCTCGACTCGTGCGCCGTCTTGGACATCACCGCATGCGGCCGGTGCTCGCGCGCACGCCCGGAGACGTCGTCGAACCAGCGCACGGCGTCGGCGTCTGCAACCCCGACATGGAGATACAAATCCTGCATCGGAGATTGCGATTCGGTTTCGACCGTGAGGTCGGAGCTGTCGACGAGCGCCATCGATGCGACGACGACGTCGTCGCCCGCGGGAGCGTCGATCAGCTCGACGACCGCGGTGTCGAGAGCACGGAGAAGTTCACGCAGCGTGATGGTTTCGGCAGAAGCAGCGGGAGCCGCGGCAGGGTTTCGATCTCCGGGTATCACCGGCATCGCTCCATTCGGAGGGTGAGGATCAGGTTTAGCCAACAGTACAATCAAAAACGCCCATTCTTGTCGAGCTGGCTCAATATCTTGGCTCCGTTCTGGTGTTGACTACGTCTAGTTCGAGCGGCGATTCTTTCGCCGCCACATCTCGCAGGAGGTTTCATGGACGCCGTCACCACCACGCCCCAGCCGATCAACGAGCCGGTGGGCTCCTTCGCCCCGGGAAGCCCAGAACGGGTGCGGCTGCAGTCGAAGTTGGCCGAGCTGGGTTCGAACCCCACCGAGATCCACAACGTCATCGGTGGTGTGCATCGGCGCGGCACCGGCCCCGCGATCGACGTCGTACAGCCGCACCGGCACGCCGCGGTCCTGGGCACGTTCACCAATGCCGGCGCCCAGGACATCCAGGACGCCGTCACCGCCGCCACCGCCGCTGCCCCGGGCTGGCGGGCACTGTCCTTCGAGGACCGCGCCGCGGTGTTCCTGCGCGCGGCCGACCTGCTGTCCGGCCCGTGGCGTGAAACCCTCGCCGCCGCAACCATGCTCGGCCAGTCGAAGACCGCGTACCAGGCCGAGATCGACACCCCGTGCGAGCTGATCGACTTCTGGCGCTTCAACGTCCAGTTCGCCCGCCAGATCCTCGCCGACCAACCGATCTCCTCCCCCGGCGTGTGGAACAAGCTCGAATACCGCTCCCTCGAGGGCTTCATCTACGCCATCACCCCGTTCAACTTCACCGCCATCGCCGGCAACCTGCCCACCGCCCCCGCCCTGATGGGCAACACCGTGGTGTGGAAGCCCTCGCAGACCCAGGCCGTCGCCGCGTACTGGACGATGAAACTGCTCGAGGCCGCAGGCCTGCCCCCGGGTGTGATCAACCTCGTCAACGGCCCCGGCGCCGAGGTCTCCGACATCGTCCTCGCCGACCCCCGCCTCGCCGGAATCCACTTCACCGGCTCCACCGCCACCTTCCAGCACCTGTGGCGCCAAGTCGGGAACAACATCTCGAACTACAACAGCTACCCCCGCCTGGTCGGCGAGACCGGCGGCAAGGACTTCGTCCTCGCCCACAGCTCCGCCAACCCCGACACCCTCACCACCGCACTGATCCGCGGCGCGTTCGACTACCAGGGCCAGAAATGCTCCGCGGCCTCCCGCGCCTTCGTCCCCAAGTCCCTGTGGGCGAAGATGGGCAACGACTTCATCGAGAAGGCATCGACACTGAAATACGGAGATGTCACAGACTTCTCGAACTTCGGTGGCGCCGTCATCGACCAGCGGGCCTTCGACCGCAACGCCGACGCCATCGCCCGCGCCAAGGCCACCCCCAGCCTGACCATCGCCGCCGGCGGCCACGTCGACGACAGCGTCGGCTACTTCGTCGACCCCACCGTTCTCCTCGGCGACGACCCCACCGACGAGGCCTTCCGCACCGAATACTTCGGACCGATCCTGTCCGTCCACGTCTACGACGACTCCGCCGCCGGATCGTTCGACAAGGCCCTCGACCTGGTCGACAAGGGGTCCGCGTACGCGCTGACCGGGTCGATCATCGCCGACGACCGCACCGCGATCGCCCAGGCCACCGACGACCTGCGATTCGCCGCCGGCAACTTCTACATCAACGACAAGCCCACCGGCGCCGTCGTCGGACAACAGCCCTTCGGTGGGGCACGCGCGTCGGGCACCAACGACAAGGCCGGCTCCCCGCAGAACCTGCTCCGCTGGGCCTCCGCCCGCACCATCAAGGAAACATTCGTCCCGGCCACCGACCACCACTACCCGCACCAGGCCGCCGACACCACTACCGAGGAAATCTGATGGCATTCGCCGACCTGCTCCGGCCCGCCCTGCTCGCCGCAGCCCGCTCGCCCCGCATGGAACGCACCGTCACCAAGATCCCGGTGACCCGCAACCTGGTCGACCGGTTCGTCGCCGGTGAAACCGAGGACCAGGCCGTTGCCGCGACCACCTCGATCTTGGACTCTGGCCGCTACATCAGCATCGACCACCTCGGCGAAGACACCACCGACCTCGCCCAGGCCAACAACACCGTCTCGCACTACACGACGCTGCTGTCCTCGCTGGCGCAGCATGCCCCGGCCACCGACAACAGCGGTCGGCCGCGCAGCATCGAGGTGTCCCTCAAGCTATCCGCGCTCGGACAGTTCCTGCCCCGCGACGGCCACAAGGTGGCACTCGAGAACGCCCACAAGATCTGTACCGCGGCCGAAGAGGCCGGCGTCTGGGTCACGGTCGACGCCGAGGACCACACCACCACGGACTCGACGTTGTCGATCGTGGGTGGACTGCGGCAGGACTTCCCGTCGCTCGGCACCGTGCTGCAGGCGTACCTGAAGCGCACCGAAACGGACTGCAAGGACCTCTCCGGGCCCGGATCACGGATCCGGCTGTGCAAGGGCGCGTACAAGGAACCCGCATCTGTTGCCCATCAAGAGAAGACCGCGGTCGACGGGGCATACCTGCGGTGCCTGCGGATCCTGATGAACGGCCAGGGCTACCCGATGGTCGCCTCCCACGATCCGGCCATGATCAGCGCGGCCCTGCAATTCGCCGAGTCCAAGGGCCGCACCGCCGACGAATTCGAGATCCAGATGCTCCACGGCATCCGGGACACCGAGCAGTTGCGTCTGGTCGAGCAGCAGCAACACGTGCGGGTTTATCTGCCCTACGGCGAGCAGTGGTACGGCTACTTCATGCGCCGTCTCGCCGAACGCCCCGCCAACCTGGCCTTCTTTCTCAGGTCACTGACCTCGAAGAGGTAACCAGGGACGGGACGCCGGGCAGGCACCACTCCCACCGCATCTCACGCGATGCCCGGTTGCTCCGGGGCGCCTTCGCCCGCGCCGCCTGCCCGGGTGAAGAACGAGACGCGGCCGTTGGTCCCCAGCACGGCAAGCTCGATTTCTGCGATCCGCCGGTTCGACGTCCAGCGACATTCGCTCGGTGCGCAGACGCTGCAGGTCGGGTATCCCGTCACGAACGATGATGACGGGAACACCGTGCGTGACCCCACGCACGCGCGGGAACCGCGCATTGGCCCACGCCAGGGCCAGCGTGAGCGGGGCGAAAACACCGACCGCGAGGACTGCGGACGTCACGGAGTAGTCCTGTTGCGTCACGTTTGATTCGCTTGTGGCACGGGTAGGCGGAAGATGCAGCAGCGTCGATGTTTCGGATGGGAGGAACACGAGATGGCACGCAAAGATTCGCAACCCCAACTCAAAGACCAGGAGATGTACGAGGAACTCCGCGAGAAGGGCGATTCCAAGGAGAAGGCCGCACGAATCTCCAACGCCGCGGCCAGTCGTGGGCGCGAGAACGTCGGAAAGTCGGGCGGAAAGTCGCGGTCATACGAGGACTGGACGGTCGACGAGCTCCAGAAACGTGCCAAAGAGCTGGGTTTGCAGGGTTATTCGAAACTGAACAAGAAGGAGCTCATCGACGAGCTTCGCAACCACTAGTTATGCGGGGCTGCACGGTCCTGCGCGATCGAGGCCTCACCAGCCGTTGCAACCCGAAAGGTCAGGAGAACAACGTGCTGCTCGATGGTGTCAACCACATAGCCTGGATCTCCAAGGATGCTGCCCGCCTGGGCCGGTTCTACGCCGACGTGTTCGACGCCGACGTCGGACCCACACGCACCCACGGCGACGACGGAAACGAAACGATGACCATCACCCGCATCGGCCCGCACACCGAGCTGAACATCTTCGTGATCGAAGGCAACACCGAACCTGAGCGCCAAACACCCATGTGGGGACGGGGACGCATCGATCATGTCGGCCTGCAGGCCGCCTCTCACGAAGCATTCGCCACGATTCGGCAACGTCTGATCGACGAGGCGGCGAGCGACGGAACCGTCAACGACTTCGGCGGCGTCGAGAGCATCTTCTTCCGCGACCCCGACGGACTCGAAGGGGAAGTACTGATCGCCAAGTCCTCCCGGTAACACCGCCGTGGCCGGTCACCGGGAGCTCGATCCCCTCATGCCGATGACCCGGATTCCGACCTCCATCATTGCAGCCCGCCGTAACGTGGGACCTCCACCGATCTTCCAGTGACCGACGCGAGGAGTGCTGAAGATGTTCGATCTCCAACCCGCCGCCGGCGTGATGGCCGCTCTCGTCGAGTCCGTGCGCGACGACCAACTCACCGCACCGACACCGTGCCCGGAGCTCACCGTCGGTGATCTCCTCGACCACATCGACGGGCTGTCACTCGCGTTCACCGCCGCCGCGACGAAGACCCCGCCGGCCGGGGGCAGCCAACCGCCCTCAGCCGACTCCGCTCGCCTCGGCACCGACTGGCGCACCCGGATCCCGCAGCGTCTGGCCGCTCTGGCCGGAGCCTGGCGCGAGGAGCCTGCATGGCACGGGATGACCCAGGCAGGTGGACTCGACCTACCGGCCGACATCGCAGGAGTGGTCGCGGTGGACGAGATCGTCGTGCACGGCTGGGACCTCGCCGTCGCCACCGGCCAGAACTTCCACTGCACACCAGAACTACTCGGCGCCGCATACGAGTTCGCGAAGTCATCGGCCGACCAGAACCCCCACGGCACACCTGGACTGTTCGGGCCACCGGTGACCGTTCCACACTCCGCCCCACTGCTCGAACAACTGCTCGGCCTCACCGGCCGCGACCCACGGTGGGTTCCCGCCGCCACGTAGCAGTCCGCACTGTCCGCCGCGGACAAAGCCTGGGGCGAACTCGAGCCCGGCGGAATATTTCGGACCACACTCCCTCCGCATAGTGTCGTGGATCACACGGCAGAGCGAAGGGGATCGAAACAGTGTCCGACATCGGCTATTTCACCTGGGACCTCGCGACCACGCACGGTGACGCACCGTGCCTGCGCGACGACCACCTCGACCTCACGTACCGGCAGTTCGCCGATCGCGTGGATGCGTTCGCGGCACAGCTGAGCGAACACGGGGTCGGCAAGGGTGACGTCGTCGCGGTGATGCTGCCGAACAGGGTGGAGCTGCTCGTCGTGCTGATGGCGGCCTGGCGGCTCGGTGCGGCCGCGACACCGGTCAATCCCACCTTCACCGCCGTGGAAGCGGAGTACCAGATCGCCGACGCCGACGCCGTCCTCGTCGTGAACGAGGGACCGGACGCCCCGACCGCCGGTCGTCCGTCGATCGCGGTCGACGAGATGGCCGCGTCCCAGCCTCCGGGGCCGACCCCGGGCCTCCACCCGGGCGGAAGTGACGTCGCACTACTGATCTACACGTCGGGGTCGACGGGGCGACCTAAGGGTGTCATGCTCACCCACGACAACCTGCAGTTCATGAGTTCTTCTCTGGCCGAGCATCTTTCACTGACCCCCGACGACCACTGCCTCCTCATCCTGCCGCTGTTCCACGTCAACGCGATCTGTGTCAGCTTTCTCGCGCCGATGCTGACCGGAGGGCAACTGAGCGTCACCGGACGGTTTTCCCCGGCCCGATTCTGCGACGACGTCGCCCGGCTGCGGCCGACCTACTTCTCCGCGGTCCCGACGATCTATGCACTGCTCGCGTCACAACCCGACGAGATCGTCACCGACACGTCCTCGTTGCGGTTCGCCGTCTGCGGCGCCGCGCCGATCTCCAAGGAACTTCTCGACCGCGCCGAACAGCGCTTCGGCCTGGTGATCGTCGAAGGGTACGGGCTCACCGAGGGCACGTGCGCATCGGCGTGCAACCCGCCTGCCGGCGTCCGGAAACTCGGCTCCGTGGGGCCCGCACTGCCGAAGCAGACCCTCGCGATCATGGACGATTCGGGCGCTCTGCTCCCCCCGGGATCGGTCGGCGAGGTCGTCGTCCGCGGCGCCAACGTGATGCACGGCTATCTGGGGCGTCCCGAGGAGACCGAGCGGACGATCGTCGACGGATGGCTCCACACGGGCGACGTCGGCCGACTCGACGAAGACGGCTACCTCACCCTCGTCGACCGCGTCAAGGACATGATCATCCGGGGCGGCGAGAACATCTACCCCAAGGAGATCGAAAACGCACTCGCCACTCACGACGGCGCCCTCGAGGCGGCCGTGGTGGGAGCGCCAAACGAGGTGTACGGCGAGGTGCCCGTCGCCTACGTCGTCACCTACCCCGACAGTCCGGTCACCGAGGACCAGCTCACCGAGCACCTGCGCGACCGGCTCACGAAAGTCAAACTGCCCGTAGCCATACACATCGTCGACGCCTTGCCGCGCAACCCCGTCGGCAAGATCGACAAGCCAGGGCTGCGCAGCCGTCACCGCCCGCAACCCGCAGCCACGAGGGGATGAGCAACCGGCTCTCACCGCTCACCACAACACCCTGCCGCAACTCGGGACACCCCCGAGGCGATGACACCTACCCTCCACCCGCCCTATCCAGGAGCATCCGATGGGATTCAAAACCGGGAACTTCCCCGACGTAGACCCCGCAACATTCCTCGACCGCCCCTTCTTCGACCGGATCCGAGCCATGTCGACCCACTGGGTCGACTACGGCTTCGGCACCCCGAAGATGGTGCACTCCATCTACATTCTGAAGTTGCTCGTCCTGTACATCGCCGCCGGCCTGTCGATCGCGACGTTCACGTCCGGATACAACGTGCTCGACGTCGGTTTGTGGTGGAACGCACCCATCGTCTACCAGAAGCTCATCCTGTGGACGCTGCTGGTCGAGACCCTCGGCCTGGGCGGTTCCTGGGGTCCGCTCGCAGGCCACTTCAACCCGATGATGGGCGGCGCCCTGTTCTGGCTCCGGCCGGGAACCATTCGCCTGCCACCGTGGCCGGGGAAGGTGCCGCTGACGTCCGGTGACACCCGCACCGTGTTCGATGTTCTCGTCTATCTCGCCATCCTCGTCAACATCGCCCTGGCGCTCGGGTTCGCCGGCGTGCACACACCGTCTGTCGACGCGGCGCTGCCCGGCAACCACGGTCTGGTGAACCCCACGCTTCTGTTGCCACTGATCGCGCTGCTGATCGTGATCGGGCTGCGCGACAAGGTCATCTTCATCGCCGCCCGCGGCGAGCAGTACTTCCCGGCCGTCGTCTTCTTCGGTGTCCTTCCGTTCGTGGACATGATCGTCGCGCTGAAGCTGCTCATCGTGTCGGTGTGGGTCGGCGCCGGCATCTCGAAACTCGGCCACCACTTCTCGATGGTCGTGCCGCCGATGCTGTCCAACACCCCCTGGTTGCCGTCGAAGACGATCAAGCGCGCCCACTACCGCAGCTTCCCGAACGACCTGCGGCCGTCCATCGTCGCCGGCGGCGTCGCCCACGTCCTGGGCACCGTCGTCGAGGTGGTCACTCCACTGGTGCTGCTGTTCACCACGAATGGCACCATCACCCTGCTCGCGGTTGCGTTGATGGTGGCGTTCCACCTGTTCATCCTGTCCACATTCCCGCTCGCGGTCCCCCTCGAATGGAACCTGCTGTTCGCGTATGCGGCAGTGTTCCTGTTCCTCGGTTTCCCGAACGCCGCCGGTTTCGGGCTGGGGGACGTCTCCTCACCGCTGCTGCTCGCCGCGATCGTCGCCGCGCCGGTGTTCTTCCCGATCCTCGGCAATCTGCGCCCCGACCTCGTGTCGTTCCTGCCCTCGATGCGGCAGTACGCAGGAAACTGGGCCTCGGCGACCTGGGCGTTCGCCCCGGGTGCGGAGGACAAACTCGACCAGTTCATCAAGCGGCCCAGTCAGAACACCCGCACCCAGTTGCTGGCGACCTATCCGCCCGAGGTGGCCGACGTCGTGATGCACCAGCTGCTCGGCTGGCGGTCGATGCACAGTCAGGGCCGCGCCCTGTTGTCGCTGATGAGTCGGCATCTCGGTGACCACATCGACACCTACTCCCTCCGGGAGGCCGAGTTCAGCTGTAACTCGCTGGTGGCATTCAACTTCGGTGACGGCCACCTGCACAACGAGCACCTCATCGCTGCCATTCAGCGGCGCTGCAACTTCGCGCCCGGCGAGTTCCTGATCGCGTGGATCGAATCGCAGCCCATCCACAAGGGCATCCAGGAGTACAAGGTGATCGACGCCGCCCTCGGTGTCATCGAGCGGGGAACGTACAAGGTGTCCGACGCGATCAACGAGCAGCCGTGGCTGCCGAACGGTCCCATTCCGTTCGATGTGCGGTGGACGTTGGACATCGACGCCGACCGGGCGATCACCGATCCCGGCTCGCTGTCGGAACCGAGGATGCGCAGCAAGCACGCCACCAATTCGTCCCTTCATGGTGACGAGGGCAGCGGAGTGCTGCGGTGACCACCGCAGTCGTCGTCGGCAGCGGGCCCAACGGGCTCGCCGCCGCGGTCCACCTCGCCCGGCACGGCGTCGACGTCCAGGTCCTCGAGGCCGCCGACACCATCGGCGGCGGCACCCGCTCCGGCGAACTCACCGTCCCCGGACTGCTGCACGACGAGTGCTCGGCGTTCCACCCGATGGGTGCCGGGTCGCCGTATTTGCAGACCCTCGACCTCGGCCGGTACGGGTTGACGTGGAAGTGGCCGGAGATCGACTGCGCCCACCCCCTCGACTCCGGTGAGGCAGGGTTGCTGCACCGGTCGATCGCGGCGACCGCCGCCGGACTCGGCGAGGACGGCGCCCGCTGGCAGCGCATGTTCGGCGGACTCGCCGACGGCTTCGACGATCTTGCCGCAGACCTGATGCGTCCGATCGCGAACGTGCCCCGGCATCCGCTGCGGCTCGCCGGCTTCGGGCCCCGGGCGTTACTCCCGGCCACGGTGACGGCCCGCTGGTGGCGCACCGACAAGGCCCGCGCACTGTTCGGCGGTGCCGCCGCGCACGCCTACTACCGCCTCGACCGGCCCGCGACGTCCGCGGTCGGGATG
This sequence comes from Rhodococcus sp. ACPA1, assembly GCF_002300195.1. Classification (NCBI taxonomy): domain Bacteria; kingdom Bacillati; phylum Actinomycetota; class Actinomycetes; order Mycobacteriales; family Nocardiaceae; genus Rhodococcus; species Rhodococcus sp. ACPA1. Next base: position 595,714 of record NZ_NSDX01000006.1, on the reverse strand, counting down.
ATGATCGTCGCCGCCGGCCACCGTTACGGGTGGCCGGTCGCCGAGGGCGGATCGCAATCGATCACCGGCGCACTCGCAGCCCTGCTCACCGACCGGGGCGGCAAGATCACCACCGGCGTCCGGGTGAACAGTGTCGCCGATATCCCCCCGGCGGACGTCGTCCTGCTCGACCTGGCACCGTCCGCCGCACTGCGTATCCTCGGTGAACGTGTCCCCGACAGGGTCGCGCGGGCGTATCGCCGGTTCCGGCACGGGCCGGCGGCATTCAAGGTCGACTTCGCCGTCGAGGGCGGGGTGCCCTGGCGCAACCCGGACTGCGGCCGCGCCGGGACCGTCCACCTGGGTGGGAACTTCGCCGAGATCGCCACCTCCGAACGCGACGTCGCGACGGGGAAGATGCCGCAGCGGCCATTCGTCCTCGTCGGACAGCAGTACCTCGCCGACCCCAGCCGATCGAAAGGAACCCTGCATCCGCTCTACGCGTACGCCCATGTCCCGCAAGGCTACACGGGCGACGCGACGGAGGCGGTCACCGCGCAGATCGAACGATTCGCCCCCGGCTTCCGCGACCGCATCGTCGCCACGGTCAGCAGTGGGCCCGTGAAGCTCGCCGAGTCGAACGCCAACTACGTCGGCGGTGACATCATCGGCGGCGCCAACAGCGAAACCCAGGTGGTGCTGCGCCCACGTATCGCCCTCGACCCGTACAGCACCGGGATCCCCGGCACCTACCTGTGTTCGGCGTCCACGCCGCCGGGAGCCGGCGCCCACGGGATGAGCGGATTCAACGCCGCCCAATCCGCACTGCGACACCTGCGCAGACTTGGCGGTGATGTGCTGTGACGGTGGAGAAGTCCGGGAAATGGGATCGCCGTGGTGCGGCGTTCCTGGCGCGGCACGGTCCGATCGCAGTGATAACCCTCAATCGTCCCGAGGTCCGCAACGTCGTCAACTCGGACGTCTCCGCTGCGGTCGGCGCGGCGATGGAAACACTGGCCCACTCTCCCGACCTTCGGGTCGGAATCCTCACAGGTGCGGGAGATACCTTCTGTGAGGGGGCGGATCTGGCCGCCCTGACCGCCGGGCACAGCATCGACGCACCCGGACACCCGGAATGGGGGTTCGGCGGCTTCGTCCGACATGACATGGGCAAACCGCTGATTGCAGCCGTGAACGGCTCGGCCTCGGGTGGAGGCCTCGATCTCATCTTGGCATGCGACGCAGCCATCGTCAGTTCTCACGCCTCGCTCGGGTCGCGGGGAATGGGACGATACGCGGACTGCGATCCCGACGCGAGGGCACTCGGAGGCCGTCTCCTGGCCAGGTCGGTGCTTCTTCGCGACGCGCTCGAGCCGGAGACGGCACTGCGTTGCGGAATGATCGACAGGGTCGTCCATCCACACGAGGTACTGCCGGAGGCCATGCGGCTGGCACGTGCGCTGGCAACGACAATCCCGCCCTTGGAAGGGATCGGCGCCGCGGTCATGCGTCGTCGCGCCGGGAGGAACACAATCGGGCACTGCGAGCGCGAAGCGCCACGTCATCCTTATCAGAATCGGCACGGAGCCCAGCACGTGCTCCGCACCAGTACGATTTGAGGGACGATCCCCCTACCCGACAGCGTTTCCCGGCACCGCAACGATCCTGCGGTGCCGGGCGCGCGATCCACCCCACGACGAAGACGAACCGAGGAACCATGCTGAATCGACTGTACGCAGCCCTCCTGGCGGCAGCCGGACTGTCCTTCGGCGACTACATCGCCCTCGAGGACGCGGTGAGCGATCCCGGTGATCCGCCGCGGACGGTTACCGACCCCACCATTACCGCCCACCCACTCCTTTGACCGTCGGCTCGCCCTTCGCCTGATCCGTGGTCAGGACCACAGGTCCCAGCCATTGGCACACGAGCAGGGCGAGTTCGACGGCCAGGCGATCCCCGGTGAAGTCTTCGCCTCGTTCCTCCGCGGCCCGCTTCACCCGATACTTCACTGAATTATAGTGCAGATCCAGCTGTTTCGCCGCGGCGACATTGCTGAGGTTGCTTGCGAGGTAGACCTGTACGGTCTCGCGCAGGCGGGCCGCGTTCTCGTTGTCGGCCGCCAGACCACGCAAGACGCTGCGCACCCACGCCCGGGTCGCCGCGACGTCCTCTATCAGCAGTGCGACCGTCGACACTCCCGGCTCGTCGTACGCGGTCACCACGGGGGCATTCTTTCCTGCAGCGATCGCGAGCGCTCGTGCACGCTGAGCACGCGTGTACGACTGCCGGAATCCTTCCGGGCCGTTGGTGACTCCGCCGACGGCCATGACCAGCCCCGGATGGCGGGCCTCGAGGAAATCGCGCACTTCACCGTACCCTCGCCGGGGAGCCGCCCGCGTACCGAGCGGGACCCATACCCATCCGGTGACGCGGTCGGCCGCCACGAACAACGGATCGGTCATTGCACCCATGAACCCTGCGACGTCGTGCGCCGCCGATTCGATTCTGGCCAGCATGTCTCCCGAACCGGTATCGGGAACCCAGATGATGGCCGCCAGGTGATTCTGATGCAGAACATAGTTGAGGGCGGCGCTGGCCCCGGCGTCCGGGCGTTCGTTGCCCGCCAGGATTTCCTGGACTCGGACGGCACGAACACTGCTCTGGTGGGCCAGCCACCGTTCCCGTTCACGCTCGTAGACTTCGACCACCTGCTGCGACACCCTGTCGATATACACCGACATCACGGTGATGATGCGCTCGAGCACCGGCACACCGAGTTCCGGCTCGACCGCTTCCCCACCCAACTCGTCGAACACCAGCTTGAGAAGGTTGGTCTGCCCGAGTCGGTATGCGCGCACCAGCGCGTTGACGGGAACCCCTTGCTGAGCAAGGCGTCTCGCGTATTCCATCGCCGCAGCGGGCGCCTCCAGATTTTCTGGTTCGATGTTGTGCTGCAGCGTGTGGAAGATGGTGTCGAGGTTGCCTTCGACACTCGCCCCGAGCAGGTCGAACAGCTGCCGATCGGCACGCAGGTCGGGAATCTCGCTGTACAGCACATCCGTGATATCGGCGGTCAACGTCACCAGTCGCTGGTTGAGCGAGCCCGCGATTCGTGCGACCAACAGCGCGGCGCGCTCGTCGTGTGAAGCCATGCGAAGACAATAGAGCAGTCGTCACCCACGCATGACGATTTACCCGAAACGTCCCCTTCAGCATCCCTACCTGCATATTTCCGCCCAGCCGGCCGTCCAGGTCTCCACCGGCACGAACCGAGCATGTCCCGACAGGACAAAGGGCATCTGTTTCTTGATGCTTCGCGGACGTGGTCACCATCACAGGACTCTCCTATCGTCAAGAGCGCTCGGCCAACGCCTGCGGACTGCTCGATGAGCGACGCACGGCACCCCGAGACACCGTCGTACGGGGTTGTTTTCGAGCGATCCCGTCCAGTTCGACAGGCGCGAACGGCGTCTCAGCGTCAACAACGAAGGGATCACAGTGAACACCACAAGCTTCCACGGGAGAACCGCCGTCATGTCCGGGGGAAGTCGTGGTATCGGACTTGCCATTGCCCGCGCGATCGCGAGCCGCGGTGGAAACGTCGTCCTGCTCGCCAAGACCGATACCCCCGACCCTCGACTGCCCGGGACGATTCATACCGCCGTCGCAGAACTCAACGAGCTCGGCGGACACGCTGTACCCGTTGTCGGTGACGTCCGGAACGACGACGACATCGCCCGGGTCGTCGATGCCGCCCTCGACAACTTCGGCGGCATCGACATCGTCATCAACAACGCAAGCGTGCTGGACATCTCCAAGACCGAGGACCTGCCGCTCGAGCGGTTCGATCTGATGCAACAGGTCAACGTGCGCGGCACTTTCGCGCTGACCCAGGCATGTCTTCCGTACCTGCAGAAATCCTCCGCACCGCACGTACTGACGCTCTCGCCACCGCTGAACGTGTCGCAGCACTGGCTGGGCGCCCATCCGGGCTACATGCTGGCCAAGTACGGGATGACGCTGGCGGCATTGGGCATCGCCGCCGAACACGCGAATCTACCCATCTCCAGCAACTGCCTGTGGCCGCAGACGATGATCGCGACGGCAGCGGTCGGGAACCTGCTCGGCGGCCACGACAGCCTGGAGCACTCCCGCTCCCCTGAGATCATGGCCGACGCCGCGATCGAACTGCTCGGCCGTCCCGCAGGCACCGACAACGGTCGCACCGTCCTCGACGTCGAAGTCCTCACCGAATCCGGCGTCACCGATTTCACGACATACGGTGGAACCGCCCCGTTGACGATCGACATCTTCGTCGACGCTGCTGCGGGATGACGTCGAATTCTTCCACGTCAGCCGACTCCCGATACGGTGAAGGATCCCCATGCCCGCCGACCTACCCGGTGTCGTCACGACCCTCGACGCCGGCCTCCTCCGTGTCACCACCCTCGACCCGCCGGCGCGCATGAATGCGGTGCGGATCGAAACGTCGACGCGATCACAGACGCCTTCGAGTCGCGTGCCGGCGATTCGGCGGTCCGCGCGGCCGTCCTCACCGGCGCCGGTGGCGCGTTCTGCACCGGTGCCGACCTGTCGACCACGACGACGAACGACCGGCCGACAGCGGCCACCATTGACGCCGCGACCATCGACGCCGCAAACCGAACCGTGGCCGTGATCCGCGCGTTTCCCGTCCTGTCGTCGATGCAGTCAACGGACCCGCCGCGGGTGTCGGCGTATCCCTGGCGCTCGCATGCGACCTCACTGTCGCTACGAAGTCCAGCTACTTCCTTCTTGCGTTCACCAAGGTCGGTCTCATGCCGGACGGCGGAGCGACCGTTCTCGCCGCCGCGTCGATCGGCCGCGCCCGTGCCATGAAGATGGCTCTCCTCGCAGAACGACTCCCGGCACTCGACAATGCGTTCGCACGGGAACGGAACGGGCGGCTCGAGCTACTCGCCACCCCCGACTTCGAGGAAGGCGTCACCGCGTTCCTCAACAGGCGCCCCGCCGAGTTTCGCCGCTCCTGAGGGATATCGAGAACACCCACCGCAGAATCGATTACGAAGAACGCCGAGATGACCACCACAGCGACGTCCAATGGACACGAACAGCAGGCCGTACCAATCCATTTCAATCCGGTTTGGAAGGTGTGGTCGCGTTCACCAGCGACATCGCCGAACCCGACAAGGACGGCGGCGCCCTGCGCTACCGCGGCGTCGACATCGAAGAACTCGTCGAGGGGCACGTCACCTTCGGCAACGTGTGGGCCCTGCTCGTCGACGGCCGCTTCGGCCCCGGACTGCCCCCGGCCGAACCGTTCCCCCTGCCCGTGCACACCGGCGACGTCCGCGTCGACGTCCAGGCCGGCCTCGCCATGCTCGCCCCCATCTGGGGATACCAGCCCCTCCTCGACATCGACGACGACACCGCCCGCGAACAACTCGCCCGCGCCTCCGTGATGGCCCTGTCCTACGTCGCCCAGTCCGCCCGCGGCATCTACCAGCCCGCCGTCCCGCAGAGACGGATCGACGAGGCCACAACCGTCACCGAACGGTTCATGGTCCGCTGGAAGGGCGACCCCGACCCCGCCCACGTCGCCGCCATCGACGCCTACTGGGTCTCCGCCGCCGAACACGGCATGAACGCCTCCACCTTCACCGCCCGCGTCATCGCCTCCACCGGCGCCGACGTCGCCGCCTCCCTGTCCGGGGCGATCGGCGCGATGTCCGGCCCGCTGCACGGCGGCGCCCCCGCCCGCGTCCTGCCGATGATCGAGGACACCGAGAAGTCCGGCGACGCCCGCGCCCTGGTCAAGGGCATCCTCGACCGCAAGGAAAAGCTGATGGGCTTCGGGCACCGCGTCTACCGCGCCGAAGACCCCCGCGCCCGGGTGCTGCGCGCCACCGCGAAACGGCTGAACGCCCCCCGCTACGAGGCGGCCGCCGCCCTCGAGCAGGCCGCCCTCGCCGAACTGCGCGAACGCCGCCCCGACCGGGCCATCGAAACCAACGTCGAATTCTGGGCCGCGGTCATCCTCGACTTCGCCGAGGTCCCCGCGCACATGATGCCCGCGATGTTCACCTGCGGCCGCACCGCCGGCTGGTGCGCCCACATCCTCGAACAGAAGCGTCTCGGCAAGCTCGTCCGCCCCGCCGCCATCTACACCGGACCCGCACCCCGCACCCCCGAGTCCGTCGAGGGCTGGGACCAAATCCCCCACACCAAATGACATTTCATTTGGGCCACCCGAGGAAGCCCCGACGCGGGCTACAACATCATTGGTGCGACGTGTTCGACTCGGTCACGATGTGCTGTCTTCATCAAACTGTCGACCTGTTCGCGTTCGGTGTCACCCGCACCCCGTGCACTGCATCGAACCTGGCCGCCACATCCTTGCCGATGGATTCCATGAAACGTCGATTCACTGGGACCTGCGGGCACGTCCGACGCACCCGAGATCCGGAGGTTCGGCGAAGACGAACGCATATCGGCGCACGACCGATGCCGGTGCCGACCCCCATCTCCGCGCCGTTCTGGGAGGGCTGCACCGAGAACACGCTGCGCTATCAACGGTGCGAGGAGTGCGACACGGCCGTCTTCAGAGCCGGAGGTGTTCTGCCCGTCGTGCTGGTCGACGCGGCTGGCATGGACCGAAAGCCTCGGTGTCGGAACGATATACAGCTACTCCGTCGTCTGGCGAGCGCAGTCCCCCGCATTCGACACGCCCTGTGTGGTGGCCATCATCGAGTTCGCGGAGGGGTTTCACAGAATGAGCAACATCGTCAAATTGCGACGAGACCGCCGTGCGCTGCGGCATGCCCGTGACCGTCACGCTTCGCAAAATGCCCGAGGGAATGACGCTCCCCTTTCTCGAGCCGAGTCCCTGAACGCGTCTTCGAAGTCAGCGCTGTGTCGCATCGAAGGTCGACGAATGCGCAGCCCGATCGAGTGCCGCTATGGACGCCTCGTTTTCGAGTGTGCACGGAGGCCCATGCCGGTACTGGTTGCCTGTCGAACCGGCGCACCTGGCAGCACTCGCGGAACCGAATCGCGTGGCCGGGGATTCACCCACCACTGACCGGTGCCGCGACACGGCCCGACGGAGTCGCCTCCTCGAGCAGCGAAGCGATGGCCTGCAGGTGCCGGCGCATGCGGTGCTGGGCCAGGGGCGCGTCACCGGAGACGATCGCCTCGACGATCGCAGTGTGCGCCTCGTGAGACGCGGCCGCTCGTGCGGTCCACTCCGCGCTCGGTTGCTCTGAGTCCCAGCCTTGTTGGACCATCTCCTCGTCCAGTCGAGCGAGGACCTCGACGAAAAGACTGATGGCGGGATTGCCGGTCAGTTCGGCAATCACACTATGGAGATTGCGTGCGTGACCGCTCGTCACGCCTTGCGTGACAAGTTCTTCCTCGGTGCGCAGCGCTGTGGTCAGGCGCGTGATACCGGGCTCGGTCAACCGTTCGGTGGCCGCGACCACCCCGGCGAGCTCGAGCGCCGTACGCGCCTCGAACAATTGCTCACGGGTGACGTCCGCATGCCGCAGGTACACCCGCGCCGCGTGCCGGACCACGCCCGGGTCCGGCTCGGTGATCACCAGACCACCTCCAGGTCCGCGCCGCATGGTGGCCATCTGATGATGTTCGACCAGCCGCACGGCCTCACGGAAGACCGCACGACTGACCCCATACCGCTCGATGAGCTCGGTTTCCGATCCCAGAATCGTCCCGGTACGCCATCCGCCGGCGATGATGTCCTTCTCGATACGGTCGGCCACCGTCTCGGCGAGGCGCTGACTGCCACGCCCCCCGCTCCCGGTACCACTTTTCTGTCCGACTGCCATTTCACCGATGCTACCCGCAAAAATCCGTTAAGTGCACCTATTCACCGGCTCCCAACTCGCCGCGCGGTGCTAGATGAGGGACCTCAATAGGGCCACGGTCGCACGGGGGCGCGATCCGCATCGAGGGCTCGCGCCGACTCGACCGTTGAGCCTTCGCATCCAGGGTTTCTCACACGTGAACAGTACGATTCGCGCCCACCAGGATCCGCCCACGAGAAACACAGAGGGACGCAAAGCACAGGAGTACAACAAAAGAACAGTCCTCGACTAAACGCTATGAGTACACTATATTCCGTAGACACCAGCCTCTCAACACGGCTAGCAAGCGCTCAACACCGGGAATCCGGGGTGGAAACAGTGAACTCTATTGGTTCGAAAGTTCCCTGAGCGACCTGGTTCATCTCATGATGGGTTTCCTGAGCCTCGAAGAAAGGGTGCAGTGCAGTGACGAACGAACGCGAAGATTGCCTGGTCGTCTCCGGAGCCGGCAGTGGGATCGGCCGCGCCATCGCCCGCGGCGCCGCGAAACAGGGTATCGCCGTCGCGGTCTGGGACATCGACGCCGACGCCGCGCATGCCGTCGCCGACGAGATCCGCCGGTCCGGTGGCCGGTCGTCGGCGATCGGCGTGGACGTGTCTGACGGCCAGGCCGTGGCCGACGCCCTCGAACGCACCCTGGGCTGGCACGTCCCGAACCTGCTGGTCAACAATGCCGGCCCGCCCAGTGCGCAGCCCCGGCCCTTCGCCGACGGCGTGAACGCGGTCGTCTCCGCGGTCGAGGTGGTGACCTCGGCGTGGCTGCACCGAGTACGCGACCGTGCGGAGGCGGTAGTAAATGTCGCCTCCATCGCCGGCACCACGATCGGCGGCGGCACCGATTGGTACTCGACCGGTAAAGCCGGCGTCCTAGGATTCACCCGCTACCTGGCGGCCTCGGCCCCGGACGGACTGCGCGCCAACGCCGTCGCACCCGGACTCGTCGAAACACCCCGCATGACCGACTATCTCAGCTCGGAGGTCGGCCAACGGATGGTCGCACGCACGCCCCGGCGGTCACCCGTCCAGCCCGACGAGGTCGCCGCCGCAGTTCTGTTCCTGCTCTCCCCCGCGGCGGCGGCCATCACCGGCACCGCCCTAACCGTGGATGCGGGCATGTCCCTGACCGCATGACGGTCCTCCACTCGACCCCGTGTGAAAGGAGCTCTGCTCAGTGAACGTACCGAACCATTCCGGTCGTGACTCGGACCTGATCCGCTGCCTGGGACTGCCCGAGAAGGGCACGATCTACGACCTGTCCTCGGGGTGGTGGCGCCACATGCCGAACTTCGACGGCTACCCCCGATTCGAGGTCGTCACCTATAACTCACCGAGTGGCCAGCGCATCGACGGGCGCTTCCCGTTCGACGACGCGGTGGCCAACGACGTCGAGTTCGGATACGTGTCCGAACTCGTCTCCGGAAGCCTGCACACCGGCACCCACATCGACGCACTGTGCCACGTGACCAGGGGCCCGGACGACGAGTGGCACGGCGGCGTGTCGGCGAACCGGGCGGTTGGCGACTACGGCGCCAACCGCGGCGACGCGTCGACGCTCCCGCCGATCATCGGCCGCGGCGTGCTGCTCGACGTCCCAGGGTCTCTCGGCATGGAGGCCCTGCCCCCGGGATTCGCGATCACCGGCGACCATTTGCAGGGTGCCGCCGAGCGTGCCGGTGTCGAGGTCACCTCCGGAGACACAGTCTTGGTCCGCACCGGACAGATGAAGTACTGGCCCGACGCAGACCGGATCCGACGCGAGAGCGGGGGCAGCGGAGTCGATGTCGACGGGGCCCGGTGGCTCGCCGAACACGGCGCCCGTCACGTCGGCGCCGACACCATGTCGTTCGAGGTGCGCCCCTCCAGGGTGCCGGGCAACCCATTGCCGGTGCACCTGTACCTGCTGCAGGAGCGCGGAATCCACATCCTGGAGTGGATCTACTGCGAGAAACTCGCCGCCGACGGGGTGAGCACCTTCCTGTTCGTAGCACTACCGTTGACGATCCGCGGTGGCACCGGATCACCGATCCGACCGATCGCGATCGTGTGAAACTGCGACACCGGGGAACCGCCGGAAGCCGAATTAGTCGTCGACGGTGGTCGATCCCTCGGAAATCACAAATTGATCCACGAAAAACCCCACCACCATCACAGCCGCTCCGCTAATGCCGCCCGCATTCGGAGCCCCATTCCATCGGAGTCCCCATGTCATCGACCCCGCACACCGATCCCCCCACCGGTGGACTCGACCGCGCGGCGCTGCTCCTCGACGCCTTCGACGGACCCGGCCGGCTCAACCTCGCCCAGGTCGTGAGGCGGACAGGCCTGTCACGCTCGTCGGCGCACCGGATGCTCGAACAACTCGTGCAGCTGCACTGGCTGCGTCGCGACGGGCGCAACTACGAACTCGGCATGCGCCTGTTCGAACTGGGTTCGTTGGCACTACACCAGGATCGTCTGCACCAGGCAGCGCTACCCTATCTGCACGAGCTGCACCGGCTAACCGGACATGTCGTGCATCTCGCTGTCCTCGACGGCGTCGACGTGGTGTACCTGGACAAGATCGGCCCGGGCTTCGGTGCCCAGCTCCCATCCAGGATCGGCGGACGTCAGCCCGCCCACTGCACCAGCGTGGGCAAGGCGCTGCTTGCCAACCTGGCTCCTAGCGAGCGCGAGTGTTTCCTCGCCACGGACCTGCAGGGCTCGACACAGCGCAGCCCGGCGGTGCCGTCCCGGCTGCGCACGGAGCTCGACCGGATCCGCGAACGCGGGATTGCCGTGGACCGCCAGGAATCGGTGGTCGGGATCGCCTGCATCGGCGTGCCGGTCGGCAATCCGGGCAATGTCGTGGCCGGACTGTCCGTGTGCGGTCCGGCTGCGCACATGAAGCCCGAGCACATGCTGGCGACCCCGCTCCGGATCGCGGCGCGCGACATCACCCGAGCGCTCAGCGCAGCCGAGAGCGGCACGCCGTGCCGACCATTCGCCCGCAGCCGGCCAGGCCGGCCTGAAGGAGGCACACGCGAGCTCATGCATTGCGCCACCGAACGCGTCACGACCCGCGGTGCCGCGCGGGCGACAACTACGCCGATGAACTGAACGCGACAGCAGTGTCCACGATCCCACCACTTCGGCGCCGGGACTATCCACGGGATCTTGACGACCGTCGTGGTGTCGACGCCCTCGCACAGCGACAGCGGATCCGGGAGGGGATGCGCGAAAATTCACGAGGATTCCGCTGGATGGCAGCAGGGTTGGGAATCGCCGGGGCGCATGCGGCTTCAATGGCGACGGCGCGGAGTTGCCATCACACGACTCCTCCGCTCAACCAAACAGCCTTCCATGGGCGTCACCACGCCCCGTGCCCGGCCAGATGGTCCAGTTCACGTGGCATCGACGCCGGCCTTCCCGCTGCAATTCTCGGCCTCACCATCACCTCCTCCGCCTGAAACCATCCGACTACCACGCCGGGCCCTCCAGACATGGCGTCATCTCCGACCCCATGCGGCTCGACTCGAGGAGCGAAGCTATGCGATTTACGTATGCCGAGGCGATGACCAATCCCCACTTCTACCTGCCGCTGGCCAGGGCGGCGGAGCAGGCCGGCTACGACAGCATGACCGTCGCCGACAGCATCTGCTATCCCAAGGAGTCGGACTCGGTCTACCCCTACACCGCGGACGGCAGTCGGGACTTCCTCGAAGACAAGGCGTTCCCCGAGGTGCTCATCCTCGCTGCAGCGATGGGTGCCGTGACGAGCACCCTGCGGTTCACCACCTTCGTCCTCAAGTTGCCGGTCCGGCCGCCCGTGCTCGTGGCCAAGCAGGCAAGCACCGTGGCCCACCTGACGAACAATCGTCTGAGCCTGGGTGTCGGCGTCAGTCCCTGGCGCGAGGACTTCGAGGTGATGGGTGTGCCATTCGAAGGACGAGGCACCCGGATGAACGAAGCCATCGACATACTCCGCGGTCTGACCGGTGGTGACTATTTCGAATACCACGGCCAGGTCCATGAGCTGCCTGCCGTCAAGCTGAGTCCGGTACCCACCCGCCCGATCCCGATCCTGATCGGCGGTCACAGCGACGCGGCACTCCGGCGCGCCGCGACCCGGGGCGACGGGTGGATGCACGCTGGCAGCGAAACCGCCGAGTTGGATCGACTTCTCGCCCGGCTCCACCGGTTCCGGGAGGAAGCGGACACCACCGATCACCGGTTCGAAATTCACGTCATCTCACCGGAGGCGTACACCGTCGACGGCATCAAACGCCTCGAGGACAAAGGCGTCACCGATGTTGTCGTCTCGTTCCGGAATCCGTATTCCGCGGGACCCGATACGGAGTCCCTCGACACTAAGATCGCCCATCTTCAGGGCTACGCGGATTCGATCATCGCCCGGCTGAAATGATCGTCACCCGGCCGCCCGTCCGAATGGGCCGGGGTGGTGGAGATCGCACGGCAGGTGACCTACGCGGTTGCGATGCGTGCGGTGTGAGCGCGGCCGGTGGATCGGGATTCCGCTCGGTATTGTTGTTACCCCAGCAACCATCGGGACGAGGACGGGCACGCCCGACTCGCTGGTCGTGTCGATCGGGCGGGGGTCCTTGTGATAGTCCGGGGCCGGAGGGAGGGGTCATGTGCAGTCAGCAGTTGCATCGTGACGAAATGTCGCATATCAATCGGTACCCGGTGTGTTCTTTAGCAATTTTAGGGTGATCCGGCGCGTGCGGAGGCGGACCGGGACGTCGTCCATCCGAGCATGGTTGCCTCCGCGCGGCTCGGGTTTGCGGGGTGGTCGACTACTCGTAGTAGCGTCCGACGTTCTCGACCACGCAGACGGGTTTGGTAGTGCCGCGTCGTTCGAAGGTGCGGGTCGTGATGACGTCGGCCCCGCCGTCGATCTCGACCACTGAGGTCACCATCGCGCGCATGCGGATCGAGGAGCCTACCGGGGTCGGTGACGGAAACCGCACGCGGTTGTATCCGTAGTTGAGGCTTCGGGAGAACCCCTCGAACGTCAGGAGCGAGGACATCAAGCCCGGTCCGAGCGAGAGAACGTACAGCCCGTGCGCGAGGGTCGAGCCGAAAGTGCTGCGGGACCCGCGTTCTTCATCGACATGAATCCACTGATGATCGCCCGTCATGTCCGCGAATGCCCGGATCTGATCCTGGGTGATCTGGTGCCAAACGGTCGGACCGAGCTCAACGCCCACGAGCGCGCGGAAGTCGGCGATGCTGTTCGCTCGGCGGGGTACATGCTGAAACGTCATAATCTTGTCACCATCCGAAACACGGTTTCTCGTCACCCGCTCAGATACCTTCCAGTTATAGGGCACACCCGCATTTTTCGATCTCACCACTACCCGCGAGGCGTACTGGCCATGTCCTGACCCATCCGTCGAACGCCGGTATCCTCGGTGAGACCGCTCTCGGCAATCGCTTATCGGCCTTGACTGATTGCGCACCCGGCTCCTCACCCATCACCCGGCGGACAGAACCGCGCGGCCGTCGGCGAAATTCTCTCGCGTTCAGTGAGCCCGTGATCGGTTGCCCGCTCCGTGGCCGTGACCGGCTCTCGAGTCTGGCCTGCCAACGCCTCCCCACCCACTCCCCCGTACTCGTCTCCCACGCGCGGTACCCCCATGCGGTGGTGCGAGCTCGGAACTCACCGGATGGCAAGCGGGTTGATCGGCGAACCGACCCCGCGGGTGAACTTCAGTGGCGCTCCGGTGTAGAAGAAGTCGTAGGCACCGTCGGCGGCGCAGGCGGCGGCCAGTTGTTCGAGGTCCAGCATTTCGGCGAGAGTCATCCCCATATCCCGGATCAACACCATATGCAGCTCGAACATTGCCCCGGCGTTCTCACCGGGCATCACCTCTACCCCAAAATTGTCCGAACCGACCACCGCGACGTCCCGCTCGCGCAGCCACGAGGCGCAGGCCAAGCCGAGCCCGGGCTCGCCCGCCATGAATCCGGCCGCGTCCTGGTCGGCGAGGAACTTTGCCCGCCAACCGGTTCGGATCAGCAAAATGTCCCCGGGGCCGACCTCCACGCCTTGCGCGGCCGCCACCATATCGAGCTCATCCGGACCAATCACCGAACCGAGATCCAGCCACTCCACACCGCGGAATCGCGCAACGTCCAGCAATACTCCACGGCCGGCGATCCCCTTGGCCTGAGTGTGGATCCCGCACTTGTCGGCACCCTTGACGTTCAGCCCGGACGCGGGATGACCGTTGTAAAGTTGCTCATCGTAATGTACGTGGGCGAGGCTGTCGTACTGCGAGCCCGCTTGCAGCGGCATGAACACGTAGTCGTCGGCCCATTTGAAGCCGCCAGGAAGCACCTGCTCGTGACCGGTCTCCGACATCAGCCGGATCGGATTGATCCGGTATCCGCCTGGCTGCGGCCCGTCCCCGTCGAGCGGAATACCGAGATCGAAGACCTCGCCGGTGCGGACCAGGCCAGCGGCCGCCGCGACACGACCGGGTGTGATGAGGTTCGTGGTTCCCCGCTCGTCATCGGCGCCCCAACGACCCCAGTTGCGGACTTTGCGGCCGAGTTCACGCATGACGGGAACGGCGGTGATCATTCTAGATCCTTCCAGTTGGTGACGTGACAATAGGTCGTGCATCAATGATGCTGCTGCACAGTTACTTTCAACTCTTCTACCCTCACTGGCACCGCCTTGATCAGTGAAACGAAGCCGAAGCGGCCGCGCGATTGCCGGCGGATATCGAAGGGTCCGGTGCCCGTATGTGAGGGCGGTGTCACCTCGAATGATCGTGAGGGGTGGTTGCCCCCTGCTTGCCGGCTTCTCGCCAGATGCCGTTGAAGGCATTCCTCCGATATGTCGAGTTCGGGAACTGGCATAGCGACGCCAATCGTCAGGCGTTGGCCGCCGATCGTGTCGGCGACGTCCGGGCATCGGCATCAGGCAGCGTCAGCTCGCGAATGGACCGGGGCAATGCGTAGGCGGCGACCGCCCCGATCAATGCCACCGTCGCGGACAGCACGAACACGAGGGTGATTCCGCGGTCGGTGTAGAACACCTCGCCCTCTTTAGCCAGCGCGATGTGGGAGTTGAGGAGCACGAAGGCAAGGATGGGCCCGATCGCCGCGAAGAGTGCTTGGGCGACGGCGACGATACTCGCCGATGTCGCCTGCAACTGCGGCGCGACCGCCGCGATGATCAGGTTCGGGATCGAGGCGTAGATCAACCCCTGGCCCAGGCCGAACAATCCGATGAAGACGATCAGCAGAATCTTGTGATCGTGTACCCCTGCTGACAGCAACGCGGCGAGAGTCTCGATCAGCAGACCCGCCGCCATGAGCTGGCGCAGGTGCACCCGGCGGACGAGTACACCCACGAGAATCCCGCCCAGCATCGTCGCTGCGCCGAACGGTGCCTGGAAGACCGCGAAACCTTTTGCCGTGACGTCGAATCCATAACCCAGACCGAGGACTGATGGTGTCATGCACATCAGCGGCAACACCAGCGAAAACACGGTGCCCGCGCCGTAGCAGGCGCCGGCGCCGACCGTGGTCAGGGCGACGGTTCGGCGGCGCAGCACCCGGAGGTCGATAAGAGGGTCGCGGACTACCCGCGCGGACGCGATCCAACAACCCAGCAGAACGGCGCCACCGATGAGGCAGCCGAGCGTCGACGGTGCAGTCCACCCCCACCGAGACCCGAAGCTGATCGCCACCAGGATGGCTGCCAGGCCGATGCTCAGCAGCGGCGCGCCGATCAGGTCGAGACGAGCGTGGGCGCGGATGGAGGACTCGTCGGTAGTGAGGACGATGAGCCCGGCCAGCACGGTCAGCCCGATGACGGCGAACCAGAAGATACTGCGGTAGCCGAAGCCGTCGATCAGCCAACCGGCGAGGACGGGGGCGAGAACCGTGATCACACCCATGCCGCTCGTGGCGATGCTGACGGCCATCGGCACGGTCCGCTTCGGGTACACGTCGCGGATCAAGCTATAACTCAAGAACAGACACGGCGTCAGCAGGCCGGTGAGCGCACGGCCCGCGATGAGCATCGGATAGGTGGTGGCGAGTGCCGAAAGCAACGATCCGAGAGCGGCTATCAGGGTGCAGGCCAACAATAACCGGCGTTTGCCGTGCATGTCTGCGAGCTTACCGACCAGCGGGCAGGAGATGGCCCCCACAAGCAGGAACGCCGTCAACAACCAGGCGCCCTGCGTGGTCTCGTAGTGCGCGAGGATCTCGGGCAGGGCAATCGAGATCATCATGTAGCTGACGGCGAGCATTTCCAACAGCAGCACGATGGTGACCAGTGAGCAAATCAGGCGCGGTGTCCAGCCGCCCTCATCGCAATCGTGCGCAGTGTCGGAGGAGTTGTCGATACGCATGGGCGGCTGTCCGATCTGGAGGAGGTGTGCCGATGAAGGAGTGCGACCGCAGACTTCGGGACTGTCCGCCGGATGGAGGATTATGGCGGACATCACTTTTCGTACGAATTCAGGCTAGCGGCAAGCGGTGTGACATCGACAGGCCGTCCCGATGTGCGGGAAACAAGCCTGCAAGTAATTCGAAGCCTGAAACTCGTTGTGTGACAGCACTGAACTCTCTGCCGTCACGATCACATCCGTTCCCGAGAACCGTCAGTGAACGCTTCCGAACAGCCAATGCCCGGAGGCCGCAGCAGTGCGCGGTGAACCGGTTCGCACCAGCACAAATCACACCGCTGGGCGACTCACGCCGACGATTCCCGGCGGGCTTCCGCCATCGCCCCAGCACGCACGGTCCTGCGGTCCGGTTTGTTGTTGGGAGTCAAAGGAATCGAATCCAGCAGCCGGATCGTCTTCGGGATCTTGAATCCCGCAAGGCTGTCGCGGCAATATTCGCGGAGTTCGTCTGCGGCGATCGTCGCACCCGGCGTAGGGACAACGCCGACTTCGACTCGTTCACCCCAGAAGTCGTCCGGTAGGCCGTACGCAATGGCATCGGCAACCCGCGGATGGCGCAAGACAACCTCCTCGACCTCGCGGGGAAAGACGTTCTCACCTCCACTGATGATCATGTCCTTCTTCCGGCCGGCGATGACGAGCCACCCGTCCTCGGTCCGGGAAGCGAGATCGCCGATGTGGACCCCGTCGGGCCGAAACGTCTCGGCTGTCGCCTCGGGCAGACCGAAGTAGCCCTGGGTCTGCCACGGGCACGACACGACCAGCTCGCCGATCTCGCCGCTGCCGACCTCGAGGCCATCGTCCCCCAGTATCCGAACCACGACCCCGGGCAGCGGACACCCGACGCCGGCGAAGCGACCGGCCAGGAGATCTTCGTGATCGAAACCGATTACCGACCCGAACTCGGTGGCACCGAAGCCGGCCCGAATCCGGGCGTTCGGGAAGTCCCGGAGCAGATCGCGGACGAAGTCGCCAGTGGACGGTGCCGAACCGTAGCGTATTGCCGTCACCTTCTCCCGGTCGGTGGAGGCGAACATGCCGTGCTCACGCAGAGCGGTGAACATGGTGGGTGCCCCCATCAGCCGGCTGGCCCCGTCGTCGATGGCCGCCAGGGCGGCGGCGGCGTCGAAACGCCGGTGGATCCAGACCTCGCCACCGGCGAAAAGCGGTGTCAGCACGCTGGTTCCGAGGGTGATGTGAAAGAAGGGCGAGAAGCATAGCTCGACGTCCGCCGGCGTGCGGGGATTGCCATGGGCGCAGGTGTTTAGCCACAGCCACAGGCTGCGATGGGTATGGAACGCGCCCTTCGGGGAACCGGTGGTGCCCCCGGTCGGGAAGATTATGGCCGGGGAGAATTCCGGCACCGGGGTCAGGTTTCGCGTCGGGGTGTGCAGGGGCGCCAGCCGTTCGGTGATCTCGGTCGTCGCGGCGGCCGCCGGCAACTCGATGACACGGTGGCCCGTCTGACGGGCGAGGTCGGCGTACGCGGGATCGGCGACGACGACGCTCGGTTCGAGCGCCACAAGGTACGCGCGCGACTCCACGGCGGTGAGCCGGATGTTGAGCGGCGCCGCTACCAGCCCGGCCGCCATCGCTCCGAGGATCACCACCGTGTGCGGAATCGACGGCTCCATCGCGGTCACGACCCGATCGCCGGTCCGCAGTCCTGAATTCAGCAGCCCCGCGCCAACGCCGTCCATGGCATCGGTGAGGCCGGCGTAGGTGAGCTCGCCGCATTCGTCCCGGAGCGCGCGTCGATGCGCCCCGTGTGGCTGTGTCCCGATCGACCGAAGCCAGGAGGGCAGGGTCAACTCTGCGTGCACGCGCATTCTCCTTTTCGTCACCGCCTCGCGCCTCGAGCGCGGGCTCCTCGGCCGGAGCCGAGCTCAATCGGTCGAATTGAGTATACTCATCGAGCCGCCGACTGGAAGACCTAGGCATGGCAGGAAAGTCGGGCAGGTTGTTCGCCGAGGATCTGCCATCGTGACCGGCGCTGGACCGCCTACGCCCACGCGACCGCGTCGCAACTGAGGGCGCATCCATTGTGGTCACCGACATCAACAGGGCCGCGGCCGAAACGGCCCTCGACGAGACCCTACGCAAGGGGCGGCACCGCCCGCCCTCGCCCACGTCGCTTCGGTCGCTCACGGGGGGTGGCCTCCGCCCTGATGCGGCAGTGCCGCACCCGGTTCGAGGCCGTTGAGGGTGTCATCCACAACGCCGGGGTCGTTCATTCCGGATCGCAGGTGTAGCAGGTCCAGGCGCGTGCGCCGAACCGTGGACGTCACCACTCTCGGGTTCCGTTCTGCGGAATCAATATACTCAATGCCCTGCGCGGCCAGGGTCCGGATCGATCGTCGTCATAATCTCCGGCACTCGCCTCGGAATCGCCGACATGAGCACCCGCGGGGCGGCGACGGGGTTCGCGTCCTCGACTGCCAGGGGGCGGGGGACGGAGATCCACAGGAGTCCCGGTATGCAGGCGGACCCGGTGGCGCGACCGCGATGACCGAGCAGTCGCCCGACGGCGCGGCGGACGCCGACCGGCCCGAGCCCGCCCGAGCACGGCGTTCAGCACGCGCTGGTCGCCGTCGCGGGTGGCCGCTGCGTTCGGTGACGAACTGGCCGACGAACTCCGTCCGGCCGTCCGCGACAAGGCGCCACCGGCCGCTCCGCAATCACAGCCGGGCGAGCCCAGCCACTTGCCCCGCCCACATATTGAGTATACGGTTTTACGTATCGAGTTCTTAGAAGTGCGTCATTCACGCAAACAACTGCGGTAATCAGTATCCTCGACTGCAGGATCCCGCGCCGCACGACGACCGTTGTCATCACGTTAGGAGCAAACTCACGTGGAGTGCACCCAGAGTGTCCCAGCCAGGGGGCAGTATTTTCCGCCCCGCCGCGAGGAGGCGAGCTGATGGAATTCGCATGGAGCCCGCAAGACACCGCCTTCCGCGGGGAACTCGTCGATTTCCTCGACACCGAGTTGACCGGGGCATGGCACCGCTCCGACGGAACCGGGCTCGGCAGCGCCGTCTACACCGACTTCTCGCAAAAGTTCGTCGGCAAGCTGGCCGACAAGGGCTGGCTGACCCCACACTGGCCAACCGAGTACGGCGGCGGCGGTCAGGGCGCCTGGCAGCACTTCGTGCTCGGCGAGGAGATGTGGAAGCGGGGCGAACCGCGCGGACCGCAGTACATGAACGTCAACTGGGTCGGCCCGGCCATCATCAAATACGGGACCGACGAGCAGAAACAGGCACTGCTCCCGCCGATCGCGCGGGGAGAAGTGTTCTGGTGCCAGGGATTTTCCGAGCCCGAGGCCGGAACCGACCTGGCATCGCTGAAGACTCGCGCGGTCCGAGACGGTGACGAGTTCGTCATCAACGGCCAGAAGATCTGGACCTCGTACGCGAACGCCGCCGACTACTGTTTTCTGCTGGCGCGCACCGGATCCACGGCGGACGGCCGCAACGGCATTTCGGTGTTCCTGTTGCCGATGGACACACCCGGCGTCGAGGTCCGGCGAATCGACTGCCTGGTCGGCGAGCATTCGTTCAACGAAGTATTCCTCACCGACGTGCGGCTGCCCGTGAGCGCCCTGCTGGGCGAGGAAAACACCGGCTGGAACATCGTCCGACGTACCCTCGTCTATGAGCGGGTCGGGGCGCCACGCTATGCGCGGGCCGCCCTCGTACTCGACGGGCTCGCCGAGTGGGCCACGGACCGTGGCGAGTTGGCCGACCCCGGGGTCCAGGAGCAGTTCGGCGAGGCGCGGGCGTTGTGTGAGGCCGCGAGGGTTCTGGTGTACCGCGTGATCGACGAACGCGCCAAGCAGAAGGAACCATCCCCGCTGGCCTATCAGGCACGCGCGGCGATGGTGCAGGCCGAGCGCGCGGTCGGAGATCTGGCGTTGGACGTCATGGGGAGCGAAGCCCTGGTCGAGCACTCCCTCGGTGACGCCCAGTTCCGCAACTCTCTCGGTGCCGGAATCGCGGCCGGCAGCTACGAGGTCCAGCTCAACTTGATATCGCGCCTTATCCTGGGAATGCCGAAGGAATAGACATGGATTTCGAACTCTCGCAAACGCAGCGTCCTATCCTGGACGCGCTCGATGCACTGCTCGGCCGGTATGCCGGGGTGGAGCGATGTCGCAAACTCGCCTCGGTCGAAGGCTATGACCACGCCCTCGAACGAGAGCTGCGGGTCTCCGGCTTCTTCGACCTGTTCGACGAGGACAGTGTGGGTCCGCTCGGGGCGACGCTCGCGGTGGAGCGGATCGGCGCGAACTTGGGCACGATCGCCGCCGCGGCGCACCTGCTGGTGTGGCCCGCGCTCGGGATCGAGCCGCATGAGGGCCCACTCGCCCTGGTCCAGGACGGTGTGGAACGGCCCGTCCGGTTCGCGGCGGAGGCCACCTCGATCCTGGTCGCCGGACCGGATCGGTGCACACTGTCGGCGTCGACGGTGAGCACCGACTCCGCGGTGCCCTCGGCGTACGGGTTCTCGTTGGGACGGCTCGTCCCGGCCGACAAGGAACTCGAATTGGCCCCGGGAACGGCGGCGACCATGCTCAATTGGTGGCGTGTGGGCGCGTCCGCCGAGGCGGTCGGGATGATGCAGCAGGCACTGGACATCGCGGTCCAGTACGCCAAGGACCGGCAGACCTTCCGACGCGCGATCGGGTCGTTCCAGGCGCTGCAGCACCGCCTGGCCGAACTGACCATCCTTGTCGAGGGGGCCCGCTGGCTCACCTACGAGGCGGCCTTCCATAACGCACCCGCGGAGGCGTCGGCCACCGCGGCGGCGCACACGATGGCCGCCCTGGGCCGGCTGACGCGGGAGACGCACCAGATCATGGGGGCGATCGGGCTCACCCGGGAGCACGATTTACACCTCTACACGCTGCGCCTGCAGGCCCTTCGGACCGAGCTGGGTGGGTTGCGCGGGCATCGGCGGGCGCTGGTCACCGCACGCTGGGGCGTGCCCGCATGATGGACCGACCCGCGGGGTTGACCCCGGACCAGCAGGCACTGGCGGAGACGGTGCGCGGCTACTGCCGAACCCGGTGCACCGAGGACATCCAGCGCGGACTCGGTGCGCGTTTCCCGATCGGCTTCTGGACCGGCCTGGCCGACCTCGGAATCTTCGCCCTGGCGATGCCCTCGGAGGAGGGCGGGGCGGGCGAGATCGTCGCGGCGAGCATCGAACTCGGCCGGGCATCGGCACCCGGACCGGTGGCGGCGACCTTCTTCGCCGCACACGCGCTGCCCGAGGACCGGTCCGGTGCACTCGTCGCGGGCGCGGAACTGGTGTCGCTCGGGGTTCCGCCGCTCATGCCCTGGGCGGCGGTCGCCGAGGTGTTCATCGAATGGGCCGGCGACGGGGCGTGGCTGGCGCGGCGGGTCGGCGAGGTGGAGCCGGAGGACACGCTCGGCAACGAACCGTGGGGTCGCGTTTCGGTGGATCGGGAACGGCTCCTCGATCGTGTCCCGGCCGCCGCCGACCTCTTCCACCTCGCGGTGGCCGGGTACGCCGTGGGTGCCGGGCGGCGCGTCCTGGACACCGCGGTCGACCACGCGCGCAGCCGCGAGCAGTTCGGCCGGAGCATCGGGTCGTTCCAGGCGGTCGCGCATCCGCTGGTCAACGCTGCCCTCGAGCTCGAGGCCTCGGAGAAACTGGCTATCGTCGCCGCCCGCGCCGTCGACACCGCACCCGCGAACGGCGCGGGTCTCGCGGCGGCGGCGCGGCTGTCCGCGTCGAGGGCCGCGATGAGCGCCGCCTTCGCCGCGCATCAAACCCTCGGCGCCATCGGATACACCGTGGAGGGACCGATCGGTCATGTGACCCAACGTATCCGGCAGATCACCCTGCTGACGGATGCGGACTCCGGGCTCGGGAAGCGAGTCTTGACAGCATTTTCCGCAGAGAGGTAGAAGCATGAGCCAGCAAGTCGAGGAAGCAGCAAAGTCGACGGCCCCCGAGGTGCTGTTCGAAAAGCGTGATCACATCGCTTACATCACCCTCAACCGCCCCCACAAGGGAAACTCGTTGACAGGCACGATGATGCCCGTGATGAAGCACATCTGGGGTGAGGTCCGCGATGACCCATGGATCCGCGCGGCTATCGTCACCGGTGCCGGCGATCGACACTTCTGCACGGGGGCCGACGTGGACGCGGTCGCCTCCCGTGGCGGCATGAGCACCGGAACCGGCCCGCTTACCGACGAGGTGTACTGGTCGCCGCGTCAGAATCGGGTGTGGAAGCCGGTGATCTGTGCGGCCAACGGGCTGGTCGCCGGTGCCGGGCTGCACTTCGTCGTCGACGCCGACATCGTCGTGGCCGCGGACACCGCCAGCTTTATGGACACCCATGTCAACGTCGGCCTGGTCGGGGCGATGGAGAATATCGGGCTGGCCAAGCGCCTGCCCCTCGGGACCGCGCTACGGATGACCCTGATGGGCCGGGACTATCGGCTGCCCGCCGGGCGCGCGTACCAGCTGGGGTTGGTCGACGAGTTGGTCGCACCGGATGAGGTGATGGACACCGCGGAGCAGATCGCGAGCAGCATCGTGAAGAACTCCCCGGCGGCGGTGTCGCTGTCCCAGCAGGCGATCTGGAACTCGCTGGAGATGGGATACACCCAGGCCTGCGAGTACGGCTGGGCGTTATTGCGCATGCACTGGGCGCACCCGGACGCGAAGGAGGGCCCGCGCGCCTTCAGCGAACGGCGCCCACCGAACTGGACCACCCCCGAACGTCCGGAGGCCTGACATGGACTTCGGATTCTCGCCGCAGGAAGAACAGTTCCGAATCGAGGTACTCGACCTCCTCGACAAGTTCCGCGGTGTCGACGGATACTTCCACCGCGGAGTCGATGCCTGGAAGGCCGTACAGCAGGTCTACCGCGAACTCGGTGAGCGCGGCTGGCTCTCGCTGTCCTGGCCGGTCGAATTCGGCGGCGGCGGAATGCCGCCAGTCTACGAGTTCATCCTGTGGGACGAGATGGCGTACGCGCGGATCGCGCGACCTCCGATGGGGCCGGGTCTGGTCGCCAAGGCGTTGATGACACACGGGACCCCCGACCAGCACGACCGCTACCTCCCCGCGCTGCGCGCCGGCACCATGAACTTCTGCCTCGGCTACTCCGAGCCCGACGCCGGCTGCGACCTTGCCGCCGTGCGCACCCGCGCCACCCACGCCGGTGGGGTGTACCGCATCGACGGGGCCAAATGCTGGACCTCCAATGCCCATTGGGCCGACAACATCTGGCTGCTCGCCCGCACCGGGGAGCCCGGCAGCCGCTCCCGTGGGCTCAGCGTCTTCATCGTGCCGCTCGACTCCCCCGGCATCACCATTTCACCGATCCCGACACTCGAGGGTGGCCGCCTCAACGAGGTCCGGTTCGACCATGTCGAGGTGCCCGTCGAGAATCGGGTCGGCGAGGAAAACCACGGCTGGCAGGTCGTCGGTTCGGCCCTCGCCGTCGAACGGCACGTGCAGTTCCCACCGAAACGAGTGCGCCGCGACCTCGAGGACCTCATCGACTGGGTCGAGAAGAACGGCCTCGACGACACACCCCTGGTGACGCAGCGGCTGTCGGATCTCGCGGTCAAGGTCATGGAAGTCGAGGCGCTATCACTCGCACTCCTCGGCGAGGTCACCGCCGGCGAACCCTCGGCGGTCGCCGCGGCGTATCACAAGCTCGCCGGCACCACCCTGTGCCAGGACATCGCCCGAGCCGCGATGGAGTTCGGGACACCGGAGGCACTTGTTCGGGGCACTGACGTCGAATTCATGTGGCGCCAAGCGATTCTGGAGACCATCGGCGGCGGCACTTCCGAGGTCATGCGCGGCGTGATCGCCCGGCAGTCGTTGCATCTGGACAGCACGCTCTAACCGCCACCACGGCGGCTTCATCCGACGTCTCAGTCGAGTCCGGTCGTCGCGACGGCAACTCGGCCAACCCGTCGCATCTCTCCGTCAATTGCCCCTCAACCGCGAAAGTCACCATGACCGTCGCCGAAGCCAGCGAGAACCACACCACCATCGCCGACCTCGGCCGCGACGAAGTGCGCGCTGCCGCCGCCGAGGTCGGGCTGCGCCTAAACCTGGATCCGTGGAGACTACGCAGACCGTAACGGCGTGTGAATGACGAAAGCGCCTCCCGTAGTGAGACAATCAAGATTCTCACATCACGATCGTCCACATACGGAAGGGCACTTTCGGTGCAATCATCGCACACGTTCACGGCTGGGTCCGCGGTGTTCGACGAATACAATCTCGTGTCGGCGGCCGGGCTGGTCCCGGTCCTCGAACTCGCCGAACAAGCCGGCCTGTCGGAGCTGATCGACACCCATGTCGACCTCGCCTCCACGCGGGTGGCCTCGGGTGCCGCGAACCCGGCAGGGAAACTCACCTCGATCATCGCCGGGATGTGTACCGGAGCGGACAGCATCGACGACGTGGACACGATCCGCGCCGGCGGCACCCCGATTCTCTTCGACCAGGTGTACGCCCCGTCGACATTGGGGATCTTCCTGCGCGAGTTCACCTTCGGGCACAGTCTGCAGCTCGGGGCGGTGCTGCGCCGGCACCTGATCGCCCTCGCCGCCCGCACCCCGCTGCTGCCCGGCATCGCCGGCCGAGCCTTCCTCGACATCGACTCACTGCTGCGGCCGGTCTACGGGCACCAGAAACAGGGAGCGTCCTACGGGCACGCGAAAATCGCCGGCCGGGCCCTGCTCCGCAAGGGCCTGTCCCCGCTGGTCACGACCCTGTCCACCGCGAACAGCGCCCCGGTGATCGCGGAGATGCGGCTGCGCGCCGGCAAGACCGGATCCGGCCGCGGCGCCGCCTCCCAACTGCGCTCGGCAATCAGCACCACCCGCGCCTGCGGCGCGACGGGCAAGATCATGGTCCGCGGCGATTCGGCGTTCGGCAACAAGGCCGTCATCGGCGCCGCGGTCGCCGCCGGCATCGAATTCTCCCTGGTGATGACCCGAAATCCGCGGATCACCCGGGCCATCGAGAGCATCGACGAGCACGAGTGGACGCCGGTGCACTATCCCGGTGCGGTGACCGACCCCGACACCGGGGAGCTGATCTCCGACGCCGAGGTCGCCGAGGTCGAGTACACGGCGTTCTCCGGACGCCACAAGGTCACCGCCCGCCTGATCGTGCGCCGGGTCAAGGACGCCAACCACCCGGATGCGTTGTTCCCGATATGGCGGCATCACCCGTTCTTCACCAATTCCGACCTGCCCACCGTCGACGCCGACATCATCCACCGCAAACACGCGATCGTGGAAACGGTGTTCGCGGACCTGATCGACGGACCACTCGCTCACATCCCGTCGGGGCGTTTCGGCGCGAACAGCGCCTGGGTGCTCTGCGCGGCGATCGCTCACAATCTGCTGCGCGCCGCCGGCACCCTCGCCGGCGGCCGCCACGCCGTCGCCCGGGGTGCCACGCTGCGCCGGCACTTGGTCAACGTCCCCGCCCGATTCGCCCGGCCAGCACGCAAACCCGTACTCCACCTACCCGCGCACTGGCCCCGACAAGCGGACTGGACAACCCTCTGGGACAACATCATCGACTACGAACCGCCACAAGCGGCCTGACCCCAACACCCCGGCCACACGGCCCCGACCCAGGAACACCCAACGTGGACGAGCTGACAACCCGGTCAGCAGATCAGCCACGCCCGAACGCCGTCGCCCATCGGCATCAGCAAATAGATCGACCCGAAAATCACCGAGATCACCGATCCGTCGGGTGGCCCGGGGGAATCGCACCCCCGGGCTCCCACAGATCCCGGCGTGACAGTCTCCCGTCACCGGGCTCTTGTCATTCTGGTCACCAGACAGACGAGACGGATGGAACCCATTTCCAGTGCGCGAACATGCGGGGATACCGTGCGGTGATCCCCTGCCAGCACTCGATGGCTTTCTTCTCAGCCCGCAGCCGACGATATTTCTTGCGGATCCACCGCACCAAGTAGGCGTTGATGCGTGAGAGGACTTGATACAGGGCAGAGCGGTGAAACGCCCCGTAGTACTGCATCCATCCCCGCACGATCGGATTGATGCGTTGCGCGAGGTCGGCGAAGGCGTGACCGGTGCGGGTGTGCAGCCGCCAGGACCGCACCGCCGCACCGATCTTCTTCACAGCGTCCTTGCTGATCGCGGGCAAGAACGCGCTGAAGTGCTGCCCGTGCTTGTTCCGCGCCCTGCGCTGGCGGAACGTGAACCCCAGGAACGTGAACGACGTGTGCTCATACGAGCCGCGCCGCGTGCCGTCCTGGCAGTAGACGATCCGTGTCTTGTCGGGATGCAGACGCAACCCGACCTGTCCCATCCTGTCGCCGATCGCGGCCAGCACCCGCTTCGCTTGATGCTCGCTGGCGCAATGCACCACCGCATCGTCGACATAGCGTTCGAACGCGATACCCGGGAACTCCCGGGCCATCCACGCATCGAACGCATAGTGCAGGAACAGATTAGCCAGTACAGGCGAAACCGCAGAACCCTGCGGGGTCCCCCGGTCTCGTTGTTGCAAGACCCCGTCGGCCCGCTGCAGCGGCGCTTGGAGCCACCGCTTCACATACAGCAGAACCCACGGTTGGTCGGTGTTCGCTTCCACCGCTTTGACGATGAACTCCCAAGGCACGGTGTCGAAGAACTTCTCGATATCGAGGTCGATGACCCAGTTGCTCTTCCAGCACCGTTTCCGACACGCTCCCACCGCATCGAGCGCCGACCGGCCCGGGCGGTAGCCGTAGGAGTCGGGATGGAAGATCGGTTCGACCCTCGCCTCCAACCGCCTGGCCACCACCGTTTGAGCGACGCGATCGGCCACAGTGGGCACCCCTAGAATTCGGATTCCCGCGTCGTGCGGCTTCGGTATCTCCACCGCCAACACCGGAGGCGGAAAGTAACTCCCCGAGGACATCCGATTCCAGACCTGATAGAGATTGTTCTTCAGGTCCTTCTCGAACTCCTCGATCGAGCACCCGTCCACTCCCGGCGCACCCTTGTTCGTTCTCACCTTCTCCCACGCCTCGCGCACTTCCCACTTCGAAATCTCGAATGACTTGCCTGGCGATGTCAGCTCGCCCATGCGACTCCTCCCGGAACATGCCGGTTGATCGAGTGAACAAACCACGAATGACCTGGCCCCTTGGCTCCACCGCCACCGCGTCAAGCAGCGGTTTCACAGCTACTACGGGCCAGTCCGCCGGCGCGGACCCGCATCGGTACTCGATCCCTCACGGTTTCAGCCGCTCGGAACACTCCCTATCACCCATCCCTGAACCTTGGGGATGGGCAGTATCGGGCCACGCCTTCTCACGTTCCACGCAAGAGCGGCAGATCGGGCTCACGTCGCCTGATGCCGGACACCGCCTGGCCAGTAAGCGGGACTCCCGCCAGACTCCTCCCGGGGCTATCCGTATACCCCGGTTTTGATGTCATCCGAACCTGTTACGACATTTCATCGGCTGTAACGCTCGTCTTCCCGATCCCTGCCTGACGCATCTCGTGCGCCTTTTCCCACATCGCTCACCACGACGGTCTTCAGCCAACGCAGCAGTGGGCGGCTTGAAGCCCTCCCCCGCAGGACGGCTCCGAGGGGCCATACACCCTCATCTCTTACGCAGCACCGTTTCTGGAAGCTCTTCCTACATCAAGCTCCTTTCAACGTTCGTGACACACACGGATTGAGGCTAAACGACGCCGACTGCGATGCCTACCTCGCCGCTCTCGCGGGCAACGTCAACGCCTACCGCGCGGTGGCGGCCATGAACCGCCCCGGCGCTGGACACGCGGGAGGCAGATCGCAGCTGGCATGAACCGGCCGACAACCCGCTCAGTGCCTGGTATGTCCAGTGTCGCATGCAGACCCGCGCCGACGGGCCACTGGCCGGGCGCACGGTCGCCCTCGAGGACAGCGTGTGCCTGGCCGGGGTGCCGATGATGCACGGGGCCGCAATGCTACGCGGATTCATCCCGACCCAGGACGCCACCGTCGTGACCTGGTTGCTCGACGCCGGCGCGGTCATCGCCGGCAAGGCCCATTGCGAAGGCTTCTCGTTCTCCGGCGGCTCGCACACCTGTGCTGCTGGCCCCGTGCGGAATCCGCACAACCACCAGCGCAGCTCGGGCGGATCCTCCTCCGGCTGCGGTGCGCTCGTCGTCGCCGGCGAGGTGGACATGGCGCTAGCCGGGGACCAGGGCGGCTCGATCCGCATGCCCGCCTCATGGTCGGGTGCCTATGGACTCAAACCCACCCACGGCCTCGTCCCCTACACCGCACCAGTGGAGGCCACCTTCGACCACGCGGGCCCGATCACCGCGAACGTGGCCGACAACGCGCTGATGCGCGAGGTCCTCCCCGGTGAGGACGAGCTCGACCCCCGCCAGCGCAATCCGATCACCCACCCCCTATCGGCAGGCACTGACCGGCGAGTGGGCCGGCCTTCGGGTCGGGTACTCCGCGAGGGATTCGGCACGGCGGCCTCCGAACCCGATGTCGATGCCGCCGTCCGGGCCGCTGCCGACTCGTTGCATCGACTCGGCGCCACGGTCGAGGAGATCTCTGTACCGGCACATGCCCTCGGACCCGACATCGTCGCCCCGATCATTCTGGAAGGCGCACCGCCGCAGCTGATGTTCGAGGCAGGGCTCACTGCCAACTGGCACCACCACGGCACCGGCCTCCTCGACGCCACACGAGGTTGGCGCGACCACGCCGACGACTTCAGCGAATCGGTGAAGATCACCATGATCGGCGGCGCCCTGTTCCGCCGCCGATACGGCGGCCAGCTCTACAGCAAGGCGCTCAACCTGGTGCGCACCCTACGCGGCGCCTACGACGAGGCGCTCGGTCGCCACGACCTCCTGTTGTTGCCGACCATGCCGATGAAGGCGACACCGCTCCCGTCGGAGGACTCTCCCCGCGAGGTGATCACCCACCGAGCCGTCAACACCTGCCCCTTCAACGCCACGGGCCACCCCGCCATGTCCGTTCCCCGTGCCCTTCGTGACGGTCTTCCGGTCGGCATGATGCTCGTCGGGCGACACTTCGACGAACGATCTATCGCGCGGCGCACGCCTACGAACAGGCCCAGGACTGGACCACCCAGTAACCCGCGCGACATCCGAACTGCCACACCACCGGTAGCCCGTCCGCGCGGCCTCGGTCGAACCGCGTCCCGGTCAGCGCCACGTCACGACCTGCGGGGGCCCGGCACGGCCATCGTCGCGCTTCCCGAGACAGTGGCCCTCTCTAGCCCGTGCGCGCACCAGATCCCTGGGCTGGATCACTTTCCTCCCGTTTCAAGGTTGCCGGACTCACCAGAAGAGGATACTGTTTAGTGATGTTTCGCACATTTGATGCGCGATATCGGATCATTACCTCGTAATCAATGCCCTGAACCGTGCCGTAGGGGCCGACCGATGTGCCATCTCCTACCGGCGACCGGGTCGAGTCCGGTCAGACGGGTCGAGCGGACGGCGTGGGCGGGCGAGCGAGTTCGGCCCCAATCGGCAGCCGACCCACCGCGCCACGACACCGAGAGGACACCTTGCACACAAATAGTTCGGCCTTCCGCACCACACGTCCCACCGCCGTAGGCCGGATCGCGGCGGGCACCGGGACCGCCCCCTCGTTCTTGCCGAGCGCGACGCGTGTGGACGTTGTCGCTCCGTGCGCTCAGAGCATCGACAAGGGGCGCACGGCCCGTCGACGCGGTGAGTGAATACACGCGCGATGCGCCGGCGCCGGCGCCGGACCACGAAATCGACGGACGACGGCCCGCACCGCAAGCACAACGACGCGACCGCCCACGAAATTACACGCCCCACCCCAATCCTCAATCCCCGACCGCTGGGAGTCCTGCATGAATCCCCAACAGCCCCGACAGATCACTGAAGCTGCACCATCGCGCGACGAGTCCGCTCGGGCGGCCAGCCGGCACGCACAGCTCCGCAAGGTGGCCCTGTCAAGCCTCCTGGGAACCGTCATCGAGTACTACGACTTCCTGCTGTACAGCACCATGGCCGCGTTGGTGTTCGGGCGGTTGTTCTTTCCGTCCTCGAACCCGGCCCTATCAACCATTGCAGCGTTCGGCACCCTCGCTGCCGGCTATGTCGCACGACCGCTCGGAGGACTTCTGTTCGGGCACTTCGGCGACCGGCTCGGCCGGAAGTCGATGCTGATGGTGACGATGATGTTAATGGGGGTCGCCAGCTTCCTCATCGGAGTCCTCCCCACCTACGGGTCGATCGGCGTCCTGGCACCGGTCCTCCTCGTGGTGCTGCGGGTGGTGCAGGGTATCGCGGTCGGGGGCGAGTGGGGTGGAGCCGCACTCATGGTCGCCGAGCACGCCGACGCCCGACGCCGCGGCACGTGGACCGGGATCATGCAACTCGGATCCCCGATCGGCATGCTGTTCTCGACCCTGGCGGTCACCCTGGTCAGTCTGCTGCCGGACGGAAGCTTCTACTCATGGGGCTGGCGGCTGCCCTTCCTGGTGAGCGCAGTGCTGCTGCTAATCGGGCTCTACGTTCGAGTGAGTGTGGCCGAAAGTCCGGTGTTCGAGGAGGCGGCGGAGAAGGCGAAGCCCGGCGCGCAGGCCAAGGCGCCCGTGCTGCAGATCCTGCGAGAGCCCCGCTCGCTCATCCTGGCCTGCGCGGTAGGAATTGGGCCGTTCGCGTTGACCGCCCTGATCAATTCCCAAATCATCGCCTACGCCACCGGCATCGGCTACGGCCAGGCCGAGGTGATGCGGGCGCTGCTGTTCACTTCGGTGGTCTCACTGATCTGCATTCCCCTGCTGTCCGCGCTCTCGGACCGGGTGGGACGGCGCGCGGTGAGCCTGGTGGGGGCGGTCGGTGCCGTCTTGTTCGCCCTCCCACTGTATGCGCTCATCAATACCGGTTCCCTCGTCGTGATGATAGCTGGTCTGATGTTCGCGCAACTGCTACAGAACCTCATGTATGCCCCTCTCGCGCCGCTGCTTTCAGAAATGTTCGGAACCGGCGTTCGCTACACCGGGGTGTCTCTGGGCTATCAGTTGGCCAGCCTGATCGGGGCCGGTTTCACACCCTTGATCGCGAGCAGCCTCCTCGCGATGTCCGGGGGGTCGAGCCTGCCGCTGAGCGTCATCATTGCGGTAACGGCCGTCGTCACCATCGTCGCGATGTGCCAAATAGTCGAACCCCGCGGACGCGATCTCACCACCGATCCACTCTGAAACCCTGTCCCGAAACATAATCCGCGAATCATCACGACTGTCGCGTCCGGGAAGCCCATCCGCGAGCGTGTGAGACCACGGCACGTGAGGACCATCAACTGCACGCTCGCGAACTATGCCGAACACTCACACGCAGCAGACCCCTGATGCCTACGCACCAATTCCTCTCGGATGACGCGACCCGGTCCGTTCTCACCGTCGGAAATCGGAACACCTGTTCGAGGTTGGGTGTGGTAAGACCACTCCGCCTGCTCCCGCACCTCGCATATGAATCACGTGCACAGAAACAACACACACCACCATCAGGAACAGCGATGAACACCGACCACCCGCTCCACACCGCCGCCGTCCAGACGAGCCACCGGGCCGCAATCGACGGTCAGCTACGGAGTTACCAACGTCGAAAGCTCCGGGAGAGGCTGGCACGACAGAATCCGCACCGCCTCACCGGCGAGGCGGCAGAAATTCTTCGGTTTGCTCTGATCTGGGCGCCATACGGCGGAGCACCTGCCGAGGAAGTCTTCCAGAAATTTGGCATGGCACCGCACCGATTTGTCGACAAGCTCTGGCAGACAGTAGAAGAAGCCGGATACGACGTGAGGATAACCCGCGAATTCGCGGCCGTGTACACGACGGTCAGCAGCAGACCTTAACGCTGACCAATTACCTCTGGCGTATTCTGCGCCTTACCCACTGGTGGTGACGCTTGTACAACTCGACAGACACCAATACCGCAACACACATTACCGGCGACATTGCTCGCCGTCCGGCCATCGGACCGAAACGGTCGACCGCCCGCTGGGTCGGGATCCTGGCGATCCTGCTGTTGCTCACCGAGCAGGCCGCGCTCGCCTTCGGGTTGTTCGCCCCGGCACTACCGGCCATCGCCGAGCGGTTCCGGACCACCCACGTGGTCTGGGTGATGACTGCACTCGTGCTCTCAGCTGCGGTCTCCTCCCCCATCCTTGGCAAACTCGCCGACATCTACGGCAAGAAGCGCATCCTGGTGATCACCGCAGGCATCGCCAGCCTGGGTGCAATGGTTTCTGCAGTCGCGCCAACCTTCCCGATCTTGATCGCCGGTCGGTTCCTCGCCGGCGTCGGATTCGCCTTCACCGCGCTCGGCTATTCCCTCATTCGAGACATCTTCCCTTCACGACTGCAACCGCTTTCAATCAGTCTCGCGAACACCGGGGTGGGCATCGTCACGGTCGTCGCGCCACTGACGTCCGGTCTGCTAATCGATCGTATCGGCGTCGGCGCGGTGTTCTGGTTCTCCTTCGCGCTCTGCGCTGTCGGCGGGATCCTGGCACTCCTGTTCGTGCCGGAGACACCGATCCGAGCCAAGGCGTCGGTTGACTGGCTGGGTGCGCTGCTCCTGACGCTGGGGCTGTTCACTCTGATGCTCGGCCTCTCGCGGGGCGGCATCTGGCAGTGGACCGATCACCGCACCGTCGCGTGCTTCGCCACCGCCATCGTCAGCCTCACCGGCTGGGTGGTCTGGGAACGACGGTGCGTCGAGCCGCTACTCAGCCTCGACACGATCGCGAACCGGAAAGTCGGCCTGGCCCTACTGTCCGGTGGCATCGCTTACGGTGCAACGACTCTCATCTCGAGCATGCTGCCGATGTTCTTGCACACCCCGCCCGATAAGGTGTCCTACGGGTTCGGGTTGTCCGTCACCGAGATGGCCTGGTGGATGCTCCCCGGCGGGACACTGATCGTTCTCGGCGGCATCTTCGTCGGGCTCACCGCGAACAGTATCGGATTCCGCCGGCACCTGATCCTCGGCGCCACCCTGATCGGTGTCGGGGCGCTAGTGCTGGCGTCGCTGCCCCGCACGGCCGCCGTCGTGATCGTGGCCTATGCGATCATCGGGTTCGGTTCGATGATCTACGCGGCAATCCCGAATCTGATCCTCAGCGGTCTACCCGCAGACGAACGCGGGGTGGGCGCCAACTTCACCGGCATGGCACAGGCACTCTCTGGAGGACTGCTCTCCACAATCGGGTTCGCAGTACTCGGTGCACATGTGCTACCAGTGGGCGAACACAGAGTGCTGTTGAGCGTCGCTCGGGGTGCCGAGCAGCGGGTAGGTGTTCGTCAGTGACGTTGCCGATCTGGGTGGCGGCGTGAGTGTGGGGTTGATCTTGGTGGTCTGCACCGTCAGTGTGACGAGGAACTGATGGGTGCACGGCGCCCCCGCTGAATTCTTGGCGGAGCTCACGGGGGCACCGTGCGTAGTGCGGAAGGCACTGATGGTCACGGTAGAGGTCGATCCTGTCCGCGTCGAGTCCCGGCTGTCGAGCGGAGAGATGTCCTGCCCGTCGTGCTCGGACGGGGTGTTGGCGGGGTGGGGTTTCGCCCGGTCCCGCCCGGTGGTGGGCGTAGTCACCCCGGTGCGCCCGCGACGAGCTCGCTGCCGGGGGTGCGCGGTGACGCACGTGCTGCTGCCGGTGACGTTGTTGCTGCGCAGGGCGTATCTCGCGGAGTTGATCTGGACGGCGTTGGTGGCGAAGGCCCGCGGGAGCGGGCATCGCCCGATCGCGCAGCGGTTGGGCATCCCGGGGTCGACGGTGCGCGGCTGGTTGCGGGCGGCGGCGGCCCGCGCGGATGCGGTGCGCATCTGGTTCCTCACGGTCGCGGTCACGGCGGGTGTCGATGTCACGGTGCCGAGGGCATCGGATTCCGTGTGGGGCGACGTCCTCGCCGCGGTGGACGCGGCGCGGACCGCGATCACCGCGCGCTTCGGGAGTGCCGCGGTCCTCGGCGCGGTGACGGCCGCGCAGGTCGCGGTCGCGGCCAGTGCTGGTCGGCTTCTCTCACCAGGATGGCCGCCGGCCCCGAGATCGGATTCTGCAACACCAGTTGACCCTGCCACAGAGGAGGGTGATGCGTCATCGTCGCGGGTGTGACTGCCCGGCAACAGGTTCGGGCAGCATGAGCACCGGACGAAGGGGAGAAACTCGTTGCCTACCGACGATGAGAAACGACGTGATCGAAGCCATGCGGTCGGGTTGTTCCGCTACCAACTGATCTGCCCGGCCCTCGATACCGGGTTGTCGACGAAGGCCCGGGGCCGGCTGGTGCGAGAGATCGCAAGCCGCGAACACACCGACCCGTTCGGGGCGAAGGTGAGGTATTCGCGGGACACCCTCGACCGCTGGATCCGCCGCTACCGGGCCGGCGGCTTCGAAGAATTGATTCCCTCCCCGCGGGCGCGGTCGCCGCGGACCGACACCGCCACCCTCGAGTTGGCTGCCGCGCTGAAACGGGAGAACCCGGCCCGCACCGCCGCCCAGGTCGGGCGGATTATGCGGGCCTCGGCCGGCTGGGCGCCGTCGGAATCGACGCTGCTGCGCCACTTTCACCGGCTGGAGTTGATCGGCCCCGCCGCCGGGGACTCCCCGCCGGTGTTCGGGCGGTTCGAGGCGGAGAACCCGAACGATCGGTGGACAGGGGACGCGCTGCACGGACCGAGGATCGGCGGCCGCAAAACGTATCTGTTCGCGTTCCTCGACGATCATTCCCGGTTGATCACCGGCTACCGGTTCGGGTTCTCCGAGGACACCGTCCGTCTCGGGGTCGCGTTGGAACCGGCGCTGGCGGCGCGCGGTGTCCCGGCATCGGTCTACGTCGACAACGGATCGGCGTTCGTCGATGCGTGGCTGCTGCGGGCATGCGCGAAACTCGGCATCCGGTTGGTGCATTCGACCCCGCACCGCCCGCAGGGCCGCGGGAAGATCGAACGGTTCTTCCGCACCATCCGGGAGCAGTTCCTCGTCGAGGTCGCCGACACCACCGCCGAGGACCTCACCGCCGCGGGTATCAATCACCGAACCGCATTGTTGGAGCTCAATCGGTTGCTGACCGGGTGGATCGAAACCGAATACCACCGGCGGACGCACTCGGAAACCGGGCAGAGTCCACTCGTGCGGTGGGAGGCCGGCTGGTCCCGGCTGGGGCGGACACCGGCGATGCCGACGGCCGCCGATCTGACCGAGGCGTTCCTGTGGTCGGAATATCGGACGGTGACCAAAACGGCGACGGTGTCGTTGCACGGCAACACCTACCAGGTCGATCATGCCCTGGTCGGGCGGAAGGTGGAGTTGGTGTTCTCTCCGTTCGACATGGAGACCGTCGAGGTCCGCTACCGCGACGCCTCCCACGGGCGGGCGGTGCCGCACACCATCACCCGGCACGTGCACCCGAAAGCCCGGCCCGAAACACCGGAACCGCCGGCACCGGTTGTCACGGGTATCGACTATCTGGCGTTGACGGCGCACCTGCACCACGAGCAGGTGCGCAGCGATCGGCGGATCGGGTATCACGCCCTATACGGACCCACCGACAACGACAACGACAACGGTGGCGGTGGGCAGATTCCCGGGCAGCTGAGCATCGACGACCTCACCGATAGTCTCGCCGACGGGTCCACCGATCACCACGGGCGGCCGGCATGAGTATCCAACGCCTGCAGTCGTACTACGGGTTCACGAGGATGCCGTTCGGCCGCGGTCTGGCACCGGCGATGTTGCACCGGCACCCCGGCCACGCCGAAGCCGTCGCTCGCATCTCCTGGTGCGTCGATCAACACGCGCTCGGGGTGATCACCGGGGAGGTCGGCGCCGGGAAAACCGTCGCCATCCGCGCCGCGACCTCCGCGTTGGACCCGGCCCGACACGTCGTGATCTACCTGCCGAACCCGTCGGTGGGGGTGCGGGGAATGCTGCATCACATCGTCACCGCACTGGGCCGGGTGCCGAGTTTCTACACCGCGACACTTGCGCCGCAAGCCGCCGAAGCACTGGCCGCCGAATACGCCGAGCGGGGCCGCACGCCCGTGGTCGTGATAGACGAGGCACATCTGCTCGACAACGCGCAGATGGAAGCGATCCGGATGCTGACCAACCACGACATGGATTCGGGATCGCCGTTCGCGGCACTGCTGGTCGGGCAGCCGACGCTACGGCACCGACTGCGGCTCGGAGTACTCGCCGCGCTGGACCAGCGGATCGCGGTGCGCTACGCGCTGGCCGGGATGAGCCCGCCGGATTCGGCGGACTACATCACCCATCACTGCAAGATCGCCGGCCGCACGGATCCGTTGTTCTCCGACGACGCGGTCACCCTAATTCACAATGCGGCACGGGGATATCCGCGGGCGGTGAACAACCTGGCGGTGCAGGCATTGACGGCGGCGTTCGCCGCGAAAGCATCCATCGTCGACGAGAAGTCCGCACGGGTGGCCGTCACCGAAAGTGGCCACGATTGAGTCACTGATCGTGCGACGTCACCACGCCGACGATGCCGTCACCATTCCGACGAAGGCCCTCCCCGCAACCGCGGGCAGGGCCCTTCTCATATCGGCATCACCGTCGTCGACAGTGACGCCATCGTCGGCACGTTCAGCGACGGACAACAAGTGCTCTACTCCGCGAGCGGATTCACTATCGCGTTTCTCGTCGCGGCAGGGTCTGCACTGCTCGGTGCGGCCCTTGCGGTCGCAATTCCCAAGCACGAAAGAGAGCTCGATGACCTGTCAACCCTGAATTCGCTCGAAAGCGGAAAATAGCACCAACCGCGGTCAACGAACCACCTGCGGCGCCGCCGCTCAGGGCCGTGACGTCTCCTCGTCAATGCCTCGCTGGCGCGGTGCGAGCAGGCCACCCCCAATAATCCGCGTACTACGTAGACACGGTGGCCGTGTCCTGTCATCCCCGAACCCGCATACAAACGCGATCGTCACCAACAGGCGGGCGGCCATCGGCTGCGCAAGCGGTCCCACAGCTCCACCATCGCCAGCGAGGCCGCGGTCATCACCGACGACCCCGCCCGCGCCGCGCATGCGGTCCGCGGCTTTGAATACCAGGGGCGGCGTAACACCTCGGATCGGAACCCCTTACACAGGTGCGGGCGAGTCGAGCCCCGGCTCGAGTGTTGACCCCGCTGGATCCTCTCCGTGATCCCGTTACTCCGTGGGCGCGAGGTTTCCGCCGCGGGGTGTTGGGCCTGCCTGCAGTCGCCCAATATCGTGCGCGCCGATGTAGTTCAATGGCAGAACATCGGCTTCCCAAGCTGAATACGCGGGTTCGATTCCCATCCTCGGCTCCATCCAATCATTCCATCCATCCACCACTCCACCACGTTCGTAACCGGATGGGGCCTCGTCGACGCATCGGTGTCACCGCATACGACACCCGAGCACAGAAAACTGTCACCTTCTTCATGGACGCCACCGATGGCCCAAACGTCCACGCGAACCGAATCTCGCTGTCCGCGGCCGACGCATCCAACACCGTCGAACTGATCTTCAACGGACACGACGTTCTCCACGCATCAGTCATCCAGGCCCATCTCGGGTGTTTCAGACGTCCGTTCCGGCGCTGAGCTGCGGAGATGACGTGGTCAGCCGTACGACACCCGCGACCGGACCCCAAGGCAGCCCTAGGGCCGTAGAAGCTGGCGCAGGACACCCTCCAAACCGCCCTGCACTGAAGGGTTACCGGTGTCGCTCGGCGTCCTGCCGAGCGACACCGGCGCGCGCAGTTGTCGGTGGACTGCGCTCGATCCACCCACATGAGACCCGCTCTTAATTGTCTGGTCGGTTCACGAGCTGACCATCTTTGACGACGGCGTCGAGGTAGCGATCCGGTTGAGCCAATACGACTGCGTCCCCGAGGGGATCCGCATCCCAGATGAGCAGGTCGGCGTAGGCGCCGGGCGTGAGAATTCCGATTTTGTCGGGCATTTGGAGCAGACGTGCCGCGACTGTCGTGGCGGAGCGAATGATCTGCGTCGGTGACTGCACCTTGCTGCGGATGCGGAATTCCTCGCTCTGATACTTATGCATGCCTCCCAGGAGGTCTGACCCGAACGCGATGTTCACGTCGGCGTCCGAGGCTCGCCGCAGAGCATCGATACTGCCTTCGAGCACTTCTGCGACCTTTCGCCAACTGGTTTCCGAAAGTCCGTGTTCGCGACCCTCGCGTTCGAGTGCCCAGTAGGTGACCAGAGTGGGCACAAGGTAGGCGTTCAGTTCCTTCAGTAGGACGATGCTGTCATCGTCGAGTAGGTTGCCGTGTTCGACGCAGCGAGCTCCGGCGCGTAGTGCTCGGTTGATGGCGGCCGGGGCGTAGGCGTGGACGGTCACGTACGAGCCGACGGCGGTCGCTTCTGCGACAGCCGCTTCCAGTTCCGGTATCGAATACTGAGTCGAGTTGATGTGGTCGGTCGGCGAGGCGACACCGCCCGATGCCATGAGCTTGATGTGGCTGGCGCCTCGGCGTAGTTCCTCTCTGACCGCCAAGCGGACGTTTTCGACGCCATCGACGACACGACAGGATCCACCGCAGTAGGGATGGTCGTCGGATGCCTGAACTCCTGGGGAGCGCTTGTCGCCGTGGCCGCCGGTCTGGCTCAGTGCCTTTCCTCCGAAGATCAGGCGTGGGCCGCGGATCAGTCCTTCATCGATCGCGTGTGCGAGACCGAAGTCGGCGCCCCCGACATCGCGGACGGTTGTGAACCCGCGGGCGAGCATGTTTCCGAGGATTTGTGTGGCGCCGGCGGTGACGTAGCTCGGTGGCAGCGTTCTGAGCAATGTGGTGTCGGCGGTGACCGCGGTGGAATGGACGTGGCAGTCCACGAAACCGGGGAGAATCGACCGGCCACGCGCATCGATTACGGCGCAGTCAGGCGGTGGCTCGATGCCTTGGGCCATTTCTACGATCTGTCCGTTCCGGGACAGTAGATCGACCGAGGCGTATCCCGTGCAGTCTTCGGTGAGCACGTTTCCGTTGCGAACGAGCAGGTATGACACCTGTTTCTCCCTTTTCGAGGTGAGGCTGCGCGCCACGATCGGCGCGTGCGGGGCTGTTATCGGACGGGGTATCCGGGTCCGAGGGGAATGCCGAGGATCCACCACATGACGAACAGCAGGACCCAGCCGAGGAACATCGCCATCGCTATCGGGGCGGTCATGGCGGCGAGGGTTCCGATTCCGGCATTCTTGCGGTACTGCTGGACGAATCCCAGGGCCAGGATGAAGTAGACACCCATGGGTGTGACGACGTTCGAGCATGAATCAGCGATGCGATACAGCGCTTGTGTCGTCTGCGGGGGAATGTCGAGGAGCATCAACATCGGCACGAAGATGGGTGCGATCAATGACCACATCGCCGATCCGCTGGTAATGATCAAGTTGATCAAGCTGACGAGGATGAGTAGTCCGGCCGCGATCACCAGGGTGTGCGCGTCGGCGGCCTTCAGTAGGCCTGCGCCCCGCACCGCGATGACCTCGCCGATGTGGGTCCATCGAAAGTACGCCAGGAACTGGGATACTGCGAAGAACAACATCACGATCGGCGCGATGTCGCGCAGACCCGCCGTGATCAGCTCGGGTATGTCGCGGCTGGTCCGCACCGTTCCCACCGCCATGCCGTACACGGCACCGGTGACGGCGAACATCAGCGACAACACGACCGCAATCTCGGATACCACCGGGGATTCCAGCAGTGCGCCGCCCTCTCCGCGCAGCGGTGACCCGGACGGGAGCAATGCCAACCCGATCAGTATGAGCAGTATGGCGGTACACACCGCACTGTTGCGCAATCCGCGCCGCTGGTCGGCCGTCAGGCCGCGCGCGTTGATTTCGTCCTCGGTCTCGGCAGGCAGGTCGTAACCGTCTTGTTCGACGCGTTTGGCGATGAACAGTTCGACGACCAGCGTGATGATCAGGGCAAGTACTACCGAGGAGGCGAGCGAGAAGTAGTAGTTCGCGACCGGCCCGACTGTGACCGCCGAGTCGATTGTGTGCGCGGCCGCGGTGGTCAGGCCGGACAAGATGACGTCGGTCGGAGTTATCAGTGGGCTGGCATCCGTGCCGGCCGATATCGACACGAACGCGACCACGATACCGAGGATGGGGCTACGACCAACTGCCCGATACACGATGGCGCCCAAAGGAATCAACACGATATATGCAGCATCGGACGCGACATGCGCGATCATGGCGGTGAAGGCCAGCCCGAAAGTGACCATCTTGGGCGGCACCCGCAGCACCGCCGCACGCAGTGCAGTACTCAGGAGTCCGGCTTTGTCCGCGACCGCAACCCCGATCATGATGACCAGCGCGTTTCCCAGAGGCGGGAATGTCACGAAATTCTCGACGGCAGTGCTCAGCGCCATCGTGATTCCGTCCGACGATGCCAAGCTGCGAACGGCAACCGTGTCTCCGCTCCCGGGCATTGCAACGCTCACCGTGAAGGCAGCAAGCAGGGCAGATGCCGCAGCCAGGACCAGGCTCAGAATCCCGAACAGCCAGAACGGATGTGGAAGCTTATTTCCCACCCGTTCGACAGTGGACATGAACCTCATCAAGGTTCCAGTCATGAGCCCGTCGCGTCGGTCCACAATCTGCACGATTCCTCCACCCTTTCGAATGCAACAATTAGCAATATTATCGGTCTTATGTGAAACGTCAACCCTAAACAGCCAAACTAGTGCATCATTCAGTCATGGATGTTTGGTTGACTGAGTAGGGCATCGACACGCGCTCCACTAGGATCGAAGGTGTGCCCGACCACGAACGCCTCGACGAAGGCATCAACGAAACCGACCTGGACCTCATAGCCGCACTGCAGTGGTCACCGCGTGCCGGCGTCCGGGACCTCGCCGAGGTTCTCGGCGTCAGTGCCGCGACGGTCAGCCGACGCCTGAATCGCCTCATCGACAACGGCCACCTCCGGGTGGTCGCCCAGATCAATTGGTCCGCCCTGGACGAGGTACCGCCACGCTATGTGTGGATGTCCGCGGAACCGAAACTGGTCGCGTCGCTGGCGGCCGAAGTCTCGCAGCTGGAGCAGACGCAGTACGTGGCGATCACCACCGGGCCGAGCGACATCTTTGCAATCGTTCAACCGCGAAACCGCGCGGATGGTGCGGATCTGCTGATCGAAACACTCAGCGGCCTCGACGGCCTGGTCTCCAGCCGCACCGACACCGTCCTCAAGTCCCACAGAACAGCAGCGGAATGGCGGCTCAATCGACTCAGCCGGGAACAGTGCGATCGTCTCCAAGGCACTCGTGTTTCCGAGACGGTTCAGTCCGCGACACTGACCGAAGAAGCGTGGAGGGTGGCACGCCTCGTGCGACGAAACGGACGGATCGGGGCGACCGAGGTCGCGCGGGCCCTCGACCTTCCGCAGTCGACTGCGTACCGGGTGCTCCTGGGTCTCCTCGACCGGGGGATCGTGACCCCCCGCGTCGAAATCGAACCCGGGCTGATCGGCTACCCCATCGATGCGCTGATCAATCTGACCGTCCAACTCGGTGAACTCACCACCATCGCCGGAATACTCAGCAAGCATCCCTCGGCACGATCGGTCGCGACGGTGGCGGGAACGGCATCACTGACCTATATCGGAAGCTTCCGTTCCGAGCAGGACGTCGAGCGATTGATAACTGACGACTTGGCTAGCCTGAGTGGAATCAACCACATCGAAGTCTCCATGGTCCAACGAGTCCTCAAGCGGTACTGGATTCGCCGAGACGGGGTGCGACTTCTCGACGATGCCCTGAACTTTCCGTCGGTCAACGATGCCGTCGCCGACCCGAGATCGGTCGGCAACCTCGACTGAACAGCACTGCTGCGGCCTTCGCTCGAAGATCGCCGGGAAGGTCCGGCGCCACCCACTATGGATCTGCACTCCGCTTCGAACTTATCGAGCTTCGGCTGCGATCCGATCCGGAAGTTTCGTGCGCGTGCGTCATCGCTGTTGCGGAGCAGATCCCATCGGCCGCCCGGTACTGCGGCCGAGCTGTGGCGATGTCGGTGACGGTGCCGCCGTGGATCACGTGACGCAGGTGCCGCTCCGGTGTAGTGAGGACCGCGAGGTCCTGTTCCGGATCGCCGTCCAGCACGAGCAGATCCGCTAGAGCGCCCGGGGCGAGGGTGCCGATCTCTCGCTCCATACCGAGAAGGCGCGCAGCGGTGCTGGTGGCGCTGCGTATCACATCGATGTTCGGTTGGACGCGCGCACGGATGGTGAACTCGTCGAGTTGGCGTGTCTGCAGGTCTCCGAGCAGGTCGCTGCCGTAGACCAGGTTCACTCCTGCCCGGTGGGCCTGCTCGAGCGCGTCGACGGCCGCGGTGCGTACCTCGTCGAGCTTCTTCAGTGATCCTGCGGAGAGGCCGGACACCGCGCCGGCCTCGTACATCGCCTCGTAGGTGATGATCGTCGGTACCAGGAAGGCGTCCTGTTCGACGAGCAGACGGATCGACTCGTCGTCGATGAGGTTCCCGTGCTCGACGCATCGCACCCCGGCCTTCAGCGCCTGGTTCACCGCGCGCGGGTGGTAGGCGTGCACCGTGACGTACCGGTTGTGGTTCTCGGCCTCGACGACGGCGGCACGTATCTCTTCCGGCGTGTACTGGACTGCCGAGATCTCATCGGTCGGGGACGCGACCCCTCCGGAGACGACGAGCTTGAGATGATGCGCACCCTTGCGGAACTCATCGCGGGCCGCGTGCCGCACGGCATCGACGCCGTCCGCGATGCGTCCGAAGTCCGGTTTGAGCTGACAGCAGGGCTGCGAGTCGTCGTTGAGAGAGCGGAAGTCGCCGTGCCCACCTGTCTGCGAGAGCGCCTTGCCGCCGAAGATCAGTCGCGGACCGGGGGCCAGGCCCTCCTGCAAGGTACGTGCCATGCCATGGTCGGCACCGCCGACATCGCGCACGGTGGTGAAGCCACGTCGGAGCATGTCGCCCGCCGACCGCAACGCCCTCACCGTCGCGTAGCCCGGCGTCCATTGAGCGCGATCGGCGGCATCTGTGGAGGTCACCAGGATATGCACGTGGGCGTCGACCAAGCCGGGCATGACGGTGCCCCCGCCCGCATCGATGACTCGAATGTCACCGGCCGATGCCGGGGGTTCCCCCGCACCGCTGGCGGCGATCCGCCCGTCGGCGATGTCGATCCACACATTCTTCTGACGCTCTCCCGTCGAGGGTTCGAGCGTGTGGGCGTTTACTACCCGAGTGCGCATGGCGTCTCCTTGAAAGCTCTCGATAGTTGACGCGGCGGCAAGGATGTGGTCCTCAGCCGCCGCTCGATGGGTGTCAGTGGTCAGCGGGCCGGCTCTCGTCGAGGCTGTGGCCCGAGGTGCGTGCGCCGAAGGCCACCACCACGGCCACGGCCAGGACCAGGGCGCCCACCAGGACCAGGAACACGTTGATCCATCCAATGCGCGCGAAAAGGTAGCCGATAGCGATCGGTGCGGTGATCGCTCCGAGACGGCCCACGGCCGAGGCTGTGCCCATGGCCGTGGCACGCACCGCCGTCGGATAGAGCTCCGCGGTGTACGTGTAGTACACGCCGGCCGCCCCATTCGTGAACGCCGCCAGCAGGGCGGAACCGAGCACGAGGACCGGGGTGGTGTCGGCTAAAGCCACGACGATCGCACCGATCGTCGCTCCGAGTGCGTAGACGGCGAGGAGCCACTTGCGCTCCATCCGGTCGATCAGCACGCTGGCGACGTAGAAGCCGGGAATCTGTGCGAGAGAGGTGATGAGAGCGATGAGGAAGGAGTTCGTCAGCGTGATCCCCTTCTCCAGCACCAGAAGCGAGGGAAGCCACGAGGAGAAGCCGTAGTTCACTCCGATCAGAATGAACCACAGCAGCCAGATCATGATCGTCGTGCGGGCTAATCCCCCCGTCCACAATCCGGCCAGCGGAGCGAGCACACCCCGCTGCGGGGCAACCGGGGGCGATGCGGATGCAGCACCCTTCGCGGTGTCGATGGTGACCGGTGGAGCCCCCGCCGGCGTGACGCCGGATTCGCGTTCCATCTTCTCGACCACGTCGGCCGCCTCCTCGATCCGGCCCTTGGCCAGCAGGTAGCGGGGCGATTCGGGGAGCTTGCGTCGCCACCACAGCAGCAACACCACCGGAAGCGCACAGAGGACCGCGGCGATCCGCCATCCCACCGCGGGGTGGGGAGAGATGACCAACGGAGCGACCACTCCGGCGAGGACGTAGCCGAACGCGAGGAACCCGACGGTCCTGGT
Organism: Rhodococcus sp. ACPA1; assembly: GCF_002300195.1. Taxonomy (NCBI): domain Bacteria; kingdom Bacillati; phylum Actinomycetota; class Actinomycetes; order Mycobacteriales; family Nocardiaceae; genus Rhodococcus; species Rhodococcus sp. ACPA1. The sequence goes on along the minus strand of NZ_NSDX01000006.1, from coordinate 551,097 downwards.
GACGAACTTGCCGCGGACACGAGCGGGGAGGAACTCGGAGATGTAAGGGGCGATGAGCGCGGTCTCCGCGCCGATTCCGATACCGGCAAGAGCACGCCAGATGAACAGCTCCGGCAGGGAGGTCGCGGTGCCCATCAGCAGGCTGCACGCGCAGAAGATGAGCAGCGACGTCATCATCAGCTTCCGTCGACCGAAGCGGTCGGCGAGAACACCGGCAACCAGCGCGCCGACCAGATACCCGAAGAAGATCGACGACAACAGCCATCCGCCGACCTCGGAGGGGATGTGCCAGATGATGATGAGCGCGGAGAGCGCGTAGCCCATGAGGGCGCCGTCGAACGAGTCGAAGGTGTAGCCGAGGCCGCCCATCACCATCAGACGCCGGTGAGGTTTCCCGGGTTCCAGATTGTCCAGTCGCGCCAGGAGGGCAGCGTTTTGCGTTTCTGTCGCACCCGCAGAGGTGGTCATGTCGATCTCCGTTCACCGTCGTTTCGGCGCAACATTAGATGCATGGCGGTGATCTGTGCAACACTTTGTTTCATGAGCATGCTCACGATCCTCACCCTTCACGTGCCCCGGGACCGCAGCGGCGACGTCGTCCGCTACTACGCGAGGGCTCGAATACTCGAGGAGTCAGGAGCCGTATCGGCACAGCTGTGCGTGAAATCGGACGATCCCGGCACCGTGGTCGTCGTCGCGACGTGGCCTGATGCGTCGGCGTACGAGGCCTGGCAGCAAGCGCCCGCGCGATCAGAGTTCTCGCAAGGAATCCTGGACGCTGCGGGTGATAGCGTGACAGCGACCAGCGAGGTGTTTCAGGTCGCCATCGACACTTGAGGCCCATGTCGTAGATCCAGTGGGAAGAGGCGCTCCGAGGTGACGGTTGGGACGATGCTCGCGCAACGGACGGAACGCGCGACCCTAGGGGCTCAGGCAGACCGGGTCCTACAGGTTCTCGCGCAGATGCCTCAGTTCGCCTCCTACGCGTCCGCGCGCGAAGTCGCCGAGCGCGCGGGGGTGAATGTCTCCACCGTCGTGCGGACCGCCCAACAACTCGAGTTCGAGGGGTGGAGCGACCTCAAGAAGGCGCTCCGCGCCGAATACCTCAACTCACTCGTGACAACGAGCCCCGAGCGCCCCATGTCAACCGATGCCGCCGCGCAAATGCTGAGGCAGGACGCAGCAAACCTCGCCACCGCCTCGTCCGCGGCCAACATCGCTGCCATCAAAAGCGTCGCTGACGCGATCAACGCGGCTCGCCGCATCATCGTGATCACCACCGGATCCGGTGCAGGACCCGCTCAGGTCCTCAGTTACCTGGCATCCATCTACGGATATGACATCCACATCGCGGCCGGCCCCGCAACGTCGCAGGCAGTATCAGTGTCGCAGATGGACGAACGTGACTGCCTCATCGTCATCAACGTGTGGCGCCTCACCCGTGCACTGCGTGGACTGACCCGACTTGGACGCGAGAGGGGCGCGACCATCGCCGTTCTCACCGACCTGCACTCGTCTCCCCTCAATGCGTACGCCGACCACGTCGTGATCACCCCGATAGAAGGCATCAACGCGACCCCGTCGCTGACAGCCATGGTCGCTGTCGTGCATGCCATCCTCGCCCAGCTCGAAAGCTCCGGTGCACGCTCCTCGGTCGGGCGCATCGAACAGGCCTGGGAAACTCTCGACCTCATGGACGATCAGCCCTAGGGCGCCGCACGCAATTCACCTCAGCCATCAATCATTTCGACCATGGTGGTTGACGGCCTGCCCACCTTCGAGTCCCATACCTTTCGGCGAACCTGCGGGGAAGGACGGTCTCGACGCGGGTGATGAGGGCTGGGCAGCGAGTTTTCACGTACCTCTTGCGATCCGTCGCAGCCGCCGATCACCGCGGACGTGATCCGAGCCCTGCGGTCCACCACCCCGGCCACCGTGACGCCGCCACGTCGTCGGCGTCACGGTCGTCCAATGCTCCGATTACAGCTACGCTGCAACGATATTGGCTTTCGCCTCGATCTTCGGCACGACCTGGTCCCAGACCCGGCACGAGCTTGCCAGCCCGTGGATCAGCATGACCGTCGGAACATTGCCCGAGAAATTCGCCATATAGGGAGTCATAAGCACCGTCATCGTGAGCGACGCCGGCCGGGCGGACGGTGCGTCATTTGACGTCATGAATACGTTCTCCGGGTTCGCCTGGTTCGATGAGCAGAGTCCAGTGGGCCCGCTCGTACGTTCTCGTTATCAACCGGGGTGCATCGAGGACGTGCAGACGGCCGTCCGAAGCGAGATCTACGGTGTGTTGGCGGCTGTACTCGTCGATCCTGGAACCAGATCGGACGGAAAGGCGTGGGGAGATGTTCGTTGGCGTCATATTGTCGAGTGCCCGATGCGCGCGCGGCCGACCATGGTCCGCACCTGTCGGGCCGCGACGGATAAGGTCGCTAGTTCCGTGGGCCCGGAGGCGAAAATTTCGTTCAAGATAGCGCGAGCACGCCCCAGTCGCGAGGTGTTGATGTGTTCCCAGTCCGCTATCTTCTCGAACGCGGTCTCAGTTGCCGCCGACCCAGACAGGACGTCGAGACACAGCAGTCGCATCGAGCCGTACACGTCGTCGCGCAGGGCGAGCCGGGCAAGGGCATTCCACCGGTCTGTGTCGTCGAGGCCAGAGATCGCGGTAAGCAGATGGTCGAGGCCCAGGTGCGCGTTGAGCGTGTAGTACAGCTCGGCGACCTCGCCGAGGTCCCGGCCTTCGAGATCGGCGATGTCGATGATGTCCATCGCGCAGAACCCGTGCAGCAGGCTGAACACCGCGGTGGCGTGGTGCTGATCGGCTCCCAGGGCGACCAGCTGTTCGGTCCGGGTCCGCACGACCTCCACGTCCGGGCCCTGCAGCCAGTTCGGCACCATCGGCATCAGCTGCGCCACGGCGCCGTATCGTGCGATCTCGGCGCCGATCGCGATCGGCTGCGGCCGGTGGTTGAGCAACCATCGCGACAGCCGATCGAGCAACCGTCGCATCTCGGCCATCATGGCATCGGACACCGCGGTATTCGTTGCGTGCGTGCGGATCTGACCGATCAGTACAGGAAGGTCGATGATCGCGCTGGCCGCCGCGAAAGCACGGACAGCGTCCACGCTGGAGGCGCCGGTGTCCTCGCAGAGCCGGAACACGTACGAGATCCCGCCGGTGTCGACTACCTCGTTGGTCACGACGGTAGCGATGATCTCGCGGCGCAACCGGTGTCCCGCGATCGCATCCGGGTAGTCCCGCCGAAGCCGGGCCGGGAAGTAGGCGAGCAGTCGGTCGGTGAATACATCCCCGCCAAGTAGATCGCTGGCCAGCAAGTCCGTCTTGAGTGCCAGCTTCACATGAGCAGTGAGGGTGGCCAGTTCCGGGGACGTCAGTCCCAGGCCCTGGCGGGCCCGGCGGTCCAGTTCGGTGTCGTCCGGCAGTGCTTCCAGCCCGCGGTCGAGGTCACGTTCGACGGCCAGCGCGCGGATCTGCCGGGTGTGAACACGCAACCGGGCCGCCGCGGTGGCCCGACTCGTACCCAGCAAGTCGTTCTGGGCAATGTTGTCGGCGAGCACCAGGGTTTCGACGTCACCGGTCATCTCCTGCAACAGGGTGGTGCGTTCCGCGGTGGTGAGACGGCCTACCGACACCAGCCTGTCGAGGAGGATCTTGATATTGACCTCATGATCGGAGCAGTCCACACCGGCCGAATTGTCGAGCGCGTCGGTGTTGATCCGGCCCCCCTGGAACGCAAAGTCGATTCGTCCCCCTGCGGTCACGCCGAGGTTGCCGCCTTCGCCGATAACCTGCGCCCGCACCCGGTCGGCATCGACCCGGACCGCGTCGTTGGACTTGTCGCCAACCTCGAGATGCGTCTCCGGGCGAGCCTTGACGTAGGTGCCGATGCCACCGTTCCAGAGCAGATCCACCGGGGCACGCAGGACGGCGGTGACCAGCTCGTGCGGCGGCAATCGCTGCACGTCCGCGGGAAGACCCAAGGCGTCACGCATCGGTGCGGAAATGGTAATCGACTTGGCGGTGCGTTCGAAGACACCACCGCCGTCGCTGATCAAAGCCTGGTCGTAGTCGGCCCAGGAGGAGCGCGGTAGATCGAACAGCCGGCGCCGTTCCTTGTATGAGGTCGCGGCGTCGGGGTTTGGATCGATGAAGATGTGCCGGTGGTCGAACGCGGCGACGAGTCTGATGTGCTCACTGAGGAGCATGCCGTTGCCGAAGACGTCTCCGCTCATGTCACCGATCCCGGCGACGGTGAAATCTTCTCTTTGGGTGTCGATCCCGATCTCCCGGAAGTGCCGTTTGACGCTTTCCCATGCCCCCTTGGCGGTGATGCCCATCGCCTTGTGGTCATAGCCGATCGACCCGCCGGATGCGAAGGCGTCCCCGAGCCAAAACCGGTAGTCGGCGGCGACGGCGTTGGCCTCGTCGGAGAAGGTCGCGGTGCCCTTGTCCGCGGCGACCACGAGGTACGGATCATCCTCGTCACGGCGGACAACGTCAGTGGGGGGCACGGTTACACCGGTCTCCGGATCGATGTTGTCGGTGACATCGAGCAGTGCTCCGATGAAGGCGCGGTAGCACTCGACGCCGGCCGCCCGGACGGCCTCGCGGTCAAGGGCCGCGTCTCCAGTCGACTTCGGCGGCCTCTTGACCACGAATCCGCCCTTGGCGCCGACCGGGACGATGAGCGCATTCTTGACTGCTTGGGCCTTGACCAGACCGAGGATCTCGGTGCGGAAGTCTTCGGAGCGGTCGGACCACCGTAGCCCTCCGCGGGCGACGGCGCCGTAGCGCAGGTGCACGCCTTCCACGCGCGGCGAATAGACGAATACCTCGAACCGGGGTCGTGGCTGCGGTAGTTCATTGAGCCCCCGGGGATCGAACTTGAGCGCCAGGGCACTCGATCGGCGGGTGTCTGGGGTGGGGCGCCGGTAGTAGTTAGTACGCGTCGTTGCCTGCAGCAGGTCGAGGTACGCACGCAGGATCCGGTCGGCCTCGAGGCCCACGACGTCGTCGATTGCGGAGCCAATCTCGCTGGCAAGGGCGGCTGCGACCACCGGGTCGGCATGATCCGGGTTGAACTGAGCGTCAAACAGCTGCACAAGTTGACCGGTGGTCACCGGATGCTGAGTTAGGACTGTGGCGATGCGCTCGGTGCTGTAGGGAAACCCCACTTGCCGCAGATACTTCGCGTACGCACGCAGCACGGCTGCCTCTTCCCAGCCAAGGCCGGCGCGGGACACGAGAGTGTTGAACTGGTCGACTTCGGCGGCACCGCACCATGCAGCGACGAAGGTGTCACAGAACCGTGGACCGAGCGCTCCGGCGCGGGGGTGCATGCGGGTTAGATCGGTCAACGTCTGGTCGTTGTGCAGCCCGAAGTCGTAGATCCACGCCGCTGTCCCATCGAGCCGGACGAGCGGGTAGGGCCGCTCGTCGAGGACGTCGACCCCGAGACTGTGCAAAATCGGGAGCACTTCGCTCAGGGAGACGCGTTCCCCGGCAATGTAGAGGGTGAGGCGCAGTTCCGTCTGCTCTCCAATGGACCGGGAGTAGAGATGGACGTCGACGCCGTGGGCGTCGAGCGCCTCGAGTCGGGTGATGTCGGCGACCGCCCGAGGCCCATCGAAGTCCTGCTTGTAGGACTCCGGGAAGCGGTAGGCGTAGTCGTCGCCGAACCCCGCCCTCGCCGGGCCCTCAACCCGCAACAGATCACGCAGATCGTCGTCCCAGGTGCGGGTGACGGCGGTCAGACTGCGCTGCAATCGATTCTGAACGGCGGCCCAGTCGCTAGCCGGGTCGCTGGTGCCGTCCGGCGCGAGATCGACGGTGAAGTGCACAAGCGCAAGCACGCTTTCGGTGACGCGCACGGTGGAATCAATATTCGAACCGGGGAACTCGTCGCGCAGGACATCCTGCATGGCAATGCGGGCTCGGGTGGCGTATCGGTCGCGGGGCAGATACACCAAGGCGGACATCTGTCGGTTCCCGGCGAGCGGGCGCAACAAGAGCAACAATTGTTCGCGGGCCGCGGCAGCGAGGACCGAAACGGCAGTGCGGAGAAGAGCCTCGGTATCGACGGAGAATAGTTCCGGTCTGGGATAGTCCTGAATGATCTCGAGCAGGCTCTGGCCGGAATGCGACTCGAGTCGATACCCGGCACGCGCGATGACCGTTCGCGCCCGCCGAGCGAGTACCGGGATGTCGAGGACATTCTCGTGTAGAGCGGTGACGGTGAACAGTCCCAGGAAATGGTGCTCGCCGATGACGGCGTCTCCATCTGTCTCGGTTACGACGACCAGGTGCGAAGGCATACCACGCCGCCCGTTAGGGAACTTCGGCCCCTGTGCCACAGTCAGTAACACGGGCCCGCCTGCCACCGGCGTCGCTGGGGTCCGCAGATCGCCAGCGTCGACGCGATACGTCCCGAGAGCGGAGGGGCAGCGATCCTCCCGTGTATCGTCGCCGCGATAGTAGTATCCGAGAAGGGTGAAGTTCCCGTCGCCCAGCCAGCGCAGCAGCGCCGCGGCATCGACGAGTTCGTCCTCGCTCCAGCTTGATTCACCCGCAGCGCTGGCCTTTTCCAGAGTGTCGGCGAGATCGCGCTGCTGAGCACGCATGACCGGCGAATCGGCATTGATCTGGCGGAGGGTGAGCAGCAGGTGCCAAACGGATTCCATCATGTACTCGCGGATCGAGTCCGAAGGCGGTGTTGCGAATTCGATCCGAATCCACGATTCGACGATCGTCTCTGCAGGGGGGCTGGCACCGACAGAGAGGTCGATGAGGGCACCGTCCGGCCCTCGGACGACCGAGATGACCGGATGCAGCAGGTGAGCGATTGTGGCCCCGGCCGACTCGACACCGGCGGTCAATGCGTCCACCAGCAGCGGCCTGTCGTCGGTGATCACCAGCAGTGCCGGACCTGTGCGTGCCTCGCGATCGGCCGGTAGGTAGGCCACCAGATCACTGGCTGCCGTACGCCGTGCGGCGAGGTCAAGGTGCTGACGCACGGTGGTGTCCACGGCCGCGGTGTCGTCCTGCGCGACATGACGGAAGAAGACCGATCGAAGACTGTCGAACTTATCGAGGTGCGCTGTGCCAAGTGTCGAAGCCTTCAGTTCCTCGGAATTTGTCGACATGCTCACTGTGAGCTCACCATTCCCTCTGTCAGGTTCCTCGCGCGTGGCCTCGTTGCCACTACCGTGACAGTCAGTAAACCTGCAGCGCACTGCGAAGTATTCGGCCCAGCGTCCGAAAAATGTTGACAGACTTTGGTTGGCCGACCAAACGCCGGGAACAGGCGTTATCCGATTTCTGTTCGGCGGTGCAGGGCAAGCTGTAATTCGAACAGCATCCGGTCGGAGGCATCCTGCAGGTCGATCCCGACGATCTCTTCGACCCTACGGATCCGATAGCGCAGGGTGTTCGGATGCACCTGGAGTACGGTCGCGGCGGCACGGACGTCGCCGTGGTCGGCGAGGTACACTTCCGCACTCTCACAGAGATTCGATGCGTGCGTGCTGTCGTAGTCGATCAGTGCATCCAGGCGTGGGTCGCGCAGTTCGGGATGCCGGCCGACGAGGTCGAGGATCTCCCCGAGAAGGACCGGAGTACGAGATTCTGCGAGCGTGGTCACTCGCCCTTCCGGGAAGGTCGCGGCAGTGCCGTCCAGGACTCGGTCCACCTCGCTCCGGGCACCGGCGACCTGTCCCAGGTCCGGCACCGGGATGGCGATCGCGGCACGCAGGACGATCGACCGCTTCGCTTCGAATTGGTCGACGAGTTGCCGGGTCCACGCCGCCACACTGCTTGCCGATTTGTAGCTCGGCAGTAGAACATACGCGCGGTCGCCGATGACGGTGGCCACCGACTCACGGCTGAACGAGCTCGCATGCAGGCGGAGCATGTTCCCCGAAGCGGCGAACTCGCCGATCGGCGCTGCGGCCTCCGTCGCGGTCGGCGCGAATCCGACGACTGCGGCCGGTCCGGTGACTGGCAGGTTCAGGGCATTGGCCACGGACGGGACGTCCACTCCTCCACCGCGCGCGCCGAACAGCCGTTGAATCAACAGTGCTTCGGTGGACGGGGCGTTGAGGCTTCGGGAGATGATGCGCGCGGCGATCGCCGACGCCCCCCGCAGCACGTCGGCCGCATCCGCGGTGAATGGTGTGTCCCCCTGCTGAACCCAGATCGAACCGAGCAACCGTGGTGCGGCCGAACCATCTTCGGAGGACTGCCGGATGCTGACCGCCAATCGCCGCTTGGTGGCAAGCTCCTCGTGTGCGGGCACGTCGACCACCTCGTCGCTTTCGCGGAGCCGGTCGAACACCCCCCATTTCTGCAGCACACGCAGATAATCTCGCGGCCCCTCCCGGCCGAGGATCGACAACGTCCGCAACTCGTCCGCCGCTTCGTCGGACGCCGAATACGCCAGCACGCGCGATTGCGCGTCCTCGATCGACACCATGCCACCAGAGTTCTGGGCCACGATCTGGGCGAGTCCGAACAGATCGGTGTCGGTGGCCAGCAGATCCGGGTCCCCCAGCCGGGCCTGCCGCCGACGGGAGCGATCGAGCATGCGCTGCACCAGCGGGAATACGTGGTCCCATCGAGCTTTCGGGTGTACGGCAACCAGCGCGACACCGGCACTGTGGGCGGCGGTCTGCAGCCCGCGGGATTCGGTCGCCATCTTCGACATCACCGCGCGCGGTCGGTGTGCGGGAGCGCGCTGTGCGACCTGGTCGAACCAACGCGCCGCCTCAGCCTTGCCGACCCCGACGTGGAGGAAGAGGTCCGGCATCGGAGATTGCGATTCGATCTCGACCGACAGGTCCGTACTATCGACGAGCGCCACCGAGGAGACCACGACGTCGTCACCGGCCGGGGCATCGACCAGCTCGACAACCGCACTGTCGAGCGCACTGAGAAGCTCACGCAGCGTGATGGTTTCGGTTGATTCCGCGGTTGCGGCAAGATCGTTCGGGAGTGTTCGATCGTCAGCGGTCACGGGCAGGTCTCCAATGGGGAACTCAGAAAGCGTCTTAGCCAAGAGTACAACTCTGCCCTGCAAAGTTTGTCCTCCTGGCTCATTGTCTGGGACTTGTTCTGGTGTTGACTTTGGCTAGTTCGAGCGGCGACTGTCGCGCCGCCACACGTTTGTAGGAGGTTCCATGGACGCCGTCACCACCACGCCCCAGCCGATCAACGAGCCGGTGGGCTCCTTCACGCCGGGGAGCCCAGAACGGGTGCGGCTGCAGGCGAAACTGGCCGAGCTGGGGTCCAACCCCACCGAGATCCACAACGTCATCGGCGGTGCGCACCGGCGCGGCACCGGCCCCGCGATCGACGTCGTCCAGCCGCACCGGCACGCCGCGGTCCTGGGCACCTTCACCAATGCCGGCGCCCAGGACATCCAGGACGCCGCCACCGCCGCCACCGCCGCTGCCCCGGGCTGGCGGGCACTGTCCTTCGAGGACCGCGCCGCGGTGTTCCTGCGCGCGGCCGACCTGCTGTCCGGCCCGTGGCGTGAAACCCTCGCCGCCGCAACCATGCTCGGCCAGTCGAAGACCGCGTACCAGGCCGAGATCGACACCCCGTGCGAGCTGATCGACTTCTGGCGCTTCAACGTCCAGTTCGCCCGCCAGATCCTCGCCGACCAACCGATCTCCTCCCCCGGCGTGTGGAACAAGCTCGAATACCGCTCCCTCGAGGGCTTCATCTACGCCATCACCCCGTTCAACTTCACCGCCATCGCCGGCAACCTGCCCACCGCCCCCGCCCTGATGGGCAACACCGTGGTGTGGAAGCCCTCGCAGACCCAGGCCGTCGCCGCGTACTGGACGATGAAACTGCTCGAGGCCGCAGGCCTGCCCCCGGGTGTGATCAACCTCGTCAACGGCCCCGGCGCCGAGGTCTCCGACATCGTCCTCGCCGACCCCCGCCTCGCCGGAATCCACTTCACCGGCTCCACCGCCACCTTCCAGCACCTGTGGCGCCAAGTCGGGAACAACATCTCGAACTACAACAGCTACCCCCGCCTGGTCGGCGAGACCGGCGGCAAGGACTTCGTCCTCGCCCACAGCTCCGCCAACCCCGACACCCTCACCACCGCACTGATCCGCGGCGCGTTCGACTACCAGGGCCAGAAATGCTCCGCGGCCTCCCGCGCCTTCGTCCCCAAGTCCCTGTGGGCGAAGATGGGCAACGACTTCATCGAGAAGGCATCGACACTGAAATACGGAGATGTCACAGACTTCTCGAACTTCGGTGGCGCCGTCATCGACCAGCGGGCCTTCGACCGCAACGCCGACGCCATCGCCCGCGCCAAGGCCACCCCCAGCCTGACCATCGCCGCCGGCGGCCACGTCGACGACAGCGTCGGCTACTTCGTCGACCCCACCGTTCTCCTCGGCGACGACCCCACCGACGAGGCCTTCCGCACCGAATACTTCGGACCGATCCTGTCCGTCCACGTCTACGACGACTCCGCCGCCGGATCGTTCGACAAGGCCCTCGACCTGGTCGACAAGGGGTCCGCGTACGCGCTGACCGGGTCGATCATCGCCGACGACCGCACCGCGATCGCCCAGGCCACCGACGACCTGCGATTCGCCGCCGGCAACTTCTACATCAACGACAAGCCCACCGGCGCCGTCGTCGGACAACAGCCCTTCGGTGGGGCGCGGGCGTCGGGCACCAACGACAAGGCCGGCTCCCCGCAGAACCTGCTCCGCTGGGCCTCCGCCCGCACCATCAAGGAAACATTCGTCCCGGCCACCGACCACCACTACCCGCACCAGGACATCTGATGGCACTCTCCGACCTGCTCCGGCCCGCCCTGCTCGCCGCAGCCCGCTCGCCCCGCATGGAACGCACCGTCACCAAGATCCCGGTGACCCGCAACCTGGTCGACCGGTTCGTCGCCGGTGAAACCGAGGACCAGGCCGTTGCCGCGACCACCTCGATCTTGGACTCTGGCCGCTACATCAGCATCGACCACCTCGGCGAAGACACCACCGACCTCGCCCAGGCCAACAACACCGTCTCGCACTACCTCACCCTGTTGTCCGCTCTGTCCCGCTTCACCCAGGACGGTGAGAAGAACAAGACGACCTTCCCGCCCTCCCCGGTGCGCAATGTTGAGGTGTCGCTCAAACTCTCGGCGCTCGGACAGTTCCTACCCCGCGACGGTCACAAGGTCGCCCTCGAGAACGCCCACAAGATCTGCACCGCCGCCGAGGAAGCCGGCGCGTGGGTTACCGTCGACGCCGAGGACCACACCACCACCGACTCGACCCTGTCGATCGTGCGCGAACTACGTCAGGACTTCCCGTCTCTCGGCACCGTGCTGCAGGCCTACCTCAAGCGCACCGAAGCGGACTGCAAGGACCTTTCCGGGCCCGGATCACGGATCCGGCTGTGCAAGGGCGAGTACAAGGAACCCGCATCTGTTGCCCATCAAGAAAAGACCGCGGTCGACGGGGCATACCTGCGGTGCCTGCGGATCCTGATGAACGGCCAGGGCTACCCGATGGTCGCCTCCCACGATCCGGCCATGGTCGGCGCCGCGCTGGCGCAGGCGAAGGCCACGGGTCGCACCACCGACGAATTCGAACTGCAGATGCTCTACGGCATCCGCGATGCCGAACAGCTCCGCCTCGTCGGCGAGCAGCAGCATCTGCGGGTCTACCTGCCCTACGGTGAGCAGTGGTACGGCTACTTCATGCGCCGCCTCGCCGAACGCCCCGCGAACTTGGCGTTCTTCCTTCGGTCACTGGTCTCGACGAACTAGACCCCGAGAATCTCGTTTCGAGACAACCACGATTGATGATCCCGCCGACATGAAGCTGACAAGCTTCATGTCGGCGAACGCAGGCATCTAAATGCGCGCGGTGACCCGGATTTGGCAACGCCTCTCCTGGTGGCATCGTGTGCGAATCGATGCTGCTCCGCACTCACAGCATCCGTACGCCGCGTGGTACCGGCGCCCACACAACACCACCAGTAACTGACTTCCGTGCAAGAACGCCTGACGTGGGCCCTCTGCGTTCAAGTTGGCGGCGGTCATCAATTGCCTTGTCTGTGTACCCAATAGACGTCCGTCTGCCCCCTCATCATCCTCGCACCGAGGTCGCCGACAGCGATACCCCGCCGCGTCAGCAACGCATCCACAGCGACGTTTGCTCCGGCATAACGATCTTTTACGTTCACCCGATCACTGCCGTAGGCACTGAACGGGATACATCTCCATCGATGCACACGAGGATTAGAACACCAACTACATGCTCGCCTTCGCCCAGAAATGGCGGCACTGGGGCGGCGGGTCCCGAGAAGAGATCCTTGTCGAGTTCGGCCTCTCCCAGGGTGTGTACTTCCAGCACCTGCTGTCACAGCTCAATCAGCGAATTGGCATAGCCGCGGGCCTTCCCGCTCCGGTCCTCCACCAGCTCGCCCAGAAATGCCGCTCACGCCTCCGGTATCGGCGTACTCACCCACGTCGGTTTGCGCAACCTACTGACTGCGATTCCAGACGACCTACAGGGAGTTAGCATGTCGCACCGGCGCATCAAACTGGCACCCCGCCGGTACAAATCAGCGCATTAGCGACGGCGGGCCGAACCAAATGTGCCCTAGCGTTTAGGCTGATCTCATACTATCTGCCACTGGAGCGGCGGCGTTGGAGATGTTGTGTCACGGTCAATCCCGCATCACCTTGCGGTGGTGTGGGATTGACCGTGTCCCATCCCACCGGATTGGCGTACGAACATGCTGTTTCGGATTCACCCCCCATCCGCTGTGTCACGGTGGGCAGACCACGGCGGACCCGTCGGTATCGCGGTGTCGTGCCGTCCTTGTCGCGGCTTGCGCACCGGCGCATGCTCGGCCACCCAGACCGCGTACAACTCGCCATGCCGACGGGTGACCTTGCGTCTGCCGAGCAGCGCGCGTGTGGCCAGGTTGACTCCGGCCACATGGTCTCGGTTTGCCGCCGACCCGGCAGCGTGGACACCCGCGTGATGGTAGCCGCCGGGGCGTGCGATCGGTTCGTCGCAGCCCGAACATAACGCGGACGATCCTCGGGTGGACACTGCGACCAGCGCGATGCCGATACCAGCGGCGGTATGAGCGAGGGCAGCGACGGCTTGGCGGCGGGCGGACTGCACGGTCCGGTTGTTGTTGACCCGTCCGTGTCCGCGGGTCTCGAGGGGGTGACCTTCGACCGCGATCATATCCGCGCGCGGCGCTGGCGTAGTCGGTGACCTGGCGGGCGAAGTGGAACGCCCGGTCCCGGTTGATCTTCCCCTTCTTGATACCCACCGCGGTGCGGTGGCTGTCTGGACGGCGATCTTCTCTTCTAGCCGTGCGCGGGCCGCGGGCGGGCGGTGGCGGCCGGTCGTATCAACCGGTGCAGCATCTGCCCCTCGCCCAGTAGGCGGGCCAGTTTGATTCCGAGGCCCCGGTCGGCGTAGGTAAAGCCCCGATAGTCCGACAACAGCCCTTCAGGATTTCGGCGCCGATGGCTGCGCCGCCGAGCGTGGACGGGGACCGGTCGACCCGACCGCGAAGGTGGGCGATTCCACGTCGTCTGCCGGAACGAGTTCAGTCGCGGCGCACCGCCACAGCAGTCCCCGGTGGTCGAGAACGAGCGTCGGCAGATGCCAGTCGCATGATCGCCCTGCCGCGCAGGTCCTGTGTTTCGGGATGGCGGCAGTCAGCCGGACCCACGGCCACTGCGCCCGCCCGCCGGGGTCGCGCCCGGTGGGCAAACTTCACCGTCAATCCAGCTCACAGCTGGCCACCGTGATCTGCGCGAGGTGCCGATCGGCGGCCGATAGTTGGGCCACCGCCGCAATCCGCGGTGGTACCTGCACCTCGGTGATCCGCAACCGGCAGGCCGGCCCCCCACCGCCGCAGCAGGCGCGGGCGGTGAACTGACCTCGCACGCCCCGGACGAAGCCCGCCGAGGCAGAGTCAACTGGTTCGGTCGGCGTCGCCAAAAACCCGGTGGCCGAATCTAATCGGTCCGACAGTGCCGTGATCGCGGTATCCCGGTACGCCAGGATCCGCCGGGTCGCCACCACCTGTGCCGTCGCCACCCGCGTGAGCCACGGACGGAACGTAAACACGGTCCGGATAGATTGGGTTACAGCCGAGGCAGGCCGAGGCGACCAAGTCCAGCCGCCCCCATCGACGTCGTCGAGACCGACCGGCTCGCCTGGCGTGCAGTAAGCACGCAGCGCCGCCGATCCTGCGTCTGAATGACAACCTGACGAGTCCCGCTCCGCACGGGAAGGCTTGGGCGAGTCGCGTGAGGTTGTCCCCGCCGCAGTGCAGGTGACGCCGTTGCCCGGGAACTCAGAGACCCAAAGCGCGAGATCCCGGGCCAACGGCTCATGGCTGGATCGGCGGATGATAGGGAAGCGTCAACGACAGGAGGGTCAGAAGCCCGAGAATGACTGGTGCGAGGGCAAGCAGATAGAGGAAGGTGAAACCGACGATGTCGCGCGCTTTGAGTCCTAGCACTCCGAGCAGCGGGAGCATCCAGAAGGGATTGACGAGGTTGGGGAGGACCTCTGCGGCGTTGTAGATCTGCACAGTCCAGCCGAGGTTGACGTGTAGATCGTTCGCCGCCTGCATGACGTAAGGTGCTTCGATGATCCACTTGCCCCCGCCGGATGGGACGAGGAACCCCAGGACGACCGAGTAGATGCCGAGCAGTGCGGGGAATAGGACCGGTGAGCCGACGCTGGTGAAGGCGGATGCCAAATAGTGCGAGACCGTGTTGCCGTCGCTGTCTGCTGCTTTGGTCATGATCGCGGCGATGGCGGCGTAGAACGGAAACTGGATCAGTACACCGGCTGTGGCCGGCACGGCCTTGGCTACGGCAGCGACGAACAGCCGTGGGCGCCAGTGCAGGAGCATTCCGAGGGTGAGGAAGAGCAGGTTGTAGGTGTTGAGCCCGGAGATTGCGACGATCGGATCTTTCTCTGCGAACTCTTGGATCGCCCAACCCGCGGTCAGGGCGACGACGACCAGGGTCAGCAGCGGACTGTACTCGAGCCACTCGCCCGGGCGGCTGCGGGGCTGGTGGTCCTCGATCGGGTCGTGGGGATCGATTCCCAGGTCACTCGCGGTGCGGACGACTGATCCGCGGGGAGCAGAGCGATGCGCCACAATCATGCATACAGCGATGATGATCGCCGCGAGCAGCAGTGACTGCCAGGAAAAGATAGTCTCTCGGAAGGAGATGACACCTGTGATGGGGAGGAGAGTGGGTGGGATGCTGGCGGGGTTTGCCTGAAGCTGGGCGGCGGATGAACTCAGTCCGAGCGCCCAACTGCCGCCTAGTCCCAGATAGGCCGCCGCACCGGCGGCGCGGTAGTCCATTCTCAGGCCTGCGCGCTCGGCAAGTCGCCGGACCAGCAGAGCGCTGAAGATCAGGCTGAATCCCCAGTTGAAGAGCGCCGAGACCAGGCTGACGAAGGCCACCATGACGATGGCTCCACGCCCGGTCTTGGGGATCAGCGCGATACGGGTGGTGAATCGGGCCACCGGCCCGGAGGTCGCGACGACGTAGCCGCCGATGGCAACCATCGCCATTTGCATGGTGAAGGGGATGAGGTCCCAAAATCCGTTGCCGAAGGTCTTTGCGACGACGGCGGGGGTGGCTCCGATACCCATTGCGGCTATCGCAACGGCGGTCACCGTCAGCAGGGCGAACACAAGTGTGCTGGGGAACCAACGCTCCGAAAAATTCGACGAGCGAGTAGCGAAGCGCGCCAGAAGACCTAGCTGCGGTTCCTCTGTATTGGTTTGTGATGCACGTGGAATGGACTCGTCAGCCATGATTTTGCTCATGTGGGGCTCCGTTGACGGTGGGTCGAGTTCAGGAGACGGGATGCAGTGCCGCGTCGTAGACGAATGCGGCGGAGGTGAGGTCTGCCAGGCCGCTGCCGACAGCCTTGAACAACGTGATCTGGTTACTGTCCTGACGGCCGTGTACTTCTTCCCGGCACAGCTGCGGAAGGTTGCCAGCGATGGACCTGGCATCGAGAATCCCATCGGCAATCGGTTGGGTGAGGTCGCCGGATTCCTCGAGTGCGACAGGGGTGTCGACGTACACGTTGCTGCGGATGATGCACTGGTCGTCGGATTCGCGCATGGTGGGTCGGAAGCTACCGATGAGATCGAGGTGGGCCCCTGGCTGGAGCCACCGCCCTCGGATGATCGGTTCGGTGGCGAGGGTGGCGCAGGTGATGATATCGGCGTTCGCTACAGCGGATGCGAGGTCGTCGGCTGTGCGTGCCTGTATTCCCTTCTGGCGCAGGTTCTCGGCAAGCCGCTCGGCGTTCGCGGCGAACTGGTCGTAAATGAGCACTGTCTGGATGTCGAACACGCTCCGGTATGCCTCTGCCGCAAGGCTTCCAATGTGTCCGGCACCGACTATCAGGTGGGTGGTACTGCCCCGACGTGCGAGGTATGAGGCGGCCAAGGCTGATGTGGCAACCGTGCGGCGGCGTGTCAATTCGTTGCCGTCTATGACTGCCAGGTGCTCCCCTGTGGAGGCACTGGCGAGAATGAAGGCGGATGACAGGGCAGGGCGGCCAGACACTGAGTTGGCAGGGAAGACGTCCACCAGTTTCACACCGAGGTATCGATCGTCCCACGATGGCATGACCAGAAGTGTTGCGTCTGTGGTGTCGTCGAGGGTGTGATGGTGTCGATTCGGCGTGGAGGCGCCGCGGATGAATCCCTTGCGGAGTGCGGGTATGAGGTCGTCGAATGCCAGCAGGGTCGCGGTGTCTTCGGCGTTGATCGTCAACATGTTGCAGTCTCCTGATTGTCGTCAAGCATCGAGGGTGAGGTCGGATAAGGGCATTGCTTGGCAGGTGAGGCACTGGTCGGTGGCGAGGTCGTCGTTCGTCTTGACCAAATGGGCGACCTGGCCGGAGAGCACGCTGATCGCGCAACTCTCGCATTGGCCGAGGCGGCATCCGCTGGGGAGCGCGACGCCCTCTCGTTCGGCGAATTCAAGTAGCGTGCCGTCGGATCTACGCCAGGTCAGTTCTTTTCCGGATCGCGCAAATCGGATGGTGGCCTGGGCATCATCGGAAATGGTGACCTCGGCGGGTGCCGAGTGAAACTTTTCGGCGAAGATGTCGAATTTGGGAACTTTCCGTTCGACGAGACCGTCGATGAGATCTTGGAGCATCTCTTCGGGTCCGCAGAAATAGAATCGTGCTCTCCGACGGATCAGATCAGCGTCGATGTGCTCGGCACGAACTCGGCCTCGGACGTCATAGTGCGTGCCTTCGCTTTCGTCCGAGGCTGGCCGACTGTAATGGTTGATGACTCGCAGAGTTGGAAGTCGTTGCTGCAGTGCACGAATTCGATCCGCGAAGACGTGGCTATCTCGATTGCGGCTGCCATAGTGCAGCACCACTTCCGGTGAGTGGTCAAATGCGCAGCCGGCCAGGGTCTCGAGATAGCTGAGGAACGGGGTAATGCCGATCCCCGCTGCGATCAGCACCACTGGTTGCGCGATCGCGGTGGGGATGACGAACAGACCGGACGGAGCAGAGACGTTGACTGTGGTCCCGGTCTGAAGTTGCTCGTGGATAAACCCGGAAAACTGCCCACCGACGACATGCCTGATCGCGAGCGTGTACGCCTGACGGTCGGTGGCGGTGGCCGGCCCGGTCAGTGAGTAGCTTCGGGACACCGCGGCTTCACCGTCCATCAGCGGATGTGACACCGTGATGTGCTGTCCCGGTAAAAAGTCTGGGAGAGGCCGCCCGTCCGATGGTTGTAACGTCAGGGCGCGCACCTCGTTACTTTCGGTATGTGTTGCCGTGACGACGAAGGGCACGGTTCCCGTCCATGTCTCAGTGGGTTCCGGTCTGATGTCGCAGCAGGCCGAACGCATCGGTACCGAGCCACTGATCGGGTCGTTCTGCTCGTCGTCGATGAGAAGGTTGTAGTTACTGCCTCGCGTGGCGACCGGGTCGAAGCCTGGCAAGCCGAGATCCGTGCCCTCTTGCCACCACCCGTACTCGGCGACGACGACTCGTGGGTGCAGCGACGAGTCGAGGCGGGCGCGCATACGGACCTCTGAGTTACGGGTGGACAAGACCACCCACTGGCCCTCCTCGATTCCGCGTCCAGCTGCCAACTCCGCACTGATGTCGACAGTGGGGTCCGGCGATCGCTTGCGCAGTGAAGAGATTCCGCGGTGTTGACTGTGACAGAAGTAGCCGTTCTTGGCGCAGGTCATGATGAGTGGATATCGGGAATCTTGTTCTTGCACTGGATGTTCGGGCACTGGAGAGTATCCGTGTTCGGCCAGACGCTCCGAGTAGACCTCGGCGCGACGCGTGGGCGTGGCGAATCCTGTCACACCGCCGTCGGCGTCCGGGGACGCGTACTTGCGGTATCGAGTTTGCAATGGGAGATCGATCCCGCCAGGGTGGCGGCGGAGTTCTTCCACGGTGACACCGAGGGGGTCGAGCTGATAGTTCCAGGCCGAGACGATGTCGCCACCGAAGAACTGGTCACCCATGCCCAGCCGTTGAGCGAGGTCGAAGATCACTTCGGTATCGGATCGGGATTCGCCGAGAGGTTCGATCATCTGCGGACGCAGCTGAATGTGCTCCTGCGCGCGCTCACTGATTTCCCATCCGACCTTGACGGCTTCGTGCTCCCACGGGGTGTTCACCGGCAGAACGATGTCGGCATATTGAGCGGTGGGATTGAGGAAGAGGTCCACGTGAACGAAGAACTCCAGGTTCTGCAGTGCCGCTGCCGTCCGACGAGGATCGGGCTGCGTGACCACGAGGTTGGCGCCGAATCCCACCAACGCGCGCAGCGGGTACGGCTGACCGGTGAGGATGGCGTTACACAGCTCGCGTCCGGAGACCCATCCTTGTGCCGGGGGTCCGAGCGGGTGCTGATCGAGTCCGAGCGCCTTCGCGCGCTGACCGGGATCGCATTGATCGACCCCAGTTACGGCGTTGACCGGGTGCTTGGGCAAGATGACATTCCCGCCTGGCGCGTCGAAGCTTCCGGTGAGCGCATACAGGCTCGCGATCGCCCGTTCGGTTTGTGTTGCGTTGGTGTGCTGGCCTACACCGGACCAAGCGTGATAGGCGACCGACTGCGCTTGGGCGAGTGCGTCGACGAACGACAGGAGCGCCTTCTCGTCTACGCCGGTGGTGGCACAGGTGCGCCCGAGCGACCAGGACCGACATGCCGCGGCGTACCGCTCGAACGCCGGAACGCATTCGACGTCACCGGCCAACGTCGAGATCGGGCGTCTGCCGAAAAGAGCGAACCGGTCGGCGTGAGCAGCGGCGAAGCGGGTGTCATAGGGCACCGGCATTCCTGCCTGCTCGTCCCACACCACATAGCCGTCCAGGCCCGGTGCCAAATCGTCGGCGAGCAGGAACCGCCCCGTATCCGTGCGGACAAGCAGGGGTCCATTACTCCATGCGCGCAGAAACGCACCGTCGTGCCCACTGCGGTCGATCAGAAGGCCGGCGGTCCCCAGCGCCAGGGCCGCGTCCGTTCCAGGCAGGACCCGCAGCCAGTGATCAGCCTGCATCGCACTCGTCGAACGGCGAGGGTCAATCACCGCTACAGCCGTGCCCTTGCTTCGGGTGTCGGCGAGGGCAGCGGACTGCGCCAGCCATGACTTGGCTGGGTTGTGGCCCCACAGGATGGCAAGATCTGTTGCTGCCCAATCTGCAGTGGGCAGGCTGGTACCGAAAGTGAAGGTGTGGGCCCAATCTTTGTGCCAGTTGCAGATTTCCGTCGAGTAGCAGGTGTTGGGGCTGCCGAAGAGGCGGATGAAGCGCTCGACCCAGTCGATCGAATCGGACATCGGAGTTCCGCTGGGTGAGGTCACGGCGAAGGCCACGGACTCGGGTCCGTTCTCGTCGCGGAACTGCCCCAGTTTGGCCGCGATCTCACTCATCGCCTCGTCCCAACCGATCTCCTCCCACTGTGGATCGGGGTTGGACTTCGGAGTGGTGCGACGCATGGGCCGCGTCAATCTCTGCGGGTTGTGCACGATCTCTGGCGCTGCGCGCCCCTTGGGACACATCGCGGCGCCGGTCGGGTGAGCCGAGTCCGGTCGGACGCCGGTCATGGCGCCGTCGTCGATGTTGTAGACGGCCCCGCACCGGGAACGACACAACGTGCAGTAACCCCGTACCTCTGACACTGCTACTCCTCTATTCCAACCGGTAACCGGTTACCGCCTACCGGCCGCGTGGTAGGAATAGAGTGCTACTTCACACCAGTAAAGTCAAGGAAAACGTGAAGAGGAGGTGACGAATGGCTGACCCTGAGATCGGACCGCTGAGATCCACCACACTGCGCGACCGAGTACTCGAAATCGTTCGGCAGGCGCTGGTATCCGGCGAGATCCGACCGGGTGACATGTACTCAGCAGCAGCACTGGCCACACGCTTAGGCGTGTCGAGCAGCCCGGTACGCGAAGCTCTCCTCACCCTGGTCAACCAGGGACTGATGGAACCGGTGCGCAATCGCGGCTACCGCGTCGTTCCCATGAGCGACCAGGACCTCGACGAGGTGTACCAGATGCGGATGCTCCTGGAGGTCCCCGCAACACTTGAAGCAGCGGAGAACGCCACCGTCGACGACATCGCTCAGCTCGAGTCACTCGCTCACGACATCGAAGCTGCGGCACGCGATGGCGAAGTCGTTGCCTTCCTCGACGCGGACCGCCGCTTCCACCTAAGCCTCCTCACGCTCTGCGGGAACAAACGCCTCGTCGCCACCGTCGCGGCACTGCGCGACCAAACGCGCTTGTACGGACTGGATGATCTGGCAGAACGCGGAGTACTCGCCGACTCCGCCAGCGAGCACCACGAAATTGTTGCAGCTATCCGAGCCAAGAATACGAGTGCACTGGACACGCTGATTCGTGCGCACCTCCGCCACGTACGTTCGGATTGGGCAGGCGCCGGCGAGCGCCCGACGAAGGACACTTCAAGTCGACACTCCCCCGCCGTGTAAACCTCGGCCAAACGGGCGCCGCCCCTTGAGGTAGCCGACGGTCTCTGCCATGAACCACTCCACCTGCGCGGAGACGAGCAGCGCTCCGCCGACAGCACCCGACTCGACCATCACGTCGACGCCCTTGGCGATCAACGCGCGGAGGTCCAAGTTTCGTCGCGGCGCATACTCCGCATCGAACGTCGTTGAACGTCGTCGAACGTCCGGATCTGACTACCGACAAGCGGTGTTCCCGTCGCTACCCGATCGCCCGCGAAGTCCGTTCGGTAAGTCGTCGGACGACGCCTTGGCCTGGTCCGATCAAAGTGGCGAGTCGTTCCGCCGGGGTGTCCTATTCCAGGATTTTTCGGGGCCGATCGTTGAGTTCGGCGGCCACCTCGTCGAGGTGGGCACGGGTGTGGTCTGACAGATCCGTGGCCTTGGGAAAGTACTGCCGCAGCAGCCCATTAGTGTTCTCGTTGGTTCCTCGCTGCCAGGCGAGTGCGGCTCACAAAAGTACACGGGTATGCCGGTGGCGGCGGTGAATTCGTGGTGGCGGGCCAGCTCGGTGCCCTGATCCCAGGTCACCGAGCGGGCAAGCTGCCGCGGGAGCTCCCACATCATGGCGATGAGCGCGTCCCGGTGTGGCGGCCGCCGGCAAAGGATTCCCACGGCGCACCCTCCGTGTGGAGATCCGCAGTGACGCCGGGTCGGTGGCCTGGCGCACCGTCCTCGAGGCCCAGGACACCGGCGCCATCCCACTGCGAGCTGCGCTGTGATAAACACCGACGGCTGGACCGAACGATGGCCAGTCCTCCGGCCTGATGGCACAATCGGTCGGCGTTTCGCCACGCAGTGACTCCTTGATCCGTTGGGATGGGTACCAGATCAGACGGAGGAGATGAAGAATGGACGTACCGGCCCCCGGTGACGCGGCCACGCCTGTCACTAAGACCGGTGTATCCGGCCACGCGGGACCCGATGCGCAGATCCACCCCGTCTCAGCGCCCCTCGGTCACCAGCAGGACGGCGCCCTTCGCCCGTGCCCGCGCCACCACGGCCCGGGCCCTCGACGGCGGCACGGCCGCGCCCGAAAGCCGCGAGCAGACCAAGATACGCATTCCGATCACGGCCACGTGCGAACCGCTGGCGGTGACCGCGGCGAGGAGGCCGACCAGCACCGACGTCGCCCCGGTGACGCTCGCGACGGGGCCCCGGGCGAGTTCGCCACGTGGGGGAAGGTCCGCGATCGGAGTGGGCACGGGAAGGGTGCGCAGGGGCGTGGCCACATTCAGTGTCGGGTCGTCGGCGGTCCGCTGCATCACCGCGGGCATGGCCGGTGGGGTGCCCTCGGACCGGGCGGAAGTCGCCGCCATCTTCCGGTAGTCGCCGTGATATTCCCCTTCTTCTCCGAGTCCACAGCGCTTTCATCGCCTGGACTCGTTTACGCAGCACTGCCCACCGGTGTCGGGGGTCGGTGCCGTGGTGCCTCATTTCCTCGCGGTTCCAGCCGGCTCCCACGCCGAGCAGTGTGCGCCCGCCGGAAATGACGTCCAAGGAGGCGACGACCTTCGCGGTCGTTATGGGATCGCGCTCAGCGATGAGGCTTATCCCGGTGGCGAGTCGGAGCCTCGTGGTGACCATGGCTGCTGCGGTGAGGGCGATAAATGGGTCGTAGGTGTGGGCATATTTCGAGGGCATTTCGCCGCCGCCAGGGTACGGAGACAGTCGACTGACGGGAATGTGGGTGTGCTCGGGTAAGAACAGCGACTCGTACCCTCGCTCCTCCATTGCCATAGCCAGCTGAGCGGGACCAATCGAGTATTCCGTGAGAAACACACTGCCTGCGATGTGCATGGTAGAACCTTCCTTGACAGAACCCGGACAACGTGTCTGCGCTGGATACTCTTCGCGGGCCGCGAGACACACAGAGATCGCGGATCAGACATCAGTGGACTGACTGCGCTGATGCGCTGCGGGTGACACTGATACCGGTAGCGTTCGAATCGCTACTTCGTCGACGTCAACGGCCGCAACAGCTTCAACTGGCCGTGGTCGACCGACCGCATGCGGCAGCGACTCGGCCGGTTCGACGAGGCGGCGTACGACGTGTCGCGTGAGCCGGCATCGGCTACAGCGACTTCGCGATGATCCCCTTCATCACCTCGTTGGCGCCCGCGTAGATCTTCTGGACGCGGGCGTCCTCGTACATCCGGGCGATCAGATACTCGCGCATGTACCCGTAACCACCGTGCAACTGCACGCACCGGTCGATCACCGCGCACTGCTGCTCGGTGAGCCAGTACTTGACCATCGCCGCCTCGGACGGGTCCAGTTCCCCACGCAGGTGCGCCTCGATGCAATGGTCCAGGAACACCGCACACGTGCGGGCGATGGTCTGGCACTCGGCGAGCTCGAACGCCGTGTTCTGGAACTCGAACAGACTGTGCCCGAACGCCTGCCGCGACTTCGTGTACGCAACGGTGTCCTCCACCGCACGAGTCATCGCACCGGACGCCTGCGCGCCGATGATCAACCGCTCCTGCACCAGCTGCGCCATCAGCTGCCCGAAACCCTGCCCCTCCTCACCGAGCAGGTTCGACACCGGCACCCGCACATCGGTGAACGACAACTCCGACGTGTCGGCGCCGTGCTGACCGACCTTGTCCAGGACCCGCCCGACAGCGAACCCGGGGCAGTCCCGCAGATCGACGATCAGCAGCGCCACCCCCTTGGCGCCGGCCTTCGGGTCGGTCTTGACCGCCAGCACGATCATGTCGGCAGACGCGCCGTTGGTGATGAACGTCTTCGACCCGTTGACGACGTACTCGTCGCCGTCCCGGATCGCGGTGGTCTTGATCGCCTTGAGGTCCGATCCGGCGCCGGGCTCGGTCATGCCGATGGCGCCGAGGATCTCCCCGGTCGCCATCGCCGGCAGCCAGGTCTTCTTCTGCTCCTCGGTGCCGTACGCGAGGAGGTAGTGCGCCACGATCCCCGAATGCACCGAGATGCCGAGCGCGAGGTCGCCGGCATAGCCCTGGGCCTCGAACACGGCGAGGTCGTGGGCGAACGTGCCGCCACCGCCGCCGTACTCCTCCGGGATCGAGCAGCACAGCAACCCCAGCTCGCCTGCCGCGAGCCACACCGCACGGTCGATGCGGTGCTGGGCGTCCCACTTCTCGTTGTGCGCGACCACCTCGCGTTCGAAGAACCCGACCGCGAGCTCGGACAGCGCCTTGACCTCGTCGTCGTGCCACGACGGAATGTGTTTGTTCATGGTGTTTCTTTCTCGGAGGTGTCGTTGTGCGGGCTCCGCGGTCGGGAGCCACGCGGGGCGTGGTCGAGGCCGCTGTGTTCAACGGTTGGGGCGCGGTGAAGTGGCTGGAAGGATGTGTCCTTCCAGCCACCACGGTTTTCAGATTCGAACTCGTCAGACCTCCTCGACCTGGGCGACCGGTTGCGGAGAGACTTCCACCGCGGTGCTCGGCGCTTGTCTGCGCTTGGTGATCGCAAAAACGGCGAGGAGGACGGCGAGGACGATCAGCACGATCCAGGACATGGCGTTCGCCGGCGCTGGTGGTGGGTTGATCACCCCGTTGATGTACATCCATGCTGTCGCCACTGCGCCGAAGACGGACGCGCCGATCAGCAACGGCCGGTACTCATGCGCCCGCACGGTGAGGACGATGGCGCCGACGGTGATCAGGACGTATGGGAGCACCCACAGGTACACGACTAGAGGAGCGACGGTGTAGTACGCCGACACCACATCTCCCGCGGTAAAGACGAGGGCGGCGACGAGGACGAACCCGGCGACGGACATCACCGCGATGCTGACGAAGGGGCTGTGGTGGCGAGGATGGATCCTCCCCAGCGGAGCGGGCAGGAGACCGTCATCGGCGAGGGTCATGGCGAAACGCGCACCATAGTTGATGAAGCCGATCAGTGCGGCGAAGGTAGCGACCGCGAGGACCAGATCGCTGGCGGTGGCGACCCCGGAGCCGAGACCGGCATGCAGTGCCAGCGCCGCGGGAGCCGACATTCCGGCCTCCAGTTCGGCGGACGCCGC
This sequence comes from Rhodococcus sp. ACPA1, assembly GCF_002300195.1. NCBI lineage: Bacteria > Bacillati > Actinomycetota > Actinomycetes > Mycobacteriales > Nocardiaceae > Rhodococcus > Rhodococcus sp. ACPA1. The sequence goes on along the minus strand of NZ_NSDX01000006.1, from coordinate 525,970 downwards.
CTGCAGCCCCGGGACCTGGAGAATCGTGACCAGGGGAAAGAGGCCGCCGAGGAGAACCGGGACGGACATGACCGCGAGAGGCACGTTGCGGCGGGGGTTGCGGGTCTCCGCGGCGAGTGCGGTACAGGATTCGAAGCCGACCAGGAAGGCAGCTCCGACGGCCATGCCCTGGAGCGTTCCGCTGAGGCTGAACTCGCTGAGGCTGAACTGATCGGCGAGATCGAGTCCGGTCTTGGCGGCGCTGGCGATGGTGATGACCAGGACGAGGGGGAACGACAACACGGCCAGGGTCACCGCGATCCAGACCGAGGTGTCGAGACCGCGGTAGGCGATCGCGGCGGCGAGGGCGAGAGCGACGAGGAAGATTGCCAGTTGCGGCCCGAAGGACAGGGCGTTGTCGACCCCGTGTGAGAGCAGGAAGCTACCGGCGAAGATCCCGACGACGGCGGCGAGTGCTCCGATCGCGGCGATGAACCCGGCGAGTAGGGCGGCCGCGGTCAGGTATCGGGCCCAGGGGCCGAATACCTCTCCGATGTAGGAGTACAGCGATCCGGTGGCGACGTATCGCCGGGCGAAGGCGGTGACTGCTCGCCCGACGCAGATGACGGCGATCGTGGACAGTAGTGATGCCTGCCATGCATTGGTGCCGGCGGTGCTGAACACGAGCAGGGGCACCAAGGCGATGCCGACTGCGGGGAAGAAGGACGCCAGCGACAGTGAGACCAGGGAGGTCCTGCCCAACCGTCCCGTCTCGAGATGCGCCTGCGCGGTGAGGTCGGCGCCGGTTGTGGGCGTGGATGGGTTGGTCATTTCACGCCGCCTTCGTCGCCGTGCCGAGGCACGCCGTCCTCAGACAGTTCCGTCCATTTCTGTGGACGGTGGATTCTCGCTCGGTCATGTGAGCTCCTTCGGTGAGGGTGACTGACCGGGGTGTGATGACGCGCACTCCGATCGATGAGCGAGAACGCTACTGCTGTGATACCGCTAACACAAGAGGTTTTATGTTAAAAGGTGAGCGGTAGGTTTCCCACGCGCCCTCGCCCGCGCAGGGCACCGCCGTGCCACCTGCCCGCGAGACGGCGTGCCGGTCACCACTGCCGTCAGTTCAGGCGTGCCGGAACGAAGCTCACGGGAAGCTCGATCGGGCCGGTGTTTCCGGTCGGCGGCCGATTACTGGGCGGCGCGGAGAATCGCGGCTGGGCCAGGCGCTGCGAAAGGGCTTGCAGCGCTTCGCGGATGTCGAGGCGGGCGACAAAGTGCCCGAGGCAGTGATGCCGCCCTCCCCCGAAACCGAAGTGGGGGGCGCGCTTGGCCGTGATGTCGAAGCTTGCGTCTCCGACTGCGAGGGGGTCGGTGCCGGAGGAGTAGGACATGAGGTGGAGCACCGTTCCCTCCGGGATGTCGACGCCCTGGAAGGAGAAGTCCTCGATGGCCAGTCGGGTGGTCCAGTGGATCGTCGGGTTGAAGCGAATGACTTCCTCGACCGCCTGGGCGGCAAGTTCCGGCTGGTCGGCGAGCAGCGCCCATTGATCGGGATGCTCGACGAAGGCCTGCATCATCAGTCCGAGTTGACTGCGGGTGGTGTCCATGCCGCCGAAGATCAGGCTGGTGATCAGCTCCCGAAGTTCCTGATCGCTCAGCCGGTCCCCGTTCTCGTCCGTTGCGATAACCAGTTGCGAGACGAAGTCGTCGGTGGGCTGGCGGCGGCGCTGGGCGACGAGTTCGTCGGCGCGGGCATAGAGCGCGAGGATTGCGGCTTCGATCGTGGCTCGCTGCTCGGCGATCTCGGGGCCGAAGGCCAGCCCCATGTCGGACGAGAGCTGCGTGAGCTCGCGCCAGTCCCCTTCGGGTAGGGCGAGCAGCCGGCACAGGGCGCGAGACGAGTACGGTTCGGCGAAGTCCGTCATGAATTCGCATGCGCCGGAGTCGGCGAACTGGTCGATGACATCGTGGGCGAGTTCGCGGAAACTCTCGGTCATCGTCGCGATGACCGAGTGGGAGAACGCAGGGTTGACCAGCTTGCGGATGCGGGCATGATCCTCACCCTCCATGCCGACCAGGGAGCTCTTCCACCAGTCCGAGAGCACACCGTCGGTGATGCCGTTCTGTGCAGGCCACGACCAGCTTCCCTGCCGGAGGCGGCGATCCTTCAGCAGAGCGCCCACCTCACCGTGACGTAGGACAGCGATTCCGTAAGTGGTTCGGGCATACCAGTTTTGCTCCCTGGCCGCACGGATCTCCTCGCCCATCGCAGAGAAACCCGGGTCGGTGATCTTCAGCAGATTGCCGTCGGTGGCAGATTCGATACTCATGTTTGAACTCTAACATTAGATGTTAGAGTTGCAAGCACTCGACTTTGCCTTCTCTAGACCTATATGATGTGAAGATAATGGATACAAATGACTCGGCGTCCGATTCCCGGGCCCCCTCACCGGCGTCCCTGCTCGTTCGCAGTGTCATCCTGTCCCCGATCGGCGGTGAGGGGCTGGTCGCGCAGACCGTTCGTCGGCTCGGCGATGCCATCGGCTTGGGCATCTTCGATGTCGGATCGCGACTTCCCTCCGAGTCGGAACTGGCCGACCAGCTGGGGATTTCCGCGATGACGTTGCGCGAAGCGCTGGCGGTGATGCGCGAAGCCGGCTACGTCGAGACCCGACGCGGTCGCCAGGGCGGCACCTATGTCAAACAGCTGGCACTGACGGTTCCCGAGCGCGAGGCGCAGAAGCGGATCGCGACGATCACCGACGAGTACATCACCGACCTCACCGATTACCGAGTCGCCATCGGCGGGGAGAGTGCGGCCCTGGCCGCCGAACGGGCGACGGCCGAGGATCTTGCCGGGATGCGGGATCTGATCGAACGTATGGACGCCGCAGAGGTATTCGAGGAATTTCGCAAGTGTGACGCAACCTTTCACGTCACCATCGCGTCCTGCACGCGGTCGCAGCGGCTGGCGCGGGCGGAGACGGAGGTGCAGGCAGAGTTGACCCCATTGATGGGGGCGTTCCGGGTGGGCCCGCAGGCGCGGCATACCTCCAATGACCAGCACCGCAAGATCTTCGCGGCGATCGAGGCCGGAGACGGCGAGCGGGCGCGCCGCCTGATGGCCGAGCACATGACCAGCAGCGCGGAAGCAATTCTGGGATTTACCCGCGCCGCGGCAAGCGCCGGCGGTTAACCCGAACTCAGTCGGTCGGGCGCGCGGGGGTGTGCCTGCGCGCCACTGTGTTTCAGGGTCTCTCGCCCCCTTGTTCCGGTCCCCCGAAGCCCAGGCGCGCGTGAACAAACGAAACACGCACGCCTGGGCCCGGGATCGACGGAGTGCGCCACCCTTCTGATCGCCGGCGCACTACCTCCTCCACGCCTGTTCGGGATGGCCCGCGGGGATCCCGGGGTGCCGCTCGCTCGGCCTGCCTGACCCGATCGAGGGTCCGGGCGGAAGGGTGTGGCGGCCATCTAGAGCCGGTGCGTGTGCTCCGGCTCGCTCAGCGTCCACAGGTCGACCTCGCGGTTCGGGAGGGTGTCCACGCCCCAGCTGCGCTGATGCAGACCCTCGTCCCGGTCGGCCCAGAGCAGCAGGGTGCGTTGCCGGAGCGTGGCGTCTGCGGTCAATCCGAGGGCACCGTGCAGTTGGTGCGCCTGGGTGGCGACATCGGAGGCGACATCACAGGCGAGCGCTCGGGCTACGGTGGCAGCGAAGCGGATCCGATCGGGAGCTGCGGTGTGCAGTCGCCGCGCGAACTCGGCGATCGCCTCGTCGAGTTGCCGCTGCGCGATCGTCAGCCTTCCCAGCTCCTGAGCCACGGCGGGAAGCTTGATCAGTGGCCGGCCGAACTGGACCCGGCTGGAAACGTAGGCGCGCGCCTGCTCGATCGCGCCGCGGGCTGCGCCCGCGATTTCCTGGACGAGCAGGAACTGGGCCAGCACACCGTCGGGTCGATCCCCGAGGTCCTCCGGGGGCTCGGTTCGGTGCAGCGGGCGGGCAGCGACGTCGCGGTCCACCGAACCCTGCGCCGCCCGGTCCTCGGTGGTGCCGTCGGCGCCGACAAAGGCGGTCGCGATCGGATCCCAGACCCCGAACGAGTGCGCGCTGACAACGATCGGCCCGGTGGCGATCGGCTCGGAGGCGAGGGCGCGCGCAACCAGGGTCTGGCGGACGGGAAGGGCGGCGCCGGCGTGGGCGAGGGCGCGGGTGACGGCTGCGGCGGCGTCGATGAGATCGGCCGCCTCGGCCAGCGCCTCGAAGCTGGTGCAGTCGACGTCTTCGAGGATCGTGGTCCATCCCAGTTCCTCGGCGGTCTTCCACTGGGCGTGGAAGTGTTCGGCCTCCGAGACGGGGCCGCCTGCGACCGGAAGTGCCCAGGTGGTCACCACATCGGCGACGGTCGCCGCGAGTTGTGCGGCTTCGTCGGTGAGAATCGTCGTGCTCATTGCATTTCCTTCGTGACGATGGACAGCATGACGGGGGCGGCGCCGCCGCGCAGGCCCGACTTCGGGGAGGTGATCACAGCCGCGTCGAACATTGCGCGTACGCGCCCATCGCACCGGCTCAGCAGGGGGCGGACGAAGTCGAGCATGGCCAGCTCGAGCCGGTTTCCGAGGTACTTGCTGGTGGCAGCCTGCGCGACCGGGCTGCGCCCGGCGTCGAGGTCGGCCGCGATGTTCCGCGCAAGAGAACGCAGCACCGTCAGCTGTGCGGTCAGCCCGCGAAGTGCGGCGCGGTCGGTGTCGTCGAGCACCCCGGTGTCGAGGACCGCGCCCAGGAGCGGGTACATCGACAGGAACCGTTCGGGGCCACCGCGTTCGAAGGCGAGCTGCGAGATGACCTGTTGCCAGCCGTGTCCCTCGGTACCGATCAGCCAACGGTCGGGCACGTGGACCTCGTCGAAGACGACTTCGTTGAAGTGATGTCCGCCGTCCATGCCGATGATCGGTTGCACGTGTACCCCGGGCGCGGAGGTGTCGACCACGAACTCACTCAGGCCGGCGTGCCGGTCCTCGCTCTTGGAGGTGCGGGCCAGGACGTAGAGGTAGTCGGCGAAGTGGGCGCCGCTCGTCCAGACCTTGCGGCCGTTGATGACCCATCCCTCGTCGGTGCGGGTGGCCGTGGTGCGGACCGCGGCCAGGTCGGAGCCGGCGTCCGGTTCGCTCATCCCGAGTGCGAAGCTGATCTCGGCCCTGGCCAGGCGGGGACAGAATTCATCCTGGAGCGCCCGGCTGCCGTGACGGATCAGGGTGGGGCCGATCTGCCGTTCGCCCGCCCAGTGGTAGGAAACCGGCGCGCCGGCCCGGAGTAGTTCCTCGGTGACCGCGAGTCGGGTGAGGTTCGATTCCGCGGCCCCGCCGAGGTCCTTTGGCCAGGTCAGCGCGAGTAGTCCGCGCCGCCCGAGTTCCCGGCTGAACGCGGGGTCGGCCTCGCCGCCCCAGGCGTCGCATCGGGGTTCGTAGTCCCAATCGGCGCACAGTTCGCGCACCTTCGCGCGCAGCGATTGTTCTCGTGTAGTCATCGTGTCCTGGCTTGTCATCGTCCCTCGAAGGCGGGGGTTCGTCGGGTGGTGAAGGCGTCGAGCGCCTCGATCGAATCGGCAGTGGTCATCGCCACCGCCTGGTGTGAGGCGATGAGATCGAGTGCCGACCGCAGATCGCCGGTATCGGATTGGCGTACCGCGTTCTTGATCATCTGGACAGCCACGGGTGGCTGACGGGCGATCAGGGTGGCAAACTCCTCGAGTCGGGTGTCGAACTCGTCGGCGGCGCAGACTTCGTCGACGAGATTCCAGTCGAGGGCCTGTTCGGCGGTGACGAATTCGCCGGTCCACAGCAGGCGCAGTGCGCGGGGGCGGCCGATCAGCCGCGGGAGGTAGAAGCAGCCGCCGTCACCGGGTACCAGGCCGACGCGGATGTACCCCTCGGAAAACCGGGCCGCAGCTGAGGCGATCCGGTAGTCACACATCAGGGCCATATCCATCCCCGCGCCGACGGCGGGGCCGCTCACACCGGCAATCAGGGGTTTGGTCAGGTCGTCGACCGCGCGTGCCACCTGGTGGACAGTGTCGGTCATCAGTTTCCAGTTGGTCAGCGGTGTGCGATCGATCTCGCCGATGTCGGCGAGATCAGCTCCGGCGCAGAAGGCCTCACCAGTGCCGCGGACTACCACTACCCGCACCCGCTCGTCACGCTGGAACTCGCGCACCGCCCGCGCCCAGTCCTCCAGCATGTCGACGGTGAAGGAGTTTTTCTTCTCGGGCCGGTTGAGGGTGATGCGCCCGATGTGGTTGTCGATGGTGACGACGAGGTCACCTCCGGAGAAGGTCATGACAGTGCGTCTCCATTCAGAGTGATGCGATAGGTCGGGGGTCGAGTGACTGTGGTCATGCCCGGCTCCGCTGCCGATGGTCGAGGTCGTCGAGGATCGACTCGGTGTGCTGCCCCTGTGCCGGGCAGTGTCGGCGCAGTTGCGCCGGTGTCTCGGAATACCGGACCGGGTGCCCGATCAGCTGGTACGGGCCCTCGGTGGGGTGGTCCGTCGTGGTCAGCAGACCGCCGTCCTGCGCGTAGCGGCTGGTCGCGCTCTCGGCGAGGCTGTAGACCGGATGCGCCGGAATGCTCGCGTCGTCGCACAGGCGCTGCCACTCGGCGGTGCTGAACTGTGCTGTCAGGGAGCGCATTCTGGCGTACAGGACATCGGAGTTCGCGACGCGGCCGGCCATGGTGGTGAACCGGGGATCGGTTGCCGCGGCGGGGTCGCCGGCGAATTCGAAGAAGTCCCGCCAGTTCGCGTCGTTGTAGGGCAGGATGCACATCCACCCGTCGGCGGTTCGGCAGGCCTTGCGTTCGCGGCTGAGTACCCGCCGGTATCCGTAATCGCTTTCGTCGGCCGGATCGAGGGTTGCTCCGGCGAGGTGTTCGACGAGATTGAAGGCGATCATGGTGTCCGCCATCGGGATTTCGACGTGCTGTCCGCGCCCGGTGCGGTCTCGGTAGTGCAATGCGGCGAGCACCGATTGCACCATCATCAGACCGCACACCTTGTCGGCCACCACCGAGGGGATGTAGTTCGGCTGGCCGGAGACTTGCTCGTTGAGCCACACCAGGCCGGTGGCCGCCTGGATGATGTCGTCGTAGGCGGCGTTGTCTCGCATCGCCGAGTCGGACCGAAACCCTTGTGCGGTGGCGTACACCACACGGGGATTGACCGCGGCCACGTCATCCCAGCCGAGCGAGAGTCGCTCGAGGGCGCCGGGACGGACATTGGTGATGAAGACATCCGCGGTCTCGAGCAACGCGAGCAGCGAATCCCGATCGGAGGCATTCTTGAGATCGAGTGTGACACTTCGCTTGTTGCGGTTGAGATTGAGGGTCGGCCCGCCCATCCCCGCATGACGTTTCGGTTCGAACTGTCGGGTGGGATCGCCGCCGGGAGCCTCGACCTTGATCACATCCGCACCGAGGTCACCGAACTGCTGACCGGCGTAGGGGCCCATGATCACCGTGGCCAGTTCGATCACGCGGAGCCCTTCCAGGGGGCCGCCTGCCGCACCGGGATGGGGGGATACTTCCCGCCCACCAGGGGGGATGGATGTTCTCGAACCGATCGAAACGTGGCTGTCATGCTTCACACCACAATGAAAACCTCAAACCCTGTCGATATCCAATACTAATTGAGGCAGAATTCATATGATGGAAGATATGGATTTTTCGCGGCGGCTGCTGGAGCAGTTCGTCGTGGTCGCCGAAGAGCGTCACTTCACCCGCGCCGCCGAGCGCCTGTCCATGAGTCAGCCGCCCCTCACTCAGGCGATCAAACGCCTCGAGAAGACCATCGGGGTCCCGCTGCTGGAACGAAGCACCCGCCAGGTGCAACTCACCCCCGCCGGCAAAGCATTTGCTCTCGACGCACGACACCTCTTGGACGCACAGAGTTCCGCCGCCGAACGCGCCAGGCGGATCGCGCAAGGAGCGGAGGGAACCCTCCGCCTCGGATTCATCAGCGGCGCCTCTTACGTCTCAGTCCCCCGCCTCATCGGCATGGTCCGCGACAACCTGCCGGGACTGCACATCAACCTCTACCAACGCACCTCCGCCGAACTCGCCGACATGGTGCGCAGCCGTCGGCTGGACTTCGCCATGGTGCGCGCTCCACTGTCCGACCCCGAACACCTCGATATCCGGCTCCTGCACGACGAACCCCTGGTATGCGCTCTGCCCGCCGACCATCTTCTCGCGTCCCGGGAAGACATCGCCCTAGCCGACTTGCGGGATCAGGATTTCGCGCTGCCATCCGCAACCGCATTGCCCGGGCTCAGCCAGTTGATTTACGCGGGTTGCCGCGCCGGAGGTTTCGAACCCCGGGACGGCGGGCGAGCGGACAGCCTGATGGGAATGCTCGGTTTGGTCGCATCCGCCAAGTGCGTGTGTCTCGTCCCACGGGAGATCCGGGACGGGACCGTTCCGGGGATTACCTACCGGCCTCTCGCCGCCGAGGCCCCCCGCCTCCAGACACTGGTCATCGCCAATGCGGCGCGCGATGACGCGCTGGTCGACCGCGTGATGGCCCTCGTCGGGCACCCTGCCTAGTGCCCGGGAGGGAGCGCAGCCGCACCGCGCTCCTCGCGGCACTCGTCGTACGACCCCCGGTGGGGTATTCGGGCCCGACTCGTCCGGGCCCGAATAACGGCCGAACAGCGCGCCGTGTTGTCCGGGTGTCACCCTGCCAGGGGTTCGGCGGCGGGGACGGGTTCGGCGGCGGGGGCGTTGATCGCGTCATAGAACTGGAGTGCGCTCGCAACGGCGACGGGCCCACCCACGATGACGGTTCCGGCGACCGCTCCGATCGCCCCTGCCGCGGCTCCGGTGACCAGGCATCCACCGAGGAACCCGGGGACCGCGAGGGTCCCGATTGTCGGGACGGCGACCGCGGATCCGACGAGCGCTCCTCCGGCAATGCATCCGATCCCGGCACCGATCGCCGTGCCGATCAGACTGCCGATACCGATGCCGAGCGCAACTTCGGTACCGAAGTTGATGATGGCAGCGCTGAATTCCGGTGACCGCAGGTCCAATGCGGTCGGCTGTAGTGGGAGCGCTGCATCCTTCAGCGGCGTGGCGGTAGCGGGTTCAGTGCTGGGTGTGAGGGTGGCACTCCTGCCGTCGATCTGGGCGGCGATCGGCCATTCTTTCCCTTCCCGCGAGTAGGTCAGCGGGAACCCGGCCACCAGATTCCCGGCGGCATCGAGTACCTGGAACAGGTTGCCCTGGGTGGTCAGCGAGCCGCCGTCGGTGGTCAGGACGACGGACTTGTCGACGATACTCGCGGTGTAATGGATACCGGGAAGGATCTCCGTTTCCAGGGCCGAACCATGGTGCGGGTCGGCCTGTTCCGGGGCGGCACTGGCGGTGCTGGTGGTGGCGACCACTGCCGTAATGGCAAAGGCGGTCACCGCAATCAGGCGTGTCATCATCATTTGGGGTCTCCATGGTGAAGGGGTGGGAGCGGGCGTTCGAGTGTGAGTTGCGGGGGTGGTGCCGCCGGCGAACGTGGGGGCAGCGGCGGTGCGTACAGCAACGGCGCCCTGAGAGGTCCCCGGGCGCCGCTGTGTTTACCTTCTGATCAGTTGTCGAAGACTCCGAGCTGACGCAGCAGCGTCCCCGAGTCCCAGTACGAGCGCTCTTCGAGCAACTGTCCGTCGAAGTTGCATTTGAGCAAGTTGACGCCGCGTACCTCGATGCGGTTGCCGGTCGGTGCGATACCGTCGAGGTTCCCGGTATGGACTCCGGTCACGGTCCATTCGACGGTGGCCGTCTCACCATCGTCGGCGACGACGGAACTGTGGAACTCCATCGAGGAAAAGGCGTTCGTGAAGGCGCTCATCGCTTCGGCGATCGCCGCTCGGCCGGTGGCCGGGCCAGGTGAGGTCATGTCGTGCAGGACACCGTCTTCCGCGAAATGCGCGGCGATAGCCTCATGGGGCCGCTCGGCCGCCCATGCCTTATCCATGTCCTTGACGAAATTGTGCAAGCCGGGGCGCACGGGGATTCCCTTCTGTGCCCCCGGGTGGGCCGTGTTCACGCACGGCCAACCCGGGAAAATAGTGGTCGAGTGTGGGGTATGGGGGTGATCGGTGGCCGGCCCGTTCGGGGCCAATGCCCACGCCTGGATTGACGGCCGCGGCGATCCTTACGTGCCGTCGCTGCTGCGGCCGGGTTGGCACCCGGCGATCGACGAGCCCGCCGTCCGGACTTCCGGCGCACTGGCTGCCGATTCGCCGGAAAAGCCGGGTCGGGCTCTCAGGACTGCGGGGCGGCCTTCTGATCGCGGACCACGTTCCGGGCGGCGAGGGCGCCGCTTTCGAGAGCACCCTCGATCCACCCGACGAACGAGGGTGCGATGTCGCTGCCGGCGAAGTAGACGTGGCCGTGCGGCTTCTGGATGTCCGGGACTGCCGATGACAGCTGTCCGGGACGCATCATCATCCAGGTGCCCTGCGAGAATTCGTCGTCTGCCCAGTCGTGCCCGTCGGTGTCCACGACCTCGAGGTCGGGCACGTACGCGCGCAATGCGTCCTGGACCGCGTCCTTGTCGTCGGGGTCGATCGCAGTGGCGTCGGGACAGAAGCACACGATCAAGGTGTCACCGTCGAGGCGGTATTCGGTCATGGCGATGGTGATGGGGTTGGCCCCGAGCGGGGCGTAGGCGGTGAACGCTTCGATCTCGCCCTTGGCCCGGACCCACATCTTGCGGTTGCGCATCGGATGCCCCTCGTCGGCGAGGCGCTGGCTGCCCTCGCTCAACGCGGGCGAGAAGTCGATCGTGTTGAGGGCATTGACCGGGACGGTCACGATGACGGACTTGGCGCGGAACGTCTCCCCCGCCGGGGTAGTGACGAGCACTCCGTCGCCGTCGTTCGCGATGGCCGACACCGGAGTCGACAGCCGGATATCGGCGGAGGATTCGGCGGCAATCGCTTCGATCAGGCTCTTGGTTCCGGTCGCGATGCGCCAGTAGGCACCCGATTCCCACAGAACGCGCCAGTCACCGAAATACAGTGCGGCCCAACGGAGAATCTGCGATACCGCCTGCTGGTCGGGTGCGGCCACCGTGTAGGAGAGGATGCCGTCGAGCATGTCGCGTTCGGCTGGGTCGAGATCGAGTCGCTTCATCCGGTCGGTGAAGGTCTCCAGATCGATCTCCCCGATGTCCGTGGTGTGGACGTCGTGGGGATACGGGAAATGCTCGCGGGCGTCCTCGACGAACCGCTCCATGCCCGGGCCGGCGAGGGCGTCGAATTCCGCCTCGGTGCCCGAGTGCAGGGCGCCGTCGGCCAGCCAGTGAACGCGGTCGATCGGCACGGGGGTCGACAGTTCGAGACCGTGCCGCTGCATCTCCCGCCACAGGTTCGGCTGGGTCCAGTGCACGTAGGCGCCGCCGAGTTCCACCGCCCGCCCGATCTTGTCATCGGTGTAGGTACGGCCACCGATGCGATCGCGTCCCTCGAGAACGACGACCGACTTCCCCTCCGCGGTCAGGTCTCGGGCGGCGGTGATGCCGGCGAATCCGGCCCCCACGACAACTACGTCAAATACTTCGTTCATCGACACTCTCTCCTTCATCAACTATGAGCGCGATCACAACCTAACACCACATAACTTCATATACTAGAGGTTGTAGTGTTAATTTTTTTAAGGTCTCGCTTCCCGCGTTCCGTTGGGCGTCTGAGCTAGCGCGCCGGGGCTCCGCGGTATCGCGCACCTGTCCCTGGTCGAGCCAGCGTGCTGGCGTAGTCGTCGACGAAGTCTGGTGCCGAGGGACGCGTCCCTCGGCGTCATGCGCTACACCCGCCGTTTCTGTGATGATGATGCCGAAATGGCCGCCGAACGCGCCGTTCCCCGCGGCCACCGTCTAACAGGGGTGGTCGGCGCGGGGAGAGGTCGTTCGGCGGCCCGTTGGCCAGCCTTCGGATGTGGAAGAAGTGCGGATCCGTCAGACGGTGACGAGGTGAGCCGACTCGAGTCCGTGCGCGTGCGCGACGGGGGCGTAGGTCACCTGCCCGGCGTGGGTGTTCAGGCCCCGCGCCAGCGACTGATCGTCGTTCAGCGCCTGCTCCCAACCCTTGTTCGCCAGGGCGAGGGCATAGGGCAGTGTGACGTTGGTCAGGGCATAGGTGGAGGTATGGGGCACGGCGCCGGGCATGTTCGCCACGCAGTAGAAGATCGAGTTGTGCACTTCGTAGGTGGGCTGGGCGTGCGTGGTGGGGCGTGAGTCCTCGAAGCACCCACCCTGATCGATGGAGATGTCGACCAGCACCGATCCGGGTTTCATCCGGCTGACCAGCTCGTTGGAGATCAATGTCGGGGCCTTGGCGCCGGGCACCAGCACCGCACCGATCACCAGGTCGGCGCCCAGGACCGCGTCTTCGATCGCGTAGGCGTTGGAGGTGACGGTGCGCAGGCGCCCTTGGTAGATGCGGTCCGCGGCGCGCAGGGTGTCGACGTTCCGGTCCAGCAGCGAAACCTCCGCTTGCAGGCCCAGTGCGATCGTTGCGGCGTTCATGCCCGAGACACCGGCACCGATCACGACGACCTTGGCCGCCGGGACACCGGGCACCCCGCCGAGAAGCACGCCGCGCCCGCCGCCGGCCCGCATCAGGTGGTAGGCGCCGGCTTGCGGCGCCAGCCGGCCGGCGACCTCGCTCATCGGTGCCAGGAGTGGGAGGGCTCCGCTCGGGGTCTGCACCGTTTCGTAGGCGATGCCGGTCACCTGACGTTTCTGCAGCTCTTCGGTCAGTGGCTTGTCGGCGGCCAGATGGAGGTAGGTGAACAGGACCTGCCCCTCACGCATCCGGTGATACTCGGGTGCGATGGGTTCTTTGACCTTCAGGATCAGGTCACCGCTGGCCCACACATCGTCGGCCGAGGAGAGGATCTTTGCGCCGGCGGCGAGGTAGTCCTCGTCCGGGATCGACGATCCGACCCCGGCCGACTCCTCCACGAACACCTCGTGCCCGTGCGCGACGAGTTCGTGTACACCGGCCGGGGTGATGGCGACGCGGTACTCGTGGTTCTTGATTTCCTTGGGAATGCTGACCTTCACAGGACCCTCACTTCGATCTTTTCATGGTTGTCGAGACGGGTGGTGATTCAACGGCGCGTAGACAAGTCGGCGCGGTACGGCCGGACGTTGCCTCAGGGGGCGAGACCGCGGCTCGCCGCTCCCGGGGAGTCGGCGGCGGCGGGTGTCCGGTCCGGGAAGCGGCCTGGGCGCTTAGGTGGGCGTGCCCGGGTGTTCGGACGCGGCGGCCACCGAAACCTGCGCTACGGTGGGGTTTCTCCGGCCTTGCCCGCAGGGTGTGGGACGCGTGGCGGCGGGCGAGGGCTCAGCCCACGGCCTCGAGAAGGGCTTTGTGCCGCAGCCGTTGCGCCGGCGTGCCGCCGGCGATGACGACGCCGGTCATCGTGGACTCTCTGAAGTAGCCGACCACGACGCCGTCCGATGCCCATCCAGGGGTGAATCCACCCTCCAGGACCTCGATACGGTCTGCGTGCTCGGTGCGCCCGAATCCCTGGATTCTGACGTCGAATTGGTCGCTCCAAAAAGCCGGCAGCGGCGCAAACGGCGCCAGATCCCCGTAACCGCTTTCGGCGGGGCTCAGCCCGCGGATCAAGGTCATCGCGGCACGCTGCGCGGTGTCGGCGGGAACGCACCAGTGTTCGACGCGGCGCGGGGTGCTGTCGAATCTCGGGTTCGGGAATCGAGCCACGTCTCCGACCGCCACCACCTCGTCGCGCCCTTCGACGCGCATCAGGTTGTCGCAGAGGACACCATCGGACAAGTCCAGGCCGTTCCCGTCCAGCCATTCGACGTTGGGCCGTGACCCGACCGCCTCGACCAGCACGTCGGCCGCGAGCTCGGTCCCGTCGTCGAGGACGACCGTACCCAGCGTCTCGGGATCCGATGATCGTCCGACGAGGGCCGAGACCGACCTGCCCAGTGCGAACGCCACGCCCTGCTCCTCGTGGAAGATCTGCAGGGTGCGGGCGAGTTCGGAGCCGAGCGGACGCAGCATCGGTGCGGCGAACGGCTCGACGACCGTGACCCGGCATCCGGCGCGGCGGGCACTGGCGGCGACCTCGCAGCCGATGAAGCCGCCGCCGACAACCACCACGCAGGCTCCCGCGGTCAGCTGCGCACGCAGTGCGATCGCATCGTCGAGGGTGCGTAGTACGTGCCGCTGCGAGCCGAACCCGTCGATCGGCAATCGGCGGGGCCGCAGACCTGTGGAGACGACCAGACCGTCATAGGCGAGCGTGCGTCCGTCGGCGGTATGCACGACGTGGTCCGCCAGCACGGCCCCGGTTACCTCGGTGCCCGTCATCCAGGACACGTCCTCGACGTGCGCGCGGCGGCGCAGGGCCACGCCCGGATAGTTGATCAGTTCGGTGGCGCCGAGTGCACTGGCGTCGGAGGCGACCAAGACGTTCTTCGACAGCGGTGGACGATTGTAGGGCAGATGAGCCTCGGCGCCGACCACCGTCAGCTCACCCGACCAGCCGTGCACGCGCAGTTGCTCAGCGGCGCGCAGCCCGCCGAGGGAGCCGCCGACGATGACAATCCGTGGTGTCATCGGTTAGTCGTCCACACGGATCGCCTGGACGGGGCACACGTCCGCGGCTTCTTCGACGGATGCGCGAAGGGATTCGTCGGGCGCCGGCTCCCAGACCAGCCTCCCGTCGTCATCGAACTGAAATACCTTCGGCGCGCTGAAGATGCACTGTCCGTGGTCGGCGCACACCGCGGTGTCTACGGTGACTTTCATGATGGGGCCTCTTCTCCCTGAGTGGTCGGTCGCTGTACCGCGCTGGGTACGGTCGTTGTCTTCTGCCGTGGGTTCCCGGACGGATCAGGAGCCGGTGCGCTGGTGGCGTTCCCGGCCCTCGACGTGGTCGAGGAACGCCCGGAACAGGGGGGTCATCGGGTCCTGTTCGGGATGCCACAAGACACCGAGCGCGAACCCATGCTCGGCGGACTCGATGGCCTCGATCACCCCGTCCGGCACCGAGTACGCACTGACCATCAACCCGGTGCCGAGCCGGCCGACGCCCTGGTGGTGTGCGGAGTACACGGTCGCGGTGTCGGACTGGTAGGCGCGCGCGGCGACCGTGTCCGGGACGAGGGTGACCTCGTGCTTGCCGAACACACCGTCGTGGGCGGCGTGGTCGTCGTGGGCCAGTGAGTCGGGCACGTGCTGGTCGAGTGTTCCGCCGAAGGCGAGGTTGAGCATCTGCATTCCGCGGCAGATGCCGAGGATCGGGACGTCGAGTTCGAGGGCGCGGCGGGCCACCGCGAGCTCGGCGAGATCGCGCGCGGTGTCGGGTTCGGCCGTGGCGGCGTGGGCGGCGTGGCCGTACGTCGCCGGGCCGATGTCGCGTCCCCCGGCCAGGATGACCGCGTCGACGAGATCGAGTACCTGGTCCGGGTTTTCGGTGATGTCGTCATCGGCCGGGAACAGCAGCGCGGTCCCCCCGGCGCGCCGGACGGCCTCGATGTAGGTGGTCGGCAACGTCGCGGTGGGGATGTTCTTCCACATCCCGAAGTCCCCGTGTTCGACGCCGACGACGATGCCGACCTTCACGCGCCCGGAATTGGAGGAGTCCATGGTGGTCACCTCAGCCGATCGTGAAGGGGTCGCGGGTGGCGCCGGTCAGTTCGACCCACACCGCCTTGGTTTCGGTGAATTCGAGGACTGCGTCCGGTCCGTTTTCTCGGCCCCATCCGCTGCCCTTGAAACCGCCGAACGGTACGCCCGGTCCGACCACTCGGTAGGCGTTGATCCACACGGTGCCGGCGGTGACGGCAGCCGCGACGCGGTGTGCGCGTTGCAGGTCACGGGTCCACACGCCGGCGGCCAGGCCGTATTTCGTGCCGTTGGCCAGTGCGAGTGCCTCGTCCTCGGTCGAGAAGCGTGTCACGGCGAGTACTGGGCCGAAGACCTCCTCCTGCGCGATGGGCATGTCCGGCCGGACGTCGGTGAGCACGGTGGGTTCGACGAACAGGCCGCCGCGGCTCGGTGATTGGCCACCACCGGTGGCGACGGTGGCTCCGTCGGCGACCGCCTTGTCGATCATCCCGAGCACCGAGGCGAGTTGCCTCTCGTTCGCCACCGGTCCCATCTCGGTGGCCGGGTCCGTCGGGTCGCCCAGCACGATGGTCTGCGCGCGGCGCACGATCAACTCGACCAGCTCGTCGTGGATGGATTCGTGGACCAGCAGGCGTGAGCCGGCCAGGCAGGTCTGCCCGGTGGCGGCGAATACGCCGGCGATGACACCGTTGGCGGCGGCTTCCAGATCCGCGTCGGGGAACACCAGCTGGGCGGACTTGCCGCCGAGTTCGAGCAGCACCCGGGTCATGTTCTGCAGGGCCGCACGGCCGACCTCGATACCGACGGCGGTGGAACCGGTGAAAGCGATCTTGTCGATGCCGGGGTGGCTGGCGAGGGCCTTGCCGACCTCCGGTCCGGTGCCGGTCACCACGTTGAAGACACCCGGGGGGAAGCCCGCCTCGTCCATCCGTTGGGCGAATTCGAGGGTCGAGGCCGGGGTGTAATCCGAGGGTTTGACGACGAGGGTGCAGCCGGCAGCGAGGGCGGGCGCGAGCTTCCACGCCAGCAGCATCAGCGGTGAGTTCCAGGGCAGGATGGCGCCGACGACGCCGACCGGCTCGCGTCGGGTGTAGATGAAGAAGTTGGGGCGATCGGACGGCAGGGTGTCGCCGCCGAGTGTCTCGGCGATTCCGGCGTAGTACCGGTACCACTGCGGGAGATAGGCCATCTGGGCGGCCATTTCGCGCAGCAGTTTGCCGTTGTCTGTGGTCTCGATGGCGCCGAGGGTGGTGGCATCGCGCTCGAGCAGGTCGGCGAAGGTGCGCATCAACCGGGCCCGTTCGGCGCCGGTGGTGGTCGACCACGGCCCGGTGGTCAGGGCGGTGCGGGCGGCGGCGACGGCGCGGTCGACGTCGGTGGCGCCGGCGTCGGGGGCCGTCGACCACGGCTCCTGGGTGTAGGGGTTGGTGGTGGCATAGCGGGCCCCGGATTCGGCGGCGACCCAGGCTCCGTCGATGTACATCTGGTATTCGGGCAGCCCGGTGGTGTCGATCGTGCTCATCAGTTTTCTCCTGGGGGTCAGTCGGTCGGCAACGAGAGCGCCGCGGCGTCGACGAGAGTCGATCGCAGGATGGTCTCGATCTCGGCGAAGTGTTCGGGGCCGGCGATGAGCGGCGGCGCCAGTTGGACCACGAGGTCTCCGCGCATGTCCGCGCGGCAGATCAGTCCCCGCCGATAGAGTTCTGGGGCAAGGAAAGCCAGCAGCGCCTTGCCCTCGGCCGGCGAGAAGCGTTGCTTCGTCGGGGGGTCCTTGACCAGTTCGATCGCCCAGAAGTAGCCTGCCCCGCGCACGTCACCGACCAAGGGAATGTCGCGCAGCGACTCGAGCATTCCGCGCAACACCGGTTCATTGGCGCGCACGTTTTCGAGCATCTTCTCGCTCTCCATCAGCTCGATGTTGGCCAGCGCGACCGCCGAGGCGACCGGGTGCCCACCGAAGGTGACACCGTGCATGAACACGTTGTTGTCGGTGAGGAACGGCTCCATGACGCGGTCGGAGGCGATGACCGCGCCCATCGGCGCGTACGCGGAGGTGAGGCCCTTGGCCGTGGTGATGATGTCGGGCACGTAGTCGAACCGTTGGGCGCCGAACCACTCGCCCAGGCGTCCGAACGCGCAGATGACCTCGTCGGAGATCAGCAGGACGTCGTACTGGTCGCAGATCTCCCGTACGCGCTGGAAGTAGCCCTCCGGCGGGACGAAACAGCCTCCCGAATTCTGCACCGGTTCGAGGATCACCGCCGCGACGGTGTCTGGTCCCTCGAACTCGATCCTTTCCCGGATCGCCTCGGCGAGGGTATCGACCGCCTGCGGGTCCAGCCGGTACACGTTGGTGTTCGTCACGTGGCTTCCGCCGATGGGCAGCGGCTCGAAAGGTGCCCGTGCCGGCGACAACGCGGTCGCCGCCAGCGCGCCCAGGGTGGTGCCGTGATAGGCGGTGTTGCGGGAGATTACCTTGTACTTGCCGGCCTTGCCGCGAATCTTGTGGTACTGCCGGGCGAGCTTGAAGGCGGAGTCGACGGCTTCGCCGCCACCACCGACGAAGAACACCCGGTTGAGATCCGCGGGCGCCAGGTCGGCGATCTTGGTCGCGAGCTCGATCGCGCGAGGGTGAGCGAACCCCCACGTCGGGAAGAAGGCCAACTCGGTCGCCTGCTTGGCCGCGGCCTCAGCCAACTCGGTGCGGCCGTGGCCGACGTTCACGCAGTAGAGTGAGCTCAGGCCGTCGAGGTACCGGTTCCCGTGCTGGTCCCACACGTAGCAACCCTCGCCGCGGACGATGACCGGGACTTCGGCCCCCTGCGCATACGCACCCATGTTGCTGAAATGCATCCACAGATGCCTGCTCGGGTCGGAATCGACGGTCTGCACGGGATTCGCACTCAACTCGACTACCTCCACTCTGACTCAGTTTCGGGGGATCTTGCCTTCTAACCTCTGACATTATAGGTTTGATTTATGGATGTCAACGGAGGAGCAAACGCATGACGCAGATACGCAGCCAGAACTTCATCGGCGGACGGTGGGTCGACCCCGCCGACGGCGCGCGGGCGCCGATCACGAATCCGGCAACGGGCACGGTGATCGGCGAGGTGGCGGCGAGCTCACGCGCCGACGTCGACCGTGCGGTCGGTGCCGCCGAATCCGGCTGGCAGACATGGCGAGAGACGACCCCGCGGGAGCGCTCGGAGTATCTCTTCGCCCTCGCCGACGCGATGGCCGCGAACAAGAGCGAGCTGGCCGATCTCGAATCGGCGAATGTGGGCAAGCCAATCCTGAATGCCCGCGGCGAGGTCGACGAGGCGATCGACGGCCTGCGCTTCTTCGCCGGTGCGATACGCAGCTCAGAGGGATTGGCGTCCAACGGATTCCGCCGTGGCACCACCTCGATCGTGCGCCGGGAACCCATCGGCGTCGTAGGCCTGATTACCGCGTGGAACTTCCCCCTGATGGGCGCGATCTGGAAGGTCGGCGCCGCACTCGCCGCGGGGAACGCCTGCGTGCTCAAACCCGCCGAGCAGACCCCGTTGACGACACTGGCACTCGCCGAACTGGCGGCCCCGATCCTACCGCCTGGAGTCCTCAACGTCATTACCGGACAGGGCGATCCGGTCGGATCCGCGCTCTCCCAGCATCCCAAGATTCGCATGGTGTCGGTTACCGGCGCGGTCACTACCGGAAAGGCGGTGGCCGCCGC
Organism: Rhodococcus sp. ACPA1; assembly: GCF_002300195.1. NCBI lineage: Bacteria > Bacillati > Actinomycetota > Actinomycetes > Mycobacteriales > Nocardiaceae > Rhodococcus > Rhodococcus sp. ACPA1. The sequence continues at coordinate 506,617 of NZ_NSDX01000006.1, read as the reverse complement.
GGCGGCGCACACCCTCAAGCGGGTGCATCTCGAATTGGGGGGCAACTGTCCCGCCATCGTCTTCGGTGACGCCGATCTCGATGCGGTGGTCGCCGGAATTCGTCAGGCCGCCACGGTCAACTCCGGTCAGGTCTGCCTTTCAGCGTCGCGGCTTCTGGTGGCGAAGTCCTGCTACGACGATCTTCTCGATCGCCTCGTTCCCGCGTTCGAGTCGGTCCGAGTCGGCGCGCCCGAGGAGGGCGAGCACATCGAGATGGGGCCACTTGCCTATCGCGGGCACCGTGATCGGGTTGTCGGCTACATCCACAAGGCCCAGAACGCGAAGATTCTGACCGGGCACCTCGACCCGGACTCCGACAGCAATTTCGTTATCCCGACAGTGATCACCGGCGTCGAGCAGGGTGACACGATCGTGCAGGAGGAGATTTTCGGTCCGGTCGTGACCGTGCAACCGTTCGACACCGACGCCCAGGCGGTGGAGTGGGCGAACGGGACCCCCTTCGGGCTGGCCGCGTCCCTGTGGACCCGCGACCTGAACCGGGCGATGAACACCGCCCCGCGCCTTGAGTTCGGCACGGTCTGGATGAACGACCACCTGTCGATGCTTCCCGAGATGCCGCACGGCGGGGTCAAGGATTCCGGGTACGGCAGCGAAGGCTCGAGTTACGGCATCGACGAGTTCACCCAGGTCAAACACCTCTGGATCAAGCACGGTTGAGCCCTGAGACGTGATGTCCCGGCGCACCGCTCGCGGCGGCGCCGGAACATTCGTACAGACCGGTCTGGATGCTGAATACGCCGGGCCGGAGGGTTGCGGAACACCCAACAAGCGAATAACATCTAATGTCTGATGTTATATCATCACTCAGGGTTCGCCCCTGGGATCCCCCCGTGCCGCACACGTCGCCCGGAACGCCCACTCGATGGGCGCGGCGTAGCACACTATTCTTGAGACCCCGGAGGACAAGTATGCCCACCACCCGTGAACACATGACCCCGCTGGAACTCGCGCTCAGCGATCCCGCCCGTGACTCCGAACTGAAACGGTGTCGGCAGCTGTTCGACGAAGGCGGTGTCACGCACGTGCATTGCCAGTACGTGAGTGTGCAAGGCCGCGTCCTCGGAAAGGTGATGCCGGTCAAGTATTTCCTCGAGACCGCCGGCCGCAAGGGCGTGCCCTTCGGCTACGCCGTCGCCGGCGGCCTGCAGGCGAGCCTGGCCGGTGAGCTGCTCGGACCAGGCGGCATCAGCACCCGGGAGGGCCTGCTGGTGCCCGACTTGGCCACCGCGCAGATCCTGCCGTGGGACCCGAGCGTGGCACGAGTGTTCTGCGACCACTTCCGCTCACTGCGCGAGGAAGTCGGACCGGGTGAACCGGAAGAGGCCGACGCCCGCGGCAACCTCAAGCGCGTCATCGCCGCCTTCCGGGAAGAGACCGGACTCGAGCTCCGCACCGGGTGCGAACCGGAGATGAGCTGGTTCAGCGGCCCGGACGCCATCGACCGCTCCGCATCCTTCTTCCCCGACTGGGTGGGCCCGTCCTACCACCTCGAGCACATCGCGGAAATGATGCCGATCCTCAAGCGCATCACCCAATACGCCCAGGAAATGGGCTTCGAGATGATCCAGTCCGACTACGAGGACCCCGGCCAGCTCGAGTGCAACTTCCTCTACGACAACGCCCTCGCGACCGCAGACCGACTGATCACCTACCGGCAGATCTGCATGGCGGTGGCCAAGGAGTTCGGTGTCCTAGCCACCTTCATGCCCAAGCCGGTCCCCGGCATCATGGCCAACGGCTGCCACCACCATGCGAGCCTCTGGCGCGGCGACGAAAACGTATTCGCCGACGACGACGATCTCACCGACCTCGGCCGGCACGCGCTCGGTGGCCTGCTCGAGCACACCCGCGGAATGACCGCGGTGCTCGCATCGACGACCAACTCCTACGCCCGGTTCTGGGACGTCGGCCTGTTCGCGCCGGCCGTCACCAACTGGGGATACGACAACCGCACCACCAGCTACCGTGTGCTGCCCGGACGCGTCGAAGTCCGCTCCCCCGACGCCGCCGTCAACCCCTACCTGTCCCACGCCGCGCTACTCGGTGCGATGGCCGACGGCATCCGCCGCAACCTCGATCCCGGCAAACCCGAACTCGGCAACGCCTACGCACCCTCCGACGAAGAGACCCCCTCGACCTTCGCGGCGCCGCCGCTGACCTTGTCCGAAGCCTTGGACGCCCTCGAGGAAGACAAGGCGGTCCGCTCCGTCCTGCCCGGCTCGCTCTACGACACCTTCACCGCCTGCAAGCGCGACGAATGCAACCGGCGCTCGGGCGCGATCACCGACTGGGACTTCAACACCTACCTGCGGTACACCCCGTAACACCACCATTCGGACCCCGCCCCACGGCGGGGTCCGATCCTCCATGCCGGTATCACCTTCAGAAGGATCCCTACCGTGAGCGATCTGCAACTCATCCAATCCGGAACTCTCGTCCTGTGCTCCACGGACATTGCCGCTCCCCCCATGACCTCCGTCGTCGACGGTGTGCGGTTCGGCTACGAGCCCGACCTCGGCCGGGCACTGGCCGATCATCTGGGCCTCGAACTGCAGTGGGTCGACGTCCGCCGGTGGTCCGACTTCGTGCCGACACTGACCGAGAAGCGATGCGACGCGATCCTGTGCAACCAGGCCATCACCCCCGACCGCGAGGAAATCGTCGACTTCACCCTCCCCTACGGACGGTTCAACGAAGGAGTAGTCGTCCGCACCGACAGCCCCATCCACTCGGCCGCCGACCTCGTCGGCCGCAAAGTCGGCGCCATCACCGGGACCACCAACATTGCGCTGGCCGCATCGTTCACCGGCGCCGAGGTCGTCGAATTCGGCTCGGGTGACGACGCCTTCCACGAGATGGCCGACGCCGCCGTCGACGGCACCATCGATGCGTTCGTCGACGACGAGATCGTCCTGCCCGCACTCGAAGCCACCGGTAAGCTGCGGGTCGCTTTCATCGCACCCACCGGAAACCCGTACGGCATTGCGGTGCGCAAAGATTCAGATGCGTTGCGCACCAGCCTGAACGAGGCGATCCAGCACCTGATCGCGAACGGCACGCTCGCCGAAATCTGGAACAACAACTTCCCCACCAAAGCATTTCCCTTGTGAACCTGCCGTCGCCCTCGCGGCACGGCATCAACTGCCCGTGAAGGCGGGCGGCGACCGCCGACATCTGCACCTGTACGGCGGCCGCCGCCCAGACCCGGCCACACGGACCACTACCGAGGAACTCACCCCTCAACGGTTGGGAGAAACCTGTGGAATCGACGGTGACACATCCCGACGACGACATTCTCGACCTGGCCACTCTGTGGGCGCCGATCGGCGGGCCCACCCCGGACCGGATCAGAGATCTCTTCCACATTGAGGTCGACGACTATCGTCGCCGACTACTCAATGCAATCCGCTTCAACCGAAGCGCCTTCCCGAACGCACTCGCGCCGATCTCGAGCACGTGTACGGATCCTCGATCCTCACCGAACTCGACGAGACGCAGCGCACGAACACCTCCACCACCCGATGACAGCCCAGCCTGGCGCGCTGATCAGGTTGCCGCGCATCGTCGCCCGACTGCGAACACCGACGTATGCCGGTACTGCCGGCTCGATCCCCGGCAACTATCCGACTGAATTACTTCTCTAGACAGCTGGTTTCACATGTCCGAACCGTGCACCAAGACCCGCGACTTCCGGCCCGACCCCACGTCGAGCAGGAGCCTCGCCAACAACCCCGCCGCCGAGGAGCACCCCACGGCGCATCCACTCCCCCGCCGACAACGGCTGCGCGACAAGGTCCGCGCGGAGAGACACTCCCGCGTTCCGCGAGAGGCCGACCAGCTGATCCGCTTCGCACAGAACTGGATCCCGTACGGTGGGCCGCCGCCAGATGAAATCATGGTCCAGTTCGGGATGACCACAGCCCGCTACTTAGAGGCCCTTCGACAGGCGATCTACCTGCCCGACTGCGACCCCAGCATCGCGCGCCGAATACACACTGCTTACTTCACCCGCCGATCGACCCGATAGGCACTGGCGCCGCACGCTGTCGAAGTCGGTCCTAGGACTCAATGCAGCGACGCGCTCGTCGCCGCAGACATGGGACTGTCACTTGCGCCGAGCTGTTCAGCCGATTTTCCTGACAGTCTTCCGAATGCCGTTGCGCCGACCCCAACGACAGCGGCAGCTCGATTGAGCGAATGCATAACCCTTCCTGTTCCGTTTCGTCAGCCCGGACGAGGTCGAGGCGCGATCCTCGGTGAAGCCGTTTCACTACTGTGGACTCGACTGCGGCGGTCGCCCCGCTACGAGAGTCCGAACGCCGATCACGCTCGCCCCCGAATTTGGCCTGGAACCGCGTAGTCGTTCCTTGCCGTCGATTTCCATGTTGTCGGGTTTGTGCCGTCGGGCTTGTTTGTCGCCCAACTAGCGCGCACTCGAGCACTACGGCTCACCGTTCTCTGTCCGCGGTGATGCCGGGACCTTCACTGCAAAGGTGAGGACGGCAGCGGCCAGGCCATAGTGGAATCCGCGTCCCGGATGACGTCCGGAGCTCCCGGGGGTGGCCAGATCCCGACTTCGTACACTTCTCTCCGGACGGCTAGCCGTTCGTTGGGGCTCTTGAACGGCCAGATGTGAAGGAGCCGGTCAGGACCGTCGAGGGCATACATCACTACCGTTATCGGGTCAACCGGATTGCGAAGCGGAAGTGCCTTACGCCAACCCGCGATGGTGTCGGTGAGCCCACCGGGGACGAGCCTGTAGTCGCGGATCTCGTACGCAGGTCCGAACGTCCCGGTTTCCACGAGGGGCATGAACGGCAAGGGTGCGAAAGACTCCACGCTGACGGACTCGATCGCGTCGATGGAGGCGAGGGGGTGGCCGTCGACGCGGAGTCGTTCTCGTGCGGCCAGCATGGCCGCACTGTCGGGGAAGCGGCGCAGGACCCAGATTCGGCCGAGTCTGCCATTTTCCGACGTCCAGGCGCCGAGGTAGATTCCGCCGTCTTCCCCGTCCTGAGCCCATCGATCAACTGCTGAGGATGCGGCACTTTGGTTCAAGAGCTGGAAGCCGATCGTGCTCCATTCGTAACGGACTGCCTGGGCGTCACGATCCTGGTCCTCGCCGGTGATGTGCGCGGTGCGCGGACTGGACATTTCGACACTTCCCTTCATTTTGCGCGACCGTCTCGGTCGCGTTGTGGGTCCCCGAGGGTGGGAAAAATAGGCCAAGCGGCGCGGTAGAGCCGAAGGATCGCCGATCAGTCGCGATCGACGAGCATCACCCCACTCCTATAGCGAGACAGGATCTCCGATGGAGCGGCCACCGCAGACGGTCAGGACCTGCCCGGTGACATAGGAGCCCTCGCAGACCAGGTATCTGACGGCGGCCGCGATATCGTCCGGGACGCCTCCACGTCCTACCGGGATGGAGTGCAAGGTCTTTTCGAGTACTTGCGCAGGAAGCGTCGCCGACAGTGGGGTTTCGATGTACCCCGGTGCGATGCAATTCGCGGTGACTCCCAGCGCGCCGATCTCGAGCGCCAACGATCTCGTTGCGCCTATCAACCCGCCCTTGGAGGCGGAGTATGCGCCGGAGCCGAAAATCCCCAGCCACGCCCGTGATGCGATGTTGATCACCGCGCCCCCTCCCGCAGATTCCATCAATGGAAGCGCCTGGCGAACGAGCGAGAGCGCTCCGATGAGGTTGACGTCCAGAGTGAGCTCCAGGTCTCTGTCGGTGATGTTGGTAAGGCGGGCATCTCTACCCAGACCTGCGCAGTTGACCAAGACGTCCAGGCGGCCGTACTCGGATGCCACTGTTTCGATGGCTTCGATGCGGGAGCTGCGGTCGCCTACGTCCAGGGGAAGTGGATGCACGTTCGCGGGCAGGGTCTGGTGCGAGTGCTGCTCGATCACGTGTGGGAGGTCTGTGAGGACTACCGTGTAACCCTCGCCGGAGAGCATGGCTGTAATGGCTGCTCCGATTCCGCTGCCGGCGCCGGTGACCAGAGCGATCTTGTTTGTCCGAACGCTCACGGTTTGATCCTTCCCAGATTGGGTCCGTCCGCGGTGTAGATTTCCTGACCGGTGAGCGCGGGGTTGCACCGGAATACGTGGAGAAGTGATGCGATCGCGGCGCACTCGGCGACGGAGAAGTCACCGTGCAGGACCGTGTTCAGCGAGACGGAGTCCTTCTTCAGCTCGATGGCAATGGTGCGGCACAGTGAGAGCACCGCGCCTCCAACCAAGCCCGGCAGTACCGAACTCGCCTCTCCCAAAACTGCTTTGGAAGGTAGTAGAACGGCGATGCTGCCGCGGGCAACCCCTTGTTCCCGGAATTTTGTTACTGCGCTCTGAAGGGAATGCACAACGTCTGTGATGAGGGTCTTCGCGTCTTCGAGATCTTCTTCCGTCGATGCCGCGAAGTGCAGGGGTGCAGGCGGGGTGACGACGATGCAGACCTGTTGGGTGGCTCCTTCTGCTGCATACACTTCAAGTTCAAGTTTGGCGGTGAGAGCCTGTGAATCTGAGCCGATACCGACCAACGTGGTCGCAGGCAACAACAATGGAGTGGTGAGGTGGTTCATGCTTGCATCACCAGCGTCGTGACGGAGGCGCCGTCGGTTCCCGCCACGGTGCCACCCTTGCAGTACGCCAGGCCCGTTCTTGCACCTGTGACTTGACGGTCGCCGGCCTGCCCACGCAGCTGCCAGGTCAACTCGCAAGCCTGGGCTACGCCGGTGGCTCCGACCGGGTGTCCTCGGGAAAGGAGTCCGCCGCTGGGGTTGACGGGGAGCTTTCCTCCCAACGCGGTCAGTCCTTGTTCGGCCCACCGGCCACCTTCGCCGCGTGGAATCAATCCGAGACCTTCCATCCGGACGATCTCCGCGATGGTGAAGCAGTCGTGCATTTCGACGAAGTCGACGTCGCTGGGGTCGATCCCTGTCATGTTCCAGGCGGCTTCGCCGCCACGGCGGGAGATGTCCTCTTCGTTGATCGAGCGGGTGCCGTCGCGCAAGGTCCCGCTGACAAGTCCACATCCAAGGATTCGTGGATGGTTTCGGTCGACACCGAGTCGTGCGAGGCCGGCCGTATTCGCGACGACCAGTGCGGCGGCGCCGTCGCTGATGGGGCTGCAGTCGAGGAGTCCTAGCGGATCGGCAATGGTCCTTGCTTCGAGGACTTGAGCCAAGCTGATCGCGTGCTGATACTGCGCGAATGGATTGTGTACCGAGTGTGCGTGGTTCTTGACCGCGACCGCGGCGATCTGTGCCCGAGTGGCGCCGTGGTCGTGCATATACCTGCGAGCGCTCATCGCATGATTGGCGGCCATGATCAGGCCGGTTGCCGCGTCAAGGTCAGAGGGGTCGGCGAGAATCCCGCCCGAAATTCGATCGGTCATCTTTTCCGCACCGACGACCAGAACGACATCGTGGAGACCCGACGATACTGCGACCCAGGCGTCGCGTACTGCGGTTGCACCGCTTGAACAGGCGTTCTCGAGATTTGTGACGGGTTGGCCCGACATCCCCAGTTGCGCGGCGACCCGCTGGCCTGCGACCGATCCCCCAAGAACGGTTCCGAGGTACAGGGCGTCGATGTTCTGGGGGGTTGCATTCGCCTCGGAGAGGGCGCTGCGGGCGGCACTGACCGCCATCTTCTCGAGTGTGACGCTCTTCGGGTACTTGCCGAATCTGACCATGCCGGCCCCGACGGCATGGACCGCGGTCCTTGTCATGCGTGCTCCTTCAGTTCGAAAGCGAAGGTGAGCTGGTCTACGTCGTCAACCCGCATCAGGGACGGAACGACATGGACCTCGTCGCCGATCTTCGGTTCCACACCGGTCGCGAGTTGCAGCCGGGACAGCAGAACCACGGGACCGGGAAGCCTTACGAAGGCCAGGTGATAGGGAACTGTCACCCCGGGTGGGGCTTGGTGAACCGTGGTGAACGTCTCCACGGTTCCGGAACGAGGCAGTTCGATCGGTTGGACGTCGGTGGAATAGCAGACCGGGCAGAAATCTCTGCTCGGGAACGAGGCATGCCCGGACTCACATTGTGTGCCGAGCAATGCGAACGGCTCCGTGGTGAACAAGTCCGACCTCAACGGAGGGAGATCGAGCACGTTAGTCACATGCCCTCCTTAACTGGTTGTGGGATAGCATCTGCGCTGCACCATTGCTCGACGACATCGTGTAGAGCGCGTGGTCGGATGGATGAATCGCTGAGTTTCAGCTCCGTGCGACTCAATCGCGGCGCAGCCGCGGGAAATTGAATTCCGTTCTGGTCCAGAATCATTGCGCGTGCACGCACGTGCGGATCGGATGCGACTTCTTCGACAGCGTTGACAGGTGTCACACAGGCTTCGGCGCCGGCGAAGAGTCTTGTCCATTCAGAACGAGTTTTGGTGGCGAAGACATCAGCGATGCGGCGCTTGGTCTCCGACCATCGGGCCCGGTCATGTTGCAGGGCGCGCAGTTCGTCGGGGAGCCCGAGCACCCGCAGCAGGTTCGCGTAGAACCTCGGCTCGACGCTGCCAACGGCCATGTAGTGGCCGTCGCTGGTTCGGTAGCTGTTGTAGAAGGGGGCACCGGAATCCATGTCGTTGGTTCCCGGAACCGGGGACCAACGACCCTCGGCTTTGCGCTGCCACAGGCCCGACATCAGCAATAGTGCCGCATCGGCCATGGCTGCGTCGATCACTTGGCCCCGACCTGAGGCACGGCGTTCGAACAACGCGAGACCAATTCCGTAAGCGAGCATCAAGCCGCCCCCGTAATCGGCGATCATGTTCAGGGGCGGCACCGGGTCCTCGCCCTCTCGGGCGATCGATCGCGCGGCCCCCGACATGGCGAGGTAGTTCAGATCGTGGCCCGGCTCATGGGCGGCCGGCCCGGACTGCCCCCAACCGGTCATTCGCGCATATACCAACCCCGGATGGTCGTGGCAGAGGTCGCCGGGACCGAGCCCCAGCCTCTCCATGACTCCCGGCCGGAATCCCTCCACGAGAACATCTGCTCGAGTGGCGATTTCCCGCACTCGTGCGTAGTCGTCCGCGCTCTTGAGGTCCACTTCGATTGTGGTGCGTCCACGAAAAGTCGGCGACGGTGTCGTAGGCGTTCCGCCGGGACGTTCGATCCGGATCACATCCGCTCCGGCATCCGCCAGCAGGCTGCACGCAAAGGGTGCAGCGCCCAGGCCAGCGAACTCGAGGACGCGGATACCGTCGTACGGGCGGTCACTCATGGCACCCGCACCTCTTTTGCCGAATCGACGATCTCGTCGAGACACGTCACCGGCAGCGGCTGTCCTGGGTGAATCGCCGGCAACGCAATGACGGAGCCACCTTTTGCGACGGTGACGACGAGTGTTTCGAGTCGTTCCCCGGCGAAACAGACACTGGTCACCAATACCCCGTGACCGAATGACAGTTCGTGGCGCACCTTCCCAGCTGGGTCGAATGCGACGACGTTGTCGCCCGTTCCGCCGGCAACCCACAGCCATCCCTGACTGTCGAGGGCGATACCGTCCGGGGTTCCGCCCGGGACTTCGGCTTCCCACCCATCCCACTGACATTGGGCCCCGTCGAACCGGTACCGCCGCACAACTCCGCGCACGGTCTCGGCCACGTAGAGGTGGCCGGGTTCGCGCGCGAAGCACAACCCGTTCGGAAACTGCAAGCCTTCTAGCAGGGTGCACACGTTCGACGTCTCGGGATCAAGCACACGCAGAGCGCCTGAGGCATTCGCCGCACTGGTGCCGTGACTTGCCGGATCGGTGAACCACAGTCTGCCGTCGGGGCCAAGGACGCAGTCACTCGGGGCGGACACACCGGTGTGGAGCACCGTGGACACCACTCCGTCGTCGATCCTCTGGATAGACGGGGGCTGGGACAGGGCAGATTTGCTCGCCATGGCGGTGGCACCGTTCTGAGTTACCCAGATCTCTCCCTCGGTCCCGATGGCGAGGCAGTTGGGACCACCACCGGTCTCGGCGACCTCCCGTGCGCCCGCACCCTGCAGGTCGACCGCATACACCCTTCCGCGGTTGATACTCACCACACCGACTTCGCCGGTATTCAGCGCCGCCGGCCCCTCGGTAAACCCGAGGCCCGCGCCGATCACACGAGCGGCGGGCGGCAGCGTGAGTGCGCTGGCACTGCTGTTGCTATCTCTCACCAGATTCTTCTTTCCTTGTACGAATGTGAGCGCAGATCCGCCTGTTCACTCGCGGACTCTCGCCCACGCCGTTCTCCGTCCGGTTCCGTCCTGGACGTAGGCTTCGGCCCCGTTCCAGCAGATGAACATTCGTCTGTTCGCGATGAGTGGAGCGACATATCGGTAATCGAGCGCACGGGGAGGCTGCGGGCGCCTCGTCCGTAGGCCCTCGGCCATCAGAATTGTTTGAAGCGGGCCTGCACCACGAGCCCGGGATACCCCTCGACCTCCTGCGCGTACTTCTCGTCCCAATGAATGCGGTGCGATACACCCGCCGCGGCGGAGAAACGAAACAACAGAACTGGATCGATGGAAACTTCGACAAAATCCGGGCCGATCACCTCGGTCGGTCGGTCGCCTTGCTCGCCGGCCCCCGCGGAGCGCGGCGGGACGTCGACAACGTCCTGCCTCTCACGGATGCAGATCCGGCCGTTCTGAACAATTTCATGAACGACTGTCGTGAATTCGAGGCCGCCTGACCTCCCCGCCTTCGTCTGCCGGCCGGCCACGCCCGAGCGGCGTGTCGCCGAGTGGCCGATCCGCAGTTCGGAGACGAGCTCGACGGTGCCGCCTGCGAGTAGTCGTCGACTGCCGGTGGACGGGGAGGGAACGAGCGATCCGTATGTGGGCAGACCGTCCTCTCCGAGATCGGCCCGGTTCGGGCGCTCCGGTAGGTACATCCAATGCCACAGTGGCGGCAGCGCGGCGTCCTTATCGGGCAGCCGGTCCGGGAGGCCGAGGAGCATGGCCAGCTCGAGAGCCGGCCCGTGGCAGAGCATCTCGCTGCGCTCAACGCACGGCGAGATCGATTGGGGGTTCACGGCACCAGAACCGCGCGGCCCAGCACCGCCGAACTCTCGACCGCCCGATGAGCATCGACGACCTGATCGAGGGAGTACTCGGTGGTGACACCGGTGACCGATCCTGATGCGACGAGATCGATCGCTTCGAGAAACGATTTCGACGAGGTCGAGGCCGAACCTGTGATGACGGCCTCCTTGAAGAACACGAAGGCCGGGTACAGGCTGATCTTCTCGCGCTCGAGTTGGCCGGTGAAGACGTAGCGCCCGCGGCGGGCCAAGGCTCGAAATCCGGTGTCGAAAACGGCCGGAAGCCCGACGTTGTCGAGTACGACGTCGACGCCATGTCCTCGGGTGAGATCCGCGAGATGCGTCACGGGATCATCGGTGGAGAGGACGACGTCATGTGCACCGTACTTGCGAAGGGATTCGATCTTCGACGACGACGACGTCAAGGCGACAACCCGTGCCCCCTTCGCGGCGGCCACCTGCAGCGCGTGAATGCCGAGGCCGCCGCCGGCGCCGGTGATCAGCACCGTGTCTTCGGGCCTCAGATTTGCGGCGCCGTCGAGTGCCTGCACGCAGCTACCCACCGCACAGGCCGCGACCGCAGCGGTGGCCATGGACACCTGGTCGGGCAGCACAGCAAGGGTGTCTTCCTCGAGTACGGCGAAATCGGCATAGCCGCCATAGACGAAAACGGCTTGCGTACAGTCGAGTTCCCGTCCTGTCCGACATGCCGGGCACCATCCACATGTGTGGTGTTGCTTGCAGGCCACTCGGTCGCCCACCTTGATGTGGGTCACTGATGCACCAATGTCCACTACGGTGCCCGCGATTTCATGGCCCAGCACGCACGGTGTCGATATCCGGGTCAAACCGGCCCGGTCGGCGGTATCGTGCCCGCACACCCCCACGGCTTCGACCTGGACGATCACCTGGGTCGCACGGGGTTGCGGATCGGCAGAATGGACGATGTCGAGCACCTCAGGTCCACCGAATCGTTCCATCATCACCTGACGCATGTGTTCTCCTCCGCGCTGGCCGGCAGTCCGATGAACTGCTCGCCAATGAGTCGTTTACTGATCTTCCCGGTCGCGGTCATCGGCACCTTGCCTTCCTCGATGACGACGAACCGGACGGGGACTTTGTACGATGAGATTCGTTCGCGGAGCCAGTGGCCGAGCCATTGGCCGACCTCTCCATCCGTTCTGCGGTCGGACGAATTCAGCACGACCGCGCAACACAACTTCTCCTCCGTGTCGTCGATCGGCCAACCGAAAACAAATGCGTCCTCGACATTGGGGTGCTCGGTGATGAAGGCCTCGACCTCGGCTGGGGAGATAGTGATTCCGTTGATCTTGACCACCTCCTTCACCCGCCCCGCGAAATGCAGTCGCTGCTCGCCGTCGATCCATCCGAGGTCGCCGGTACGGAACCATCCGTCGGAGGTGAAGGACGCCGCGTTGGCTTCGTCATTGTTCAGGTAGCCGGGTGTCGTGCACCCTCGAAGCTGGATCTCACCGAGCCGGTCTGCCGAACCCTCGGCTACGACATCCCCCGTCATGCGGTCAACGCATCGAATCTCCTGGGTCGGCAATGCCCGTCCCTGGGTGTGAACAAGTGCTGCTGCATCGTCGCCCGGCTCGGTCATCGTCGCAAGCCCGTAGCACTCGGTGAGCCCATACACGCTGCGGGCGTTGCCGAGTCCCAGCTTATCGATCGCCACTCTCTTGTCCTCGGCTGTCACCCCGATCACCCCCTTCGTCAGGCACGACAGGTGTCGGGGGTTCACGGCCTGCTCCTTCGCCAGACCGCGAGCGATCGGGCCGACGCCGTAGAACACCGTGCACTGGTGCTTCTCGATGAATGCGGCGGATCGTGCCGGATCGAACCGTTCTTGCAGGCAGAGCGTCACCCCATGGGTGAGAGCGACAGTCACAGCGTTGGCGCAGCCGAGTCCGAAGAACAGCGGGGCGGCGAACCAGATTCGATCGCCCCCTTCCACCCCGAGTCGCTGTCCCATCGCGTATCCGTTTCGCATGAGATCCCCGTGTCTGAGCACGACGACCTTGGGCTCGGCGCTACTGCCGCTGGTGAAGACGTACATTGCCGTGTCCTCGTGCGATGTGACGACGGAAGCGGGCATCCGGGTCGGCACCGTCGACAGACCGGTCGGCAATTCCCCGTCCCACAGGAACGCACCTCGGTAGCGCTCGTCCAGGTCGGGCTCCAGCAGGGAGGACGCTGCCAGCAATGAGACGTAGTCCCGGCCATTGATCTCCGACTGCGAGATCACGGCGCGCAACCGAGACTTTCCTCGCGCCGAGCGCAACTCTGCTGATTTGTACCAGGTGTTGAGTGGCACGGCGATGTATCCGCCGCGTACCAGAGCCAGGGTCGCTGCGAGCCACCTCCACCCGTTGGGGAGCAGGACGCCGACCGCCTCACCCGGCTCCAGCCCAGCTTGGGCCAGGTTGTGTTGGAGCGTCTGCACCACGTGCAGCATCTGCCGAGCCGTCACAATGCGGTCCTCGTCGACAACCAACGGCTGTTCCGGGCGACGGGCGGCATAGGCCTCGAATACCGCCGCCACGTCCGGTTCGTTTGCCCGGGCGTATGGGGTATCGGTTTCATCCACGATGGACACCTCTTTTACTATTTTCTATAGAATATTCGGATGGCGATATTGTGTCAACCATCAGCTGCCGATGGGTGCGGCGGCGGAGGGGAGAGCTGCGCCTCGCCCTAGCCGGCCAGGCCGGGAACGGTTCCTCGTACTGCCTCACTGTCGGCACGCGGGCGACTCGCGGGCCCGAACTGCCGAGCGGTGAGCAGGTACGAGCACACTATGCCGAGTGCAGCCATGACGAGGACATAGATGGAAATAGCCGCATTTGTCCCGGTCGCATTGAGAAGAGCCTGCGCGATGACCGGAGCAGTACCACCGACCACCGCGGTGGGAAGGGCGTGACTCAGGGCGGTGCCGGTATAGCGGGCGAGCGGGGGGAACTGCTTGCTGTACACGACCGCCTGAGGCGCTTGAATGAGGGCGTGCGAGAGCGCGAGATACAACGCGAGTCCGACGAAAACCCCGACGACTCCGCGCTCGAGGAGCCAGAAGAAGGGGAAGGACAAGGCCACGCCGAAAACGAACCCCGCCGTCAGCACCACCCGCGCACTCCACCGATCGGCACACCATCCCGCAAGCGGAATCGCGACGGTGTACACCACCGCCGCCAGTGTCAGCGCATCGAGAACCGACGATCGGTCATACCCCAACGCTCCTGCAGCATAAGCGATTCCGTATGTCGTGATCGTGAAGTACACCACGACGCCCCCGCCGGTGACGAAGAACCCGAGGATGATCGGCTTCCAGAAAGCCCGCACGGTCTGCACCAACCCGAGCGCGTCGCGTTCGTCGGCATTCTCCCTTGCTTCGGTGTACTCCACACCGTCTTCGATGTTCCTGCGCACCCAGAACGTGAACAGAAACAGAACGAATCCGACCAGAAACGGCAGACGCCAGCCCCACGTCATGAAAGCGTCCCCGGTCAGTTTCGACGTCACAGTAGTGGCAAGACTCGACAACACCAGTCCGAGCGAACCCATTTGGACGGTGCTCGCCATGAAGTTTTCGCGTCCCGGAGCAGAATTCTCGACGAGCACGAGGGACGCTCCGGCCCACTCCCCACCCAGTGCGAGCCCCTGCAGAAACCGCATGACCACCAGGATGCTCGGGGCTGCCACCCCGATCGTGGCGTAGGTCGGCATGATGCCGATCACCAGTGTCGAGAGTCCCATGAGTGCCAGCGAGATCATCAGGGTGCGCTTGCGGCCGATACGGTCTCCGAGCCGACCGAAAATCAGACTGCCGATCGGCCTAGCGATGAAGCCGAACGCGAAGCTCGCAAACGCCGCCAGCGTGCCGGCCGCAGGGCTGAAGGACGGGAAGAACAGGTGATTGAAGACGAGCGCCGCCATCGTCCCGTATAGCAGGAAATCGTAGTACTCGATGGTCGACGTGGAGATGCCAGCGACGATCAGTCGTCGCTGACTGGGCCGTCGCTGAGCTGGAGTAGTCGGCATGGGCAGACCTTTGCATCAGAGGGGTGAAGATTTTCTATAGAAAATATAGAAGTGGTGCCCGTCACGTCAACACCCAGTTGTGGCCGCACTCGCTCCGCGGTGAGCACGCAGAGGTCGGAATACCCTCACACGACTTCGGCCGGTGCACTCTCACACGGTCATCGACTGGCGCCTGCCTCAGCCGATTCTTCATCGATTGCGGGCGCGATACGAAGCGATCGCGCGCACCCCGAGTTCTACAGCCGTGCCGGCAAAAGTGGTGGTCAGCGCTATCGCCGCAACCACCTGATCCTGCGAAGCACCGTATCTCAGAGCATTCTGGATGTGAATCGCGGCGCCCTCGGTGAACAGATGGGTGGTGGACATGTCCGCCACCACGAGGGCTAGTTCCCGCCACCGCGGCTCCAGCTCAGCTTGACGCCAGATCACCTCGCCCAAATTTCGGTAGGCATCGAAAAATCGCGGTAGCTCCGCGGCCATCATCCCGTGCACGCCTGGAAAACGCTCCTCGAACGCGGCCCAGTATGCCCCCCGGGCGGCATCCGGAACGTCATACCGGTCACGGTCGAGAACGAGCGGAAGTCCCTCGCTGAGGCCATGTATCGCGATGAACGGCAGGAGGAACAGGACGTCGAGCACTTCGCGCTCAGAGGCTCCGAACTCGAGGGCTCGCCTCACCCGCAGCTCGACTCCGTCAACATCGCGCACTGTGACCGATGCGTCATGCGCCAGGAGGAGCAGTTCGCGTACATGCGCCGGTAGTACGTCCGACTCATATGCCGACGCAAGGTACGCAGCGAAAGCTTCCGCAAACGTCGGATCCAGGTCGAGTAGGTTCTCCCACTCAGCAGGAACCGCTCCCCGAATCTGCACTATCCGCCGTCGAGCGTGTTCAGTCATTAGCCGTCCTCGAATCTCTTGAAGTTGCACACATGCTGCGTGGAGGAGGCCGGCGAGGGCGCTGCCCGCCAGTTTCAGGAAGATGACGCGGCTTCTACCCGCGACTCCACTCGCGGCACCGGCGGGTAGGCCGGCCAAATACGGCAATCGAGAGTTCTACCGACCCTCTTGTCCCGACCACGAAAGTGGAGCAGACCCGACAGGATCTCCCCCATCCTGCTGGATAGCCGCCATCTCGACACCAAAATAGTATTATCTATAGAGTTTGCAGTAAAGTGATACCGAAGTCGGAGCTTGAACGGGGAAGAGGGCGGTCATGCCGAAGGCAGAGCACCAGAGTGGGCTTATTGGCCGACCCCAACTCTCCACGGAGGTCGAGTCCCACATCCGGGAACAGATTCTGACCGGACAGTATCCGGCGGGCTATCGAGTGCGGGCGGAGATCCTCGCAGAGGAACTCGGCGTCAGCCCGACGCCAGTGCGCGAGGCACTGCAGGCACTGCGCGGCCAAGGCTTTCTCAGCCTCGAACCACGGAAAGGCTTTCGAGTCCTCACTCTCAGTCGAACCGATATCGCCGATATCTTTTTGGCTCAGGCCTTCTTGGCCGGAGAACTCGCGGGAAGGGCCGCGCTGAATCTGACTGCCGATCACCTCGCGGCTCTCGAACGAATCGATCAAAAGATCGACGAGTACGCAGCCAAAGGGGACAGCGCGCGTGTGCAAGACCTCCACGACGAGTTCCACAGAATCATCAACAGAAGTTCAGACTCGTCAAAGCTCAAACTCCTGTTGACCACCACCTTGTTGTACGTTCCGAGCAGATTCTTCGTGACCACACATCGCTATCCCCCTGCTGCCGGACGCAAGCGTGTGCTTGACGCACTACGCAATCGCGACTCCAAAAAGGCCAGTGAAGCGATGATGGACCACATCAAACACTCCGGCGAACTCTTGCAACAGTTCCTCGACGAGCAAAGCCCCCAAGCCGCCGGATAAGAGCATTTCGATCCATGACAAACGGGACGATCCTGGTCGCAGACCCGATGCAGCGACTTTCTGTCACACGACCCGACCGGAACCGAGGGCTTCTCCCTGCTTGAACGTCCGTTTCCGACACTACGCAGGGGCTGTCCGACATCACGCAAACGTCTATATGCGCCGCACGCATGAGTTAGTGGCAAATCGTTCACTGGACCGCAATGGTTGCCGGTGCTTGACGTGACCTGACCCACATAAGCATTCATGAACGATTCCGCATCGCATTCGTCCGTCTGACGTCACGAATCCGTCGACGGCTGGGATCAAATCGCCTCGACGTAGAGGTCGACAGCACTGACTGAGGTGCCTACTGGCGGTGGGTGGGCCTTCGGGCCTCGATCACCGGTGCTGTTCGCGGTAGCGGCTCGGACTGATGCCGTAGGTCGCCGTGAATGCTCTGCTGAAGACGGACAGATCGATGAACCCGAACTGGGCTGCGATGTCGGTCAGGGATCGGGGGATGTTGCGTGGGGCCACCATCGCTTGGCGGCAGGCCTCGAGTCGGTGTTCGCGAATCGTGGCAGCGGCGGTTGCGTCGAAGCGCGCGAACACCCTGTGGACGGTTCTGGTGGAGACGAAGAAGGCCTGAGCGATGCCGGACGGGGACAGGTCCGGGTCGTCGAGGTGCTGTCCGATGTACTGCACCATGTTCGTGTACAACTCCCGCATGGCGGCATCTGGATCCTCGGGCTGACACTCCTCCTGCGCCGCGGTGATGGCCAGGTCTGCCAAACCGCCGGCGAGCCCGATCGCGCCCCCGGAGGAAACCTCCCCGTCGGCGGCGAGGAGGCTGGACAACATTGGTGACAGTAACTGTCCCACAGGGGATGTGGATCTGACGGTCCGCGCCGTCAACTGCAGCGACTGGCTCTCGGTGAGCGACACCGAGGCGCGCGGCCAAGTGAACACGCGCAGGTGCCAGTCCGGATGCAAACTCCAGGTAAAGGGTCGTGCGGTCTCATAGAGGGCGAAATCACCCGGGCCGAGAATGCAGGTACGTCCGTCCTGGATGAGCTGCCCCTCACCCGCGACCACCATGCCGATCTGCATCAAATCGAGTGGGTGGCGGTTGGCAAGCCTCGCCGTTCGGCGGAATGATTGCGATGTCGCGGTGACGTCGGCAGCCATCAGATGCGCAAAATGGCGGGTGTGGACCGCGCCGGTAAAATGCGCCGGCTCGGCAGGATCGATGTCCAGCGCGACGAAGGTCTCGCGGATCGTGTCGATCCAGGTGCCGAGCGTGGTGGTCCGAACCACCTCGCGGCGCTGCTGAGGTGTCGACCCTGCGCGCGACAATGACGGTTGCAGCACTGGTGTGTTTGCGGGCCGGCAATCCGAGCGGTCCCCATGCACGAGGTCGCCATCTGGCGGTGGCAACGACGTCATGAACAGCTCCTTCTCCTCGCGTGAACCTCACGCTATGAGCGGGGAAACCGCATGTCAACGCGCGCTCGCCTATTTACGCGGTCGAAACACGATTTCCGACCCGTGACAAAGCCGCACACGTGGTTCCGCCCCCGCGATGACGATGTCGCGGAGCGCAAAGGGGGCTGTCGCTGAGCGTCAAACATCACGCCCCGGAAGGTCCTACCGTTCGAGTACGCCGGAAATACCCGGATGGCTCACGGGACGTCCTGGACCGATCGACGATTCCTCGTCCCAGCCGCTAGCGGATCGTCGATGTAGACAGAAGGACAAACTATGGAAGTCGTCGCCGTTCGTCACCCTGTGGACCCCCACCGAGCACTCGCTCCACGCGGAGAGACATAGCATCCGCTCCTGCTGCTCGACGCTGTCACTGCACTTCTCCGAATGCAACAACTCTCCGGCAATGAGCACAGGATTGCGCCGAGTGTCGCTCATCGTCGAACCACCTGTCGCTCGCAGTCGAATCCGCACCGGCACAGGACGGTAGCTTCGACTACCAACCGAGCTGCCGAACGTTCTCGGCAAGCCCCAAATCGTGAATGAGGAGTCTTCATGGAATCTGCAATCGGCGACCATCTCACATGTCCGCGGAGCCTGACTCGGCGTGTGCCCGACGACTACCAACCCCCTTTCCCCATGTGGGTAGGACGTGCTGACGAACGCCTGCAGCAGGTAGTGATGGCGTATCTCGGCGTGCAGTTCCGCGGCGACGAGCAACGCCCGGCCGCGCTTGCAGCCATGCGCGACATCGTTGCCCGCTTCGATCTCGACGACGGCCCGTTGCACCACGATCTGACCCATCATGCGGACAATCAGGGCTACGAGAATCTGATTATCGCCGGGTACTGGAAAGACGTTGCTGCCCACAACCGTTGGATACAATGCTCTGCCGTGGCCGACTGGTGGGCATCGGATGAACGACTGCCCGAGGGACTTGGCTACTTCCGCGAGATCGTAGCCCCACGGGCCGAGCAATTCGAAACGCTCTACGCCTTTCAGGACCGCCTCCCCGGTGTCGGCGCTGTCATGGACGGGATCAGCGGCGAGATCAACGAACACGGGTACTGGGGTTCGATGCGCGAACGTTTCCCGATCTCCCAGAATGACTGGATGCAGCCCTCGGGCGAACTGCGGGTGATCAGCGGCGATCCTGCTGCGGGTGGCCGCGTGCTGGTACAAGGCCACGACAACATCGCGCTGATTCGGTCCGGTCAGGATTGGAAGGATGCCGAATCCGAAGAGCGCTCCCTGTATCTCGAGGAGATCCTCCCCACTTTGCAGCAGGGCATGGATTTTCTTCGCGACAACGGCGAGTCGGTGGGCTGCTACAGCAACAGGTTCGTGCGCAACATCGATCTGGAAGGGAACTACCTCGATCTGAGCTACAACATCGGCCACTGGGGTTCGCTCGACAAACTCGAGCGCTGGGCAGAATCCCATCCGACCCACCTGCGAATCTTCACCACCTTCTTCCGCGTCGCCGCCGGACTGTCAAAACTGCGGCTCTATCACGAGGTCTCGGTGTTCGACGCGTGCGACCAACTGTACGAGTACATCAACTGCCACCCTCAGACCGGCATGATGCGCGACGCCCAGCCAGTCAAGCACGTGAGGAGCACCACCTGATGACAGTCATCCGACCGAACGATGATGCAATCAGTTCTGCCGCAGCCCATTACGGACTACATCTCGACGCTGCGACTCGGCAGGAGTTAGCAGGCCTGGTCGATAGCGCGCTCGGTTCCTACGACGTTGTCGACGACCTGTACGCGGACGAGAGCTTCTCGGCACCGTCCCGCGATCATGCGACACCTGATGCGAGCGACAATCCCTTGGGCGCATGGTACGTAACCACGAGCATCTCGACCGCGACGGGTGGGCCGCTGACCGGCCGGCGGGTGGCGATCAAAGACAACGTGACCGTGGCCGGCGTGCCCATGATGAACGGATCGCGATCGCTGGAGGGGTTCGTTCCCACCCGTGATGCAACCGTGGTCACCCGACTGCTCGACGCCGGCGTCACGGTGGCGGGCAAGGCGGTGTGTGAGGATCTGTGTTTTTCCGGTTCGAGCTTCACCCCGGCCACCGGTCCGGTTCGCAACCCGTGGAACCCTGACCGCGAAGCGGGTGGATCCTCCGGCGGCAGCGCCGCTCTCGTCGCAGGCGGCGTTGTCGATTTCGCGATCGGCGGCGACCAGGGTGGGTCGATTCGCATTCCGGCCGCATTCTGTGGCGTAGTCGGCCACAAGCCCACGTTCGGGCTGGTCCCCTACACCGGTGCCTTCCCCATCGAGCGCACAGTCGATCATCTCGGGCCCATCACCCGCACGGTCGAAGACGCCGCCCTGCTGTTGTCGGTGATCGCCGGCCGCGACGGCCATGATCCCCGCCAACCGGACAACCTCATGGTGGATGACTATGTGTCAACCCTCGACTCCGGGATCGACGGCCTGCGGATCGGCGTCGTGAGTCAGGGATTCGGGCACGCGGTCTCACAGCCGGAGGTCGATGAGGCGGTCCGCGGGGCCGCACACCGCTTCACCGAGGCCGGTGCTGTGGTCGACGAGGTGAGCATTCCGTGGCACCTGCACGCGTTCCACGTGTGGAACGTGATCGCCACGGACGGCGGCGCCTATCAGATGCTCGACGGCAACGGATACGGCCTCAACGCAGACGGCCTCTACGACCCCGAACTGATGGCGTACTTTGCGCAGGGTCGTATCCAGCACGCCGATGCACTGTCCGAAACCGTCAAACTCGTCGCCCTGTGCGGCCATCACGGTGTCACCGCGCTGGGCGGATCGAGCTACGGCAAGGCCCGCAATCTGGTCCCGCGCGCTCGCGCTGCCTACGATGCGGCGCTGGAAAACTACGACGTCCTGGTCATGCCGACCCTGCCCTACGTCGCCTCCGAACTACCGGCGCAGGATGTGGACCGAGTCACCTACGTCACCAAAGCACTCGGAATGATCGCGAACACTGCCCCATTCGATGTCACCGGCCACCCCGCCCTATCAGTGCCGGCAGGTCTGGTGAACGGTCTTCCCGTCGGAATGATGATCATCGGAAAACGATTCGACGACGCCACGGTCTTACGCGCCGGCCACGCGTTCGAACAGATCCGCGGCGCCTTCCCTACAGCCACCGACCAACCGGCTACCGCTGCACATCTGAGTCTCGCTTGAGACAAGGCGCGCCCTACCCGCCCACTCAGGCAACCCACTTCACAAGTATCAGCCCCTACAGAAAGTGGAAACAATGTCGGCAACGATCGAACACACACCAGACAATGCGGCACCAGCTCAAGCGCCGGCGTCGGATCGCGCGTGGGCACTGTTCCGTGCGCTCGACGGAAAGGGTCTGGTCCCAGAGGGTTACACCGAAGGGTGGAAAAAGACATTCGAGGAGGACTTCAGCCCGAAACGGGGCGCCGAACTCGTCGCGCGGGCCTGGACCGACCCGGAATTCCGCAACCTACTCCTCACCGACGGCACCGCGGCCGTGGACCAGTACGGCTATCTGGGTCCGCAGGGCGAATACATCGTGGCACTTGAAGACACCCCGACCCTCAAGAACGTGATCGTATGCTCCCTCTGCTCGTGCACCGCGTGGCCCATCCTCGGGTTGCCGCCGACCTGGTACAAGAGCTTCGAGTACCGTGCGCGCGTCGTCCGTGAGCCTCGAAAAGTGCTGTCGGAGATGGGCACCGACATCGCCGAGGATGTCGAGATCCGCGTGTACGACACCACCGCCGAGACCCGCTACATCGTGCTCCCCCAACGGCCGGCAGGCACCGAAGGCTGGAGCCGAGAGCAACTGCAACAGATCGTGACCAAGGACTGCCTGATCGGGGTCGCAGTCCCGCAGGTCCCCGCCAACTGACCACCGAACCAAAGGAGATAGACCCATGGATGGAGTACACGATCTCGCCGGTGTTCAAGGATTCGGCAAGGTCCCCCACACCGTGGAGGCCGACATCGGCCCCACCTTCCACGCCGAGTGGGAACACCTGCCCTACAGCCTGCTGTTCCTCGGAGCGGCGGACCTGGGCGCATTCAGTGTCGACGAGGTCCGCCACGTCGTCGAACGGATGGAACCCCGCCACTACATGATGACGCCCTACTACGAGAGGTACGTCATCGGCGTTGCCACCCTCATGGTCGAAAAGGGCATCCTCACCCACCACGAACTCGAAGCCCTCGCCGGGGGCCCCTTCCCCCTGTCCCGCCCGGCCGAGTCGGCGGGACGTCCGGCCCGCACCGACACGATCACCTTCACTGTCGGGCAACGTGTCCGGGTCCGCGACGAGTACGTTCCCGGGCATATCCGCATGCCCGCCTACTGCCGCGGCCGGGTCGGGACCGTCACCCACCGCACCAGCGACAGATGGCCGTTCCCCGACGCCATCGGCCACGGCCGCGCCGACGCCGGCGAGGAACCGACCTACCACGTCGAGTTCGCGGCCGAGGCCCTGTTCGGAGACGACACCGACGCCGGCAGCGTCGTAGTCGACCTGTTCGAGGGATACCTCGAACCGGCAGCCTGACCCGCTGCCCACACTGTCACCGACGGCGTCGGCGGGTACGCATCGCGAGTGCGCGTACCTGCCGACGCCCCCTAGCCGGGACTCCCCCGACCCCGCGGAAGGATTCAAAGCAATGGCCGACACACGACTTCCTGTGACCGTGCTGTCAGGGTTCCTGGGGGCCGGGAAAACCACCCTCCTCAACCAGATCCTGCGCAACCGCGAAGGCCGGCGGGTGGCCGTCATCGTCAACGACATGAGCGAGATCAACATCGACAGCGCCGAAGTCGAACGGGAGATCTCACTGAGCCGCTCGGAAGAAAGGCTCGTCGAGATGACCAACGGCTGTATCTGCTGCACCCTGCGCGAGGACCTTCTCGCGGAAATCAGTGCACTGGCCGCCGCCGGACGATTCGACTATCTCCTGATCGAGTCGTCCGGCATCTCCGAGCCGCTACCGGTCGCTGAGACGTTCACCTTCATCGACACCGACGGACACGCTCTGGCAGATGTCGCCCGCCTGGACACCATGGTGACCGTCGTCGACGCCCACAGCTTCCTTCACGACTACCAGACCGGCGGACGCGTCGAGGCCGACGCACCTGACGACGAACGCGACATCTCCGACCTGTTGGTCGATCAGATCGAGTTCGCCGATGTCATTTTGGTCAGCAAATCCGACCTCGTCACGGCAGAGCACCTGACCGAACTGACCGCAGTCCTGCGTTCACTCAATCCGACCGCCCGCATACAGTCGATGTCCCACGGCGTGATCCCGCTCGAGACCATTTTGGACACCGGCCTGTTCTCCTTGGAGAAGGCCGCCCAGGCACCCGGATGGCTCCAAGAACTCCAGGGAGAACACACCCCTGAGACGGAGGAATACGGAATCAGTTCCGTGGTCTACCGTGAACGCGCCCCCTTCCACCCCGGGCGGCTGCACGACCTCCTCACCAGTGAATGGGCAAACGGGCGTCTCCTGCGCGCCAAAGGCTACTACTGGAACGCGACCCGATTCACCGAGATCGGCAGCATCTCCCAGGCCGGCCACCTGATCCGACACGGCTATATCGGACACTGGTGGAAATTCCTGCCCGAGACCTACTGGCCCGAAGACGACTACCGCCGCGCGGGAATACTCGACAGATGGGAAGAGCCCGTCGGTGACTGCCGGCAAGAACTCGTCTTCATCGGTCAAGGAATCGACCCCGACGCACTGCGCCGTCAACTCGACGCGTGTCTGCTGACCACCGCCGAGATCGAACTCGGCCCCGACACCTGGACAACATGGCCCGACCCACTCGGCGACGGCCGTACCGACCAGGTCACCAGCACCATGGTCCAAACAACCACCGTCTGACCTCGACCTTCCCCGATCGACAACACCTCGGGCGCGGCTGCGACAGTGAGCTGCCGCAGGTCGAGAAGAAGGCCTGCTCGGCCCGGACGGCGAGACAGGGCCTGCGGTGGTTACGCTCGGATAATGGCTGCATTCCCGAATTCCACGGTGGGCACGAATACAGCGGTGACCGGCCTCGAGAGCACCTTCGCCGACGAGCTGGGCGCCTTGACTGTGCCATGGCAGGGTGCTCGTACGCCTGACCCCGTGTTGCTCGTGCTCAACGAGCAGCTCGCGGCGTCGCTCCGGTTGGAAGTCCAGGCATTGCGAAGCGAGGACGGGGTCGGTGTCCTGTCCGGATCGACGGCGCCCGCCGGGGCCAAGCCGGTGGCGATGGCGTATGCGGGCCATCAGTTCGGTGGATACGCACCGCTCCTCGGGGATGGTCGGGCGTTGCTGCTCGGCGAACTGGTGAACAGTGATGGACAGCGGGTGGATCTACATCTGAAGGGCTCGGGGCCCACGCCATTCTCCCGGGGCGGCGACGGGTTCGCGGTGGTCGGCCCGATGCTGCGCGAATATCTGGTCAGTGAGGCCATGTACGCCCTGGGCATTCCCACTACCCGCGCTCTGTCGGTGGTCGCGACGGGCCAGCACGTTCGCCGATACGGCGCCGAGCCCGGTGCCGTGCTCGCACGGGTCGCGGCCAGTCACCTGCGGGTGGGCACCTTTGAATACGCGGTGCGGCCGGGTGAGGTCTTGGAGCGGCTCGCCGACTACGCGATCGCCCGCCACTACCCGGAGCTGACCGAACTGCCGGCGGAGCGTGAAGGTAGCCGCTACCTGACGTTCTTCGAGTCGGTGGTGGAGGCGCAGGCCTCACTGGTGGCGAAATGGATGCTCACCGGTTTCGTGCACGGGGTGATGAATACCGACAACACGACCATTTCGGGTCAGACCATCGACTACGGTCCGTGTGCCTTCCTCGACTCGTTCGACCCGGCCGCAGTGTTCAGTTCGATCGACCACGGCGGCCGCTATGCGTTCGGCAACCAGCCCGCAGTCCTGAAGTGGAATCTGGCGCGCTTCGCGGAAACGCTACTGACGCTCATCGATTCCACGCCGAATGACGCGATTGCCGCGGTTTCGGCAGTCCTCGAGACCTTCGACGAGCGTTACGACAGCCACTACGCGGCCGGTATGGCGGCAAAGCTCGGATTGTCCGGCACGCTCGTCGATCGAGCGCTGGTCGACGACCTGCTGACGCTGTTGAAGCACCACGGTGCCGACTGGACGGGGACCTTTCGTGCTCTCGCGGACGAACTACGCGGAAATTCGACGCCGCTCGACGGCCTCGTACCGCGCGAGCAGATAGGGCCGTGGTTGGAACGCTGGCGCGGCGCCCTGCCCAAACATGGGCGCGGGGCGGCGGAGACCGCGGACGCGATGGACCGCGTCAACCCGCTGTACATTCCGCGCAATCATCAGCTCGATGCTGCTTTGCGCGCCGCGACCGACGGGGAGCTCGCTCCGTTCGAGAAGCTACTCGAGGTCGTCACGCATCCGTTCGACCGCCGCGACGAGTGGTCCGACTACACCACACCCGCCCCACAGTCATTCAGTAAAATCTTCCAAACCTTCTGCGGCACTTAACTTCCAAGTGAACATCGCTGACTCGAGGCAACGTTCGCGTCGAGTGAACTCGGAGCGGCTACGTACACAGGAACGCAGCGGTGTCGCGGTGTTCGCCGCAACGGCCGTGTGGGAATGGGTCAGGCGATCGACGTGGCCTGAGGGCTCTTCGAGTTGCTGACCACATTCGTCCGCGGAGCGGGCGTTCCGGGCGCACACGGTCTCCTGGGAAACGCCGGTGCAAGATGGCGTCGATGACGCACCCGGGAAGGTCCCCTGGCGGTGGCGCGGGGCGCCGACGACAGAAACAACCTACAGTGATCCGAGATCCGCTGGTCCCGGACACATACCGTTCGGTCGCCCCCAGCGCTTCCGCCCTGGACCGCCACATGCAAAGCCTCTGTGCGTCTGCCGATTCATCCACTGAGCCATGACTTCACGTGATCCCGTGTACCACGTTGTCAACGCCCGACGACACCAATGGGACGACCTGATGTGGCCGGTGCCGATCCTCATTCGTGCGGCTCAGATCCGACCGTCGGCAGGCCAAGCCGCCGGGGCCTGGTCCACAGCGGTGAAGGCAACAGCGGCGCCCAGGCGTTGTTCGTCGGCGGGCGCCTCGACCCACGACGCAGGAAGGTGCAGTACCGACCAGCGGTCACCGTGCCCGTGGTACGCACCAGCCCAGGACCCCGAATGAACACCAGGACTCACCCAATACTCGATCGGCGGTGGATTCGACCCGAACGAGGTGAACGAGCCGTGCGGATACACATCGAACACCCGCATCGCCTCCAGGACCGGGTTCACCTGCGCTCGCTCAGTGCTCAAGTCCTCACTGACCACCGAATAAAGCGGGCGGATATGCCTGAGTATGCTGTCGCGCTTGGCGGCACAGCCGCGGCGGCCGCTCAGCCAGTTGCGCCGGCCCCCCGACCGGACCTCCGGGTGCCGGGCGCGATGGTGACGTCAGCGGTATCGGCGAAGACCAGACGTCCGTCGTCGACGGGCGACCGCCCACCGATGTACAGGCGCCCACTCGTGCCCGCGTTCGGCCGTATCGGTCAGTTCGGCGTAGTCCTCGACGATCGCACCGGGCGCGGCTTGTCCGAGCTGTCTCTGAACCAGCACCCGGTGCCCACGGTCAGGGTTCGGAGCTCCGGTTTCTTGTCGCCTTTCTCGGGCATGCGTTTCGAACGTTCTCCCTCGGCGGTGTTCCCGGGGAACAAAGCTCCAAGGTCGCGACTAGCGGCATCGCCAGGCTCGAGCCGAAGTAGAACGATTGAAACGACCGCCACGAAACTGCCGCGACGGGCGGGCGACCAGAGTGTGGCCGCCGCGAAGCCGGACGACAAATACACACCGATTCACGTCGGCGGCTCACACGGCAACTTCCCCCGCTTCACCGCGTCGACCAAAGTCGCGTGGTCGCGTTCGGTCTGATCCGCGTAGGCGTGCGCGAACCGGCTCAGTGCGACGTCGAGCGTGTCCGACTTTCCGACGTAGCCGCCGATCATCGACGCACCACTGGTCCGCGCGTGGCCCTTCGCTAGCAGGCGCCCGCAGATGCCGGCGTAGTCGGTCAGCGCTGCCGCGCTCAGGTTGTCGATCGGGACCGTGCCCTTCATGTTCCGGAACTGCCGCACGTAGTACTGCCGGCCCTCCACCGTGGTCCAGCCGAGCAACGGATCGCTGACGGTCTGCAGGGCCTGCTGGTACTCGACCACGCGCCGGCCCTGGTGGTCGTGCCAGGCGGACTCGCCGTGTACGAAGCGCGCCACGACGGATCGACGCGCCTGCTTGAGCTGCAGGAACAGCACGTCGTCGGCACTGCTACCTTCGCACAGCACGACGTAGGCACGCAATCCGACGCTGCCCACGCCGACCACTTTGTGCGCGACGTCGACGACGGTGTAACCACTGAGCAGCCGTGCCCAGTGGCTGGGCAGCGTGGTGAGGTATTCGTCGAGCCCGGCGGCGAGATTCTCGGCCTCCGCCTCGGACACCCGGGTGATCAGCGGCGGCTCCTCCACGATGCGCCGGCCGGTTTCGTCCTGCTCGGTGAATCGGGGCAGCGCCCGGTCGCTGACGCGGCGCCGAGCCCGCTCCGCGGCGCGGGTGATCTCGTGGCGCAGCGACTCGTCCGACGCCGTCGTCTGCAGCCGGTCGAGGTCGAGTCGCTCGAACGAGCGCGCCAGCAATGGTTGTTCCGCGAGCCAGCGCACATGCTCGCGATAGGTGGCGACGCAGGACTGCACTGCACTCTCGCACTGCCCCTCGGTCGCCGAGTTCTGCCGGCCCGCCACCCAGATGCTCGCAGTCAAACGGCGCAGGTCCCATTCCCAGCCGCCGGGATGCGCCTCGTCGAAGTCGTTCAGATCCAGCACCAGGTCGCGCTCCGGCGGGGCGTAGAACCCGAAGTTGCCCAGATGCGCGTCCCCGCATATCACCGGCTGGATTCCGGTCGCCGGCAGCCCGGCGAGGTCCTGGGCCATCACGATCGCGGTGCCCCGCAGAAAACCGTACGGCGAGGCCGCCATCCGCCCCACCCTGACCGGTATGAGCGATTCCACCCGACCGTGGTGCGACACACCGATCTGATCCACCACATCGGGGCGATCGTCCGGTGCGCGCCACTCGCCGAGCGCGGACCGCGGTGTCTGCTTGCGCAGGCGTTTGCCGAGTGCGAACCGCTCCGCCCTCGGCGTGGCCCGGCGGCGCAACGACGCGAACGACTGCCCGTCGATGGTCGGCAACACGATGTGCGCGTCCACGGTTACTGCGCGCCGACGTCGAGGATCGCGCCGACCACCACGACGTGCGGCTTGTCCGGTTGGCCACGTTGCGCATCAGACAACTCGATCACCGTCTCTTCGCTGTGAGCAGTAAGGATGCGTGCAGCATATCGACGGGTACCTCACACTCGCGGCGAACGGTCGCTAGCCGTCCACCCGGTTGCCGGGGCACTTCATCCCTGACGGCCGGTGCGGGGCGGAGCGGGTGTCGCCCGACAGTTCTCGTACGTCGCCCGCCCCTCCCCATATCACTTCGTCAGCCCTCTGCGCTGTCCTAGATTAGTTCGCGGCTGCCCGAGAACTCCTCGGTGTCGGCCGCAGTTGCAACAGTGAACGGCATCCGAGGCAGGGGGGTGAAATATCGAAGCCTTCGTCGACGGCAGCGTCCTTGAACCGATGTCACCGTCTGCAAACGGTGGACTCGACCGGCTCGTCCGGGAGCATCCCTGCAACATGCGACAACCGTCGCAGGGGACGGACTGGAGATGCGGTGTGAACCGTTGGACGACCGCGCGGGATGCGAGCGGGCAATCCGCGCGGACCGCACAAGTCAACCGCCCAAGTAGGCTGTCAGAAGTGCACCGTCGCGGCGAATCAAGGCTGATGTGCTGGCCCGTCGGCGCGAAAGTCCCACACGGGGAAGGTGTGTTCGTTGTCGGCGAGACTCATCACCAAGGCGACGGGGGCTGCGAATTGTGTGCGGTTCTCACGATGATCTCGGGTGAGCCGAGGTCACAGTTCGGCGCCGATCGCCTTCACGATTGATTGAAGCTGTGGATGGTGCGATCCGGGCCAGTAGATCTGACCGCATTCCGTACAGCGGCCGAACTCGTCGTAGTACCGGGCCGTCAGCGGCTCGAGCCGATCGATCACCTCGGCTTTGGGCGCTGCGACCAGTGGGCCGTTGCAGCGCAGGCACCGCGTGAACGGGGCGAGCTGTCCCCCGAGGTCGAGGCGGCGGACGACTTCGACGGTCTGATCGAACGGCCGGTCGGCGTGCACGAAAAGTCCGTGCGTAATCGCCCGACGTTTGAGCAACCCCCGGTCACGGGTCAAAAGGAACCGCTCCTGTTCCCGGCTGACAAACGCCAGCGTCTCGTCCTCCGCGTCGGACGCCCAGGTAACGTCGAACCCCAAGAGCCGAAGCAAGCGGGCCAGCCGACCCAGGTTGACGTCGGCGACGAACCGTGGCTCGCGCAGCGGCGCCGGCCGCAGCCGTGCCACCGGTGGGATGTCGAGTGTCTCGAAGGCCGGGTACACCGCAATTCGATCGCCGTCCCGCGGCCGATGCGCGAAGTCCACCGGCTCGCCGTTGACCAGGATGAGGTCTATCTCGGTGTGGGGTATGCCCATCGCCTCGATGACGTCCTTCACCGTCTGGTGTGGACGGAACGCCCGACGCACCGCCAGGTCGCGAGACTCAGCGGCCAGAAAGTCATTGAGCTCGGCGTACGCCCGGACGTCCACACAGCCGGCCACCGCACCATGGTCTCGCCGAGCGGCGGCCCGGCGCAACCTCGTGCGGGTGCGTCGCCGCCAGTCCCGTGCAGCTCCGGCGCTCGCGTCCAGACGCGCAGGTCCGCCGCGGATACACGACTATCCCACCAAACACTCGCCGTAACGAGGAGTTGCCAGAACGCCGGCCCATGGTGCGTCTCACAGATGTGCGAGCTCATGTACCAGCACATGATCGACGAATGCAGGGCGTTGGCCCCAGTGAATGCGCACGTGCCCATTGGGGAGCGCTGAGCCCCACTTGTTGCCGAGATCGGCGACTTCGATCGTCTGGGGACCAACTCGTAGCCGCACCGGAGCAATCCCCACCGAGATCGACCTGCACGACTCGATGTTCTCCGGAGGCACCCGCCCTCCAATAGCCGCTCCCTCGACCACGGCGAGACACCGCACCCCGCGCGCACCGGCCATGGCAGCGGGGCAGCGGCTCGCCCGATCACCGCCTGCCGGGATCCGCGGTGAGGTCGTCGGTGTCGACGAAGACCAGACGCCCGTCGTCGAGGGCGACCGCCCACCGATGGACCGGCGCCCAGGCATGACCACGTTCGCCGGTATCGGTCAGTTCGGCGTAGTCCTCAACAATCCGACCCCTCTGCGCCGACTCCGACCGCCGGCGCACCAGCACCCGGGCACCGACACCCAGCGCACCGGGCTCCGGTTCCGGCGTGCTCCCCTTCTCCGACATCCGCCCGCACCTTCCGCTCGGCGACACGCCCGGATCATAAGCACGACATCGTCGCTGCCGCTGACCGATCGGTAAACAGCCGCCGTTCCCGGATCGATCGTGGCCACACAAAGCGTGCCGAAACCTCAGGGCCGATCATCGGTATTCGTCGGCGAGGGCTCGCAGGAACAGTCGCAGGCTGCGCGGCAGGCGGTAGCGGCCGTCGGGGTCGCGAATGAGTACGTCGTGTGCGTCGGCGCGAGTGAGGGCGATCTCGATCTGTGCGGTCACAACGGTTGCGGGCGCCAGTCGGAGGAGGGCGGTTCGGACGGGCTGGTCCATGCGCTCCCACGGGGCGTGGTAACTGAGGTTCGGCGGAACGGCCGGCACGGTGGCGGGGGACGGCCCGAGGAGGTCGCACGGGTCGTGCACTTCCTGGCCGCCGACGCCTCCTCCTAGATCACCGGACAGGTGTAGAGCGTCAACGGCGGCATGGACATGTGATCCTGACCCAACCCGACAGATCCACCCTGGTCTAGCCTCGATGGGGCGAGGAAAATAGGGACCATGGTCGACATCTATGAGGTACCCGCAGGAGAGCCACGCCTGACGTCCTTCCTCCAGGCGCAACACACCACCCAGATCGCCCGGCGCGGCGAGTTGGTCGACGCACGCGACCGCCCGGCCCTGATCGCATCGACCGACGACGAGACGGTCGGGGTGCTGATCTACGACATCGACGGCACGAACTGCGAAATCGTGAACATGCGCGCATCCGGCCAATGGGGTGGCGTCGGCACGGCACTCATCGAACGCATCGCCGAAGTCGCCCGTGCACAAGGCTGTTCGCGACTGTGGTTGGTCACGACGAACGACAACCTCGACTCGATGCAGTTCTACCAGCGGCGCGGCTTCCGCCTGTCGGCCGTTCGATGCGGCGCAGTGGACGAGGCGAGACGGACCCTGAAGCCGGACATCCCCGACGTGGGCTACTACAAGGTCCCGCTTCGGGATGAAATCGAGTTCGAGCGCCACCTCGACCCCGCGTAGGCGGGCCCGCCCCACTCCCCCGCGCTCGATCGAGCCCGAACGGCTCGATGCGCGCAAGTCGGCAGACGCTCGGATCCGGCCGACCCGTCCTCGGTCGAGGCAGTGCTCAACCGGTTGCCTGCGATGGTCCACGCCGATCTGGTCGGCAAATCAGATGCAATCGACATTGATGCGCACCGCCCGTACGCCGTGCTCCGCTGGCGGGAAACAGGGTGACATTGCGCAACCCTCACGGTAAGGAAGGCACGATCGGGCCAGCGTACGCGAGTAGAGACCCAGGTTTCTGATCGACGTCGGTAAACGCCGCAACACAGACGCCGAGGTGATCGTCGGCGTAAAAGCGCAGCAGGGGAAACACCGCAGGGCCGGCCCAGAGCAGAATCTCCGCGATGCGATAACCGTCCTGTCTGTCGATCCCCCTACAGGACAACCCTCGACGCTTCCGGACACGATCGGGCTCAAAGGCGGACTCTCCGAATCGAGTCCTGGTTATCAGTCCTGCATGTGGGTCCCGTATAGGTAGCCCATGACGGACCAGCGTGTCCTGATGGCCGAGATCGTCGTGGGGTATGCCCGGTGTCAAGTCGAGGGCAGGATCTGCGCGGACAACCGGAATCAATCTCCAGGGCGCCCGCAACAGCGACTTACGTGAGCCGGTCCTCGAGGTCTGAGAAACCGCCAACTGAGCTGCAGGTACACCCTCGGTCACACGCCATCATGATCGTCCGTGAACGCGGGCCGGACTTGCCGATCAGAAGTTGTCGGCGACAATCATGTCCAGCACGCCGGCACCGAAGGGCACAGTCACGCAAGCAGGAGTCACGGCGGAGTCAGGATCCAGCGCGTTGACTATGAGCTGCAGAGTGAAGGGGTCATACGGCATCCGGAAATGGCCGGTCTGATTTTGCGGCACAGGTCTTGAATCATGACATTCGTTGCCGCCGAATCGCGCAGCGCAATGCTCGTGTTCGGCTGGACCACTTCGTCGACTCGTGAGCCGATGGTGGTGTATTCGGTACCCGCGACGGTGTCACCACCTGCGTTGAGGTCTGTCATGAAGTCCGAATCCTGCGCCTGCTGTCCCCACGCGGGCGAGATCAGTGTCGTAGGCAGCAGCCCGGTCACCAAGTCGAAGGCCCCCGGGATCTGGGCGAGAAGCACAGTAACGCATTCAATTGTAGTGCCGCGGAACCGCAAACACTTATCCTTGCGGGACACGAATGTTTTCATTCTGAGACAGTCGCCCCAGGTAGGGCAATTCTGACATCGCGGGCGAGGACGCAAGAGTGACCATTGATGCGCCCGGTCGTCGAGGGTAGGTCGGGTCGACTCAGTGCCGTCCAGGATGGGGTACTGACGTCTCTGGCTGAACTATTGCGAAGCATCCAATCCCACAGGGGATCCGCTCCGGTGTCTCACAGCCCGAGGCCTCAGCAATGGTCGAATGAGAGACAACCCGAAATTGCTCATAACTATCCAGGACAGATCAATTGGTGTCCCGTTCGTCGCCCCGATTCGGGATTCCTTCGCCGGACGGGGCTATCGCGACCCGTGCAGACAGCTCGTTCCGGACATGGGCCGGCTTTCGGGACGTGCCTGTCATCGTTCCTCAGCGGGAGCCGGCCAGTCCATCGATCTTCAAATCGCTGGCCTGAACTCTGTCCGACGGATTGCCGTTTCTGTGTCGGCCTTTCCGAGCCGCCCGGAAGGTCCGACACCCCGGGGTGGTCACTCCCGGTGCAGGACGCGTGCTCGGCCCCGACCGGACGACAGAGGGTCACGACCGCAGGCGGGATGAGGCATGAGCGACAAGCAGCCGAGCATCGTGTTCTTCATTCTGGGGAAACATCGGATGGGGTGAGTGCGAAGGAATCATGTCCTGGCGGCAGGGTCCTCCTCAGACCCCAGGTTCCGCACCAGCCACCGATCGTCGACGAGATGCATCAGGATCGGAAACACCGGCCGGGGAACGTTCGGCTCCCACACACCGCTCTCGAGCGTCGACATCTCGTGCACATAGAGCACCTCCACACCGGGGCCGACGATCCTTGTGCCGGTACCTATCCCCCACGTCGCCGGATCCGGCAGCATCGCCCGGAACGACCGCACATGCACACGCTCGAAATGCACCCACAGCGGATGATCCGGCGCCGGACCTGAGAGGGCCGAAGCGACCGCCTCACCCTCCCAACCGTCAACCGTCATCTGATAATGGTTGTCCCGCACCCACCGCCATGCGAGGACCGCCCGGAAGTCGGGATCCACGTTCGGCCACACCGACAGCAGATCACCGTCCACGCATACCGATGTCAAGAACGCCCACGCCGCACTCACCAGCCGCGTATGCCCGAGGAACCGCAACAATTCCGCCGGATCCATCGCACGAAGCTCGAGGTAGGCCTCCCGCATCTCGGCCGGTACGGCGCTGATCTGTTCGTCGGTCAACTCCGGAAGGGAGGACGCCGCCGGCACCGCACCAACGTCGGGAACCTCGCCCCGGGCGACGAGCAATGCGCGGACGGTGTCGACGAACCGCGGGGTCAGCCGCTCCAGCAACTCGAGCAGCTCCCCTACCGTGCGCGGCGGGAACATATTTCGGTCCACCAGCACGCGCAGGCACTCGAACACCGCGTCCGGGTCCAGATCGAGCAGATCGCAGAGGAATTCGTCGGGATGGATCGCCTCGACGTCGAACGGATCGAGGGCCGCCTTCGGGAAATCCGCCAGGGTTGCGGTCACGATCACACCCGCACCGGACCGCACCGCCGCAGCCAGAACATGCCGGTCCTTCGGCTCGGTCGTCATCGCCGGGATCAGCTCCCGGTAGCCGCGTGACTCCTCCTCCGCGAAGGGAAATGCTCTGCGCATCTGCTGCACTCGCCGCGCCGCCTGCTCCGGCGACTTACCGAACCTCTCGCCGGACAGGGTGCGCTCGACCTCGTCGAGCAGATCCGGCGTCCACACCGGCCGGAACAACTCGGCATCGGCGAGGGCGAGCAGCAGATTGTTCAGAGTCTGGGGAAGCAGGACGCACCCGTCCAGAACCACCCGAAAGACAGCCATACGGCGCCCTCCCCCGGATCAGCGGGTCGACACGAAGCCGTCAGTGGCGTCGCCGGGGTCCGGGGTTTCCTCGTGCGCCATCTCGTCGAACACCTGGCCGCGGCGCACACGCTCGCGCTGCAGGTATTCGAGCACGTCCGCCAACTCCACCCGCCGATGCCGGCCGGGCGAGGTGTACGGGATCTTCCCCGCCTCCAGCAACCGCACCAACGTCGGCCGGGTGATGCCCAACAGTTCCGCGGCCTCCTGCGTCGTCAATACTGTGCGATGCGGCTCCACCGTGACCGCCTGCCCTTGATCCAGGGCGGTGACCGCGTCCACGAGCAACCCCAGAACACTGTCCGGCAGCGGCACCGACCCCTCCGGGGTCGAGATCGACACCTGCTCATGACCAGTGAGAACGGCCTTCAGCGCGGCGAGAAGGTCCCGATCGTCGGTGGCCGGCGGCAACACCGTGTGGTTCATCCCAGCACCCATACCCCACCATAAAACGAAAAAAACGAACACACAATGCGGGTGGAATCGTTCGGGGACGGTGGGTGACGGGCACCCGACCACGCCGCGCAAGTCGGCCGCACCGTCGACCCGTGCAACGAGATCGACGGATTCCGCCATCGTGTTTGCCTCGCAGCCGGGATGACGCCGGGCCGCCATTGGCATCATGCGTGGGTAGTCGGACGCTGTTTCGGGTAACCGGACCGCAGGCGACGACGCCGGTAGCCGGTGACGGTGGCTGACGTCGAACCAGCGGCGCATTCGACCGACCGGATGCGTCTGACCGAGAGGGTGTACAGACCGTGCCTCGCATCGAAGAAGCAGACTCCACTAGCGGCAGCGGCCCTGAGTTCCGATCGGAAGACGATCCGATTCGGTGGCCGGATCCGAGTCCGTTGCACCTGTGGTGGCAACGGGTGATGTCCGAAAGCCTCCGTCGGTCCCCGGGACCGGCGACCCGGCCGGTGGTCCCGCCCGTGTCGAGGGACGGACGTGTCGAGATCTCCGCCAGTACGCGAGTTGGACCGACCGGACCCGACGCGACGTCAAGGCGGTGGGGGCGTACCCAATCGGCAGTGCCGGATTAGAACCCTCAGCGACGCCCCCAGTCCTAGCCCTTCACCCGAACATAGAGGCCTCATGAACATCACCGCACTCCCTCTGGCTGTTCTGCGCGTGCAGTACACGATCGCGCGCTACCCGCTGCACCTGATCGACGAACAGGTAATCGCGCACCTGGCACCCGCAGCACCGGTCCGGCGGCTGTACCGGGGCAGTCTCAGCCTGCTCGATTGTGCCGTCGGCACCGTGCTCGGTCACCAGGACCGAGCCCACGATGCCGCCGACACCGCACCCCGCACAACCACGGTCTCCGGCACTGCATCCGACACCGATCACGATCCCAGCGCACCGGATATCGCTGCAGCTGACTCCGAGACCGCCCCTCGGTCTACGACCGTCGAGACCGCCGAACTGAATGAGAAGGCGGCCCACCAACTCGACACCGACTTACTCGCCGAGCACCTCGAAGACATCGAGACGCAACACCGACTCGAGCACCCCCCGACGACCAACACCGTCATCACCCAGCTCGCGGACGCTGCGAGCACCGAACCCGACACGACACTGACCGGAGAACTGGCCGACCGCGTAGCCGAACTCGCTCGCGCCGCGACCCCGCCACCGGGCACCCGCCCTACCCCGACCGACAAACGCCACTAACGACCTCGCGATTGCCACCAGCAGCGACGACCCACTCGTCTTCGGGTTGACCGACGCCGGCGCACCGACCTGGACCTGGACCTGGCCCTGCGCGACCACTTCGACACCGAACCCGTCGACCTCGTGCTCTCCGCGGACGTCACGCCAACTGGGCGGCCCAATCGGCGAAGCTCTGCCACCCCACCTCGGGGTAGAGCCGACCCAGTTCGCCGATCTTCGCGTCGTACCCGGTGTCGGTAAGGAAGCGGAACATAGCGCGCATGTCCGGCGATGCGATGGCGTCCGCGTCGGACGAGTGGGCGTGAACCGGCGTGCCCAGCACGTTACTGAGCACCTCGGCCATCCGACGTGGCGTCGGATCATCCGACGCCAGGTCGATTCGTGTCCGGACGAATCGGTCCGGATCGTCGAACACGAGCGCAACGAACCGACCGAGGTCGCGCCGCGACAACTGCTGCAGCGGGGTATCGACTGGCAGAGGCAGATCGAGCCGGCCTCGGCGGATGCCGTCGAGTCCACCGAGCAGGTTGTCATAAAAGTAGGTCGGCCCGACGATCGTGTACGGAACGGATGATTCTTGCAGCAACGACTCGGTCGCCGCCTTCGTGTCGAAATGCGGGACCCCGGTGCTCTTGTCCGCGTCGGCCACCGAAGAAAACACTACGTGTGGAACACCGGAATCACTGAACGCGCCGACAAGTGCGGCGCCCTGAGCGATCTCCGCTTCCGGGCCGTCTTCGAAAGGCGTCGTCATGGCAAACACGCCCGCGCACCCATCGACGGCAGACGCGATCGCAGCCCGATCGGTGATATCGGCCACGGCAATGTCGACGCCTCGCAGGCGCAACGCATCTGAGCGAGAAGAGCTTCGACGGACAAGAGCTCGAACCTCACACCCTCGTTCGAGCAGCGCGTCGACGACAGCGCCTCCTTGACCACCCGTCGCTCCGACCACCGCATACGGCTCACTCATGGGCACAACACCTCTCTTCTCGACCGGGCCAGCGTACTCGCAGACTCCGTCCGCTCACCAAAACGTGTGCCCCTGTTCGATGTCCTCAGTTGGCCGATGGATGACAACGAGCGACCCTCGGATGGAAGACGAAACGGCCCGATCACGACATTCAGGAGAGAGACGAGGACAGCCAACCCGGGTGCAATCCTCGAACCCGCCGTGCAAGCATTCATCCGAGTCTCTGCTCGGTTCGCGTGATAGATGGAGCCCGGTAGAGAAGCACCCAGGTGGCCCGACCAACATCGAGCAGGGCCGGACATCTGCAAGCTCCGGCACTCGCACCGAACAGTCAGTTCGCTGCCGAAGGCGGCGCCCACGCCCCTGGTGTCCGGCCACCGATCAGAGAAGAATTCACATATGCCCAGCTCACACCGGACGCTCCGGAGGAGAAGGAGATGATTGGGATGGCTGACGAACATCCCCCGCCCGTGTCGGCAGCGGCGGCCGCTGCGGCCGCGTTGCGTGACATCGCGGATGTGATCGGAAAGGAGTCGGAGAACGCGACGGCGGTGATGCCGACTGAGGAGGGCTGGTCGGTGGAAGTGGAGGTGGTCGACGACCGGCACATCCCTCCGTCGGCGGACATGCTCGCACTCTACGAGGTGGTGCTGGACCTCGATGGAGAATTGCTGTCGTACCGCAGGACTCGCCGGTACCGGCGCGGCTCCGCCATCGAGGTGGCAGACGAAGCGCTG
Organism: Rhodococcus sp. ACPA1; assembly: GCF_002300195.1. Taxonomy (NCBI): domain Bacteria; kingdom Bacillati; phylum Actinomycetota; class Actinomycetes; order Mycobacteriales; family Nocardiaceae; genus Rhodococcus; species Rhodococcus sp. ACPA1. The sequence goes on along the minus strand of NZ_NSDX01000006.1, from coordinate 468,075 downwards.
CCCATCGACGAAGATGAAGAGCCCCACCGTGACGGAAGCGACGGCGCCCGGTGACAGGTGCCGGTGAAAGTTCGCGCCCGCACACCACAGGTCCTCGGCGCTCACGCCGGTGCGCGTGTCGACGAGGAACTATCAGGAGGGTGAGTGTCGTGGAGAGCATGAGAACACACCACCTCGATGGTCGGCAGGTGCGCCGACGACTGTGGCCGATGCTCCCAACCGACGAGTAGCGGAATTCGCCGGCAACTCGCGAACCCGATGCGTACCTCACGGAATTCATCACCCGGCGCGCCGGCTGGGGGTGAGCGCCTAGGACAGGGCGAGCCGGCGGTCGGCGAGCGTCACGTGCTGTGCGAGGACGGGGCCGATGCCGGCGAGCGCTTCCGGACTCGTCATCTGCTGGTGCGATACGGGAACGGCGTGTTCGAGGATCTCGCCGCTGATGTGCGGCCTCCACGCGGAGACGCCGGTGGGTGCGTCCACAGAATCCGCCGCACCGAAGTACAGCAGATCGAGACCGATCGGTGTCGACGGGCGGTGTGCGAGGGCGAGGTCGACCGTCTGGGTGAACACCCGGTGGACGGCGTCGAGGTCGTCCACGGTCACACCTGCGAACAGTCCGCCGGTGCGGCGCAACACTTCCACGGCGCGATCCGTGGTCGCCGCCGCATCCTCGTCACCCGGGACCACCGCGCCGAACTCCGCCAGAAGTGCTGCCACGGTGGGCTTCTCCGTCGTGTGGCCGAACCCTCCGGCCAGGTGTGTGTCGAGCATCGCGAGGGTGGCCACCTCGTCGCCGTCACCCGTGAGCTGCACCGCCATCTCATGGGCGATCTGACCGCCGACCGAGTAGCCGACCAGGTGATACGGGCCGTGCGGTTGCACCGAGCGGATTCGTCGGACATACCGGGCGGCGAGCTCCTGCAAGGAGTCGACACGCAGGTCCGGGTCGGTCAGCGCCGGGGATTGCAGCCCGTACACCGGACGGTCGCCGAGGTACTGCACCAGTCCGGTGAAGCACCAGGCCAACCCGATCGCGGGGTGGATGCAGAACACCGGGCTCCCGGTGGCGGTGGTCCGCAGCGGCAGCAGCACGTCGAGCGACTGGTCGGCGGCGTCCTCCGCCCGGGAGTCCTCCGGCGCCGTGGCGATCATGTGCGCCAGGGCTTCCGGCGTCGGATGGGTGAAGATCCACTGCACCGGCACGGCGCGCGCGGACGATTCGGCAATCCGGGCGATCACGCTCGTCGCGGTGAGCGACGTGCCACCGAGCGTGAAGTAGTTGTCGTCGAGGCCGACCCGGTCGAGTCCGAGCACCTCGGCGAAAGCGGCGGCCACGACCTCCTCGGTCGCATTGCGCGGCGCCCGGTACGCGGCGCGCGCCGCGGTGAAGTCGGGCTCCGGCAGGGCGGCGCGGTCGAGTTTCCCGTTCGCGGTGACCGGCACGGCGTCGAGCACCGTCACGGTCGCGGGGACCATATGCGGGGCCAACCGCGCGCGGGCGTGCGCCAGGACGGCGGACGTGTCCAGTAGCGAACCCGCAGCGGGGACGACGTAGCCGGCCAACCGGTCGCCGCTGGTGTTCACGACGGCGCGATCGATACCGGGGTATCCGAGGAGAGCCGATTCGATTTCGCCGAGTTCGACCCGGAAACCACGAATCTTCACCTGAAAATCCGAGCGACCCACATACTCGAGCACCGGCCCACCCTCCGAACGCCGCCACCGCACCACATCCCCCGTCCGATACATCCGCTGCCCCGGCCCACCGAACGGATCCGCAACGAACCGCGCCGCCGACAACGCCGACCGGTTCCGATACCCCCGCGCCAGCGCCGGACCCGACAAATACAACTCCCCCGCCGCCCCGAACGGCACCGGCCGCAACCGCGCATCCAGAACCAGCTCACCGAACCCACGAACCGGACCACCCACCGTGACCGACTCCCCCACCACCAAACCACCGCTGACATTCGACATGATCGTCGCCTCCGTCGGACCGTACGCATTGAACATCCGCCGACCCGGAGCCCACCGAGCAACCAACTCCGGCGGGCACGCCTCACCCGCCACCACCAGAGCACCCAACGCCCCCAACCCCGCCGAATCGACCGACGACAACGCCGTCGGCGTCAACACCGCATGCGTCACCGACTCCCCCACCAGGATCCGCACCAACTCCTCCCCACCGTAAACCGTCGGAGGAACCACCACCAACCGCGCACCCAACCCCAACGCCCACACCAACTCGAACACCGACGCATCGAAACTCGGTGACGCACAATGCAACACCCGAGCACCCGCACACACCCCGAAACCCGAACGCTGCGCAGCCACCACATTCGCCAACCCCCGATGCGTCACCACCACCCCCTTCGGCACACCCGTCGACCCCGACGTATAAATCACATACGCAGCCTGACCCACCCGCACCCGCGCACCCCGATCCGCATCGGTCACCACCCCCGCCGACACCGACAACAACCGCGACACCGTCACCGCATCATCGAGCACCACCCACCGCACCGAACCCGGCAACCGATCCCGAACCTGCGAAAGCGTCACCCCCACAACCACACCCGAATCCATCAGCATGTGCTCGACACGACCCGCCGGATACTGCGGATCCACCGGCAAAAACGCCGCCCCCGTCTTCGCCACCGCCCACACCGACAACACCGACTCGACCGACCGCGCCACCGCCACAGCCACCACCGACTCCGCGCCCACCCCCGCCTCGAGCAACACCCGCGCCAACCGATTCGACGCCTCATCCAACTCCCGATACGTCAAACTCCGACCCTCACACACCACCGCAACCGCACCCGGATCCGCAACCACCGACGCCGCCAACAACTCCGGCAACGTCACCTCCGACACCGACACCTCACCCACCACCGGAGTCAAGCACTCCAACTCCGCCGCACCGATCAGAGCGATGTCACCGATCGGGCGGTCGGGCGACGCCGTGACCGCGTCGAGGATGCGGACGAACTGGTCTGCGAAACCGCGCACGGTCCTCGCGTCCAGGATGTCGGTGGCGAACCCGAATGCCGCAGACATTCCGGCAGGTTCGCCGGCTCCGTCCACGTTCTCACTCAGGGTCAGGTACAGGTCGCATTTGGCGACCTCCACACCGGGGTCGACGACCTCGACGGTCAGCCCGGGCAGTTCGAGGCGGCTCTCCTCGGTGTTCTGGAACTCGAGCAGCACCTGGAACAGCGGGGTGTGCGCGGTCGACCGCACCGGGTCGACCGCCTGCACCACCCGGTCGAACGGCACCTCCGCGTGCCCGAAGGCCCCGAGGTCGGTCTCGCGGACCTGCGCCATCAGATCGGTGAAGGAGTGCTCGGGTGCGACGCGGGTCCGCAGCACCACGGTGTTGACGAACATGCCGACCATCTCGTCCAGTGCCGCGTCGCCGCGACCGGCGACGGGCGTGCCCACCGCGAGGTCCGTCTCGCCGCTCAGCCGGCCGAGCAGGACGGCGAGTGCGGCGTGCGCGACCATGAACAGCGTCGAATCGTGGCCCCGGGCGAGGTCGGACAGCTTCTTGTGAAGGTCCGCGGTGATCGCGAACGGCACGGTGGCGCCGTGTGAGGACCGCTGCAGTAGGCGCCGGCGGTCGATCGGCAGCTCGAGCAGCTCGGGCATCCCGTCGAGGGTCCGGCGCCAGTAGTCCAGCTGCGCCGAGATCGGCGAGTCCGGGTCGGTGTCGCTGCCCAGGGTGCGGCGTTGCCACAGCGCGAAGTCCGCGTACTGCACCGGCATCGGCGCCCATCCGGGCGGACGTCCGTGCGTGCGCGCGGTGTACGCGACCATCACGTCACGGGCGAGCGGCGCCATCGACGAGCCGTCCGCCGCGATATGGTGCAGCACCAGGACCACCATGTGCTGATCCGGACCGATCCGCAACACCGCGATGCGCATGGGGACGTCGCGGCTCACGTTGAATTCGGCCGACGCCAGAGGCACCAGCTCGGTGCGCAGCGCCGTCTCGTCGGGCACGGTGACCGGGGTGAGGTCGAGGGTCACCCGATCCGCGGGCAGCACCACCTGGTGCGGGCCGTCTGCGGACCCGGGATAGACGGTGCGGAGCGGCTCGTGCCGTTCGACGACGTCGCCGAACGCGGCGCGCAGAGCATCGATGTCGAGTTCGCCGGTCAGGCGCAGCGCGATCGGAACGTTGTAGGCGGGCGAGGTCGTGTCGACCTGGTTGACGATCCACATCCGCTGCTGTGCGAGGGACAGCGGCACCCGGTCGGGGCGCGGGGCCGCCGTCAGGGCGGGACGCGCAGCGGTGCTGCGATCCGCGGTAGCGGCACGGGCGGCGAGCTTCGCCACGGTCGGCGCCTCGAACAGCTCCCGGACACCCAAGCCGACGCCGAGCGCGGAGTTGATGCGGGCGACGGCGCGGGTCGCGCTCAGCGAGTTGCCGCCCAGGTCGAAGAAGTTGTCGTCGAGCCCGGCCCGGTCGAGTCCGAGCACCTCGGCGAAGACGTCTGCCACGGCGTGCTCGGCCGTACTGGTCGACGCGCGGAACACGGTGCGGACGATCGCGAAATCCGGGGTCGGCAATGCCTGCCGGTCCAGCTTGCCCACCGGGGTGAGGGGCAGTTCGTCGAGGATGACGATGGTCGCGGGCACCATGTGGGCGGGCACGAAGCCGCGCACATGGTCGGTCAGTTCGGTGACGTCGGGTTCGTCGTCACCGGACGGCAGGACGTAGGACACCAGGACGGTGTCCCCGGACGGGGCGGTGCGGCCGAGTGTCACCGCGAACGCGACGCGGGGATGCCGTGTCAACGCTGCGTCGATTTCGCCGAGTTCGACCCGGAAACCACGAATCTTCACCTGAAAATCCGAGCGACCCACATACTCGAGCACCGGCCCACCCTCCGAACGCCGCCACCGCACCACATCCCCCGTCCGATACATCCGCTGCCCCGGCCCACCGAACGGATCCGCAACGAACCGCGCCGCCGACAACGCCGACCGGTTCCGATACCCCCGCGCCAGCGCCGGACCCGACAAATACAACTCCCCCGCCGCCCCGAACGGCACCGGCCGCAACCGCGCATCCAGAACCAGCTCACCGAACCCACGAACCGGACCACCCACCGTGACCGACTCCCCCACCACCAAACCACCGCTGACATTCGACATGATCGTCGCCTCCGTCGGACCGTACGCATTGAACATCCGCCGACCCGGAGCCCACCGAGCAACCAACTCCGGCGGGCACGCCTCACCCGCCACCACCAGAGCACCCAACGCCCCCAACCCCGCCGAATCGACCGACGACAACGCCGTCGGCGTCAACACCGCATGCGTCACCGACTCCCCCACCAGGATCCGCACCAACTCCTCCCCACCGTAAACCGTCGGAGGAACCACCACCAACCGCGCACCCAACCCCAACGCCCACACCAACTCGAACACCGACGCATCGAAACTCGGTGACGCACAATGCAACACCCGAGCACCCGCACACACCCCGAAACCCGAACGCTGCGCAGCCACCACATTCGCCAACCCCCGATGCGTCACCACCACCCCCTTCGGCACACCCGTCGACCCCGACGTATAAATCACATACGCAGCCTGACCCACCCGCACCCGCGCACCCCGATCCGCATCGGTCACCACCCCCGCCGACACCGACAACAACCGCGACACCGTCACCGCATCATCGAGCACCACCCACCGCACCGAACCCGGCAACCGATCCCGAACCTGCGAAAGCGTCACCCCCACAACCACACCCGAATCCATCAGCATGTGCTCGACACGACCCGCCGGATACTGCGGATCCACCGGCAAAAACGCCGCCCCCGTCTTCGCCACCGCCCACACCGACAACACCGACTCGACCGACCGCGCCACCGCCACAGCCACCACCGACTCCGCGCCCACCCCCGCCTCGAGCAACACCCGCGCCAACCGATTCGACGCCTCATCCAACTCCCGATACGTCAAACTCCGACCCTCACACACCACCGCAACCGCACCCGGATCCGCAACCACCGACGCCGCCAACAACTCCGGCAACGTCACCTCCGACACCGACACCTCACCCACCACCGGAGTCAAGCACTCCAACTCCGCCGCACCGATCACAGCGAGCGGAGTGCCGGGGTCGGCGGCGAGCAGTTCGTCGATCAATCCGACGACGCCGGCGTGATGCGACCGCAGGTCGTCGTCGCGGTAGCGGTACGGGTTGGCCTCGAACTCGACAATCGTCGACGCCGGAGTGCCGCTCCGGTACACGTTGACGGACAGGTCCGGGACGGGACCGGTGGTGAGGATCCGGAAGTCTCCGGTCAGCGACCCGAAGGTGAGATCCTGATCGAAGAGCATCACGTTGATCATCGGTCCCGAGATCCTGCGGGCCTCGGCGGACACGCCCAGCTCGCGCAGAATGTCCTCGACGTTGCCGCGCTGGTGCCGCATTGCTCCCATCAGTTCGTGCTGGACCCGGGCCACGAGGTCGCCGACGGTGTCGTCGGCTCGGACCTGCACCCGCAGGGGCGCGACGTTGGCGAGCATTCCGCCGGATCGACGCAGTACAGCGGTGGTGCGTGCGGACAGCGGAATGTCCACGAGCACGTCCTGCCGTCCTGTCCGCCGCGAGAGGTAGCAGGCGAATGCGGCGATCAACGCGGCCGCTGCCGTCGCGCCCGGCCGGCCGTCGGTGTCCTCGAGCCGTGCGACGGTATCGGCGGACAGCGCCGTGCGCACGGTCAGGCTGTGGGCGGCAGGCGGAGCCTCGACGTCGGTCAGGGAGGCGCCGTTCGTCCGTGTGTGGAGACGTTCGGCCCAGTAGTCGCGGTCGGACGAGAACCGGTGGGACGCCCGGTAGTCCTCTTCGAGGCGGTGCAGGGTGTGCAGGTCCGCTGCACGGTTCGGTTGGAGCTCGAGACCTTGGACTGCCGCGGTATACAGGGCGGCGACACGATTGACCATCGTCATCGCCGCATATCCGTCGAGGGCGACGTGGTGGATCCTGCTGTACCACAGGTGCCGCTCGTCACCCACCCGCAGCAGCGACGACTCGCACAGATAGTCGTGCTCGAAATCGACTCGTGCCGTGTAGTTCTCCTGCATCCACGCCTCGGCGGCGGCCATCGGGTCGGATGCACCGCGGAAGTCGACGATTCCCATGGCCGCATCGGCCGGTGGGTCGATCACCTGGTGCGGCTCACCGTCGACGTCGACCAGACGCAGGAACACCGACTCGTACTCGTGGCCGGCGACGAGTGCCACCTCGCGGAACAAATCGACGTCCAGCAGCCCGCGGATATCGACGTACTGCGCGATGCAGATCGGCACGTCCGGGGCGAGTTGCTGCGCAAACCACAGCCCGTGCTGCGCCGCGGACAGCGGGAACGGATCGGATCGATGCTCTCGGTAGTTCACTCGCGCAGCGTGTTCCATCAACATCACCAAACTGGGTGCTTGCGCCGCTGGATCGACGGCGGGACGCTCGGTCCTTGTGGGCAGGGCAGCCGGATATACCGACGCCACTACAGTCCCGCGGATCGCCGTGCGCGAAAACACACCCTAGGGGTGTGGTGTGAACACCCTGCACCGCCCGCGCAACCCCACGACGAGGATGCCGGAGAAGTATGCTCGGCCGTGAGCTTGTTCGACGCGACGACCTGGAACGCCGCAGAGGGAGGCCGCGATGAAAGCGATCATCCACACCCGGTTCGGCGGACCCGAAGTGCTCGAGCTCGAGCAGGTCCCGAAACCGACGCCCAAGGACTGCGAAGTCCTGATAAAAGTCCACGCGACGACGGTGACTACAGCCGAATGCAAGATGCGGCGGGGCGAACCGCTATGGGGCCGGTTCATCCTCGGGCTGCGACGGCCACGAAGGAAACTGCGGACCCTGGGCCTCGAGCTTGCCGGAGAGATCGAGGCCGTCGGCAAGGACGTGCACAGGTTCCAGCCGGGCGATCAGGTATTCGGGTTCACCGGTTTCGATATCGGCGCCTACGCCGAGTACCAGTGCCTGCCGGAAACCGCCTCGCTCGCACTCAAGCCGGTCGCCAGGACCTACGAAGAGGCCGCCGCCGCCGTCGACGGCGCCACAACCGCACTGTTCTTCCTCCGGGACAAGGCGAAGGTGCGAACCGGACAGAAGGTCCTGGTCAACGGCGCCTCCGGCAGCATCGGCACCTACGCGGTCCAACTCGCCAAGTCCTTCGGCGCGGAGGTCACCGGCGTGTGCGGTCCGCACAACATCGAGATGGTGCAGTCCCTGGGCGCCGACAAGGTCATCGACTACACCGAAGAGGACTTCACCGAGAACACCGAAGCATATGACGTCGTCTTCGACACGGTGGGCAGGAACTCGTTCGCGCGGTGCAAGGGCTCGCTCACCGCGCACGGGTGCTACGTTCCCACATCCGGGCTGAACAACAACCTGCTGTCACTCTGGACGTCGCTCCGAGGCGGTAGGAAAGTCGTCACCGGTATGTCCGTCCGCAAGAACGACGCAATGGCGTACATCAAACAGCTCATCGAAGCGGACACATTGCGGGTCGTCATAGACCGCAGCTATCCCCTGGAACGCATCGTCGAGGCGCACCAGTATGTCGACACCGGACACAAGAGTGGCAACGTCGTCATAACCGTGGCCTAGACGGGCCTCCCCGGAGATCGCGCACGTTTACGAGATCGCGACCTGGGGGAATCTCGTAGACAAAAGGACGATGCCACATGTTGAAATCCGAGAACCCCAACCCCCCGCGGCCCACCCGAAGCTTCCTCGACCGGCGCCGCGGACCGTCCGACCGTGAACTCCTGACCACCGCGAAAGCAGTGCTGATCACCAGCCGCGGCTACAGCGATGCCCAGGCCTTCGACGAACTGCTCGACGTGGCACGACGGCACCACCTCTCCGTGCAGGGCGCCGCCCGGTGCCTGATCGACCTCACCAGCAACACCCGGCACCTCACCAGTCGCCGTCCGGGCACGTTCCCCGAGTGGGAAGGACTCCGCGGACAGTCGTCGGGGCACCGTCCTTCGCGGCGAATAGCCAGCCTGCACGGGCGACACCATCCCCACCTCGCGACGCAGATTCGACCGTGACCAGCGCGGCCCGTCGGCTGACGGGCCGCCGGGGTCGCCGACAGCGGCAGCGCACCCATTTTCCTGCGGCCGATCGTCGCCCGGCCTCTAGGCCGGCCTGTGTGGGACGGCGACAGTTGATCCCACCCACCGTCGCAGATACGCACGCAGTTCGTCCTGGCTACGCGGCGGGTTTCCGGGCGAGATGAAGAACGACTGCATCGTCCGCAGCTGATATTCGACGAGCTCACGCAGCGCCGGCTCATCGTAGCCGTGCCGCTCCCAGTCGACGTCGAAACGCCTGATCATCGTCATTCCGAACAAAAGGGCTTCGTCGGACGTGATTCCCGCGGTGTGGGAGTGAGAGCCGGACAGCATGATGCCGAGCTGCGGAATGCGGGGCGCTTCGTCGAGCGTGTAGATCACGGCCTCGACCACGGCTTCTGCGGGATCCTCGATACCCACGAGGTGTTCTGTGAGGCGGTCGAGGAATCCGTCGACGGCGGCGATGGCTGCCGCCCGTAGGAGGGCATCGGTGCTGGGAAAATACCGGTACACCGTCTGACGGATGACGCCGAGGGATTCCGCAACGTCGGCGATGCTGATCGCCGTATCTTTCCGGCTGATGAGCTCGACAGCGGCGGTGACGATTCGCCGGGACGCTTCTTCGTCACTTCCAGGCGGACTGCCACCCCACCCACGCCTGCCAGCCACCTGTCTTTTCCCTACCTCTCACAACGCGCCGCGGGGCCCGAACGTCGCGCAAGGGCTGTCGGCGCACCGCCCGACCTGGACTCAGAGGTTACCGCGAACGCATCGCCCTCCGACCCGAAGGCCCGCTTCGCAGACGCTCGCCAGGGAACCACCGAAACGTAATCATACAATCCGTTCGATATGTGTATGTTATTAATCACTCGGGTCTCTACCCACCCAGAGGCTGCAGCCCACTCATGCCGCACGAGACGAGGTATCCACATGACCGACCTGCACCCCAGAAAGATGGATTTCGCGTTCGACGAACAGGACGTCCCGTTCCTCTGGAACCCCGACAACCCGGCGTGGTCGAGCATGTCGAATGCGATCTCGTTCCTGGCCGTCGGCTTCGAGAAGATGATCGTCAAGGCGATCATGCAGGCCAAACCACGAATGACCGATCCCGAGGTCGCAGAAGAGGCCGTGGCGTTCATGCGTCAGGAGGGTCACCACTCGACCGCGCATCGCCAGCACGTCAAAGCCCTGATCAAGCGATACCCGGGGCTCCAGAACACCCTCGACGCGGTGATCGGCGAGTACGACCTCCTCACCGAGGCAACCACTCTGAACTACCGACTCGCCTACACCGCGGATCTGGAGGCGACCTTCACGCCGGTGTTCAAACTGATGCTCGACAACGACGCGACCCTCTTCCGGCCGGGAGACGACCGGGTCGCGTCCCTGTTCATCTGGCATTTCGTCGAGGAGGTCGAACACCGGAGTTCGGCGATGATCATCTTCAATTCCCTTGTCGGGGAAGAGCTGTACCGGATGCGGATGGCTCCCTCGATCTTCGCACACGTAATGAAGGTGATGCGGATCGCCTGCGCCGGCTTCAACCAGCACGTGCCGATCAAGGAGCGGAAGGTCGATTCGATGTCGATGTTCGCCACGCACCGGACGAAGCAGAAACTGCTCACGGTGTTCGCGCCGTACCTGAGCAAAGGCGTCATGCCGCGTGCGTTCGACGACCTCCCGCGCGGTGAACAGCTGACCGCCCTCGCCGGCATCGTCCGTAGTCAGATGCCGAAGCACGACCCCACGCACGAAAAGCTGCCCGCGCTCGCCGACGAGTGGTTCACCCGATACGAGGCAGGCTACGACTGCACCCGCTGGTACACCGCAGAGTCGCGGGCACGCCGGACCGATCCCGTCGCGGCGGTGGTCGACTGATGGCCGATCTCTGCTCGCCCACCTTCGACCAACTCTCGACAGCGCTCGGATTCTCGTGCGCCGAGGCCGGCGGACTCGTCGAGGTCCGCAGCCCGTTCGCGCTGGAGAACTGGACCCTGCCGGTTCTCGAGCTCACCATCGTGCTCGGCTCGGTGCTCGCGCTCATCTTCGCGATCCTGCGCTGGCGCCGCAACGGCGATCCGACCAATCTGGCGCTCTGGTTCGGCGCCACCGCGTACCTGTTCGTCATCGAGCCGCCGCTGTACTTTCCGGCGGCGTTCGGAATCGAAGAGCACGTGGACACGATGTTCGCGCACAACGTGTTCACCGTGGACTTCCTGTGGGGCCGGCTGCCGCTGTACATCATCGCGATCTATCCGCTGATGGCCACGCTGGCCTTCGAGCTCGTCCGGATGCTCGGCGTCTTCCGGAAGTACGGGGTCCTCGTCGGCGCGGTCTGCGTGGGCTTCGTGCACCACGCGTTCTACGAAATCTTCGACCAGCTCGGACCGCAGCTGAGGTGGTGGGAATGGTCGACCACCAACCCGGTCAACCAACCCATGTTCGACTCGGTCCCACTGCCGAGTGTGGTGGTGTTCGCGGCCCTCTGGCCGATGTCGCTGGCCCTGTGCGTTCAGTTCTTCGTGGGGCGCTACGCCGACCGGGGTCGGGACTTCACCGGGCTGGAGCTGGTGTGGCGCACGATCGTGATCGGTCTCCTGGCGTCGGCGGGCACATTCATCCTCCCGATCCCGGCGACGGTCCTCGGAATGGAGAGCACCACGGTTCGGGGAATCCTCTACGCAACCGAACTGATCGTCATCGTGCTCGTCGCGATCCCGATCCTGGTCCGGCAGTGGTCGCGGCTGCGGCGGGGGACGTCGAACGTTCCCGCCTACTCGAACGATTTCGTCCGTGTCTACAGCGTGGTGTACCTCGCTGTGATGGGCATTCTGTGGGTGACCGCGTTGCCCAGCTACTTCGGCGCTGTCGACGGCGTCACGAGCAATGGCGACCCCATCGGAAATCTTTGGTACACCATCGCCTGCTTCGCGATTGCGATTCTGTGCGTCGCCGCCACCTTCACGGTGCCGCGGGGCCCCGCTGACGGCCGCGGCCCGATCTCCGGTGAGGGTGCGGTGCCGAACGCGGTCCGATAGGCGCGACGACGCGAGCGACTGGTTGGCCGGTGCGACCCCCAACCGTGATCTGGCGGTGATGCGCGCAGATCACGGGCTGGGATGTTGCGAACTACAAGGCGCCGAGGGCTTCACAGGCCTTTCGCACGCCTTCGCCGTAGGCGTGGTCTGCGCGAGTGCAGTTGGCAATGTGGCGTTCGACGACAGCGGACGACGCTCCGGTGATGGCACGGGCGGTGTTCTCGAACAGCGCAGTCTGCTGTTCGGCGCTCATGCTGCGGAAGAGGTTGCCGGGCTGTTCGAAGTAGTTGTCGTCGTCTGCTCGGTAGTCGAACCGGTCGGCGACCACGCCGACTTCGAGTGGCGGTTCGGCGTAGCTGCGCTGGTCGGCGAATCGGCCGTGCGAGTTGGGTTCGATGCTCGGGACGCTGCCCTGGTTGCCGTCGACGCGCATGACGCCGTCACGGTGGAAGGAATTGACGTGGGTTGCACCCCTGGGACTGTTGACCGGAATCTGGTGGTGGTTGACGCCGAGCCGGTAGCGGGCGGCGTCGCCGTAGGAGAACAGCCGGCCTTGGAGCATGCGGTCCGGGGAGAAGCCGATGCCGGGAATGATGTTCGCCGGGGAGAACGCGGCCTGCTCGACGTCGGCGTGGTAGTTCTCCGGGTTGCGGTCGAGTTCGAGTTCCCCGACCTCGATGAGGGGGTAGTCCTTCTTGGACCACACCTTGGTCAGGTCGAACGGATGGTAGCGGTAGGTCTGGGCGTCGGCTTCCGGCATGATCTGCACGAAAAGGGTCCATTTCGGGTAATTGCCCTCCTCGATCGCATCGAAGAGGTCGCGCTGCGCCGACTCACGATCGCCGGCGATCACGACGGCGGCTTCTTCGTCGGTGAGGTTCTTGATGCCCTGCTGGGTGCGGAAGTGGAATTTCACCCAGGATCGTTCCCCGGCGTCGTTGACGAACGAGAAGGTGTGTGACCCGAATCCGTGCATGTGCCGGTAGCCGTCGGGGATGCCGCGGTCGGACATCACGATGGTGATCTGGTGCAGCGCCTCCGGGAGATTGGTCCAGAAGTCCCAGTTGTTCTCCGCAGAGCGCAGGTTGGTCTTCGGATCGCGCTTGACCGCGTGGTTGAGGTCGGGGAATTTGAGGGGGTCACGGAAGAAGAAGACGGGGGTGTTGTTGCCGACGACGTCCCAGTTGCCTTGCTCGGTGTAGAAGCGGACGGCGAATCCGCGGATGTCGCGTTCGGCGTCGGCTGCGCCGCGCTCACCGGCGACCGTGGAGAATCGCATAAAGATCTCGGTCTGCTTGCCGATCTCCGAGAATACGGCGGCGTTGGTGTGTGCGGTGATGTCGTGGGTGACGCGGAAGGTGCCGAAGGCGGCCGAGCCTTTGGCGTGCATGCGACGTTCGGGGATGACTTCGCGGTCGAAGTGCGCGAGTTTCTCGAGAAGCCAGACATCTTGCAGGAGCAAGGGACCGCGTGCGCCGGCGGTGACGCTGTTCTGGTTGTCGGGTACCGGCGCACCGGCGACTGTGGTGAGTCCGTTCGGGTTGGTCATCGATTTCTCCTGTCTGACACCCGAGGCTGGGCGGGTGAATATGGTTCGGCCAGAGCATCCCTCAGGGCAGAGCGCAGCGATGTCTCAATTTGACATTCCCGCGGTCGGAGTCGTTCAGAGCATGATGCCGAATTCGCGAATCTTGCGGTAGATCGTCGCTCGGGACATTCCGATGGCAGTGGCGGCGGCGGCTTTGTCGCCGGCATGAAGCGAGAGGGCGTCCACGATCGCGTCGCGTTCGAGCGCCTGCATCCTGGTCAACGTTCGGCGTGTGGTGGAACGGCATGCGGGAGGAAGGGTGTCGAGTTCGACGACACCGGACCGTTGCCGCCGGCAGGTGTCCTCGAGAACCTTCTTCAGTTGGGTGACGTTTCCGCGCCACGCCAGACGCCCGAGCTGATTCGAGGCGGCCGGAGCCAGGGTGAGGCCGGTGGCCCCCAGGGTGTCGAGCAAGCTGCGCACAAGATCGGGAAGGTCGTCCAGGTGGTGCCGCAGGGGTGGCACCGTGACCGATTTGGGGAACATGCGCAGCAGTGGACTGGTGTCGGTCGAGTCCTGGGGATACCGGGTGAGCACCACCCACGGTCTGCGAGGCGGTTCCTGCGCCTGGAGGTCCTGCAGTAGGTCCGCGAGTGCGGCGAGATGTGCCTCGTCCAGGGCGTGCGCGTGCAGTATTGCCAGGTCGGATCCGCTGTCGAGTTCGTCGGAGGCCACGGTGAGGAGGTCGTCGCCGAGTGCGCCGGCGTCGAGTACGGCAAGTCCGCGGTCCGGTACGAGTTGGTGTGCCGCTCGGATCAGGGCGGTCTTGCCGACGCCGGGTTCTCCGTCGAGGACGAGCCAGTCCTGTCGTCGGCAGGCGTCGACGACCGCCTGGACCGTGTGTCGCCAGAGCGGGCCGGCTCCGGCTATTGCGGGTGGGATGGGCGCGTTCACCTTCGGAGCGGAAAGACGCCGCGAAGCAACCTGTTTCGTGATCCGAACGATGCCTCCGGCCAGCCGGCTACCGGTGAATGCCGGCTCGTAACTCAGGCGTGCGACCGTTCCGCTGGGCAGGTCGGTGAGGATCGTGACCGGTGTCGTTTCGCCGCCGATGTCTCGGGTGCGTTCGAGAATCGCCATCTGGTCTGGTGAGTCGAATTGTTGCCGGGTCAGCGAGTTCATCATCACGACCCCGTCACCGACAGCGACGACGGGCCGGCTGGAGCGCAGGCAGGCGGACCGGTACGCACTGAAGATCGCCCGGTCCAGTTCGGTTGCGTCGTCGAGAACGCGCTCGCGAAGGCGGGCTGCGGCGAGTGTGGCGAAGGACAGCAGCAGGGTGTTGGAATTCTGCGCGGCGGTGGTCAGGTCCACGACACCGAGAATCGCCCCGGTGATGGGGTGCGTCACCGGCGCTCCCGCGCAGGAGAAGGACCGTAGCGGACCACTGAAATGCTGGTCTCCGTCCACGAGGAGTGGCCGGCCGACCTCGAGCGCAGTGCCGATTCCATTGGTGCCGACCTGGGTTTCCGCGTAGCGAAAACCCGGGGCGAGGTCGACTCGGTCGAGCGCGGTGAACAAGGCGCTGTCGCCACCGGTGCGGGAGAGCACGATGCCGTTCGCATCGGTGAGAATCAATGATACCGGCTCATTTTCGATGTAGGCGGTCACGTCGGGCAGTACGGATCGGGCGGCGCGCTCGAGCACCGTGTCGGTGCTCACGCGCTCGACGTACGCGGCGGCGGGCCGGTCGTCGTCACCCAACGCCTGCCGAGATCGCGACCAGGACACCCGGAGCCAATTGCTCAGACGAAGGTTCTCCGATTCCGCAGGCGAACTCGGCGGAGCCAACTCGGAGTCCGAGTTCGAATTCCACGTCGTGCGGTGGTGTGACGTGCTGATGGGCTGTGGGGTCACTCGCTCTGGTCTCCCGTGTCGGCTGATCGAGGGCGTGGGGGTCTGCCGCGGCGCGGGGCAAGTGTAGGCAGCCATCACCCACTTGGACGTGACCTGCGTCTCACACTGAGACGGATGAGAGCTGGATCACGGGGTTCAATCAATTTCCACAACGTCCCCCCACAGCCGGCACCCGGCCGGCTCACGATCCAGGAGGCGCACATTGAGTAGGCAAAGCCTGACAAAGGCCCACGCGAAGATCACCGAACTGTCATGGGATCCGACATTCGCAACCCCGGCCACCCGGTTCGGCACCGACTACACCTTCGAGAAGGCTCCGAAGAAGGATCCTCTCAAGCAGATCATGCGGTCCTACTTCCCGATGGAGGAAGAGAAGGACAACCGCGTGTACGGCGCCATGGACGGTGCCATCCGCGGCAACATGTTCCGCCAGGTGCAGCAGCGGTGGCTCGAATGGCAGAAGCTGTTCCTGTCGATCATTCCGTTCCCGGAGATCTCGGCCGCCCGAGCGATGCCGATGGCCATCGACGCCGTCCCCAACCCGGAGATCCACAACGGGCTGGCGGTGCAGATGATCGACGAGGTTCGTCACTCGACGATCCAGATGAACCTCAAGAAGTTGTACATGAACAACTACATCGATCCCGCCGGTTTCGACATGACCGAGAAGGCGTTCGCGAACAACTACGCGGGGACCATCGGCAGGCAGTTCGGTGAAGGGTTCATCACCGGCGACGCGATCACCGCGGCGAACATCTATCTGACCGTGGTCGCCGAGACGGCGTTCACCAACACCCTGTTCGTCGCCATGCCCGACGAGGCGGCCGCCAACGGTGACTACCTGTTGCCGACGGTCTTCCACTCGGTGCAGTCGGACGAGTCGCGCCACATCTCCAACGGCTATTCGATCCTGCTGATGGCACTCGCCGACGAGCGCAACCGTCCACTACTCGAACGTGACCTGCGGTACGCGTGGTGGAACAACCACTGCGTCGTCGACGCCGCGATCGGCACCTTCATCGAGTACGGCACGAAGGACCGCCGCAAGGACCGGGAGAGTTACGCCGAGATGTGGCGGCGGTGGATCTACGACGATTACTACCGCAGCTACCTCATCCCGCTCGAGAAGTACGGCCTGACGATCCCGCACGACCTGGTCGAGGAGGCGTGGAAGCGGATCACCGACAAGGGCTACGTCCACGAGGTGGCCCGGTTCTTCGCCACCGGATGGCCGGTGAACTACTGGCGGATCGACGCGATGACCGACAAGGACTTCGAGTGGTTCGAGCACAAGTACCCGGGCTGGTACTCGAAGTACGGCAAGTGGTGGGAGGAGTACAACCGGCTCGCCTACCCCGGTCGCAACAAGCCGATCGCGTTCGAGGAGGTCGGATACCAGTACCCGCACCGGTGCTGGACCTGCATGGTTCCCGCACTCATCCGTGAGGACATGGTCGTGGAGAAGGTCGACGAGCAGTGGCGGACCTACTGCTCGGAAACCTGCTACTGGACCGACGCCGTCGCGTTCCGCAGCGAGTACCAGGGCCGCCCGACCCCGAACATGGGCCGGCTCACGGGATTCCGGGAGTGGGAAACCCTGCATCACGGCAAGGACCTCGCCGACATCGTCTCCGATCTCGGCTACGTCCGCGACGACGGCAAGACCCTGGTCGGTCAGCCGCACCTCGATCTGGACGATCCGAAGAAGATGTGGACTCTCGACGACGTGCGGGGCAACACCTTCCAGAGCCCGAACGTGCTCTTGAACGAGATGTCCGACGCCGACCGCAACGCGCACATCGCCGCGTACCGCGCCGGCGGCGCAGTTCCGGCCTGATCCCAGGCCCGGTGGGTGGCGCCGCGGCCACTCCGGCGCCACCCACCGCTTCACCATTCATTTTCACGAGTCCAGGAGAGAACCCGTGGCCGACAAGCACCGTATCAACTTCGACCCCGTCGACATCGAGATGGAAGTCGGCGAAGACGAGTACATCCTCGATGCCGCGTTCCGGCAAGGCATCCACCTGATGCACGGCTGCCGCGAGGGACGCTGCTCGGCCTGCAAATCCTTTGTCCTCGAAGGCGATATCCAGATGGAGGACTACTCGACGTTTGCGTGCAACGACGCCGAGGTCGACGAGGGACACGTCCTGCTCTGCCGCTCGACTGCATACAGCGACTGCACCATCGAGCTGCTCAATTTCGACGAGGACGAACTTCTCGGCGGTGTCCCCATCCAGGATGTGCGCACTCGGGTGACCGGGATCGAGCCGATGACCAAGGACATCGTGTCGCTACGGTTGGCGCCCGTCGAACCGGCGGGGTACGAGTTCAAACCCGGTCAGTACTCCGACCTGCACATACCGGGCACCGAGGAGCATCGGTCCTTCTCCATGGCGACGACCAGATCGACGCCGGGGCATGTCGAATTCCTCATCAAGAAATACCCCGGTGGCAAGTTCGCAGGCTTGCTCGAGGACGGGATCTCGGTGGGTGACGAGATCGCCCTGACCGGCCCGTACGGGTCGTTCACCATCAAGGAAGGGCATGTCCTGCCGATGGTCTTCATCGGCGGCGGCGCGGGGATGGCGCCGCTTCTGTCGCTGCTGCGGCACATGAGCGAGACGGGCAACACCCGGCAGGTCCACTTCTACTACGGTGCCCGCACCCCGCGGGACCTGTTCTACCTCGACGAGATCCTCGAACTCGGACGAGGACTGACGGATTTCACGTTCGTGGCCTGCCTCTCGGAATCGATCGACCCGCTGCCCGTGGGTGCGATCGCCGTCGAGGACGGCAATGTCACCGACGTCGTCGGCCGCCGCGAACCGGACATCGGCCGGGCCGAGGTGTACCTGTGCGGGCCGCCGCCGATGGTCGATGCCGCCCTGGAACTGCTCGAGGCGAACGACATCCCGAAAGACCAGATCTTCTACGACAAGTTCACCAGCCCCGCCTTCGAGTAGACGTCCCTCGGAGACCACCTTCCTGCTTCACCGACAGAACTGAGAAACGAGATGACCGCAACCGCCGAGTCCAAGCAACGTAGCTTCCCGAAGATCGAGTTCACCGACTCCGAAGCCGGTGCGCTGGAGTTCCCCAGCTCCCGCAGCCGCACCTTCACCTACTACACGCCGGCCAAGAAGCGGTCGACGATGTACGAGGACGTGACCGTCGACGTGCAGCCCGATCCCGACCGCCACCTCTCCCAGGGCTGGATCTACGGCTTCGGTGACGGTCCCGGCGGCTATCCGCAGGAGTGGACGGCCGCGAAGTCGTCGAACTGGCACGCCTTCCTCGATCCGAACGAGGAATGGGACCAGACCATCTACCGCAACAACTCCAAGGTGGTCCATCAGGTCGAGTTGTGCCTGTCCAACGCCAAGCGTGCCCGGGTCTACGACGGCTGGAACACCCCGTGGCTGACGTTCGTCTCCCGCAACCTGGGGGCGTGGATGCACGCCGAGAACGGGTTGGCGCTGCACGTGTTCACCTCCATCCAGCGGTCCTGCCCGACGAACATGATCAACACCGCCGTTGCGGTGAACGCCGCCCACAAGATGCGCTTCGCGCAGGATCTGGCCCTGTTCAACCTGGACCTGTCCGAGGCCACCGAGAACTTCGACGGCACCGCCCACAAGGAGGTCTGGCAGTCGGCGCCCGAGTGGCAGCCCACCCGCGAGGTTGTCGAGCGGCTCACCGCGGTTCCGGACTGGTGCGAGCTGCTGTTCGGCTCGAACATCGTCTTCGAGCAGTTGGTCGGCACCCTGTTCCGCAGCGAATTGGTCATGCAGATCGCCGCCGGAAACGGTGACTACATCACCCCCACCATCGTGGGCACCGGCGAACACGACTACGACCGCGACCTCGCCTACACCCGCAACCTGTTCCGGTTGCTCACCCGGGATCCCGAGCACGGGGCGGCGAACAAGGAGCTGTTCGGCGCCTGGCTCGCCACGTGGGTGCCGCGGTGCCTCGACGCCGCCCGGGCGCTGCAGCCGATCTGGTCGCAGCCGGCCGACAAGGCGATCACATTCGCCACCAGTTTCGATGCCGCCACCGACAAGTTCCGGTCCCTGCTCGAGGATCTCGGGCTCGACATCCCCAAGGAGTTGGACCAGTGAGCATGCAATTCGGATCGTCCACCGAGTTCTCCAACATGTGTGGCGTCACCTTGATGAACACCCCCATCGGCCGTGTCGTCGCGGAGGTGATGGGCGCCAAGGACGGCGTGGAGCTGACCGAGTACCCGTCGATGATCCGCGTCGACGGCCAACGCCTGCTCGACTTCGACTACGAGGAACTCACCGACGCCCTGGGTCAGGAGTTCGACGGCTCCATCTTCGAGGAGATCAGCTCCACCCACTACGGGCGCATGGTCCACCTCGACGAGAAGACCCTGCTGTTCGCCAGCCCGGAGGACGCCGCCGAGTACATCGGATTCGACCTCACGGCGCAGTAGATCGCAGCTGTCCGGGGCCACACAGGGTGGCCCCGGACACCCCCAACCCACCCGATAACCAGGACCAAGCGAGGACCCGATGTATCAGAAGGACGGTCAGAAATATTTCATCGTGGACGGCCACGTACACGTCTGGGACGCCCGCGAGTCGAACCAGAAGAACGTGCATGGCAAGCAGTTCATCGACTGCTTCTACGACTACCACAAGAACCTCAGCCCCGACGAGGTCGTGTGGGACTACGACACCTACACGTACTACGGCAGCGAACGCTTCGAACGTGACATCTTCGTGGAGGGATACGTCGACCACGCGATCTTCCAGGCCACCTTGCTCAGCGACTTCTACCACAACGGATTCGGGCGAACCGACGAAGCACTCGCCCTGGTCGCCAAGCACCCCGGCAAACTGACCTACAACCACGCCTACGATCCCCGTCACGAGGAGGCCGGGCTCGAACAACTCCGCAAGGACGCCGACCGGATGAACCTGCAGGGCGTCAAACTCTACACCGCCGAATGGCACGGCGACTCCCGCGGCTACAAACTCGACGACCCCTGGTCGCGGCGCTACCTCGAAGAGTGCATCGAGTTGGGGATCAAGAATATTCACGTCCACAAGGGCCCGACGATCCGTCCCCTCGACCGCGACGCGTTCGACGTCTCCGACATCGACAAAGTCGCCACCGACTACCTGGACCTGCGGTTCGTCGTCGAGCACGTGGGCCTGCCACGCCTCGAGGACTTCTGCTGGATCGCCACCCAGGAGTCGAACGTGTACGGCGGCCTGGCGGTTGCCCTTCCGTTCATCCACACCCGGCCCCGCTACTTCGCCCAGATCATCGGCGAGTTGCTCTACTGGATCGGCGAAGACAAGATTCTGTTCGGCAGCGACTATGCGCTGTGGACCCCGAAGTGGCTGATCGAGAAGTTCGTCGACTTCCAGATCCCCGAGGACATGCAGGGCGAGTACGCCCCGATCACCGCCCTGCAGAAAAAGAAGATCCTCGGCCTCAACGCGGCAGCGCTGTACGACATCGACGTTCCCGCGAACCTGCGACTGGCCGAGCCGGCCGGGCAGGAAGGAGTGGAGGTCGCCGCCGGGGCGCGGGAAACCGTGTCGTCATGACCGCCGCCGTCGTCTGCACCGAGCAGGACGTCCTGATGGCCCTGTCGACGGTCACCGACCCGGAACTGGACGAGCCGATCACCGATCTCGGCTTCGTCCGGTCGGTCACCCTCGACGACGACGGGGTCACCGTGCACCTGCGGCTGCCCACCGCGTTCTGCTCGCCGAACTTCGCCTACCTCATGGCCTCCGACGCCCTCGACGCCCTGCGCCTGGTCGAGGACATCGGCGAGGTGCGGGTGCTGCTCGACGACCATCACGACAGCGACAAGATCAACGCCGGTCTCGCGGCCGACGCCGGATACGTCGGGACGTTCGGCTCCGAGGCGGAGGAGAGTCTGCACGAATTGCGCCGAACGTTCCGGTCCAAGGCACACGCCGCGGCGATGGAGCGGTGCGTCGAGGCGCACCTGAAGACCACCGACGTGGGTGTGAACGAGATCTACCGGCTCACCCTCAGCGACCTCGCTCCCGGAAAGGCCAAGGCCGCGTTGCTTCGTCGACGGATCGGCATCGGGTTGAGCATCTGCCCGGCCAGCCGGGTGTTCGTCGACGACGACGGCAAGCGCATCGCCCCGGAATCGGTGCCGATGCGGCTGCGCTTCGCCAAGTCGGTGCGCATCTCGATGGAAGGCAACGCGCACTTCTGCCGCGGGCTGCTCGCCACCCGCTACGCCGACAGCGAATCCGTCGGCGCCACAACGCGAATCACCAATCTCAGAACCAGGAGCCCGCGATGAAGGCCGTGCAAGTGGTGGGATACCACACCAAGCTGCAGCTCACCGACATTCCCGAACCCACGATCGAAGGCCCGCTCGATGTCATCGTGCGGATCGGCGGCGCGGGTGTGTGCCGCACCGATCTGCACATCCTCGAAGGGCAGTGGGAGGCGAAGTCCGGCGTCGCGCTGCCGTACACGATCGGCCACGAGAACGCCGGCTGGGTCCACGCCGTGGGCGACGCCGTCACCAATGTCGCGGTCGGCGACAAGGTGATTCTGCACCCCCTCATCACGTGCGGACTGTGCCGGGCGTGCCGATTCGGAGACGACGTCCACTGCCAGAACAGCAAATTCCCCGGCATCGACGTCAACGGCGGGTATGCCGAATATCTGCGCACCACCGCCCGCAGCGTGGTCCGGATCGACGACTCGCTCGAACCGGCCGACGTCGCCGCCCTCGCCGACGCGGGCCTGACGGCGTACCACGCCGTTGCCAAGGCCGCGAAGACGACCCGGCCCGGAGACGTGTGCGTCGTGATCGGGGCCGGCGGGCTCGGTCACATCGGCATCCAGGTCCTGAAGGCGATCTCCGGCGTCACCGTGGTCGTGCTCGACCGCAACCCCGCGGCCGTCGAACTCGCCGTGAAGATCGGCGCCGACCACGGCATCGTCGCCGACGGCACCCACATCCAGCAGGTGCTCGACCTGACCGGCGGTCACGGCGCCGAAGCCGTCGTCGACTTCGTCGGCGAGGGCGGCGCGACCTCAGAAGGGATCGCGATGCTGCGCCGCGCCGGGAACTACTACGTCGTCGGGTACGGCGAGAACATCGACGTCCCGACGATCGACGTGATCTCCACCGAGATCAACTTCATCGGAAATCTCGTCGGCTCCTACAACGACCTCCAGGAGCTCATGACCCTTGCCGCCCAGGGCAAGGTCACCTTGCACACCACTCGGTACCGGCTCGAGGACTTCCAGCAAGCACTCGACGATCTCGATGCCGGCCGGGTGCGCGGCCGGGCGATTCTCGTCCCGTAGCACTCCGCATCCTCCGCTCGAAGCACGAAAGGAACATCAGCCATGGCAAAAGAGCTGCGGTACAACACGGACGCCCGGGCGCGGCTCGAGCACGGCGTCAACGCCCTCGCCGACGCGGTCAAGGTGACGCTCGGCCCCAAGGGGCGCAACGCGGTGCTCGAGAAACTCACCGGACCACCGACGATCACCAACGACGGCGTGACCATCGCCCGCGAGATCCAGCTCCGCGAACCCTTCGCCAACATGGGTGCCCAGCTGGTCAAGGAAGTGGCGATGAAGACCAATGGTGTGGTCGGCGACGGCACCACCACCGCGACCGTGCTCGCCCAGGCTATGGTCCGAGAGGGGCTGCGGTCCGTCGATGCCGGCGCCAACCCCATGCGGGTGCGCCGCGGTATCGAACGGGCCGTGTCCGTGGTCGTCGATTCCCTCCACGAGCAGGCCTCCCAGATCGGGGGGCAGAGCGATCTGCAACGGATCGCGACCCTCGCCGCCAGCGACGACGAGGTGATCGGGCACGCCATCTCGAAGGCCGTCGACTACGTCGGCAAGTCCGGGGTCGTCACCACCGAGGAGAGCGACACCCTCGGGCTGTCGGTCGACATCGTCGACGGCATCGAGTTCGATCACGGCTACATCTCCGGCTACATGGTCACCGACCCGGAGCGGATGGAAGCGGTGCACACCAATCCGCTGATCCTGCTGACCAACAAGAAGATCACCCAGGTCCAAGACATCATGCCGAGCATCGAGGTGGCCAAGCGCGCCGACCGGCCACTGGTGGTGCTGGCGGAGGAAGTCGACGGGCCGGCCCTGCAACTGCTCGTCGGCGGCAACATGCACAAGACGATGCAGTCGGTGGTCGTCCGGGCCCCAGGTTTCGGGCACCGCCGGGTCGCCGAGCTCGAGGACCTCGCGGTGGCGCTGGGTGGGCATGTGATCGCCAAGGACACCGGCATCGAACTGTCCGAAATCAGTGTCGAGCATCTCGGTTCGTGTGATCGCATCACCGTCACCGAGAACGAGACCACGATCGTCGGCGGGCACGGGGACCAGCGGCTGCTCGACGCCCGCATCGCCCAGCTCGAGTCCCAGCACGAGCGCGCCAAGATCGAGGCGGACCAGGAGAGCCTCGAACTGCGCATTGCCCGGCTCACCGGTCGGGTTGCCGTCATCCGCGTCGGCGGCGCGACCAGCGTCGAGCTCAAGGAGCGGATGTTGCGCGTGGAGGACGCCCTGGCCGCCACTCGGGCCGCGGTGGAGGCGGGGATCGTCTCCGGTGGTGGTACCGCGCTGGCGCAGTCGCATCGGGCGTTGGCCGATCTCGACCTGACCGGCGACGAGGCCATCGGGTGTGACGTCGTGCGCCGCGCTCTCGCCGAACCGCTGCGCTGGATCGCGATCAACGCCGGGTTCGACGGCGACGAGGTCGTCGAGGTGGTCGCCGGTTTGCCGCTCGGGCACGGGTTCAACGCGCTCACCGGTGAATACGGGGACATGTTCGACGACGGGGTGATCGATCCGTTCAAGGTCACCCGCGCCGCACTCGAGAGCGCGGCCTCGATCGCGGCACTGCTGATCACCACGGAGACCGCTGTCGTGGAAGAGGTGCTGGGCAATCCCGGTGCCATCATGGCACCGGGCTTCGGCGATCTCGCCGAAGGCATGGTCCGCCCGTCGAACATCTACTAGGGCGTGTCTCCCAATGATTTGGGGTGTTGTGCTGCAGACTCTTCGCTGTGGCAGACGTTGTTAATAGGTTTGAGGTGTTGACGGACAAGCAGTGGGAGTTGCTTGCGCTGCTGTTGCCCAGTTCGGATGGGCTGCGGGGGCGGAAGTTCCAGAACAGCCGGCTCGTGGTGGAGGGGATGCTCTACCGGCTGCGTACCGGGCTCCCGTGGCGGGATCTACCTGCGCATTTCGGCCCCTGGAAGACGGTGTGGAAACGGCACCGACGCTACGCCGGGGATGGAACGTGGGATCGGGTACTCATAGCCCTGGCGGCGATGGCCGATGCCGGTGGCGACCTGGATTGGGCGGTGTCGGTGGATTCCACCGTGGTGCGGGTGCACCAGCACGGCGCCAACGCCGCGCGTGACACAGGGGGATCTACCGAATTACACGAATCTGCTTGACGAACCGGTCGATCACGGCATCGGCCGGTCCCGCGGCGGGCTGACCTGCAAAGTCCACCTGGCGTGCGATGGCGACGGACGTCCCTTGTCGGTGCTGGTGGGTCCTGGCCAGGCCGGCGACAGCCCGATGTTCGGCCCGCTCCTGGAGGGCATCTGCGTGCCGCGCATCGGTGGCGGCGCACCCCGCACGCGCCCGGACGAGGTCCGTGCCGACAAGGCGTACACATCCAAGGCCAATCGAGAACTGCTACGCAGCAAGGGCATCAAGGCGGTCATTCCCGAGAAGTCCGATCAGGTGGCCAACCGCAAGAACAAGGGCAGCGCGGGCGGTCGGCCACCGAACTTCGATGCCGAGTCGTACAAGGGCCGCAACGTGGTGGAAAGGGCCTTCAACAAGGCAAAACAGTGGCGAGCGGTGGCAACCCGGTATGACAAGCTTGCCCTGACTTACCGGGCTGGATTCCTCCTCGCCGGCATCGTCGAATGGCTCAAACTATTGGGAGACATGCCCTAGAGCAAAGCCGATGGGTCACCGCCTCGACGGTCCTGCGAGGCGGTGACCCACTCCCCCGTTCCGGCGGTGAGGCATTCGTCCGAAAGAAAGTGAGTCATCGTGATTTTCATCGTGGTGAAGTTCAAGGTCCTCGACAAGTACCGGAACGACTGGTTGCTCGTCACCCAGGAGTTCACCGACGCGACCCGATCCGAGCCGGGCAACCTCTGGTTCGAATGGCATCACAGCGCAGACGATCCCGCCGAATTCGTGCTGATCGAGGCGTTCCGGGACGGGCAGGCCGGCTCCGACCACGTCGCCGCCGACCACTTCCGGAAGGGGTTGGACGCGATGCGCCCGGCACTGAGCGAGACACCGCTCATCATCCACACCGACCTACCCGGCACCGACTGGTCCCGCATGGGCGAACTGGAGATCAGCCGGTAACCCGGTGCGGTGCACAACCTGACGGAATACAACACGTGGAAGGACAAGGCATGACCGTGGTGACGACCGGCCCCGTCGCGGGTCTGCTCGCGGCGCTGGGAGATGCCGTGGTGACCGACAGCGACACCATGATCGCCTACACCCGCGACCAGTCGTTGCTCTCCCCCTCCGGACATCCGATCGCGGTGGTCCGCGCCCGGACCACCGATCACGTGGTGACGACCCTGAAAACCGCCCACCGGTACGGCATTCCGGTCGTCACGAGAGGGGCGGGCACCGGTCTCGCCGGCGGGGCCAACGCGATCGACGGCTGCATCGTGCTCAGCACCGAGAAACTCGACCGCATCCTCACCATCGACGAACAATCCCGCACCGCCACGGTGGAGCCGGGAGTGGTCAACGGTGACCTCGCTGCCGCGGCCGCGGAGCGCGGACTCTGGTACGTCCCCGACCCCGGCAGTCGCGCCGTCTCCACGATCGGGGGGAACCTCGCGACCAATGCCGGCGGGGCGTGCTGCGCGAAGTACGGGGTCACCGGCGACCACGTCGCCCGGATCAAGGCGGTGCTCGCCGACGGCCGGATCATCCACACCGGCGCCGCCACCCGCAAGAATGTCGCCGGATTGAACCTGACTCAACTGCTGGTCGGGTCCGAGGGCACCCTCGCCGTCATCGTCGAGGCGACCATGCGGCTGCGCCGAACACCGGCGCACACGGCCACCGTCGTCGCCGCCTTCTCCGATCCTGTCCAGGCGGTCGACGCGGTGATGGCGATTCAGGCGGTGGCCGACCCGAGGCTGGTCGAACTCATGGACCGCACCACCATCTCGGCCGTCAACGACATGACCCACATGGGTCTCGACGAGACGGCCGGCGCGCT
This sequence comes from Rhodococcus sp. ACPA1, assembly GCF_002300195.1. NCBI lineage: Bacteria > Bacillati > Actinomycetota > Actinomycetes > Mycobacteriales > Nocardiaceae > Rhodococcus > Rhodococcus sp. ACPA1. The sequence goes on along the minus strand of NZ_NSDX01000006.1, from coordinate 441,161 downwards.
GCTGCTGATCGAGTGCGACGGCGACGCGGCCGCGGCGGAAGCGCAGCGCAGCGCGGACGCGTGCCGTGCCGCCGCGGCCACCGAGCTGTACATGAGCACCGACCCCGCCGAAGGTGACGCCCTCATGCAAGCCCGCCGTGTCGCGCTGACCGCCCTCGAACGCCGCGGCAGCACTCTGCTCGACGACCTGGCCGTGCCGGTGCCCCGGCTACCGCACATGCTCGACGCCATCACTCGCATCGCCGACCGCCACCACCTGCTCATCGGCACCTTCGGGCACGCCGCCGACGGCAACCTCCACCCCACCATCGTGTTCGACGCCGCAGATCCGGACGCCACCGAACGGGCCCACCAGGCCTTCGACGAGATGGTGGCGCGCTGCTTGGCGCTGGGCGGATCGATCACCGGCGAGCACGGCGTCGGCGACCTCAAACGCCGCTACCTCGAACCCATGATCGGCTCGGTGGAGAGGTCCCTGATGGCAGGAGTCAAGGCAGCGTTCGACCCCACCGGGATTCTCAATCCGGGGCGCGCGATATGACGTCGACGAAACCACATGTCCGATCGAAGCGGGACGACGACCTCGTCGTGGAGTTCGGCAACCGGTGGGCGTTGTTCGGCGGCGGCAGTGCCGAAGACATCTTCGTCACTTTCGGGTGGACCGAGGCGCAGTACTTCGAACGCCTGCAGGTCCTGGCCGGGCGCCGTTTCCCGCCCCTCGACGACACCCTCCGGCAGCGCCTTCTCGCCGTGTGCGCCGAGCGGCTACCCCGAATCGATCATCCACCTTCCCCTGCGGCGCAAGGCCACGTCGATGACAGCGAATCCCGGCCGACGGCGCGGCCGTCCCCGCACTGAACCCGGTCCTCCGCCAGCCCGTCTCATATTGAGACCCGTCTCACATCGAGACGACGTACTCTCAGGAATGTGACAGGTGGAGAATCGGGGCGTAAACACAGCATGACCAGCAAGGATTTACAGAAGGCGCGAGAGCTGTTCCTCGCCGACAACGACCTCGACAGCTCCGTTCGCCAGCCCATCTCGTACTCGTGGCAGCGATCGAAGTCGCTCAAGGTGCGCCCGGATCAGCTCGACCTCCCGTTCGTACGAGAGCCGAATCTGGACTGCCCTCTCGTTGCGGCAGCCGAACCCGTCTTGCGGCAGCTCGCGGACGGACTGGTCGACGAACCAGTCAGCGTCATCCTGACCTCGGCTGACGGAGTGATCTTGACCAGGATCACCGCCAGCCGACGACTCGATCGGACACTCGACGCGGTCCAACTGATACCCGGTTACAGCTACTCGGAAGAATTCGCCGGCACGAACGGCATCGGCACCACTCTCGAAACCCGTCAGCCCACCCTGGTGACGGGCGCCGAGCATTACGCCGACTGCCTCGGGCAACTGGCGTGCGCCGGTGTCCCGATCACCCATCCGATGTCCGGCGCCCTCGTCGGCGCGCTCGATCTCACCGGCTGGGTAGAGGACGGTGGCCCGCTGTTGGCCACCCTCGCCAAATCCGCCACGGCTCAGATCGAAGGCCGGCTCCTGGCGCAGGCCAGTGCGGACCAGACCGCGTTACTCAACGCCTATCTGAAGGCCTGTCGACGGTCACCCCAAACGGGGGTGTTGGCGCTCGGCGACGACGTCGTTCTCGTCAACCGAAAACTGCGCGTGGCACTGGATGCCCAGGATCAGGGTGCGTTGCTCGAACACGCCGTCGACCTGAGCGGCACTCCGGCCACCCAACGACACATCGTCGCCCTGCCCAGCGGGCAGACGGCCCGGCTGTCATCGGTCGAGGACTTCGGGCTCGGCGCTCGGAGGCAGATGGCCTTGTTCTACGTGCATCTACTCGAGATCCCCACATCGGGATCCCCTGCGCTCGAGAGCATCCGCGTCTTGCCCGGAATCACCGGGAGCAGCGCGTCCTGGCGCCGCAGTTGCCAGCAAATCGCTCGCTGCGCGCGGGAACAACAGTGGGTCACCGTGTCCGGCGAAACCGGAAGCGGCCGCGGATCGGCTCTCAAAGCTGTTGCCATCGAACATATTCCCATCCGCACACGGATCTTCACGGTGGCCGAACTCGCGGGCGACAGCGCCGCCCTGTCGGCACTCGAACAGGAACTCGGGCAAGAGCGATTCAGCGTCATCCTGCGCGACATCGACCTCCTCGGCGAGTCACAGCAGCGGATCGTCGCCGACCTCATTCAAGGACGCGAGCACGCCGGATGGATCGGTGCGACCATCGGCGGAACCGATCACAACACCGACCTCGACACACTGATCCTTCCCCACTTCAGCCATACCGTCACCATGCCCGCGCTGCGTCATCGCATCGACGATCTCCACAGCTTGGTACCGCATCTACTGAGGCAGCTCGGTCGCGGCGCGGACTTGTCTCTCTCGCCTGCGGCGATGCGCCAACTCTGCAAGTACAGCTGGCCCGGAAACGTCACCGAGCTCCGGCAGGTTCTGCACGAGGTGGTCCAGCGTCAGCGCTCCGGTGTCGTCGAGGTCGAGCAGCTTCCCCCGATGTGCCGAGCTCTGAGCCGACACACACTCACGCAGATCGAAGCCCTCGAACGCGACGCCATCGTGCGCAGCCTCGAAGAGACCCACGGCAACAAGAAGGCTGCAGCGACAGCTCTCGGCATCTCACGGGCCACCATCTACCGGAAGATCAAGGAATTCGGCATCGACATCTGACGTCGTCCGCGCCACCAGTGTCAGGAAATGAGACATTCGCCCCGCTGCAACCGGCGGATCATGAGGTCAGACAGAGAATCCCACGCGGATCAGCACTCGTTGAGGAACAACCTTTTTCGAGCACGGGTACGCGACCGGGACCGACGTGAGGACGACCCATGAAGACGAACCCGCTTGGCGCGGATACCCACTCGGTATCCCCCGGCAGCACAACCTCCCGGGTATGGTTGGTCGCCGCGCTGGCGCACACCGGTGAACCCGCCGACCGTCCCGCGGTACGTGACGATCTGATGCGGACCTGGGTTCCGGAGCCGGGCAGCGGTTACCGCACCCACGACGGCCGTCGCCGGGCGACCTGGGCGCAATTGCACTCCCGGTTCGATCTCGTAGAGGTGACCCCATGACTACCTCCTGCGCGGTCCGGCCCGCACCGGTCCGTCGCCGCCCATCAGGGGTGGGACGATGGTGTGCGACCACCCTGGCTGATCGACTGGCCAGGGAAGACGCCGCCGAGGATGTGCGAACCTTGTCCCCCGACGACCGGACGACGTGCCCACTGCACCGACGGTGGATTCACCAATGCGTCGCGTCGCCGACTCACGTCAACGCCGTCACGCGACACAGGTGGTGCCGCCAGTGCGCCGTGCCGCTCACCGTCACTGTCGACGAAATCGCACGGACCGTCACGATGGTGTGCCCGTCGTGTGGTGACGGCGGCAGCCCCGCCACCACAAGACTGGTGTCCGCATGTTGCGCAAGCCTCCTCGAGGCGTCGAATCATCACACTTCGCGGACAGGCTCGTAGTGCTCTACGAGTGGGAAGGGATCGTAGAAGTGGTGCAGCAGGTCCTTCCACTCCTGGTATCGGCTCGATTGCCGAAAGCCTTCGGTGTGGTCTTCGAGCTCTTCCCACTCGACCAGCAGAAGGTAGACATTCGACCGCTCGAGGCCGCGTGACAATCGCAGTCGCAGGAATCCGGGCATCGACGAAATGATCGACTCGGCCTGCCGGAACGCGGATTCGAACTCCTCGACCCTCGCGGGTGTCACGGACAGAAGTGCGTGTTCCAAGATCATCAGCACAGTATGCGCGGCGACGTCGGGCAACCGGATGCACCGCCGCGGATTCCGTCGCACAATCGAAAGGAGAAGAACCGCAATCCTGCCGGAGGTCGGATGATGCGTCGGGAGGAATTGGCACCGGTACCCACGCCGATCCGGTGGTGGCGACTCGGGCCGTGGAGTCGCAACCGCCTGATGCGCCGCGGCGACCGCTACGAGGCCGTCCTCGTGCTGCTCGCCGCGATGCTGATACTGCTGCTGGTCCCGTGCGCCGCCGCATATGGAACGGCAACCCACACCCGGTTGGAACAACAAACCCAGGCGCTGCGCTCCGGCGTGCACCAAGTACCCGCAGTCCTGCTCGAGGACACCCACCCAGCACCTGACACACCGGACGACGCACTGCGACCCAGCCACAACCAGGACAGTGCCCGAGTCCGCTGGTCGACGCCCAACGGGGACCACACCGCCGTGGTACCCACCGACGCGCACGCGACGGCGGGTCAGACCATCACTGTCAGCGTCGGCGCCGACGGCAACCTCACCGGCCCAATCCGAAGCAACCGGGAAGACACGGCGGTGGCCGTGACCGCCGCATGCGGGGTATGGGCGCTCGGATCCGGCGGCATCGTCCTCGTCCCGGCACTCGTACACGCGGTGTTGGCCCGGACCCGCATGCGGCAATGGGCGTACGAGTGGACTCGGTTCGACGCACCACCGCGATGACCCCAGCCCGTACTACCCAGCTGCGGCCGGCCTCGAGAACAGCTCGCGGTGTGCGGCGACGTACTGCTCGACCGACTGCGCGGGCCGGCCGGTCACGTCCTCGACGTCGGTGGTCAATCGGTTGTAGCGATCGTCGCGGTGCAGGTTGGCGACGGTGAGAAGGTGGTGCACGGTGTGCGACGAGATACCGGGCACCGCGCCCATCAGCTCCACGAAGCTGCCGTAGGGCAGATCGGATCCCGTTACCGGCCGACCCAAGCCACGGGTGTACTGCTCGGCGAGTCCGTCGATGTCCAGGACGGCGGGGCCGGTCAGCTCGAAGACCTGCCCGACACGCCCTGCTGGATCCTGAAGAATGGTGGCGATCACTCGGGCCACGTCGGTGGCGGCAACTGGCGAGGTCCTGCCGGTACCGAACGGCAAGGCCAAGACGCCGCGCTCGGCGACGGAACGGCTCGCCACAACGGTGAACAGCGGATTGTCCAGGAAGACCGTGGGTCTGACATGGACGACGGGCAGACCGGACCAGTTCATGATGCGCTCGGCGAGCCAGTGCAGCCGTTGGTGCCGAGACTCGTCGGTGCTGGTCGACGTCATCTGTGACACCGTCATCTGCGACATGTTCACCAACGCCTCGAGATCGCCCCGCTCGTCGGCAATCGCGCAGACGACAGCGGCTGCCTCCAGATAGTCTGCGGAGACACTCATGTTGAAGAACATCCGCCTCACGCCCACCAGCGCCGCAGCGACGTCGCCAGGGCGCGTCAGATCGCCCACGACGATGTCCGCTCCCAGCTCCCGTAGGGCATCGGCGCGGCCGTCGTCGCGATGAACCATCGCACGCACGGGCTCGCCACTGCGGAGCAGCTGCTCTGCGACCAGCCGGCTGATACTGCTGTAACCACCGCCCACACCGGTCATCAGGAACGGCGCCCGGTCACTCATGCCACCTCCTGGTTTTACGCTCTCCTGCGACATTACGACAGGAGGGCACGCGCCAGCCACCCACCGAATAGGGCACTTGGGATCACTGACCGGCTTCGCCGCCCGTGCGTGGTTGACGAGTGCAGAGACTCGTCAACCACGCACGGGTGCTCGCTAGTCGGTGACGCCTTCTGCACGAGCAGCGGCGGCGACTGCCTCCGCGACAGCGGGGGCGACGCGAGGATCGAGCGGGCTGGGAACGATCTTGTCTACAGCCAGCTCGTCACCGACGACCGAGAGGATTGCCTCGGCGGCGGCGAGCTTCATACCTTCGGTGATCCGGCGGGCACCGGCATCGAGCGCACCACGGAACACCCCGGGGAAGGCCAGCACATTATTGATCTGGTTCGGGATGATCACCTCCGGTGCGTCGAACAGGATGTTGCCGCGGGCCACCCGCGCCGCCACCGCGTCGGCGCCCAGGCCGTCGGCGGCCAGGTCGGTGCGCCACTGCTCGCGCATCCGGGTCAGCAGGGCGTCGCGGACGTGCCCTTCACGAGATCGCCCGCTGCGGCGATCTCGTCCGCCATCGCCACCTCGGTGACGAACAGTTCATTGCCCCGACGTCCACGCCGTTGGTGCGGATGCGCTCGACTGGCTGGCGGGCGCATTGAACCCGGGTGCGCACGCCGCCGCATACTTCTACGAGGCGGTCCGGTGACTTCTTCCCGACCTGAGCAACTGGTCGTACACGCGCTGCTCGGGAGCCATGGCGCGACGGTCACCGCGCAGGCAGCTGACGATCGACGAAGCGCCGCGATACGGCGGGCACGATTCCGGCGCAAACCCTGTCGAGCACATGCTCGCCGGTCTTGCCGCTGCCTCGCTGGTAGTACATCGGCTGCTCGGCGAGGTCGCGATAGCCGAGTCTGCCACGCTCACAGTGTCAGCGAGCTTGAACGTCGACCGGGTCATGGGAACCGATGAGGGCGCCGTCATCGAAGTGATTCGTCTGGACTGGCACGTGGCGAACGCTGAACACGCCGAGCGCTTGCGTGCGGCGCTTCCCCACCTTGCGAGTCGTCGACCGGGGCAAGCTCTGATCGATGCTGCATCCGTATCCACGGAAGCCGTGTCCATCCGTGAGTTGACGACTGCGGACGAGTAGCCAGGGAGGCTCCGCGGCTTGTCAGAGATCGAGAACGAGGTCGGTTTCGGGTTGCGAGCAGCACAAGAGCGTCGTGCCCGGCATCGGGGGCTCCAGGGGGTCCGGCCGGTATCGAACGGTCCCGGAGAGGATCGGGGTCTGGCAGGTGTGGCACACGCCGGTGCGACAGGACCAGCGGGTCGGAACGTCGCAGGCTTCGGCGAAATCGAGGACGGTGCCGTACTCATCACTCCATTGCACGGTGAGTCCGCTGCGGGTGAACGTGATGCGCAGCCCGGTGCCGACGGGTCCCGGGGGCTGGTGCGGCGGCGGGGTGTGGGTGGCGTCGGTGAGGCCAGGGTTGATGGCCGGGAGTGCGCCGAACAGCTCGGTGTGGATGCGTTCGGACTCCACACCGATGTGCATGAGTGCCTCACGCAGCGCGGCCATGAACGCGTTGGGACCGCACAGGTAGGTGGTCACGTTGGCGGGCAGGGCCAGGGCGGCCAAGGCTTCGCGGTTGATGCGGCCGGGGACGGCCGGCGGATCCAGGTTCTCCGTCGGACTCTGGGCGGTGTAATAGACGTGTTCGTGACCTCGGTCGACGCTGGTCAGCAGCCGGTGCGCTTCGGCCGCGAAAGCGTGTTCGGCGGCTGAATGGGCGGTGTGCAGCCACCAGATGTCGCGCTTGCTGTGGGCTGCGGCGAGTGCATGCAGCATCGCCAGAACGGGGGTCACCCCGACGCCGGCCGAGAGCAGGAGCACGGGCGTGGTGTCGTCGTGGTCTTCGGGAAGGACGAAATCACCACGCGGAGAAGCGACGTCGACGGTGTCGCCGACACGTAACTGCGTGTGGAGATAGGTGCTGACGAGGCCGTGGGTCTCGCGTTTGACGCTGATGCGGTACTCGTCGTCCGACGGGGCGGCGGACAGCGAATAGTTGCGGACCGGTGGTGGGTCGGCGGCGCCGGCGACGCGGAGGGTGAGGTACTGGCCGGGTTTCGGCCGGGTCAAGGGGGCGTCGTCGTCTGGTGCCAGGTGGATCGACGCCACGGTTGTGCTTTCGGGGACGATTCGTGAGACGCGCAGCGGCCGGAAGCCGGCCCAGCCGTCCCGTTCGGCGCCGACGGGCGGCTCGCCGGCACCTGACTGATGCTCTGCGGCGTCGAGCAGACCGCGAAAAGATCGCTGCCAGCCGGGACTGAGCGCGGGGATGTCCACTGCTTTCCGGAGTTGGCCGATGTCCCGGTCGGGTAGGTAGAGCAGCGCGTCGATCGCGGCGACGCTCATGCGGTGTCGGCCGATCCGGGTGCGGATGATCTCGTCGCCGGCTTGCACCTGGCCTTCGGCGATGACCCGGAAGTAGAACCCGGGCCGGTGGTGGGCGACGAGCAAAGCCGGCATCTCGGGTTCACCCAGGCGCATTCCGACCCGATAACAAGTGACGCGTGGCTGAGTGACCTCGAACTCGGCGTCACCGATGCGATAGCGGTCACCGATGTGCACCTCGTCGTCGGGCAGGCCGTCGACGGTGAAGTTCTCACCGAACTGACCGTATTCGAGATCGTCGCGATCGAGATGCCGCCGCCAGAAGTCGTAGGACTGACATTGGTAGACGAGTACGGCACGTATTTCGCCGCCGTGACCGTCGAGGTCGCCTTGACCGTCGCCGTCGATGTCGAGCGTGCGGACCATGCGTGGACCGTCGACGGGGTACTTGAAGATGCCGGTGTGGACGGTCCGGCCTTGCCAGGGCACGTCTTTCGGCATACCGACGTTGAGCGACTGCAGGCGTGCCATTGTGCGACCCCTTACTGTTTCGCGCGGAACACGTTGCCGGAGGTGTCCATCGTTCGCGCCCCGGTCATCGCGATGAGCAGCTTCGTCATGTCGCAGAACATCCTATATCCGACTGTGATCTGCGCCACTCCTGGCCCGATGGTCATGAAACGGCTTTCCGATCGACATTTGCGGCCGCGGAGGGACGCTGGGTCTGAGCGAATCGGTGGATCGGTGTGCGCTGAGGAACGAGCACGGTCAGGATGGCACCGACGACGGCCGGTGCCGCGAAAGCCACCAGTTGCCAGTTGGTTCCGGTCCCGATCGCGACAAGGACACCACCGTAGGTGGGGCCGACGATCGCTCCGATCCGGCCCACCCCCAAAGCCATACCCAGTCCTGTGGCACGGCTCGTCGCAGGGTACGAACTGCCGATGAATGTGTTGAGAAGGATCTGGGTGCCGGTCGTGCCGACTCCGGCGAGCAACACCAACAAGTAGACGACTGCCAACGGCGGAGCGGTGGTAACCAGCAGCAGTGCAATCGCGGCGCACAAAAAGAATGCTGCGGTGACGGGTTTGATCCCGTACCGGTCAGCGAGCACAGCGCCGCCGAGGGCGCCGAGGGCGCCTCCGATGTTCAGGGTCAGGAGGAAAGACAGGGACGCGCCCAGAGGGTATCCGGCCGATTTCATCAGCGCGGGAAGCCAGGTCGCCACGCCGAACAACACGAGTAAACAGAGCAGCGTCATGCACCAGAACAACAGGGTCGTGAGAGTGCGGTCGATACCGAAGAGTGCGCGTAGGCCACGTTCCCGACTGGGCGTGGTGAAAGTCGGGGCGGCGGTGCGTGCGAGGCGATACCGGTCGGCAATCGCTGCCGCGGCGGCATGTTCTCCACGGGAAGCGAGGTAGTCGGGTGATTCCGGGAGGTACGCGAGCATCAGGGGCAAGAACATCAGCGCCGGCACTATGCCGGCGAGAAACATCGATCGGAAGCCGTGGGTGGGCACCAGCCACAGGGAAAGCACTCCGGCGAGTATGCCGCCGATGCAGGTGCCGACAAACCCCACGGCCACGGAACGGGCCCGGGCACGGGGTTCGGCGAATTCGAGCAGAGTGGCGGCGGCGGTGGGCATGAGGACACCGGCGCCGAGTCCGACGGCGAAGCGTCCCACCCCGAACACCTCGGGGGTGGGTGCGATCGCGCACGCACCCATGGCTGTGGAGAACATGACGACGGCGGCGAGGAGGGTGCGGCGGCGTCCCCACCGATCGGCAACTGCCGCGGCCAGAAGGGCGCCGACGAGCATGCCGATGCCGGTGAGCGAGCCCAGCATCCCGACGTCGGTGGCGTCGAGGTCCCAGGGCGTGTACTGGAGCAGTGACGGAACCACTGTTCCGTACATGAGGAGGTCGTATCCCTCGAGGACGAGGGCCATCAGGCAGAGCCCGACAACGGGGGCTGTGGGTGGAATTCGGGCACGCATCGGTTTCTCCGCTCGGAGGGTAGCCAGACCAACGACCGCGGTGGCCTCCGGAACAGGTCAGGTCACTGCGGCGCGAGGTCCGGAAAATCGAGTTGTGGTGTCTGTCTACGGGAATCTGGTTGTCAGCCACGCGCCGATGTCGGCGGCGGCGAGGCTGGCACCGGTGGGTGCGCCGTCGCGGATCGGTCCGCCGAAGTGGGTGCCGGCGACGCGGACGTGGGTTTTGTCCGTCGACCCGAGCGCATCGCACATCGTCTTGGCGTCGTCGGGGAAGCAGGCTTGGTCTCCGGTGAGTTCGACGAACAGTGTCGGTGCGGTCACCGTCGGGGCGCAGCGGAGGAAGTCGGCGTTGCTGCTGAGTCCGGACCAGGTCGACAGCCAGGCGTCCGGCGTGGCGAGGCGTCCGAAGCCGACGAGTCCGTAGTTGGTCAGGTCGGGTCGCCGGCCGAACAGTGACCCGTAAGGGCGTTCGTTCGGGTTCAGCGATAGATCGACGAACCGCAGGTCCGCATCGGTGCGATAGACGGTGAGGACGCGGGGTGCGAGGGCAGCGCGGCGATCCGCTGGATCGGCGGTGCTTTTGTACCGGCGGCGCGCGTCGGCGGCTTCATCGACGCGTCGCCGGGCGATGGTGTCGAGGCGGGCGATGCGGTCGTGCTGCGCTTGGCGGTAGCGGGTGATGAATTCCGTTGAGTAGGAGGAACTGTGGGGTGGTTCGGCGAATCCATTCGCAGGATCGAACGGATTCAGGTCCGGATCTGCCGAGAGCGGGTCGGACTCGTCGACGACCGACGGGTCGATCAGCCGCAGCAGCAGTGCACCCTGACCGGGATGCGGCGCCATGAATATCGCCGCGTCGGGCCGGGGCATCTCGGCCTCGGCCAGGTCGATGGGTCTACCCGCGGGGGTATGGGTCAACCGCTCCCCCGACGGCAAACCGGCTTGCTGGTGGTAGAACGCGAAGAGGGTTCCGCCGCCGGAATGGCCGAGGGTGACGACGTGGTCGAAACCCTTCTCCCGCAGGAACACTTGCCCGGCCGCAGCATCGAGCAAGGCTTGCTCGTGCACTAGAGCGATGTCGTTGTTGACCGATCGGGTGCCCTGCGTCCATACCGCGAATCCGCGGGCGAGCAGTTCGGGCACGAGCACGTGGTGGGTCAGATCCTGGCGCGGGTGCATCAGCGCGACGACGGTGTGTGCACCGGGCACCACCCGAAGGACACCGGAGACCTTCGCTCCGTCCGCGGTCGGGAGTTCGTGCACCGACGTGACGGCGGTGTCGGGGGCCTGGGCGGCGTCGATGTACCGTCCGGCCCCGAGCCGGGGGGTGCTCTCGCTCATTGCGGCTCGACTCTCATGGCGTCCTTGTCCCACTGTGTGATTCGGGACCCCGCCAATCCGGCGACGCTGCTGTACCAGACGGCGTGGCGGCAGCTTGTGGCGCGGCGGTCGATGACGATGGCCGAGTCGGAGACGATTCGGAAGTAGGGTCCGACGTGGTCGACGGTGACCGCCGGGTTGCGACCGGCCACCTCGGCAACAGCCGCGTTCTCGGGGACGTCGAGGACGAACAGTGTGGTCATCGGGTCGCCATCTCCTTCGAATCCTGCTCCTGCTGCCAGGCCGCTGCCCGTTCGGTGATCAGTTCGGCTTTGCGGGTGAGCAGCGCGGCCATGCTGGGGTCCGGCCCGGTCACCACGTCGACCAGGGCGTCGATGGTGAGATTGGCGTCGAGGTCTTCCTGCGGGGTGACCGGGCGCAACGCCCGGGTGATCTCGATCATGTAGCCATTGGGGTCGTGTGTGTAGATCGACTCGATCGTCTCGTGCTGGATCTGCATCTCCACTGGCCACGCACTGTGGTCCAAGCGGCGCCGGTATTCCATCAGATCGTCTTCGCTGTCGACGTGGATTGCCAGGTGGCGGGAGCGGATGAAGAAGACGGGGACGTCCTCGCCGAATCGGGAGTACGAGTCGCCCTGCGGGCCGCCGTCGAACGGTTCCAGTCCGAAGTAGTAGAAGAAGGCCAATCGGTCGTCGTTGCCGATATCGAAGAAGAAATGGATGAAGTCGGGGTGTTTCTCCGGGCCCCAGCCGGCCGCGCAGATCGAGTGCACGACTGGGAACCCGAGAACGTCGCGGTAGAACGTGACGGTGGCGGCGGGGTCGAATGTCGGGTAGGCGACGTGGTCGACGCCTTTGACCGTGTGTTGCAGTTCGGACATGGTGAACTCCAATGGGTTCGGGGCTACGGAAGGGCGGGGGCCGGAGCATCGGCACGCAGGAGACCACCGGCTCCGGGGATGTCGACCGGAAGGTCGAGGGCCCGCAGCAGGCTGTAGACGCCGGCGGTGGCGGCCGAGAGAACAGGCAGGCCGAACTCGTCTTCGGCCGCTTGGACGAGGTCGAGTGAGGGCATTTGCACGCACGCGGAGATCACCAGCGCGTCGGCTCCGGTGCGGTCGAGCGATCGGGCAGCGTCCATGACCCGGTCGCCGGGGATACAGCCAACCTCCGCGTTGTCGGCGACCTCGAGGGCTCGCCAGTCCGATACCTGAATTCCTTCGGCCTCGATGTACGCGACGACCTGCTCGGCGAGGGGACGCATGTAGGGGGTGACCAGGACGATCCGTTCGGCATGGACCGCGCGGAGGGCTTCGACGAGTGCACCCGCGCTCGAGCGGATCGCCGCCTCCGAACCGCCGGTGGCCAGCTGCTCGGCGATCAGCCCCTCCACCCGCTGATGTTCTCCGGGCCCCACCGACATCAGGGCGACCAGGCATGCGTAGAGGATGACGTCGACACCGGCATCACCGAGTTCGAGGATGCACCGCTCACGTTGGGCGTTCATCGCCCGCAACTGTTCCGGGGACACGGACTGCATCCGCATCCGGCTCGAGTGAAACGAGAACCGCGCGTCGGCATGTCGGTTGAGCAGTGCCGGCATTTCCGTCTCGACCGTCACATTCGAACTCGGTACGACGAGTCCGATGCGATGAATGCCCATGTTGTGGCCTTTCCGATGTGGAGTCGGACGTAGATTTACGTCTGTGACGATTATTCGACGCCAACGACGATTCGTCAAGACCTGGGTGGCCGGAGCATGGGTTGACCGCGATTCCCTTCACGCACGTGACTGCACTCACAGTTGCCTCTTGACATGTCATCATTCACGTCGAATACTCGACACAGACGTAAGGAGTGTTCGAGGATGACCTCACACCGCCCCCTGAATTCCCCCCAGCACGAAGGAGCGCAGCTGCAATGGCATTTGTGATCGGAGTGGACGTCGGTGGCACGTTCACCGACGCGGTATTGGACGACGATGCCGGCACTGTTCTCGCCGCGAAGGCCCCCTCGACGCCGCCGGACTACTCCCGCGGCGTGATCGATGTCCTCGAGGCACTAGCCGAGCAATTGGGCTGCCCCATCGAGGAAATGCTCGCCAACACCCACCACATCGCGCACGGCACCACGTCGTCGCTCAACGCGCTCGTCACGGGCAACGTGCCCCCGGTCGGCTTCCTCACCACCAAGGGCCACCGCGACTCCATCTACATCATGAACGTCGAGGGCCGATACCTGGGTGGCTCACCGGAGCAGTTGCAAAACGTCATGGGGCAGAGCAAATCTCATGGCCTGGTACCGAAGAAGCATGCCCTGGAAGTAACCGAACGACTCGACCGGGACGGCAACGTCGTCGTCGCACTCGACGAAGAATCCGCCCGTCGAGCCATCCGCGCGCTTCTCGCCGACGGCATCACCGCGATCGCGGTCTCCCTGCTGTGGTCGTTCCGCAACCCCGCGCACGAACAGCGCATTCGCGAACTCGTCCACGAGATCGACCCGACGGTGTTCGTGTCCCTGTCGAGTGAGGTGAGCCCACGCATCCGCGAGTTCGCCCGCAACGCGACAACCATCATGAGCACCCAGATCGGGCCGGGGCTGCGGGACTACCTCGGTTCGCTGGAGTCGAAGCTGCGGGAACGCGAACTCGCCGGACCCCTGCTGGTGATGCAGAGCAACGGCGGCGCCGTCGCGGCCGCCGAGGCACCGAAGAACGCCATCAGCACCGTCGGTTCGGTCCTGACCGGTGGTGTGGTCGGCGCGGTATCCCTCGGCAAGCAACTCGGCCACCGCAACATCATTGCCACCGACGTGGGCGGCACCACCTTCCTCGTCGGCCTCGTTGTCGACGGCGAACCCGTCCGGGCGTCCAGCACGATCATCAACCATCACCCGATCAACGTCCCCACCCTCGAGGTGCACGCCATCGGATCCGGCGGCGGCGCCATCGCCTGGGTCGATCCCGGCGGCAATCTGCAGATCGGCCCCCACAGCGCCCAGGCCGTCCCCGGCCCGGCCTGCTACGGCCAGGGCGGCACCGAACCGACCAACGCCGACGCGAATCTGGTGCTCGGAATCCTGCCCGAACACGGGCTCCTCGGCGGCCGTAAGCCGCTGGACAAGGACCTCGCACGGGACGCGATCCGCACCAGGATCGCCGAACCCCTCGGGCTGTCGGTCGAAGACGCGGCCGCGGCCATCTACGCCGTGCAGAACGCGCAGACCGGTGACCTGCTACGCAAGACGGTGGTCGAGGCGGGACACGACCCCCGCGACTTCGTGCTCTACGCCTTCGGCGGTGCCGGCCCAGCCCACTGCGCCGCCTACGCCCGAGAGGTCGGCGTCAAGGAAGTCATCGTCCCGCTCGGGCAGGTGGCCTCGGCGTTCTCCGCCTACGGATTGGCGTCGTCCAACATCGTCCTCGCCGCTGAATTGTCCGACCCGGCCGCCATGCCGCTCGATCCTGCCCGTGCCGAGCGCAACTTCGCCCAACTCGAGGCCCAGGTTCTCGAGCAACTCAACCGGCAGGGGTTGACCTTCACCGGGGTGGAGATCGAACGCGAGATCGACATGCGCTACACCATGCAACTCGCGGAGGTAGCGACAGCGGTGCCTGCCGGCAGTCTCGACGCCACCGGTATCCATGCCGCGTCGGACCTCTTCGAGCGGCGGTACGCCGAACTCTACGGAAAGGACAGCGGCTTCCGTGAGGCCGGAATCCAGGCCATCACCTACCGTGTGCGGGCCACCGGCCTCCTGCCGTTCTCCCCGACGCTGCCGGAGGTCAAGTCCGCGGACTCCGCCGATCCCACACCAGCACATATCGGAACCCGAAAAGTGTTCCTGGACGGCAGGATCGGCTACGTCGACACCGATGTCTACGACTACAGCACACTGCTCGCCGGACACGTCCTGCACGGCCCGGCCATCATCGAAGTCCCGACGACCACCGTCGTCGTTCCCCACGACACCACCGGCACCGTCGACCGCCTCGGCAACCTCACCATCGTCGCCCAGTAGGAGCACCGAAGATGACCATGCAAATCCCCGGCTCCGAAATCTTCTCGAGCCGACCGATCGACCCCGACGCACTCGCGCGATCGCTGCCCCCGACGCTGGAAGTCCACACCGTCACCCAGGAGCACATCGACAACCTCGACCCACTGACCTACGAAGTCATCCGGCACCGGCTGTGGTCGGTCACCGACGAAATGGGCGAAGCACTCAAACGCATGTCCGGCTCCCCCATCGTCACCGACGCCAACGACTTCGACTTCGCGATCAGCGACGAGATCGGCCAGGAAGTGCAGGTCGGCCTGTACAACACGATGCTCGTCGGCGCCGTCGACCTCGCTATCTACTGGACCCTCCAGCACCGCGCGACCAACCCGGGCATCACCGAGGGTGACATGTTCCTGTGCAACGACCCCTGGGTCGGCGGCGGACTGCACCAGAGCGACGTGATCGTCTACCAACCAATCTTCCACGAGGGCAAGCTCTTCGCCTGGACCAGCGCCATCTGTCACGAACCCGATCTCGGCGGATCCGGGCTCGGCTCGTTCGACCCCTCCGCAAAGGACGTGTTCTCCGAGTCGCTGCCGACACCCCCCATCAAGGTGGTCCGCGACTACGAACTGCAACGCGACGTTTCCGACGCCTGGGTGCGCCGCTCGCGGGTGCCGATGCTGGTCGGGCTCGATCTGCGCGCGAAGATCGGCGCCAACACCGTGGGCCGCAACCGACTGCTCGCTGTAATCGAGCAGTATGGTGCCGACACCGTCAAGGCCGTGATGAAGCGGATGATGGCCGACGCCGAGGGACGTCTGCGCGGCAAGCTCACCTCGCTGCCCGACGGCACCTGGAAGGCCACCGGCTACCAGGATCAGTCACACACCGGCGACCGCGGAATCCACAAGATCACCGTGGCCATGACCAAGACCGCCGACCACCTCACGTTCGACTTCACCGGCACCGACCCGCAGACCGGCGTCATCAACTGCACCTACGCGGGCATGCGCGGCGGTGTCATGCTCGCCCTGCTTCCGATCCTCGCCGGGGACATCCCCTGGTCCGCGGGCGGACTGATGCGCTGCTTCGACCTGGTATCCGAAGAGGGCACGATCAACAACGCCACCTTCCCCGCCGCGGTCAGCCGCGGACCCATCGGACCCGCCTGGCTCACCGGCACCCTGATTGCCGAATGCCTGTCGCAGATGCTCGACCGGTCGGTCGATCTCGGCAAGAGCGTGCAGGCCGCGTGCTGCGGCACGTGGGACACCGCCGTGATCGCCGGCCTCGACGAACGCCCCGAACAGTCGGTGCCGTTCCTCAACATCATGATGGAGCCGATGGCGGGCGGCTACGGGGCACGCCCCACCGCCGACGGCATGGACACCGGCGGCCTCTTCTGCATCCCGATGGGCCGCATCCCGGACACCGAGATGACCGAGTTCCTCTACCCGCTACTCACCCTCTGGCGCCGCGAGGAACCCGACTCCGGCGGACCCGGACGGCAGCGCGGCGGTGTCAGTGCCTCCATCGCGATCACCCCCTACGGCACCAGCCTGCCGATGGGCCTGGTACTGGCGTCGGCGGGCAAGGCCGTCGCCCAGAACAACGGTCTCGCAGGCGGATACCCGGGTAACACCGGCGTCGAGGTCCTCGCCCGCGGCACCGACATCGTCGAACAGTTCGCCGCCGGCCGCATCCCCGACGCCCTGACCGATCTCGGCGGCGGCCGTGAGCTGGGAGCGTGCTACGCCGAGAGCTACGTGGCACCCGGTGAGGTGCTGTACATGCATTGGCAGGGCGGCGGCGGCTACGGTGATCCGTTGCTGCGCGACCCGGCCGCCGTTTCAGCCGACTTCCGCGAAGGCAAGGTCACTGAACACGGTGCCGAGACCGTCTACGGCGTCGTCCTCTCCGATGGAGACGTCGATGAGATCCGGACGTCGGATCGGCGAGACGAGATGCGCACGGAGCGCCGAGACCGCTCCGGGGCTACTCCGTCCGATGCCCCCGTGCTCGACCTGACCGGAGCTCGCAGACTCGACGACAACTTGGCAGAGGTCACGATCGCAGACACCCGCGCGATCGCCTGCGCCCAGTGCGGACGCCTGCTCGGAGACGACAAGAACAACGCCACCCTCGACCTCGCCCGGTTCGAAGGCCCCTCCTCGACCGCCGGACCACAGGTGACCTCCGATCCGCGCGAGTACGTCGACGTCCCCGTCGTATTCCGGCAGCTGT
This sequence comes from Rhodococcus sp. ACPA1, assembly GCF_002300195.1. Lineage (NCBI taxonomy): Bacteria > Bacillati > Actinomycetota > Actinomycetes > Mycobacteriales > Nocardiaceae > Rhodococcus > Rhodococcus sp. ACPA1. The sequence goes on along the minus strand of NZ_NSDX01000006.1, from coordinate 423,730 downwards.
GCTGCCCCGGCTGCTGGACCGCCATCTACTCCGGCATCGTCCCCGCTGATCACCCCGATCACGCCCTCGACATCGCCCGCCTCCTCCCTGCGGTAGCGGAGCGATAATGTCCACGAAACCCGTGATGACACCGGAAGCAGGAGGACTGCGGTGACCTTCTCGGATTGGGGCGGACGCCTCGTCACCTTCCCAGCGGATCGGGCCAGGCACTACCGCGAAAGCGGGATGTGGAGCGCCGATCCCACCGGGCGGCGACTGCACCGTATCGCCACCCGGTTCCCGGATCGAACGGCGGTGATCAGTGCGGAGGGTTCGATGAGCTTCGCCGAACTGGACCGTCGGACCGACCAGATCGCGGCCGGACTGGTCCGGCTCGGGTTCAACCGGCTCGATCCGGTCGTCTTCCAGCTGACCAATCGCCTGGAGACCGTCCTCGCCTGGTACGGCTGCCTCAAGGCAGGCCTGGTCCCCGTCGCGACTTTGGCCGCGCACCGCATGCACGAGATCGGGCACGTCAGCCGGAAAGTCGGCGCCGTCGGGCACATCGTCGAGGCCCATACCGCGGGATTCGATCTCGTCGAGTTCGCACGCGAACACGCCGCCGGGCATCCCAGCATCCGGCACATCATCAGCGTCGGCGACGAGGCGGGCAAGGATCAGCCGGGCGTGACCCGACTGGAAGACATCGGTCCCGAAACCGATCCCGCCGCAGCCCGTGCCGTGGTCGAACAGGTCGAAGCGCAGATCGACCCACTCGACGTCGTCGCGTTCCAGCTGTCCGGCGGTACCACCGGTGTGCCCAAGGTCATTCCGCGCATCCACGCCGAATACTGGAACAACGCCCTGCTCTACGCACAGCGGCTCGGCTGGGACGAACACAGCCGCGTGGCGCACCTGATACCGATCATCCACAACGCCGGAATCTCGTGTGGGTTGCACGCGGCGCACTCCGTCGGCGCGTCCCTCGTCCTGGCCACCGCCGACGCTCCCGCCGCGTTCGAGTTGATGGCACGGACGGCGGCGACCGAAGTCCTCATCGGACACGGTCACTACCAGGCGGTTCTGACCCCCGACTTCGACAAGGCCCGCACGTCTCTCCGACGCGTCGTGCTGTCGGGCGCCAAGGTTCCACCCGAACTTTTCGACCGCGTCGACGACGGTGCCGGGCACTGGGCAGGTCAGCTGTTCGGCATGTCCGAAGGGCTGTTGACGGTGACCCCGCTCGACTCCTCCACCCACGCTCGCCTGACGACCGTGGGAACCCCGATCGCGTCCGACGACGAAATTCGCATCCTCGAGCCGGGTACCGAGATAGATCTCCCCGACGGCGGCGTCGGAGAACTGTGCTGCCGCGGCCCGTACACGATCCCCGGCTACTTCGACGCCTCGGAACACAACGTGGACGCCTTCACCTCCGACGGCTTCTACCGCACCGGTGATCTCGCCGCATTCACCGTCATCGACGGAAAGCGGTACCTGTCGATCGAGGGCCGAATCAAGGACCTCATCAACCGGGGCGGGGAGAAGATCAACGCTGAGGAACTCGAACTTCTCCTGCTCGAACACCCCCGTATCGCCAACGCGGCGGTAGTCGCCATGCCCGACCCCCGACTCGGGGAGAAAACCTGCGCATATCTGGTGGCCACCACCGGAGAACCGTTGTCGATGAAAGCCATTCAAGACCATCTGGCTCAGCTCGGTGTCGCGAAGTTCAAGTGGCCGGAACGGCTCGAATGGGTGCCGTCCTTGCCGCACACCAATGTGAACAAGATCGACAAGAAGCGTTTGCGCGCCGAGATAGCCGCGAAACTGCTCGCCGAGGCCGATGCACGCGGCGCGGTCGTGTAGAACCACCCGTCACCCGGTTCTGTTGACGATCAACACCTTCGGGGCACGTCCACACGGGCGTGCCCCGAAGACGATCACTCGCCACATGACATCTACTGAACGCATCACATTGACTTGTTCTACATGAACGTAGAATAATCGACTTAAACGTCACACAGACTGGAGTTTGCCATGAATCTCGAGCGAGTCGCAGTTCTCGGAGGTGGACCCGGCGGCCTGTATGCCGCAAGACTGCTCAAACTCAGCCATCCGGACGCCGAGGTGACGGTGTACGAACAGAGCGCCCCGGACAAGACATTCGGATTCGGCGTCGGACTCGCCTCCCGCACCCAGCGCAATCTTCGCGAGGCCGATTCGGCATCACTGGAGGCCATCGTTGCCGCTGCGCACCCGCACGACATGTCGATGCAGGTCGGCGAGCACATCGCCCGCCTACAGAACGGCGACCTCCTCGCGATCGCGCGCACATCCCTGCTCGAAGTACTGCAACAGCAAGCCCGGCAGGCCGGCGTCCGACTGCACTTCGGTGAACGCCGGGACATCGCCGACCTCGACGCGGACCTGATCATCGCGGCCGACGGCATCAACAGCGGAACGCGCACACAACTCGCAGACCGCTTCGATCCACATATCGACACCGGCACCGGCCTGTACCTCTGGTGCGGAACCGATTTCGCTCTGCCGAGCGCAATATTCACACCGGCCACCACCGAGCACGGCACCTTCGTCGCACACGCTTACCCATACGCGCCACACCGCAGCACCTTCCTCATCGAAACCGACGAGGACACGTGGCGGCGGGCAGGATTCGACGTATCCACCGAGAAGACAGCACCGCTCGACAGCGACGAAACCTCACTGCACTATCTGCAAGCAGCGTTCGCCGACACTCTGCAACACCACCCGCTGATCGGTAACCGCACCCGCTGGATGCGCTTCCGCACCATCACGTGTGGGCACTGGCACAGCGGCAACGTCGTACTCCTCGGCGACGCCGCACACACAGCGCACTACTCCATCGGCTCGGGCACCAAACTCGCCATGGAGGACGCCATCACACTCGATCACGCACTCACCGCCTCCCCGAACGTCGAGGAAGCGCTCGCGCAATACGAACGAACTCGCCGCCCCGCCGTCGAATACCTCCAGCGCATCGCGCATCGCAGCGAACTCTGGTGGGAGTCCTTCCCGCAGCGGATGGCACTTCCGGTCGAACAGTTGCTCATCGCCTACATGACCCGCGCCGGAAAGGTCAGTCTCAACCGATTCCACGACACCGCGCCCGCGCTCGTGCGGAAGGGCCTGGCGAGCTACGCGGACGTGCCTGCCGACGCGATCCCCGACACGGACATCACGGATTGGACAATCGGGCAACCACTCGACCACGGTGACTGCCGATTCGAGCACCGGATCGCACCGCCGGACCTGCGCGATGCCACCACCACCACAGTGCTCGACATCGACTTCGACTCCGCGTGGGGCCCGGAGGCCACCGCACTCGTCGAGACTGCACCGACCGCGCGAACTCTCTGGCTCACCGGCCCACCCACCCGCTCATCGCTGCTCAGCAGGCTCGATTTCGCCGAACGTCTCGGTCACCACACGGACGCAGTCGTCGTCGTCGAGGCCCCCACTTCCTGCCGCGCAGATGTCGCAGCAGGTTTGGCCAGCGTACGGATGCACCTCGCGTTCTTCCGTGATCCGGCGACGTCGGACGCTGATCCGGCGCTTTCCGGGTTGCGGGTCTCGACATGAGTACGCGACCAGTGACCAGCGCCGGTTATCCTTCGGACATGACAAGCGAGGAGGCCGCGAACGAGCGCCGACCCCGAGGCCGGGGCAAATCCCGTACCACCGATCAGACTGCGACCGAGAGCGCGGGCATCCGCAGCAACCCCCGCCGTGAGCTGGTGGAAAAGCAGATCATCGAGCAGGCCACTCGACTGTTTGCCGAACGAGGATTCGCGAGCACCACACTGCAGGACATCGCCGACGCAACCGGCCTGACACGGCCGGCCCTCTATCACTACGTGGCCAACAAAGACGAGCTCCTCTCCCGCCTGGTCAGCGAGAGCACTGAGACACCGGCCGCATTGCTACATACCATCAACGAGCGCACCGATCTGGGTCCGACGGAAAAGCTCCGCGAGATGTCCACCGCCATCGCACTGCATCAGGCGCAGGCCCCAGATCGATTCCAGTTGATCGTCCGATCGGAAGCCGAACTACCCGAAGACATCTCACGTAACTACGAGCAGAGCCGTCGACACGTGCTCAAGGAATTCATTCACGTCGTCGAAGACGGTATCCGCACCGGTGAGATGCGACCGGTCGATCCGCGAACCGCAGCTCTGGCCGTCATCGGCATGCTCAACTGGATCGCCTGGTGGCATCAGCCGGGCAACGCAGACGACGACCGAGTGATCGCGACTCAACTCGCAGACATGGCAGTACGCTCCTTGGTCCACCAGGATCCGCAGTCGGCGACCCCGGAAGGCCCCGCACGAGCAATCGCCATGATCCGCCAGGACCTGAACTACCTCGAACGGCTGCTCGACGAATCACGCCCCGACTGACCGCGCTCGATAGCAACGTGCCCCGATCTGATGGAGGTCACGCGCGTCGCAGCGCCAGCACGGGGATCGTCCGGATACCCGCGGTCTTCTGCGCGTACTCCGCAAAGCCGGGATACCGGCGCGCCTGCTCGGCGAAGATCCGATCCCGTTCGTCACCGGTCACCTCGACGACGGTCACCGGGAACTGCTCGGTGCCCCGTTCGACCTCTGCCGTACCTGCGGTGACGAGGTTGTAGTACCAGTCGGGATTGGTCGGGGCACCGGCCTTGGAAGCGAAGACGTAGATAGTGTCCGGACCTTGCTCATCGGGTAGATACATCATCGGGCTCACGCGATCGCGCCCAGTCTTACGGCCCCGGTGGTGAACCAGCACCACCGGGGCGCCCTCGAATGGGCCACCCACTCGGCCCTGGTTTGCCCGGAATTCGGCAATGATGTTCGCGTTCCAGTCGTCGGGAGTGCTCATCCTCGGAATTGTCCTAGCCCGGCGCGGGAACAGGCGGCATTTCCGGTCGACGTTGCCGACTCGTGTCGCACTCGTTCCCGTGCTGACCGAGATGGCGACCAGTGCGGCACCGACAGAATCAGCCCTGCTTGGGCACCCAGTGGTCGGTGACGAGCTCGTAACTCTGTTTGAGCTCCCCGTACGCCGCTCGCTGGGCCTCCTCGCCCTCGCCGTACCGCCGAACGGCCATCTCATGGGCCGTCGCGAAGGCCGCCTGCACCTCCTTCGACGATCGCCGCAGTGTCTGTGGGAGCTCGGTTCGGTTCACCGCTCCACTCCTTCTCGGTCGTGGCCGTGATGTACTCCTCGATTGTCCGCCCGGGACCCCCGCGACGGTACCGGGTTGACCGGGTTTTCCGATTCCGGCCACGGGCGGCCCGGGCTCGGCACTGCCGGCACCTGCGCGCCCCCGGGCGGGGTCTGCGCAGGGAACCCGGCACCCACACGCATCGAAGCGTGCCTCCACGGTGGCCTTCCAACGGTGTAGACCGGGGAAACACCTGGCACCGGGCACCGGTATGGGTAACAATGACCTCGGAAAACACACAGCAACGCCAAATTCATTCTCGCCGAAGGGAAGTCCGCACCGGAGGAGACTCGATGCCCGTTTCGACACACACATTGTTACAGCACGTCCAGGATCGCACCACCGACCTACGCCGATGGTTGGATACCGGCGACAACACCACCGCCCTGACGGCGTATCTGCGCGACGAACCCGTCGACCACCGATGGCTCACCACCTACAAGCGACTCACGCACGACCTGCTGAGGGCGGTCGACCACGCCCGCTCACCCAGGGCGCCGCACAAAACGCCGATGCCGAACGTCGGCCGTCCGCCGGACCGTCGATGAACAACGACCAACGCCGGGCGCTCGAGCACGTACGCGACACCTGCGCCATGCTGCACAGCTTCCTGACCACCCACCCGAGCGACCGACCCCCCGAACTGGTCCGATCGGCCACCTTCGAGCAGCTCACCGACGACCTCCTCGACGCCGTCACCGCAGCGCAGAACGCCGGCATCCCCGAACAACGCATCTTCGACAGCATGTGACAACCGTCTGCTGGCCCAGTTCGTGGCCGAAGCCCCCACCGGGATCACAGTTCGGCTCTCTAGCTGGTGCCGGGCGCGGAATACGCATCGCCAGGTGCAATTCCCGCTCGTATTCCGATTGCTCCGGCCTCCCCACGGTTGGCGACGTCGAGTTTCTTCAAGACGCTCGCGACGTGGAATTTGATGGTGCTCTGGCTGATCCCGAGTTCCTCGGCGATGGCACGATTGCGTTTGCCCACCGCGAGGTGAGCGAGGACTTCGAGCTCGCGGGGGTTCAGGGTGGACAGAAGATGCTCGTCGGGACGGGCGGCGGGCGGGTCCAAGGGGATGGTCAGCGTCACCCGGCTCCCCCAGCCGGCGATGGACTCGATGTCGATCCGGCCGCGCAACGTGTGCAGGCGTCCGGACAGTTGGCGAGTCAGTGCATTGCGGTCGATGGTTCCGGGCCCCTGGTCACGGACCTCGATCAGGACGTTGTCACCGTCGCAGTCCCACGCGATCCGCAGCCGGGGCAGCATCGGTTGTGCGCCGAATGCCAGCACGATGGCGCGGACCATCGCGCGCGCCGCATGCGCCACCTCACCAGGGAGCGGACGGCCGTCGGCCGGCGGGTCGACATAGTCGACGTCGACCTCCCGATGCCGCAAGAGAGGTCGCAATTCGCCCTGCAACCTGGCGAATGCCGTGGTGACCGCCTCCTCGGACAGGGCCCGATCGGCGGCACCCGCCGACCGCAGCGCAATCAGTGCGGCCGATGCCGTCTCGCTCGCCGTGATGCGCGACCGCCGATCGTCGAGGTCGTTCGAGCGCAGAGTTCCGAGGATCGACGACAGGGTCGCCTCGTGCACCTCCGTCAGTTCGGCGATGGTGCGGGCGCGTTCACTCGACGCCGCCCGTGACTCGGCGAGATAGTCGGGGCTGGCCTGTGCCACCTGGTGCTGGATGGAGGTCGCGAGGATCCCGAACATCGCCGCGACCCCATCGGGGTCGGGTGCGCCCGTCCGAGATGGCCGCGGAACCAGGACGAGCAAGGTGTCGCCGGAGTCGCGGACCGCCCAGACTCGGCGGCGTCCACCTCCCAGCGAACGGATTCCGGCGAAGACACCACCGGGTTCGATGGATTGTTTGATCTCGTCGAGTTCGTCGATGGTCACCCGGTCGACGATCTCGCGGTTACCTGCAACTTTGCGCGGGCGCCCGGTGCATTCACGGGTGAAGATCACCAAGGCATCGTGCGACCACAATGGGCCCAGGAACCGGGAGAAGCGGGCCGCGATGTCCGGGAGCGGTCCCGTAATCACCTTCCGCATCTCCACCCAGGCATCGACCTGCAACCGAACCGAGTCCTCCACGCTTACCACCCGTCAACCGTATGACTGGTCGCCGCGAGAAGGCACTGGCCAAGCGGCCAGCCCGAACCCGCCGACCGGCCGGGTGCCCCAGCGCACCGGGGTCGGCAGCCTTGGGATCAGACCCGAACCGCTACCACCGAGGAGGACCATGACCGTCACCGTCGAGCAGACACGCACACGGTTCAGTGACGGGCGCCGCATCGTGCTCGACGAGAACGAGCGCCTACTCAATTCCGTTGCCGCAGAACAGTGGGACCGCGCCGGCTTGCTCATCACGACTGCGCGGGCAGTGTTCGTGATCGGCAACGGGCGCAGCGGCCTGGCCGTCCAGATGGCGGCGATGCGACTGATGCACCTCGGCCTGCGTGTCCATGTGGCCGGGGAGGTCACCGCCCCTGCCATCGGCGGCGGCGATCTGCTGATCGCCGTCTCCGGGTCGGGCACCACCGCCTCGGTGGTCGGCGCGGCCGATACCGCGAAGAAGGTGGGTGCCTCGGTCCTGGCAGTCACTACTTCCATGGACTCGCCACTCGCCCGGCGCGCCGACGAGGTCCTGGTCCTGCCGGCGGCCGACAAGCAGGACCACAGCGCAGCCATCACCCGCCAGTACGCGGGCAGCCTGTTCGAACAATCCGTGCTCCTCGCATTCGACGCACTGTTCCAGGCGTTGTGGAGCAATGAAGACCAGACCGCCGAGCGGCTGTGGGAACGCCACGCCAACATCGGCTGACCACGAATCCCATCACAAGATAACCAGGAGAAACACATGACGAAGCTGCAGGTTGCAGTCGACCTTCTCACCACCGCCGACGCGCTGGCCCTGACCAACAAGGTCGCCCCGTACGTCGACATCATCGAACTCGGGACCCCGCTGATCAAGAGCGCCGGCCTCAGCGCAATCAGCGCGATCAAGGCGGCGCACCCGGACAAGGAGGTCTTCGCCGACCTCAAGACCGCCGACGCCGGCTTCCTCGAGGCCGACCTGGCCTTCTCCGCCGGCGCAGACCTGGTTACCGTCCTCGGCGCTGCCGGTGATGCCACCATCAAGGGTGCCGTCGAGGCAGGTCAGAAGCACGGCAAGAAGGTCGTCGCCGATCTGATCGGCGTCGAGAACCGTGTCGAGCGGGCCCGCGAGATCTCCAAGCTCGGTGTCGCGTTCGTCGAGATCCACGCCGGCCTCGACGAGCAGGCCCAGCCCGGGTACTCCATCCAGACCCTCCTCGACGACGGCAAGATCGCCGGTGTCCCGTTCTCCGTCGCCGGCGGCGTGAAGGTCGACACCATCGCCGCCGTCCGTGACGCCGGTGCCGACGTCGCCGTCGCCGGCGGCGCCATCTACAGCGCCGAGGACCCCGCCGCAGCTGCGAAGGCCCTCAAGGAAGCACTGACCAAGTAGCACGCGATCGCTGACGGTGAAGGCTCTGAACACAACCGGTTCAGGGTCTTCACTCTTTCGCACCCCGGGTCAGATTCCGTCTCAGTGCAGACAGCCGAGAGGGGTTCTCCGCCGGCAACAGATGGCGGAGAACCCCGTAAGTGGTGGTGGCTGAACGGTTACGTGGCGGTCGGTTCGAAGTGGAGGATCTGTACTCCCCCGGTGGCGAAGTGGGGTACATCGGCCTGAGCTGCCGCACCCTCAGGTGACGCGAGAGCCGCGAACATCTCCTCTGCGGAGTCGAAATCCGCCTCGAAGATCGCGACAAACGGTGTGGCTCCCTCGGCTGCCGCAACGTCTACGGTGTGGCGGATCGCGCGGACGCCCGGGAGTTTGCGCGCAATCGGCAGGTGGGTGCCCTGGTAATACGTGCGGAAGGCGTCGGGGTCGGCAGGTCGGCCGTAGAGGACCATCAGGGTGTGCATGTGTTCCTTTTCTCGACTAGCAGGTGCAGGTGCGCAGGACGCCACGGGTGCCGGACGATCGTCCCGCGCAGGTTCCATTGCGGCAGGTGCGGGGCGAACTGCGAGTAGTAGCCATCGTCGTCGGCGTGCCACAACTCGATGATCGCCCCGCCGAGGCCGGTGACCCGGCCCCGGAGCACGAGCGAGGGGACGCCCGGTCCTCCTCCCGCATCGGCAGGGTGCACCGGGCGGGGAGTTCCGGTGCGCCGAATCGCGTCGTAGAGGCGGGCGGTCATCCGGATCAAGTTCCGGAACGCCGGATGCGTGGTGAATCCTTCACCCGGTCCCGTTGAAACCAGATCTCCCGATCATCGCGCAGCGACTCGATGTACTCGTCACCGGTCATCGGACGGGTGGTGAAATTCGCGGTCCGGGTCGCATCACAGTCCGAGGCGGCATTGACCTTCGTGCGGTCGACGTCGCTATCGGGGACAGCTTCGGTGGTGGTCATGCGGTGGTCCTTTCGAGAGCCTGGTCGCTGCGGCGGCAGTGCGCGGCAGGGGGATACAGGTAGAAGGGGGTACGCAGGGTGTTTCCGGCGCCGTGCGCGGTGCCATCGTCCCTCGGACAGGTCACACGGTGACGCCACTGACGAACCTTCCGAAGGCGCTACGTAATTCGCGATCGCTGAACTTCCGCACGACCGGGGGTTCTAAGGACACACGCTGCTCGGTCACGGTCGATCCTCGGGCACCGGGTTCTGAGCGGGATCCCACTGGACCAGTACGCGCTCGGGTCCGCGGAAGGACGTGTTCGGCGAGTACGTCCACTCCTGGCCCTCCACCAGAATCAGGTGCGGAAGCCGCTTGGTGGTCTCCTCGAGCATCACGCGCATCTCCATTCGGGCCAGGGCCTGCCCCAGGCAGAGGTGGATACCCCATCCGAACGCCACATGCTCGTCTGCGTTCTCGCGGGTGATGTCGAAGCGGTCGCCGTCGTCGAACACGGCGTCGTCGTGGTTGGCCGATCCGGTGAGCACGAGAATGCGTTCACCGGCGGCGATGTCGAAGCCACCGATCGTCACCGGGCGGGTGGTCACTCGCCGCCAGGCCGGCACCGAGGACGCGTAGCGCAGGATCTCCTCGACGGCGTTCGGGATGAGCGAGGAATCGTTGCAGAGTAACTCCCACTGATCACGGTTCTCGAGCAACACCTTGAAACCGTTCGCGGTTGCGTTCGTCGTGGTCTCGTGCGAGGCGTAGAGGTGGCTCTGCATGATCGAGGCAAGGTACGTTTTGTCCCACACGTCGTCGTTGCCGGCCTTCTGCCATGCCTTGATCGCATTGCTCATGTAGTCGTCGCCGGGATTCTCGATCAACCGCTCGACGTGTTCGCGGGCGTACTCGAGGTAGGCGGCGAACTCGCCCGCCAACTCCACCTGCTGCTCATCGGTCGGGCGACCCCAGATCCACAACGCGAAGCGGGACGCGTACCCGCGGGCGCGCTCGACCTCTGCCTCCGGTACTCCCATCAACACGAACGCCGTAAGGGCAGGCACCTGGAACGTCATGTCTGCGACCATGTCAGCATTGCCCGTCTTGATCATCGCGTCGAGGCAGTCGCCGACGAAGCGGCGGGTTATCGGCTCGATCTCGGCAACCCTGTCGTCGGTGACACCCTTGCGCAGCACGCGGCGCCGCTTGGTGTGCAGCGGCGCGTCCTCGTCGACGAGCATCGTCGAGGGCACGAAGTCGACGGCCGCGAGTTTCTCCATCGCGGCCGGGCAGGGCGGTTTGATCAGCTCACCGGCGGCGGTGGCACTGTACGACTCGGTGTCCCTGAAGATGGCGACGACATCGTCATACCGGCTCACCACCCAGTACCCGATCTCGGGACTGTAGAAAACCGGTTCCTCGTTGCGGGCGCGGGTGAATACGGCATAAGGGTCCTGCAGGTATTCCTCGTCGAACGGATTGAACTCCGCCGCGAACTGGCTCACCGGGCACTTGCCCGGTGACGTCGCCGAACCCTGCGGCGCGGAGGTGGTTTCAGTCATGTCGATTCTCCTATGAGTGGACGGGTGCGGTGGCACGCCGGGCTGCGACGAACCAGGGAATGGACGAACCAGGGAATGTATGGGGTCGTGTGCACGTCAGAGGTCGAGGACGAGCCGCCCGGAGAGGGCGCGTGAGCAGCAAATCATCATTACGTCGTTCTCGGCCTGCTCGTCCTCGTCGAGGATCTGATCGCGATGGTCGACTTCGCCCTCGAGGACCGTGGTCTCGCAGGAACCGCAGACGCCTTCGGCGCAACTGTTCGACGCCTTGATGCCACAGGCGAGGACGGCGTCGAGGATGGTCTGGTCGGGTGCGACGGTCAGCGTCTTGGCCGACCTCGTGAGTTCGACTTCGAAGGCCACTTCGGCGTCCGGGTCGAGTTCGACGGCGGTTCCGGAGAAGTGTTCGACGTGTAACTGTTTCGACATGCCGAGCTCGGCGCAGCGGGCTGTGACCGCGTCGAGGAGTCGTTGCGGTCCGCAGCTGTAGATGTGCACGCCGGGACCGAGGTGCGCTCCGAGAAGGTCGTCGACGTTCATGCGGGCGCCTTCGCCGGACACGCACAACTGAACATTGTCCCGATCGCCGAGCTGATCGGCGAAGGCCATGTTCGTGCGGGACCGGCCGGCGTAGATCAGCCGATGTGGGCGTTGCTGTGAAGCGGCAGCCCCCATCATCGGAAGTATCGGCGTGATCCCGATTCCGCCGGCGATGAACAGATACTCTTCGCCGGATTCGAGTGGAAAGTTGTTCCGCGGATGCGATGTGGTGAGCGTTGCGCCCTTCGTGATCTCGTCGTGGATATATTGCGATCCACCGCGGCTGTTCGGATCGCGCAGAATCGCTACCTCGTAACGAGATCGATCACCAGGGTCGCTGTGCAGCGAATACTGTCTGACCATGCCGCCGGGTAGGTGAATGTCGATGTGCGCGCCTGCCTCCCATTCGGGAAGGTCATCTCCATTGCTGTCGATCACACTCAACGTGAGCACGTTGTCACATTCGCGGCGAACCTCATCCACGATCAGGTGCAGAACCGGCGTCGAATCGGATGCGACGGTGGGCATATGAGCCTCCATGGCTTGGGAAGCGGGAAAATACTCTGACAGAGCGACTTTCAGGTCAGGGACGGAGTCGGTCACTACCGATAGAAGTTGTGTTCGGCCTCACTTACGAAGTTACGAAGTTGCGCGTGTCATATCTATCCCCTCGGCGTCGCGAACTGTCCACGCAGCGACAGCGATGCGCCGGAGTCGACGGCGGCGCCGCGGCATGCAGATCGACGCGGGCCGGCACCACGATGTCCGCCGGTCTTCGAAGGCCGGCGGACATCGTGGTGGGATATGGATCTGCGTTCAGATCGCCAGCGGAGCCGCCCCGCACGACGCCTGGCGGTGACCAATTTTGCCTGTCTTCGTGAGAGGCGTCAGCTCACGCGGCGGCCGCAGCCGGGAGCCAGTCGACTTCGACTGATTGAGCACCGGACAGCGCGAGCAACGCGCGGATCGGTCCGCCTTCGCGGAGCTGGCGGCCGACCTCCCACTGCCGCGCCGCAGGGTTGCCCGTGACCGCGAGTGTGGAATCGCCGATCAACAGCTGAGGGGTGTGGATGTAACGGCTGCCCTCGATGAGCAGCACTTCTTCGTCGACGACGTGCACTGGGACGTCCTGCGCGCCGACGGTGTCTCCGAGCATCAATACCACCTGCTCCGCACCCGTGGCCGGGTCATGGGAGGCAACGATCCTGGCACTTTGGGCTCCGACGGTCACTCGAGCATCGAGTGTCAGAGCGGGGCGATCCCGGAAAGGGGTGAGCTCGTGTTCACCGAAGGCCACACGAGTCCGTGTGCTGGTGGATGCAGTCGTTGTTCTCGCCATGTCGATCATCTCTCGCCGTGTCGTTGCGGTGAGGCGTGGAGGTGATCGGTCGGTCAGCGCCGTTCGGCGGCCTGGTCGGGCCGGTCTCCCACTGCCCTTACTGACGAATCTAGGCACCCCGACCGGGCCTATCTATCCCGAGAGCGCACGACACTATCCATCCAGCGCCCATTGCCGATCCCTCCCATCGCCATCGTCGTGGCGCCGGACGCGAACCGGGGTGCGGCGCGTCAGCCGTACCGCAAGGTCTGCGAAGGACTGACCCCATACATTTGCCGGTAGTCGCGCGAGAATCGCCCGTAGTGGTAGAACCCCCACCGTCCCGCGATGCCGGCGACCGTCTCGGCGTCATGTTGCGCATTGACCAGATCCTCATGCGCCTTTTTCATTCGGACGCCGCGGAGATACTCCATCGGAGTGGCATCCATGAATTCGCGGAATCCGCGCTGGAGTGCGCGCACACTCAACCCGACCTCGCGGGCAATATCGGCCGGCGTCAGAGGCAACGCCGCGTGTGCGCTGATGAACTCGACGGCATGACGAATCGTGGCCGGTGCGGTCAGCGCGGCCGGCGTCGCCAGATCATCCGCGTACTGATGTTCGGTCAGGGAAAGCAGCCCCACGACGATCGAGTACGCCAACGGCTCGGCCAGCATCGGGTTCACCAACATCGACCCGATGATCTGGCTCTGATATGTGTTCAGAACAAGTGTGCGCCACGCACCTCCATCGACACCGGTCAAATCGAGTCCACCATGGATCCGGACCGGCTCGGTGACCGGCCGACCCAGCAGATCCTGCAGCGCAGTGTGCACGGCCACACGGTCGAGCTTCATCGCGAACATGTTCAGCCGACTGTTCGGCGGAGTCAGGATCCGAGCATTGGAGCCGGTCTGATAGACCACCGCACTGTTCTCTTCGACAATGGTCTGCTCACCGTTCGACTCCGACAGAAGTCGACCCGACAACGGGATGTTCACGTGATAGCCCTCGATGGAGGGGCAGAAGAGGTCGCTGTTGCTGTTGTAGCGGATTTGGCCCGCAACCAACGGACCGGTGGCTATCGCTTTCAGGTCTGCTTCGAACCGGGACACCGGCGCAACCCGGGTGAGCTCGTGAGGATGGAACACCTGGCCCACACCTGCGGTCGCCTCCTCGACGTCTCCGCAGTGCAGGAGGATCGGCACGGATGGCCGACCACTGCCACGAGAGCCGTACGACGCGGTCATTCTTCCGATCGCCTTTCCATGGTCGGCAAGGGTCTCCCGACGATCACACGAACCAAGAGCCTCCTCCCACCCCACGGTTCGACATGCGCACACCTGACCGAATAGCGCCCGAGGAGTATGGTCTGCATCACTATTTTATGTCAATGATCTCCTTGTTCCCTGCTCCGCCGGAGCTCGTCCTCGTTGTCGACGGTCGTAGGCGTCGGCGGCAACTGCAGCCCGCATCCTGGCGCCGCAGATCGGCGTACGACACTGACCGGCGGCACCGCGGGTCAGAGCGACCGCCACTCCCGGCCGGTCCGGCTGAGGATCCGTTCCGCAGATTCCGGGCCGGACGCGCCGGACGGATAGATGTCCGGGCGACCGACGGCGGCCCAGTGCTCGAGGAGCGGATCGATGATCCGCCAGGACCATTCGACCTCCTCACGGCGAGGAAAGAGGGTGGCGTCGCCGCGCAGCACGTCACAGATCAGCCGCTCGTAGGCCTCCGGTGCCGGGTCGAACACCGACCGGAAGTCCATCCCCAGGCTGACCGGCTGAATGTGCATGCCGCCGCCCGGACGTTTGGCGCCGATGTGCAACTCGATGCCGTCGTCGGGCTGGACCCGGAACACGAGCACGTTCGAGACCGCCGCGGCCCTCGCGGCGGGTGACCCGTGGGCGGGGGGTGTGAACGTCACCGCGATCTCGGCGGTCCGCCGTGCGAGACGTTTGCCGGTACGGATGAAGAACGGCACGCCGGCCCATCGGCGGGTCGCGATGCCGACCGTCAGGGCAGCGAAGGTCTCGGTCGCCGAGTCTGCGGGGAACCCTGCCTCGTCAGCCAATCCCGGTACCGGAAGACCGTTCTCCACGCCCGCACCGTATCGGCCGCGGGCCGATGTCTCAGCGAGCGGTCCGAGAAGTTCGGTGGCAGAGAGGACCTTGAGCTTCTCGGCCGCGATGCTGTCGGCGTCGAACGCGACGGGTTCTTCCATCGCGATCAACGCCAACAGTTGCAGCAGGTGATTCTGGATGACATCGCGGGCGGCGCCGACGCCGTCGTAGTACCCGGCGCGCCCGGTCAGTCCAACACTCTCGGCCATGGTGATCTGCACGTGGTCGATGTGCCGGTTGTTCCACAGTGGCTCGAACATTCCGTTCGCGAACCGCAGCGCGAGGATGTTCTGCACCGTCTCCTTCCCCAGGTAGTGGTCGATGCGGTAGATCGAGGCCGGCGGAAACACTCTTTCCAGCGCGACACCGAGGGTCTGCGAGCTGGCGAGATCGTGCCCGAACGGTTTCTCCACCACCACCCGACGCCATCCGTGCGCATTCCGGTTCAGACCGCAAATCGCGAGCTGGTCGCAGACCGCCGCGAAGGAGGACGGCGGCACTGACAGGTAGAACAAGTAGTTACCGGGCTTGCCGCGGCGGACGTCGAGCTCGGCCAGCCGGGCGGCGAGTCCGGCGAACGCGGCCGTGTCGTCGAACGACCCCTCCACGAGGTGGATACGCTCGCTCAGCCCCGCCCACACCACCGGGTCGAATGGTGTGCGCGCGTGCGCGATCACTGCCTCGCGAAGCCGGGTTTCGGCGTGTGTGCTGTCGCGAGCGAAGCCGACGAGATCGAAGTCCGGTGGCAGCTGGCCACCGTGCGCGAGGTCGTAGATGGCCGGGACCAACTTCTTGCGGGCGAGATCACCGGTGATTCCGAAGATCACCATCGATGCCGGGTCGGTGACCTGACCGGCATCGCCGATCAACGCCTCACCGAGCCGGCCGTCCGAGCCCGCTGCCAGCGGGTCCCTCTCCTGCACTTCAGACACGGTCACTTCTGTTGCACTCCGTCTTTCGCTCCACCACACGCGCATTCGGACAATGCGTCGAATACCAGTGTCGAAGGCCCGGCGACGTAACGCACTTGGCCGAGCGGCCAGTGACGGCTGTCCGACCGGTCAGGTGAGGCGGCCCCGAATCCCCCGTAGACATAGACCTATGGCAAGACACTGCACATCGAAAGTGGAACGGTGACGATGAAACTGGGACTGGTCGGTCTGGGCAAAATGGGACTGAACATGCGTGAGCGGTTGCGTGAACGCGGACTCGACGCGATCGGATACGACCCGAACGCCGCCGACAGCGATGTGGACAGCCTCGAAGCGTTGGTCGAGTCGCTTCCGACGCCGCGGGCGATGTGGGTGATGGTGCCCGCCGGCACCCCGACCCGTCAGGTGATCGGGCAGCTTTCCCTCCTGCTTGCACCCGGTGACCTCGTCGTCGACGGCGGCAACTCCCGATTCACCGACGACACGATCAACGCGGACATCCTCGCCGAACACGGCATCCGCTACCTCGACTGCGGCGTCTCCGGTGGAGTGTGGGGGCGACGGAACGGGTACGCGCTGATGGCCGGCGGCGACGCCGCCGACATCGACCGGTTGATGCCGGTCTTCGACGCACTGCGACCGGACGGGGAGCGGGAGGACTCGTTCGTCCACGCCGGCCCGGTCGGCGCCGGACACTACGCGAAGATGGTGCACAACGGCGTCGAATACGGGCTGATGCAGGCCTACGCCGAGGGCTACGAGCTGCTCGCCGCCGAGGACTCGATCGCGGACGTGCCCGCAGTCCTGCGTGCCTGGTCGAAGGGCACCGTCGTGCGGTCCTGGCTTCTCGACCTCCTGGCGCAGGCCCTGTCCGAGGATCCCGACCTGGCCGCGATCTCCGGCTACACCGAGGATTCCGGCGAAGGCCGCTGGACCGTCGAACAAGCTATCGCACACGCGGTTCCGGCGCCGGTGATCTCCGCCGCACTGTTCGCGCGGTTCGCGTCCCGACAACACGATTCGCCCGCCATGAAAGCAGTTTCTGCGCTGCGTAGCCAGTTCGGTGGGCACGCTGTCCGACGTTCCGAACCCGCCGGGATCGGCTGAACCGTGACGACCTCGACCCGACGTGCCCGGCAACTCACCGGTTCGTTTCCTCGCGGCGGCCTGCAGCGGACGGCGCCATTCCGAACTCGCGGCTGAAGGCGAAGGAGAACGCTGCGGGAGATGCGTAACCGAGAGTCGAGGCGACCCGAGTCACCGGCTGCGAGCGCAGCATCGGGATGGCTGCCAGCAACCGAGCCCGCAGGCGCCAAGCCGCCGGACTGACCCCGACCTCGCGTAGGAATCGCCGGGTGAAGGCGCGTTCGCTCATCGCCACTCGGCCCGCCCACTCGGCGTTCGTCACGCCGACCTCCGGCTTGCCGAGATAGGACCGGCACAGCGCGACCAGGTCGGCCGACATCGGCAGCGTCAGGTGCAGGGGAAGCGACCTGAGCGTTGCCAGCTCGAACAGCAGCAGTGCCGCGATGGCACCCTCCCTGCCGGCGCGGTCGTACTCGGCGGATAGATCGGCGGCGGCGAGGAGCAGTTCGCGGAGCAGCGATGACACCTCGACCACGACGCACACCATGGGCCACCATGGCACCGCAGCAGGTTCGATGTAGAGACTGCTCGTACTCACACCGAGCATCCGTACCCGATGCCGTGTGGCCGGCGGAATCATGACGCCCTGAGCGGTGGGGACCGTCCAGGTGCCGTTGTCGGTCTCGACGACCATTGTTCCTGTAGCTCCGTAGAGGAACTGTGCACGACGGTGTTCGTGCCAGTCCAGCACGAAGCCGGCCGGATAGTCGGTCGCGATCGGGAGCACGTCCCGCTCGACACCGTCGACGTCGCTGAGGGGGACATTTCTCACGACACCCAACCTACCGGCTGACTCTCGAAAGAAATCGACTGACATTCGATTGTCGCCGCTACACCGATACGGTGAACTGGACCGAATGGATATGTTCGTTCTCGTTCTCGTCGGCCTCGTGACCGGGTTGACCACCGTCCTGTTCGGTTTCGGCGGCGGGTTCGTGACCGTCCCGGTCGTCCTGTGGGCGGAAGCAGGGCTCGGCGACTCGGCCGCTCGGGTCGCAGTCGCAACATCCGCGGCGGTAATGGTGGTGAATGCCGCCGTCGCCACGTCTGCAACCTCCCGCACGGTGCTGCGTCACTTGCGTGACTCTCGTTGCCTGCTTGCACTTCTCGGTCTCGGAGGCGTGGTAGGCGCGTTGCTTGCCCGGCTCGTTCCCGGCGCAATCATCCAGTGGGGGTTCGTCATTTATCTCGTCGGGACGATCGTTGATGTCCTGATGCGACCGGGCTTCTTCCGTCCGACGGCGCGGCACACGATCGACTCTCGGCAACGGTTCGCCATACCGACCTCGCTCGGGCTACCGATCGGCGCGAGCGCAGCATTTCTCGGCGTCGGCGGCAGTGTCATGACGGTGCCTCTCCTGCGCCGGTCCGGACTGGGGATGGGTGTCGCCACCGCCCTTGCAAACCCGCTGACCCTCGCCATCAGCCTGCCGGCGGCCCTGATCTTTCTCGTCAGCCGCGGTCCCGGATCGCCTGCCGGGGCCGCCCTGGTCGGATCCGTCGATCTGGCCGCGGCCCTGGCGCTGCTCCTCGGCGCACTTCCGGTGATCGTCACGCTGAGGCGGCGTCCACCCCGTCTGCCCGACCGCGTGCACGCGGTCGGTTACATGCTGCTCCTCGTCGCGGTCACCATGACCACTGTGCTTGCTGCGCTTCGGTAATCGCAAGAACGATTCAGCATGTTCAAGGCCACGCGCATGGTCATGGCGGTACCCGCTTGCATCACGGGGGACTCGTGTCTCGGTATAGGGGCCGACAGCGTTGGCCCCCCACCGCCGCCGAAACGACCGTCCGGCTCGACCCCGCCGGATAGGATTCTGCGCCGAGGAGGCATCCATGATGGTCCGGGAAGCGCGCAGCGCCCATCGCGAGGTTTCGCCACTCGAACTCTTCTTCGACCTGGTGTTCGTGCTGGCGATCGGTCAGCTCACCCATCATCTCGTCGATCATCTGACCTGGGGCGGTGCCGCCGAGACCCTGGTGGCGCTCGTTGCAGTGTGCGGTGTCTGGGTCTTCACCACCTTCGAGGTCACACTGCTCGACATCGAGCGCACCGGTACGAGGGTCGTGACGATCACGGTGATGGGCCTGGGGTTGTTCATGAACGCAGGCATCGGGCACGCTTTCGACGACAGTCCGTGGCTGTTCGTCGTCCCGATGCTGTTGGCGCTGAACGGCCCCGCAATCTATGCGGCGGCCACCGCCCCCACTCCCCTTCTTCGCCGGCATTTCCTCCACGTGTTGATCTGGTTCGCGGTCTCCGCACCCTTCTGGGTGGCCGGTGCCGCACTGGACACGCAGTGGCGTATGTGGTGCTGGGCCGTGGCGGCGCTCATCGACCTCGTCGGAACGTGGACCGCGCACCCTGTGCCGGGCGGGGCGACACGAACGCGGCAACTTCCGTTCGACGCCGAACACATGCTGGAGCGCATGCGGCTGTTCCTCATCATCCTTCTGGGCGAAACGGTGCTGACCCTGGGCCGCGTGATTGCCGCACATCATTCCGATGCCCTCACGCTCGTGCTCGCCGCAGGTTGCTTCGTCGCCCTCGTCTGCCTGTGGGCGGTCTACTTCGGGCGGGCCGAACAACTCGTGGAAAGCCATATCGCAGCCACCGAGAATCCGATCCGATCCGTGCACATCGGGATCAACGTGATCTACGGCGTCGTCACCGGCCTCGTCATGTTCGCCGCGGGAAGTGAAACGGTGCTCGCGCATACCGGCGCCGCGCGAGCGGGGGTGGGCGGTGTGCTGATGCTCGCAGGTCCGGCGATCTACCTGCTCGCACACGCTTTCTACTTTCGCATCACCACCGGCACCGGCTGGATCCCGCGGGCGGTCGGCGCCGCGGTACTCGGGCTGGCAGCCATCGCGGCCTTCTGGCTACCGGCCTACGCCGTCGTCGTCGCGCTGGTCCTCATTCTCCTCGTGCTGGCCGTCCACTTGAACCGAGAGCCCCACGACGAGCCCGCCGCCGAACGATAGTGAGCCCACCGGGGTAAGGCCACGTCGACGGCAGCCGACTCTCCTTCCCGGACTTCAGGAATGCTGATGTTCGGGCCTGTCGGATGCGGCCCAGCTGGAGAGCAGGCGGAGGGACTCCTCGGAGGGAGAACCAGGCTCGGCGGTGAATCCGAACAGGGTGAGACCAGCCGCACTGGCAACCTCGAGCGCCTCGAAACGCAGAGTCAGGTCCCCGACAACGGGATGATGGAACCGCTTGGTGCCCCGCCGGTGTGCTTTGATGTCGTGCGCCGCCCAGCGCGTGCGGAACTCGTCGCTGCGAGTGGCCAACTCGCCGACGAGGCCGGTGATCGCTCCCGAGTACGGGGACCGCGCCGCCTCGGCCCGGAGTATCGCGACCGCGTCGTCGGCCGCGTGGTTCCAGTCGGGGAACGTTTCGTCGGCGCGGCGGTCGAGGAAGATGAAGCGGGCGAGGTTGGGCACGCCGTCCGAGCGGTCGAACACGTCGGCGTACAGGGCGCGGCCGAGGGCATTGACCGCGACGATGTCGAGGTGGCCGTTCTGGACCACGGCGGGCGCGGTGAGCATCGCGTCGACGAGCGCCTGGACCGGCTCGGGGACCTCCACGCGCGCCCGGGAAGTGTTTCGGCGGCGCGGTTTGGTGGTCGCAGCGCGAGCGAGAGTGAACAGGTGCTCGGTCTCCTCGTCGTCGAGCCGCAGCGCGGTGGCAATCGCGTGTAGCACCTCGTCCGACACCCCACCGACGCCGCCACGTTCGATCTGCACGTAGTACTCGGCGCTGACTCCGGCGAGCATCGCGACTTCCTCCCGGCGCAGCCCCGCGACGCGGCGCCGACCGCCCGTGGGCAGGCCCACCTGGTCGGGCGTGATGCGTGCGCGGCGGGTCGTCAGGAAGTCCTTGATCTCCTTGGCGATTTCCATATCACCAGCTTAGGGACGGTCGGCAGCCCGTGGGAGGGGCTGCGGGTACCCCCGATAACCGGCCTCTGGTTCCGGGGTGCGGATCGCAGCAGAGTGGTGTGAGGACGCGGTCGGGACCCCCGAACCGAGTATCGAGATTCAGACCGGCCGGTGGGCTCCGCCGGACGACGAAGGGAATGAGCGCATGACCACGAACGCGATCGAGACCGTCAGCGTGAAGACGCCGTACTGGGACATCGCTGCAGACATCTACTTCCCGCCGGACTTCGACGAGTCGAAGCAGTACCCGGCCGTGATCAGCGCGCATCCGATCGGCAGCTGCAAGGAGCAGACCGCCGGAAACGTGTACGGCACCGCCCTCGCCGACGCCGGCTACGTGGTGATCGCGTTCGACGCCAGCTTCCAGGGCGCCAGCGGCGGCGAGCCCCGGTTCATCGAAGACCCCACGCAACGGGTCCAGGACTTCAGCTCCGTCATCGACCACCTCGTCACGCTGCCGTACGTGGACGCCGACCGGATCGGCGTGCTCGGTATCTGCGGCGGTGGTGGGTACGCCATCAGCGCGGCGACGACGGAACGGCGGATCAAGGTCGTCGGCAGTGTCGTGGGCGTGAATTTCGGACACCTGCTGCACGAGGCGTTCAGCGGCTACGAACCTATCGCGACACTGGAGGCGATCGCCGCGCAGCGCACCGCCGAGGTCCGTGGCGCCGAGCCGAACGTGGAGAACCTGCTACCCCCCACCGCGGACGCCGCGGCCGGAATGGGCCTCGATGTCGTCGAGGCAACCGAGTACTACAAGACCAGTCGAGGCGAGAAGCCGAACGGCGCGACCCGAAGCCTCGTGTCCCGAAGGGCGGCGGGGTATGGATGGGACGCGTTCACCCACGCCGAGGTGTTGCTCACCCAGCCGTTGTGCGTCGTCGTCGGCGACAAGCCCGGCGCGTTCGGCTCCTACCGGGACGGCCTCGAGATCTACCGACGGGCGCGTTCCGAGACGAAGCAGCTTGTGGTGGCCGAAGGCTGGTCGCACTACGACCTGTACGACAAGCCCGAACCGGTCGCGCAGGCCCTCGACGCCCTCATCCCTTTCTACAACAAGCACCTCTGACCGAACGAGCACCACACCACTACCAGAAGGACCCAGCAATGGACAGCATCACCATCCCCAACGGCCCGATCACCATGGCCGGCAACCTGCATCTCCCCGTCGACTTCGATCCGCAGGGCAGCTACCCGGCCATCGTCACCGTGCACCCGGGCGGCGGCGTGAAAGAGCAGACCGCGGGCCTGTACGCCGCGAAGATGGCCGAGGAGGGCTTCGTCGCCCTGGCCTACGACGCCTCGTTCCAGGGCGAGAGCGGCGGCGAGCCGCACCACCTCGAGGACCCGTTCGCGCGGGTGGAGGACGTCCGCGCCGCCGTCGACTTCCTGCAGAGCCTGGACTACGTCGACGCTGAGCGGATCGGCGTCCTCGGGATCTGCGCCGGCGGCGGGTACGCCGTAAACGCGGCCCTGACCGACTACCGGATCAAGGCCGTCACCACCGTCAGTGCCCTGAACATCGGCACCTCGTTCCGACGAGGGTGGTACGGAACCGACTCCGACGCGGCCGCGGTGCCCACGCTGGAGGCAGTCGCTCAGCAGCGGACCGCCGAGGCCCAAGGTGCGGACCCGGCGTACATCCCGTACGTCCCGGAGCAGCCGGACGAAGACACCCCACGCGACCTGGTCGAGGCGCACGACTACTACCTCACGCCGCGGGCGCAGCACCCGAACGCGAAGAACAAGCAGCTGTTCGCCAAGAGCATCTCGCGGATCTTCACGTTCGACGCGTTCCACCTCGTCGAGGACCTGTTCACCGCACCGCTGCTCATCGTGGCGGGCAGCGAGGCCGGTTCACTGTGGATGTCCACCGAACTGCACGGCCGGGTCCGCAGCCCCAAGAAGCTGGTGGTCGTCGAGGGCGGCGCCCACATGGACTTCTACGACGTGCCGAAGTACGTCGACCACGCCGTGGCGGAAGCTACCCCGTTCTTCCGGGAGAACCTGGCGGCTCACTCCGAAGGGAGCTGACACCAGCCCGGGTCTGTGCAGGACGGACCAAACTACAGCCCTGATGCGAACGTCCGTCGGCGCCCACGGACAGGCGGACGTTCGAGGCGGCATCTTCCTCGCGGTGTACGAGGACGGAATGCGCCGTGTACGGGAGCGGGTCGAACCGTACGTGGGCGCACCCGGGACCGGACGCCAGCGACCGCGCGACTCGTGGCGATGTCGATCGCTCACGTGGAGAACCTGATGACCGATCTCGGATACCACCACGTGGTCCACCAAGGAGTGCGCGATCAGGCATCAACTGCGCTGAGGGTCCGACAGCGTGACGCGCTGGCCGCCCTCAACGAACTCAGACGTGACTACGAACGCATGTTCCACCACGTCATCACCGAGGGAATAGCGGACGGCTCCCTACGCAACGTCAACGATGCACTCGCCACCCGAACCCTGCTGAGCAACCTCAACGCCGTCGACGTCTGGTACCGAAAGATCGAGGGACAGACCGAAGAGGACGTCCACGACCTGGCCAGTCAAGTAGTGGACCTCCTGATCGTCCGGAATCGCCGCGATACCGGACGATCAGGACCAACCCCGCTAGCCCGCGACCCCAGAGCACGGTCGACCACACGCAAGGCGTATCGGCCCCGTGGCATTGAAGGGCAGTGTGCCCGGTGTGATCCACAAGACCGAACTCGGCTTGGTCCGGGTCGGCCTGACCGACTCTGCGACGATCCGCGCCGAGGCAGATCGCATCTTCGCCGCGCGATATCCTTGGAGGACTCTACAGAGGTGATTGAGGTGGCAGGTACGTTCCGGTGTTACGTGATGGATATGCCGACGGAGTGAGCCATGCCGCCGGCTGAGAACGATCCGTTATCGACCCAACGCGACGAAGTGCACGTCGTCGCTACGGAGCTCCGAGACGCCGGATTCGACGACCCCCGAGAGATCGGCCGCGGCGGGTTCGGTGTCGTGTTCCGGTGCCGGCAGCGTTCCCTCGATCGCACGATTGCCGTGAAGGTGATGACCTCGGAACTGGACGACGAGAACCGCGCGCGGTTTTTCCGGGAGCAGCGGGCGATGGGGAGACTCACCGGCAATCCCAACATCGTGAACGTGCTGCAGGTGGGCACCACGGGAAGTGGGCGGCCGTACCTGGTGATGCAATTCCATGCCCAGGGCTCACTGCAAGCATGGATTGGCCGTCAGGGTTCACTTCCACTGGACGAGGCTCTCCGGATCGGGATACGTATCGCCGGAGCATTGGAGAACGCCCACCGCCTCGGGATCATTCACCGTGACGTCAAACCTGCGAACATCCTGCTCACCGACTATGCCGAGCCCGCCTTAACTGATTTCGGAATTGCACATATACCTGGTGGATTCACCACCACCAAGCGTGTAATCACCGGATCGCCCGCCTTCACCGCACCTGAAGTGTTGCGGGGGGACGAGCCGAGCGCGGCGTCCGACATCTACGGTCTCGGCGCCACCGTATTCTGCGCCCTCACTGGTCATGCCGCATTCGAACGTCGCAGCGGAGAGAACATGATCGCGCAGTTTCTGCGGGTCACGACCGATCCGGTCCCAGACCCACGGATCGCCGGAATCCCCGATGACGTCAGCACCGTTATCGAACGTGCAATGGCTGCCGAGCCACACCAGCGCCAGCCCACTGCTGCTGTGTTCGGTGACGAACTTCGGGGCATCCAGGCACGCTACGGATTTCCGATGGATGTGATGGCGGTCCGCGTCGATCCGGGAGGTGGGTCCGCCGGGTCGAGAGAGCATCGATCGCACTCCATGCCCGGTGTCGGCAAGTCCGCGCAGGGTGATCTTCCTCTGGAGTTGACCAGCTTCGTCGGTCGTCGTCACGAGCTCGCTCAGGCACGAGGACTGCTCGGGGTGTCGCGCCTTGTCACCCTCACCGGTATCGGTGGGGTCGGCAAGACTCGGCTGGCGCTGCGTGTGGCGGCGAAGGTACAGGCAGCGTTCACTGACGGTGTGCGGATAGTCAAGCTCGGCGCCGTCGAGGACGACTCGCTCGTCGTGGTCGTCGTCGCATCCGAACTCGGGCTACGCAATCAGACGGCGCGACCGCTCATCGAGATTCTGCAAGAGTTTCTAGGCTCGCAGAAGTTGCTTTTGGTGCTCGATAATTGTGAGCAAGTGCTGGAGAAGACGGCAGAAGTCGTCGACCAACTTCTGCACTTCTGTCCCAACCTCTACATCCTCACCACCAGCCGCGAGCCACTGGGAATCAGCGGGGAAGCCGTTCTTCGCGTTCCACCACTCAGCGTCCCCACCGACAGCCGCCCGACGACACCGGAAGGCCTTCCCCAGTTCGACGCCGTACGGCTGTTCGCCGACCGGGCCGCTGCTGCCGTTCCCACCTTCGCTCTGACCGAAGACAACACGAGCACGGTCGCGCAGATCTGCCGGCAACTGGACGGTCTGCCCCTGCCGATCGAGTTGGCGGCCGCACGATTGCGGGCGATGTCCCCCGAGCAGATTCGGGATCGGCTGAGGGACCGCTACGAAGTGTTGTCCCGCGGGCACTGGGTCGGACCGCCTAGACAGAGAACGATGCGATTGTGTATCGACTGGAGCTACGAGCTGTGCTCACCGCAGGAACGACTCGTGTGGTCCCGGTTGTCGGTGTTCGCGGGTCACTTCGAACTCACCGCGGCAGAGACTATCTGCAGCCGCGACATCTCGTCCGACGAGTTCCTGGACACGCTGACCTCTCTGGTGGACAAGTCGATCCTGATGCGGGAAGAGGTCGGCCGGGATGTGCGATTCCGGATGCTCGAGATCCTGCGCGTCTACGGCAAAGAGAAGGCGCAGGCGTCGGGCGAACTTCAGCAACTGCGCCGTGAGCATCGAGAATGGTGTCGGCAGCTGTCCGCTGGCGCGGCAGCCGATTGGATCAGCCCCCGCCAACTCGAGTGGATCACGCAACTGACCCGTGAGCAGTCGAACCTACGTGAGGCAATGGAGTTTTCCGTGGGCGACGCCCCCGAAAAGGGTCTCGATATCGCCTCTTCTCTATTCGCGTTCTGGTTCTCCCACAGCCTGTTCAACGAGGGCAGATACTGGCTCGACCGTCTACTGGCGTGCGAGGCGGGGCAGTATCCCGCCACCAGGATCAAAGCGCTCTACGCTGCGAGCTCGCTCGCTGCGGTACAACGAGACTTCGACACTGCGTCGACCATAATGGAGGAGGCACGCTCGCTGGCCGAGGAAACGACAAACCCCGTTGTCCACATTTTTCTCTCCCGCGCCGAAGGCGTGGTCGGAGTCTACAAGGGCGACCTCACTCCTGCGTGCGCCGAACTCGAAAAGGCGCGCGCCGCATTGTCCACCGATCATGATCTTACACAACATGTTTGGATCCTCGTGATGCTAGGCGTGGGTTACGATCTGCTCGGAGAGTCCAATCAGGCGATCGCGTGTTTCAACGATGCTCTTTCCGTTACGGCAGCTCACGACGAGACCATGTACCGGTCGTACACCCTGTGGGCGATGGGCGTGGCCATTATTCGCCGAGGCGAGTTGGAACGGGCGAGCAGGCTTCTGAAAGAAGCGTTGGTACTGATTCGACGTGTGGACGACCGCTTGGCCGCGGCGGTGTGCCTCGAGGCGCTCGCGTGGACAGCGGGCGAGGAGCGACAGTTTCAACGATCCGCCACACTTCTGGGCGCCGCGGCGAACTTCGCGCATTCCGTCGGGAGTAGCCCACTGCTGTTCACCGCCCTCAACGAGCAACACGACCGATGTGTGACCGACGCCTCTCGCGAACTCGGCACCAGCACCTTCAGCGCAGCTCGTAGCAAGGGCTGCCAGTTCGACACGGATGGCGCAATCACCTACGCGCTCGAGGGGGAGGCTGTGGTGTCCTCGCAACGACCGCACTCGTCACAATCCGGCCAGCCGTCTGTCCGGTTGACCACCCGTGAACGCGAAGTCGCTGCGCTCGTCGCCGAAGGGCTAACCAATCGTCAGATCGCGACCAGACTGACCATATCGCCGCGGACCGCACAGGGTCATGTGGAACACCTCCTCACCAAACTCGGATTCAACTCCCGCGCCCAGATCGCGGCATGGTTCGTAACCGAGAACGCGTGAGCGTGTTGTAGTGGTGAAGGTTCGGTCTCCGCCCTCGAGGCCGCGCCCATGACGACGAGGTTGGCACCGGAAGCGTTCCTCGTCGCGGCATCACGCGGATTGTGCACGAACTGGCTCCAAGTCTCACCAGCGCGTCGTAGCCCACGAAGGCGGCCATCGCGTGACTCTTCGAGAGACCGTCTCGAGTCACTCGACGAGGGACCGCGAGTGGGTTGACCGCGTACACCTGGTATCCGGCCGCCGTCAGCGCCTGCACCCACAGGCCGCGGTCGGTTTCGATGCCGACCACGACCTGCCCTGTCTCTTCGGCGTGGGCGGCTACCAGTTCGTGCAGTTCACGGATGCCGGCCAGCCCGTCCGGCAGCCGACGCGACGACAGCCGCCGGTCGACGTCATCCATCAGGTGCACGTCGAGATGGTCTTCGCCCAGTCGTCTCCGACGAAGATCATCGATCACCTCCTGCGGTTCTCTTAGAATGGTGAAACCTGTTCGAGCCCAGAGTCACCCGACGGCAACCAATGGATCAATGCTCACACGGCACGACACCCCGTCAGCGCTACACGCGACCTCACCGACCGGCCCGGGCACGATCTAACCCTAGGAATCGACGCTCACTCCGGGCGCGAACAGTGCTCACCGGCCGGCGGCTCAGTAAACACCTTCCCCGGGACAATCCGTGACCTGCCGAAGGCTCGCTGATCGACTTCCATCAGGCGCGCTGAACAGTACCGCAGCAGCGATGAACGCGTCGTGTCGGCGCTCTGTTGGCGATCCCAACCCGCATCCAGGTGACGCGTTCATTCTGCTCAGGCGAATGAATAGTTCTAGCGTGCCGTCAAGGCACTAAGCTGACCTCGGCAGCCGGTTTGTCGGATACGTCCGCTTGTTGTAGCCCTGCAGGTGTCCGGTCAGGATATGCAACCTCGCCAATGACTGCGCGATCCAGTTTCGCCTCCAGGCCTTCATCGACTCGCCCGTCACGCAGCCCGATGGTCTTCTCGACCACGAAGACCACGAGAAGAGCCGACGCGAGACCGAGCGCCAGGAAAACGATAACTCCGTACAATTGATGTCCGATGTTGATCGAGGCGTGCTGGAAGGCGTACTCACCCTGGGTAATTCCAAAGTAGCCACCCTGCTTGACGCCACCTGCCAACACCGCGGCCATCAAAGCGCTGTAGATTCCCGGGCCCAGCGTAAGTGGTACAACTTTGAGGTCGTCCAGCCTGAGCCTGATCATCAGCTTGTAACCACCGAGCAGGATAAACGGCGCAAACACGGCGGTCAGACCTGCCTGCCAGGGCTTGACGACGTCGATCAGCCCCGACACCGAGATCCAGCCGGCCACCGGTGACACCAAGAAGAAGTACGGGTGTTTCCCTATCTTCCAGACCAGCAGGCCGCCGATCGCCGAGGCCGCGAAGGCCATCATGAGATTCGTGACAATCAGCCCCATGCCGCTCTCGTTGAGGGTGATCCCGAAGTATCCGGATCCGGGTACCAGGTACCCGTTGGTAAGCGCATAGCCGCAGATTCCGGCAAGGAAGAGGACCATTCCGACCACTACATACAACATGTTGTGCGGGATCGCAGGCTCGGTCGCGGTGCCGTCGAAAACACCCACCCTTGGCCTGGCTCGCCACACCAATACGAGCGCCCAACACCCAAGCAAGATATAGAAGAATGCACCGCCGAAGTCGTGGGTACCGGCGTTGGACAGCGGCCCGACAGAGCCGTAGACCAGGTACCCAGCGACCGGGATGACTACAGCCCCGAAGAGTAATGCGATCAACGCCAAGGAACTTGTTTTGACCCGCTCGATCACAGACCCGGCCAACAGCGCCGCGAAGAAGGCGGCGAAGAGAATGAAGAGCGCGTAAAAGGCCTGGAAGGAGTCAGCATTCGGCACGACCGCTGGATCGAGATCCTGGGGTAGGGTGTTGATGCCCGTTCCTCCGAGCCACCACGACTTGATCGCCTGGCCGAGCGGATTTGCAACACCGAAAGCCTGGTTGAACTGCGTGACCCAGATGGCGAATCCGATCAGTGACATACCCGCCGCAGCAACGAATGCGGCGACAAGCTTTTGCGTCAACGTGTGCATTACGTTTCCTGCGCGACTAAGGCCGGCGTCGAATAGAAGTATCCCGGCTATGGCCAGCAAGATGGCGATCAGCCCGATAATGTAGACCACCGTCGGAAGCTGTGCCGCCATAGAAACTTGATCAAGGTACATTGGCATCCTTCTACCTGAGAGTGGAGTGGTAAGACGCGGTTGCCTCTTGATTCCATAAGAGATTCCTTGCCAAAGGCAATTCATCTATACGAATCAGGCCAGCCCCTGTATGGCGTGCCGCCGTCAAATTTCTCACGGTGTGTGAGACGTTTCTGAGTCTGTTCCCCCACTGGATGCGCGGTGACCTCAAGCGCAAAGACTGCCGCGCAACTTCGTTTGATCTTGTATAGAGCGATTTTTCGAGTGGGTTTCGTCGTCGAGTTTAGAGATCTGTTTCGATGACGACCGCGGAGTTCATGTCGCGTTCCCACTGGTTCGCCGCATGGTGCTCACCATCGGGTGACGACCAGTTTCTGATCGGTGAAGAAATCCAACGGCGCAGCACCACACACATGCAGGTCACCGTAGAACGAGGCACCGTACCCGCCCATCGTCACATTCGCCGGCGGCGCCGGAAACGCATTGATCCCGACATTGCCGGCCCGAATACCCCGCTCAAACTCCACCGCCACCGCACCAGAGCTGGTGAACACCGCTGCAGCGTTACCGAACTCGGTGTCATTCGACAACGCGATCGCCTCCGCGAGCGTGTCCACCCGATGCACATTGATCACCGGACCGAACAACTCCCGACCCTCCACCCCGTGCCGCGGATCCAAATCGGCAACGATCGTCGGCCCGATGAAATAGCCGTTCTCCGACCCCGCCCCACCCACCGGCTTCACGTTCCGACCATCGAGGACGAACGTCGCACCCAGATCCTCCGCCTCCCCCAGCGCCGCCAGGATCCGCTCCTTGCTCTCGGCGCTGACGACCGGGCCCATCGTCACACCCTCGGCCATACCGTCACCGACCACCAACTGATCGGCCAACGCCACCACACGGTCCATCAAATCGCCGTAGACGTCACCGACCACCACGACCCGACTCCCCGCCAGGCACCGCTGACCCGCCATCCCATAGGACGAGGACACGATCCCGGCCGCCGCCCTATCGAGATCCGCATCCGGGGCCACCACGATCGGATTCTTCGCACCACCATTGGCCTGCACCCGCTTCCCGGCCGCTGCCGCCGCCCCGTAGATCGCCCGCGCCGTCGGCGACGACGTGATGCACGAAACCGCCACCACCGACGGGTGGGCGATCAGGTGCTTGACCACATCCGCCCGGCCGTGCACCAAGTTCAGCACCCCATCCGGCAGACCCGCCTGCTGCAGCAACCGAATCGCCGCGGTGGACGCGAGCGGATCCTGCTCGGACGCCTTGATGATCAACGCATTACCGGTGACCAGAGCCCACGCCGAGAACTGCACCGTGTTCATCACCGGGAAGTTCGACGGCGTCACCGCCACACACACCCCCAACGGCTCCCGCACCCGCCGCGCATCCAAACCAGTGGTGACGTTCACGGCGTCGCTGTGATACAGCATCGGAGCCGCAATCGCCGTCTCCAAGAAATCGACGGCCCGCCCCACCTCACCGCGCGCCTCATCCAACGTCTTACCCTGATCGATCGTGATCGTGCGCGCCAACGACTCGACATTGTCCTCGAGGATCACCTTCATCCGATACAAAAACCGCACCCGCTCCGACAACGGCCGCGAACCCCAGTCGGCGAAGGCACGAGACGCAGCCACCACGGCCGCCTCCGCATCCTCGATCGTCGCCGGCACCAACTCCGTAATCACCTGCCCCGTCGCAGGATTGAACACCTCGATGGCATCCGCTCCCGACCCCGGCACCCACCGACCACCAATCAAACACATAGCCGTCAAATCCACATCGGTGATTGTCACTATTCAAACCCCTCACTACTCAAAAATCGTTTGTAGGTGCCGCCGACGACCGCGACCGGCAAGACCGACACCTGCGGGTCCTCGGTCAGACGTGGGCGGCTACGACCCTGCACCGGCGCCACCGACGACTGTGGAGCCATATGTGCCCGTGGTCTACGACAGATCGACGACGACTGTCTTGAGCTCGAGATACTCGTCGAGACTCTCCTTGCAGGTCTCCCGACCCAACCCCGACTGCTTGTGCCCACCGAACGGCAACGCCGCATCCACCGTCTGATAGCAGTTCACCCACACCTGACCCGCTTCGATTCCCGCGGCCACGCGGTGCGCGCGGCCGAGGTCCCGGGTCCACACCCCCGCACCGAGTCCGTAGTGCGAATCGTTGGCCAGCGCCAGCACCTCGTCCTCGGTGTCGAACGGCACAATCGTCAGAACCGGACCGAAGATTTCCTCCCGCAAGACTTTCGAGTCCGAGCCGACGTTCGCCAAGACGGTGGGCTCGACGAAATAGCCTTCGCTCCCCCACGCAGAGCCGCCGGTGACGATCTCGGCTCCCTCGCTGCGGGCGAGTTCGATGAAACCGAGCACCCGGTCCCGGTGCTCCGCCGAAATCAGCGGACCCATCTGCGACGCCGCATCCAAGCCGCGGCCCAACCGGATGCTGTCAGCCGCCTCGACCAGCCCGTTGACCACATCCTGGAACACTGAGCGGTGCGCGTACAGACGCGACCCGGCGACACAACTCTCACCCTGGCAGGCGAAGATCGCCAGCGCTGCCGACGGAATCGCCTTCCCCAGATCGGCGTCGCCGAAGATGATATTCGGTGACTTCCCGCCCAGCTCGAGGGAGACGCGCTTGAGGTTGCCCGTGGCCGCCTTGATGATCGCCTTCCCTGTCGGACCCGAGCCGGTGAAACTGATCTTGTTCACGTCCGGGTGCTCGACCAAGGCGGCCCCCACCGTCTCTCCGTATCCGGTGACATAATTGAAGACACCCTCGGGGAAACCGGCCTCCAGCACCAACTCCCCCAGCAATGCGATCGACAGCGGAGTCTGCTCGGCCGGCTTGACAACCACAGTATTTCCCGTCGCGAGCGCCGGCGCAATCTTCTTGACCGCCATCATCAACGGGAGATTCCACGGCACGATGCACCCCACCACACCGAGGGGCTCGCGCAGCGTGTACGAGTGATAGGGGCCGCCGAAGTTCGTCGGAAACGACACCGGGATCGTGTCCCCGGTGATCTTGGTCGGCCATCCCGCGTAATACCGCAACACATCGACCGAGAACGCCACATCGACGTATCTGGCCTCGCCGATCGTCATCCCCGCATCCAGCGACTCCAACTCTGCGAACTCCTGCGCACGGTCCTCGATCAGATCCGCCAGCTTCCACAGCAGTCGGCCACGTTCCTGCGGAGTCAGCCGGCGCCACGGTCCGCGGAATGCTGCGCACGCAGCCGAGACCGCGCGGTCGACATCCTGGGCGTTCCCGGCCGGAACACGAGCAACGACCTCCCCGGTCGCGGGATCCTCCACCGCGATCGTTTCGGCAGTGGACGCGTCGACCCACTCGAAGCCGATCAGCATCCTCTCGGCCTTCTTTATGTTCGTCCTCAGTTCTTCACTGAGCAGCGTTGTGGACATGGTTCCATCCTCATCTTCATCGCATTAATAGGTTCTCGGCACTCTCACAACGGAAGGTGCCGCCCTGGGCCGCCACACGGCCTGGCCAGATCATGTGGCGGCCCGTATTTGGGAGCTCGAGGCGCGGGAAAACTCAGGCGTTCTGCAGCGCCTGCACCGCGGTAAAGTTCTTCATCAATGGGAACACCTCACGCCCCATCCGCTTGATGTCCTCCACGTAGTCCGGGAAGATCAGCATGAATCCAGCGACGTCGAGTTCGGCCCACTCGTCGAGCTGGCGCGCGATACTCTCCGGGGAACCGGTGATGAAATCCGTCGAAAACTGCACGAATCCCTTGGCGTCGACACCGGCGAGGATCTCTGAGGTGCCGCCCTTGGCGGAATCGGTGGATGCCTGCCCGATCATGTACTCCATCACGCCCCGATCCGGGCTGTCGATGTAGCTCTGCAGCTTTGCTTCCGCTTCCTCGTCGGTGTCAGCAAGGACAACACCCAATGCCACAAACGGCCGGATGGTCCGCCCCGCGTTCTCCATCTGCTCGTTGAACCTGCCCACGACCTCCTCGAGGGCGTCCACGCCTCCCCAGGCCAGGCGGAACGAGTAGTCGGCGTACTTCGTGGTGAATGCGATGGCGTCGTCCGAGGCGCCGGCACACACGATGTTCACGTGATTGTCTGGCTTCGGGCCCATCCGCAGATCGTCATACTGGAAGTGCTTGCCCTTGAAGTTCGAGACGCCGTTCTCCCAGAGCTCGCGCACCACCTGGCAGTACTCACCCGCGTACTCCCAGCGGTAGTTGTTGTACTCATAGCCGGGCCACACATTCATGACCTCGAGCTCACGGGGGTGCCAGCCGCCGGGAACGATGTTGAGTGAGAAACGCCCCTCGCTGATCTGGTCGATCGTCACCGCCATCCGCGCCGCGATCGCCGGATGGATCGCCAGAATATTCACGGAGCCAATCAGCTTCATCGTCGTCGTGTCCCGGGCAAGGGCAGCCATCTGTGTCATCGACTCCAGTGCGTCGTCCCAAAACCCCGTCGTGCCACCGTGCCCGCGCAGCGCCGACAACGACAGGGCAAACGAGAACCCGTTTTCCTCACCCGCCTGGATGATCTCCCTCATGTGCGAGTACGTCGGCGAATACTGTGGAGCAGCCTCAGAAATGATGTAACCATTCCGAGCACTGGGAATGAAAATACCGAACTCCATCGCAGGTGTTCCTCTCTTTAGCGACCCGCCTTCACACGGATCGGTCGAATAATGCGCGGAGCCTCTGATTCGAGGGCAATCCGACTAGGACAAGACTTCGGATTCGGGCGTCCTGGGCAGGACGGTGTTAGTAGGGGCTGGGAGCTGTTGTCGCCGTCATGTCGCGCCGTGGTCTTCGCGGAACCCTGTAGGAAGCATGAGCAGCTTCAGCGTGCAGTTTGGGCACCGTGCTGACTTCGACGGCGGCCCTCATTCGGCGCGGGCGCTTCGTGTGCTGGTGCAGATTCTGTCTGTGCCGGTCGAGCGGTCTCACCGATGACTTCGGGGTCGAGTTGTGCGTCGGTCGACGACTTGTCGGCCGCACGGCCCGACATTTTCTTCGCGCGGTTCTACCGCTGGTTCCGCGGTCGGATCGCGACGGCGTCGATCTCGACGCGGCAGTCGCCGGCGATGCCGACGACGAGCGTCGTGCGCGCCGGGTACGGGCCTTCGCCGAAGACCTCGGTGTACGCGGTCCAGAACTCCTTGCGATACGAATCGTCGGCCAGGTAACACGTCGTCTTCACCACGTCCCCGAGCGTGCAGCCGACAGTCTCGAGGATCCCCTGGATCTCCTCCAGCGCGATCTTCGTCTCGTTCGCGATGGTGTCGGCCTCCGGCTTACGCGCCCGCGTCTCCAGATCCAGCGCCATGCCGCCGCAGAACACGTAGTCCTTGGTCGCCACACCCGGATTCATTCCGAATCGAGGGTAGGCAAGGTTGCCTGGGTTGAGGTGTTCCGCCATGAGTATTCCTTCCGTGAGGGCTTCGTCGATCACTGCGAAGCCGCGAGGGTGGAGTCGAGCTTGCGCACCTCAGGCATGACCTCGGCCGCGAACAACTCGAGGGAACGATCCACCTCGTCATGTGCCACACCGGGAAAGCCCATCTGCAGCAACCAATTCTGAATGCCATGCGACCTGGTCAGCCGGGTCATCTTCTCGGTCACACTCGCCGCCGAGCCGATCATCAGGTGATCGCGCTCCATCAGCAGATCGAACGGATCCATCTCTTTGAACCGCGGATCTTCCGGATCCTCGTCGGCGTCGAGCCACACCCCGATGCCACGGACCCGGCATACGAACTCGAAGAACTCCACCACACTCGCCTCGGTGACCCGACGCGCCTGCTCATCGGTCTCGGCGACGTAGCACAGTCGCAGCACCCCGACATCCTCCCCCAGGTCCGGCGTCGCGCCGGTGACAGCCGCCTTCTCCTCCCGATAGAGGTCGAGCAGATTGCGCAGCACCTGACCGGTCGGATACCAGGTAATCGGCTTGAGACCCTTCTGCGCCGCACCACGGAACCCCTCCACCGACTCGGTCACCGCGAACAGCGGCGGCATCGGCTGCTGGAAAGGCTGCGGCGTCATCCCGAACGCCTTCAGATCGCCCTGCTCGTCGACCCAGCCCTCCGGCATCGGCGCCCCCGGCGAGTGAATGAACTTCGTCCGCGGCTCCGGGAACGTGTACCGCTCTCCCGACCAACTGAACAGATCCTCCGTCCAGATCCTGCGGACGATCTCCAGGTTCTCCTCGAAGATCGCCCGGCTGTTGTCCGAACCATTCCACCGACTCGCTGCAGGATTGAGGTTCATCACCTCGATCGGCAGGATCCCGCGACCGAACGCCACATCCAACCGGCCCTCGCTGAAGTGATCGAGCAACGCAAGATCCTCCGCGACCCGCAACGGATGCCACAACGTCAGCGACACCGCAGCCATCCCGAACCGGATCCGGTTCGTCCGAGCGGCCAGATCCGTCGCCAACATGATCGGATTCGGGCTCGCATCCGTCCCATCGGTGTCGAAATGATGCTCACCCAACCAAATCCGGTCAAACCCCAACTCGTCCGCCATCACGGCATGACGCCGCGTCGCCTCCAGCACCTCATGCCAGGACAACTCGCCCGAACGATTCGTCAACGCATACAGCAGATCGATTTTCATTTCCACTCCAAGTTCATCGGCTCTCGCCCATATTTCGGACAAGGACCGCATTGCTGTCCAAGCCCGTACCCGAAGGCTGACCTAGGGGGCCCAACCGTTCAGGTGATGCCCATCACATGAGAATCGCTGCAGCCACGCCTTGGTGCCAGCGGGAAATTACCTATCCGCTACCTATTGGCCGTACCCACGTACTACGTAGGCGGGCATGGTGAGGGTGGGTGCCGTGGTATGCCCAGGTCGCCGGCTGGTCGGCAGCGGCCACCCGCCCATGTCAGTTCTATGGTCCCCTTCCTGGGACGCGGGCGCATGCGGGAAGATCGGGTGCGGTCTCTCACCGAGGTCGATCATTCTTGGCGCCGGTAAGCCCGAATATCGGTTTGATCCGAGGGGCGATGGTGGGGGGGCGCGTTGTTGCCATGCCCCAGGGTCCACCTCTTGTCACCTATTCGGTTCCTGCGGACGGCCGCGTTCATACAATCGGTTTTGTGGGAACGACTTTCATCATGGATGGGTCGCCGATGTCGAACTGTTAGCGGAACGGGTCGCGGCGCTGGATCTCGGCAAGGCCGTTCTCCAGGCGTGTGTGCGGGTGCCGCACCCAGAAGCGGCCCGGTAGGCGAATTCCGGAGCTGCGCGGTTACCGCACGGCCACCGCACGTTGTTGGTGATGGTGGCCTGGTTGCGGCACTGGCACGTGCGGCGGGAGGTTA
Source organism: Rhodococcus sp. ACPA1 (assembly GCF_002300195.1). Lineage (NCBI taxonomy): Bacteria > Bacillati > Actinomycetota > Actinomycetes > Mycobacteriales > Nocardiaceae > Rhodococcus > Rhodococcus sp. ACPA1. Next base: position 386,752 of record NZ_NSDX01000006.1, on the reverse strand, counting down.
TGGAATCCACGTGCACCTACTGGAAGGGCGTGTACTAACTTGCCGAAGCCGAGTGCTTTGACTGCTGGCTGGTCAACGACAGTCGACGGCACGCCCGGGCGGACCCTCGGGGCGACTCTCACGTCCTGCGCGGCCGGCTGACACCCCGCACACCGGCACTTCGGACCAGCCACTTCCCCTGGACCGGCCACGGGCCACTTTGCCGCCGGACATGCGCCCTCACTTGACCAGAGAGGCGCCGTCTAGATCGCGTGCCTCTGGATCTGGACAGCCATTCGAGTAGGTACACGAAAGCCGGCAACCGGCACGCGGACGGATTCCTTTGTCCGCGAGTGATCTCTGTGGTCGCACACGGTGCGGACATGGTGCCGCTGTCAGCGCGTCGATTGGGATCACCAAAGACGCGCACTCGCCGTGCGGACGGTCCGTTCTCGGATCAGCCCCAGCTCGGATGAGAAGGTGGCTCAGCGGCCGGGTTTCTGTTCGTGGACCCACGCGGCAAGTTGCGTACGCGAGGTGAAGCCGAGTTTGACGAGGGAGTGCTCGACGTGACCTTCGACGGTGCGTTGGGAAATTACAAGCCGGTCGGCAATTGCCCTGTTACTCAGTCCTTCGGCGACCAGTTCAGCCACTTGTTGCTCGCGTCGGGTGAGGCTGAGGGCCTCGCCACTCGTCGCGGGCACCTCGGCCCGCGTTTCTTCACCCAAGGCGTAGGCAACCGCTTCGTCCGCGCTCAGTGCTGCGCCTCGCTTCATTGCGGCCTCAAATGCTCTTTCACCGAGAGAGGTTCGAGCGTGCTGCCGAGACTTCTCGTGCAAAGTGGCAGTGTTTGTCAGAGCGGGTGCGCGACCACCGGTAGCGCTGAACAGTACGTCCGCAGCGCCCAGCAGCACCGTGGACCGTTCCGGCCTCTGTTCGACGTCGGTCCACGCAAATTGCTCGAGCGCCCAGGCGTAGCTCAGCTGACTTCCCACCATCCGGGACAGCCGCAGACCGTCCTCGAGGAGCGCGGTTCCACGCTCACGTTCTCCGTGCTGCCACATCGCGAAGCCATAGTCACACAGCGCCATTGCTCGCCATATTATTTCCTCCCGCGACTCGGTGAGCGCGATGAGCTCCTCGTAGCTCTCTGTAGCTCGCTGGATGTCGCCGGTCATCTCGAAGGCGAGCGCCAGCCAGACCAGTGCCGGCACCAGCTGGTTGAGATCGCCTTCGGGACGGAAGATGTTGATCGCGTTCTCGAGGCTGGCGATACCTGTCCGAAGCGCTCCGTTGGAGACGGCGAGGCACCCCTCCGCGAAGGCGACCAACGCATCGAGGTCGGCATCCCCGACCCGGGCAGCCAGCAGTCGTGCCTGGTCCGTCGATACGGTGCCGGCGGCAACGTCGCCCTGCAACGCGGCCAGCATGCTGCTGGTACACAAAGCCTCGATCCGGTCGAGGGGTTGCTGACCTTCCTGACTTGTGAGTGCACGATCGAGCCAGTGACGGCCTTCGCTGAACAACCCTCGCACGAACCAGAATTGATACATCGCGGTGACGATGCGCATGCCCGCTTCTGCCTCGCCGTCCTCGCTGAGGCAGAACTCCATGGCGTCGCGCAGATTCGGCTGCTCACGCTCCAGTCTGGCGATCCACTCCACCTGCAGCGGACCGATCCATTCGGTCTTCGCTCGGAGCACGAGTTGCTCGTACCAATCTCTATGCCTTTTTCGAAGGTTCCAGTATCCGTCGGCTTCGTATAACTTCTCTCGTCCGTATTCACGAATCGTGTCCAGCAGTCGATACCGCACCACCGACCCGACCTCTTCGCGGATCAAGACCGACTTATCGATCAGAGACGTGAGCAGATCGAGTAACTCTCCGTCAGGCGGGTCCGCGGCGAGGACCCCCTCGGCAGCGTCGAGCTCAAAACCACCGGCGAACACCGCCAGCCGAGCCCATAACCACTGTTCCTGCGACGAGCACAGGTCATAGCTCCAGTCGATGCACAACCTCAAGGTCTGCTGCCTCGTCGGTGTTCCTCTGCCGCCTAGCGTGAGAAGTCGGAGTCTGTCGCCGAGGCGCTCCCTTATCTGCTCGACCGACATCGCCCGCAATCGTGCCGCCGCCAGTTCGATCGGCAAGGGCAGGCCTTCCAGACGCCGGCAGATTTCAGCCACCGTGCCCATGTTGTCCTCGGTGAGCCTGAAACCCGGCACTGCGGCGCCCGCACGCTGCTCGAACAGGGTCACCGCGTCATATCGGGAAATCTCGCGTAGCGTCGCCGTCGATCGCGTCAGCTCCGGCAGCGACAGCGGGGGTACTCGAACCACTACCTCCCCACGAATGTCGAGAGACGCACGGCTAGTGGCGAGGATTTGGACACCTGGGCACGTCCGCAGTACGACCTGTGCAACACCTGCAACTGCCTCGACTAGATGCTCGCAATTGTCCAGGACTAATAGGATCCGTTTTTCCGCCAGCTGTTCGGTGAGCACAGTCATGGGCGGCCGGACGGAGTGATCCTGTAGACCCAGCGCACCCGACACGGCCTGTCCGAGCAGGTCCCCGTCGTGTAGTTCACCCAGTTCGACGAACCAGACACCATCGTCGTATGTCCTGCGCGAAACGGCGCCGATCCGCAGGGCGAGCCGGGTCTTGCCCACGCCGCCGGCGCCGATGAGAGTTACCAGCCGCGATCCGGACAGCAGCTGGCGGGTGTCTGCCAGCTCGCGCCGACGGCCGACGAAGCTGGTCAGGTCGAGTGGAAGATTTCCGGATTTGCCTCGCCTCGACTTGGCATGCACTCCGATGTCCGCGGGGGGCTCACTTTCGGGCATGGCCGCATCCAGTATCGAACCGGCACATTACGCAGGAGGCTGAATTGACGGGCGCGTCCGATGCGCCGAGCCGATCGGCCAATCCGAAAGAAGTCGGCCGTACAGTCATGCGCCACCTCTTGACAAATCGTGCCCGCTATACGATGTACGTTCTACAGCCTGGTGACGGCGAGTTCAACTCCCCTGGCCCGCTCGACTGCGGGCGTCACCGCGGTGATGGCCAGTCCCGCGAGAGTCACGTGTCGACCCGGTCGTCGGATGCGGCGAGGGAGTTCCCTCGTGAACGGATTATCCGTTCCGATTCCAACGGTCGGCAGTAGTCCGATTTCGCGGCGGGCGTTCCGACCCGATCGAGCAAGCACGCAGCGCACCCGGCCGACGTTTTCCTTTGCTGTGACGAGCCGGGCTGTTTGCTCAGCCGAAGGCGGTGATACTGCGCTCCCTCACGGGAGTCGCCGGCGGGCACAGGTCCGGAAGGTCGTGACCCATCCGGTCCCGTTTGGTCTGCAGGTAACCGAGATTGTGGTTGTTCGGCCGCGGCAGTAGCGGAACACGTGCTGCGACCTCGATGCCTGCATCCTGCAGACAGGTCACCTTCTGCGGATTGTTCGTCAGTAATCGCACCGACCCGATTCCCAAATCTCGCACGATCTGCGCAGCCGTCCCGTAGTGCCGGGCATCAATCGGCAGACCGAGATCCAGATTCGCGTCGACGGTGTCCCGGCCGAAGTCCTGCAGACTGTAGGCCTGCAGCTTCGCCGCCAGTCCGATGCCGCGCCCTTCGTGCCCACGCAGGTAGATCACGACACCGCGGCCTTCACATCTGATCCGCTCCATCGCTTCGGTCAGTTGCGGCCCACAATCGCAGCGACACGATCCGAAGACGTCACCGGTCAGGCACTCCGAATGCACTCGTGTCAGCACCGGGGCGGCATCGGAGATGTCGCCGTGCACCAGCGCGATGTGCTCGGTGCCGTCGGTTTCCACGCGATATCCGAAGGCAGTGAAGTCGCCGTGCAGTGTCGGCAGCCGGGTCGCGGCGACCCTCTCCACGAGCAACTCGTGCCGGCGCCGGTATCCCACCAAACTGTCGATGGAGATCATCGCCAGACCGTGGGTGTCAGCGAAGTCCCGCAGGTCAGGAGCCCGCTTCATGGTGCCGTCGTCGTTGACGACCTCCACCAGCACACCGGCCGGGGCCAACCCCGCAATCGTGGCCAGATCCACTGCGGCCTCGGTATGGCCGCGCCGCACCAACACCCCGCCCTCGCGGTAGCGAAGCGGGAAGACGTGACCTGGCCGCGTCAGATCCGACGGCACCGAACTCGCATCGGCAAGCACCCGAGCAGTCCGTGCACGATCGGCCGCAGAGATCCCCGTGCTCACACCGTCGGCCGCGTCCACTGACACCGTGTACGCCGTGCGCATCCGGTCCTGGTTGTGCGGGGTCATCAACGGAATGTCCAGCCGGTCGAGCATCTGAGGCGCCATCGGCACACAGATCACCCCACTGGAATACCGAATGGTGAACGCCATCAGCTCCGGTGTGGCCTTCTCCGCGGCGAAGATGATGTCACCTTCGTTCTCCCGGTCCTCGTCGTCGACCACCACGACCGCCTTACCGGCCGCGATGTCGGCGATTGCCCGCTCCACACTGTCCAGACGGACTCTGTCGCTCATGGGAGTGCTCCTGCCTTCTCGATGGGAGGGGCGGGACGCTCTGGGAAGTGCGTCCCGCACCCGTCAATCTCTTTCCAGAATGAGTGCGTTTGCCATGCCGCCCGCCTCGCATACCGTCTGCAACCCGCGTCGCTGGTCGGCGTCTTCCATCGCGTGCAACATCGTCGTCAGCAACCGGCAACCAGTCGCTCCGAGCGGATGACCGAGCGCGATCGCTCCCCCTCGCGGATTCAGGCGGTCGATGTCGACCTCGAGATCCGACTGCCACGCCAGCGGCACGGAGGCGAAGGCCTCGTTGACCTCGAAGTGATCGATCTGATCGATGTCCAGGCCGGTCCGGGCCAGAATCTCCCGTGTCGCCGCGATCGGCGCCGTCAGCATCATCAACGGATCGTCACCGCAGGCGTAGAAGGACCGGAGTCGGGCCCGGGGACGCCAGCCCATCCGCCTGGCCGCCCGTTCGCTGGCGATCAGCACCGCGCTGGCGCCGTCGGTCAACTGGGACGAGTTCGCCGGTGTGACGTGCCATCGCAATTCCGGGAACCGGTCGGCGTACTCCTCGGTGTGGAAGGACGGTGTCAGCGCCCCGATCGAGTCGAGGGTGGTACCGGGACGAATGGTCTCGTCCCGGTTCACTGTCTCATCCGTGGCCGGCACGCGAATGGGCACGATCTCGCGCACGAAAGCACCTGAGGAGTCCGCCCGCGCCGCGAGTTGATGTGAACGCGCGGCGAACTCGTCGAGTTGTTTCCGGTCGAGATTCCACCGGTGCGCGATGAGTTCGGCTGCGACACCCTGGGGTAGCAGTCCCGGAGCGTACCGCTCGCTCACCGAGGGACCGTAGATGTCAGCACCCTGACGATTCGATCCCATCGGCACACGGCTCATCGACTCGACGCCGGCCGCGATCACGATGTCGTAGGACCCCGCCATCACGCCTTGCGCCGCGAACTGCAACGCCTGCTGACCGGAGCCGCACTTGCGCTCGATGGTCACGGACGGCACCTGCTCCGGCAGCCCCGCCGCCAGCCACGCCATCCGCCCGATGTTGCCGGACTGCTCGGACGACTGCGTGACACACCCAACCAGTAGATCGTCGACCTCGCCGGGATCCACCGCCGTTCGCTCCACCAGCGCGGAAACCACCTGTGCCAGCAGCTCGACCGGATGAACACCGGCCAGTGCGCCAGCCGGGCGGGCTCGGCCCATCGGCGACCGGACCGCATCGATGACGACCGCGGAGTTCATGTCGCGTTCCCACTGGTTCGCCGCATGGTGCTCACCATCGGGTGACGACCAGTTTCTGATCGGTGAAGAAATCCAACGGCGCAGCACCACACACATGCAGGTCACCGTAGAACGAGGCACCGTACCCGCCCATCGTCACATTCGCCGGCGGCGCCGGAAACGCATTGATCCCGACATTGCCGGCCCGAATACCCCGCTCAAACTCCACCGCCACCGCACCAGAGCTGGTGAACACCGCTGCAGCGTTACCGAACTCGGTGTCATTCGACAACGCGATCGCCTCCGCGAGCGTGTCCACCCGATGCACATTGATCACCGGACCGAACAACTCCCGACCCTCCACCCCGTGCCGCGGATCCAAATCGGCAACGATCGTCGGCCCGATGAAATAGCCGTTCTCCGACCCCGCCCCACCCACCGGCTTCACGTTCCGACCATCGAGGACGAACGTCGCACCCAGATCCTCCGCCTCCCCCAGCGCCGCCAGGATCCGCTCCTTGCTCTCGGCGCTGACGACCGGGCCCATCGTCACACCCTCGGCCATACCGTCACCGACCACCAACTGATCGGCCAACGCCACCACACGGTCCATCAAATCGCCGTAGACGTCACCGACCACCACGACCCGACTCCCCGCCAGGCACCGCTGACCCGCCATCCCATAGGACGAGGACACGATCCCGGCCGCCGCCCTATCGAGATCCGCATCCGGGGCCACCACGATCGGATTCTTCGCACCACCATTGGCCTGCACCCGCTTCCCGGCCGCTGCCGCCGCCCCGTAGATCGCCCGCGCCGTCGGCGACGACGTGATGCACGAAACCGCCACCACCGACGGGTGGGCGATCAGGTGCTTGACCACATCCGCCCGGCCGTGCACCAAGTTCAGCACCCCATCCGGCAGACCCGCCTGCTGCAGCAACCGAATCGCCGCGGTGGACGCGAGCGGATCCTGCTCGGACGCCTTGATGATCAACGCATTACCGGTGACCAGAGCCCACGCCGAGAACTGCACCGTGTTCATCACCGGGAAGTTCGACGGCGTCACCGCCACACACACCCCCAACGGCTCCCGCACCCGCCGCGCATCCAAACCAGTGGTGACGTTCACGGCGTCGCTGTGATACAGCATCGGAGCCGCAATCGCCGTCTCCAAGAAATCGACGGCCCGCCCCACCTCACCGCGCGCCTCATCCAACGTCTTACCCTGATCGATCGTGATCGTGCGCGCCAACGACTCGACATTGTCCTCGAGGATCACCTTCATCCGATACAAAAACCGCACCCGCTCCGACAACGGCCGCGAACCCCAGTCGGCGAAGGCACGAGACGCAGCCACCACGGCCGCCTCCGCATCCTCGATCGTCGCCGGCACCAACTCCGTAATCACCTGCCCCGTCGCAGGATTGAACACCTCGATGGCATCCGCTCCCGACCCCGGCACCCACCGACCACCAATCAAACACATAGCCGTCAAATCCACATCGGTGATTGTCACTATTCAAACCCCTCACTACTCAAAAATCGTTTGTAGGTGCCGCCGACTCGACGAACACTTATGGACGGTTCGGCCCCGAGAAGCCGAGAGTTGCTATGACGTCGGCGTCAGTGTGCGGTCGACACCGTAGGTAACACCGAGTTCGCCGCCCACATCGTGGGCTTTGAGGCGCGGAAGCACCTCGGAGGCGAGCAGTTCGAAGTTTCGGGATGACACTTCGGGCGCCATGCCGCCGAAGGACGGTGCGATCAGGACCCCGCCCGCGTCCAGTCGATCGACATACTCGAGAATCCGGTCGACGACCTGATCCGGCGTTCCCCACACCTGGAGATCGGCGAGGAAGTCGCAGAAGCCGTCGACTCCGTGCTTCTCGATGTTGCGGCTCAGCCCGGCGTAGTATTCGTAGCCTTCAATTTTCGCGAAGCCGACGTTGTCGAATTCGTAGTGCTCGACGGTCGACTCGGCGTAGCGCCGGAGGTACACATCGCGCATCTGCCGGGCCTCGGCTTCTGTCTCTCCCACTCCGACGAAGACGCAGATGATCGGCTTGGCCGGCTCCTCGCCGTTGATCTCGAGGTAACGGGCACGGTAGTCGCGCATCTCGGCTTCGGCTTTGCCCCAGGGCTTCTGCGCGATGACCATCAGCCCGACCTGCAGACTTGCCATGAGGTCGATTGATTGCGGAGACACCGCCGATGCGAAGGTGCGACCGCGGAACGACGCATACGGCGCGGGGCGCAGGTCCATGGCCGGCTGTTTGTACAGTTCGCCGTCGGCTTCGATGACGCCGGACTCGAGACCGTTCAGGATCGCTTCGGCATACTCCGCGAAGAGCCTGCGGGACTTGCCCATCTCCACCCGGAAGCCGTCGAACTCTACCCGGCCGAGCCCTCGGCCGATGCCGAGCATCGAGCGGCCGCCCGAGAGATGGTCGAGCAGGATGAAGTTCTCGGCGGTCCGAACCGGGTCCTGCCAGGGAAGAACGGACACCATCGTCCCCAGTTTGACCGTGGATGTCTTGGCCGCAAGCCACGAGAGGAACTGCGGGACATCGGGTGTCATGCCGTAGGCAGTGAAGTGATGTTCTGGGGTCCATACCGAATCGAATCCGGCGGACTCTGCCCGCAGCGCGAGGTCCAGCTCGTTGCGGTAGGTCTCCGCGTCCGAGACGTTTCCGTCGATGTTCTGAAATACGAGAGTGATGCCGGTGTGCATCTCTCCTCCTTCGTCGAGTGGTGCAATCGGTCCTACCGACCGGTTGGTACGTAGTGTAGCTGCCGAAAACTTGGGGCGCCAGAGGCAAATCACCGTCGAATCAGCTGATTCGTGGGACCGCGCCCGGATTCACCCCGCGTGTCTGCCGCACAGCAGATCGGCGGCCTTCTCACCGATCATCACGGTCGCAGCATTCGTGTTGCACGAGACGATGCTCGGCATGACCGACGCATCTGCGATGCGTAACCCGTCGACGCCGCGCACCCGAAGGTGCGGATCGACCACCGCCGTCGCGTCAGTGCCCATGCGACAGGTTCCCGAAAGGTGGAAGAAGCTGCTGACACTGTCGTGTATCGCCTTCTCCAACTCCGGGCGGTCGAGGCGAAGTAGTGCGGGGGCGTCGGAAGTGCCACCCCATTCGTCGAATGCGCTCGTCTCGGCGAGTGTGTTCACCACCTCGATTCCGGCGATGAGCTGTTCGATGTCGTACGGGTCGCTGAGGTATTTCGGATCGATCAGCAGCGGCGCTTCCGGGTCGGAAGACGCCAGGCGAATGCTTCCGCGGCTTCGCGGGCGCATGTGCCCGATCCCGAAGGTGAAACTATTCTCGGCTGGCCGTTGCCACGGCGTGTGGTAGTCGACCTGGATCTGCACGATTTGCAGCTCCGGCCGGGTCTGAGACGGGTTCGTCTTCGCGAACAGCGTCGACTCGGCGTAGTTTCCACTCGGTGGGGGCAGCTGTCGATCCGCGCGCATCCGGACTCCCGCCAGCAGGATGTGGTCCTGCAGGTTCAGGCCGACCTCCGGCGAATCGATCACCGGTTGCACGCCGACCGACTCGAGGTCTCGGACCGGTCCGACGCCCGAATGCAGCAGCAGCCGCACGGAATCGACTGCACCGGCGCACAAGACAACGTCGCCGGCCGCCGCGGTCCGGATCGAGTGGCCGTCCCAGGTGTACTCCACCCCGCGACAGCGATCGCCCACGATGACGAGGCGTCGACAGATCGCCCCGGTGCGAACTGTCATATTTGTCCGGCCGAGCGCCGGCCTGAGGTAGGCGCTCGCGGTGCTCTGTCGCCGGTTCCCGCTGATCAGCAACTCATGGCACGCTGCCCCGAGTAACTCGCCACTGTTGAGGTCTGCTGCGACGGCGTGCTGCGCCTGCCGCGCGGCCTCGACGTGGGCGAGTGACAACGGGTGGGGCGAGTCGATCGGCCGCGGCGCCAGTGGTCCGCCCCGACCCCGGAATCGGGGGTCGCCGTCGGGGACGTCCTCGGAGCGTATGAAGTAGGGCAACACCGAGTCGTAGTCCCAACCCTCAGCGCCCTCCGCGGCCCATGAGTCGTAGTCGACTCGGTGTCCCCGCAGGTGCGCCATGACGTTGATCGAGCCCGAGCCGCCCAGGACCTTGCCGCGGGTCGCGGGGACCGTCCGCCCGAGAGCCTTCTGCGGAACCGTCGCGTAGTTCCAATCCAGCTCGCTGCCGGCCAAACTCGGCCAGGCACCTGGGTTCTCGATGTCTGGTCGTCGCTCGGAGCCGCCGGCCTCCAGGAGCAGGACCCGGACCTCGGGATCCTCGGTGAGTCGCGCAGCAATGATGCACCCGGCGGTTCCGCCGCCGACGACGATGTAGTCGTAGGTGTCCATGATGCTCTACCGCCCGACCCCGACCGGCTGCACCGCGCCCGCCGTCACGGTATTCGCGTTCGGAACGTCACCGAGTAGTTCTGCTGGCATGATCCAATCCTCAATGTCGTACGGATAGAGGGGTTCTCATCGCTCTCAAGAACGGAGCACCGATCTCGGATATCTCGGGGAACGACCGCCCGGAGTCACTGATTCAGGCTGGAGCGCGTCCGGTGCGTGAGGCTTCTCGGCAACAGAGGAACGCCTTCCAGCCAGGAAGTGTGCCGCCGGCTCAACAGATAAACGAAGTTCATCTGCGCCTACATACTAACCGGGCGGTACGTAATGTTGTGAGATGACGTTACCGCACTACGCGTCAGGGGGTCAAGAGATCGCGACGATACCGCTGGGACCGCGGTTCACCCGGATACCGCGAACCCGGCGCATCACGGTAGGCGCTAACGAGCACGGCCTCCACGAAGGGACATTCGTGGAGGCCGGGTGGCCGAAGAGTGCAGCTCAGGCGTCCGCTGGTCGCTCGATCAGTCCGTCGATGAGGATGTCGGCGTAGATGGTGCCGATTTCACGGGGGGTTACCGAGCCCTTCAGGTCCAGCCAGACGTGTGTCCACGCCCCCATGCCGATGATCCCGAATGCCACCAGTCGTGCCGGGCCCTTCTGTCGGAACACACCCTCCTGCATGCCGCGCTCGATCACGTCGACGAAGAATCGCTCGAACTCGTCACGCTTCTGCTGGATCTCGGCGAAGACATCGGTGGGCAGGAACTTCCGTTCCTGCATGAACACCGTGATCTCTGCCTTGTAGATCGACATCGGTTCGAGTAACGCCTCGGTGATCAGTCGTCGCAGGATCTGATCCGGACTCTGTTCCTTGTCCGCCATGACACTGCGCGCACGCCCGAGCTGATAGTTGATGAACTCGTCGTGCACCCGGTAGAGCAGGTCTTCTTTGCTCTCGAAATGGTGATAGAAGGCGCCCTTGGTCAGCTCCGCCGCATCGACGATGCTCTGGACAGACGTTGCCGCGTATCCGTTCCGCTCGAAAAGTTCGACCGCGTTTTCGAGCAGGGCACGCCGAGCTCCCTCGGGGTCGCGGACCCTACGGCCACTCGTCTTGCCACTCGAAACCTTAGGCCTCGCCACGAAACTTCCTCCCTGGCCGTTCAGCCCGCCGTCCATCGCCGAGTGCGCCGTCCATCTCGAACACTCTGCGCGGAGCGGGTAGGCGCGATGCTACGGCACGTCCAGTACACCCACGGCTCGTCGGCGTACCGATCAAGTATACATTCGTACCAGTCGGCATGCTATGTGCGCCCGGCCAACCTATCGAGAGGCTTCGGGGCCGGGGAGGTCCCGAAGGATCTGGACTGCCGTCATCGCGGTGGGCCAGCCGGAGTAGAACGCGAGGTGAGTGGCGACTTCCACGAGTTCTTCGACGGTGAGACCGTTGTCCAGTGCCGTCCGCAGATGGAAGGGCAGCTGCTCGGAGCGGTAGAGCGCGATCAAGGCAGCGACGGTGATGAGGCTTCGGTCTCGAGGTGTCAGTTCACGACGTTTCCAGATGTCGCCGAACAAGGTGTCGTCGGTGAGTTCGGCCAGCTTCGGAGCGAACGAACCGAGTGCCCGTCGGGCGGGGCCGGGTATATCGGGCATGATTGTTCCTTCGAGGTACTTGGGGCGGCGGTGTCGCCGGGTGTCCCGTGTTCATTTACGCCGGCGCAGTGCGCAGTGCGTTCGTCAGCGAGGCACCTTCCCTGGACAGCCAGGCGCTGACCGTGTCCGTGAGGTGGTCGAGTTCGGAGTCCACGACGTAGAGACTCCGAGTGGGCACGACGGCACCCAGTTCGACCAGCAGCGGTCGGAGGTGGACCTCGCCGGCCATGGCATGGTGTGGGGCACCGCCCACCATCACGGGCACCGCTACGGCGCCGTCGAGTGAGACGGAGCCGAAACGGTCGAAGAAGGATTTGAGCAGGCCCGTGTAGGTCGCCTTGTAGGTCGGCGAGACCACGATGAGGGTGTCGACTCCGCTGACGAGCTCCATGTCCCGTTGCACCGTCGCGGAGTCGGGGTCCAGAACGTCCCCGCCGTGCATCGCCAGATCGACGACAGGGCCGACCCTGCCTCCGACCGCATCGGCGACTTGACGGCCCACCTCCAGTGCGACGGTTGCCGTCCGCGATGCCGGCCGCGGGTTTCCGACCAGAACGCCGACTGTGATGTCGCTGTGCGCCATGGACTCTCCTCGATTGATCGTCAACGAGTATCGGGTCATACCTGCGATCCGACGGCCGTGAAGAATTCCCGGCGTGCATAGGCCAGGGCATGGCAATCCTCGCGGACTCCCCCGTCGACCACGGCACCGACCACGATCGTGTGATCGCCGGCCTCGACCATCTGCTCGACCCGACACACTGCGAACGCCGCGGTGTTCTCGGCGAGCACCGGCCCGCCCAGTCCTCCGTCTGGGGCCGACCATGCATGTCCGTCGAACTTCGAGTCCGACTTGACCGCGAAGGCCAGCGCGACGCTCTCGTGGCCGTCGGCGATGTAGTTGACGGTGAAGGATCCCGACGAACGCACCGCCTGCAGGGTGTTCGACCCGTGGTCGAGGCATGCGAGGACGAGCGGGGGATCCAGCGAGACAGAGCACACCGCGGACATCGTCAGACCCTGGTGCCTGCCGTCGTCACCGGTGGCAGTGACGACTGTGGCGGGGCCTGGTGCATACGCCATGATGTCTTTGAACTTGCCCAGGTCGATCATTGTTCGTTTCTCCTAGCTGGATCGGGATGACGTGGTGCGGCCCGCGGCGCGAATCGCGTCCTGGACACCGGGGTTGTACGCACTGGCTGCCTGAGCCCAGGACTCGAATCCCAGCGTCACGTCGAAGGAATTCTCGGCGGCGAGATTCACGGCTTGTTTCATGTCGCGAGCGAGCGACGGCTGCAGATCCGCGACCGAATGTGCGAGAGTCAACGCTTCTCCGAGCGGGTCATCGGCGTAGACGTCTGCGAGTCCCTCGTCATGGGCTTGCACGCCGTCGAGTGTGCGGCCGAGGAGAACCGTGCGTAGTGCACGTCCCCGCCCCAGCTTCTGCGTCAGGAAATAGGTGCATCCGCCTCCCGGATGCAAGCCCATTTTCGCAAAGGTGGCGCCGAATCTGGCGTTCGGCCCCGCGATGGTGATGTCGCATGCCAACGCGAGATTCAACCCTGCACCGATCGCATGACCGTTGACGGCGGAAACCGTCGGGTATGGAAGCTCCCGCAGCCACAGGAAGCTCTCGTAGTACGACAGTTGACGGGCCCGCATGCTCGACGGGGTCGCGCCGTTCACGCCGAAGATCGCCATGAGATCCGCCCCGGCACAGAAGGAGGTCCCGGATCCGGTCACCACCAGGCACCGCGTTTCAGTGTCGGTGGACAGCTGGTCCGCTGCGTCGAGTAGCTCGAGGCGCATGGCGGGGCCGATGGCGTTCCGCTTCTCCGGGTCGTCGAGTACGAGAACCCGAATGCCGTCGTCGTGGCGCTCGATGCGGATTTTATCGAATTCTGTCATTTCCCAGTCCTTCTGCGAGGTTCCGGTCGACACCGATGAACGTGGTCCGACCGTCGGCGTTCGTTACCGACTCAGGCTGCGTCGGGACGTACCGCGACGGCTTCGATCTGAACACGCAGGTTCGAGGCGATACCGAGGACGAACGTCGACCGTGCCGGGTATGGTCCCTCACCGAAAGCGCCCTTGTATGCATCGAGGAACTCGAAGCGATGTGCGTCGTCCTGCAGGTAGCAGGTGGTCTTGACGACGTCTCGCAGTGTGAGGCCTGCGTCCGCCAAGATCCTGGCGACGTTCTCGAGGCAGATCCGGGTCTCGTCGGCGATCGATTCCGCCTCCTTACGTCTCGCCATGGTCTCGGGGTCGATCGCGAGGCCCGCGGCATAGACGAACACGTCGGTCGCGGTACCGGACGACAGCCCCTGCGGGCTGAAATCTCCCAGGTCGGCTGGATTCAAGTAGTCGATCATTTCGACCTCGTCTTTCGTTTGTACGATCTGGTTGGGATCTGCTCTTTCTCGGGTTCAGCCCTGTCTTGGCCGTCCCAGTCGCGAGGACCGCCTGTTTCCTACTGCGGCGCTCACGCCGTGCGTAGGTCGACGGTCCGGGTCTCACCGAGTGCGCTGACAGAAAGCGCGGCCACGATGCACAGCGCGGAGATCATCACGGAAACCGCGATGCTGCCCGGGCCTCCCGGCGCGATGAAGGTTGCAGCGAGGAGCGGGCCGAGGCCGCCACCGATCATGCCGGCGAACTGGTAGCACAGGGATACGCCCGTGTAGCGGGACGCCGTCGGGAACAGCTCCGCGAGCAGTGCGGGGACCGGGCCGTTCGCCGCCGCGTTGAGCACGGTCATGCTGATGACATACGAGAGCAGGATCAGTGGGAAGCTTCCCGACGTCACCAATGGGAACATCGCGAACGCGTGGATCGCCGTGAGCAGGGCCGCGGTGACGTAGACCGGTCGCCGGCCGTATCGGTCGGAGAGCCACGCGAACAACGGCACAGTGAGAAGCATGCCAGCCGTACCGATCATCAGGGCGTTGAGCAGCGTCTGGCGCGGGATCCCGAAGTCCTTGTGCGCGTATGTCACCAGCAGTGACGTCGCCACTGCGTACGCCATGAACGGTCCGGCGTAGACGCCAATTCCGAGCAGCACGCGACCCCGGCGTTCCCGAAGTAGCGCGAACAGCGGCGCGCGGCGCGGCTCCTCTTCGTTACGCTCCTTCTTCTCGGCCAGCAGGACGGGACTCTCGCGTACGCCGACCCGGATGTACATGCCGATTCCGACGAGGACGACCGTCACGAGGAAGGGCAGACGCCAACCCCAGGACAGGAACTGGTCCTCGGAGAGCCCGCCGAGCGCTGCGAAGGCCGCGAAGGACAGTAGGAGTCCGGCCGAGGCTCCCATCTGGGTTGCGCTGCCGTAGAAGCCGCGGGACTTCGTGTTCGCATGTTCGACAGCCATCAAGACGGCGCCGCCCCATTCACCGCCGACGGCGATTCCCTGTATGAGACGGAGTACCACGAGCAGGATCGGGGCGAGCACGCCGATCTTGTCGGGTGTCGGCAGCAATCCGATCGATACGGTTGCCACCCCCATGATGCTCAGGGTCCAGATGAGCGAGGATTTCCTGCCGAACCGGTCGCCGAAGTGGCCGAAGATGATTCCACCGAGCGGGCGGGCGAGGTATCCGACGGCGAGCGTGCCGAACGAGGCGATGAGCGCCACGGCCGGCGACGATCCCGCGAAGAACACCGGGGCGAACACCAGGCTCGCCGCGGTCGCGTAGATGAGGAAGTCGTAGTACTCGATCGTGCTGCCGATCGCGCTGGCGATATAGACGCGGCGCCGTTGGCGAACAAGATCGTCGTTGGGCCTGTCCGTAATTGCCCTTGGGGAGGAAGTGCCGTCGAGAGTACTCATTGCGGTCTCCGGATTCGGGGCGGGGGTGGATCGCTGGTGATCACATCGGCCCGCTGAGTGGGGGCTATTTCGGGAGGATGATGTCGAGCGGCCGGTTGTAGAGGATATCCTCGACCACGTCGTGTGGGATCGGGAGTGGCATGTCGAGTTCCGAGATCGCCAGGAACTGATCGGCGGACTCTTTCGGACAGAATGACGGGAAGTCGGAGCCGAACACAAGGCGGTCGGTGACATGGCCCTCGATGGCGAGCCGGAGCCCGTTGTAGAGCTGCCAGGTCTTCACCGGTAGCGTCGATACGTCGGCGAAGACGTTGCGGTTCTTCATCATCAGCTCGACCGTCTCGTTCATCCACGGCTTCCCGAAGTGTGCGACGAGGATGTTCGTGTCCCGGAACTCGCGGGCGACCTTGTCGAGAAACATGGGGTACGCGTATTCGTTGCACCCGTCGGGCGCGAACACGCTCGCCTGGTGGAACATGAGGAAGATGCCGAGATCAGCGGCAGCACGATAGACCTCGTAGGCCTCGTCGCAGTGCGGATGGAAACCCTGATACGGCGGTGAGAGTTTCACCCCGTGAAGGCCGTATTCGCGCACGGCGCGACGGAGTTCGTCCGCCGCGCCGGGCTGGGTCGGGTCGACGCTGCCGACCCCGATCGCCCGTTCCCGGTTGGCGTCGAGGTACTCGCCGACATAGTCGTTCGGCACCTTCATTCCGATCCGGGCCACCTGCAGGCCGAGGACCAGGAACCTCTCGACGCCGGACTCCGCCATCACCCGGGTGTGTTCGGCGAGGTCTGCGCGGCCGAAGCCTGGCCGCCCGACGAGCTCGGTTCCTCGGTCGGTCCATACCGGGCCCAGGTGTTCGGGCAGGTAGATGTGTGTGTGCCAGTCGGTGAACGGGCGGTCGGGCATCGTGGCTATCCCTGTCTCTTCGGCCGGAGCGCGACGGCGTCGATCTCGACGCGGCAGTCGCCGGCGATGCCGACGACGAGCGTCGTGCGCGCCGGGTACGGGCCTTCGCCGAAGACCTCGGTGTACGCGGTCCAGAACTCCTTGCGATACGAATCGTCGGCCAGGTAACAGGTCGTCTTCACCACGTCCCCGAGCGTGCAGCCGGCAGTCTCGAGGATCCCCTGGATCTCCTCCAGCGCGATCTTCGTCTCGTTCGCGATGGTGTCGGCCTCCGGCTTACGCGCCAGCGTCTCCAGATCGAGCGCCATGCCGCCGCAGAACACGTAGTCCTTGGTCGCCACACCCGGATTCATTCCGAATCGAGGGTAGGAAAGGTTGCCTGGGTTGAGGTATTCCGTCATGAGTATTCCTTCGGTGGGATCCGGTGGATCAGTTCGCGGCGACAGCCGTGGAATCGAGTGTGCGGAGTTCCGGCATGCACTCGCTGGCGAAGAGTTTCAGGGATCTGTCGATGTCCTCGTGTGCGATGCCCGGCACGCCCATCTGCAACAGCCAGTTCTGGATGCCGTGCGACTTCGTCATCCGCGTCATCTTCGCGAGCACGGTGTCCGGCGAACCGATGAAGAGGTGATCACGATCGAACATGAGATCCCAGGGAGCCATCGCCTTGTACTTGGGATCATTCGGGTCCTCGTCGGCGTCGAGGAAGACCCCGATACCGCGAACCCGGCAGATAAGCTCAAAAAACTCCACCACCGCCGGCTCAGCGATGCGACGCGCCTCCTCGTCCGTGTCCGCGACGTATGCCATGCGCAGCACGCCCACATCCTCGCCGAGTGCCGGGGTGACGCCGGTGACCTTGGCCCGCTCGTCGCGATAGAGTTCGCAGAGGTTGTGGAGAACCTGACCGGTGGGGTACCAGGTGATCGGCTTCATACCCTTCTGAGCGGCGCGCCGGAAGCCCTCGACAGTCTCGGTGACCGCGAACAGCGGCGGCATCGGCTGCTGGTACGGCTGCGGAGTGATCCCGAACGCTTGAAGCATGCCGTCATCGCCGACCCAGCCTTCCGGATCGGGCGCACCGGGCGAGTGGATGAACTTCGTCCCCGGCTCCGGGAATGTGTAGCGCGGCCCCTTCCAACTGAACTGGCGGTCGGTCCAGATCCCCTTCACGATCGCGAGGTTTTCGTCGAAGATCCCGTAACTGTTCTCGCTGCCGTTCCAGCGGTTTGCCTCGGGATTGAGGTTCATCACCTCGATCGGCAGAATTCCCCGACCGAACGCCACATCGAGACGACCGTCACTGAAGTGGTCCAGGATGGCGAGATCCTCCGCCACCCTCAGCGGATGCCACAGGGTCAGCGATACCGCCGCCATCCCGAACCGGATGCGGCTCGTCCGAGCGGCCAGATCCGTCGCCAGCATGATCGGATTCGGGCTCGCATCGGTCCCGTCGACATCGAAGTGATGCTCCCCCAACCAAATACGGTCATATCCGAGCTCGTCCGCCATCACGGCATGTCGCCGCGTCGCCTCCAGCACCTCATGCCAGGACAACTCGCCCGAACGATTCGTCAACGCATACAGCAAGTCCAGTTTCATACTTCACTCCAAGTCTCTGTGGCCGAACGCCGCTTCCCGACGAGAACGACCGTCGTTTCTTCAACCGGTTTTCGAGGGCCGACATCACACCGCACCCTTCCGTGACGACCATCACACGAGGGTCCCTGCGGACCAGCCCCGATGCCAGCGGGAAACTACCTATCCACTACCTGTGCACTACGTATCTGCCATGACCGCCTTCAGCCATGACTGCGACCTCCGCAGCACGGCAATACCTGTCCCGTGACATATGCCGCCTGGTCGGAGCCCAACCAAGCGACGGCTTCGGCGATATCGATGGGCCTGCCCGGGCGTTGCAGCGGAATGCGCGAGATGATGCGGTCACGCACCCTCGTGGGTACTGCGTCGGTCATGTCGGTGGCGATGAAGCCCGGTGCCACGGCGTTGACGCGCAAGCGCGGCGCGTGGCTCAACGCCAGTGACCGGGTCAGGCCGACTACGCCACCCTTCGAGATGGCGTAGTTGAACTGGCCGACGTTGCCGAGGTATGCGCGTGAGCTGATATTGACCACCGCGCCACCATCGACGATCTCGTCGGCCAGTTCGGACGTCAACTCGAAGGTCGCGCCCAGGTTGATTCGATTGACGAGTCGGAAGTTCGGTTCGGTCATGTCGCCGATCAGAGCATCGCGCGTGATACCGGCGTTGTTCACCAGCAAGGTCGGCTGCCCCTCTTCGGACCGTATTGCGGAGCGAATCTGCGCACGGCCCTCCGGATCGGCGATGTCGGCCTTCACTGGCGTGGCATCGATCGATGCTGCGCTGTCCCCGACCGTCGGATCCACGTCTACCAGGACCAGGCGGTAGCCGTCCTTCGTCAGGCGCCGGGCAATTTCGAAGCCGATACCCCGGGCCGCGCCTGTGACCACTGCAATCTTCATGGCAGAGCTGCTCCTAAATGTTCGTCGCCGAGTACGAAGGCTTGACCGTTGGCCCCGCGAGTGGCGACGAGGAGATCCACCGCGTCGGCAACCGACTTCGGTTCCACATCGTCGGCCACGGCGACGACCGTCGAGTAGCCGTTGTGTTTTCGGCGCTCGAGCGCGAGTGCGCGCGCGCCGCTGAGTAGGCCGGCTGCGACAGCCGCGTCCAGCGGTTCGGTTCGTCCCAGCAGTGCGGCCGAGCGCACGACGTAGACCACTGCACCACCGGCCGCGACTGTCTCCCGGGTCATGTCGAACGCCTGAGCCAGTTCGTCCTCGGTCTCCGCCCATTCACGAAGACCGGTCCGTGCGACGAATACGAGACCGTCACGGGGGTCTTTTCCCGCAGGGCCGGCGCCGGTCAACACCTCATTGAGTTGGGGGTCGTCCGCGCGGACCCTCATACCTTCGCCTCCCGCTTCACCAATGCCACCATTTCTCCTTCTTGTACGACGACATCGTGCTGATTGAGAACCTGCACGTGCTGGACCATGACGCCACGGTCGGGTTTCGACGTGGGAGTCAGCTCCACGACCTCGTTGGCCGCGCGGATCGTGTCGCCGATGAGCACCGGACGCACGAAGCGCCAGCGACGGATCTCGGCGAACGCCACCAGGGTGTCGTCGAAGATTCCGAGCCGGCCCCGAAGGCCTGTCACGATCGACAGAACGAGCGCTCCGTGAGCAATCCGTTCGCCGAACTGACTCTCGCGCATAGTTTGCGCATCAGTGTGCAGCGTATGAAAATCACCGGACACTCCGGCGAAGTTGACCACGTCCGCCTCCGTCACAGTGCGACGCGGAGTCTCGAACGTCATTCCGATTTCCACGTCGTCGAACCACAGTCCGGCCATGGGACACCTTTCGAGAATTCATTGCGGAACTCCGACTCGAAGCAGTTTGCCGAGCGGCTACCGTTCACGGAAACTTAGTACCGCCCGGTCGGTACGTCAAGTATCAAGATGCACTCACGTGGCGGATCTCGGCACCTGCGCCGAATTAGCCACCAGCATTGCGTATATCGCCCACTTTTGCCATAGTGCGTAATCAAGACATGCGGCGGTCAACATCGACCAACATTCCAACCGGTTTGCAGACGGACATGCAGGCACCGGGACCCAACGTCGACGCAACACCCGAAACCGACTCAGCCACAACCGAAGGGATTCTCCAATGAGAGATCCGCTACTGGTTCCGCCCATCGCGTCGGACCCACACGACATGGACGACTTACGCGCCGAAGTCCGGCAATTCGTCGACGCTCAGTTCGCTGATGGGCGCATCACTCCGCGGATCGACAGCTGGCTCACCGGCTGGCACGAGGACTTCTCGCGTGCACTCGCCGACCGGGGATGGGTCGGCATGACGATCCCAATCGAGTACGGTGGCCGCGGTTGCAGCCACCTCGAACGTTTCGTCGTGACCGAGGAACTCCTCGCTGCAGGCGCCCCGGTCGCCGCGCACTGGATCGCCGACCGTCAGATTGCACCGTCACTCCTTTTGTACGGCACCGAATTTCAAAAGCGGAAGTATCTACCCGAGATCGCCCGTGGCGAGTGCTACTTCGCCATCGGCATGAGTGAACCCGACTCCGGATCCGACCTCGCCAGCGTCCGCACCAAAGCCACCCGCGTCGACGACGGCTGGGTCCTCAGCGGCACCAAGGTCTGGACGTCCGGCGCCCACCATGCCCATGCATTCATCTGCCTCGCCCGCACGACCCCCGTCGACCCCTCACATCGGCACGACGGACTGAGCCAGTTCATCGTCGACCTGCGGTCCCCGCGCGTCGACATCCGGCCCATCGTCTCGATGCACGGTGGGCACCATTTCAACGAAGTCATCCTCAACGACGTCTTCGTCGCCGACGACATGGTCTTCGGCACCATCGGCAGCGGCTGGCAGCAGGTCACCTCGGAACTGAGCTTCGAACGCAGCGGACCCGAACGCTTCCTGTCCACATTTCCTCTCCTCGCCGACACCGCGGAACAGATGCGGACAGGGGCAGTACCCCGACACCCCGACCTAGGCCGGTATCTCGCCCGAACAATGGGGCTGCACCAGATGTCCACCGCGGTCGCCGGAGCCCTCGGACGCCACGAACCCGCCGACGTCGCCGCGGCCGTCGTCAAAGTCCTCGGAACCACCACCGAAGGCGACATCGCCGATTTTGCCGACGTCATCACCGGTGACACGGGTCCGAGCCCCCGCCGCTACCGGGCAATGATCGATGACGCCGCCGCCCAACGCCCCGGATTCACCCTTCGTGGCGGCACCAACGAAGTTCTGCGCGGCGTGATCGCGCGGGGATTGGGAATGCGCTGATGACGACCCCGAGCACTGTCGACCCCGATCTTGTGGAAATGATGTCTGCGGTCTTCGTCGCTTACCGCGACCAGAAGGAACCTGACGCCGGTACCGCTACGTGGGACCCAATCCTCTGGTCCCACCTCACCGATCTCGGCCTAACCCGCCTCACCGGACCAGAGGAATCCGGCGGCAGCGGAGCCGGATGGCTCGAAGCCGCGGAACTGCTCCGCGCCGCCGCAGCCAACGGCGTCCGAATCCCGCTGGCCGAACACGACCTGCTCGCCGGCTGGCTGCTCGATACCGCCGGGCTTCCCGCAGACGACGCCCGCCGCACCGTCTGCCTGCTCGATCACACCGGAACTGCCCACCGGGTGCCCTGGGCCGCCCAATCCGACAAGATCGTCACGGTCTGGCGCGACACCCACACGTACGTTGTCGCCGACATCGAGACGAACATGCTCACCATCACGCCGGAGGCCAACATCGCCGGCGAACCCAGGGACACCGTTACCATCGACAGCGCCCACTCGGGCACTCCGGTAGCGGACGCGGTCGTCGACCAACTACTCCTGCGCGGCGCACTGATCCGAGCCGTGCAGACGAGCGCCGCGCTCGATCGCATCCTCGACCTGTCGATCACGCACACCACCGAACGCACCCAGTTCGGGCGACCGCTCGCGAAGTTTCAGGCCATACAAAACCTCGTCGCCGATATCGCCGCCGAAGCCGCACTCACCCGGGCCGCCACCGAAGCCGCCCTGAACGAAGCCGTCCGCACCGACTGGTCCGCACCGAACCTCGACGTCCTTGTCGCTGTTGCCCGTTCCTGCGCCGGGCACGCCGCCTCCATCGTCGTCCGTAATGCCCACCAGGTGCACGGTGCGATCGGCACCACCCGCGAGCACCGCCTGCACGAGTTCACTCAACCTGCCCTCGCGTGGCGCTCCGAGTTCGGCTCCCTCCACCACTGGGACGACATGCTCACCACCGCGTCCATCACCGCATGCCGACAGAACCTGTGGTGCCTCGTCACCGCATAATCTTCCGGCCGCCAATGACCAATGAATTGAGTAGTGCCGAATGACATTCGCTCTTGCACAGAGAATTACGGAAGTTTTTCGCGTTCTCGCGCACACTCGTGTGGTCGCGCGAGAGTTCGAGTTCTGGACTGCCATGACCAGCCCGGCTTCCTCATCTGAGCCGAGAAGACCGGTCGACGCCTTTGGCGGCCTCGACACGAGGGATAGCGACGGCTCGAGAAAGGAAGACGCCCGATGAGTGACTGCCAGGACCTACCCCGCGAAGCACGCGAACTCATCACCCTCGCTCGGCGATGGATTCCGTACGGCGGGGTTCCCGCGGAGCTTGTCTTCCAGACATTCGGAATCACCGAGCACCAGTTCGTCGACAGGCTATGGGCAGTAGTGCAGGATACTTGCTGCGATCCGCATCTCGTCCGTGCGCTTTCCTCCACCTATCCGCGCCGGCGGTCGCACTGGGGAGTATCCACGACGCGAGGACGCTCACCCGTCTGACCAGCCGACCGCGCCGGCGAAACTACGCGTGCGGCAGTTGTTCGGACGCCACCGTGAACCCCCTCGTTAGTTAGCCCCAGTACCGTGTTTACCTACGCCCGCTCACCTAATCCCTACAGGAGGACACATGGCCGCCAGATCCACCACCGCAGCCAGGGCACTCCTGCCGGTCATGTGCTTCGTACTGATGATTGTCGCCGTTCTGCAGACACTGGTGGTGCCGATCGTCGGGACCATCGGTGCGCAACTCGACGTCGGCCCCACCGCCGTCGGCTGGCTCCTCACCGCGAACCTCCTCGCCGCCGCCACCGCGACACCCGTCCTCGGCCGCCTCGCCGATCTCCGCGGCAAACGACCCGTCCTGCTCGGGGTGCTCGTCGTCGTGCTCCTCGGTTCCCTCATCGGTGCGCTGTCGACGTCCGTGGGAGTGCTGATCTTCGCCCGCGTGCTCCAGGGCGTGTCGTTCGCGCTGTTTCCCATCGGCATCGCGGTCCTGCGAGACGAACTTCCCGCCGAGAAGCTGACCGGGGCGATGGGGATCTTCTCCGGCACCCTCGGATTCGGCGGATGCTTCGGCATCGTCCTCACCGGTGTGCTGGTCTCCGACGGCGCCGACTTCCACCGCATCTTCTGGCTGTCGTCGGCCATCACCGCCGCCGGACTCGTCCTCGCCTGGATCGCCATCCCCCGCCGCCCGCGCGTCGGCACAGGTTCCATCGACTGGATCGGCGCGGCCGGTCTCGCCGCCGGCCTGGTCCTCGTCCTGCTGCCGCTCGCCGAGGGCGGCACCTGGGGCTGGACGTCTCCCGTCACCATCGTCAGCGGAATCGCCGGAATCCTGGTCCTGATCGGCTGGTTCCTCTACGAACGCAGGATCACCGACCCACTCGTCGCGCCCCGGCTGCTGACCAACCCACCCGTCCTCGTCACCCACCTGTCCGCGCTCGTGGTCGGCATGTCGATGTTCGTGATGTTCCTGGGCAGCTCGTACTTCGTCCAGACCCCGCGCGCGGTGGCCGGATACGGCTTCGGAGCCACCGTCCTCGAGGCCAGCACCGTGTACCTGCTGCCGGGCGCGATCAGCGGCGTCCTCGCCTCCATCCTCAGCGGAAAACTGATCCACCGCTTCGGTTCCCGTGCCGTCCTCATCGCCGCGAGCGTCGTCGGCGTCAGCGGTTTCGTCGTGTTCGTCTTCGCCCACGACCGCACGTGGGAGGTGATCGCGGCCATCCTGCTGGTCAACACGTACATCAGCCTCGCGTACGCGTCGCTGCCGTCGCTGCTCGTGGCCGAGGTCCGGCAGGACGAGACCGGCGTCGCGAACAGCATCAACTCCATCGCACGGTCCGTGGGCAGTTCGTTCGCCAGTGCGCTGCTCGCGACCCTGCTCGCCGGCATCACGATCGACGGAACGGACGTCCCGACCGAATCGGCGTACGTGATCGCGTTCGTCGTCGGCGCGACCGCGGCCGCCCTCGCCGGGCTGCTGCCGTTCTTCGGGATCACGCGCACCACCCGCACCCCCTCCGACGAGGAGGAGGACGAGGTCCACGCGACCGCCCTCGCGGCCGAGTGGGGCACGGTCGGTGGCCTCGGCGGAGCGAACACCAGAGGTTCGAGTGAGCGCCCCGGTCAGAGGATAAGGGGAGTACCCCCTGAGTGAGGACATCGTCAACACTGGGCCGTGAGGGCCCAGACGAAGAGATGTCATTGATGGCGATGAATGCGTACTCGGCGGAACTCAAGGCAAAATGCCGTCGCGCAGTACCTGTCCGATCTGAGCCACACACCTTCGAGGGCATCAGCAACAACCCGAGAGTGAGCCACGAAACCCTGCGCAATTGGATGCGCGCCGAGCACAAAACGCACCGGTACCTCCACGGCCGCGCTTCGGGCAAAAGGTCGACACGACCGGCGTCGGCAGGTGCGAGTCCGTGCTGGAGCATGATCCGGGAGACGATTACGGTGGCGTCGAGATCCCGTCATCGCTGGTCTCGTCAACGGTCTCGACGGAGACCAGGGCAGCGTTGATCAGCTCGAACTGTACGGCCTGGATCCGCCCACCCTGCTGCCGCTGCGTGCCGGGGACGTCCTCGTCGTCAACGCCTCCCGCGCCGCGGTCCGCGCACACCTGACCTCCCCGATCGCGCTCGCCTACTACGTCGACACCGGGGTGCGGGTGCTGTCGTCACCGAACCTGCACGCCAATGTCATCGCCACCGACCGGCGGGCAATCATCGGCTCCGCCAACGCCTCACACAGCTCCACCATCGCCGACGAGGCCGCGGTCATCACCGACGACCCCAAGGTCGTCGCCGCCGTCCGCGCCTTCATCGACGGCATCGAGGAAACTACCGAGGTCGACCAGACATTCCTCGACAACGCCACCACGCAATGGCAAATCGGGCGCGCGGTACCGATCCCGGGATCAGCGGCCGCGGACAAGCCGACCCCGGATTCCTACCCGCAAAGATAGCCTGGATGTTACTGCGGCACAATCGAATACCACCCAGGGCCCGCAACCACCGCGCCCCGGCCGGGCCAGCAGCGAAATACCAGCTCGAATGGTTCCACCACGACAAGACCGACACCCGCCTGAAGCATGGGGACGGCTGGCGGAGCGTAGGTATTCAATTCGTGCGCTATTCCGGGACAAAGGCGATATCTCGCTTCAAATGAGGGGGCTGCCGCATCCTTCGGGGTCGCCTGCTCAGTTTTCAGTCGCGGGGTGGTGGAGTCA
This sequence comes from Rhodococcus sp. ACPA1, assembly GCF_002300195.1. Taxonomy (NCBI): domain Bacteria; kingdom Bacillati; phylum Actinomycetota; class Actinomycetes; order Mycobacteriales; family Nocardiaceae; genus Rhodococcus; species Rhodococcus sp. ACPA1. Next base: position 361,111 of record NZ_NSDX01000006.1, on the reverse strand, counting down.
CAAATTCGCGGGCACGACCAGACCGAGCGATCACAAAGGCTGCGTGTCGGAGGATCGAGCCGCGAGGTAGGTGGCCCAGCTAGTTTGAGCGTATTGGGCCCATCTGTGCGCAGTCTGCGGAGCGATGCCGAAGAGATCGCTGACCACGACCGGTTCCAGGTCGACGATGTTGGCGATCATCGCCGAGTTGCGGGCAGCCAACGTCGGCAGGCCGTACTTCTTCAGGTTTCTGTGCAGGGCATTCGTGTTTCGGGGCCGACTCGGCGGCATGCCGGGAAACATCAAGGCCGGCACCCCCGGACCCGAGTACGCCCGCCCGCCGGATCGCCTCACCCTGATCAGTTCCTCGATCAGGGTAGCCAGCGAGGGGGGAAGGATGACCGCGTTCTGCTCGATCACCAGATAGGCGTGGGTGTCGTCGCGGTGGAATCGGTCATAGGTCAGCTCGACGATGCGGGCCACCGGTATGGCGTAGAGCCGGACCAGCGCGCCGACGATGCGAAACTCGAGCGGAAGTTCGTCGTCGGTCAGGCACCGTCGTAGTTGCTCGGCATGCTCATCGTGGTCCTGGAACCGCTGTGGGAGTCCGCCCTTCCTGCGAGGAACTTCGATTCCCGTGATCAGGCGCCGTGCCTGCATCCACGCCAGGAAGGTGCCCAACGCTCTGGCCTTGGAGGGGCGGGTGTCGAAGTAGGTATCGACATGGTGCTGGCCCAGGGTGCCGATTGAGGCCCCCTCATCGGCGAGCCAGCTCAAGAAGTTTATGGCGCACCGGATCCGCTGCCGATTCGAGGCATCCGCGCCAGGGCGGAAGGGCCGGCGGGCCGCCCGGAGTCGGGCACGGCGCACGAGGTGCCATTCGGCGTAAGCGCGAATAACGGGCTGATGCTGGGCCGGGAGCGTGGGGACGATGCGATCAACCCAGAGTTGGAGCTGAGCCAACGCCTCGTTGCGCTGCGGCACCACTCCCGCGGCGACGAATGCCGCGCGGATGTGACGGGTTCGACGGTTTTGCGGGAGTTTGTCGATCTCCTCGTGGGTGATACCGCGGCCCGCTCGGACGAGCGCGGCCAGCACGGCCAGCGAGTCGTCGTTGACCACCCAGGTATGGACGCTGCCCGGGCTTACCGCGGCGAGCGCATCGAACATCGGCTTCATGCGGGCATCACCTGCCGATCCCTCGTCGCCGAGGAGCGTGGCGATCTTCGCAAGCACCAGGCACCGATAACATCGGCCGTCACGGAACCCCGGCCCCTCCTCGCCGCAGCTTCTGCAGGCAAAGTTCAGATCGACACCACCGCACCGGGTGCACACAGCATCGCCGGAGCCGTTGACGCAAACCAGGATCCGGTCCTTCTCGCACTCTGCGCAGGTGTCGGGGTGCTCCAATCGGGTTCGGTAGCACCGCTGACAGACCGAGCCCACCGGCCATACCGCCGCCACTGCTTTCATCTCATCGCAGATCGCACACGATCGCTTCGATCTCGGGTAGCAGGTGCTGCAGTAGAACGGGCCGCCGCGGAAGCGCACCCCGAAACGGTGCCGACCACACCCCGCGCATTCGCCGACCTCGCGACAACACCGCTGGCACATATCAGGACGGCCCTTGCCGTCACCTCGACGCTGGATCGTGCGTACTTGCCCGCAGATTCCGCACAGCCGAGGCCGAGCGCTGGCGTGGCAGCTCTTGCACGCGGGCCCTTTGTCCGTGTTGGCGCCGACGATCCGCACTCGGCCGCAGTGCACACACGGTCTCTTCGGACGCGAGGCGCAGCGGTTGCACAGCGGTGAGCCGTCCTCGCCGCGGCTGATGATCTCGGCCAACTTGCCGCATCGTGAACACTCGCTCCGCCGAGCAGGGTCCAGGCTGTAACACGCGCGGCAGATCCGACCCTCTTGGCGGCGGGCGACGATCCTGCCGATCTGGCCGCACCGCGCGCACGCTCGCCGCTCGACCCGCTCCATGCACCGCACACAACACCGGCCGTCGGGTGTTCGGCGTCTGAGGAACTGGTCGGTGCGGCCACAGCGGACACACCCAAGCAGGACCACCTTGTCGCCGAACCCGTTGTCGGTCAGCAGCGTCAACAACCTCAGCACCGTCACCGGACAATGCGGCGACGGTGCGATGAACGCATCGCGGTGTTCGCTCAGGTACACGTCCAGCTCGCGGGCATTCCGACCTTCCCATGCATGAGCCTGCTGCAGCAGACGTTGCGCGGTCTCGACGGACATATCCGGACCGGCGACCTCCCGTAGCACCCCGATCAAGCGCTCTTGAGCCGCGAACAACAGTTCGCCGCTCCGAGCAGACCGAGGCGTCATTTTCGACCTGGCCTTCGAATCACGCTTCGACGTGGTTCGATATTGACCGAATCAGATTCAGCACCAACCGTTTTACGGACTTGCTGGTTGACGACCTCCGGTTCGATCAGGTCGTTCGGCGAGCAGCCAAGGATGTCGCAGAGCGCGACCAGCACATCCATGCTCAGTCGCTGTGGAGGCTGGGTCACCAAACGATAGACCTGTTCTCGAGACAACGTGATGCCACGCTCGGCGAGCAGCGGCACCAGATTCGAGGTCTGAAACATCTGCTGATCGGCCATCAAATCCCGCAGCCGCCAGCGGTAACCCATCTTCTTGTTCATCACGTCACATCCCAGTCGGTGCCGAGCCGGCCCTTCAGTGAAGCCACCAGCATCTGATTTCGGAATTCGTTGGACACCCCGGTGTAGATCGCGGTCGTCGCTGCATGCGAGTGCCCGACCTGCTCCTGGGAAAACTTTGCGGGATAGCCGAATTCGGTCCAGTGTGTCACCGCCGAATGCCGCAGGCAATGGACGTCGAGATGCTCGTCCAAGCCCGCGTCCCGCTTCGCCGCAACGAACGCGTCGTTGATCGAGCGAGGCTGCAACCGCCCCACCCGTTCGGTGACCCATAACGCCGGATGTGCACCCGGCGAAAACCGCGGCCGCAGCTCGGTCAGCCACTGCTCGAGCACCTCGATGATCCAGTCCATCTCCGGAACTAGCAGCACCGATCGCCGCTTGGGCGCAGATCCCTTCGACGACTTGCCGAAGCGCACCATCACACTGCCGAACCGACCGAACTGCGCCATCCTCGGATTGCGGCGCAGATCGACCAGGTCGAGCTTCGAGGCCTCGGTACGCCGAAGGCCGAAGGCATAGACCAACTTCAGCACCGCCGCGTCCCGAGCAGCGCCCAGTCCACCCTTCACGCCCCGGCCGACGATCTTGCCCGGCCGAGCGTCGGCGGCGTCGAACAATGCCTGGATCTCATCGTAGGTGAGCGGGCGCCGACGGGGATCACCTTCGTACTCACTTCGGTGGACGATCGAGTTGCCGTCATGGAAAATCTGTTGCGGCACTTCACCGAATCGTTCCTCACATACACTGGCCCACCCGTAACGCGGATCGAGCAGAAACTCCAGAAACAGGTTGATCGCGATCTCGTAGCCCCGCGCGGTCGACAGCGCACGCGGCGGATCCAAATTCCGCAGATGGTCGATGAACGCCTCACCCTCGGCCGGCGTCCACTGCCAGGGGTACAAGCCGGTGAACTCGACCAGTCGACTGATCAACCGCAGCCGTCTCACCATGGTGGTTTCTCGCAGAAACCGCGCGGATTGGTGCCGCCGCCAACCCTCCAACATCGCCGCGACGAGCGCCGGCTCAGGGTCGAAATGGACAACGTTATCCGCCAGGACAAGACGCGCAGAACCCGGAAGTGGCACGTTCACCAGTCTGTTGTATCAGATGCATCAATGATGCGTACGTGAATTCGCGCTGCTCAACGCTCAGACCCTCTTCGTACCGAACTGCGCTACGCTCCCCTTGAGCAGCGCAGATATCCGGACCCGATTAGCGCGCAATGTTGCATCCGATGCAATTCCACCGGTTTGTCCTGATCTTCGTCACCGCCGACAACCAATGGATCCACCCGCCCGCGGTCGTGGACTCCGATGCCATCGCGATACCCCACACCCACGGTGCCACCGGTCACCTGCTGCGCAGCCGCACCGATCTCTCCCCCATCCCGGTACCGGACGCGGAACAAACCCTCGCCGACCTCGGACACCCCAACCCCCGCCTACGAGCCGACCACCGAATCGCCTCCCCCAGCCTGCGGACCGCTCTGCTCCAACCCTGGAACCTCTGAACTACCCGACCATTACCGGCATCTACCAGTGGGAACGACACGTCCCCATCGATCAGCGAATCGACATCATCGCCGACAATGCAAGCATTACTGGCAATGCTGGCAGTCGCGTCCTCGGGTGGCGGTTTCGCCGGTCCAACCCTGTGGCCCGCGCCTGGCACCGGCTCACCCCGGTGGGGTCACGCCAGGGCCAAGACCCAGGAACGTGGCTCCAGGTAGCGGGCGAGAAAGTCGAGCATCTCCGCGTCTGGGTGCGCGAGTTCGGGAAGGTCCTTCGCGCTGATGATCGTCTGATCGACGGCGGCGACCTGCCGGCGGCATTTGCCGAGCGCCGCCGGCGTGACGGTGCCGGTCGGTGAGGTACCGAATCGACTGCGCCGGGCCCAGACCCGGGTTGCGGGTGCCGTTTCCGGCCCGCCGGGTTTCGACCATCTGCCACCACTGGTCCAACTCGGCCAGCACCGCGGGATCGGCGACCGCGATCCGCAGCGCCCGGTCGATCGACTGCGGATCGGCGAGATCAACCTCACCCACACCTGCTGCGCGGCTGAGGATCTGGCCGAGCTGGTGGTTGGCGAGACCGTCGCCGCGGCTCCACCAGAACGACACCATCACATTGTCGATGAATCGGTGGAAATGGGGATCGAACTGGCAGGGGTCGCTCTCCGGTACCTCGCTGGTGGTCCCCCATCGGCCACGTCCGGCTCGACGAGCACGGGTACAGGTGGACACTCAGATCGATCTTGACCTCGAAATCCAGGTCAGTACAGCTGCCCCTCGTGTCGTTCGCGGTCGAAGGTCGGGATGGGCTCACCGCGGCGCAGCGCGCGAGCCAGGGCCGGATCGGCCAGGTGCAGTCGCCCGATCGCGACCAGATCGAACTCGTTGCTTTTCAACCGCCGGAACACTCCATCGAGGTCGGCGGGTTCGGGCGTGCCCGTGTCGCGCAGTGGCTTACTCAGGCCGACGCTGCCCACGGCCATGCTCACAGCTCCGGTCAGCTTCTTCGCCCACCCAGCCAGTGTGAGATCGCTCCCCTCGAACGCTGGGAGGTCAAAACGGCGAATGCTGGCGTCGAGCACGTCCACTCCCGCGTCGATCAGCGCGTTCAGTACGACGGACAGCTCGGCAGGGGTGTTCGCGATCCGAGCGCCATAGTCCTGCTGCTTGTGCTGCGAGAACCGGAAGAAGATCGGCAGTTCCGGACCGATTTCCCGCCGGATCGCCCGAATCACTTCCACCGGGAACCGGGTGCGCCGCTGCAGGTCGCCGCCCCAGTGATCAGTGCGTTGGTTCGTCGACTCCCACAGAAACGAATCCAAGAGGTAGCCGTGTGCGGCGTGGATGGCGATCCCGTCGAATCCGACCTCGACCGCGTTGCGGGCCGAGCGCACGTACGCGGCGATGACATCCTCGACGTCCTGCTCGGTCATCGCCGAGGTCGGAGCGCTCGCACGGGCGATGTAGTCGTCCGGGTAGACGGTACGTCCCGCCCGGCCCCACACTCCCGACGGGCGCATAGACGTCAGGCTCGGATCCACGTCGCTCATCGCGCCCCAGAGTGGCCCGACGTGCCAGAGCTGCGGGATGATCCGGCCGCCCGCTTCGTGAACTTCGTCGACCACGTCGCGCCAGCCCACGAGTGCCGCTTCGCCGTGCAGGCGTGGCACTTTCGGACTGTCGACGGCGGTCGGGTGGTCGATCGCCACGCCTTCGGTGATCACCAGACCGCTGCCGCCCTCTGCGCGCCGCCGGTAGTAGGCGGCCACGTCCGCGCCGGGGATCCCGCCGGGTGAGTGCTCCCTCGTCATTGGGGACATGACGATGCGGTTCGGCAGGGCAAGGGAGCGGACCTGCAGCGGCTCGAACAGCGCGGTCACTGCTTCTTCGGGATCGAATCGACGCGAATCGGTGAGCTCGGATGTCATGAGAACATGGTGTCAACGGGGTCGATACGCGAGCAAGCCGGCGGTCCGGCGAGCGGATCTCGGCCAGGTCGAGATCCGAAAGCTGGGCGGCGTCGAATAGCTTTGGCCTTGCCCAGCGGCACTGTCAGGCAGGTCTTCGGGTCACTGACGCGAAGTCGAGGTACTGTGTGATGGCTGCAGCCGCAATACGCACAGGTGCGGCATGCCGATGGTCGAACTTCACTTGGCTCGTCGGTCCGCTGATCGAGAGCCCGGCTTGCACTCCGCCCAGGGAACCGATTCGCACTCCGATGCAACTGAATCCTCCGGCGCAGGTTCCGAACGCAATTCCCAGATGTCGGAGTCTGTCGGTCTCGGAGCGGAGGTCGGCGGAGGCATCATCGGACTGTGTGGCGGTTGCGAGCAAGATCTTGCCGATTGTCGACGACCGCGCGGGTATGCGGTCTCCGACCCGCGTCAGGAGGTTGGGGGCCCTCTGGCCGCCGATCTTCTCGAGATAGACCACGTCGGTGCCGTCGAGGATACCGAGATGAACGACGTGACCGGTAACAAGATGCAGCTCGCGGAGCACCGGGGCCACCACCCGGTCGAACTTGTTCTGGTACAGCGACAGCGCTCCGAACTCGACGAGTGTGTCCCCGAGCTCGAACTCGCTGCCGCGGCGACGGAGCCAACCCAGTCGCACCAACTGCTCGAGCATCCGACGAGTGCTCGTCCGTGGTATCCCCGTTCGGCGAGATAGGTCGGTGAGGCTCAGAGCCGGCGTGCTGCGAAAGCAGTCCAGCACCAGGGACAGCCGATCGAGGGTTGACGCGGGCGGGACGTTCTCCGTGCGTTCTCCGTGCAACATCGGCTTCTCCCTTCCCTGGCGGCAGTCGCGAACTGGAGCGCCGCCGGCCGTCCGAGACGGACAGGCATTCCCAGCACAGCTTCGGAACCGGTGGATCACCAGAGCCCCTTCCGGTGAGCGGGAGCTGCCTCGTGTTCGCCCGCTGCAGGTCGAGGCTCCGTCGAACCCGAGTCGGTGCGGGCAAACACGTGACGACACGCGAGGTCACCGCGGCCGACCAGCGTGTCGTCCGCTGAACGGATGCCGAAGTGGTGCACCGCCGTCTGGCGCTGACAGGGTGGCCAGGTACCGGTGGCCGAGGTCACAACGAGGACGCCTCATGGCGCCGAGTTCTGGGCATTCGGACCGGACGCCAGGCGGGGGCGCGGCCGCAAGTGGCTGCGCGCGACCTGAGCCCAAGACCAGAAGGAAGGAAACCACCATGACTGCCCTGAATATCGATGAAACCGACGAGGTCCGCTATATCGACGAGGGCACCCCGCCTGCCCGCTTCGCCCGGGGGTGGCACTGCCTCGGGCTGGTGGTGGACTTTCGGGACGGCGCCCCGCACTCGATCGAGGCGTTCGGCACCAGACTCGTGGTGTTCGCCGACAGCAAGGGTGAGATCAAGATCCTCGACGCCTACTGCCGGCACATGGGCGGCGACCTGAGTCAGGGCACCGTCAAGGGCGATTCGATCGCGTGCCCGTTCCACGACTGGCGTTGGGGCGACAACGGCAAGTGCACCGACATCCCTTACGCGCGACGGGTTCCGCCGCTGGCGCGTACTCGCGCCTGGATGACCATGGAACAGGATGGGCTGCTGTTCGTCTGGCACGATCCGGAGGGCAACCCGCCGCCGGCCGAGGTGACGATCCCGGTGATGAGGGCGCCAGGCACCGAGTGGACCGAGTGGGTGTGGAAGTCGATCGTCATCGACACCAACTGCCGCGAGATCATCGACAACGTCGTCGACATGGCGCACTTCTTCTACGTCCACTTCTCCTTCCCGACGTACTTCAAGAACATCTTCGAGGGTCACGTCGCGATCCAGGAGCAAAGCGGCGTCGGCCGTGAGGACATCACCGAATGGACCGACCCGGACGTCCCCCAACTGCTGGCACACCGGTCCCTCGCCGCCTACCACGGGCCTTCGTTCATGATCGACGAGCTGACCTACGAGTACGACAAGTTCGACGTCGATTCCGTCCTCATCAACTGTCACTACCCGATCACCACCGACAAGTTCGTCCTGATGTACGGGATCACCGTCCAGAAGACCGACCATGTGCCCGCCACGATCGCCGACCAACTGGTCGACGCGATGATCGGCTACATCGGCGTCGGTTTCGAGCAGGACATCGAGATCTGGAAGAACAAGACCCGGATCGACAACCCCCTGCTCACCAACGAGGACGGCCCCGTCTACCAACTGCGCCGCTGGTATGAGCAGTTCTACGTCGACGTCGCAGACGTCAAGCCCGAGATGGTGGACCGCTTCGAGTACGAGCTCGACACCACCAAACCGGTCGAGACATGGAAACAGGAAGTCGCCGACAACCTCGCCCGCAGCACCGCCGCAGGCAAGCCCACCTGAGAGGAATCGTCATGCAACCGTTGGAATGCAGCACCTGCAGCACCCGGGTGATGGTGGAGAAGTTCAGCTGGCACCACACTTCCGTGCAGTGGCTGGCCGACTGTAAGACCTCCTGCGCACAGTTCCGCGTCGACGCCGTTCCGGGCCGCCAGGGGGTGCACCTCAGGACCTGCTCGGCGCTGCGCGAGACGATCCGGCAGGCCGTCCTCGATGGCACGATCCCGATCCCCCCGGACTGACCACATCCCTTTGCTCCCTCCGACGATGGCCCGTCGGCCATCCGGAAAGGAATCACATGAGCGACACGACCAGGCCCAAAGGTCCGAACATCGAATCCCGAATGCAGGCGTTGGAGAACCGAATCCAGCTGCTCGAGGACCACAACGAGATCATGCGGCTGATGCACTCCTACGGCCCGGCCGTCGACTGCGGACTTGCCGACCTCGTCGCCGGACTGTGGACCGACAACGGCGTCTATGACGTCGACACCGGCCGCATGGACGGACGCGGCCAGATCGAAGCGATGGTTCGAACAGACCCTCACCAGGGCTTCCTGCGTCAGGGCTGCGGACACGTCATGAGCCCTGCGCACATCACCGTGGACGGGGACGCCGCGGTAGCGCTCTGCCACACGCAAATGATCCTGCGCCGACCCGACGGCAACGGATATCAGGTCAGCAGAGTCACGGCGAACAGGTGGGAGCTCACCCGCACCCGCGACGGCTGGAGGGTCACAACGAGGACCAGCCGCATCCTCGACGGTCAAGACGAAGCACGAAGGATATTCGCAGGAATCGCCGGTACCCCAAGCTGATTGCGAACCCCCGATCACGCTCAGCGCTGAACGCCGAGGTGGGCTGTGGGCCGTGACATGGACGTGCCCACTGACACCTTCGCCTTCCGATGCGACAATGGCCATCCCCCGCTACGGCCAACCCGAGGAAGTCTCCAATCTCGTGCTCTTCCTCGCCAGCGACGAATCGAGCTACTGCACTGGAGGCGAGTACGTCATCGATGGAGGCATGACCCCCGGCGCAGGATTCTGACCCACCTTCTGTCCGGAGGGGCAGACCACAACCCCCAGGCGTGCGGGTAGCATCCACCCACGCTGCTGATCCGAACAGGGTCGGCCCGCTGGGGAAATACACCTCATCGAGTGGAGACTGCCTCGGCTATGCCTTCAGCCCCGGCTGTCGCCATGCACCGGCGCGACACCGACCGGAAGATCCACCATGCGGTTGTTCATCAATGCACACCATTCGGTCTCCGCTGCGTGGATCGCCTGGACCGGCGATCCCGCCGGTCTCGACGCCATCATCGATCGAGGGGCGAGTTGCCGAATTCGTCGTGTGGGACGGCTCTCGCCCTTGGCCCGGTGGCGACGTGGTGAACTGTGGGTTGACCTGCACCACCTCGAGGCAGAGCTATCCACGACGCCGGATGCTCCGGACGACTGGGAAGCGAACTTCGTTGCCCTGATCGAACAGGCGGAATCAGACGGGCACCTCGACATCGAAGAGATGCTCCTGCGTGTCCGGTACCGATTTCATGACGTTCCCGAAATATGATAAACGACAACACTGTTCGAAGTTCGCCAAACTCCGGTGGGTGCACGAACGCGGAAACTATCCACACACCAATGTGATACCGAAAGTCATTACATGCGAACATATTCAAATCGCGTTGCAACTCCGATACGTGAAGTATCGTTCTGACTCCAGTCGAGCCCGGGGTGAGCGTGGTGTGCACAAGCGGCTTCGAACCGACCCCGGGTGCTGGACACTCGACATGCGCGACTGGCCCTCGCCGCAGCGCTCCCTCGTATTCGTCGACGTACCCGTGATCGGACGGCCACCACTGCGCGTGTGGATGGCCATCCTCCTCGCTTGGACGAGGGCCACCTGGGGCAACTGATGGAACGCATCGTTACTCGTTGACACTGGGCCTTCTCAGGTGCGTGCGAACCGCCACTCTCGGTGGACTACGAGGAGCCCTGTGAGCCAACCGGTCGTCGCTCCAACGAGAGGTGGGCGATGACCAGATAGAGCCACGGGTAGACGACGGGGACAGGGTGCACGTCAGGATCGCATAAGAACGCATTCAGAACAGCAAACCTGCCCGCCGCGCTGCCCCGAGCAGCGGCATTCTTGCCAGTCCGGCAAGAACTCTCGCCGAAACCGTCGGTGGTATTGCACTGTGTGGGTATGGAAGAAGCGGGCGAGGTCACCGAAGTCAAGACGACATCATGCGAGGCAGGCGAATGGGATGCGCGCTACAGCGAGCGGGATCGCGTGTGGAGCGGAGAACCCAACGGCGCACTAGTTGACGAGATGACCGGCGCACGGCCGGGACGCGCCCTGGACGTCGGCTGCGGTGAAGGCGCCGACGGGCTCTGGCTCGCCCGCCAGGGATGGGCCGTGACCGCGCTGGACGTTTCTCGGGTCGCCCTCGACCGGGCGGCGGTCCACACCGCCGGGGAAGACGTGGACATCACCTGGGTGTTGAGCGGACTTCTCGATGCCGATTTGCCCACGGGTGGTTTCGACCTGGTCTCCGCTCAGTACCCCGCCTTGCGCAGTACCGCTGACCATGCCGCAGAACGCGCGTTGATCTCCGCCGTCGCACCGGGCGGCATCTTGCTGGTTGTACACCACGACATCCGCGACGCGAATGCGGCGCGCGAGCACGGCTTCGACCCCGATGACTGGGTCACACCCGATGATGTGGCGGCGCTCCTCGATGACAGCTGGCACATCGACGTCAACGAGGTGCGGGACCGTTCGATCAGTGGCGGCGCAGGTGCACACCACACCCACGACGTGGTTCTACGGGCGCACAGGCTGCCCCACCGTAGCCCTTCCATCGGGCACCGGACAGCCGGTGGTTCTCTCGACGCCAACGCAGGATCGCACAGGAAAACCGCGACGGGAACGGCTACGCCCGCTTCACCGCTCAACGGTCGCGCCCACCCCCACGATCGCACCCGCTACTGGGACCACCGAGAGGCGCGGTGGGTCAAGCATCACGCCAACCCGACCCGAGACTAGGGCATGTCTCCCAATAGTTTGAGCCATTCGACGATGCCGGCGAGGAGGAATCCAGCCCGGTAAGTCAGGGCAAGCTTGTCATACCGGGTTGCCACCGCTCGCCACTGTTTTGCCTTGTTGAAGGCCCTTTCCACCACGTTGCGGCCCTTGTACGACTCGGCATCGAAGTTCGGTGGCCGACCGCCCGCGCTGCCCTTGTTCTTGCGGTTGGCCACCTGATCGGACTTCTCGGGAATGACCGCCTTGATGCCCTTGCTGCGTAGCAGTTCTCGATTGGCCTTGGATGTGTACGCCTTGTCGGCACGGACCTCGTCCGGGCGCGTGCGGGGTGCGCCGCCACCGATGCGCGGCACGCAGATGCCCTCCAGGAGCGGGCCGAACATCGGGCTGTCGCCGGCCTGGCCAGGACCCACCAGCACCGACAAGGGACGTCCGTCGCCATCGCACGCCAGGTGGACTTTGCAGGTCAGCCCGCCGCGGGACCGGCCGATGCCGTGATCGACCGGTTCGTCAAGCAGATTCGTGTAATTCGGCAGATCCCCCTGTGTCACGCGCGGCGTTGGCGCCGTGCTGGTGCACCCGCACCACGGTGGAATCCACCGACACCGCCCAATCCAGGTCGCCACCGGCATCGGCCATCGCCGCCAGGGCTATGAGTACCCGATCCCACGTTCCATCCCCGGCGTAGCGTCGGTGCCGTTTCCACACCGTCTTCCAGGGGCCGAAATGCGCAGGTAGATCCCGCCACGGGAGCCCGGTACGCAGCCGGTAGAGCATCCCCTCCACCACGAGCCGGCTGTTCTGGAACTTCCGCCCCCGCAGCCCATCCGAACTGGGCAACAGCAGCGCAAGCAACTCCCACTGCTTGTCCGTCAACACCTCAAACCTATTAACAACGTCTGCCACAGCGAAGAGTCTGCAGCACAACACCCCAAATCATTGGGAGACACGCCCTAGAGGCCATCATCACCGGACTGGACGAGACGCCCACCCCTAGCAGGATTGTGGCCCCGACAGAGAAGATGGTCAGGAAATGTCGCCGTGGGATGTCGAGAACTCGCGCGCGGCTTCGTCCCCGGAGTGAATCGGCCACAATGGGCCGCACCGCACCAAAAGGAGAACATGATGGCCAAGTACCTGCTGCTCAAGCACTACCGCGGCGCGCCGGCATCGCTCAACGACGTGCCCATGGACCAGTGGACGCCGGAGGAGATCTCCGCTCACGTGCAGTACATGAACGACTTCGCCGCCCGGCTCGAGGGCACCGGCGAGTTCGTCGACAGTCAGGCACTTTCCGCGGAGGGCACGTTCGTCCGATACGACGGCGAGGGGCGGCCGCCGGTCACCGACGGCCCGTTCGCGGAGACCAAGGACCTGATCGCCGGCTGGATGGTGATCGACGTCGAGACCCACGAGCGGGCGCTCGAGCTGGCCGGCGAGCTGTCCGCGGCCCCGGGTGCGGGTGGCAAGCCGATCCACGAGTGGCTCGAGGTGCGCCCGTTCCTGGCCGCCCCTCCGACTACTACGGAGTGCGGTTTTCACCACGGGTGACGACCTGTCCCCCGTCCGTCTGATCGCAGTGCCGAGGGCCGCTCGAACAAGGGCAGCCTGTCTAGTTCGTGGGCAAGAATGGATGAGATTCGGCGACACTCGGATACACAGGATGAGCCGGAGGCGTCACCCCTTCTCGGGGTTGATGCCTCCGGTTTCTGTCTCGACAGCCGCTCGGCGGGCATTCGCTTCTTCAACTCCCAGTGGGCGCATTGCTTCGGGGTCTCCCCCTCGGCTTCACACATAGACTGCTCATCAGCGGGGCGGTAATGGGCTCCTTACGGCAGAACCGCGGGATCGGAGACCCGCTCCCGTCGGCCCTGCAGCTCTCCGCATCGTGGCGAAACGACAGGCGAATCCGGTTGTCTCACCCGACCACCGAGCAGCAGGGGCCTGTTACTGTGGCCGAGTCCCAGGCAGCGACGGATGAACAGGAGCGCTGGTGACCACTCGCCAGAAAACCCGTCGGAGGACTCGGGTCGACACGGACGAAAAGGTCGTCGCTCTCACCTTTGACGACGGGCCGACCAGCAGAACACCCGAGGTGCTGCGGCTACTGAACGAGGCCGGCATCCGAGCAACGTTCTACCTCAACGGCACCGACCTGCGCGCGAACCCGGAACACGGCCGGCGGATCGCTGATGCCGGACACGAACTGGGCAACCACACCGACACCCACCGTCGAATGGTCTTCGTCTCTGCCGACACCGTGCGGGATGAAATCGAACGGACGGACGAGGCGATCCGGGCCACCGGCTACACCGGTCCGATCACCGTCCGCCCGCCGTACGGTAAGAAACTCCTCGGGCTTCCCCACTATCTCGCCGAGCACGATCGGACCACCGTCATGTGGGACGTCGAACCGGACTCCGCGGCCACCGCCGACACCGCTGGAATCGTAGCCGCGACTCTGGCGCAGACCCGCCCCGGTTCAATCATCCTCATGCACGTCATGTTTCCCTCGCGTCAAGCGTCGCTCGACGCCGTCCCAGACGTCCTCGCCGGACTCACGGCGGAGGGATATCGGTTCGTCACCGTGTCCGAACTACTCGAGTCCTGATTTCCACCGCCCTGTTCAGGTGTCCGCTGAGCTCACTTGTCGTCGGAGGCGGGGTCCGCGGCCGGACGCCGCCTCCTCAATCGCATTCCGCAATAGTCGGTCGTGGCGTTGTGAACGCGGACACGGACGGTCAGGAAGGGGCGTTAGCTAGTGCGTCGTGGCTACAACTTGCAGGTCCATGACGACTCCGGCCTCCCGGACCCAGGGACCGTCCGGGCGGCGGAATCATCGGGCTGTGCCATCCCGGGGCGAGTTACCCTGCGCACCCGAGGATGTAGCCACGACCGTGCGCCGGGAACTAGCGGCGTGGCGCCTCGTCGTCGAAACTGAGACCGGGATCGTCCTGCAACAACGCTACGACGTAGTCGATGCCGTCGACGAATGGACCGAGTTCGCGGTCAACGAGCCGCTCGACACTGCCCTGCCCTTCTCGAGTGGACCGGCCCCTTCCTGTCCGCCGAGGCAGCTCAGCCCCGGCGGCTTGTGGGCGAGCCGTCGATTTCCCCTCAGAGTTCTCGCCGCTGGGTCCCGCCCCGGCCGGACCGGCAGGGGCGGGATCGACGGTCACCTCGTCGGTGTCCGCGAAGACTCGGCGTCCGTCAGCGTTCGCGATTGTCCCGATGCGCCGGCGCCCACTCGCCCCACCGCGGCATGAGAGTCTCCCGCCGCACCCGAAGCGCCACGCGCACCACGCTCAGGCTTGCCCTGAATTGGGGCTGCCTGCACCCAATCCACTCCTGAGTGGGAATCGCCAAGTCAGGTGCCCGGCGGGAGACCTCGCACCCGATAGCCGGCGCCGCTGGCGCCGGACAACCGCCCACCATATGGCGCCGAAGATCTCGATTCCCACAGGCCGATAGCCTTCATGACAGCATGGCCACGAGTTGCACCAGGGCAATCTTGCAACTCACGCCACCGGCATCTCAACCTGAGCGTCATGGAAGGCTCGCTCGAGCTCAGCCGGAATCCGGCCGCGGGATGACACTTCGTGGCCCACCCCGATCGCCCACTCACGAATCTCCTTCGGCGACTTCTTCGCCGGAGACTTTCTCACCGCTGCCCTCTTCACTGGCACCTTCGCTGTGCCCTTCTTTTTCACGGCCGTTTTCTCCGCAGCCACCTTCGTCGCGACCGTTTTCTTCCCGGCCGTTTTCGTCGCGGCCGTCTTCCTTACCGGCGCCGTCTTTGCCTGAATCTTCTTCGCCTGAGCGTCATGGAAGGCCTGCTCGATCTCGGCCGAAATCCGGCCGCGGGATGACACCTCGTGACCCACCCCGATCGCCCACTCACGAATCTCCCTGGACAACTTCTTCGCCGGGGCCCTACTCACCACTGCCCTCGCCACCGGCACCTTCGCCGCGACCGGCTTCTTCACGGCGTTCTTCTCCGCAGCCGCCTTCGTCGCGGCCGTCTTCCTTACCGGCGCCGTCTTTGCCTGAATCTTCTTCGCCTGAGCGTCATGGAAGGCCTGCTCGATCTCGGCCGAAATCCGGCCGCGGGATGACACCTCGTGGCCCACCCCGATCGCCCACTCACGAATCTCCCTGGACAACTTCTTCGCCGGAGCCCCACTCACCACTGCCCTCGCCACCGGCACCTTCGCTGCGACCGGCTTCTTCACGTCCGTTTTCTCCGCAGCCGCGTTTTTCGCGACTGTCTTCTTCGCAGCTGCCTTCGTCGCAGCTGCCTTCGTCGCAGCTGCCTTCGTCGCAGCTGTCTTCGTCGCGGCTGCCTTCGTCACCGGAGCCGTACTCGCCGCCGCCCTCGTCACCTGAGCCTTCTTCGCGACTAATTTCTTTCCGGCCGTCGTTGTCGCGGCCGTCTTCTTTACCGGCACCGTCTTTGCCTGAACCTTCTTCGCCTGAGCGACATGGAAGGCCTGCTCGATCTCGGCCGAAATCCGGCCGCGGGATGACACTTCGCGGCCCTCCCCGATCGCCCACTCACGAATCTCCTTGGTTGTCTTCTTCGCCGAACCTTCAGAACCCCTCGGTGATACCGCCATGTGTCTCCTTCTTCGCCGGGCAACCGTCGAATGCACACAGTAACGGCACGCGGCTCCTCCCGGTAATCAGGAAGCTCACCCGAACTGACATTTCACCGTCCCCAGACCATCGCCGATCTGAGCATATCAACACGATCCCCCTGGGGTCCCCACTCACGACAAACCCGAGCTTCAGGCAGAAAGAACGCGACTTACTTTGTGTAACAACATTGGTAGGCCTCAGCGACGACAGCCAGTAGAATTACCTTTCAGGTCCGGCGGTATACATCAGGCCGCGTCGCTCCAATCCGGATCAGCCATATCGAGCCGTAGCTATCAGGAAGGAACGCGTATCTGCGCGTTACGAGGCCTGAACCAGACAGCCATCCAATTGCGAGCCAAAAAAATTCGGTTCTTCGTTTCAGCCGTTCGGGAAATCGGCCAAGTCCCGATATTTCTCAAAAGGCCGCTTCCTGGTAGCCGCTGGTGAATATGATCTGCGCCATCTGCTCGAAGCGCACACCCGCCCGATCAACGGCATGAAATCCTCCTCGCCGAGCACCATGGCATTCCCCACGCCACGGACACCAACGAAGACTTCCCAGAGTTGCTCTTTCGGGCTGTTGCAGTGGGCTTGGAGGGTCTTGGCGGGAGCGGACTGCCTTCTCCGATGCGAGTGCGGGATCGAAAATCTGCCACCGCCCGAGCTCACCGAGAACGGGTGCGATCACGTGGTCGAGTGCGGACGCTTAGACCGCGGCCTCGCCATGCGCGGCTAGCTGTTGAATCCGAATTCCAGGACGTCGGACGCGGCGCTCTCCGAGACAGACCCGATGTGGTGGCTGCTACTCGCCGGGGCAGAGTTCGGGATTGTCACGGGTTTGGTCCTCACCGACACGATTCAGACTCAGGCAGCCTGAGTCAATAACCATCCACCTCGCCGGAGCCCTTTCGCGCAGACCGGTACCGCCCGGGGCACGGGTGGAAGAACCTCTCAAGGCTCAGTTCACCCGATCCAGATGACGACCCGATGGATGGTAGATCACGGAATCCTGGTCGACCTCAGACGATTCTGTCAACCGCTTTCCCGGATTTCCAGCATCGAGTTCACCTGGATTCGATTGGGACGGAACATTTCCCGAACAATGGACCGAGATGCCTGGACCGGAAGGCCTCGTTGGATCGATGGTCACTATTCGGGGGGAACCCCAGCTGCCTCGCCGCCTCTCTTGGCGGGCGTCCCGGACCGGGCCGGTTTGGCGGCCGAAGCCTTCTTCGCCGGCGCCCTAGCAGCAGCCTTCTTCGCCGGCGCCTTGGTACCAGCTTTCTTCGCCGGCGCCTTGGCACCAGCTTTCTTCGCGGGCGGCACCTCGGACGGCGCCCGTTTGGCGGCAGCAGCCTTCTTCACGGGTGCATTGGCGGCCGCAACCTCATTCACGGGCAACGTCTCGGACGGCGCCCGTTTGGCGATTGCCTTGGTGCCTCGCTTGGCGGGCGTCGTCCCGGACCGGGCGGGTTTGGCGGCCGCAGCCTTTTTCGCAGGTGCCTTAGCAGCAGCTTTCTTCGCCGGCGCCTTGGCACCAGCCTTCTTCGCGGGCGGCACCTCGGACGGCGCCCGTTTGACGGCAGCAGCCTTCTTCACGGGTGCCTTAGCAGCAGCCTTCTTCACGGGTGCATTGGCGGCCGCAACCTCATTCACGGGCAACGTCTCGGACGGCGCCCGTTTGGCGATTGCCTCGGTGCCTCGCTTGGCGGGCGTCGTCCCGGACCGGGCGGGTTTGGCGGCCGCAGCCTTTTTCGCAGGTGCCTTAGCAGCAGCTTTCTTCGCCGGCGCCTTGGCACCAGCCTTCTTCGCGGGCGACACCTCGGACGGCGCCCGTTTGACGGCAGCAGCCTTCTTCACGGGTGCCTTAGCAGCAGCTTTCTTCGCCGGCACCTTGGCGGCCGCAGCCTCCTTCACGGGCGCCTTAGCAGCAGCCTTCTTCGCGGGCGGCACCTCGGACGGCGCCGGTTTGGCGATTGCCTTGGCGGGCGGCGTCTCGGACCGGGCCGGTTTGGCGGCCGCAGCCTTCTTCGCAGGTGCCTTGGCAGCAGACTTCTTCGCGGGCGGTACCTCCGACGGGGTCGGCGCCGACTCGGGTTCGGTGGCGATCTGGGGTTCCACCTCGAGTCCGGCTTTGGCTTCCTCCGAAGTTTGCGTCCGTTGCCGCAGCTTGCCGCTCGTAAAGGACCAGGCGCCCTCTCCCGCGTCCCGAAGAACCCCGACTGCATTTCTGGCGGCGCGCGCGGCACCGCTGATAATGTTCATGGCCAACTCCGCTAGCCTTCCGCAGTCACGGCCGCCGACGCACGGGCGGCCTTCTCCGACGTATCCATCACCGGACACACTAATCGTGAATGTGAGTCAACGAGCAATCGGCGGATTGTGCGAGGCATATCGGCAAGTAATGCGGCTGACACACAGACTGCCGTCTTCACCCAAGTCACATGCCCCCGTAGATGATTCGTTCTCACCCACCCTCTCCCCTTCGTACCTGTCGCTTACCCGATCCCGGATCGGCTGAATGTCTGCCAGAACGGTGTCAGGATGTTGTTGTGCAACAAGGTTCCCCGCACCATCTCCCGCCAGCCGTCGTGGACCGATTCCCGCAACGCGTACCGAAGTGCGGGCGACCGCTTCCGAAGCTCGCACGCAGATCGGGTGGTCACACACCTCACGCAACGCCACCTCCTCCGACTCGAGTGGACGACCCAGTTCGATCGCCAACGCGAACCGGCGCCGGCGCACAACCTTCTGTCTGCCGTTGCGCAAGACCCAGAAAAGCTGGCAAAGGCACGCAGGCCGGCCCTGCCCGAGAGGGCCGGCGCCGGCCGCCCTCCCGGGCTCAGGACGCGGGCATCAGCGGCGCCTCCCCCCAAACGCCAAGTCTGGCTTCCACTGCCGCTGAGCGGCAAACTCGACGAACTCTCGCAGCGCCAGCACCGTAAGGCCAGCGAACTCATGCGCGGCCGTCGAGGAATACACTCAGAAGCACTCCGCCTGGCACAAGTTCAGGTCGCAACCAGCAGGCCAGCACCGACCACTGCGGGCGGTGACACGACCACCGCGAGACCGCGCGCCCGTCCCGTTGCGTGGCGTTCGGTCTCCCACGAGATCCGATGCCCCCACCCCCCCCTGGGTCACCGTCAGATTCCGGGTCACCACCTGAGTCGGACGCAACCTCAACCGCACCAACTGGGCAGGATCGTCCAGGTCGAGCACCCGCAGATCATCGGGCAATTCGAACACCCCGAGCGCGCGCCGAGACGCCCTGCTCCTCGGCCTCGACGCCAGGCGATGCACCCTGGGCGAGGTGCGAACCGTGAAGGTGCCGCTGTAGGAGCGGTCCGCGATCGGCACGGGCGGCCGTTCGCCCCGGGCAGCAGCGGGAACTCGAACAGCGGAGCCGGGTTCTACAGCTGCAACACATCGAGCGACGCGCCCCATCGAGGTACGCGTTCGCGCTCTCGAGCCAGATGCGGCGGCCGCATCTCCCCACAGCAGACGGGCACGCGCGAGGACATGCTCGAGATCGATCAACAGCGGTGCCGCGACCGGGCCCGGCCGCTCTTGCCCCTTGATCCACCGCGAGGGCTGCGACCGGCCCATCCCACCGTCACCCCGCCTGAGATTCCCCCGGTTCTCCGGAGACCCTTCTATCTGGCTCCGACGAGCTCGGGTTCGATGATATCTGCCTCCTGTCCGTCTGGTCGGTCGTAGTAGGCGCGTTCGTATTCGTCGGGTGACAGTCCGCGCAGGCCGGCCTGAATCCTGCGCGGGTTGTACCAACCATCGATGTAGCGGAACAACGCCGTCTCCGCCTCGGCTCTGGTGGCGAATGTTCTTGCGGGCCAGTAGATAAGCTCGATCTTGAGTGTCGACCACAGGTTTTCGGCGAGCGCATTGTCGAAGCTGTCCCCGACACTTCCGGTGGACGGGGCGATGCCCGCGTCGACGAGCCGCTGGGTGAACCGAACCGCCGTAAATTGACAGCCCTTGTCGCTGTGGAAAATCAACCCCCCGCCCCGGACATCGCGGGAGAACAGGGCATAGTCGAGCGCCGAGAGCACCAGGTCGGTGTCCGCCCGCGGGCCGGATCGCCAGCCGACCACCTTGTTCGAGAACGCGTCGCGCACACTCGCCAACCACAACACCCCCTCACCGGTGAGGATCCGCGTCAGGTCGGCCACCCACTTGGTGTTGGGCGCGGTCGCGGTGAAGTCCCGGTCGAGCAGGTCCGGGGCGGCGGTGTGCCGCGGATTCTGCTTGGTCGAGCCACCCTTCCAGCCTTTGCGCAGGTAGGCGCCTCGGCGTCCGTTCTCGCGCATGATCCGCTCGACGCGTTTGCGGCCGACCCGCACCCCGCGGCGGCGCAGCTCCAGCCACACCCGCGGGGACCCGTAGGTGCCGGCGAACTCGTGTGAGGCGCGGATCTCGTCGATCAACACCAGCAGCTCGGCGTCCTCCCGCCGCCGCCGAGCGGGCAGGGTTGCTCGTGCCCGCCAGTCGTAGTAGGTCGACGAGGCGATATCCAGGACCCGCAATACGAGACCGACCGAGAAGTCATGCGCATCAATGAAACTCATGACCTTCTCCGGGTCGGGTCGATCTCGGACGCGAAATACGCGCTCGCCGCCCGCAGCACCTCGTTCACCCGCCGCAGCTCCGCGACCTCCCGGGCCAGGCGCCGGTTCTCCTCGATCATCGCCGTCGACGGCCGGTCGTCGCGCTCCCCGTGATCGGCCTCGGCCTGGCGGATCCAGTTCCGCAGCGCCTCCGGGTGCACGTTCAACTGCTCGGCCAGCCGGCGGAGCACCGGCTTCGGATCCGACTCCCGATACAACCGCACCGCACGCTCCCGCAGCTCCGGCGGATACTTCCTCGTTCCCATGACGCCCTTCCTCGGTCTCCAAGATCTAACCTGGTTCGGAAGTCTCCGGGAAAGCGGGGGAAGCTCAGCCTTCGTCTCGGCTCTGATGTGACCAGCGGCAGGAGCGGTCGCAGTGGCTAAGTCGGCGGTCGATCAGTGATGTGTGGAGACGCCTTCGGTGCGGGTATCGCCCACTCGACCTCCGTCCCCGGCTCCAGGTCGCGAACGACCGCGTGACCGCCGAGTCGCTCGACACGGTCCCGGATGTTCGTCAGTCCGTATCCTTGCGCAACTCCCGCAACGATTCCGGTGCCGTTGTCGCTGACCTTCAAGACGAGGCCGTCCTCGTCCGCGGTGACCCGGACCGTGCATGCGCTCGCCTGTGCGTGGCGGGCGACGTTGCTCAGGGCCTCGCGCAGGGCGGCCTGCAGTTCCGCCCCGGCTTCGCGGTCGGAATACCGGTCGATCGGCCCCTCGACACAGACGTCGGGGGTGAAACCGAGGGCTGAGGCACTGATTTCGACGATCTCACTCACCGAGGCACTCAGGCTGCCCACATCCCCGGACCGCCCGGCCGCCGCGGACTGGGTGAGATCGAATATGACGGCACGTAATCCACGCACGATGCTGTCGGTCTCGTCGATCAGCGGGTCCAGTTCGGCCGACAAACGTGGATGCCGGAATCCTAGGGAGGTCAGCGTCAGGCCCAGACCGAACACACGTTGGAGGGTCACATCGTGCAGATCTGCCGCCATCCGGCTCTGTTCGTCATCACGTGCGCTGGCCCGCTCCGCTGCCATGAGTTGTTCGTTCTGCGCCAAAAGGCTGATCCGCATCGTGTCGACGGCGCCCGCGATGATCGCCACCTCCCGAGGCCCGTCGGTGTCGATTTCCCGCCCGTAGTCGCCGCCGGCCACCGCGCTGATATCGGCGAGAAGATGATCGATCGGCCGTGTCAGCAGCCGCCGCGTCAGATACACCGCGGTCACGACCATGACCACGGCGAGAACACACCCGACAAGGGTCGCGATGTTCGCCAGCGCCTGCGCCGAATGGACTCGTTCGACCTGCTCGGCGACCAGGACGTCGGTGCGGGCACTCAACGCCGCGAGCCGTGCGCGCAGGCCGTCGAACAACTCCTTGCCCGCCGCGGTCTCCGACAGGATCCGATCCGGTTCACTCGCGTTGTCGCGGCGTGCGGAGATCTCCCGCTCCGCTGCCCGCGCCCGCCACGCCTCGGCCGCCTCGACGGTCGTCTGCAGCGCGGCCCGCGCGGGCGCATCCTCGGCGAGCAGCGTGTCCAGTCGGGTATGCAGTGCGGCAGCGTCACGCCGGCCCTCGTCATAGGGTTCGAGGAATTGCGGATCACCGGTCAGGGCGTACCCGCGTTGTCCCGTTTCCTGGTTCACATACGACGTGGTCAGCTCGGCCACCGCCCGCTGCGCGGGCAGCAGCTGCTCGGACAAGTCGTCGACGGATGCCCGCACCGCCAATCGCCCGTACACCGAGAAGACCGCAGACACCGCGAACAACGTCACCAGGATGCCGATAGCCAGCCACAGCAGCACCCGCAACGAAACCCGCGCGGTATCCGCGCTCGAATCCGTCATCGCGTGCCTCTCGCGCAAAACCAACCGAGCGGCGCCGGTACGCGCCGACGCGCATCGATTCCACCCCCGAATTCACCCTGAGCCCACACCCCGTCGGCAGGGCGGGAACCGGCGCCCGGTCCCGCAGCGCTCCCTCGAGTCGATCCGCGCCCGGTCACAGCATCCCGGCATTCGCTGTCCGGGGAACCGGCCGAGTGCTCTCGATCAACGGCATCAAGAAACGCCCCCCTGCGGTTTCGGCCGGGGCGGCCCGGAGCCGGTGACCGGCCGCCCGTCGACGAGCCGCCATTCGCCCGCCGGCCGAGCGGTGCTGCATGACGACGTCGGGCAACAGCCGTCACATCCACAAGCCACCCGCGACGCGACCATCGACAACCCCGACCCCTACAGGTCTGCGACGGTGCGAGAGGACCCGAGCAGGCACCTACCGAGCCGGCCACCCATACCGACCGACCTGCGCGCGGGCACCTAAACAGGCACCCCACCCCGCCGGATGGCCGGTCCGGATCCGTCCGTGAACACCAACTATGGAAGTGCCCGATCAGTTCTTCACCCGCTAGAGGAATCCATGCTCGAAAGACCCGCCCCACCGCCGAGGACATCACCGGCAACGCTTAACCCATCCGCTGCAGACACCAGCGCCCCCTGTCGGGCTCACCCCGAGCGCAGCCGAATCGGCAACCGCCCGGCCCGGAGACGACGCGCCGCCCGCACTGGTGTTCCCACCGGCTCACCCGTGCTCGACTGGCTACGACAATCCCTGCGTGCCTGCGATCTCCTCACCAGCGTGCACTCCATCAGCCCCACGGACCGGGCGCTCGTTGCCTTCGCCATCGAATGGGCGCCCTATGGCGGCGCCGACGCCGAGGACCTGTTCATCAAATTCGGCGTACAACGGAACAGGTTCCTCCATCTACTCCAGGCCGCGATGACCCCGCGAACATCAGACCTGGGGCACCTCTGCAACCTCAAGACCACCCTCTGCAACGACGTCCTCCGCGCATGGAACGACACTTCCACACAGTTTCGGGACTAGTGCCGCAGGTTGTCAGCACAGAGGTACCCGAGGGCAGCATCGAACCGTGGGCGAACGCGAACTGAGGCGGCGGCCCTCCGGGGGGCTGATGCGGTAGCCGGACCAATTTCCCTGGGCGTTGGATGTGAACTTTCCTGTCGACGCTGAGCCGAATGACCGCTCGTGCCGATCGCCTTGTCGCACCGGTGACGGCGAGCGGCCATGGCACCCCATAACCCCGGGTGTGTGTCGCGGCGCCGGACC
This sequence comes from Rhodococcus sp. ACPA1, assembly GCF_002300195.1. Taxonomy (NCBI): domain Bacteria; kingdom Bacillati; phylum Actinomycetota; class Actinomycetes; order Mycobacteriales; family Nocardiaceae; genus Rhodococcus; species Rhodococcus sp. ACPA1. Next base: position 337,137 of record NZ_NSDX01000006.1, on the reverse strand, counting down.
CTCTAATCTGGCGGGTCCGAACACCCAGAGCATGAGGTACAACAACCATGGCCACCGACTACGACGCGCCGAGAGTCACCGAATCCGACGAGACGGACACCTCCCTCGAACAACTGACCGCCAGCCGGAAAGACACCCAGTCCCCCGTCGTCGACGTCGAGGACACCGACACCGCAGAGTCGTTCGAGCTGCCCGGCGCCGACCTGTCCGGTGAAGAATTCACCGTCCGCGTCATCCCGAAACAGTCGGACGAATTCACCTGCACCAGTTGCTTCCTGGTCCATCACCGCAGCCGCCTCGCCGACAGTACGCAACTGATCTGCCGGGACTGCGCCTGAGGAAGCCCGACGCATCCGAGGGACGGCGCCTGAGCACGCTCTTCAACGGGCCATAGACGGCCCACACCACCGGTCAAGACCTTCCAGCTCCACCTCAGCTGGATCCCAGGCCGGCACAACACCCGGCGTGCTCCTCGGTGGTCGCGGCGGTACTGCTCGGCGATCTCGTCAGCTTCCCGTGCCAGCCGGGTCAGCTCCCCCATCTCCTCATCCCAACCGACAGCAGATCCGCCCATCGGCAGTGCGGCCCGCGGACACACACCAACGCCGACCCCGACCACACGCTGCCGCACCAGCCGCTGACAAACGACCGTGTCGGTGGGCTGATCGCGGGCGCCTGGTCGCAGACCTGGCCCGCGCCCGAAATCCGCTGCGCTCCAACCCCACCGTGCACGATTCGCCGCCGAGCCGTCCAGCACCGCGAGCAGAGAACGCGGCAACGACTCAGCGGGCACGAGCCGCGACAGTTTGCAGTGGAATGGGAAGCGGCCCGGCGCCGCCTCGTCGACGGACTCGATCAGCGCGTCCTCACCCTCGACGCTCACAATGACGAACACCCCGATGAACCCGTGCGGATTCGGTGCGCAAGCCACCAAATACTGCGGGTTCGCCTCAGCTGAGTCGATAGCGACGATCTCAGAAGCCGTCCGCGGGTGGGTGGCGGCCACCGTATGAGGAACAGGTCAGGACGCATCCACCGCACTAATGATCGCGGCGGCGACCGCTGCGACCACGGTGCGCACGACGGGTTGACGGACGATCCAGGTTTGCATCGTCAGCGGTGGATCGACCAGGCGTCGCCACGTCCAGTCCGGGAGCAGTCGCGCAGCGCTGGTGCCGACCAGGATCGCCGCGGTCGATCCGGTCGCCCTCAGGCACGCGTGGGCATTCTCGGTGTAGTTCGCAAAATGCCACCGCGGGGTCGCGCCAGCGTGATGGGCGGCCGCGACGAGTTGATCGTGCCCGATGGGGACCTGTTCGCGGGAATGAACCAAGACGTCGAGTCCGTCCAGCGCCGCGAGCGGCCAGGTGTCGTCAAGGTCGCCGGGGACGTCGATGCTCGGGTCGATCGCCACCCCGAACGATTCCTCGAGGACCCGGTGATGGAACAGATCCGCCGGGGGCGGCTCATGCAGGAATGCGATATCCAGGCGTCCTTCGCGCAGACGCTGCAGATGGGTGTTACTGCTCCCGTCGGACAGCGACAGGTAGGCCTGGGGCAGCGTGTCCCGGACGGCGTCGATCCACCGGTCCAACCAGGGTGAGGGCAATCCGGGGACGAGTCCGACCTCCACGGTCTCGCGGACCGGGCCGGCGTCCCGCGCGGCATCGCGGGCGGTGTCCGCGTACCGGAGCATCGTCACTACGTGCTGGTAAAGGGCTTTTCCTGAGGCGGTGGGGAGAACTCCTGAGGGTACGCGATCGAACAGCGGAACCCCGCACTCGCGTTCGAGGAGCTGGATCTGACGCGTCAGCGCGGGCTGGGACACCAGCAACGACTTCGCGGCCGCGGACAGCGAACCGCGGTCGCACGCCTCGACGAAGTAGCGCAGTTGCCGTAGCTCCACCCGGTTCTCCCCGACTCGGACGACACCGAGCAGGTGCCATAACTTTTGATCATACCGGGACCAGAGAAACGGCATTGGATCGCGGCGACCGAGTGGGCTTTCATTGTGGTGGGCACCACAACCGCCGACGAGCGTGATGTGGGTTTTCCGTCACGCTTCGCTCGAAAGGACATCTTCATGGCCGCGATATCCACCGCCGCGTCCGGCACCAGGTACCGCTGGGTTGTACTCGTGCTCTGTTGGGCCGCCTTCACCATGACTTCGGTCGATCGCGCGACCTGGGGTCCGGCCGCGGGGTCGGTCGGCGACGATCTCGGCGTCGCGATCGCCGGTCTCGGGCTCTTCGCCACGACGTATTACATCGGGTACGTCCTCTCCAACGTCGTCGGCGGCTTCGTCGCGGACTGGGTCGGTAGCCGGGTGACGGTGGGGTTGAGCATTCTGCTGTCCGGCGGGTTCATGCTCGCGTTCGGGGAGGCCGAGACCCGCACCATGGGGTTGCTGTTCCAGGCCTGCATCGGACTCTGTGCAGGCGCCGAGCTCGGCGCCGGGGTCAAGTTGATCACCAGCTGGTTCGTTCCCGAGCGCCGCGGCTTCGCGATGGGTGTGTTCATGACCGCGACCTCGCTGGGTCTCGTGGTTGCCAATGCCGTGGTTCCCACGCTGATCGCCTCGCACAGCTGGCGCACCTCATATCACCTGTTCGGCGTCATCTCCATGGTTCTCGGGGTGGTGTGCCTGATCCTGCTGCGACCGGGCCCGCTGGTTGTTCGGGAGAAGGGGTCGGGCCGCCCGGACCTGCGGCCGCTGCTGCACAACCGCAGCCTGCTCCTGCTGGGCCTGGCGGGTTTCTGCGCCCTGTGGGGCACCTACGGTTTCGTGACCTGGTCGAACCTGCTGATGGTCAAGGGCGTCGGGATCGACCCCGTCGAAGCCGGCACCGTCGTGGTCATCTTCGGCGCCGTCGCCGTGGCGTCCAAACCGGTCATCGGCTTCATCGGCGATGCACTCGGATTGAGCCGCAAGAACCTGACCATCGCCATCCTGGCCACCTTCGCCGTCTGCCTGATCGCCTTCAGCTTCGCGACCACGGTGACCCAATTCCTCTGGATCGCACCCGTGCTCGGTATCGCCGCCTACGTCTACAGCCCGGTGATGCTCGCGATGATCCCCACACTGTCCGGCGGGCAGCTGGCCGGCTCCGCCGCCGGGGGTGTCAACGCGTTCTGGCAACTCGGCAGCACCCTCGTGCCCACCGTGGTCGGCCTGGTGTACGGCGCGACCGGCTCTTTCCAGGTCGTGTTCCTGGTCCTGGCCGCCGGCCCACTGCTGGGCATCGTCCCCATGCTCGGGCTGCGCACAGCCGACATCCACGAGCACCTTCCGCCCACGGCCGCGACCAACTCAGAGCCCACCGGTCAGCCCCTGCTGGCCACCAATGGAAAGGACTGACCTACCCCATGACCTCGACCACTGAACCGGCGAACAACCACTACGACGTGATCGTCGCCGGAGGCGGATCCGGAGGCGTAGCCGCCGCCGTCGCGGCCGCCCGGGCCGGTGCGCGCACCCTCCTGATCGAGCGTGGGCCCTGCCTCGGCGGTGCCGCCACGTTGCGTAACGTCGTCACCTACTGCGGCCTCTACACCCGCGACGACCTCGAGCAGGTCGTCTTCGGTATCGCCGACGAGGTCGTTTCCGAACTGCAGGTCCGCGGCGCCGTCAGCGAGCCACGCAAATACAACGCCGTCACCGTCGTCTTCGACCCGGAGAACGCCAAGGTCGTCCTCGACCAGCTCTGCCACGACGCCGGTGTCCAGGTCCGACTGCACAGCCTCCTGATCGGGGCGCACACCGCCGGTGATCGGATCACCTCCGTCGAGGTCGCCGACCACGAAGGCGTCCGCCGGTTCACCGCAGACGCCTTCGTCGACGCCACCGGCGACGCAGACCTCGCCCACCACGCCACCGCAGACGTCCGATACGGCACCGACGGGTGGGTCCAGAACGGCAGTCTCGGTGTCCGCTTCGGCGGCATCGAACCCGGGTCCGAGGTCACCGTCGCCACCCTCGGCGCTGCGGTCCGAGCGGCGAAGGCCGCCGGCGCCGAAAATCTGCTCGCCGAATCCGGTCTGGTTGCGCAGATGCCGATCTCCGGTGACGTCATCGCCTACATGATCGACGAAGGGTACGACGCCCGCTCGGCCGCCGACACCAGCCGCGCCGAACGCCACGCCCGCCTGCAAGCACACGCCTACCTCGACGCCGTCCGCACCATTCCGGGCGCCGAACACGCCTACATCGTCGCCACCGGGCCGGAACTCGGCACCCGCGAGTCGCGTCACATCATCGCCCGGCACCGACTGCGCGAGGACGACATCCTGCACCCGGCCACCCCCGAGGACGCGGTCGCCATCGGCGCCTGGCCCATGGAATACCACCCCGGCGCAGGAATCCCGTCGACCTGGAAGTTCATCGGAGATCCTGGCTACTACCCCATCCCCTTGGGCTGCCTGCAGAGCGTCAACCGGTCCAACCTCTACGCCGCCGGCCGCACCCTCGACGGCGACCGGCAAGCCGGAGCCTCCCTGCGCGTGATGGGCACAGCCTTCGCCACCGGACAGGCCTCCGGAATCGCCGCCGCCCAGCAAGCCCTGACCGGCGAAGTCACCACCACCACGGTCCGCCAGGAACTGCAGCGCCAAGGCGCGCGGCTGCCCGAACCCGTCCACGCCTGAACACGAGATCGCGCAATTCTCGGTCGCCCTACCCACGCATCACCAGGAGTTCACATGGTCCACAAGATCGCCCTCGAAGAACACTTCGGGGCCACCGACCCCAACATCGTCGAGCAGTCCGCCACGCACTTCACCTCAGACGCCTGGCCCGCACACCGGGACATGCTGCTGGATATCCACGACTCCCGCCTGCAGCTGATGGACGAGTGTGGCATCGACAAGGCCGTTCTCTCCCTCCTCTCGCCGGGAATCCAGTCCCTGCACGATTCCGCCCAGGCCGTCGACTGGGCTCAGCGACTCAACGACTACGCCGCCAAACAGGTGGCCCACCGCCCGGACCGGTTCGCCTCGTTCGCCGCACTACCCATGCAGGACCCCGCCGCGGCCACCGCCGAAATACGCCGCGCCGTCACCGAACTCGGGCTCGTCGGCGCCCTCGTCAACGGATTCTCCCAGGTCGGTGACGAGAACACCGTCGTCTACCTCGACGACCCCCGATACACCGAATTCTGGTCCACTGTCGAGGAACTCGATGTTCCCGTCTATCTGCACCCGCGTGACCCGCTCGAGTCCACCACGCCGCAGTACCACGGCCACCCCTGGCTCTACGGGTCCGCGTGGGCGTTCTCCGTCGAAACCGGAACCCACGCCCTCGGCCTGATGGGCAGCGGCTTGTTCGACCGGCACCCCAACCTGAACATCATCCTCGGCCACCTCGGCGAACTGCTGCCCTTCAACGTCTGGCGCACCGACCACCGCGTTGCGGTCGCACCGCGGGGCATCGACATCCAGCACTCGTTCGGCCACTACCTCCGCAACAACTTCTACCTCACCACCAGCGGAAACTTCCGCACCCCGGCCCTTCTGAACACCATCCAGGAAGTCGGCGCCGACCGGCTCCTGTTCTCCGCCGACTACCCGTTCGAGGACATGCGCGAAGCCGCCGACTGGTTCGACCGACTCGAAATCAACGACAACGACCACATCAAGATCGCCCGCACCAACGCCCAAGCATTACTGAAGATGTGAGACGCACCAGGAACGGAGCGTGCACCAGATCCGACATCCCACCGACCCATGTGAACGGTGTTCCCCGTCCCCCTCATCGATGACCAAAAGCAGATTCCGACCCGTCTCACAGTCGACATCTTTTATATATTATGTGCTATGGTGTCGAGCATGACCGCGCCAGCCGATGTCACCACCCCCCAAACGGACGAGGCCGCTGTCCTGGAGCACCTTCTGGCCACCCGATGGAGTTGCCGCGCCTACCAGGACCGTCCGGTTCCCGAAGCAACGATCGATCGACTACTCACCGTCGCGCAACGATCGGCCTCGTGGTGCAATACACAGCCGTGGCAGGTCATCGTGACCAGCGGGGAGGGCACGGAACGCTTCCGCGAGGCAATGACGAACGGGGCGCGACACAACCCGCCCAGGTTCGATTTCGATGCCCCAGCCGAGTACCGCGGCGTCTACCGTGACCGGCGCCGCGCCAGCGGATGGCAGCTGTACCAAGCCGTCGGCGTGGAGCGCGGCGACCGTGAAGCGTCGTCCCGCCAGGCGTTCGAAAACTTTCGCTTCTTCGGCGCGCCGCATGTCGCGATCATCACCACCGACGCGGTGCACGGGGTGTACGGAGCCGTCGACACCGGCCTGTACGTGGGCACGTTCCTACTCGCGGCCCGGAGCCTCGGGCTCGGAGCTATCCCGCAGGCCGCGCTCGCCAGCCATTCCCCCCTCATCCGCGAGCACTTCGACATCCCCGCGGACCGGAAGATCCTGGTCGGCATCTCGTTCGGCTTCGCCGACACCGACCACCCGGCCAACAACTACCGCACTGCGCGGGCACCGCTGAACGAAGTCGTGACGCGGGTCCGCGAATAGGCATCGCGGCAACAACGGACGCGATGTCGCGCTGACCCTCCGCTTCGAATGATAGATTCTCCGCATGCGGAGTGAACGCTCCGCTTTGTTGGGAGTATTCATGAAAACCGCTTCGCTGCGGACGCACTATCAGCTGACATTTGCCGTTCTCACTCTTGGTGTCGGTGCCTTTGCCCTTCTGCAGTCACTGTTGATGCCGGTGTTGCCCACCCTCGAGTCGGCGCTGGGTACGACACAGGCCGACGTCACGTGGGTGTTGACCGCCTACCTGTTGTCGGCGTCGATCTTCACTCCGGTCATGGGACGCCTCGGTGACATGCACGGGAAGAAGCGTCTGTTCGTCGTTGCACTCGTCGCACTGGCGGCGGGGTCTCTGCTCGCGGCCTTGGCTACGTCGCTGCCGGTGATGATCGCCGCGCGGGTGATCCAGGGAATCGGTGGCGGCGTGCTGCCGTTGGCGTTCGGCATCATCCGCGACGAGTTCCCGCAGGAGAAGGTGGTGGGAGCGGTTGGCGTCATCGCCGCGCTCACCGCTGTCGGCGCAGGTCTCGGCATCGTTCTTGCCGGTCCGATCGTGACCGTGCTGAGTTACCACTGGCTCTTCTGGATTCCGCTGATCATGGTCGTGCTGGCCGGGTTGGCCGCGCAGATCCTGGTCCCCGAGTCTCCCGTTCGCACCGCCGGGAAGATCAACTGGCTCACCGCACTGTTGCTGTCCGGGTGGCTGGTCGCGTTGTTGCTCGGTGTGAGTCAGGCGCCTGCGTGGGGTTGGGGTTCTCCGACCGTTGTCGGGCTGCTGGTGGCTGCCGCAGTCATCTTGGTGACGTGGGTGGTGGTTGAATCGCGATCCACCAACCCGCTGATCGACATGACGATGATGCGAATCCGCAGCGTCTGGGCCGCCAACCTGTTGGCGCTGCTGATGGGGGTCGGCATGTACGCCGCGTTCGGCTTCCTGCCGCAGTTTCTGCAGACGCCCGCGTCGGCCGGATATGGCTTTGGTTCGTCGGTCACCGAGTCGGGTCTGATGCTGCTGCCCGTGAGCGTGGGAATGTTCCTGCTCGGACTCGCCTCCGGCCGCCTGGCGGCTCGACTGGGTTCGAAAAACCTGCTGATCGCAGGGTCGATCGTCAGTGCGATCGGTTACTTCGTGGTGGCTCTTCTGCATGAGACCGAGATGGACATCTACCTCGCCACGTCCTTGGTCGGGATCGGTTTCGGCCTGGCCTTCTCGGCGATGTCGAATGTTGTCGTCGCCGCGGTGCCACCGGAACAAACCGGTGTCGCGAGCGGTATGAACGCCAACATCCGCACGATCGGGGGCTCGCTGGGCGCTGCATGCATGGCCAGCGTCGTCACCGCCGGGGCGTCCTCCGCGGGGGTTCCGCAGGAATCCGGCTACACCAACGGATTCATCATGCTGGGCGTGGCAGTTGGCCTCGGCGCCGTTGCGGCCCTGTTCATCCCGGCAGTGAAGCGGAACAAGACCACGAATCTCGAAGGGTCGCCCGAGCTGCGACACCCGGAACTCGCGATGGTTGCGGGAGGCACGCTGGTGGGCGGCGAATCCGAATGACGTCCAATGTGAGCGTTCAGGGGAGCGAAAAGGTTCTGCGTCGCGACGCCGCGGAGAATCGGCAACGGTTACTCGATGCGGCGGCGACCGTGTTCAGTGCGCGCGGCCTGGATGTGGGTGTCGACGAGATCGCCCGGGTCGCCGGCGTCGGCATCGGCACCCTGTACCGCCGGTTCCCCACCAAGGATGCGCTGATCAGTGAGCTCGTTCGCCAGGTGCTCGAAGACTTCCTCGCCCTGGCCCGTGATGCCGCGTCCGCGCCGGAGGGCGAGGGTCTGGAGCAGGTGCTCTACGGCAGCGGAGCCATCCTGGCGTCGAACCGCGGATGCTTGTCTCGCATGTGGAACGACGATCAGACAACAGTTCTGAGGAACGAATATCGGCGGATCCTTTTCGAGCTGTTGGCGCAAGCCAAGCAGCACGGCCGCATCCGTGAGGACGCCACCGACGCCGACCTGGATCTCATCTTCTGGTCCCTCCGCGGCGTCATCGCGACAACTCGCGGCGTTACCGACACAGGCTGGCGTCGGATCATGGCAGTCATGATCGCGGGATTGCGGCCCGGCGCGGACGACCTCGACGCGGCGCCGATGAGCGCCCAGGACGTCGCACAGGTCATGGATAATTTGTGGCCTCGGTAAGGTTCGGCGGGTGGCGAGGGGTCACTACCCCGTCAGGTATTCCTCGTCGGTGACGTGTTCGAGCCACGTCGTGGTGGTGGCCGGATCGTCGGCGTTGTCGAGCATAGCAAGGTGTTCCATGAACGAGTCGGCGCTTGCTCCGTGCCAATGTTGTTCGTTCGGTGGGCAGTAGAGGGTTTGACCGGCGTGTGCTTCGACCTTCTGGCCGCCGCGGGACCGTACCCAGGCAGTTCCTTGGGTGATGTGCAGGGTCTGGCCGTGGGCGTGCGAGTGCCACGCGGTGCGGGCGCCGGGTGCAAAACGCACTTTCGCCACTACCAGTCGCTGACCGGGTTCGCGGGGAAAGGCGATGCGGTCGAGCCAGACGTCACCCGTGAATTGCTCGGGCGGGTTCTTCGTCGTCGGAGTGTGGGGATCAATCTGCATTGCTGTACTCCTCAGGGTTCGGGGATTTCGAGGCCGAATGTCTCGCGGGTGATGTCCTCCGGTTCCGGGCCGCCGCGCACACCCGTGTCGAGAGCGTCGATCGCGGCGAGTTGATCGGCGGTGAGCTCGAAGTCGAAGACGTCGAAGTTTTCGGTGATACGCGAAGGGGTGACCGATTTCGGGATCACCTGGCGGCCCTGCTGCAGGTGCCATCTCAGCATCGTCTGCGCCGGTGTCTTGCCGTGCGCCGCTGCGATGTTCCCGATGGTGGGATCGTCGAGTGTGGAGCCGTGGGAGCCGCCGCGGTAGAAGGTGATCCCACCGATCGGGGACCATGCCTGGGACAGGATCCCGTGTTCGGCGTTGGCGGTGAGCACGTCGGATTGACGGAAGTACGGGTGTACCTCGATTTGGTTGACCGCCGGCACCACCGAGGTTTCGTCCCGCAGTCGCGTGAGGTGGTGGGACATGAAGTTGCTGACACCGATGGCGCGGACGCGGCCGTCCCCGAGCAGCGTCTCGAGCGCTTTGTAGGCCTCGACGGTGAGGGTGAACTCGCCGGGCAGTGCCTGGTGCAGAATCAGGAGGTCGATCTGATCGATGCCGAGTTTGCGGGCGCTCTTGTCGAAGGCGTGCAGCGTCGCGTCGTAGCCGTAGTCGGTGATCCAGATCTTGGTCTCGATGAAGATGTCCGAGCGATCGATGCCCGAACGGCGTATGGCTTCGCCGACCTCGCGTTCGTTCTGATAAGCAGCGGCGGTGTCGATGTGCCGGTATCCGGTCTCCAATGCCGCCTCGACCGCTGCAACGGTGTCATCGGGCGGCGTCTGGTACACACCGAAACCCAGTGCCGGCATCGTGATTTCGTTGTTCAAGGTCAATTGAGGGATGGTCATGTTTCAACCTTAGGTTCGGTCAGCGCGCGCTGGGAGTGCCTGTCGAACCAGGTACCGGCAGTACCTGGTTCGACCAGCGGATTTCATGGGGCGGGTCGGAGCGGAGCCGAACCCGAACTGCGGTGCCGTGCGGCGGGCACGATCACCGTGAGGACGACGACCAGCGCGACGACGAGCAGTACGGTGCCGCCGGTGAGCGCGGTGCCGACGTGGTCGGTCACCGCCGCCGGTCCGTCGAGGTTGCTGCCTGTGTTTGCCGAGAGTGCGACGAGGACGCCCAACCCGAGTGCCATTCCGAGTTGGTGCGCTGTGTTGACCAGTCCGGATGCCGCGCCGGCGTCCGCCGAATCGACACCGGCGATTCCTGCGTTCGTCAGCGGCCCGAACGCCAGACCTTGCCCGGCGCCCACCAGGATCATCGGCAGTGCAACGTCTACGAGATACGTATCGAGTGGGTCGATGCGACTCAGCCATGCCATGCCGGCCAGCGTCAGCGCCGTCCCGGTAGCGAGGAGTGCCCCGTTCGAGAGCCGGGCGCTCAGCCGGGGAACCATGAGCGCGACGACGAAGTTGACGAGGGTCATCGGCAGGAAGCCGAGTCCTGCTTGCAGTGGGGAGAAGCCGAACCCGTCCTGGAGCAGTTGGGTGGTGAAGTAGAAGAACCCGATCATCGCCCCGAGGTACAGCAGTCGAGCGGTATAGGCGCCGCTGCGTTCGCGACTGCGGAACAACCGTAGCGGCAGGATCGGCTGCTGCACCCGGCCCTCGTGAACGACCAACCCGATCAGCAGGACGGCCCCGAGTGCCAGAGCGATCTGTACCCGTGCCGATCCCCAACCGGCCTCGGCGGATTCGATGATCCCGAAGATCACGGCACCCATGCCGAGTGTCGCACCGAGAGCACCGATTACGTCGAACCGTCCGGTTCGACGTGGGGTTTCGGTGAGCACGGTGCTGGACCAGACGATCAAGGCGACCGCGATCGGGACGTTGACCAGGAACGCCGCTCGCCAGGAGATCCACTCGGTGAGCGCGCCTCCGACCAGAAGGCCGAGGCTGGCGCCGATACCGGCCGTTGCTGCGTACCAGGCAACGGCCTTGTTGCGGGCCTCGCCGTCGAAATAGGTCGTGATCAACGCCAACGAGGTCGGCGCGACGATCGCAGCACCTATTCCCTGCACCGCGCGGGCGGCGATCATCCACCATCCCGCCGGCGCGAGCCCGATGAGCAAGGACGCGGTACCGAAAATCGCGAGACCGATCCTGAACAGTCGGCGCCGCCCCACGATGTCCCCCGCGCGGGCGGCCATCAGGAGCAGGCCACCGAACACCAGAGTATAAGCGTCCTGAACCCACGACAGCGCCGCCGGTGACAGTTCGAGCCCGGATCGGATGCTCGGTAACCCGGTGAAAATCACCGAGTTGTCCAGCAACACCATGAAATAGCTCGCCAGGATGATTCCCAGAATCGCGGCCGGGGTGGCCGCGGTGCGACCGGAAACAGCTGTGGTCACGGCCGGACCGCGACCTTGAGCGCGTCGCGGGAATCCATCGCGGCGTAGCCCTCCGGCGCCTGACCGAGACCGACGGTCCGGTCGAACACCTTCCCCGGCTGGACAGTGCCGTCCAGGACTGCCGGAAGCAGCTGCTCGATGTAGGCGCGCACCGGCGCCGGACCACCGGTCAGGGTGATGTTCGGCCCGAACAGGCTCCCGAACCCGACGGGCGCGTCCTCGTACTGGGGCACCCCCACACGGCTGATCACTCCGCCCGCGCGGACGACGCCCACGGCCTGATCGTAAGCGGGCCGGTGACCGACCGCCTCGAGGACGACCGCGCTGCCCAGTCCGCCGGTCAGCTCACGAACCTTCGCGATCCCCGCCTCGCCACGCTCGGCAACCACATCGGTCGCACCGAACTCGCGACCGAGGTCGGTCCGCACCCGGTGCCGCCCCATCAACACGATCTGCTCGGCACCGAGCCGGCGAGCCGACAGCACCGCTAACAATCCCACCGCCCCGTCACCGATCACCGTCACGACACTGCCCTCGCCGACGCCGCCGCGGACCGCGGCATGCCAGCCGGTGCCGTACACGTCCGACAACGTCAGCAAGGAGTCGAGCAGCGCATCGTCGGCGTCCTCGCCCACCGGCACCTTCACAAGCGTGCCGTCGGCCAGCGGCACCCGGACCGCCTCGGCCTGACCACCCGCCGTGCCCAACGAGGCGTCATTCCAGAACCCGCCGCGCACACACGAGGTCTGCAGACCCGCGGCGCAGAACACGCACGTGCCACACGACACCGCGAACGGCGCGATGACGAAGTCACCGACCCGCAACGTCCTCACATCCGAACCGATCGCTTCGACGACACCGATGAACTCGTGGCCCATCGACCTGCCCTCGGGACCGACGGCCATGGAGTGATAGGGATGCAGGTCGCTGCCACACACGCAGGCCCGCACGATCCGGACCAGAGCGTCGGTCGACGACTGGATGGTGTGATCAGGAACATCGATGACGCGGACATCGCCCGCGCCGAACATGTACGTCGCTTTCATGCCATCCAGTTGACCTCCATTCCGGCCGCCCGGGGAGTCACGGACGTTCCGGGTACTGCCAGTACCTCCCACATCCGGCGGCCACTGCCTACCGTGGACTCATGAGTTCGATCGACCTGCGCACCGAAATCCGCGAGTTCCTCAGCACGCGGCGCGCACGCATCACCCCGGAGCAGAGCGGACTACCCGTGTACGGCGGCAACCGCCGTGTCAAAGGCCTGCGCCGCGAAGAGGTCGCCATGCTCGCCGGTGTCTCGGTCGACTACTACGTCCGCATGGAACGCGGGAACCTCGCCGGCGCCTCCGACAGCGTCCTCGACGCCCTGGTCGTCGCCCTGCAACTCGACGACGCCGAACGCGACCACCTCTTCGCCCTCGCCCGCCAATCGCAAGCAAGCGCCACCCGCCGCCCCCGCACCCCGGCGGTGACCGTCCGCCCGGCAATTCAGCAAGTACTCGACGCCATCACCGACGCGCCTGCCTGGATCCGCAACGGCCGCCACGACATCATCGCCATGAACGACCTCGCCCGCGCCCTCTACTCCCCCGTGCTCGCCGACCCCCGCCGCCCCGCCAACACCACGCGATTCGTCTACCTCCACCCCCAGGCCGCCGAAGAATTCTTCGTCGACTACGACACCATCGCCAGGGACGCCGCCGCCATGCTCCGGCTCGAAGCAGGCCGCAACCCCCACGACAAAGCACTCATCGCACTGGTCGGGGAACTGTCCACCCAAAGCGAACTCTTCCGCCAGCGCTGGGCGTCACAAGACGTCCGCTTCCACCGCAGCGGGCGAAAACGCCTGCGCCACCCCGCCGTCGGACAACTCGACCTCGACTTCGAAGCACTCGAACTGCCCTCCGAACCCGGTCTACAACTCAACATCTACACCGCAGCCGCCGGCACACCCACCGCCGACGCCCTCAAACTCCTCGCATCCTGGTTGGCCAGCCAGGAACCACTCGGCACCGAACACACCGCTCCCAGCAGACCACATTGACCCCTGCGCACAGCGGATCGGAATGCCGCCATCCTTGCGATAACGACAGGGGCACGCAGGATCCTGACCACGTTCAGGAGAGTCCGAGCTGGAGGCCGGCGTGCCGGTTGGTGTCCTTGTAGAGCAGATAGCGGAATCGACTCGGCCCGCCCGCGTAGCACGCCTGGGGGCAGAAGGCACGCAACCATAGGAAGTCGCCCGCTTGTACTTCGACCCAATCCTTGTTGAGCAGATACACAGCCTTTCCCTCGAGTATGTACAGACCGTGTTCCATGACGTGCGTCTCGGGGAACGGGATCGCACCTCCCGGTTCGAAGGACACGATGTTGACGTGCATGTCGTGGCGGATGTCGGTCGGATCGACGAACCGCTGGGTCTTCCATGCCCCATTCGTGTCGGGCATCTCGACGCCGGCGACATCTTGCTCCCGGGTCACGAAAGACTCGGGCACCTCGATACCGTCGACCTGCTGATAGGTCTTGCGGATCCAGTGGAACGTCGCGGTGGCCGGACCGTGGTTGTGCAGGGTCCACCGGGCGCCGGGAGCGAGGAAGGCGTAGCCACCCGCATCCAGCACATGCTCGACCCCGTCGATTGTGAGAGTCAGCGCACCGTCGACAACGAACACGACGGCCTCGGCGCCCGGATCGGCATCGGGACGGTCACTGCCGCCACCAGACGACACCTCGACGATGTACTGCGAGAACGTCTCCGCGAATCCGGACAACGGCCGCGCCAGCACCCACGCCCTGGTCCCGTTCCAGTGCGGCAGCAGACTGGCGGTGATATCGCTCATCGTGCGACGCGGCAGGACCGCGTAGGACTCCGTGAAGACCGCGCGGTCGGTGGTCAGGTCGGTTTGCGGCGGCAGGCCGCCTCGCGGAACGAAGTAGTTCATGCTTTCCTAATCGGGTTGTCGGGCCGGGGACAGTCGCGTGCCACCGGTGGTGTCGATCTTCCGCCTGTGGACGCCACACGAGAATATTCGTGCGGAGGGTGGTGGCTGCACCCGAGTCCGGGCGTCAGTGCGCAAGAACCCACAGTCCAGTGAGGCTCAGCACGACGATGCTCACGGCCAGGAGAGCTCCCGCGCCGAGGGCCGGTGTTGCGGACTCTGTCGCAAATCGCGTCATCCGGTGGGACCGTGACCGATGCTCGTGAACCGTGACTCCGGAAACGAGTGCGCCGACGATCACCGGTCCGACCAGCGCTGTGGAGCTGCTGGACGGAAGCCAACGCAGGCAGGCCACTACCAACCCGAGTATCGACACACTCGTCCGCGCGAAGGACAGCGAGGTGCGCTCGGGCTGAAGTCCGGCGTCGGTCGACCGAGTCGCGACCATCAGAACCTCAGAACTTCGATGACCAAGACGGATGCGCAGATGACGAGCACCACACCTACGACCGGTGCCATTACCGGAACCGGCAGCGTGCGGCCCGTCCGCAGTGCTCGCTCGGCACTGATCCACTGGACGAACGACGCGACCGCGACGACGGCACCCGAGATGAGGAGCAGTGCGGCCAAACCCGTACGAACGGCAGGCGGGAGCAGACTGCCACCGAAGGCCTCGACCCCGAGCCCGGAGGCGACGAATGCCGTGGCCGTGCGCATCCAGGCCAGGTAGGTGCGTTCGTTTGCGAGCGTGAAGCGCGGGTCGGGGTCCTTTCCGGAACGGAACGGTGTCCAGTTCGGCATCAGGTGCCAGGTCCTTTCCGAGCGCGGTGTCTGTTCATTTCCCCTTCGGACTGTTCCGTCAGGGCGGCGTCGAGAAGCGACGCGCCTGCTTCCTCCAGTTCGGCGATCCGCGCGTTGCGCCGTGCCAGGTCCGCGTGGCTCTGGACGGCGAAGCTCCGTGCGGCGGGGGTCAAGGCCCCGGGGCGGTGAACGATGCCGAACGGCGTCCGGATCTCCGGATCCGTTTCGACGACGACCGCACCCAACCGGTGAGCTGCCGTCGCCATCCGCAGCGGCAGCAGTGCGCTGACCGCACCGTTGAGGACCAGCGTCATCTGCGCGTGCCGGTTCGGCATCTGCGCCCGGACCAGTGGAATCACCGACTCTCGTCGCAGCACCGAGGCGACGATGTCGTTCTCGCGTAGCGCCGAGTTGCTCACCACGAGCGGCACACCCTCGAGCCGCCGCAGCTCGAACGGCCCGTCCGGGGTGGGGGTCCCGGGAGGCATCACCAGCAGCAGCCTCTGGTCCCCCAGTTCCACCCGCTCGAGGTTCTCCGTCGGAACGGGAAAGGTGGTGAAGCCGAGTTCGCAGTGCCCGGCAAGCACCTCGTCGCAGAGTTCCCTGGCGCCGGGGAACTCCAACAGTTCGATCCGGATCTCGGGGTAGAGACTCGTGAACGAGGCACTCCACGCGGCGACCGCCTCGCTGGACATCTCCGGCATCGTGCCGATCGTGACGGACCCGACCTGCAGTTCACGAGCCCCGCGCATGATGTCCTGCGCGGCGACGAGGTCGCCGAGCACTTTGCGGGCAGGCTCCACCAGCAGCCGGCCCGCGGGGTTGAGCACGAGATTTCGGCCGGTCCGGTGAAACAGGCTCAGCTTCAGCTCACGTTCGAGCTGACGGATGCCCTGTGAGAGCGACGCCTGCGCGACGTGCAGGTGTTGAGCCGCCCGGTTCACACCCTGGTGCTCGACAACGGCAAGGAAGTACTCGAGTTGTCGGATGTCCATGGCCTCATCCTTCCCTCCGCCCCGGCGGACCGGCACTCCTTCCGTGTCAGACGCGGTAGGAGTCGGGCAGTGTCCCGTCGACGCCGACCTGTGTGATCATGGCCTTGGCGAGGTTCCGCTCGTGGATCGGCGAGGATCCCTCGTAGATGCGGAGTGCACGAACGTCACGCCACATCCGCGGCACGGGGTGCGAACCGACGATGCCCTCACCGCCCAGTAGCTGAACGCAACGGTCGGCGACCCGGCTCGCCATCTCGGAGCTGTACAGCTTGGCGGCGGCGATACGGTGGCGTGGGATGTCGCCCTCGTCGAAGGCTCGCGCACTCTCCACTGTCAGTGCACGCCCGGCCTCGAGTTCGGCGAAGCTGGCTCCGAGTGTCGCCTGAACCGCGCCGAGATCCGCCAGCGGAGCACCGAACTGTCTGCGGCCGTTGGCATGTGAAGTCGTCTCTTCCAACATGCGAGTGGCCTGGCCGACACAGGTCGCGGCGACGTGCAAGCGGGCATGGTTGATACCGCGCAGTGCCATCGTCAGCCCGGCGCCTTCGATGCCCCCGAGGAGGTTCGCTGCGGGCACCTCGACTCTGTCGAAGTAGATCTCGCCGACCGGCGCCTCGGCGTGCCCGTTCATGATCGTGGGCAGGACCGTCCGCACGCCGGGCGAGGCGGCGTCCACGATGAGGGCTGACACCCCGCCGGCGCCCTCGTCGGATTCGTCGGTCCGCGCGAAGACGATGAACGCGTCCGCCCAGGCAGCGTTCGTGATGTAGCGCTTGCTTCCGTCGAGCAGGTACACGTCGCCTCGACGCACGGCGGTGGTGCGCAGGTGGGCCGCATCCGAGCCGGCCACTTCCTCGGTGAGGGCGAAGGCCGTGACCAACTCGCCTGCGGCCATGGCGGGAAGCATCCGCCGGCGCTGGTCCTCGGTGCCGTGGTCGAGGATCGCCTGCGAGCACAGTCCGATCACGGTCGAGAAGCGTGACCGGTAGACGCACGACGCACGGGTGAATTCGAAGGTGAGCTGTACCTGCTGCTCCATCGACCATTCGAGGCCGCCGTACGCACGGGGGATGGAGATGCCGAACAGGCCGAGTGCCGCCATCCGGTCGAGGATTCGGGCGGGAACCTCACCCGCCTCGACCATCTCGTTCTCAGCCGGGACGAGTTCGTTTTCGGTGAAGTCGGCAATTGCCTTCAGGTAGGTGGGGAAGTCGTAGTCGAAGACCTCTGGGTCGATCATGTTGGGAACCTTTCGAAGTAGGTGTCAGTTGAGTGCGGAGTCGCCGACAACGCAGCTGTCGAGCAGTCCAGCCACTTCGTCGTCCGAGTAGCCGAGTTCATGCAGGACGGCCGAGGTGTGCTGCCCGGTGGTCGGCGCGGCGACCGACGTGGTGCGGCGACGGCCGTCGAGTGTGAAAGCCAGCCCAGGACTGGTGAACGACGCGCCGTCGGCTCCGGCGACGTCGACGAGGACCCCGGAAGTCACGACATCCTTGTCCTCGGCCAGGTCGTCGAAGGATCGTATTGCGCCGCATACGATCTGGGCGGACAGCAACCGCTCGACGGCCTGATCGCGCGTCATCGTGCCGAACGCTTCGGAGAGAGTCGCCAAGAGTGCGGGCCGGTGCGCGACGCGTGCCGGGTTGTCGACGAACCGCGGATCGTCGATCATGTCCGGGCGATCGATGAGATGACACAGCGCAGACCACTTTTCGTCCGTGTAGGCCGAGAGCACGATCTTTCCGTCCGTCAGGGTGACGACATCCGCAGCCGGTGCGGCGTGCGCCTGGCCGTTCCCCTTGCGCCGCGGTGCCTGCCCCGTGATCGTGTACTCCCCCCAGTTCGCCGCCTGCATCGCCAATGTCGCCTCCATCAGCGAGGTCTGAACGTGCGCGCCCCGACCGGTGGAAGTTCGTTGGTACAGCGCGGCGAGGATGCCGGTGGCGAGTGCATTGGCCGCTGTGACGTCGGCGGCGGGCAGCCCCAGCCGTTGCGGCTCCCCGTCCGCTTCCCCGGTGACGTGCATCAGCCCGAACTCTGCCTGTGCTGCGATGTCGAGTCCCGGACGGGCGCTCGAGGGCCCGTTGACCCCGAATCCGGTCACGCTTCCGTGCACGAGTCGGGGATAACGGCGGCTCAACTCGTCCGCTCCGATTCCCAGACGTTCGGCGGAGCCGTTGCGGAAATTCTGAACCAGCACATCGGCTTCGGCCAGCAACCGGTGGAGAATCACCCGGGCTTCGTCTCGGCTCAGATCGAGGGCGATGCTGCGTTTGTCCCTGTTGTAGGCCTGCACCATCGCTTCGCCGAACGTACCGATACTCCGAGCCTGATCGCCGCGCAAGCTCTCGACTTTCAGGACGTCCGCGCCGAGATCCGCGAGGGTCTGACAGGCGCTGGGTCCTGCGATGTACTGGCCGAGGTCGAGTACCCGGATGCCGGTGAGAGGTCCACGCATGGTGCTCACCGCGCCTTTCGCGCTGCGTATTCGGCGGTCAGATTCTCGAGCCTGGCCTTGGCCCTCTCGGGGTTGAGCATCACGCCACCGACGACACCGAGCACGCACACCGTGATGCCGACGAACATGAAACCGGTCGAGTAGCCCTGCGCCGCGCTGGGTGCATGCTCGATGATCAGTCCGAGGGCGTACGGGGCAACGATGCCCGCGACGCTGTAGGCGGCGATGATGCAGCCGAAGAACGCCACCCGCTGCCGGGCCGGCAGGAAGTCGGACGCACCGGCAAAGGCGACGGAGAACGCGACACTGTTGACCGCAAACGCGGCAATGACGAATATCAGCTGCAACGGTCCCGGCGCGAGTTGGGTGAAGATCACCATCGAGATGCCTCCGACCAGCAGATACGCACCGGTGAGGTAGCCGCGCGCGACCCGTGAGCTGTAGCCCTTCCGGAGCAGCCGGCCGGACAACAGGCCCGCCGAGAGCAGGACGGCAACCGCGACGATGTACGGCAATGTCACCAGCGTGCCGACGGTGCTCGCCGAGTACCCGAGCCCTTCGTTCATGTACGCGGGCAGCCACGCCACCTTGAGCGAGGAGATGAGGTAACCGGCGAACGAGAGGAGAACCAGGCCCCAGAAACTCTGCAACGTCAGCAGGCGGCGGAAGGGAACCACGATCTTTCCGTTGGGGTCTTCGATCTTCGCGACGCCCTCGACCGCAGCCTCGGTCCGCTTGAACGGCAATTTCTCGGTGTACCAGAACCACCCGATCACCCACAGCACGCCCAGGGCAACGAGGACAGCGAACGCGGCGTGCCAGGTCCAGGTCAGGATCACCCATGTCAGCACGGGGGCGGCCACCAGCGGGCCCACCGAGGAGCCGGCGTTGACGAGGGCGCCGGCCGTCGCCCTCTTGTCAGGCGCAAAGCGGTCGGCGACGATCGACTGACACAGCGCGTGCGCGGGACCTTCGAAGAAGCCCAATGCAATTCGGCACACGAGGAGCACGCCGAACGACGTCTGAACGGTCAGGGGCAGCATGCTGACAATCCAGGTCACCATCAGCAGTCCGGCACCCCAGGTGTACGAGATCTTGCGGAGTACCGCGGTCAGGGTGACCGCACCGACGGCGAACAGCCAAAAGAAGGCACTGCTGAGCAACCCATACTGACCTGCGGTGATTCCGAGGTCGTCACGGATCTGGTGGCTCGCCAGTCCGATCGCGGCTTTGTCGGCAAAGTTCAGCGTGAAGAACAGGAACAGCAGGACGACAATGCCCCATGCACGCCGGCTCGCCGGGCGCAGCCGCCGATGTCCGGTGTCGCCCGGACTGGTTTCGATCGTCACCATGAATATCCTCCGGAAGTGTGAGCGCTCAGGCTGTGGATTGCCCCGACGGCAGCCGCGACGGAGCGTCAGGAGCGGTACCAACAGCACAGCCGAGTAGCGGCGCGGCATCAACCGGCAATTCGCGGTCGGACCATACGGTTTTGCCTATAGGTTCTGGTCAGGTACGTCCGGCGAGCCGGAACCGGGGCCACAACGACGGGCAGACCGGGGCACTGCCGACGCGTGCCCCAGTGGGTTACGTCGCCAGCATGGACGTGCGGCAGATGGAGTATCTTCTTGCAGTCGTGGACAACGGCGGCGTCGACAGAGCGGCCGAGGCCTTCGACATTGCCGCACTCTCGGACATGTCGACCGATCCCCTGTCGGTGTGGGTCGCGCGCTTCCGTAGCTACCGAGTTTGTGGGAGATGATCACCCGTGGCACGTACTCCAGCCTTTGGCCGCCGCGGGGATTGAGGCCCCGCGCGGCTGCGGATGGACCGGTCCCAAGCAGGCTGACCGTATGTTGCCCGCGTCGATCCATAACGGCGGTGGGGGGTCTCGATCCAGTTGGGGGGTGGGAACGAAGTACATGACCTCGCCGACCGGGGTGCGGCAGACTTTCCTCGCCCCCCGGGTGGTGTCCCTTATCGAGGGTTTGCCCGATCCGCACCGACCCCCACACGCGGAACGGGTGGCCTGCCATCCGGCCCATCGGGGAGGTGCTCGGACCCGTCGACGTTTCGCGTCCCGGTCTCGACGACCACGCGGCGGGTTCACTGCCGAGAAGGCACGCCGAGACAACGAAACCACTCCGGGGAAGTCATCGGCGTTACCCCAGCGCCGCCGGTTCTCGATGGGTCGGCGGAAAGGACTTTGTCCCCTAGTCTGCCCGTCGCGTGGATAGGAACACTGATGGTGACCGGGTGCGGTGCCCGCGCCTTGGGTACCGCTCGGCGACATCTGTGCGACTGAGAGTACCCACATGACACGCCTGCAGGCTTCTTCGGTGAGCGCACCGCATCACTCGATTCCCACCCGCCGAGCACTGAGCACACCGGAGATCCTTCAACGGATCCAGGCGATGTTCGCTGATGGAGACGACCCCGGGCCGGCTGGCAGCAACGAGAAGCCGTCGCCTATCTGACAGGCAAGTGTTCCCGCCGAGCCGATCCAGTGGCCCGATCCCAGCCCGCTGGGCCCGTGGTGCCGGCCCCCTGCTCTCGTGAGCCTTGCTGCCGTCGCTGTTCGACACACTCCCACAACGGCACACAGCCCCGGGTGAACTGGTGAGCCTTTCGCGAGGCCGAAGCGGACTCCGACGGTGGTGGTGGTCTCCCGATTCGAAGGACATCTCACCGGGATGCAGGAACAGAGGCCCTACCGCTGGTCGCCTGCCGGCCGGGGCAGGGTCAGCCGTCGCCCCGTGACGTACTCGATGTCGAGGACGAGGTAACCATCAGAGGGCTGGATCGTCCACGGGGAGATGCCCGAGTGGTCGAACGCGGACAGATACTCCGAGCCTGTGGCGGTGCGGGCGTGGCCGAGAACGACCACGCTCCATCCGGCACGGGTTCCCGACTCGACGTGGCCGGCCTCGAACGCCACGAACGTCCGATCGAGGCGGTCGAACCAGACCTCGTTCTCGGTCGCAATGATGATCTCGGAGTGGGGGGCGGCGAAAGTCACCAGCCGCACCGCAGGCAGGGCGTCCTCGGTGTAGAGCAGACGACCCGTGGGTACCGACCGCAACGCGTGGGCGCATTCGGTCGGGGTCAGGGTGCCGTCACGGCCGGAGGTACTCATCACGCTGTGGTCTTCTTTCCAGGCGCGACGGTCGGGGTTCGTGCGTCTACTTCCTCAGCATGACCCTTCCTTCTTCGAATGGTTAGAGTCCTAAGTCGTTGCTGTCGCTCAGAGTCACCAATGGCGCATCGTCCGCCCGTGGCCGAGTTTGACCTCGACCAAAAGGGGATATCCTCGGGTGCACGGCGGCGCTGCCGGCTGCGCCCGGGTTTGTACGGCGGGGCGCGTCACGAGGCGGCGCAGAAAGCTGGTGACGATGCCAGGCGACGACGAATCACTCCTGCTCGACACTCTCTCGCGGATACGGTTACGAGAGATGCTGACCGAGATGCAGGACCGCATCGAGCAGATGACCGCCTCCCGAGAGCAGTTCGACGGACTACTCGAGGCGATGCTCACCGTCTCGTCCGGGCTGGACCTCGCAGCGACACTGCGGCGGACCGTCGACGCGGCCATCAGGCTGGTCGACTGCCGATATGGGGCACTCGGCGTGCTCAACGACAGCGGAGACCGATTGCAGGAATTCATCTATGCCGGCATCGACGAGCACACACGTCTACTGATCGGGGATTTGCCCACCGGGCACGGACTGCTCGGTCTGCTCATCGACCGCCCCGCACCGCTGCGCCTGGACGACATCGCCGGGCACACCGCTTCTGTGGGGTTTCCCCAACATCACCCGCCGATGCGCACCTTCCTCGGCGTGCCGATCCGCGTCCGCGGGCAGGTCTACGCCAACCTGTATCTCACCGAAAAGGACGGGAGCCATTCCTTCACCGAGGACGACGAAATTCTCGTGCAGGCCCTCGCCGCGGCGGCGGGGATCGCCATCGACAACGCCCGCCTATTCGAACAAGCCCGGGAGCGCCAGCAGTGGCAGCAGGCCACCAGCGAGATCCGCGGTGAACTGCTCGCCGCCATCGACCCGAGCGAGGTGCTCGATCTGATCGCCCGTCGGGCCCGCCACCTGGCCGGCGCCGACCACGTCCTGATCGCCCGACCCGATGACCTCGACCAAGAGTCCGCCGACGTCACCACCCTCACGGTCACCGCGTACGCAGGGAACGACCCGAGCGTGCACGGTATGCGGATCGGCGTCGACGACACCGTCACAGGTCGGGTCTACCGCACCGGGAAGCTGATCCAGGTGCCGGACATGAGCGACGCCGGACGGCACGGTCCGGCCCTGCTGCTGCCGCTGCGGGTGTCCGCGGACGCGGTGACCGGGATACTCGCCCTCATCCGCACCCTCGGCCGAGAACCGTTCGGCGACCGCCAACTCCCCCTGGCCGCCGCCTTCGCCGACCAGGCCGCCCTCGCGCTGAAACTGGCCGACGATCAACGCCAGCTGGCCGCCATGTCACTGATCGCCGACCGGGACCGGATCGCACGTGACCTGCACGACCACGTCATCCAACGGTTGTTCGCGCACGGACTGCATCTGCAAAGCGCCCACTCGCGGACTCGCATCCCCGAGGCCCGGCGCCGGTTGTCGGACATGATCGACGACGTCCAGGACATCATCACCGACGTCCGCACCGCTATCTTCGATCTGCATGGCGGCGGGGACGACGGGTTCGCGCTGCGCCCGGCGCTGACCGCGATCATCACCGAACAAACCGGTGAGAGCGGGTTGCGGACCACGGTGCGCATGTCCGGGCCGATGAACGTGATCACCGGACCACTCGCCGACCATGCCGAAGCAGTGCTACGGGAAGCGCTCAGCAACGTCGCACACCACGCCCACGCCCACCACGTGGACGTCACCGTCTCCGTCGACGACGACCTCACCATCTGCGTCGCCGACGACGGAATCGGACTGCCCGACACCATCGCCCGCAGCGGCCTCCACAACCTCACCGCCCGCGCCCAACAGGCCGGCGGCACCTGCACCGTCGCCACCCTCGACACCGGCGGGACCCGACTGACCTGGTCCGCACCGCTCCCAGAAGTGTCAGAAGCAACCTGAATGTAAAGTTTCGGCGATCGATGTCGGTTGGGCCCCCGATATCCCAACCTATTGGGTGCTGCGAACTTTCGCCTTGTCCCGTTCCGGGTTCGCGAGCAGAACGGCGAGCAGTGCGCACAGCGCGGCGACGACACCGAGGACCTGGAAGGAGGTCGCGTAGCCTGCCGCCGGTGTGCTCGCGGCATCGACGATGAGCCCAGTCCCGTAGGGGGCGATGAGGCCGCCGATCGCCATGATCGCCAAAAACACCCCCATCGTTCCCCCGGTCTGGCGCGGCGGACAGATCTCCGAGATCGCAGCGTTCAGCATCGGGAAGACCGGCGATGCGAATCCGTAGCCGAGCGAGACGACGAGCACCGCCAGTGCGGGGGAATCGATGACTGGCAGGACGAGAAGGAAAGCACCGCAGATCAATACGCCGGTGGCTGGGAGCACGATGCGGATGAGACGGCTCGACACACCGCGGGTGATGAGACGGTCACCGATCGTCGACGTCAGCAGCATCAGGATCAACCCGGTGATGCTGGGGAAGGCGAACATGGATCCGGCCTGCAGTCGACTGTAGCCGAGGCCTACCTCGAAGTAGGACGGCAACCAAGTGAGAATGACAGACGACATGGCGTAACAACTCATCACCAGAAATACCCCGCTGACGAAGGTCCGGGTGGTGAAGATCCGAACCCACGGGATAGTCGGTTCAGCCGACTCGACCGAGACCGCGTCGTCGTCCTTCTTGTTGCTTCCGACGTACGGGCCTTGTCGCCACAGGGCCACCCACACGACACACCATGCGACACCTGCAATGGAAAGGGCTACCAGCGCGCTTCGCCACCCCATTGTGACGGTGACGTAGGCCAGGAGCGGAGCCACAGCGATCTTCGCCACCGAGGCGGAGCCGGCAAGCAATGCGCCGGGCAGGGCGCGCCGCGCCGGGGGATGCCAGGAATATGCGGCAGTGTGCAGCAGCGCGGAGGTAGGTCCCTCGGCGAGGCCCAGCACCAATCGACTCACGAGCAGGACTGCGAACGTCGCGGTGATGACCATGGGCAACATCACCACCGCCCATCCCAGCGCGAGCAGGACGAGCGCCCACCGCAGAGTCAACCACCGGTTGAGAGCGCCGGCGAAGAACCCACCGATAGTGAAGGTGAGGAAGAACAGGCTGCCGACGAGTCCGATTTGGGACGAACGCAGCCCCAATTCCTCCGCCAACGGCTGGGCGATGATGCCCAAGACCACCTTGTCGCCGTAGTTGACGATGTAGAGCAGAACGAGCAGGGAGGTCAGGCCCCATGCGGTACGGCGGGATTCGGCGCCGGGCTCGATCACCCGCACCGCCGCTTTCTTGAAGGTTCCGGTACTCATTTCTACTGGTCCTCTCGGGTTGCGATCGCTCGGTGGGCTTTGCAATCACTGCCGGGAAACGCTGTGGTTGACAACGCCCGACGGGACATCGGATCGGCGTGATTGAGGTAGAGAGTTGTTTTCGTGGCTGCCGGTGTAGCGGCAGGTCATTGCCCGGGCCGAGGCCCGGGCATGGGGACGGTCACCGGTCCGCGGTTGGGACGGGTTCGGTGACCGCGAACTCCTCGCGTAGGTCTGCGGTGTGTTGTCCGAGGACAGGAATACCACCCATCACTGCTTCCCGACCCTCGACGACGACCGGCGGGAGGAGGCTGCGGACCGGACCGCCGGCCGATTCGACGGTGCGCCAGCGGTCGCGTGCCACCAATTGCGGATGGTGCGCGAACTCGCCCATCGTGCGTAGCCTGGCGTTCGCGATCCCGATCTCCTCGAGTGCCGCGGTGACCTCGTCGGCGTCGTACTGCGCGAGTGCCTCTTCGATGAGTTGGGTCAGCTGCGCGTTGTGTGCGACGCGCTCGGAATTGGTCACGAATCGTTCGTCGGATGCCAACGCCGGATTCACCAGGACCCGTTCGCAGAACACCGCCCACTCGCGGTCGTTCTGCACTCCGATGAAAACTGTTGCGTTGCCGCCGGTTCGGTACGGTCCGTAGGGTGCGATCGAGAAGTGCCGAGGACCTGTCCGCGGCAGGGGGGCGCCGGCGTATTCGCTGTAGAGGTAGGGCTGGCTCATCCATTCGCCCAGTGCATCGATCATCGCGACTTCGAGTGCGGTTCCGTCTCCGGTGCGTTGGCGCTCGTAGAGGGCTGTGAGAATGCCGCTGAAGGCGTACATCCCCGTGGCGATGTCCGCGATGGAGATGCCGACCTTGACCGGGTCCTCTGCGGTGCCCGTCACCGACAACAGCCCGGTCTCACACTGGACGAGCAGGTCGTAGGCCTTCTTGCCGCTGTACGGTCCGCCCGGCCCATATCCCGAGATCGAGCAGGCAATCAGGTCTGGATGATCCGCTCGAAGAGTGTCGGCGTCGAGCCCGAGACGCGCGGCCGCGCCGGGTGCCAAGTTCTGAACGAAGATATCGGCGTGCGCGATCATGCGTGTGACCATTGCGAGGTCCTCGGGCTGCTTCACGTCGAGCGCGGCGCTCTGTTTGCCCCGGTTCAACCAGGCAAAGTAGCTCGATGTGCCGTGGACGGCCGTGTCGTAGTGCCGTGCGAAATCACCCGCTCCGGGACGTTCGATCTTGATGACGCGGGCCCCGAGATCGGCCAGTTGACGCGTCGCGAACGGCGCGGCCACCGCCTGCTCGAGGGATACCACGGTGAGGTCCGCGAGGGCATTCACGACGTCACCGACCCTTGTCCGGCGGACTGGCAGTGAGACCGCCGTGCTTATCGCAGGCATACCGGGTAAGGCTCCGGGGTGTGGGAGATCGCATCGTCATGCGCTGATCACGCCCGCCAGCAGCAGGTCGTCGATCGCAGTGGAGTCGAGACCGCTGTCGACGAGGACTTCGCGGGTCTGGGCACCGACCGTCGGCGCCGGCCGCGGATGCGCTGGCGGGGTCATGCTGAAACGCGGTCCGGGCATCGGCTGCGGAATGCCGGACTCGTCACGGGTGAAGGTGCGCCGTGCCACATTGTGCGGGTGCTCGAGCGCCTCGCGCATCGAGAGTACGGGCGTGACACATGCTTCCTGGCCATCGAATAGCCGGGCCCATACGTCGCGCGGGCGGGTGAGGAACAGTTCTTCGAGGCGTTTGTGCATCAGTGGCCACACCTCGACATCGTTCTGCCTCGCGAACTCGGGGTCGTCGACGAGTCCGAGAACACGGAGCAGGTTGGCGTAGAACTGTGGTTCGACGCAGCCCACGGCCAGATGCTCGTCGTCGGCACAGCGATACACCCGGTACCAGGGTGCGCCGCCATCGAGACGGTTCACTCCACGCTGATCCTGCCAGCGGCCCTGGCCGAGGAAACCGTAGGTCATGGCCATCAGCAGGGCGCTACCGTCGACCATGGCTGCATCCACGACCTGGCCGGTGCCGCTCATCTTCGCCTGTACGAGGCCGCTCACCACACCGAAGGCGAGAAGCATTCCACCGCCGCCGAAGTCGCCGATCAGGTTGAGCGGCACGACGGGGTCGCCGTCCGCGGGCCCGATCGCGTGCAGTGCGCCGCTGAGTGCGATGTAGTTGATGTCGTGTCCGGGGGCCTGTGCGAGGGGGCCGTCCTGTCCCCAGCCGGTCATGCGTCCGTACACGAGTGCCGGATTGGCTGCGAGCAGGGCATCGGGTCCCACACCGAGGCGTTCCGCGACGCCGGGTCGGTACCCCTCGATGGTGGCGTCGCAGCGTGCGGCGAGGGTCGTGACGAGTTCGACGCCGCGCGGTTGCTTGAGGTCGATCACGATCGATCGGCGGTTTCGGTTGAGTACTGGGTGGCCTGGCTGGCCCGGGCGGTCGATGCGGATGACGTCGGCGCCGAGGTCGGCGAGCATCATGCCCGCGAACGGTGTCGGGCCGATACCGCCGATCTCGAGAATGCGTATTCCTGTCAGGGGTCCTGGGGTCTGCATGTGTGTCACACTCCTTGCCAGACAGGCTGGCGTTTCTCGGCGAAGGCGCGCGCGCCTTCCTTGGCGTCCGCTGATTCGAAGGCGGTCTTTGCGATGGCCCGCTGCAGCTCGTAGGCCTCGTCCGGTGCCCACTGCGGCGCGCGTTGCATGATCTCCTTGCTTGCCTTCAGCGCGAGGGGTCCGTTGGCGGCAATCTTGTGCGCAAGCCGCAACGCGGCGTCGAGTGCGTCGCCTGGGGCGGTCACGTGGTTGACCAGGCCGGCGGTGTGCGCCGTGGTGGCGTCCATCAGGTCGCCGGTGAGAATGAGTTCCATGGCAAGCTGGTACGGAATACGCTGCGGCAGCCGCAGAAGCGCTCCCCCCACCGCGACCAGTCCGCGTTTGACTTCCGGTACCCCGAATTTGGCGTTGTCGGCGGCGACGACCATGTCGCAGGCGAGGACGAGTTCGCAGCCCCCGGCGACCGCTGCGCCTTCCACCGCGGCGATTGTCGGTGTCTTCGGTGGTTGCCCGGTGAAGCCGGCGAAACCGCGGACCGGGAGAGATGCGCGTTCGCCGTTGAGGAAGGCTTTGAGGTCCATTCCGGAGCAGAAGGTGCCACCCGACCCGGTGAGGACGGTGACGCGGACGTCGGCGCGTGCATCGATCTCGTCGACTGCGGCCGCGACATCGGCGGCGAGTGCAGCGTTGGCGGCGTTGCGTACTTCGGGGCGGTTGAGGGTGATGACGGCAACGCCGTCAGCGACGTCGAGGGTGACGATGTCGGACATTGAAAGGGTCTCCTGTCAGCGGGGTGCCATGCGGATGGCGCCGTCGAGGCGGACCACCTCGCCGTTGAGGTAGCCGTTGGTGAGCATCGTCGCGGCCATATCGGCGTACTCGGCCGGATGGCCGAGCCGGGGCGGGTTGGGTACCGCGGCCGCGAGGTTCGACTTGACGTCCTCGGACAAGCGCGCCAGGAGTGGGGTGTCGAAGGTGCCGGGTGCGATGGTGTTGACGCGGATTCGGAAGTCGGCGAGATCGCGGGCCGCGCACAGGGTCATTCCGACAATCGCGGCCTTCGATGCGGTGTAGGCGATCTGGCCGATCTGGCCCTCGAACGCGGCGACGGAGGCGGTCATCACGATCGCGCCGCGCTCGCCGTCGACCTCGTCGTTGCCGGCCAT
The DNA here is from genome assembly GCF_002300195.1 of Rhodococcus sp. ACPA1. NCBI lineage: Bacteria > Bacillati > Actinomycetota > Actinomycetes > Mycobacteriales > Nocardiaceae > Rhodococcus > Rhodococcus sp. ACPA1. The sequence goes on along the minus strand of NZ_NSDX01000006.1, from coordinate 308,143 downwards.
TCGTGCGGATGCGAGGCGGAGGGCGTTGAAGGTTCCGAACAGGTTCAGCTTCGTGACCTGTTGGAATTCGTGGAGCGGGAAAGGTTCACGACTGCGGCTGAGCAGGCGCTTGGGGAGACCCCGACCCGGGCAGTGAACGAGGGCACGGACCTGGCCGAGCTCCTCGGCGGCGTCGAATACCCGGGTCATGTCGTCCTCGGATGTGACGTCCGCGCTCACGTAGTGCACGTGAGGGTCATCGTGCCCCGCCTGTTCCGGCGGAGCGATGTCGGCGGCGACGACGGTCGCGCCGGCGCAGGCGAGTCGGCGTACGGTGGCCGCTCCCAGGCCGCTCGCGCCGCCGGTCACTACACATACGGAGTTTTCGATCTTCATGTTCTGATTCTCTTTCGGTGTGTTACGCGATCGATTTGCTGATGACGGTCTTGAGTACTTCGCTTGTGCCGCCGTAGATTCGGGTCACCCGGGCGTCGGCGTACAGCCGGGCGATCGGATACTCGAGGATGTAGCCGTAGCCGCCGTGCAACTGCAGGCACTTGTCGACGACTCGTCCCTGGACCTCGGTGCAGAACAGTTTCGCCGCGGCGGCGTCGGACGGTGAGAGTTCGCGCGCGTCGTGCAGTTCGATGCACTGGTCGACCAGTGCCTGCGCGGCGAGCACCTCGGTCTGGCACTCGGCCAGGACGAATTTCGTGTTCTGAAAGCCGGCCAATTGTTGGCCGAACACGGTGCGACCCTCGACGTAGGCTTTGGTCATTCGCACTGCTGCGTCCGCGGCGGCGGCCGCTCCGATTGCGATGGACAGTCGTTCCTGAGCGAGGTTGTGGGTCAGGTACTCGAACGCGCGCCCCTCCTCACCGAGGAGGTGAGCGGCGGGGACGACGACGTCGGTGAAGGCCAGCTCGACGGTATCCTGTGCACGCACGCCGAGCTTGTCCAGGTGACGGCCGACGGTGAAGCCGGCGCTCTGTGCGTCAACGAGCAGGATCGACAGGCCGGACCGGCGATCGGTCTCGGTCGGCGGCGACGTCCGGCACACCACGAGGACGAGTCCCGCGTTCGCGCCACCGGTGATGAATGTCTTTGCGCCGTTGAGTATGTAGTGGTCGCCCTGCAGTCGCGCGGTGGTACGTATATTCGCGAGGTCGGAGCCGGTTCCCGGTTCGGTCATGGCAATCGACGTCATGCATTCGCCGCTGACGATTCCCGGCATCCAGGTGTCGAGCTGCTCCGTGGTCGCGTACTCGAGCAGGTAGGGCAAGACGATGTCGGTATGCACCCTCAGCGCACCGAACGTGATGGCCGCCCGTGCTGTCTCCTCGGCGACGATGGCGCTGAACTTCAGACTGTCGACGCCACCGCCGCCCCACTTCTCGGGCGCTTGGATACCGGGGACGCCGAGTTCGCCGAGTCGGCGGTAGAAGCTCTTCGGAGGCGCGCCCTCGGCCTCCCACTCGGCATAGTGTGGAGCGACCTCGTGCTCGATGAACGAGCGGATGGTCTGGCGAAACGCTTCGTGTTCGTCGCCGTAGATTTTGCGTCGCACTAGGTTTTCCTTGTCATGTAGGCGAGCTGGTCGTGAGGTCGTCAAGGACCGCGCGCCGGATGCTGGAGCGGCTGATCTTGCCTGTCGGGGTGCGGGGGAATTCGTCCCAGAACAGGATGTCGCGCGGAATTTTGAACCGTGCGAGGTGGGAGCGGCTGTGCTCGAGTAGTCGTGCAACGGCAGTCTCGTCGCCGGGCTCTCCGGCCACCAGTTGCACCACCGCCATCACCTTCTGACCCCACTCGGGGTCCGGTACGCCGATGACGGCGACGTCGGCGATCGTCGGTTCGGAGCTGAGCGCTGCTTCCACTTCGGCGGGGTAGATGTTCACGCCGCCGGAGATGATCAGGTCGGTGCGACGGTCGCGCATGAAGAGATACCCGTCAACGTCGAGGTAGCCGATGTCCCCGGCGGAGTAGAACTCACCGCGCCATTGAGCCGCGGTCTCTGCTTCCTTGCCGCGGTATCGAAAGGGAGTTCCGCCCTTGACGAAGATCTCCCCTGTCTGTCCGGTGGGTTGTTCGTCGCCGGCGGGGGTGAAAATCTTGATGCCGATCCCGGCTGCCGGTTTCCCGACCGATCCCGGGCGCTGTAGCCACTGGTGCGAGTCGATGACCGTGGCGATGCCGGTCTCGGAGGAACCGTAGTACTCGTATACGACCGGGCCGAACCAGTCGATGATCGCTTTCTTGGTGTGGGCCGGACACGGAGCACCGGAGTGCATCACCGCCTGCAGGCTGGATACGTCGTAACGGTCGCGCTTCGCGGAGTCGATGGTGAGAAGACGGTGGAACATCAGTGGCACCATGAATGACGTCGTGATTCGATGTTGCCCAATGAGTTCGAGGGTCCGTACCGGGTCGAACCGGCCGGCGAGCACGACGGTGTGCCCGAGGTGCAGGGCGCCGATCGCGTTCATGTTGGGTGCGGAGTGATAGAGCGGAGCGACGACGAGGTGGGCACCGGCACCGGCCGGGATACCGAAGCGTTCGGCCCGCCCGCGCGAGACAGCTCTGCTGACGGCATCCGGCGTCGCCTCCGGCAGGGGGCGGCGGATGCCTTTCGGTTTGCCGGTTGTTCCGGAGCTGTAGAGCTGCAGCATCCCGGCGCTCCGGTGGGCGGGTGCGCTCACCGGCTGGTGGGCGCTCAGCGCGACGAGATCCTGCGCACCCGGGACGGCGCCGAACACCAGCATGCTGGCCTGGGCCATACCCGCGAGGCTCCGCGCACTCTGGACCTCGGGCGCGAATGCGAGAGTTGTCACGACCGCCTCGGCGCCGCAATCGGTGAGGATGTACGCCACCTCTTCGGGCGTGAGGTGCCAGTTGATGGGCGTGAGGTACAGCCCGATCTGGTCGGTGGCGAGCTGCAGTGCCACCATTTCCCGGCTGTTGCCCAGCACGGCCGCCACGGTCTGACCGCGGACGAGATCGAGCTCGCCTAACGCGCGCGATAGTTGATTGACTTGTGCGCCGAGGGCCCCGTACGACACCTCGGTGTTGTCGTCGTCGAGGACCAGCGCGATCTTGTCGGGAAACGCTGTCGCGTAGTCGTAAAAGCCGAGTGGCTGTTCGGCATTCGGTGTGGGACGAACTTCGGTGTTCATGATCTCCCTCCTTTGGGCGAGCTCACGCGGCCCGATTGGACAGAACGAGTGTGGCGGCTTCGGTGAAGAAGTGACCGACTCCTTGCACGACGCTGACTTCGACATCCGATACCTGCGCGTAGGCCTGTTTGCGGAGCTGACGAACCGATTCCTGAATTGCGAACATGCCGTACATGCCGGTGTGCGTGTAGCACAGTCCGCCGCCGTTCGTATTTGTCGGCAGGCTGCCGCCGGGGGACGTGTTCCCTTCTGCGATGAAGGCGCCGGCCTCCCCTCGGCCGACGAACCCGAGCGCCTCGAGTCCATAGATCGGCACGTGCGCGAATGCGTCGTAGAGCATGAGGTGGTCGATGTCGTCGCGGTCGATGCCGGCCTCACGGAAGGCGGCGCGGGATGAGCGCTCGAACGCCTCCGCCCTGGTCAGGTCGGGCATTTGCGAGACCAGCGGACTGTCCGCCGCCTGACCTGAACCGAGCAGGTACACGGGCTGCTGTCGCAGGTCTCGGGCCCTCTCGGCGCTCGTCACGACCAGGGCCCCGCCGCCGTCGGTGACGACACAACACTCGAGCTTGTGGAACGGGTAGGCGATCATTCGGGAGTCCAGCACGTCCTGCACGGTGAATCGCGAGTTCCTGCTCGCGCGCGGATTCCCGTGTGCCCATTCGCTCTGCCGGGCAGGCACAGCTGCGAGGTGTTCGGCGGTCGTTCCCGTCTCGTGCATGTAGCGCAAGAAGGGGAGGGTGAACAACGTCGGTGGTCCGTAGACACCGAACGGTGCCTCGAATTGACCGAATATCGAGTCGGCGGTGTGGCCACGCGGTGCACGCCCGACCGCTGAACGACGGGACTCGCCGTGCAGGACCAGGACTGTCTGTGCATGCCCGGCAGCGATCGCTTCCGCCGCGTGCGCCACGTGGACAAGGAACGAACAGCCGCCGACGGAGGTCCCATCGAACCAGTTCGGGCGGATGCCGAGCTGGTGGGCGATGTCGACGGGCGAATGCACTGCACTGGTTACACCGTCGACGTCGCCGAGGGTCAAACCTGCGTCGTCGAGTGCGCGCAGCGCCGCATCTATGTGAAGGTCCCCTTCCGACATGTGCGGCAGCGCACCGAGTTCGGTCTCGGCGGCGCCCACGACAGCGACGGAACCCGGCTTCATGCTGCGCTCCCAACCGGCTGGAACATCGGCAGTGTGCGGCCGTTGCGGGCCTCGAAGGTCACCTCGAGCGGCAGGTCGAGGGGTAAAGCTTCGGGTTCGGCTGCAACCTTGCGCAGGTTTGTCATCATCCGGGGCCCTTCCTCGAGCTGCACGATCGCGATGACGTAGGGCGCCTCGTCCTCGAACCCGGGTGCGGGCACATGATTGATCACATACGAGTGCAGGCTGGCGCGACCACTCGCTCGTACCCAGTCGATACGCCGAGATCCGCAGGATGGACAGGCCAAACGCGCATAGAAATTGGCGGCACTGCAGTGTGCGCACCGTTGAATCATCAGCTCATGTCGATCCAGAGCATCCCAGTAGGGCTGGGTGACCGGAGTCGGGATCGGTGTGTCCTTCACGGGCATGGGTGAACCTCGTTTGTGGTGAATGGCGCGGCGCCAGCGTGAGTCGTGGCGCCGGAGAATTACCTGCTCAACTGACCAGATTGGTACTGTTTGATCGATCATGGTCTACCTTTTGGTATCGTGTCAAGCAGTTCGGGCAGTTTAGGCGTCCGATAGTGTCGACAGTCAGGAGTGGACGAGAGTTCGTCCATCCCGCAGGAAACGAGGATCATGCTGGACATTCGTGAGCGCTGGACCACTCGCCAGGTCGCGTTGCTGAACGACCTCGAAAGTTTGTTTCTGGCAGAAGGATTCCGTCATCTGACGATCAGCGAAATGGCGAGTCGGACTCATTCATCGCGGCGCACGCTGTATACCGTGGCGGCCAGCAAGGAAGAGCTCGTTCTGGTCGTGGTGGACCGCTTCTACAACCGCATGGGAAAGGAAGCCCGCAGCCGGGCGTCGAAGGTCGACGACGTGCACGACAAGATCCAGGCGTACCTGTCCGCCTCGGTCGACCGAAACATGAACATCAGTCCCACATTCCTCAGGGACGTCGAGGAGTATCTACCGACCCGCCATCTCTACGACCGACATCAAGACATGGCCGTCAGTGCCCTCGAAGAAATGATCCGCACCGCAATGGACACCGGTGAACTGCGTAGTGGCTCCCCGGCCCTCATCGCGGAGATCATCGACGCGGTGATCAAACGTCTACGCGACCCCGAAATACTGGCCAAGATCGGCGCATCCAAGAGCGATGTCATGAAAGCATTTGCCCAACTATGCCGCGAGGGCATCGTGTAAGACTTCTGACACGCGCCGCCTCCGGCCCGGCCGACAACCTGATGCTGCACGCCGCCCCGCAGCACGCACGACCCGACGGTCCGGGAGCGATGGTCCAGGTCTCGGTTCTTCTGTTACCTGTGTGGTTGGTGTGAATCGGTATTGCGTGCGCATCCGACAGCGGTGGTAGCGGGATCAGGGTGCATTCGAACCTGATGAAACCGACTGAAGACCCTTCCCGACTGCCGTCGACGGGACCACAATTTCTGTCATGGACGTCACTGAAGAACAGCGCATCGACGCGGTGCGCGCACATCTGATCCAGCGGTACCAGTTCCTCGATGCCGACCGGGTCGACACTGCGATTCAGGCCGCCCACCATCGATTCGACGGATGCCAGATCCGGGGCTTCGTGCCCCTGCTCGTCGAACGCGCCGCCACCCCGCGCCCTCGACGAATCCCTGACCATCACACGGCCCGCGCCGTGACCACCGCGCCCGACACACCAGCCAGCGGAGGGCGACGAGAACACCGCCGGCAGTCACGAGGGGTCTGCCGGCGGCACACAACGCACCGCGTGTATGGATCGCACCCGCTCTCGCCCGCGCGGAAGGACATAGCGTGCCCAGGCCACCAACCCCAGCGTAGGCCCAAGCCCCCGCCACAAATGGGTCAGTCGAACACGGGAATCGGCCGCCCAGGATGAAACCGGAAACAGCGGAAGCCCGCATGCTGCTGTCGGCGATCGAGCACGCCCAGAACATGGTCGCACTCGCCGACTACGACACCGGACGCCTGCGCTACCTCAACCCCGCCGGAATGCAGCTGATGGGACTGACCGACGAGGCCGCCGTCGCCGCCCGCTGGGCACCGGAATTCTTCACCGACGTCGGATTCATCCAGGCCCCCGACATGGAATCAGCCCTGCTCGAACAGGGCCGGTGGGAGGGCCGGTCGGAGTTTCGGCACTTCCTGACCGGTGAACCGATCCCGGTGACCCTGTCGACCTACGTGATCGAGCACACGCAGGACCAGCGCCCGGCGGTGATCGCCTGCATCGCCCAGGACCTGCGCACCGCCCAGGAGCACGAACAGCGCCTGCACACCGCGTTGGAGGCAGCCGCGTACCGGGTCCGCGAACAACGCGCCCTCGCCGACCTGAGTCAGCTCGCCGTCGACGGCGACCTCGACCACGTCCTCGTCGCCGCGGCGGACGCAGCCGCCGCGTTGGTCGGAGTCAACTGCGCCTCGGTGGCCCGGGCCGAGGAGCCGGGCGCGGTGTTGCGGGTGCTCGCCTACCGTGGTCAACCACCCGTCCCGGACACCTTCGCCCCCGGTACCGATTCGCAGCCCGGCTACGCGGCCGCCACCGATCAGATCATCATCTGCCCCGACCGGCACGGCGAGCACCGGTTCTCCACCGAAGCCATGAATTCCCGGGGGCTACGGAGCGGGGTCTGCGTTCCCATCGGCGCCGAGACGGTGTGGGGTGTGCTCACCGCACACAGTGCCCGCCCCCGCGACTACTCCGACCGGGAGGTGATGTTTCTGCGCTCGGTGACCGCCGTACTGGCCGCGGCGATCCGGCGCATCGAGGCAGAAGACGCACTGCGGCATCTGAGCCTGCACGATTCACTGACCGGGCTACCCAACCGTGCCCTGGCGCACCAGCAAATCGACGCCGCCCTGGACACCGCACGCGGAAGCGAGCGCACGGTTGCGGCGTTGCTGATCGACCTCGACGAGTTCAAAACCCTCAATGACCGACTCGGCCACGCCGTCGGCGATAACGCCCTCATCCGGTTGGCCGAACAACTGCAATCGGTCATACGCCCCACCGACACCGTGGCCCGGATCGGCGGCGACGAATTCCTCATCGTCTGTCCCGACACCGCCTCCGTCGAGGAGGCCATCACCCTCGCCACCCGCGTCACCGAACTGCAGATCGGGGCCGACTCGGCCGGCCACGAACTTCGGTTCACCGCCAGCGTCGGTGTCGCAGTTGCCGGACCGGAGGAAACCCGGGAGGCCTTGATCCGTCGCGCCGACGCCGCCATGTACCACGCCAAAGCCACCGGAAGCGGATATGCCGTCGCCCCCTGACTCGAACTCCGCTCGCCGCCGCCTCGTCGTCGTCGGGCGTGTGGACGAGGTCGAGCCCCTGCTTGCGGAGCGCGATGATGTCGGGGTTGCCGCCGAGCACGACGTCGGTACCACGACCGGCCATGTTGGTCGCCACGGTGACGGTGGTCACCACAGAGCGCAATGACAAGCTCCTCGAGGAGGCGATCAGCACTCTCAGTCTCGAGCCCGAGGTCACCGCCGTCGACTGGCAGGTTTGTAACGCGGAATGATGCCCGACCTCGCGAACCTCGCGCCCGGACTCGATCGGCAACGACCTGAATTCGTCAGCGCTGCAGCGTCTGGAATCAGCGGATCCCGAAACCCGCACTTTCGCAAGTGGCGCGCGTCGGGCGTGAGCGCAAATGCATTGCCACAGAACATTACTACGCACTGTACTGGTAGCCCTGTGCATTCGACTCGTGCATATTCGTCGAGGCAAGTGGAATGGGAAGGGGCAGCAACTACATCGGTCGAGGGGTCATTCAACCGATCATGATGGTGCGCCCATCGAGTCGTCAAGCACGGGTCGGCTCCATGTCTGCTGCGGACCTTCGCCTTTCGCGACGAGGCCCAGCTCGCGCAGCTTTGCGATCGTCATCATGGTGTTGAACATGGGATTCGGATTCGCACCCGATACGCCAAGCGACTGGGAGCGCGCAATGAAGGCATCGACGAACGCCGGAAGGTCGTCGATGCCACCGCTGAGCAGTGCCTGTGCGGCGCCGTCGAGCGCCGAAGCCTGATCGAGCAGCGTCGACAGACGCTCGGCTGCGGTCGGGCGATCGAACACCTCGAACGCATGGCCTTCGGTGACTATGCCGACAGCATCGGTCTCGACCAGCGTCAGCGCCTGGGCGAGCGCGGCGAAGATGTTCATCTGGTTGGCGTCGTGCATCGCGCCGCACGGGCCGTTAGGTTCGTCGGACAGGTGCAGCAAGCGCGCCTCGGGAAGGTGGACGACGACCTGGCCGGCGCAGTGGCCGTGGGTGCGGATGACCTGAACGGCACCGTCGCCGAACGACCAACCCGACATGTGTTGAGAGCCGATGACGAGATGATCGAGCGGGACTTCCTCGTAGGTCCGGGTGAGGTCGGTGATGGGAACGTAGGGCTGGTACATGGCGAGGAGTCGGAGAGCTGCCGCAGACGAATCCTCGAAGCCCGGTACCAAGCCGGACACGCGATCCAGGCTCGTTGTCCAGTAGGCGAGCCCGTGATCGTGGTACTGGCTCGCGTCGTGCGCGCTCACGAAATGGTGCACGTTCGAGCGGTCGAGCCCGTCGCCGAGGTCTGTGATGATGTCGTTGTTCCCGACATGGTCGGGGTGACCGTGGGTGGGGAGCAGCAGGATCTTCGACCACGGAGCGAGGTCGTCGGCAGCGGATCGGATCGCGTCGCGGATAACGGTTGTTACCCCGCTGTCGACGAGCACCAGGAGATCTCCGGCTCGGTGAACGATCACGTTGCCCACGTCTGGCTGGCGAGCAGCCATATCGAGCTCTTGACCCACAATCATGCGTGTCCGAACGTCGATCTCGATCTGTTCGCCGAGTGCCACACGTTCGTTCTAACACGCCACTCGACTGTGTGCGGCGGTTCACGACATCTCCGCCTGGTCCTTGCAGACCGGCCTTTGGGTGTTACGGGACAGGAGCTTGACTGATGACCCCCGCCTGCAGACCAGCTTGACCCGCAAGCTGGAGCAGGCCGGCGTGCACATGGCGTACGGGCTGGTCGGGCTCAAGACCCACTGCAGACCTGCCTCGTGGTGGTCCGGCGCGAAGGGTCCACCATCCGGCGCTACTGCCACATCGGCACCGGGAACTACCACCCCAAGACCGCCCGACTCTACGAGGACGTCAGTCTCCTCACCGCCCTACCCGAGATCGGCGCCGACCTCACAGACCTCTTCAACTCCCTCACCGGCTACTCGCGGAAGACGCAGTACCGCAACCTCCTCGTCGCGCCCTACAGCATACGACCGGTAATCATCGAGCGCATCGACGCCGAGGTAGCACGCGCGCTGCGCTGCGAGGACCACTACCTCCGCCGGCTCCGAGACTGGAAGATGTCCGCCGACATCGACACCATGCGCCCCCGGAGCATGCAGCTCTATGCCCAGCTCTGCGGCTGGACCCTCGCCCGCGCACACGCCCGCTCCGGCGACCGAGTCGCCATCTCGGCGTACCTCAGCAACTCCACCACATTCGACAACGCACTCGCCGACTTCGCCGAGACCTACGCCGACCAGAACGAACACGATCGCAGCGCACTCGCCGCCGGCGCCGCCGGAACGGTCCAGGCACAATCCAACTTGTGAGCCACACCCACAACTACCCCTCAACTCATAAGGCCCGGAAACGACCACAACACCGCTCCACCGAAACACAGTGCACAACCACATGATTGAACTGTCCTGACATCCGGCATACCGGGCCCCCACACGCCCGCCGACCCCCCAACATCCACAGATCACAGCGCGAGGAATTCCTGGAGGACCTCGAGCGCGAGGCCGTGCCACATGCGGTCCCGGGGAAGCCGTTCCTTGCGTACGATGCACGCGGTTCGAGTTCGACCTTCACACCACGGCACGCCGCCATCGGGTCGAGGGCGGCGGAGGACAAGCCGGGGTGCACGTGCGCGGCCGCCGCGTGGTCCTGGCCGGCCTATCCGGCATCGTCGAATCCGTGACTTTCTCTACAGCACAACGTCATTGCACGGACCACCGCGCCGAAGGGACGGGTCAGCGCGGGGTTCCGCCCGCGGCCAGGTAGGCGTCGATGGCCTGTTGCAGGCGGTCCAGGGCCGCGCCGTATGCGGTGAAGTCGCCGGTGCGTTGCGCCTCGCGCAGGTTGGCCAGGGCGTCGTTGAGTTCGAGGACCGCGGCGGTCAGCTGGTCCGATGCCGCCGGCGGCGGGGCGGGCGGGGCGCCCGGTGGGGCCGGCGCCGGCGGTTGCCCGCCTGGAGGTGGTGGTGTGGTGGCGTCGCCGCCGGGCGCGGTGGCAACGGCGCCGGTGCCGGTGCCGAAGACCTGGTCGAGGGCCTCGGCGAGGGTGGGGGCGTAACCGATCCGCACCCCGCCCGTGCCGGGTTCGCGATAGCTGACCAGTACCCGGGCCAGCTGCGGGAAGGTGGAACTGTTGGGCGTGCTGGTCAAACGTTCGGTGAACACCGGTTCGACGTAGAGGACGCCGCCGTCGGCGATCGGCAGAGTCAGCAGGTTGGCGTAGTAGATCCGGTTGGACCGCTCGAGCAGGGTGCGCTCGGAGGCGACGCGGGTGTCGGAGATCATCGAGTTCTGGGTCTGCCGCGGGCCCTGGGTCTGGGTGTCCGTCGGCAACCGCAGAATATCGATCCTGCCGTAGTTTTCGGGGTCGGAGTGCACCGAGAGGTAGGCGGAGAGGAATTCGCGGTTGAAGCCGACCATGGCGCTGGTGAGCCGGAAGGACGGGGCCGCGGTGTCGGCGTCGCCGACCAGGACGTAGTACGGCGGCTGCTCCCCACCGGTGTCGGCGGTCGGATCGCTGGGCACCGACCAGAACGCGTTGGTAGTGAAGAACTCCCGCGGATCATCGACGTGGTACTTCGCCAGCAGGTCCCGCTGCAGGCGGAACAAATCCTCGGGGTAGCGGAAGTGCGCGCGCAGCTCGGTCGGGATTGCGTTCGGCGGCTGCACGGTGCCGGGGAACACGCTCATCCACGCCCGCAGGACCGGGTCGTTCTCGTCGATCTGGTAGAGGGTGACGGTGCCGTCGTAGGCGTCGACGGTGGCCTTCACCGAGTTCCGCACATAGGACACGTGCTCGGGGGGCGAGGTGCGGCCGGTGTCGGTGACGATCGGCGCGGTGAGTGAGCCGACCTGCGAGTACGGGTAGTGCGCGGCGGTGGTGTAGCCGTCGACGATCCACACGATCCGGCCGCCGACCACCGCCGGATACGGGTTGGAGTCGGTGGTCAGCCACGGGGCGACGTGTTCGACGCGGGTGGCCGGGTCCCGGTTGAAGATGATCTTCGACTCGGGCCCGATGGCGCCGGAGAACAGGATGTTGCGTTCGGCGTACCGGGCGGCGAACGCCAACCGGTTGACCCAACTGCCCACCGGCACCCCACCGGTGCCGGTGTAGGTGTACTGGGCGGTGTCGGTGTCGTACTCGCGCGGCGGCGCACCCTCCGGGCCTCCGACGATGGCGTAGTCCGGGTCCGCTTGCGCGATCACCTCACCGAAGTAGATGCGCGGTTGCTCGACCGGGATCACCTGGTCGCCGCCCGCCTGGGAGGCGATGTCGCTGACCGCGTAGATCGGGTACCCGCTGTCGCTGCTCGCGCTCTGCCCGGCGACATCGCGGACGGCGGCGTTGACCCTGTTGGCGGGGGCGGCGATGAACCCGTTGCCGTGGGTGTAGACGGTGTGCCGGTTGATCCACTGGGTCTGGTTGCCGCTGAGGCTGTTCGGGGAGAGCTCGCGGGCGGCGACGATGTAGTCGGCGAGTTGTCCGTCGATGGTGTAGCGGTCGATGTTGAGGTGCTCGGGGAAGCCGTAGAAATTCTTCAGCTGTTGTTGCTGGGTGAAGGTGCGCGAGAGCACGGTCGGGTCCAGCAGGCGGGCGTTGGCGATGGTGGTGACGTCGGCGGGAATGTCCCGGGGCGGCCGGGTGCCCACCCCGGGGTAGTCGAGATAGTCGACCCGGTCCGAGCCGATTCCGTAGGCCTGCCGGGTCGCGGCGATGTTGCGTTCGATGTAGGGGCTCTCCCGGTCGGCGGCGTTCGGGCGGACCGAGAACTGCTCGATCAGCGCCGGATAGATTCCGCCGACCAGGATCGCCGAGAGCACCAGCAGTGCCGTGGCCATCGCCGGGATCCGCAGGTCCCGCACCGCGATCGCGGCGAAGAACGCCACCGCGCACAGCACCGCGATCGCGACCATGATCAACCGGGCCGGCAGCACCGCGTTGATGTCGGTGTATCCGGCCCCAGTGAAGGTGGGCTCCTTCCGGCCGCTCCACAACAGGGAGTACCGGTCGAGCCAGTAGGAGGCCGCCTTCAGCGCGATGAACGTGCCCGCGAGCACTGCGAGCTGGACGCGCGCCGGCCGGGACACCTCGATGACGTGGTCCTTGCTCGGTGCCAGCCGGATGCCGCCGAACAGGTAGTGGGTTCCCAGGCCGATCAGCAACGCCAGGAACACCGCGATGAACAGCCACGTCAGGATCATCCGGTAGAACGGCAGGTCGAAGACATAGAAGCCGATGTCGTACCCGAACTCCGCGTCCACGGTACCGAAGCCGCCGCCGTGCAGGAACAGTTGCACCGTCTCCCAACTCGCCTGCGCGTGCAGCCCGAACGGCAGCGCCAGCAGCAGCGCGATCCCCACCGTGAACGACCGCGGGCGGCGCAGCACCACCGTCCGATACCGCTCGAGCGGATCCTTCGCTTCAGCCGCGGCCGAGGCCTCGGCCGCGAACAGTGGGCGGGACCGGTACGCCCACACCATGGCCGCGGAGATCACCGCACCCACCAGCAGCGTCACCGCCGTGAACAGGATCAGCCGGGTGACCAGGACGGTCCCCCACACGCGGCGGTAGCCGACCTCACCGAACCACAGCCAATCCGTGTACACCAAGACCAGACGCGGCCCGATCACCAGCAACGCAACGAGAGCCACCGTCACCATGATCGTGACCCGGGCCCGCCGCGGCAGCGCCCGCATCCGGTCGGACGGTTGCATGGCCACCTCCCACGGGTCGGGCTCGCAAGGAGCCCCGCCGCCGCGGACCACCTCGCCCGATGCAGCGAAGGCGTCCGTATCACCCCATTCTAGGCGGCGCCGGGGTCGTCCTTGTTGGCGCGCACTCGGCACCGGATCAGGCGCAGTGGACCCGCGAGTGGAACGAGTGCCGCCGGGTTCGATGGCGCAGCTCGTTGCCGGTGCCGATCGGTTCTACGGGCCAGCAGGTCGCGGTCGGTCATGGCGTGCCGCAACCCGGCCCTGAAGGCGTCCTCCAACTCGGCGGTGTCCACCTCGACCCGGTCGACCCGGCGCCCGCGGGACGCGCACGAACCCGCTCCGGGTGTACCGCGTGGCTGCGGTGTCGCCGTGGGTGACGACCAGGATCTCCGGGCCCGAGACATCGGCCACCGAATTGCATCACCGTGGCGATCGCCTGGCCGCAGCCAGGCCAGGTCCGCGTCGCTCAGCTTGACGATGTCGCTGCGGGAGGTCATCTCGTCGATTCGGGCGATAGCGGTGTCCTACGCGCCGCCTTCGCCAACCCCACCGCGCCCTGCCGGCCCCGGGCACCCGGGTCGCCTCGCGGGAGCCGAGAGCATTTGCCTCGAGGGCGAGAACCAGACCGAGCCGAACACGACAAACGGCGAAGATTCAACGGCCCACGGTGCCCGGTCGGACGGAACACTCCGTGATTCGAAGCGGGGAGCCAACGATCTTCAACACGCCCCGACGTGCGGATATCCGCACGAACCCTCGCTGCTGCCCGCTTGCGGCCGTTCCGGCGGCCACAAATCGAAACTCGGTGTGCGCCAATTCGAAATGGTTCGACCGACGCTCATCGAGGATTCGGCAAACGAATTACTCGGGACACCACAGGGACGCGCCGCGGCGTAGCGTTGGGGTGACGCCTTGTGGGCTCGCCCAGCAAGTTGGCTCACCCAATCCAGGTAAACACCTTATGCACCAGCTCAGTTCACTCGATACGCAGTTCCTCGACGCCGAGACATCCACCACCTCCACCCATGTCGGGGTCCTGAGTGTCCTCGGCCCCACCACGCCAGGCGGCCAGCTCACGGTCCGAGACCTCCGCACGCTCGCAGATGGCCGATTACACCTGGTAGGGCCACTGCGGTGGCGGCTACAGGAGGTACCCCTCGGGCTCGACCGGCCCTACTGGGTGGACTCCGAGTTCCTCGACCTCGGCTATCACATCCGGGAGGTCGCCCTGACCGGTCCCGGCACCGACGAACAGCTCGCCGAGCAGATTTCCGGTCTCGCGGCACGCCCACTGAGCCGCGACCGGCCTCTGTGGGAGTGCTATCTGGTGAACGGGCTCACCGGTGGCCGGCAGGCGATCTACACCAAGGTGCACCCGGCGGTGATCGACGGTCTGACCGCGGGGCAGGCCCTCGCGGTGCTGATGGACACCGCCCCGCAACCCCGCACGGTGCCGCACCGGCTCAGCGACGAGCAGTACCAGGCGGCCGGCGCACTGGGGATGCTCGGCAACAGCGCCTGGCATCTCGCACTATTGCCCGCGCGGCTGATGTGGTCCTCGCTCCGGCTGGCACCGTACCTGCCCGAGCTCGCCCGCGCCCTCACCGTCCCCGGCGCGGACCTGCTGGGCACACTCGCCCGCAGGCTGACCCGGCGCGCATGGTGGTGGTCGGCTGACGAGCCGACGGCCGGGGCACCGACACCGCCCGACGCCCCGTTCAACGGCCCCGCCACCGCGCGCCGACGCTTCGCGTTCACCTCGTTGCCGCTCGGCGAGGTCGAGGCGGTCAGGTCCGCGCTGGGTTTCACCGTCGACGACGTGGTGACGGCGCTGTGCACCACCGTGCTGCGTCGCTGGCTCATCGACCACGATGCCCTGCCCGACACGGCGCTGGCCGCGGCCATGCCGATCGCGGGGCGCACCGACCCTCAGTTCGCGGCCGCCGGCCATCGGCTCTCCCTCCTGCCCATCGCCCTTCCGATCAACGAAGCCGACCCGGCGCGCCGCCTGCAAAAGGTGCACACCTCGCTCACGGCGGCACCCCAACGTTTCCGCGCCGCACCCGCCACCCTCGTCCGCGACTTCGGCGCAGCGCTGCCGCGGGCGCTGCGCGGTCTGATCTCGCGCACACCGCTGCGGGCGCTGAGCATGCCCACGCCACCGGTCAACCTGATCATCTCCCACGCCGCCGGCCCTGCTCGGCCGCTGTATGCCGCGGGCATCGAGGTAACCGGGAACTTTCCCGTCTCCGCCGTCAGCGACGTGGCAGGCGGCATCACCATCGCCGCCATGTCCTACGGCCGGCACCTCGACGTCGGCATCATCGCCTGCCGAAACCTCGTCCCCGATGTGTGGGACGTGACCGGGCAGCTACACCAGGCTCTCTCCGAACTGACCGCGTGCACCCGCAACGTCCGATATCTGCGCCCGTGCCGTCGCCCGGAGTCGAGGTAACCGCTCTCGTCATCGGCACCACCATTGACCGACCCGAATACGTAGACAGTCACAGCTCTACCCGGACGCGATTTTGCGTGGAAGCCGTCCTGTAGAGCGGATCCTCAACCAGGACACGTCGCCATAAGTGTTACGCGGCTTCCTCGGCAGCCGGGAAATCCGGCTGCCAAGCATCAGGCGTCGGCGATGGGCGTGATCCCCGTACGGCGCGCCTACGGCCATCGCGAGGACAGGGCACTGAGCGATCGACTCGCTGTCTGCAAAGCCGAGCCTCGGGGCCCACGGCGCGGGACACGGCGGGCCAACGCCGGCCGCTACCGGTAGCAGTACGAATCGGAGGAGGCGTCACCGCCCTGGAGGCGAACCTGGTGCACCCGCAGACCCCGAAAGTCCTCGTCATGCGGGAAGAAGGCCTCGTCGATGGTCATTCCGCCGCTAGGATCGGCGTGCATCTCGGCCATCCAGGCACCAACGCCGTCCGGGTAGAACTGGTCGTCCCAGGCGCCGTAGAGGGAGTTGGTGAGGTAGACCCGCCGACCGTCACGGCTGATCTCGACCATCTGTGGGCCACCGGACAGCGGCTGGTTCGGTGCTGCCGGATGGGCGCTGTGGCCCACGATCCCTCCCAGCCGGATGGACCCCGTCTCTATGGGGCTGGCTGGGTCGTGCACGTCGAACTGTTTGAGTTCCCCGATACCCCAGCACGAGACGTAGAGGAATTTGTCGTCGACCGACAGGTCGATGTCGCTGACCAGCGGTGGCACCGCACCAAACGGTTTCAGCGCAGGCGGCAACAGGTCGGGATCGGTCGGCTCGGCCGGGATGGTGATCACCTTGTCCACCGCCCAACTGTCCCCGTCGCGGTGCCAACGCCACACCGAGGCCGACAGATCCTCAGTCGAGATCACCACGCCGAGGAATCCCCACGTGGCCTCCGGGTCGTGCGACGGGCGCAGCTCGAGCGGCATCTGATGCTGCGCACCGAGATCGACTCGTTGCCGGTGCTTGCCGGTGGCGAGGTCCCAGAAGTGGATCGCGTGGCCGTACTTGTTCTCCAGCAACAGCTCCGGTACCAGCCCGTCCTCGATCATCGACGGCGTGCCCCACTCGCTGCTGATCAGCGTGTTCTGGTTGAGATGCCACCAGGCGTCGTAGGCGAGGTACTGCGGACCCCGGTCGGTCTCCCATTGCCGGAGCACGTCGAACGTGTCGTGATCGAGCAATGCGATCCCGCCCGGCCCGTCCGATCCGTTTGCGCCGCCGAGGCAGGTCATGAACACGCCGTCCGGCCCGCAGTGCAACGTGTGTGGTCGGGAGTAGCCGGCCTTGGCTGCGAGCTCGGCACTGTCCACGATCTTGGACAGGGTGGGCTGACGTGGGTCGGGCTGAGTATCGAACACGTACAGGTGGGACGAGCGCAGGCCCGGAACGATCAAGTACCGGCGCGCCAACCCCTCCATGTGGTGACCCTCGTGTTTCAGCGCGCTGCTGCAGGCATTCCAGCCGAAGTGGTGCAGCTCGTTGCCCCGCTGGGGTACCTCGGTCCAGCCCACCACTTGGCCGTATGTGCCCGACCCGGGATCCACGTCGATCACGCTCAGCGCATCAGGTTTCTCCGCTGCGCGATCGAACGCAACCACGTAGGCCAGTTGCTCCATTGGGGCGGCAGCCGCCTCGGCTGCGCTGCGATAGAAGGTCGGATCCATAGTTGGCTGACTCATCTCAGCCTCCTTCGTATCGAAACGACGAGACCCGCTCATACCTCCTGTCACACCTGCCGCAACCCGCGCCCACGGGTTCGCAGCGATGAGAGAGGACGCACGGGCTCTCGGTGAACACCAAACCCGTCCGCGAACAAACACCCTGCCCGTCTGCCGCGTACCGGGACATGGATACCCCATAAGGATAGGAGAAGCGGACGACGGGCGGAACCTTCGCGACCCGCCGACTCCAGCTCTTGTTCGGGGTCTACGAGCACGTAGCCGCCAACCTCGATCCGGGATTCTCAACCACAAGGACGAATGGATCGCGCTACCCAGTTGGGAGCACCTCTGGCTCGCCTCCACAGGAGAGGTCCGTGGCACACCCGCCCTGGCCCCGCCGGCGACCGCCCTGGCCGGGGTACTGCTCGGGCTCGCGACGTACGGCGTGCCGACCCGGCCGCCGGCCGCGGGCCCATGATCTGGCGCGGGTCGACCTCTACCACCTCGGCACAAGGACGCTGCATCCTCGGCCCCTGTCGTGTTCCGCTGGCCCATTTTCCTGCGACAGTGTCCTGGCGCACTGTCAGCTATCGGCGATTCATTTCCCTATATCCACTGCCCTGCAATAGATTTAAAATTCTCAACAAATTTCAGGGCACCATAAATGGTCCGCACCGACACTCGTCACGACGCGGGTCTCACGACCCTGAGGTCGCGCCACCGATTCCCCGACCGGAGAGTGACCCGCCACCAGAAGTTCGAATTCTCGGTTGAGAGAAGGACGATTTCAGCGTCGGTATGAGGCCCGGGACATCGCGCTGGCTACATATACGAGAAGAACTGCCCGCGCTGCCGCGACGACCAGGACCACGTGACATAACGTCACATTCATACCCCTCCCCCGGACGCAGTCTCTCCTAGCCGGGCCGCCCGGGATCCGGATGATGTCGTCGGCACTGTCCGTGATGTTCATCGCTTCCCTACCACGGCGGCGAACCTGGTGGGCGCGGTCCGGTGTTCCATTCTAGCCCAGGCCGCCTCGGCGGTGAACGGCCCGAACGTGCAACACGTCCCGTCGTGGCGGTCCACTTCGACAACCCAGTACTCGGTCACCTGGAGGGATGCCACGGCGTCGACGGCGGTGTCAGTCATCGGTGCTCCTTCGAAAGAGTGAAGCGTCGCGATTGTGTCGAGGTCCATTGTCCGCCGACGCGAGCCTGCAAGTCGCCTCGGCCTGTCCAAAATGCAGATGCCGACCCGGCGCGGGCGCTGTGCCGACCGAACACGTACGTCGAGCTCCATCACCGCCGCCATACCGGTCACAGATGTGAGGGCGGCGTCGGGTCGGCGCACCCGAATCGTCAGACGAAGGCACTGTGTCCGGTTAACGACCGTCCGACGATGAGGGTGTTCATTTCCCTGGTTCCCTCGTACGAGTAGATCGCTTCGGCGTCGGCGACGAAACGGCCCACGTTGTGTTCCAGAAGTATTCCATTTCCGCCCATCAACTCCCGTGCCCATCCGACAGTTTCACGCATGCGGACCGTACAGAACGCCTTGGCGAGCGATGAGTGCCGGTCCTCGGCATCCCCCTGGTCCTGCAATTGGGACAACCGCGCACACAGGGCCAAGGACGAGGTGATGTTTCCGAGCATTCGCACCAGCAGGTCCTGCACGAGCTGGAACCCGCCGATCGGCCTGCCGAACTGTTCACGGGCGCAGGCGTATTTCAGCGCGTTCTCGTACGCGCCGCGCGCGCATCCAACCGCCATCCAGGCCACGCCCGCGCGTGTCAGTCGTAGCACCTCGGCGGTGTCCTTGAACGTGTTCGCGCCCTGCAGGCGGTTGTGCTCCGGAACCTGCACGTTGTCGAGTGTGATGAGCGCGTTCTGCACGATCCGCAGGGCGATCTTGCGCTCCTGCTTGTCCGCCGTGAATCCGGGCGAGGAATTCTCGACGACAAATCCCTTCACCTGGCCGTCGGCGACGTCCTTGGCCCAGATCACCGTGAGATCGCCGAACGTCGCGTTGCCGATCCATTTCTTCTGCCCGTTCAGAGTCCAGGTGTCACCGTCGCGTTCGGCAGTCGTGGTGAGCCCGCCCGATGCACCGGAACCTACGTCGGGTTCGGTCAGCCCGAAGGATCCGATCTTCTCGTACTGTGCCATCGAGGGGAGGAAGCGTTCGCGTTGTTCGTCCGAACCGCACAGGTAGATCGATCCCATGGCCAGGCCGCCGTGCACGCCGTTGAAGGTGGCGATCGAGGAATCCGTGCGAGCCAGCTCCATCGCAATCATCCCGTCGAGCAGGTAGCTCCGCCCGGCACAGCCGAAGCCCTGGTAAGGCACACCGGCGATGCCGAGCTTCCGGAGTCCGGGCACGATCTCGAACGGGAAGGTTCCGGCATTCCAATGTGTGTTGATGATCGGGTCGACCTCGGTGGTCACTGAAATCGTGCACGGAGTGCAGCAATGCGCGCTCGGAGTCGGAGAGCATCTGTTCGAATGCATAGAAATCCGACGTGTCGGTGTTCGGATTCGGGCTCATGGGCTTACTCCTGGGTCCTGGAGGAAGGTCGTGATCGCCCCCTCCACGCCAACCAGGCAATCGTTGCGCCACTGAGCAATCCGATCGACGCGATCCCCGATATAGGACTGGGATTCTGTCATGTCCCCGAGTGCCCACAGAATGCGCGCAAGTACGTCGTTTTCGCCGGCCGACGCGAGCTGTTCACTGTAGGTTTGTCCGACTTCTCCCTTCACGACGGAAGCGGCACCTGTCAGCATGATCGCGAGCGCTCCGAATACCCCGACCACGAAGGCTGCACTCAGTAGTACACCAGGAAAGGCCAATTCGGAGTGCTGCGGGATCCCGCGTTCTGGTTGCGGCGACGGGTCCGCCGGCGTCTTCTGCTTCAGAACTGATTGCCCAGCGGGCTGTGTGTTTGATTCTGACATGGTTGCCCTCGATGCCTTGCTTGGCTGATCAGCGACCCAGCGGCTGATGGTTGAAATCGACGTGGATGAATACCAGTGAAATGCGCCCCTGGGGATCCCACTGCGGTGGCTCGATCCCCGCGCATGCCGGCGACCACGACCACGAACGAAGGCCTATGCGGGGCACGGCGGTTCTGCGTCCGCAGCGATGTGAGACATCCACCCACCCATCCACCATTGGTCGCATCCCACATGGCATGATCGTAAGTTGTTTCCGATCGAAGGCAGTGAGGGCTTCAGCGAGTGGCCTCACGCTGACCGCAGGTGGCCGCAGGCGGCCATCACGGATCCGGCGTTCAAGGCGGACCAGGCACTCACGATCGGGTTCGACGACGAAGAACATCGCGCGTCCGTGCTCGGGCACCACCCGAGGGGGCTCCGCGATGGTGACGCCCACACTGGAACCGAGCCCTGGGACACCAGATAGGTTGCCCCGGGTCCCGGTATCGGTTGCGGGCAAGCCGGTCATCCAGGTAGCAGCAGATGATCTGGGACGCATCGGAACAAGGGCAGGTAGGACGTTGACGGCCTCTGGTCATCGTTTCGCCCATCTGCCGTCCTGATGGGGATCTCGGTAAGGGAAACGGATTACCGGCCGCTGGTCTGAACCTGCGAATCGGTAGATCGCGTGCCGGTGGGAGCGCACCACTCCTACCGGCACGCCGTTCGCTGGTGCGACCGCTGCTATCTGCTCGGCAATGGGTGCCGCCCGAGATTCGCGGTCAGCGACAGCCAGCGTGCACGATCCTCGGGTCCCGTGGAACACCGGGAGTTCAATCGTGGCAACATCTTTGCCCTTCACTTTCGTCCCGTCGTACGGATGCATTTTTCGATGTTGACCTTGTCGGTTCCGAGCCACATGAACCTGTTGTTGCGCCGGTCCAGGCTAGGACAGCCTCTGCGGCCTCGACCCAGCGGATGACGGTGGAGTGGTGGTAATGCCCAGCGGCGTCGGTGTCCTGCCATTCGACACGACGATCGACGACGACGCTCGCGGGGGACGGGATGGTCATGACGGCACCGCGGAGGAGATATCGCGCAGGCGGAACCGCTGCAGCTTTCCGCTCGGGGTCCGCGGCAGTCTGTCGAGGAAGACGATGCTGCGGGGGTACTTGTAGGGTGCTGCGGTCTGCTTGACGAAGTTTTGAATCTCGAGAATCTTCTTCTCGTCGCCGACCGCGCCGTCGCGCAACACGATGGCCGCGTGCACGATCATGCCGCGTTCGTCGTCGGGGAGTCCGATGACGGCACTCTCGGCGACATCGGGATGCTTGTCGATCGCTTCCTCGATCTCGGGTGCGGCGATGTTGTACCCGGAGGAGACGATCATGTCGTCACTGCGGGCGTGGTACCAGAAGTACCCGTCTTCGTCGCGGGTGTAGGTGTCTCCTGTGAGGTTCCAGCCCTCGCGGACGTAGTTCTTCTGC
The DNA here is from genome assembly GCF_002300195.1 of Rhodococcus sp. ACPA1. Taxonomy (NCBI): domain Bacteria; kingdom Bacillati; phylum Actinomycetota; class Actinomycetes; order Mycobacteriales; family Nocardiaceae; genus Rhodococcus; species Rhodococcus sp. ACPA1. The sequence goes on along the minus strand of NZ_NSDX01000006.1, from coordinate 286,224 downwards.
CGGTCGTCGGCGAGATACCGGCATCCGGTGGGGCCTTTGACTGCCAGCAGACCAGGAGTGCCGTCAGACACCGGTTGCCCGTTCTCATCGTGGATCTCGGCATAGAACCCGGGCACCGCCTTGCCGGTCGAGCCGGGACGGATGTCCTCGTCGGCGGCGGAGATGAACACGTGCAGCATCTCGGTGCCGCCGATGCCGTTGATGATGCTGATTCCGGTCGCGTCGTGGAACTGATGCCACACCGATGCGGGAAGGTGCTCGCCCGCGGAGACGCATCGGCGCAGAGAGCCGAGCTTGTCGGCCTGATCCGCGCGCAGCAGTGCCCGATAGGCGGTCGGAGCGGTGAACAGCACACTGACAGCGAATTTCGCGACTGCGTCGGCGAGTTCGGCGGGGGTCGCGCGTTCGAGCAGCAGGGTGGCGGCCCCGACCCGCATCGGGAAGACTATCAGACCGCCGAGTCCGAAGGTGAATGCCAGCGGCGGTGTGCCGGTGAACAGGTCGTCGGCTTCCGGCTTGACGACGTGCCGGGAGAAGGTGTCCGCGTTCGCCAGGACGTCGCGGTGAAAGTGCATCGTGGCCTTTGGTGAACCGGTGGTTCCGGACGTCGGCGCGAGCATTACCACGTCGTCGGCAGCGGTGTCGACGTTGGTGAACTCGCCGGACTTGCGCTCGGCGGAGGTGATCAGATCATCGGCTCCCCCGCCGCCGAATGCGATCACGGGGATATCACCCGCCGCCTGCATCATCTCCTCGGTGAAGCGGTGATCGCATAGAGTCAGCGCCGGACTCGTGAGCTCGATCAGCTTGGCGATCTCGAGGTGTCGGAGCAGTGGCATGGTCGTCACGACGACACCGCCTGCCTTGGCGACAGCGAACCAGCAGGCGACGAGCCAGGGATTGTTCGGACCCCGCAGCATCACCCGTTGGCCGGGCACCAGCCCATGGTCGCCGACGAGGACCTGAGCGATTTGGTTCGCGCGTCGCAACAGCGCTCCGTACGACCACTGTTCGGTTGGAGTGAGCAGGCAGCGGCGGTCCGGTCCCCATGCTGCGACCGCGTCGTCGAGCAAGGTGCGCGCACAGTTCAACCGGTCGGGGTATGCCAACTCGGGTAGGTCGAAGCGTAGATCCGGCCAGTCGGATGTGGGCGGCAGGTTGTCACGGCAGAAGGTGTCGATGTGGGCCGACCTGGAGAGCATGTGTGTGAGCCTTTCCACAGGTGTCTAAGTGATGAAAGTATGCACTGATTGTGACGACATGTGAATAGGCGACATAGACTTTTATCAACGGAACTACCTGAGGCCTGGGCGCAACGCTCCCCCCGATCACTCACCTATGGTGTTCTCATGACGGTCTTCACCGATGACACCGAGTCGCAGCCGCGAGAGCTGATTGTCACCTTGTTCGGCCTCTACGCCCGCGCGGAAAGCAACTGGCTCCCGGTGGCCGGACTGGTGCGACTGATGGCCGACCTGGGAGTCGACGGGCAAGCGGTGCGCTCCTCGGTCTCGCGACTCAAGCGACGCGACGTCCTGCAGAGCGTGCGCCACGACGGCGCAGCCGGGTATGCACTGTCCCGATCAGCCCTGGACGTCATCAACGAGGGAGATACGCGCATCTTTCACCGCAGGCGCGCAACCATGGAGGATGGTTGGGTCGTCCTGGTGTTCTCGGTACCCGAGTCCGAACGCGAGAAGCGGCACCTACTGCGCACGTCGCTGACCACGCTCGGTTTCGGAACTGCGGCGCCGGGGGTGTGGATCGCACCTGGCCACCTGGCTCAGGAGACTCGCGAGATGCTCGAGCGACGTGGCCTCGCCGCTTACGTCGACATCTTCGAAGGCAACCACATCGCCTTCGGGGAGCTGCGTTCGAAGGTGCGTCGGTGGTGGGACCTCGAAGAACTGACCTTGTCGTACGCGGACTTCATCGAGCGGTACCGGCCCGCACTGCGCGAGTTCACGGGCGGGCCGGCGACCCCGGATTCGGCCTTCGCGACCTATGTTCCGATGCTGACCGTGTGGCGGCGCTTGCCCTACCTTGACCCAGGCCTTCCGCTGGCGCTACTGCCGCAGGGCTGGAACGGCGTGACGGCGGAACAGCTGTTCGCCGACCTCAATGAGGTCCTCAGCGGTCCCGCCCGCGAACACGCGATGGAGGTCATTCACCGGCGACGACAGCCACAGCCTGTATCTCGATGAGAGCTTCGGGCTGCCACAGGCCGGTGACCCCGATACCTGCCACGGCGGGACCAACTCTCCGGCCCTGGGGCGTGCGCGAATCCGGACGGCTTCAGCATCGACGCAACGAGGGGTTGATGTGGCTGATCGACATGGGGGCCTCACCGTCTCTCGAATCGGGTTCTCCGTGTAGCGCGGTGGGGTTCGTCAAAAAATCAGCAACACCGCACGGGTATAGTGCTGACTTTATGTTCGTCAGTGCAACAGCATAACGACGCGGACTGCCGTCGTCGTCGGTGGCACGCTGTTCCGCGCGGACGAGGCGCAGTGCCTATGAGACTTGGACTTCGCCTGCCCCAGCGGATGGGCATTGATTTGCGGCACGACGTCACTGAGGTAGCCAGCGCAGCCGAACGTGCCGGGTTCGACAGTATCTGGGCCTGGGAGCGACCGTTGTTTCCTGTGGCGCCCCGTGATTCCTTTACTCCAGGCGCGCCGTGGCCGCCCGCGTATCGGCAAGCGGCTGACCCGTTGACCGTCCTCGCGGCCGCAGCAGTGGTGACCGAGCGAGTCCGACTGGGCACCAGCGTGATGGTTGCCGGCCTTCATCAGCCTCTCCAACTCGCGAAGAGATTCGCGACCCTCGACCAGATCAGCGGGGGGCGTGTGGCCGCGGGGTTGGGCACGGGCTGGGCAGTCGACGAGTTCGAGGCAGTCGGCGTGGCCAAGTCCGATCGCGGCCGACTGCTCGACGAGACCCTCGACGTCTTCAATGCAGCCTGGGGTCCGGATCCAGTGAACTACCGGGGGCCCACACGCTCATCGACAACGCCTACGTCCTGCCGAAGCCGGCTTCACCGATCCCCGTCATCTTGGGCGGCGATGTCGACGTCAGCTCCACTGGAGGTCCCAATGCACGTGTGCTGCAGCGGATCGCTCGACGTGCCGACGGTTGGATGCCACTTTTCCCGACCCCTGGCGCTGCTGGTGCTCAGAAGCTTCGTACGGCGTGGGACTTGATACGCCAGTCGGCGGCCGCCACAGGGCGCGACCCGTCCACGATGGAAATGATCGTGGTGGGGAACGTCACGTTCTCCGAGACCCCGTCCGGCGACGATCGGACCGGCTTTTCAGGCACACTCGAGCAAATTCTCGACGACATCGCTTCCGCAGCAAGTGCGGGCGCAGATGAGTTGATCCTCGACCTGCACTTGCAGGACTGGTGGCGGAACACACGTCAGATGCTGGACGCGGCACTCGAGATTCGGGAGCTTGTGTCGGCCCGATGATGTCGAGGATGCGTCGGATCCGGTTCCACATCACCGAGACCCGTTCAGCGACAGACGACTAGCTTCGAACACTCCTCGTTGGGTGTGTTACTGGAACTGAGGCGACGGCAATGATGACTTGTTTCATCTGTCACGTGCGTGGCCGATACGGTCGCATGGATGGCGAAGCCAATCCGAGCCCGTCGAGAGGACGATGGGCAGCAGTCCGGGGACTCAGCCCTCTCCGGTGGCAACCGGTACCGATGATCTCCTCACCCGGGCGAGGACCGAGGCTCTGGTGGCGGGCGGGCCGTGGGCGCAAATCGGCGCGCGGCTCGGGTGAACGACCGCCCGCGACCGCGGCGTCGTCACCGATCGGAACTGGCAGGAGGCGACAGTCAGGGAGCTCAGAGCCACGAAATGAGAATCGACGCGCAGCGAAGATCTGCCACGCGCTGGACTGCCGATTCGTAGACCACGACGAATAGGTGTCGTACGTACAACTGCTGGGTTACCGGGCTCGCCGCCTCCTCGCGAAGGCAACCCACCGTTGCGGGTCAGCACAGGACTTCGACAGGCTTCCCCTTCGACAGGCTTGCTTCGCGCTTCGCTCAGCAGTAGGTACGACGCCATCAGACACGCGTCAATGCTTCCCCCATCGTGCGGTTGAGGGTGCTGAGCGAGCGGACGGCACTGCGAACCGGCCCCGGCGTGGTGGTCGACTGCAGCATGACGTCGGGTGCCGAGGTTTCGGTGAGTTTCTCCGGCGGCTCTACGTGCTCGCCGGTGAGTGCGCGTTTGACGTCTGCGATAGTTGCCTTGGTGACGTCGGCTGCTTGGCGCAATGCCTTCGCGGTTTCCTGCGACGGTCCGCTGTCCGGTTCGCCGCGAGAGGCGCTCACCCCTGCTCGGGCGAGGGCATGAGACGACCGATTGCTGACCGTCATGATCCGCAACAACCGCTTCGCTCCCCGACGAGTCCGCGTCGTCGGTCCCATTTCCAAGGGTTTGCCGGCCGTGACAAGGTCCTTCAGCGCGTTGTCCAGCTTCCGCATGTCGGCGACGAGGTGAGTCTCGTGGCCTGGTTGGACGACGGCTCCGATACCGGTGTCGATGATGGCACTCATCTGATCGAGGTAGTCCTCGATCTTCGAGATCAGCGTCGATCTCGTTCCGGTGGAGAAGATGAAGTAAGCCGCCGCTATTCCGACGAGTCCCCCGGCCGCCGTTTCGTAGATGCGCAGTTCGAGTACCTCGATGCTGAATGTGCCGAGCAGTCCGTACAGCATCGCAAGCATGACGGTGACGAAGAAGGAGAGCAATGCGTAGGCAACCGTGACGAGGTAGAACGCGAAGAACACGCAGACGACGAGCAGAAGCAACTGCAACGGCTGGTTGTTTCCGACCAACGCAGACAGCACCACTCCTCCAAGAACTCCCGCGATGGTGCCGACGACACGGTGCCCTGCGCGCGAGAGAATCTCACCGCGGGTCGACGCTCCGGTGAAAACGAGGAAGGCCGTCAGAACCGCCCAATACCAGCGGTCGGGCGAGATGAGTTCACCGAGAATCGTTGCAGCGCTGGTCGCGACGGCAACCTGAATCGCGGCTTTGGTGCTCGGATTCAATCCGGTGTCCATTTCTTCGACCTCGTCCGGCTTCTTCCTCGGCTCGGATTCTGTTCGCAGGGCGTTGCTGGTGATGTGATGGATCGCGATGTGCGCCTGCACTGCTCGCATCGCGGCGCCGGTCGCGATACCCGCACGAGTCGATGGATCGGACTTGCCTGCAGCCGCGGCGGCGATGCGTCGGGCAGCGCGGAGTTGGTCGTCCGACGGATTGTTCTGCAGGCACGATCCCAGTGCAGTGGTCACCTGCCCCAGCGAATTCGGCCACGACTTGTTCGGGTCGAGCGCCCACAGCGCGCTGACGAGTTGTTCGGTAGCGATTTGCGCGTCAAAGATACGAACGGACAGATCATCGTTCGTGACGCTCAGTAGGTGAGCTGCATCGTTGCGGTCGAGCCAGTCGTCGATCATCAGCGCGGTGCTTCCGAGCCGGTCGAGTTTCTTGCGGAGTAGATCGAGATTCCGATCACCCCTGTTCGACGACACCTCCAGCACGTCGATCGACGCGGCCCGCAGCGCCCGAACCAACCGTGTGAGTTCGAGCCCGGGCCGGTCCGGCAGGATCACTGTACGGACGAGGAGCGAGATACCGATGCCGACGACGATGGAGACGACGAGGATGGGAATCTGCCCAGGCTGGGCCCGAAGGAAGAGTGCGAAGAAGTAGCAGATGAACGCCACCATCCCGAGAGCCGTGCCTCGCGGGCCGTAGCGCCGCACCCAGACGGCCGCGAAGAGCACCGCGATGAAGCCCACATCGGCGACCTTTCCGAACTGTGACAGCACCGCCGACATCGACACCGCTGCGATTGCAGGGAACACGAGCAGCAGTGTCGTGATCACCCTGCTGTGCTGATCCTTGTCCTTGACCGCCGCCGAGGACTGCATCGCGACGACCGTCCCGAGCAGCGCGACGGTGAGTGGCTGGCCGATCACGTTGGAACCCGGTAGCAGCACCACCATCGCGAGAATGACGGTGATCGTCGTGGCGGTTGCGGCACGTAGCCGCAGCCTGCCGGGATCGGAGACCGCGAGAAAACGGACTGTCTCCTGTACGAACCGAAAAGCCATTCACCGATTGTGCGCCTTCGGCACCCGCGCATGCGTCATGACACCCCTAAGCATCGTGGCGCTCTGCGATGACTCGCAATCCCGAGATTCCTCCTGTCGATCGTTAATGCTATGCACCGTAGGTTGATTCGGAACCTATTCGCGTCCTATCTATTGCGGTCAGTCGGCATGCTCGACGAGCAGCTCGACGGTGGGGATCTCCGCGGACAGTGGATGATCGAACGCGGCCCGGGGCGTTACGCGCGCACACCGTCTCCACGAAATCGCCGGTGCAGAGGGCGTCGATTACGGTGAACTCGGGTCGGTCCTCAGAACGCGATGTGCCCCGTCGCTCTACGTATGGGCCGCGCCTGGACTCGGCAGGTGCCTGTCCTCGCCGAGGCGACAGCGCGGTGACGTCCGGGGAGGTCAGGGTTCGTTGGATCGTGGCGCTTCCTGCTTTCAGCAGTTTTGCGATGTCCTCGATGTGCGTGATGAGCCGTGAGGTGGGCCCGGAGATGTTGATGACGGAGGTGATCGTGTTGTTGCGGTCCCTCACCGGGTACTCACCGAGGTCAATCCGATCTCGACCTCTTCACTGACAACGGAATACCATTGTGCTCGTGCACTTTTCAGCCTTTCGAGGATCTCGTCCAGATTCATTGGCGCCGCAAGCGTCGAGATCGGAGTCAGCAGTCCTCGGCCGTCAGCGCTTCGACGAGTTCGTCGGCACTGTCGAAGAGCAGCGCCCGCCCGGAGGCTGTGCAGTGCATCGGGGAACTGCGCCCGACCCACCCTCCGGCCCGCAGCGACTGATGGGACTCCTCCCGGAGCACGGTCAGGGACCGGTTTCCCTGCTGCACCGACAACAACGCGACCTCGCCGACCCGTGAGACGAGGGTTTGCAGGACGGGCCGTGCCGCCCTCGGCAGTGGGATGTCGCCGGCGCCGGTAGCGAGGACCAGCAGCGACCAGCCCAGCCGGTACCGCTTGCCCTCGGGTGCTTGCTCGACCAGTCCGCCACGCTCGAGTGCTTTGAGCATGCGCGAGACCTGACTGCGCTCGCGGCCGACCTCGCGTGCCAGGTCGCTGACGGAGTGGTCCATGTCATTCCGAGCAGGGCATCAGTCAACCCTCGTAGGCGGCAGCCACCTTCTTCGGCACGCACATCCGCCACGCGTCGACTAGCAGCTCGCGCAGTTCCTCGACGTCGAGGGCATCGAGCCGTACGCAGACCCACCGGTACCGCATGTCGGAGGGGCGGGGCATGAGGAACTTCTCGGGCTCCGAGGCCACCAGCGCCCCCCGCTCTTCCCTGGGGAACCCGAAACCCATGATCGTGTCGTCCTGGTAGAACGCCGCGTACACCAGGCGCCCGACCCGGAACCTCACCTCGTCGCGTACGAGCGCCTCATAGGAACGAGGCAACGTGGCGGCGATCGCCCGGGCATCGCCGATCGTCACCCCCATCGGCGGCGCAGCACCTCGGCGGTGCCTTGGTCAGCGGGCAGGAACGCCTCGAGGTGCAGCTCGGCGAGCGTCACGTCGGCGGCGGTCGCGAACGATGTGAGCGTCGTGATGAGCCGGAGGTCGCCATCGGCCGAGCCCAGCTCCAACGGCACCGCGAAGCCGAGCACGTCGGCCTCCTCGGGAAGCGGCGGAAGGTAGGACTCGAGCTCGGCGAGCAGCGCCTCCAACGCCGGGTCGGGGCTCTGCGCCAGCTGAGCCCGCAGGTGCTCGGTGATGTGCCGGCCCCACTCCGGCAGGTTGCGCACCCGGGGCGCGTTCCCATCGGGGTGCAGGGCAAGGCGGAACACGTTGACCGGTGGTGCGAGCAACGCGGGGTCGACGCCTTCTTCGAACACCTCGAACGCCCGGTTGGCGGTGACGAGGATGCCGTGCGGCCGCACGACCATCGCCGGGTACGGGAGATGACCGTCGAGAATCGTCTCCAGCGCCCGGCGAACCGGGCGGAGCGCCTCGTCGTCGAGCGGTGACTCCGGGAACGCCGGGGCGAAGCCGGCAGCGAGGAGCAGCTCGTTGCGCTCCCGTAGCGTGAGCTCCATCGACTCCGCCAGGCGCAACACCATGCCCCGACCCGGGCGGGAGCGGCCCTGTTCGATGAAGCTCACGTGCCGCTGGGTGGTGCCCGCCCGAAGCGCGAGATCCAGCTGGCTCATCCGGCGGGCCGTGCGCCAGCGCCGGAACTCACTTGGGAACCGCGTCATCACCGGTTAATCTTCGCTCACCCCCGGGGGTCGATGCCATTCCTTCCAGGGAGTTGCCAGCAGTGACTCCGCGGCAGACGATACGGCCATGACCGACACAGCAGCAGTCATCGATCGATACAATGCCGCGTTCCTCGAACGGGCACCCGACAAGCTCGTCGACCTCATCGCCACCGACTGCGTGATGGAGGGCACCGGCCCGGAGCCCGACGGCAACCGATGGACGGGCTACGACGAATGCCTCGCGGGCTGGCAGGGATTGGCCTCCGACCCCGCCATCAGGTTCACGGTCGAGCACGTCGACATCGACGGCGACCGAGCCGTCATCCGCTGGAGGATCACGGCACCGAGAACTATCGGGGCGTGAATCTCATGCGCGTCCGGGACGGGAAGATCGTCGAGGCGCTCGGGTACGGCAAGCGGCCTTAGCATGCCGTGTCGAGCCGCCGGGTGGTGCCCTGCTCGGCGGACCCGCGACAACCGGCGAACGCCACCGTCATGGGACATCCTCGAAATTCGAGGAACGGTTCGGACAGTCCCACCAGAAGGCGGCAGAACGGGAGTGCACCCATCGTCACCGTTGCAGGACACATCACCGTCGAGCCCCACCAGCGCGAGTCCAACCCTCACGGGCGGTGCTGCACGTTCACGGGTGCTCCGATGACCACCATCAACACCAATGAGGCCGCCCTGGGCATCGAGTCCTTCGGTGACAACCACGCACCAGTCGTCGCACTCGCGGGAAGGACGACGATGCCCTCCTGGCCCGACGCGCTCAGCGAGCGCCCCGCCGCCTGCGGGCGCCGCGCGGTGCGCTACTACCCACGACGACGCTCACGCTTCCGCCCGAGGCGTTGCCGTCCACCAGCCCTGAACCCACGATCACGATGGTCCCGCCTCCGCAGCCGCCCCCGCCTGTGCCGTAGGACAACCCGACCACGCAACTACCCACCCGGCAGCCGCCGCAGGAGCCTTCCTCGGCCCCGGTCCAGCCGACAGTCCCGACCAGCTGAGACTCGGCGGCCACGCAATGCTCTTCGGCTCCCGCAAGCGATCACTGTGGGTGCTGGGCACCGGGATGCTCTCGTTTCGAGGATCATCGAGAACATGACGCTCGGGCACAACGTGATACACGGGCATGGGACTGGATGAACGACCATGTCGGTGTGCTCTGTCCGACATCACTGTCGCCAATCGGGCTCCGGCGGCGGCCTGCGAGCGCCAGCCCGATCCTCAATGAGGCAATGCACCAGGCACGCGGACCGGCTAGAGGCGATCGGCGGCGAACTGTGCAGCCGCGATGGTCATCCCGTTCGCGGGATACAACGCGTGCACGACATTGGGTCGTCCCAGAGGGGCACCATCGCAGATGTTGTCGCCGGGAGCGCACAAATCGATTGTCTTCGGCCCGAACAGCGGCCCGACAACAATCGGCGGACTGCCTGCATCACGCATAAACCGATCCGAGGGTTTTCCGAAGAAGACGACCGCGGCAACGTGGCTCGCAACATCCGGCGACAACGGCCCAGGTAGGCCTAGCTCAGTAGGGAATCCGGCTGGATTTCCGTCCGCGGTGACAAACCCTGCCACAGCCGCGCCCTGAGAGTAACCGCCGACCACCATCCTCGTGTTGGGGCAGCTTGTCGCCATGAACTGGATCCGAGAATGCATGTCCCGCATCCCGTCGACGAAGGTGTGGACAAACGCTTGCCTGTCATCAAAATTGCTACCGGCAGGGTAGTTAACGGCGTACACCCCGATCGACCGCGCGCCCGCGAACAAGCGAAGCGATTCGACGAATGAGAGTCCTGTGATGCCCACGCCATCCGGTTGATCGGTACCCCGGGCGAACGCCACCTCGACATCGGGACATGGCTGGGCGGATGCGGGCGGGGGTTCGACGGGTACGCCGAGCAACGCTGCAAACGTCAGCATCGCCGTGCACAGGAGTCGAGCGAGCGTGCGTGTCGCCATGAGGTAAACACTACATTCAATAGCGGACACGGACATGCTTCTATTACCGACCCCGGGAACCTATTCTCCCCCGACCGGTCAATCATCACATTCGACCGCAACGAGAATTGGGGGTTGAAGCCGGTGCGGAAGGTCCGTTGACTGCTCAGCCATCCAGTCGATCGGATCGCCAACGCTACAGGGTCACGTACCTGCACAACCTGTTGGCAACCTACGGCCAAAAGTATTGCGTTGCAGCAACGTCCACACTGGCGGCTAGGCGAATGGCGTTGGCGACAATAACCAGCGGCTGGCACGCTACACGGTGACTACTCCATCACGGTCGGCCAGCATCCAGATCCAGAGGTAAGCAACGACTCTGCGGGTGGGACGCAATGCAGGTTGGCCAAGGCGTCCGTAGGTCATGGTCGCGCGATCGAGCGAGTCACTCCAATCGAAAATCTACGGGCATGCGAACCCCCGTTCGTGCCGACTCCAGTATCGAGAGGCTGACTGCGAGTGCATTTACAGACCCGAACCCTTCCGCCGGTTCGGGCCTATGGCCCTCTTCGACCATCACACCCCCCACGCCACCGGCGCTGGACCCGGACGGGCGCGCAGTGCTGTACCTGGCTGTGGACCTCGCCACATAGCACTTCTGTCTGCTGAATTCAGAAGACGACTGCACTCGCGGGGAATTCCCCAGAATCCCGCGAACTCGACCTCTGAAACCGACAGTCGGGCCGTGCGGGTGCGTCGTGTGTGGCGCGCTGGCCAACGCGCAGCCGCGCCCTAACCATGTGCGATGACGGCACCAGCACCACCGAGTCCCAAATCGAGACCGACTGCTGCGTGACCTCCAAACCGCAGCCAGCCTGCGCCCGGTCGGTAACGCGGCGAAGGCGTAACACCGAGGCCAGGCCGTTGCCGGTTGTGCCCACACCGGCCGACAGGAGCGAGCGCACGATGAGCGGGGCCTGCTCTTAGGTGATGTCGCCTCGGTCCGCGGCCGCCCCGATCTGCGCTCCGAACCCGCTTCGGACAACACGTCGCGTGTGCACTGCGCGTTGACCGCCCGGACAACTCCCCGACGCGGGGTACGCCCTTCTGTCCAACGGATTAACAAACATGCTGTACGTCAACAACTTTCAAAGCTACTTCGAAACGAACGAAACGCACACCCCACACCGCGACACGCCGGCACATCACAAACCGCGGGACATGTCATCACACCAGGTCACAGCACCATCACGCCCCCACCCAGCGTGTCCGTCGTCGTCATTGCGGGTGTTCCTTCCACAGTCATTTCACGGTGCGCGCGACAACCCACAGTCACTGAAACGAAACAACATTCACAAATCATCCACAACGACTCAACACACTGTGCCGCTCCGCACCGGGGAATGCGGCCCAGCTGTTTGAGCAAACCAGTTTCCCGTGGCGTCCCAGCCGATCAGCAGGTAGCACCGGGCGATCCCGGGCCCCGAAGGTAGTCGATCAGAGTGTCGAGGACGGCTTCGAGATCCTCGACACTGCCCGTGGACCGCAGGACTTGCACCCCACCCTGAATTCCCGCAATGAACGCGGACGCGGTGCGCGGCGCATCCAGTTCCGCCCGGACCTCGCCGGCCGCCTGCATCGCCTCGATCCCGGCCACGACGTGAGTCCGCCACTGCGCCAACAGTGTTCGGACCACTTCATAGGCCCCCGGCGTTCCGCCCGCCTGGGCCAGCAGCGACCCGAGCGGACAGTGCGCCCCCTGAGCGCGGTAGCGGGTGACCAACGCATCCCGCCACCTCAGCCACGCCGCCCACGACGTCAGCGCGCCGAGGTGCGGTTGCTGATCGCCGAGAACCCGGCCCGCCTCGTAGACGGCGACGGCGAGCAGCAGCTCGTCCTTGCCGCCCGGAAAGTAGTGGAACAGCTGCCCCTTGCTGGTTCCGGTGATCGCGCGGATGTCGTCGAGCGTGACCTGACCGGGCTCACCACCCCGAAGATGCGTCGCGGCACCCTCGACGATGCGCGCTCTGGTCGCGAGCCCCTTCGCAGTGATCGGCATGCGTCGACGGTAACGCAATTCTGGACCTGCCAACCCTCCACAACTCCACTACCAGTGAACACACCCCACTTTCTGGACTTGCGGGTCCAAAAAATAGTTCCTACGGTCGGGACATGACCAATCACTTCACCAGCAACCGACTCCACGGCCGCACCGCCCTCGTCACCGGATCGACCTCCCACATCGGGCGCGCCATCGCCGTCGCCTTCGCCGCCGAAGGCGCCCACGTGATCGTCTCCGGTCGCGACGCGACACGCGGGAACGAGACCATCGCCGCGATCCAGGCGAAAGGAGGCCGCGCGGACTTCCTCCCGGCCGACCTCGACGGCACCTCCGCCACCAGCCACGCCCTCGCCGAGCAGGCGCTGCACCTGACCGGCGGACACCTCGACATCCTGGTCAACAACGCCGGCATCTTCCCCGCCTCCGGCACCATGACCGTCGACGACGACGTCGTGGACCGCATCTACGCCGTGAACGTCAAGGCACCCCTCTTCCTGGTGCAGGCCCTGGCCCCACGCATGACCGGCAACGGTGGCGGCGTCGTCATCAACCTGGGCTCATGGGTGGCCCGCCTCGGAATCCCCCACGGCCCCGTCTACGCCTCCTCCAAGGCCGCAATCGAGAGCCTGACCCGGTCCTGGGCTGCCGAATTCGGCCCCCGAGGCCTGCGCGTCAACGCCGTCTCCCCCGGCGTCATCCGCCCCACCGGACCCCACACCGACTCCCCCGCCGACACCTTGATGCACTCCACACCCGCCGGCCGGCCCGGCACCGCCGAAGACATCGCCGACGCCGTGCTCTACCTCGCCTCCGACGACGCCCGCTTCGTACACGGGACAGTCCTCGACGTCGACGGCGGACGTGTCGGAGTCAACACCGTGTAATGCACTCGGCAAAACCGAACACCGGTACGACACGCACAAACGACGGCGTGAACGCTGCCGTCCCCGATCTCGAAACGTCTCGGTGATTCTCGACCGACCGCCGCTCGCCCCATCGAGACGACGTCGAGGAAGTGACGGGATGGCCACCACCACCCCTCCCCTGCTCATCACCAGGCTCCCTCATGGGGTGACCCGAGCCGACCCCGAAGAGCAAACTCCGAGGGCGTCAGCCCCGGCGGGCTCCGCCCCGGCGGTCGGGGACATCCCGGCCACCGGCGAGAACGAAGAAGGTCCTCGAGGGCAGCCTGCACCAGACCGCCCTGCTCGGCCACGAGGAAATCGGCACCGACCACCTCCTCCTGGCCCTGCTCGACGACCCCGCCTCCACCGGCGCTCAAATCCTCACCGACCTCGCATCCCTGCCCATCAGCGAGATGCGTGAGCACCTCAGACGCGAACTCGCCCACAGGCCCACCCCAGGCCCCGCCCACCGCATCCCCATCCGACTCAGCAACGACGAATACACCCACGCCCACACCGCCGGCCAGAACCTCGAAACGAAATGACTTCGTAGACAACAAAGGAGACGCAAACGAGTCGACGAACTTGAAACACATTGGGTGGACATTCGAGTCAAACAAGCCGATGGAAATCCGGGAAGGCAAGCTGCTATCACTGATCGATAAGTTCCCACGTGCCGCACTACGAGTACCGCCAGAGCGAACCCCAATCGCCAAGCAAGCGCGTACAAACATGCCTGGCAGCGGAAGTGCAGAGCTGATCGAGAAGTTCAAGGCAAAGATCACCGAGAAGCAGTTCAACAAAGGCAAGGCCATCGATGAAATGCTGACTGACTGCTTAGCTAGCTAAGAATGGTGGTTAAGCCTCTACTGCACAGCCTATTTCAGATCGTTATGGGCCATTTCCGGATGGCAATCACTCTCGATCACGCAGCAGCGCAACCGCATCGTCCATGCCGTAACGCGCCATCAACAGATCGAGGACCTCGTCCACGGTCATCGGTGGCCGCACCAGGCGTGTCGCGAGCATCTCCACAGCCCGCGCCGCCGCAGTCGGGGACACCGACACCGTGTCGGCGGCGAACTCCGCCGGCGAAACGACCTGGATGTGCCCGGGAACTCGTTCTCGTGGAAAACCCTTCCGATTCAGCGTGACGATCACCCCGGCACCGCCGACGACGGCGGCCGCAACGACGTGCTCTCGTCGGGATCCGGCAGCGAGAACGTGCCCTCGAGCGGCTCCCAGCCGGTCACCAGGGCGTCGTCGAAGTACTCGCGCATCGTTCCCACCAGCCGCGCACTCGCCACGTGGGCTGCCGCCGCACTGCGCCCGCGTCGTTCGAGCTTGGCCGTCTCTGGAATTCGAGCTCGTCGAGAATCACCTCCGACCACAACGGCCGGTACAAGCCCTCAACGTCCATCGACAGCAGGAAATCCCGCTGCAGGCTCGGCCAGAGAACACAGGTATCGAGAACCGCTGCGAACACCCCGGGCGGCCTATCGACCGCCCGCCGCGGCTGACCGGCCCGCGCTGCCGGTCCGTCGGCGCTCCGCGACCGCCTTCCGCGCGATCTTCAACTGCTCCGCCACCACCACCGGATCGTCCTCGTCGTCGATGTCGATAGCGGTCTGGGCGAGTGCCTCGTATCGGCGGGCCCGGCGCTGCTGCTGATACTCGAGCACATCCCGCAACAACAGCCGATGGCGTGTGCCGACCTTCTCCGCCGGCAACTCCCCCACGTCGATCAACCGGCGCACCGTTGGCCGGCTCACCGCCAGCAGATCCGCGGCCTGCTGCGTGGTCAACATCGTCGCCTGCGGGGCCACCGTCACTGCACGACCGGCCTGCAACGCGGCCACCACCTGCTCGAGCGCCGCATGCACCTCCGCCGGCAGCTCCACCTGATCGTGCTCACCGGCACCGACCAACAGATACGGCGGCTCCACCCGGTCCCCACAGCGCCGCTCGTGCGCATCGAGGAAGCCGACGACCTCCGCCAATCCCACGCCTTCCACCGCCTGCGGCAGATACGTGTGCTGATCCAACGCCTGCGCACTCATCACAAACCATCCGTTCGAAAGAATCCTAATACCTTTCGAATCTTTCGAAGAGCTGGTTCAATCACCGCCGCTTACACGGCGAGATCGACCACGTCCCACCTGCCGAGTACGAGACCGCCTATTGGTCGAATCACACGGCGGCACTACGGTGAGACACCGGTCCTCGCTGAGGCCGGAACCAGATAACCGAGCCTCCGCCGAACTCGGGGCAGGTGTCACCGCCCCGGTCCTCGAGAGCAAGCTCGACGGTGTCAGCGAAATGCGTGAACACCTCAGCCGCGAACTGGCCCAGCAGCCCACCCGCCGCATCCCTAACCGGCTCAGCGACGAATGCACCCGCGCCAACACCGCCGCCCGCACAGCCAGCCAGAACCTCGAAACCTGAATCCGCGAATGTGTGCGGTCGCCGCCGCAGTGCTCGGGCATTCCGGCCGAACCGTTGTGCCTGTCTCAATCAGCATGCCGGACATACGGTTCGCCCCCGTTCGAGTGCCGGAGTGGGACAGCTGGGTAGCGCAGACCGCGTGGTCAGTGAATGGACCGGCCACCCGTACATCGAGGCACACCGGTGAAGAATCCGGTTAGACGATGGCCGAGGCGACAGGGTACTGCGCGAGAGGGTAAACGGCTGCCACCCGTCCCTGTCGCCGTACGCGGGCATCAGCGACGCTCCCCAAACGTCGACTGCCACTGCCACTGCCACTGCCACTGAGCAACGAACTCGACGAGTTCGGGCAGCGCCAGCGCTGCAAGCCCAGCAGAACTCATGCGCGGGGCGGTCGAGGAATACATCTTCGCCTGAAACACCCCCCGACGCTCGCGGAGCAACCTGTCGAAACACCACCTCGGATTCCGTCGCACAATCGAAAGGGAGGAGAAGGCGGAAGGACCTGCTGGAGGTGACCATGCGTCGGGAGGAACTGGCACCGGTGCCCACGCCGGTCCGGTGGTGGCGGCTCGGCCCATGGAGCCGCAACCACCTGATGCGCCCCAGCGACCGCTACGAGGCCACCATCATCCTCATCATCCTGCTCACCGCGGCCGTGGTCCTGCTGCTGATCCCCGTTGCGGCCGCGTTCGGCACCTCGACGCAGACCCGGTTGGAACAGCAAACCCACACACTGCGCGCCGGCGTCCGCCCCGTACCGGCTGTCCTGCTCGAGGACACCTACCTCGCACCCCACACCCCCGAGTACTCGATCCGTCCCGCCGGCACCCAGAACACCGCCCGGGCGCGCTGGTCCACACCCCATGGGGATCACGTCGCCGCCGTGGTCACCGACGCACCCGCGAAGGCTGGTCAGACCATCACCATCAGCATCGACGCCGACGGCAACCTCACCGGCCCCATCCCCGACCGCCGGGAAAATACAGTCCTCGCGGTGACCGCCGCCTTCGGGGTCTGGGCACTCGCTGCCGGCGCCGTCCTGCTCCCTACGACCTTCGCACACAGACTGTTCACCCGAAACCGGTTGCGGCGCTGGGCACAGGAGTGGAAACAGTTCGACATGCCATCGAGATAGCCCCACGCTGGGTCGCGTAACTCCGACCTGGTGGTGCCGGGGTGCACCCACCGCAGCACCCCGCTCATCGCGGCGATTTGCGGGGCACCGTTTCAGACCAGGCGGCAGCCTGCGAGACGTCGTCGCCTCGGCTCTCGCGAGTTTGATGTCACGATCGTCGACGAAGACCGCGGGGCCGTCGTCGATGAAGACCGCGGGGCCGTCGTCGACGAGGACAGCGGGGCCATCATCGGCCGTGACCGCCCCCACCTGGGGTGTGACTCATCCGACCTTTGACTTCAAGTACTTGAAGTTCTTAACGTCGATGGTGTGAGTGCACGAACCACCCGACACGTCTACACGATCAAGGACGCGGCCGCCCTGACCGGACTTCCGGCCAGCACGCTGCGCTACTACGAGTCGGTCGGGGTGATCGCGCCGATCAGCCGCGGGGAAAGCAGTAAACACCGGGTCTACGACGAGAATGACCTGGGCCAGCTGGTGGCCATCGCGTGCCTGGCAGCGACCGGGATGTCGGTCAATGACATGAAGGAGTACGTCGCCAACGGACAACTCGGGGCCGCGGCCGCCTCCGCGCAGATCGAGTTGCTGACCGAGCGCCGGCAGCAACTTGCCCGCGAGGCCCAGCAGATCGCACTTCGTCAACGCTACGTCGACCTCAAGATCGACTACTGGCGCGCGATCGACGCGGGCGACGAGCACCGTGCCGCGCTCCTCGCGGCCGAGGCGAGCGCATTGGCCGACGAACTCCACAACACCAAGAAGCGATAGCCCTCACCCACCACACCCCCGGTGCGCTCACCGACTCGACCGATGCGGCACCGGTCACTCAGCCCTGTCCTGCTCACCACCACTGTGACCATCACAGAAGTAAGGAAGTACTGCCATGCGCGTTAACGCGTACGCCGCCCCCGCCGCCGGCCAGCCGCTGGCCCCCACGACCATCGAGCGCCGCGACGTCGGCCCCAACGACGTCCTCATCGAGATCCAGTACGCCGGCATCTGCCACTCCGACATCCACACCGTCAACGGCGACTGGGGCCCGCAACCCTTCCCGGTCGTGCCCGGCCACGAGATCGTCGGCATCGTCGCCGAGGTCGGCGCCGACGTCACCCGCCACAAGGTCGGGGACCGCGTCGGCGTCGGCTGCCTGGTCAACTCCTGCGGTCACTGCACCAACTGCCAGGGCGGCGACGAGCAGTACTGCGCCAACGGCATGGTCCCCACCTACGCCGGCGTCGACCGCGACGGCACCACCACCCAGGGCGGCTACTCCACCCATGTCGTCGTCGACGCCGACTACGTCCTTTCCGTCCCGCAGAGTCTGGACCCGGCCGCCGCAGCTCCCCTGTTGTGCGCCGGCATCACCACCTACGCCCCGCTGCGCCGCTGGGGTGCCGGTCCCGGCAAGAAGGTCGCCATCGTCGGCCTCGGCGGGCTCGGGCACATGGCCGTCAAGATCGCCCACGCCCTCGGCGCCGAGGTCACCGTGCTCTCCCAAACACTGAAGAAGCAAGAGGACGGACTCCGCCTCGGCGCCGACGCCTACCACGCCACCTCCGACCCCACCACCTTCGAGCAGCTCGCCGGACGATTCGACCTCATAATCAACACCGTCAGCGCCAGCATCGACCCCAACGCCTACCTGGGCCTGCTCGCCGTCGACGGCACCCTCGTCAACGTCGGCGCCCCAGCCGAACCGCTCAGCCTGCACGTGATGTCACTGATCGGCGGCCGCCGCAACTTCGCCGGATCGATGATCGGCGGCATCGCCCTGACCCAGGAAATGCTCGACTTCTGCGCCACCCACAACATCGGATCCGACATCGAAGTCATCCCCGCCGACAAGATCAACCAGGCATACGAGCGGGTCCTCGCCTCCGACGTCCGATACCGGTTCGTCATCGACACCACCACCCTGAACTGACCCCACCATGAACGCCCGCCGCACCCGGGTTCCGGCGGGCGTTCACCTACACCTGAACGTCCCCGAGCACAAGCGCTTCTCAGCCGTGATCCTCGGAGGACCTGCCGTCAGTGTCACCCTTGTGCGAGTTTGCGAGTTGGAGTGCTGTCGGCGTCGTAGGACCGGGCCAGCGCCACCGGTGCAAAGCTGCTCCCTGATCACGTCCATCTCACGGCACTACATTCGAGGGCCCCTAACCGAACACCGACACTAGTCGGGATCGGAGAGCCCGCCGTTGTAGTCGTCGAGCTTCGGCAGACCCAGGCGGGTCGCGGTGGCGTCCATGAACGCGCGCGCCGCGTCGGTGATGATGTGCTGGCGAGTCACCTTGATCGGACCGCCGGACCCACGCAATTTGCTCGCGCCGTCTTCCCAGTCCTCCATCCGCTTGAAGTACGGCAGGACGTCGTCGTAGGCCCAACCTTTGCAGCCTTCGGCGGCCCAGTCGTCGAAGTTTTCTTGTTGCCCCGGACGAAGAGCATCCCGTTGACCGAGCTCGATCCGCCGAGTACCCGACCGCACGTCATAGGGATCTTGCGGTCGAGCGCGTTGCGCTGCGGTGTCGACTTGTAACCCCAATCGAACAGCTTCTTCAGCTGCGGCGTCGAGTGCATGACGTTGATCGCACCGGGGATCTGGAAGAGCATCTTGGCCCAGCCCTTGTTGTCCACTCCACCCGCTTCGAGCAGCACGACGGACGCGCCGCTTTCGGCGAGCCTGCGGGCGACCGCACAGCCCGCGCTGCCCGCTCCTACAACGACGTAGTCGGCCTCCGTCATGCCTTTGTTCTCCGTTCGCGAGTCGACGCAAAACGACACCCGACCACAGGATATTCGCCGCGCACCGTCTGCAACACGGTCACAACGCTGTGGCATGAGGGAAATGAAGCGTTCGTGAGACAAAGTCGGCAGATGAAGCCGGAACTGAGGACCTACACAAGCCGGGGGGTGGCGCATCGTGTCGGACCGAGACGGCAAGATGGAATCAGAGCAACAGGACGGGAAGACCTGTTTGCCACCAAAAGGCGGGCCGTAACCAGGTCCTGTGGCTATTCTTACCGAAACCCGTTCAGACGCAGTTCGACTCGGAGTCGCCGAGATCGAGAAACACTTCGGACATTACGCCTGATCAGGACGAGAACCTTGCCCAGGTATCCGATCGATGCACATCAGTGGATGCAGGACAATGCCTCTAAATTGGCCCGCATTCGCGAGACCGCGGAACGCACGCGCGAAGCGG
The DNA here is from genome assembly GCF_002300195.1 of Rhodococcus sp. ACPA1. Lineage (NCBI taxonomy): Bacteria > Bacillati > Actinomycetota > Actinomycetes > Mycobacteriales > Nocardiaceae > Rhodococcus > Rhodococcus sp. ACPA1. Next base: position 266,159 of record NZ_NSDX01000006.1, on the reverse strand, counting down.
TCGAATCCGTCCGGGGAAGGGCTGCCAGCGGCGACGGTTCAATCGAAGCAGCGGTGTCCGCTCCGGAGATTTGAATCTCTGCTGATCATCCGTGCTGATGACTACGCGTGTGATCACGGCGAATAGGCGTGCCCCGAGCGGGAGGGCGCATGTTGGACGCATCGACCAACGCCGATGCGGCACCACCGTCCACTGGCCGAGACTCGCTACCACGATGAACCCGTTATACCCCGACGGGCGGTTCGCCGCGCGGATCAGACGGTACGCGGCATGCTCGCGATGACGGTGTGGGTGTTCGACCGCGTCCTCGACGGAGTGCCCGGGCCCGGGCCGCCGCCGACCTGAGTCAGCCGGCCCCTTCGACGTACGACGCCAGGTTGTCCAGCGAGGAGGCGATCCCGGCCTCGTGTGCCGCTTGGTCGATGCCGAGTGGCACGTCCGTGGCAGTGACGGTCACCTCGGTCCCGTCACCGGCGGCAGCGAGGTGCCAGGTCATCGTCATGGTGCCCGCGTACGACGGGTTGTCAGCTAGAAACACCGCCCGCTGCACCACGCGCTCCGGTGGCACCAGATCGGCGAATTCGACATCGACGATATCCGTCGCATCCGACGTCTTGCCGGGACTGTCGGCGGGGTCGAGGTAGGTCAGGACCATCCGGAACCCGCCGCCGGGCCTAGGATCCCACCGCTCGACCCGCCCGCGCATGCCGTCCGGCGGCAACCAGGCCTGAAGGGAGTCCCGGTCGAGGAGGGCGCCGTAGACAGTCTCCGGTGGTGCCGCGATCACCCGGCTGGCGCGGTCGGTCCTGTCCATCGCCCAATTCTAAAGCCCAGGAGATTCCATAGGTGGACCCGCAATCTCAACGATGTCACCTAACGAGGGAGCGGGTCGTGCACCGGCCCCTCACCCCAAGGGTGCTCACCGTGTCCTCGACCGGCCGCGCACCGACTCCGCGGCCGGTCGAGGGGGACATCATGCACCACGGGTGAGGTCACCCGGTGCCGACGCTCCCCGGGCCTGTGCCAGCATCCGGGCCAACGCCACCGTTGCCGTCGACACCGCAGCCACAACCGCGACAACGCACACGAACGTCGCAGGGACGGTGGAATACTCAAACAGCCCGGCGGCGCCCACCGGCGGCCGTCGCCATCAACGCACCCACAGGCAGCAACCCCGCAAGCCTCCGCATTGTTCCCGCGCGCTGATCATCGGCCGCCGCGGCCGCGGCTTCGTACCCCTGCTCGTCGAACGCGCCGCCACTCGCGCGCTCGACGAATCCCTGACCATCACACCGTCCACGGCGTACCCGACAGTCCCCGAGGCGCCGTGACCACCGGCTCCGACACACCATCGAGCGGAGGGCGCCGAGGACGACCGCCTCCGCCTGCAGCCGCTCGGCCACGCCGGTAGCAGCGGTCGGCTGCTCTCGATGTGCGTGTGGACGCGTCTTGTCGACCCGTGTGGAGAGGATCTCGATTTCCGCATTCAGCATCTCGAGAAAGGTAGGTGCCTGCGCCGCGGGCTACGTCGGCAAGGTGCCAGCGCGGTGACACCGTGCAAACCGCCGACGCCTACTCGAGCCCGGGCAGAGGCGGGTGCCGGCATCCACCCTGCCACTCGCCGATGTACCCGGCGAAACCCGTGCATTCACACCACGGCAGGACGACAATTCGAAGATGAACGCAGCCACTGAAGATCAGCACATCAGTGTGGTGCGACAACGTTTGGCCCGGCGGTTTCCGACGATGGACTCCGGCGTGATCAACCAGGCCATCGACACCGCTCACCACAAGTTCGACGGACGACCAGTACGTGACTTCGTTCCGTTGCTCGTCGAACGCGCCGCCATCAGGGCCCTCACCGGCGACACTTGACGGATCTCCGCCACTTCGCGGACGGGAACGCACGAATTTCGTGCGCGTTCGTCGAATCACACACCGGCGAAGAAACTCCAAGGCCATTCGACTCCGCAGTCCGGTGCCAAGATCTGTCGGGGAGGTGCCGTCACCGCCGGCGGCTGGACGCTCATCCCACACCTGTTCAGACGGGTTCGGTGTCGGACTCTTCGTCGTCGAGATCTTCGCTGTCGCGGAAGATCAGATTGCCGTCGTCGAGGGCGATCGCCCACCGCCGGGAGAAGGCCCAATCGCGTCCGTACGCCTTCGGGCTGAGGCCGCCCGAGTCGGCGAAGTCCTCGATGATCACTCCCGACGCGAGGGGCCACTGGTCGGCCGGAAGTTCCGCGTCGAGGGAGTGGGGGGTTCTCACCCGTGTTCCGACCGAAAACCGTCGCCGTCGCCCGCTCTTGGGATCAGGGTTCATCGACATGCGTCTTCCCGTTCCGCTCGGTGATGTCGCAGGGTGTCATCACATTCCACAGCTTTCCAGGCCATCGCCGCAGCCCCACGACGAGGCCGAGCATACGGGCCTATTCGTGGTTACGCGCGAGTAGCGAACTGGCGCAGCCGCTCGACGCCGGTGCTTATCGGCCGTGTTCGGGCTGGGGTGCGATGGGGTTGCCCTGCCAGCGGGTCGAGTCGGGCACGCGGTCCCCGCGCATCACCAGAGACGCCGGGCCCGACGGTGGCGCCCGGTCCGATCGCCGAGGCGGGCAATGCCACACTGTGCGGGCCGAGGGTGGCGCCGTCACCGAGCGTGACCAGGTCGGCCTCGGGCAGCCAGTACGTCTCGCACCAGACGCCGCACCCGATGGTCGCACACATCGCCCGCAGCCACAGGTTCAGCACGGCGGTACCGGTGGCGGCGCGGGCGAACCACGGCGCGGCGACCGTTTCGACGAACGCGTCGGACACCTCGTTGCGCCAGACGAACGAGCCCCACAGCGGGTGTTCGACGACGCCGATGCGGCCGACGACGATTTACTTGGCGGCCGCCGCGATGCCGCCGGCAACGGCGCCGGCGACGAGGAGTACGAGCCCGGACAGCATTGCTGCCCACCCGAACGTGATGATCATCGGGATCAGCCGGCAGGTTTCGATCAAGGCTCGGGCGACCCGCAGGCGGGTCGGGGGATCGAAGGTTCGCGACGTCGCGGCGTCGGTGGCCGAACGGCGCAGCCGGACCGCAGGGCTACCCAGCCACGACGAACCGGATTTGCCCTTCTTGTCCGGGGTGGCCGAGAGCACCGCGACCAGACCGTTCTTCGGCACGGTGCGTCCGGGGCCGGTCATGCCGGAGTTGCCGAGGAATGCGCGTTTGCCGATCTTGGCGGGCTCGATGCGCAGCCATCCGCCGCCGAGTTCGTAGCTGCCGACCATGGTGTCGTCGGCGAGGAACGCGCCGTCCGCAACGGTGGTGTATCACGGCAGAACCAGTGCCGTGGAGATTTCGGTGTTCTTACCGACCTTGGCGCCGAGCAGCCGCAACCGGAGCGGGGTCAGCAGGCTGGCGTACAGCGGGAACAGGAAGGTGCGGGCGGAGTCCATCAGCCGCTCGGTGGACCACGCCTGCCAGCCGATCCGGCTGCGCACCGGGTGATAGCCCTCGCGCAGGCCGAGCCCGAGCAGGCGCACCACGACGACGGTCATCCCCGCGAACAGGGCGAGGGCGAGGACGGTCGGGGCCGGGAGCATCGGCAGTGCTGTCATCACGGCCGCGCCGAGCGTGTCCGTGTCGCGGATTCACCACCCGAGCAGGACGAGACCGCCGGCAAGTGCGAGCAGGGGCATCGCCGCCACCGCGAGGAACGTCAGGCCGTAGACGGGTACCCATTTCGAGGCACGCGGCGGCCGGTCCTCCGGCCAGGGGTGTACCGCCTTGCCGACCTTGACTGCGGGCGAGCCCGCCCACCGCTGACCTGCCGAGACTTTCCCGGTGACCGCGGACCCCGGTGCCACCTCCGCGTGGGCGCCGATGCGGGCGCCGGGAAACAGCGTCGAGCGGGCACCGACCGATGCCCCGGCTCCGACGCGGATCGATCCGATGTGGATGACGTCGCCGTCGATCCAGAACCCGGACAGGTCCGTCTCGGGTTCGATCGAGCAGCCCTCGCCGAGTTCGATCATCCCGGTGACCGGGGGGCAGGGTGTGCAGGTCCACTCGCGGACCGATGTTGGCGCCGAGCGCCCGCGCGAAGTAGACCATCCACGTGGCGCCGGAGAGGTTCGCCGCCCCACTTGCCTCGATCAGCCGCTCGGCCGCGACCTCGGTGGTGGCGGCACGGTCGCGCAGTGGATGCACGCGAACGCCAGCGTGTTCCGGGAGCGCGACGGGGGTGATGCTGGCGTCGAGGTAGACGACGAACGTCACCGCGCAGATACCGACGAGGAGAAGGGGCCGGCACACGCCGGCGTCTGGATGCGAAGTCACGAAGTCAGCGTAGGATCGCTGACCGTAAGCGACTACTCCGCAATCTTTTTCACTGCGCTCGATTGAATTTGACTATCGAGCACAGTGAGCAGGCGTGAGAAGGTTCCTATCGCGCGGGCCCACTCCCCCTATCGTCGCTGCACGCGACCGCCCGGCGCGGGTCAGGTCGGGAGTTGGCGGTGTGGTGTTCACCGCACCGTCACCCATGGCTGCTGTGGTGTCTCCGGAAACACGGAACAACCGAGGAGATGCGGGTGTCGCGGATAAGACTCGAAGGTGTGTCGAAACAGTTCGGCAACGCGCAGGTGGTGCGTGGTGTCGACCTGGACATCGCCGACGGAGAGTTCATGGTTCTTCTCGGACCGAGCGGGTGCGGGAAGTCGACGCTGCTGCGTCTGATCGCCGGACTCGAGAGCCCGTCGTCGGGCCGCATCCTATTGGGCGAGAACGACATCACCAGGACACCACCGCGACAGCGGGACGTTGCGATGGTCTTCCAAAGCTATGCTCTGTACCCGCACCTGACCGTCGCGAAGAATATCGGCTTCCCTCTGCGTGCCCGCAAGATGTCGAAGGCCGAGATCCGCGAACGGATCACGACCGTGGCGTCGGCGCTCGGTCTGCAAAGCCATCTGGACCGGCGCCCGGCCCAGCTTTCCGGTGGGCAACGTCAGCGGGTGGCCCTAGCCCGGGCGATGGTCCGCGACCCGGGGGCGTTCCTCATGGACGAGCCGCTGTCGAATCTCGATGCCGGGTTGCGCAGCGCGACCCGCACCGAGCTCATCGACCTGCACCATCGCCTGAGATCGACGTTCCTCTACGTCACCCACGACCAGGTCGAGGCGATGACGATGGCGACACGAATCGCACTGCTGAACAACGGAAGGATCGAGCAGGTCGGTACACCGACCGAGCTGTACGACACTCCGCGATCGACGTTCGTCGCCGCCTTCCTCGGCGCGCCACCGATGAACCTGTTCGAGGCAACAGTGATCGACCGGGCCGGGGAACTCCACCTCGTCGCCGACGGCGTCGACGCACCCCTCGGGCTGTCCGCCGACTCGGCGACCGGACCACAGAAGGTGACCGCAGGCATCCGGCCGGAACGCATCCGGCTGAACGGCACCGATGCCCAACTCCGCGGTGTCGTCACCGCATCGGAGAACCTGGGCAGCGAAGAGATCCTGCACGTCACCGTGGGCGGCACCGTCATTCGCGTCCGCGCTCCGCGCCCGGTTCCCGCCCAGGTCGGCGACGCCGCCGCGCTGAGTGTCGGTCCCGCCGACATTCAACTCTTCGACCCCGGGACCGGCCGCCGGCTGGTCTGGCACGTTCCTCACGAGCACGGGGCATCTCCACGCGATGCCTCGCTGTCGGTGGCATGAGCACCGGCGTGTTCACGAGCCCCGCCCACACACGAACAACAGGAGAAACCACAGTGAAGAAGACCCTGCCCGGGCTGGGCGCGCTGGTGACCAGCGCGTTGGTCCTGACCGCCTGCGGCGGACTCGGCACCACAACCACGGATTCCGCGCCGAGCAGCACAGATCCGGTGCCGGAACTAGCGCCGGACCAGAACGTGTCGATCGTGTTCGAAAGCTACAACTACGGTATGGCGGGAGCGTGGACCGACACCTTCAACGCCCTGATCGACGACTTCACCAAGCAGAATCCGAACATCCACGTCACGGCGCAGAAGCCGCAGGGCAACAGCCCGAACCCGGCCACCGACACGATCTCGAGCATCCAGAGCCAGACGGTGGCCGGATTGCCCCCGGACGTCGCGCAGCTCGGATTCAGCGACCTCGACTTCACGATCCACCAGCTCGGCGCCCACTCGCTCGACGACCTCGTCGGCGCGGACGCCGTGCAGAAGAATTTCGACGGCGCGAAGTACCCGTACGCCCCGACCGCGCGCACTCTGGGTGACTGGGAAGGCTCCACCTACGGCGTGCCCTTCGTTTTCTCGACTCCCGTGTTCTATTACAACGCATCGCTGTTCGAGCAGGCCGGACTCGACCCCGCGGCACCACCGAAGACGTGGGACGAGGTCGCGGCCGCTGCGGCCGCGATCACGACGAAGACCGGCAAGGGCGGCGTCTACCTGGACTGCCTGACCAAGACCGCGAAGGACTGGTGCTTCCAGAGCCTCGTCCGGTCCAACGGCGGACGGGTCATCGCCGAGGACCGATCGTCGCTCACGTTCGCCGCCGACCCCGCGGTGCAGGTCGCGGACATGGCGCAGAACCTGGTCCAGTCGGGATCAACCCCCAAGCTCAGCCAACAGCAGGGCTACGAGGCCTTCGCCCGCGGAGATATCGGCATGATCCTCGAAACGAGCGCGATCCAGGGCACCTTCGTCAAGGGCGCCAAGGACAAGTGGGACCTGCGCGCCACCACGATGCCCACCTTCGCCGGCAAGACCCCCGTTCCCACCAACTCCGGCGCCTCCCTCTTCACCTTCGCATCCGACCCCGCCAAGCAGCGCGCCTCGTGGGAACTGATCAAGTTCCTCACCAGCGAGCAGGCCTACACCAAGATCGCGCAGGGCATCGGCTACCTCCCGCTGCGCACCGGACTCGTCGACGATCCCGCCGGGTTGAAAGAGTGGTCGCAGAAGAATCCGCTGCTCGCGCCGAATATCGCACAGCTCGGCTCGATGGAGCCGTGGATCTCGATGCCCGGCAACAACTACCTGCAGATCCGGGACGGCATGATGGACGCCGTCGAGGCGGTCGTCTACCAGGACGCCGACCCGAAATCCACCCTCGACGCCGCCCAGAAGCAGGCCACCGCGCTTCTGCCCACCCAGTGACCCCCGCAGACGTCACGGTGATTCACCTGACGGACACCCACATCCGCGCCGCCGGCGACCTCGTCCACGGCACGATCGACACCCTCGACAACCTCATCCGCACACTCGACCGCATCGTCGGATCCCGCCAACGCGTGGACGCGGTGGTGCTGTCGGGCGATCTCAGCGACAACGGGGCGCCGGAGGCCTACCGGCGGTTGCGGGAGGTCGTCGAGCCGGCGGCCGCCCAACTCGGTGCGCAGATCGTCTACGCGATGGGCAATCACGACGACCGCACCGCGTTCCATACCGAACTGCTCGGACTCGACTCCGCCGGCGGCGATCTCGAAGCCCCGTACGACGCGGTCCACGACATCCACGGTCTCCGGGTGATCGTGCTCGACAGCACCACACCCGGGAGGCACGAGGGTCGGCTGACCGACGAGCAGCTGGCATGGCTCGACGACGAACTGTCCCAGCCCAGTGAGCGGGGAACGCTCCTCGTCCTTCACCACCCACCGCTTCCGTCCCCGGTCGCCACGGTGAACTACCTTCGCCTCCAAGATCCCCACCGGCTCGAGGCCGTTCTGGTCGGCTCCGATGTGCGGATGATCCTCTGTGGGCACTCCCATCTGACGAGCTCGGGGGCGGTGGCGGGGATCCCGGTGTGGGTCGGTCCGGCCCTGTCCTACCGGGTGGACCCGATCGCGGCGGTGGGCAGTCACCGCGGCGTCGCCGGCTACGGGTTCAGCCGGATCGATGTCCTCGAATCCACGGTGGTCGCCACCGCGGTCGAGGCGACCCCGGCCGAGTCGGTCTACGACATACCCGAACAGGACATGCTCGCCCGATTGCATGCCCTCGCGCTGCGGGCGGGATGAGGGAAACATCGTGTTCGTTGCCGTACCGGACCTTGCCGACGCGACAACACCGGTCCGGGAACCGGTGACGGTGCCTGCCATCCGTACCCACCCTCTCCGGAGGGTGGTGCGGATGGCCGAGCCGTACCTGTACCTGGCACCGGCGGTCGCGCTGCTGGTCGTGTGGACATACCGCCCGCTCGTTCAGGCGGCCCAACTCTCCACCTACTCCTGGAACCTGCTTCCGACAACCGCCATGGTTCCCGTGGGCACCGACAACTACCGTCGGCTGCTGGAACTGCCGGCGGTCGGTGACTCCGTGTGGCGGACGGTCGTCCTCATCGTCGGTCTGCTGCCGTTCACACTCGTGCTACCGGTGGTCGTCGGATTCGCCACCCGCGGCGTGCACGGACGAGCCCGGGCGATCTACCAGAGCCTGATCTTCGCACCCTTTCTCGTCGCCCCGGTCGCGAGCGCGGCCGTGTGGCAATGGCTCCTCGACCCTGGTGCGGGGATCGTGAACCGAGTGCTGGGCTCGGACACCAACTGGATCCACGAACCAGCGACGGCGCAATGGGTGATCCTCGCGATCACCGGATGGCATTTCATGGGTTTCGCCGTGCTGGTGGTCTCTGCCGGAATGGCCGGCATCAGCGGGGACTACGCCGAGGCCGCACAGGTCGACGGGGCGACGCGGCGACAGATCGACTGGTGGATCACGCTGCCGCTGTTGTCGCCCACCCTCGTGTTCCTCGGACTGATGACCGTTCTGCTGAGCACGCAGTGGACCTTCCCGCTCATCGACACCCTGACCCAGGGCGGACCGTCACAGGCGACCACCAACATCTACTACCTGTTGTGGGACTACGGGTTCCACAGCTTCGACGCGGGCCTGAGCGCAGCCGCGGGAATCATGCTCTTCGCCGGATTCGGTCTCGTTGCGGGTGTTCTCGTATGGATCTCGGAAAGGATCTCGTTCCATGACGACTAGCGAGTCAGCCGTACCCGAGCCGTTGTGGCGGCGGGCTCGCGGACATGTCGTCCTCGTCGCCATCGCCCTCGTGTGCGCATTTCCCATCTACTGGCTGCTCGCGACGTCACTGCGGCGGCCCGATGACGTCGGCTCCCTCTCCCCCGTTCCGTGGCCGCTGTCGTTAGGCAACTATGTGGACGCGACCGAGAAGGTCGACGTGATCCGCCTGCTCGCCAACACGTTCGCCGTCTCAGGCGTCTCGGCGGCTGGTCAGCTCCTCGTGGCTCTGCTTGCCTCGTACGCGTTCGCGATGTATTCGTTCCGCTTCCAACGGCTGCTCTACCTTGCGTTCGTCGGAACCTGGTTGGTGCCGTTCCAGGTCACGATGCTCCCCAACTATGTACTGCTGTACCAAATGGGACTGATCAACAACCTCGTCGGTGTGATCGTGCCGACGCTGTGCTCCGCGCTGGGTGTCCTGATGCTCCGGCAGCACATGGCCGGCTTCCCGAAAGAACTGGTCGCGGCGGCCAAGCTGGACGGCCGTTCGTCGTGGTCGATTCTCTGGACCGTCGTGGTACCGAATCTGCGTCCCGCGCTGGCGGCGCTGTCGATTCTGCTGTTCATCAATGCCTGGAACGAATATTTCTGGCCCGCGGTGGTCCTGCAGCGCAGCAACGCCGTCGTTCAGTTGGGGCTGAGGAGCTTCATGGGAACCGAGGGCAACGACTGGGGGCCGATGATGGCCGTCGCCGGTCTGGCGTGCCTGCCGGTGTTCGTCCTCTATGTCGTCCTCCAGCGGCACATCGTCAACGCGTTCGTCCGATCCGGACTGAAATAGGCCTCCGAATACGGCGGAGCCTGCGCCCACCGATTCGGGCGCCGGCTCCGATGCGTACGGTCAGCCGAATCGCATCCTCATCGCTCTCCGCCGCGAAGTGGACGGCTCCCGAATCCGCTAGTACGTGACGGATCTGGAGGTCGGACGACGTGGGGTACACCGGCACGACGACCGCCCCGACCGCCAGGGCGGCGACATCGAGCAGCGCCGACTCGAGGCTCGTTCGCCCGAGTACCGCGATCCGGTCCCCGGCCCGCACCCCTCGCTCCATGAGCGCGGACGCCAGGGCCCGCGTGCGCTCCGCGACGTCCCCGCAAGTCAACTCCTCCCCGTCCACACCGGCGCACAACGTGATCCGATGCGGGGCGGCAGCGGCTGCGGCGCTCACCACAGAATAGAGCCCGATCTCGTCCGACAATTCGAGGCCATCTCGGGAGAAGGAAGTATTCATGCCGAGAATTGTTCGGCAGTCACCGAATCATGGCAACAACTATAAAACAAAGGCGCGAACGAATAATTCTATCGCCGAAAATCAAATAGCGACCAGGCCGCGCTCGCCGCGTTCCAATTCCTCGAAATTGTCGATGCAGTCGAGGAAAGCGAAGACGGCAGGATTCGCCTCAACCGTCCGCCACACCGCATACAGATCGATCGTCGGAATCGGATCGAATAATTTCACCGCCACTGAACTCGCGCCCATCGCACCGAGACCGCCCGAACTCGCGCGCGGCAGCGACGCGAATCCGACCAGCGGCTTGACCGACACCATGTGCGCGGTCGCGCCCGGGTCATCGGCGGTCTGAGCGACGTCGAGCGAGATCCGGCTGTCGGACGCCGCCCCGAAGATCGAGTCGTACATGGCCGGGCATTGATCGCGCGAGAAAATCACACATGCCTGGTTCGCCAACTCGGCGAACGGCACAGCCGACCGTCCTGCCCAGCTGTGCCCCTTGCCCACGACGGCCACGAGCGGAATCTTCCGCAGGACCAGCCGGTACCGGAAGTCCGCCGTCCGCGGATGCCCGTACACGAGCGCGACGTCGAGTGTCCCGTCCGCGAGGTCCGCGAGTTGGGGACCGGTCCGCTTCTCCCACAACGACACCACGACGTCGGGGTGCACAGCACTCATTTTGGCGAGTGCAGACGGCAGCACGTGCCGGCTTGCCGGCATGTTGTATCCGATGTTCAGGGTTCCCGAGCGACCTTCCGCGGTAGCCTTCGCGATTTGCGCGGCCTTCTCCATCTGGAAGACGATCAGCCGGGCCTGGGCCTCGAACTCCTGACCCGCGGAGGTCAACTTGACCTCGTGCGAATTGCGTGCGACGAGTCGCACCCCGAGAGATTTCTCCAGCTTCTGCAGTTGTGCACTGAGCGACGGCTGGGTGAGATGCAACCGCGAAGCGGCCCGTCCGAAATGTAGTTCCTCGGCGATGGTGATGAATGAAACGAGATGTCTGAACTCCATAGGTCACTCCTCGACGCCATGCGCCGCCTCGATGTCCGGTAGCTCGTGCTGCAAGGCTAACGAGGAGTCGTAACTGCGAGTGAACTGCGGAAACACGATGAGAACCGCGAACGTGAGCGATGCGTGAACGAGGCTGGGCCGCGATGTGCGCGTCCAACGGATGCGCCGCGCCGAGCATCCGCCAGACAGTTGCCGGGTCAGTGCCACCGAGACGGGTGCTGTGTTGTCGATGGTCGGGTTCGTGGACTTCCTTGGCGAGTTCATCGATGGGTATCGCGGAGGTGGTGGTGCCGATGATCGCGTCCGGTCGCGCTGATGACGGCGTGAGATCTTGTCCAGATCGGCCATCACTTCAACTTTTCGGGTTGCGGCTCCGCGAGGAGGGGCGGGGTTCGCCTGGAGAACGTCGCCCGCGGTGAGTTTTCCCATCGCCTCCGGTCTGTACTGGTGTGAGTGGAAACGAAGCGTGCGGGAGCGGTCGATACGCCCGCGCTACGCCGACGAGCAGGTACTTCAGGCGAACGGTGTACCGCTTCATGAACGACAAGGAGAAAGTCTCATGACATCGACACCACCCTCCACGGGAACCTCCAACGCGACACCGGCGCCGACCGGCGGAACCACGAAGAAGGCCAGAGTCGCCGGACTCGTCGTCAGCGCCCTCGTGGTGCTGTTTCTCCTGTTCGACTCGCTCATCCACATCGCGAACACCCAAATGGTGCGCGAGGCGATGGCCGAGCTGGGCTTTGCCGAGAACCTCAACCGTGTCATCGGGGTCGTTCTGCTGGTGTGCCTGATCCTCTACATCGTGCCTGCCACGTCCATCCTGGGCGCGGTGCTGTTGACCGGATACCTCGGTGGAGCGGTCGCTACCAATATGCTCACCGAGCAGCCGATCGTCAGCACCACCCTGTTCCCGATCTATGTCGGCATCTTCGTGTGGGGCGGCCTGTACCTGCGTGACGCTCGGGTGCGATCGATCATGCCTGTCCGACGCGCCTGAACCACCAACCCCCGCCCGGCAGCGAATGCCATGGACACCGAACGGAATCGAACGTCATGTGATCGCGGCGTCACGCAATTCGGCGTATGAATCTTCCATCGCCACCGCCAGCCGGGCAACGTCGGGCAGAGCCTCGGGGTCTGTGCAGAGCCCGATACCGATGATCCCGGCGCAGGAGATCGCCGAGATCCGCAGCGCGTGGTGAGCGGCGGGCTCCGAGGAGGAGAACAGCCGCTCGACCCGGCGTCCGGAAACGCTGACCGGCGCGGGCGGGCCGGGAACGTTAGAGATCGAAAGGCTGAACTCGCGCGCGCTGCCGGCGAGTCGCTTTGCGGCTTCTTCGACGCGTTTCACGCGACCGAGAGCGTGGAAGAGATCGAACAGCTCTTCGGCGTCGTCGAGGCGTTTGCGCTTGCTGGTCTCGGTGTTGATCCGGTCGAGTCGCGTCAGCGGATCCGCCTCGGCGAGCGGCAGATCGACGTTCAGGAAAGAATCACGGTTTCCGAGTTCGCCCGCTCCCTCATCCCGGTGGTGCAGGCTGACCGGAACTTGAGCACGCAGCCGCGGCAAGCCCGTTTCGCCGGCGCTGAGCCAGCTGCGCAGGCCGCCGGCGACGATGGCGAGGAGTACGTCGTTGACGGTTGCGTGAGTGGGGCGCGCGGCGCCGATTGCCTTCAGCTCCGGGAGCGGGGCAATGACGAATGCAAGCTCGCGGGCGGCACTGATCGGGCGGTCGAAGGGCGAGTGCGATCCGCGATGGCCGAGCTCACGACGCACAACCGCAGGCATCCTCAGCGCCTCGTCGACCCGCGACCGCTGCGGCGAAGCGGCGCGAAGGCCCGGTCGCGATTCTCGCGGGGGCGGTTCGAGGTGCTGATCCCAGAGCATGTCGTCCAGGAATCGAACCGCGCTGATCCCGTCGGCCATCGCGTGATGGATCCGGACCGCGATCGCTTCGCGCCCGTCGCCGAGTGGGCCGATCAGATCGAACGTCCACAGTGGGCGCTCGTGGTCGAGGTGCTCGGACATCAGCTTGCTGACGGCCCGCCACAGATCGTCGCGCGAGGCACACCCGGGCTCTTCCCGGCGCCGGACGTGGTCACTGATCTCGAACGCGGTCGCGTCGACCCAACGCGGCTCCGGTCCCGAGGTGTCGATCCGTTGCGTCGCTCGCGGCTGGCTCGAAAGCCGCTCCGACACCACGGTTCGCAGAGCCTCGACGTCGAGCGGGGAGATGGCCGGCTCGAGAACTACCAGCTTGAGCGTGTGGCCGGTTATCACCGCCGATTCGAGCCCCAGGATATGTGCGTCATCGGCGGACAGCCGATCGGGATCCTCGCGGCTCACCTCGGCAAGTCTATTCGGGTCTGCACCTTTTCGAACCAGGAACGCCGGTCTCGCAGCTCAGCACGGACGCGGAGTGTTGCGTACCAACCTCACTTCGTCCGCAGCTCAGCACGGACGCGGAGTGTTGCGTACCAACCTCACTTCGTCCGCGCCCCGGCCCCGGGCTTCACAGCGGTGCGGTGATCGGCGCCTCAGGGGCGTGCGTGACAGTGGTGCGCCCGGTCTCGAGGTACTCGGTAACGGCCTGGTCGACGACGGCGTTGCCACCCTGGATCCCCGCACCGTGATCTCCTCCCTCGACGGTGACGAGGTGCGCCCCCATGTCGTGGGCGAGCTGAACTCCGCCCTGATAGGGGGTCTGCGGGTCGCGCAGTCCTTGCAGGACGAGCGGGGCCGTCGCGAGTCCTCGATTGCTCAACGCGGGCAGCGCGACAACGGGCGGCGCACCGGCACATTCGGGCCCGGCGCTGTAGCTGTACCCGATGAGGTCGAAGAGATCTCCGGTGACGAAGGTGGAGAAGAGCCAACCCGGAATGCGGTCCGGCCGAGCGGCGACATTGTTCTCGTTGCACAGGACCAGTGACTGCATCACCTGGGCCTGGGCAATCCGCTCGTACTCTTGCTCCGTCAGGTCGTCCATCGCGGTGCCGTCGGGAATCGCGTCTCGCCCGTCCCGGATCACCCGGGCCATGAGCGGCCAGCTGTTGCGGGCGGGAAGCACCTGCCGCGTCATCACGTAGATGCTGGACGACATCTGGGTGTGCGACGGGTCGGCGAGGCTTCGGATGAAGGCCTCGAACTGAACGCGTGCCGGTCCGGTGAGATCGACCCCACCGCGATAAGCATCCGCAACGGACTGCAGGCCGGGCGGTACGTCACCGATCTCGGCGGGCGGTGGCGCGAGGGTCGGGTTCCCGCCGGCTTCCTCGACGATCCGGTCCGACCACCGCTGATACACCTTCAGTGGGGTGTCACCGAGCCCGTACGTGTCGTCGTGGGCGGCGATCCAGTCCATGAGGTCGTAGAAACGATCCTTGTAGCCGTCGTTCTGCTGCCACAACACGTCGTTCCACAGCCACTTCTGGTCGACGGCGGAATCGAGAACCACGCGACCGGTGTGCTGAGGGAAGAGCGTCGCGTAGGTGGATCCGAGAATCGTGCCGTACGAGAGGCCGTAGATGTCGATGACGTCCTCGCCGAGTGCGAGCCTGACCTGCTCCCAGTCCTTCGCGGTGTTCTCGGTCGTCAGGGGAGCCGTGGTGCCCGGCGCAGCGGACTCGCATGCGTTACGCGTCGCAGCACCGCCGAACCCGAGGCTCATCGCCATCGTTTGTTCAGGAGCCAGCACGCACTCGACGGCGCCGGCGTAGGGAAGCCCGCGCGGTTGGACACCGATCACGTCCCACTGTGCGCGGACCGCGTCGGGCAGGATCTCGACGAACATGCTGTTCGAGCCGATCGCGTCTCCGCCGGGCCCACCGGGATTGGTGAACAGCACGCCGCGCCGCGAGCCGGGATCCTCGGCGCGGTGTCGGGTGACGAGAACGTCGATCGTGCCGGCGGCGGGGTCCGCGTAGTTGCGGGGAACAGTGACCGACGCGCACTGATCGGATGCCGGATCCAGCTCGTATTCGGCCGGGCAGGGCCCCCAGCGAAGATCGGCACTCGGAGCCGGCTGCGCGGCGGCGGGCGGTACCGTCCCCAGGGCGATTGTGGCGGTGAGGCCGACCACGAGGGCGACACGTCGAGTACGCCGTGAGGACCTCGCGCCCGCGCGCTGCATCGAGTCCAAGTGCCCGTCGATCCCCGGCATACTTCGCGATCCCCCTCGTAGTCCCGTGTCGAGACGATAGTGACGCCTGGACCGCTGCGCAGCCAGTACACACGCTATCGCTCAGCAGCCAGTGTCTCAGACGCACCCTCGCGACTTTCTACAACCCGGAATCGAAGATATCGCCACGGAATATCCGGGTGCACACGTCTTTGCGGTGCTGCGTCATCGTGCACCACCGGCGTCTCGGTCTTCGGCGTCGACCGACGCACCGTTGTCGTCGCAAGCACCAAGCCGCGCCCGCCTCTCCAATGATGAAAGCGCACAGCCCATCTACGTATCCCCGACGGCGACCGTGAAAGCCAGATGCGGAAGCGCTGACCAAGTGATCGGCCGCGCCTGGCGTACTGTATTGGCGTGCGCTACGAGGTAGTTGAGTCCGATACCGCGACCGCATTGGGCAGCGGCGACGTTCCGGTGCTGTCGACCCCACGGCTGATTGCGTGGATGGAGGCGGCCACCGTCGTCTGTGCTGCACCGTTCATCGGTGCGGGTCAAACGACAGTCGGGACCGCTGTCCGAATCGAGCACCGCAGCCCGACACCGGTCGGCGCCGGCGTCGAGATCGCCGCCGAGCCACCAGCCGCCGCTGTCGGCCACCGCCTCACCTTCACCGTGCGGGCTACCGATAGCTCGGGGAAGGTTGTCGCGTCGGGCGAGATCGACCGGGCGATCGTCGACCGGGACCGGTTCCTCGAGGCGGCGTCACGTGCCTGACCACTGATCGCCAGTCACGAGCAGCCCGATCCCCTAGCCCTGGTGGCGAGTACCGTTGCGTTCCTGCCACCACCACGGCGCATCGATGAATGCGTGTGGCATCAGTTCGGGCACCACCACCGACCTACCGGCCTCGACGGTCATGATTCGGTCACCGGCCATCACTTGTAGTTCTCCGTCGATGACGTAGAACAACTCCGACGATCGCTTGTGGAAGTGTGGGGCTGCGCCATCGGCCCCGGCTCGGAGTCGAACCTCCAGCGAGTTGAGTGAACCGCCCGTATCCGAGGAGTCGAAGAGTAGACGCATCGAAGCCGAGTCGTTCCCGACCACCTCGCCTCGCTCAGTGGACGCGGATGCTGCTCGTTCGGTGCAGTTGTCGGTCATCGCATTCTGCTGGTTTCGTTTTCGGTCAGACGGCCAGCAGTACAGCGGCCACGATCAGAGCTAGTGCCGTAGCACCGTGGATCGCGAACGCTGCTTTCCGGTCACCGCCGTTCGACAGCACGATCCACATGTCGCCCAGGGGAATCACGGCAAGCAAGAAGACCAGCAAGGCGAGCTGGTCGCGGGCCGCGAAGGTGAAGACGATTATCAGAAGACCGCTGGTGACGTCGCGGATCCCCTTCACCTGCCACCAGCCGCGGGCGTCGGGTGCGGGGTTGGCGGGAAGCCCGAATCCCGCGGCATTCTTCTCGTTCTTCAGAAGGTAGGCCGCACCGATCGCCATGATTCCGAGGGCCCCTATCCAGCTGATGACGAGTCCGATCCAGGCGAGCATTTGCCGCTCCTTCCGTCTAAAGACTTTCTATCAACGATAGATTATCGACGGACGGAACTCTACCAGTGATAGAATTTGGTCGTGGGAGTTCGAGAACGCAAAGCAAGGGAAAAGCAGGATCGCGAGCGCAGGATCGTCGACTGCGCCCGCGACATCGCCGAAAACGACGGCTGGCCTGCCGTAACGACTCGCCGTCTCGCGAACGAGATCGAATACAGCCCTCCCGTGCTCTACAGCCACTTTCCGGACGGCAGGGACGGCATCGTCAGCGCGGTCGCGCTCCTCGGATTCCGAGACTTCACACACATCATGCGGCAGGTGCTGGACGAGGCCGGCGACGCCGATCTGACGAAGTTCATCAGCGCCTACCTCGACTTCGCGACCGAGAACCCCGCCACCTACGAAGCGATGTTCTCGATGCAACTGGGAGTGCGCTTCGCCCACGAATCCACACCGCCGGAACTTCGTGACGCATTCGCCGTCCTCGTCTCGGCCGTCGGTGGGGAGCAAACCCGGAACGCGGAGACCAAAGCAGAGCTCTTCTGGAGCGCACTACACGGCATCTCCGTCCTCACCCACGGGCAACGACTCTCACCCGACAACCGGCGGGCACGCGTCGACACACTCGCAGAGCTGTTCGGTTCAGCGAAATAGGCACCGGCACAACACCCCACGCGTCCGCCGCTCTCGGCCACCAGCACACCCGATCGACGCAGTACTCGCGGCGGAGTTACCCCGTTCGCGTCCCGTTTCCGAGGTTGCAGCGATTACCTACCCGTCGCTGAAGAGTGACCGGTGGATCTCGGCGGATGTCGGCGTGGGTGAATCATCGGTACGCGGCGCCTCGGAGACGGGCTGCGGGGTGCTGTGGGTCAGCGTTCGCTGCGCAGAGAAGAGCGGGCGTTCGGACTTGTCGTGTTCGATGGTCATCGTTGTTCCTTGCTTCAGGTGTATTCGAGTGCGGCCGGGTGGGGTGACGGCGACCGAGGAAATCATTGTCGAAATGTGTCGCGGTCCGGATGGTGCCGTAGGCTTTCGGCTCGCCATCAGACGTGGTGGCAAGCGGATCTGCGTGGCGCCTGGCCGTGCGTTCCTGTAGCGATTGGCATCAAATGGACGCTCCTTGCATCGACCGCGAACCGGCCGGTGCATTCTTCCGAATCGGGAACGCCTGAGCCAACTCGCTCGACGCGACAACCATTCCGATGTTCTAAGCCCGAATGCACCGATTCGCTGATCCAGTCGGGGTGAGTTTCGGTGTGCAGCAATGGTCGGTATGTGGGCATGGTTGAGCATCCGACCTCTCGTGTCGGGTTGTTCCACTTGCTCTTTCGCGTCGAGGGCGGGCAGGTGTCGCGGACGTTAGACGATGATCGGGTGATTGGGGCCGAACGTTCTGTCGAACAGTGTGTTCCACGCTGTTTCCCACGGCCAGTCGGTCGGCAGGTGCAGCGTCAACCGTCGGGCCGAAGACGCGATTCGCGCGGGGACCGAGACGATGGTGCGCCGGAGGGTGCCAGTGGTCGCTTTCGTCAGCTTCGGGTCAGCCGTGAGGGTGCCGGCAGCGCGGGTGAGATTGAACGCCATCACCGCGCAGACCAGCCAGGCGGCGTTCGCCGAAAACGAGTTCGACGGCAGATGCGCGAGAGCGGAGTTCTTCAGATCCGCATGCACCTGCTCGATGACGGCGTGCTGACGGTGGGTTTTGTCGGCGTCGACGGTACCGACCTCGTCGGGGTCGGTGGTGGTGAAGAACGCGTGGAACCGCCACACGTCGAACAACGTGCCCTGGCCCTGGTCCTTGGGTGGTCGCAGGTCGGGGATACGCCGCACGACCAACCGTCCCGCAACGTGGTGGGCCTTCTTCTGGGACGCGAACGCGGTGAACGGGATCTCGGCGACCTCCGCCCGCGAGATCCAGGTGTCGGTGCCCTCGTCGTAGAGGGCGTCGGTGTACTGGATCGGCGTCCACGAGGACTCGTCGTCGCCGATGGAGGCGATCGCACGTTTGATGGTGGAGGTCAGGCGCACGGTCACCGACACATCGGCGCCGGCGCGAATCGCCGCACCAATGGTGGGGTGGCCGTAGAACGCCGAATCGCACCTAATCAGGGGTTTCGACGCACCGTCCCCGCTCGCCCCGCCGGTCTGCGAACGCAGCCGGTCGACGGTGGCCAGCGAATCGGAGACCATGCGGGCGGCGCCGCGCGGGGAGCCGCAGGCTCCTCGCCGCAGGCGTTGGGTGAGGATCACCGGCGCAGCGGTCTCTGTGGTGACGGTGGCGATGAGGGCGTTCAGCCCGCGGATCCCGGAGTAGCCGTATCCGGACCCTTGTTTGCGGTGGCCGTGGACCTCGATGATCGAATCGTCGATATCGACCAGCACCCGCCCGGTGTCGATCCCCGACACCAGCGCGGTCTTCTCCGCGAGATTGCCCAGGAACCGCGAGGCCACGGCGTCGAGTTGCCGGATGTGCCCGAAGGTGAACTGGCGGAGGAACGATCCCAGTGTCGATGGTGCATAGGGTCGGTCGAAGACGGTTCCCATCGCCCCGTGCCGCAGGATCGCCAGGTCGGCGATGCTGTCAGCGCCGGCGACCATCCCACCGACCAGCGACCCGACCTTGCGGCCCGGGTTGGCGCCCTTGTCGGTCGGCACGCTCAGGTGCTCGTCGGCGAGGGTGAGCAGGCCGCTGGCCTGCGCCAATGCCATCACCGGGATCAGTCCCGCGGTCGACACGAGATTCGGGTCGTCGAACCTCGCCGCCGCGACGGGTCGGGTGTGAGACAGTTGCATCTACGAGATGCCCTTCGTCGTGGCCGAATTGTTTCTGTGAGAAGTTCAATTCTTCCACTACGACAGGGCATTTCGCCGTTACGACCCACCCACGGATTCATCCGGATCGGTGCATCCAGGCTAAGCCTATACCCCACGCCAGTGAGGCCGAGGAAAGGCCCACGACCCGGTCGACCGCCATGACGCTTCGTCCGCGGACGAAGCGGACACGTGGATCGACTCCCCCACCACGCCGAGGGCCGGCGCGTGTCCATCGGAGCGACGTCGACGCGACATCACCGGGCGATCTACTCGTGAGAAACCACCCCCGGCGCTCATCGCGAGCAATACTGGAATGCCCCACCCTTCCGAGGAGACGTGAACATGAGCCTGTACGCAGTTGTGGACCCCGCCACCGGAAAGACGGTGCGCGAATATCCGACCGCGACCGACGAGCAGATGCAGGCGGCGTTGTCCGCGGCGGAGAAGGCGCACCGTGAGTGGTCGCGCGGCTCGACGGTGGTCGAGCGAGCCGGACTGCTCAGCAAGGTCGCCGAGCTGCACACCGAACGCCGCGACGAACTGGCCAAGATCATCCAGCGGGAGATGGGCAAGCCACTGGACCAGTCGTTGGGGGAAGTCGACTTCAGCGCCGCGATCTACCAGTACTACGCCGACAACGCCGAGAAGTTCCTGGCCGACGAGCCGATCGACCTGGTCGAGGGCGCGGGTACCGCGCTGATCCGCCGCCACTCGATCGGTGTGCTGATCGGCATCATGCCGTGGAACTATCCTTACTACCAGGTCGCCCGGTTCGCGGGTCCGAATCTGGCACTGGGCAACACCATCGTGCTCAAACACGCACCGCAGTGTCCGGAATCGGCGGCGGCACTTCACCAGATCTTCACCGACGCCGGATATCCGGAGGGCGCCTACGTCAACGTCTACGCCACCAACGAGCAGATCGCCGACGCGATCGCCGACCCACGGGTCCAGGGCGTGTCATTGACCGGGTCCGAGCGTGCGGGCGCAGCGGTCGCCGAGATCGCCGGCCGCAACCTCAAGAAGGTGGTACTGGAACTCGGCGGTTCCGATCCGTTCATCGTGCTCAGTTCCGATGACCTCGACGCCACCGTAAAAGCGGCGGTAGAAGGTCGTTTCGAGAACACCGGGCAGGCGTGCAACGCCGCGAAGCGATTCATCATCGCCGAGGACCTCTACGACGACTTCGTCGGCAGATTCACCGCGGAGGTGCTCGCCACCGCAGACGAACTCGCGCCGCTGTCGTCGGTCGCCGCCGCCGACCGGCTGTCCGAGCAGGTGCAGCAGGCGATCGCCGAGGGCGCCACGCTGGTGTCGGAGGGCGATCGGAAGGGTGCCTTCTTCCCACCCGCCGTGCTGACGAATGTGTCACGGGATTCACGAACCTACCGGGAGGAACTGTTCGGGCCGGTTGCGACCGTCTACAAGGTCCGTTCCGAGGAAGAGGCCGTCGAGCTGGCAAACGACACTCCGTTCGGTCTCGGCTCGTATGTCTTCACCACCGACCCCGATCAGGCCTACCGCGTCGCCGACTCACTGGAGGCCGGCATGGTGTTCGTCAATGCCGTTGGCGCCGAAGGAGTTGAGCTGCCGTTCGGCGGCGTCAAACGCTCCGGTTTCGGTCGCGAACTCGGCAAATACGGAATCGACGAATTCGTGAACAAGAAACTCATCCGCGTCAGCTGAACCAGCGATTCGAGTATTTCATCGCCCTCGGCGTGCAGTTCGATATCGACGCCTACGGTTGCGTCACCGTACCTGAGGGAAGGCAAGAAGGAAGCGGGCTCGGTGGCTGTGGGGTGCAGCCACCGAGCCAAGGCAGCACCTTGGGCGTGAGCGTTCGCGTCAAGTCGCCGTCTTTCGCCGGTGGTGCGGGTATGCGCTCGCCAGACTGCGTATCTCTGCTTGGTCGCAGTTCGATTGGGGAATGACCTGCCATAAACGCTCGATGAACCGGCGGGTTGTCATTCCGAAGTTCACAAGGATTTCCCCTGTGGTTGCGCCTCCGTATGGTGCCCATCTGCTGGCGAACTCGATAAGGTGCTCCGCCTCGTTGTCAGGGCGTTTGTCCGTGGGGTCGACGTCGATCCCAGCGGTGCGACGCCTCTGTTGCCACCTGCGATATTCGTGAGAGTTCATGCTGTTCAACACATCTGTTCGTACCTGAAGTGACCAAGGTGAATTCCAGGGTGCGCGCGCTGCAGCGGGTCTATCCACGCCCCCTGTGCCGCGCTCGAACCGAGCCTCAATTTGCGACGGCGAGGTTTTCGTAGATGGTGGCGTTGGCCATTCCGCCGCCCTCGCACATCGTCTGCAGCCCGTAGCGGACTCCGTTGGCGCGCATGTGATGCACGAGGGTGGTGGCCAGGCGGGCCCCGGATCCGCCGAGCGGGTGACCGAGCGCGATCGCACCGCCGAGCGTGTTCACCCGGTCTTCAGAAGCCCCGGTCGCCCGTAGCCATGCGCCCACCACACTGGCGAACGCCTCGTTGACCTCGAATGCTCCGATGTCGTCGAGCGTCAGGCCGGCCCGCTCGAGTACCCGCGCGGTGGCGGGGATCGGACCGGCCAGCATCGTGACGGGGTCGTCACCGACCACCGTCGCAGTGTGCACCCGGGCGATCGGGGTCAGCCCCAACTCCCGGGCCCGCTCGCCGGACATCACCAGCAGCGCAGCCGCACCGTCCGAAATCTGCGAAGCGTTGCCCGCGGTGATGCGGCCGTCCTCGGGGAAGATCGGGTCCAGTTGGCCCAGCTTCTCGAGGGTCGAGGCCCGGCGGATTCCCTCGTCGGACTCGAGCTTGGTCCCGTCCGGGAGGGTCACGGGCACGATCTCGCCGGTGAAGCGCCCCTCGTCGAGGGCCTGCGCGGCCCGCTGGTGCGAGCGCAGGCTGTACTCGTCGAGCCAGGTGCGGGTCAGCTCGTACTTGGTGGCGAGGGACTCGGCACCCCGAATCTGGTTGAATTCGATTCCGCCGTAACGCTGCTTGATCGCGTCGCTGTTCGCGTCACCGAGGCCGACGCGTCGCGCCGATCCCATCGGGATCCGGGTCATCGACTCGACACCACCGGCGACCGCGATGTCGTACTGGCCGGAGATCACGCCCGCGGCGGCGAAATGCAATGCCTGCTGGCTCGAGCCGCACTGACGCTCGATCGTGGTGCCCGGCACCGACTCCGGCCAGTTGGCGGCGAGGACGGCATTGCGGGCGATGTTTCCGGCCTGCTCGCCGACCTGGCCGACACAGCCCCACACGACGTCGTCGACCACACCGGCCTCGAGGCCCGCCCGGTCGAGCAGTGCGTTCAGGATGGTCGCGGACAGATCGACGGGGTGGACCTCCGCCAGGCCGCCCTTGCGGCGCCCGACGGGGCTCCGGACGGCTTCGACGATGACTGCATCACGCATAGTTGTTCCTATTCTGTCGATTCTCGGTGATCACGTCGCGGTCCAGACCGGGGCGCGGCGTTCTGTGAATGCGGTGGCGCCCTCTCGGGCGTCGTTGGAGTCGAACACCGGCATCACGATCTGCCGTGTTCGCTCGAAGTGCTCCGCAGCCGGCCAGGCGGAGGACTCGTCGATGACCCGCTTGCTGGCCTGGACCGCGAGCGGACCGTTGGCGGCGATCTCCTCGGCGAACTCGATCGCGGTCGCCAGCACCGCGCCCTCCGGCGCGAGCCGGTTGACCAGGCCGAGCGGGTGCAGCTGCGCGGCGGTCATGGTCTTGCCGGTGAGCACCATCTCCAGCGCGATTGCCCGGGGCAGTCGGGCGGGCAGCCGGGTCAGCCCGCCGGCCGCGGCGACCAGGCCGCGCCGGACCTCGGGCAGGCCGAACGTCGCGGTCGGCGCGGCGACGACGAGGTCAGCGGCCAGCACGATCTCGAAGCCGCCGGCGAGCGCAGGCCCGTCGACTGCAGCGATGAGGGGTTTGGCTGGTGTTGCCTCGACAAGTCCGGCGAACCCTCGACCCGCGACCCGTGGGCTCTCGCCCCGTAGGAACGCCTTGAGATCCATTCCCGCGCAGAAGTACCCGCCGGCTCCGGTGAGAATGCCGACCCTCAGCTCCGGATCGGTGTCGAGCAGGTCGACCGCCGCGGCGACTGCCTGCGCGACCTCCCGGTCGACCGCGTTACGCGCGGCGGGGCGGTTGAGTGTGATGACCAGCACCGGCCCCACCCGTTCGGTCACTACGACCGGTGCGGGTGCCTCTTCGGTCACCGCGGTGCCATCCGGATCGCGCCGTCGAGGCGGATCGTCTCGCCGTTGAGCATGCCGTTCTCGATGATGTGCGCGGCAAGACCGGCGAACTCGGATGGCTCGCCGAGCCGCTGCGGGTGCGGGACCGAGGCGGCCAGCGCATCACGGATATCGTCGCGTGCGCTCAGTAGGAGGGGCGTCGCGAAGACGCCGGGTGCGATAGTGCACACCCTGATCCCGACGCCGGCGAGATCGCGGGCAGCGGGCAGGGTCATCCCGACGACGCCGGCTTTGGAGGTCGCATAGTTGATCTGCCCGATCTGTCCCTCGTAGGCAGCGACGGAGGCGGTCAATACGCACACGCCGCGGTCGCCGTCGAGCGGCTCGTTCGCGGCCATAGCCTCGGCCGCAAATCGCAGCACATTGAAGGTGCCGATCACGTTGAGCCTGATCACCGTCTCGAACGGCTCGAGCTCGGCGGCCTTGCCGTCCTTGGTGAGGACGCGCATGGGCCTACCGCGGCCGGCGCAGTGCACGACCGCCCGAACCGGGCCGCGCTCGGCGGCTGCCGTGAAAGCCGCGGCGACTGCGTCCCCGTCGGTCACGTCCGTCGGCACGAACCGTGCTGCCGCGCCCAGCGCCTCGGCCTGCTCGGCCCCGGACGAGCTGGGGAGGTCGAGCAGGGTGACGGTGGCGCCGGCCTCGACCAGGCGGGTTGCGGTGGCCAGTCCGAGTCCGGATGCGCCGCCGGTGACGACGGCGTTGATGTCCTTGATCTGCATGTCGATGGTCTTTCGAGGTTGTCCGGGCGCGTGGCGTCCCGGGATGGGAACGGGGTGTGGCCCGACGGGGCGGGATGGGATGCCTACAGACCCATCGACTTCGAGATGACGCTCTTCATGACCTCGCTGGTGCCACCGAAGATTCGGGTGACCCGGGCGTCTGCGTACAGCCGCGCGATCGGGTACTCGCTCATGTAGCCGTAGCCGCCGTGCACCTGCAGGCACTTGTCGATGACACGGGCCTGCATCTCGGTGCAGAACAGCTTCACCTTGGCCGCGTCGGCGGGGGTGAGGGTGCCGGCGTCCAGCGCGATCAGCGCCTGGTCGACCAGCGCCTGCCCGGCCTGCAGTTCGGTCGCGCACTCGGCGAGCACGAACTTGGTGTTCTGGAAGTCGGCGAGCGGCTTGCCGAAGACCAGGCGTTCCTTGGCGTAGTCGATGGCGAGGTTCACGGCGGCGGTTGCGGTGGCCAGACCGGTGATCGCGATCGACAGCCGCTCCTGCGGCAGGTTGTGGGCGAGCATGCCGAACGCCTTGCCCTCCTCACCGAGCAGGTTCCGCGCCGGCACGCGGACGTTGTCGAACGTCAACTCGGCGGTGTCGGACGACTTCATGCCGATCTTGTGCAGGTTGCGACCGCGGAGGAAGCCGGGCATGTCGCCCTCGACGACCAGCAGCGACAAACCCTTGCGACGGTTCTCGGGATCCTTCGAGGTGCGCGCCACCACGATCACCAGGTCGGCGTTGATGCCGCCGGTGATGAAGGTCTTGTTGCCGTTGAGGATGTAGTCGTCACCGTCGCGGACGGCGGTGGTGGTGACGCCGGCCAGGTCGGAACCGATGCCGGGCTCGGTCATGGCGATCGCGCTGACCAGGCCACCGTCGGCGAAGCCGGAGAACCAGCGGTCGCGCTGCTCCTCGTTGGCGTACTCGAGGAAGTACGGCAGCACGGTGTTCAGGTGCACCTGAAACCCGCCGAGCGATGCTGCGGCGTAACCGATTTCCTCGTAGACGACGGTGTTGAACAGGAAACTGTCGATGCCGCCGCCGCCGTACTGCTCGGGTACCTGCAGGCCGTTGATGCCGATCTCCGCCGTCTTCTTGTAGAAGTCGCGGGGGATGGAACCGGCGGCCTCCCAGTCGGGCAGGTTCGGGGTGATCTCCTTGGCGATGAACTGGCGGACAGAGTCGCGGAAGGCGTCGTGGTCTTCGGTGAAGATGCTGCGCTGCATGGTGTTTCCTTTGTCGAAAAGTGTGGATGGCGGCAGGTTGGTGCCGGTGCCTAGCGGACGCCGACGACCTTGTCGGCGACCAACGCGTCGACCGTGGCGGCGGGGTAGCCGAGTTCGGCGAGCAGTTCGGCGGTGTGCTGGCCGAGGTCCGGGTCGCCGTCGGTGGAGATCTTGGGCATGCTGCCCAGGTGCCAGGGCGATCCGAGGGCGGTGTTCGGTACTCCGTCCACGCCGCTGACCTCGAGGAACAACCCGGACGCTTCCACGTCCGCACTCCGGATGGCCTCGGGGTAGGTGTTGATCTTGCCCGCGACAACGCCGTTGGTGGTCAGTAGTTCCATGGCCTCGTCGCTCGTCATCGTCGAGAATGCGCTTCGCAGTTCGACGAGCATCGCCTTCCGGTTCGCCACCCGCAGGGTGTTGTTCGCGAACCGCGGGTCCTCGGCGACGTCGGGGCGCCCGATAAGGCGGCACAGGCGGGTGAAGTGCACATCCGAGTAGGCGGACAGGACCAGGCTGCCGTCCTTGGTCGTCATCACGTCCGCGGCGGGGGCGATGCTGGGCTGCCCGTTGCCCTTGCGGACGGGCTCCTCGCCGGTGATCAGGTACTGGCCCCAGTTCGTGCCCTGCAGGTGGATCGCGACCTCGAGCAGCGACACCTCGACCGTGTCACCCGCGCCCGTGCGGAGGCGGCGCACATAGGCCGCAAGGATCGCCTGGGCACAGACGTAACCGGAAGCGGCGTCGACGATCTGGGCCCCGACCTTCTGCGGCTCGCTGTCGGTCTCGCCGGTGACCCACATCATCCCGCTCTCGGCTTGCGCCGCGATGTCGAGCCCGGGCCGGTACTTCGACGGTCCGTGCAGGCCGAATCCGCTGACGGTGGCGTAAACCATCCAGGGGTGAGCCTCGAGGACATCCTCGGCGCCCAGTCCGAACGACTCCATGACGCCCGGGCGCAGGTTCTGCACCACGATGTCGGCGCTCGCGATCAGTTTTCGAGCGATCTCCTGCGCCTGAGGGTCCTTCAGGTCCAGCGCAATTGCACGCTTGCCGCGGTTGTAGTTCTGGAGCATGGCCTCGCCGGCCGGGCCGATGCCGCGGGCGGACTCGCCGTGCAGCGGCTCGACCTTGATCACGTCGGCGCCGAGGTCGACCAGGATCTGGGTCGCGGCCGGCGCCGCGATGAACTGTCCGAAGTCGACGACGCGAACGCCGTCCAGGGGCTTGTCGATGATCATGCTGTCTCCTCGACACTGCGGCGGATGCGGGCGATGTCGCGGTCGGGGTTGACCAGGAACACTGCGATGATGCTGCCGACGACCATCAGCGCGCCGCTCATCAGGAAGCCGCTGGCGTAGCCGGAGATCTTGTCGGCGGCACCGCCGACGGTGAAGCCGAGCACGAGCGGCGCGATCATGCCGGAGATGCTCGACACCGCGCTGAGTCCACCGAGGACCATGCCGCGCTTCTTCGACTGCACGACGTCCGCAATGGCCGACAGTGCAACACCGAATGCGGCCGTGTTCAGCGAGAAGGCCAGGGAGACGAGCAGGATCTGCACCGGGCCCTGCGGCAGCACGGTGAAGCCCATCATTGCGGCACCGGCGCCGCCGATCAGCACGGCCGAGAGGTAACCACGGGCGATCTTTCGGGAGACCCCGCGAGCGATGAGGCGGCTGGAGAACCAACCGGCGGCGATCGCGCCTGCCGCGGCGAAACCGTAGGGAAGCATCACCAGTCGGCCGGTGGTGATCGTGTCGTAGCCGAGTCCGTCCTGGAGGTACACCGGGAGCCAGGCCACCTTCAGCGTGGTGGACCAGTACGAGCAGAACATCAGCAGCGCGATGCCGAGCACGGTGCCGGTGCGAAGAATCGTCTTGTACGGGGCATCGACGGTGTCGACGACGATCGTGGTTGCGGGCTTCGCGGCCGCAGTGTTGTCCTCGGGGGCGCCGCGGCCGAAGATCATCCAGGCCACCGCCCAGACCAGACCCATCACGATGAGGATGTAGAACGCGGCGTGCCAGTCCCAGCGGACGATGATCCAGGTCAGCAGAGGTGCGGCGATGAGAGTGCCGATCGACGCGCCGGCGGTGACGAATCCACTCGGCATCGCACGCTTCTCGGGCGTGAACCAGGAGTGCACGGCGTGATTGGCCAGCGCGTACGCGGGGCCCTCGGCGAAGCCGAGCACGATCCGGCAGGCGACCAGCACACTGAAGCTGACGGTGCCGAGCAGCGGGGCCATGGTCGCCACCCACGTCAGCATCAGGCCGGCCATCAGCCAGCGGAGGCTCACCTTGGAGGACAACCAGCCGAAGAACAGGGCACCGACGGCGAACAGCCAGAAGAAGCTGCTCTGGATGACGCCGAACTCCTGCGGGCTGAGGCCCAGGTCGTGCTGGATCTGCACACCG
The DNA here is from genome assembly GCF_002300195.1 of Rhodococcus sp. ACPA1. Taxonomy (NCBI): domain Bacteria; kingdom Bacillati; phylum Actinomycetota; class Actinomycetes; order Mycobacteriales; family Nocardiaceae; genus Rhodococcus; species Rhodococcus sp. ACPA1. The sequence continues at coordinate 237,768 of NZ_NSDX01000006.1, read as the reverse complement.
GCGAACGCGATGACTGACTTGTCCGCGTGGTTGATGAGCATGAAGACGACCAGGAGGCCGACGACGATCCAGGCGCGTCGCATCGGCGCCGATCTGGTGTGTCCGGCCGACGTGGCCGTCGGCGATGATGTCTGGGTCATTGGTCCTCTTCGTGGAACGAAACGTCGCGGTGACGTGCGTGGCGTGAACCGGTCCGGATGAATTCCTCGGGCGACCGCCCAGGTGATCGAGCCGGATTCCGCCGCAGCGGTGTGATCAGGTACACACCATTGAAGACGCGAGAATCGATCAGGTCAAAGACCAGAAAAGTAGGAAAAGTACTGCAATTACCTATGAGTCGATGCTTCTTGCGATGTCCTCGCGTAGACGGCGGTCGGACTCCGCCCGCGTCAGCCTGGCAGCGTCCACAAGGGACGCACCGGACTTCATGTGCGCGCCGATGGATGCGGCGAACTCCTCGAAGGACGCGCGCGCGCCCGCCAGGAACTGCGTGGACGCCTCGGTAATCCGGCCGGGCCGGCGGACCACACCCATACGGCGGGTGAGACGCGGCGACAGTTCACGCACCACCCCGCCACGAAGTATTGCGTCGAGTCCACTGCGCAAGGCGACGATCGACACCCCGCCGCCGGCGAGGACGATCGGAAGCACGGCGCCACGCTGACGCACCTCCACCGCAACGTCGGGTTCGACGCCGTGCAACCGCAGCGAGCGGTCGATGAAATCCCGGGTTGCCGTTCCCCTTTCGCCCATCACGAACGGAACACGAGTCAGTTCCTCGATGGGCACCGGATCCGGCCACCGTGCGTCGGTGCCGGGCGGACACACCAGCACGAGCTGCTGGTCGATCAGCTCCTCCCCGACGAGCCCCTCGGTCGGGAGCGGCAAAGCAAGGACACCCAGCTCACAAGCCCCCGACCGGACCAAAGACACGACGTCGGCAATCTCGTCGCGCTCCTCGATGTGGAACCGCACATCTGGGTACTGCAGGCGGAACTTGGCAACCCATACCGACAGCGGATCCGAGGACAGGTCCGACAGCGAGGCGATGTCGATCCGGCCGCCGCGCATCGCCCCGACATCGCGCACGGCGTTCTCGGCCGATTCCACCTCGCGCAGGATCGCGCGCGCGGGACCGACCAGCGCCTCGCCGGCCGGGGAGAGTACGAGGCCTCGGCCGACGCGATGGAACAACTCGACACCGAGGTCCTTCTCGAGCTTGCGGACCACCTGAGACAACGAGGGCTGCGCGACGTGCAACTGGGCCGCGGCGCGCGTGACCCCGCCACAGTCGACGACGGCGAGGAAGTACTCCATCTGACGCAGGTCCATGCTTCGAATCTAGAGGTAGTGGCAGCGCGGCGACGCAAAGTGTGGCACTCGGCCTGGGGCGGACGGTTCGGTGACAGGACTCCAGGATGCCGGCGTCGTGAGCTACTCCTGGTCAGACGGACGGTTCCGAGGGTGGGGACGGTGCGCGGCAAGGGCGAGGAAATCACCGACGGAGCCGCGTATGCGGGTACCACTTCGCCAAATGGCGTGCAGCGATCGGGTCAGGTCCAGGCCGGCCAGCGGGACCTCGATCAACCGCCCGTCACGCAGTTCCTGCCGCACGGTCAACTCGCTGAGTACGGCGGCGTACTCGCCCGCGCTGACCGCCACCTTCACTGCTGTATTCGAATGCAGCTCGATCGCTGGGGGCGACATCGACGCGCCGACGGCTCGCTGCAGCGTTTCCCGGGTTCCGGAGCCACCCTCACGCGAAGCGAGCGGCAGCGTGTCCAGCTCGTGAGCAGACAGCGGCCGACGGCAGCACGCCAGCCGATGCTGGGGTGAGACGACCAACACGAGGCGGTCTCTGGCCACCGGGAGGCTTCGCAGATCGCTGGGAACGTCCGGTGATTCGATGAACCCCAGGTCAATCTCACGCGCGCGCAGTGCCGCGATCACACCTTGCGAGTTGGCAACGCGCAGCTGCACTCGAGGCCAATCTCCACGTCGGCGAAACTCGGCCAGCCATGTCGGGACGAGATACTCCGCCACAGTCAGACTCGCCCCGATACTCACGTTGTCGGTCGCCCGCGTCGTCAATGCTCTGGCTCCGATCACCAAGGTGTCCGCGGCGTCCACTACGCCGCGAGACCAGTCGGTGACCATTCGGCCGTGCGCGGTCAGCTCCGCACCCCGGCTGCGGCGATCGACGAGTTCCAGCCCCAGCTGCCCTTCCAATACCTTGATTCGCCTACTCGCCGACGGCTGACTGATGTGTTCCGCGCGGGCAGCTGCGGAGATGCTGCCGAGATCAGCGACCAAGACAAGCATGCGCAGTGACTCGAGATCAATTGCCGGACGAAATCCTTCAGACACAATCGCACCTCACACACATCGATAGCCATAGCGGATTGCTATAGGCCTGCAGGAAATTGGTGGCTACCGCACGACGCAAACGATCGTGAAAGTACTTGATATGAACCGAATTATCACAACCACTCGCCGCGCCGGACCGGACGGAACCGCCACCAAGTCGAACTCGGTGTGGTCCTCGGTCGCAACTGGATCGATATCGCGCGCACCAGGTCTGTCGCTCGCGGTCGCAATTGCGGTCGTGGCGACCATTGTCGGCAGAATGTTTCCACTCATCGGCGGTCCGGTCACCGGCATCGTTCTCGGCGTACTGATCGCGACCCTGATCAAACCCGGCGACCGACTGAAACCCGGAATCAAGACGTCGAGCAAATTCCTTCTGCAGGTTTCGGTCGTCATCCTCGGATCTCAACTGTCGCTCACCCAGGTGGTGCGTGTCGGATTCGATTCCCTGCCAGTCATGGTCGGCACACTCGCCATCTGCCTGATCGCCGCCTACTTCATCGGCCGATGGATGGGAGTGATCGGCGACCTGCGCACCCTGATCGGGGTGGGCACCGGCATCTGCGGGGGGTCGGCGATCGCAGCGGTCACTCCCGTCATCGGAGCGGCCGAGGTAGCGGTCACCTACGCCATCTCGACCGTCTTTCTCTTCAATATCGCCGCAGTACTCGCGTTTCCGGTGATCGGCCACGCACTGGGTATGAGTCAACACAGCTTCGGCCTGTTCGCCGGGACCGCGGTCAACGACATGTCCTCGGTCGTGGCCGTATCCACGACCTACGGCGCCGAATCCGCGAACTACGCGGTAGTGGTCAAACTCGCTCGTACGCTGTTGATCATCCCGATCTGCCTCGGTCTCGCAGCCATGGTGGAGCGCAAGACCCGCGCCGATGCCCGTCGCACGGTCGATGGGACGGCGGCAGCATCGACTGCGACACGGGTTCGAGTGCACCGGCTGGTGCCGTGGTTTCTCATCGGATTCCTGCTCGCCGCAGCCGCAAACAGCGCAGGACTGATTCCCGCGGGAGCCCATCACGGACTCAGCGCGACCTCCCTCTTCCTGATCACCGTGGCACTCTCCGCAATCGGCCTGTCCACCGATCTTCCCGGGCTGCGCCGCACCGGTCCCCGGCCAGTGATCCTCGGCGCCACCCTGTGGGTGATCGTTTCCCTCGCCTCCCTCGGCCTCCAGCTCGCTACGGGGACGCTGTAGCCCTCCCGCCACAGGCGTTGGACGAACACCACACGCGATTGGTTCACGAGAATCATTCCACCGCACTATCATTCCATTCTCCAGTTGACATGATCATCTCGAATCCTGACGCGATCGCTCAGCGGTCGCGTCAGGATTCGATGCTCGACGGCGGGATGGGCTCAGCTATGTCAGCCCTCGGAGGAACCGGTGTCATTGCCATGTGCAGAGTCCGACTGGACGCCGGGCTGCACCGGGGTCTCCGCCAATGGTGCGCCCGTGGGGTTCGTCCCGACGTGGACACGGTGGGACGAACCACCCGTGCCGGACCGCTGCGCTTTACGCAGAAACACCAGGGGCGGAGGCGGGCGTCGAATCACCCACCTCCGCCCCTGCCACCGACGTCGCCAGATACCTATCCCCTCGCGCGTGCGGCATCATATTGGTTTTCAACCGCATTCAGGCATGACGGCTTCCTCGAAGGGAATACCCGAACTCCCCTCGCCGAGGATCCAGTCGACGTTGGACTTCCACGTCGCTTCATTGATCGTCGGACTCCAGGAGAGGTGTGTCTTGTCCCAGATCCGCCCGGCGCTCTCCGTCGGAATCTGCAGCAGTGTTGCCAGGGACTGCGTGCCAGACCCGCGGTTGGTATCGTCCGCGATCCAGTCGGCGGCCTTGTTCATCGCCGTGCAGAATTTGTCGATCGCGTCCGGGTTCTGCTGCGCAAACTCCTCGGTCGTCGTCCAGAACGTCTGCAATCCGACGTCGCCCAACTCGCCGGCGGTTCCGTCGAACGGGCTTGCCAGAGTGCGGAACTCGATTCCGTGATCCTCCATCGTGACCACGGTCGAGGTCGACCCCACCGTTGCGTCGACCTTCTTGTTGCGCACCGCCGGCTCCATCGTCGCACCGGACCCGACCGCAACGTAGGTGACGCTGTCCGGATCCACACCGCTACTGGAAAGGACCGTGCGGGCGAACCTCTCCGAGGCACTCCCGCGTTGAACGACTCCGATCTGCTTTCCACGCAACGACTTGACATCTGCGATCCCGCTGTCGGCAGGAGTCACGAGTGACATGTCGATGTGCCCGAACGGTGGTATGGCGGTGATGTGCTGGCCCTGATTCATCGCTCCCATGACATTCTCGGGAGTTCCGATCGCGATCTGGGTCGTGTTTCCGATCAGGGCCGACGTCAGCTGCGGCCCCGAGGTCGCGGTGACGGTTTCGACCTGGAGGCCGGCACCCTGGAAGAAGCCCTGTTCCTGAGCGATCGTGTAGGGGAAGCTCAGCGAGTTGCTCTCCATGCTGCCGATCGTGATCGAGGTAAGACCGTTCTCCGACGTGGGGGCGGTGTTGGCGGTGCCACACGCGACCATTGAGGTGAGCAGGGCCAGTGCCCCTGCGATTGTGATGGCGGAACGTTTGTCGAGCATCTGAGGGTTCTCCTGCTTGTCGGGACGCTTGATTGCCGAGGTCGATTCAGTGCAGTCGTTCGCGCAGACGTTCGTATATCGCCTGGTACTGCGGGTCGGCGGACACCGTCGAGAGCTCTCGTGGCCGTGGGATGTCCACCTGTACGTCGTCGAGGATCTTCCCCTCCCCCATCAGCACGATCCGGTCGGCCAGGGCCACCGCCTCGCCCAGATCGTGGGTGACGAAGATGACGGTGCGGTGCTCTTCGCGCTGCCACAGCTCGAGAAATTCCTTCTGCACCGACATCCGGGTATTGACGTCGAGTGCGGCGAACGGTTCGTCCATCAACAGAACGTCCGGGTCGAGCGCCCAGGTTCGTGCCAGTGCGACGCGTTGCCGCATTCCCTGGGACAGTTGCCAGGGCCACAGGTGCCCAGCTTCCTCGAGGTGGACCGCCTGCAGCCACCGCCGTCCCAGCGCCTTGCGGTCGGCCCGGCCCACCCCCCGCAACTCGAGCCCGTACTCGACATTGCGCACCGCGCTGCGCCACGGCAGCAGGGCATCGCGTGCCAGCATGAATCCGAGGTGCGACCGCGCCTCCCGGGGAGGCTTTCCCATAACCGACACCGATCCCGCGGCGGGGTCGACCAGTCCGGCCGCCATGTTCAGCAAGGTCGTCTTGCCGCACCCGCTTCGCCCGACGATCGCGGTGAATTCGCCGGCCGGGATGTGTAGGTCGATCCCGGACAACACGGTCCGAATCCCACCCTGCGGAGCCGGATAGGTCACGTCCACGCCGTCGAACACGATCGCGTCCCTGCCCGGATTCGCGGCCGAGCCGCCTCCGGGCAAACCTGCTGCGTGCTGTGCGGTAGAAATCATGGTCATCTCATCTGCTCCAGACTTGTCTTTTCCGATGGCGAGTTCGGTCATCGGTCAACTGGTGGCTGCCACCGCAGGAACCGGCGCTCCGCGTGACTCATCACCTGGTTGAGTACCACCGCGATCACCGCCAGGAACAGTAGGATCGCGTACACCGCCTCCATTTGGAACGTCGCCGAGTACGTGGCGATCAACTGACCCAATCCGTTACGGGCCGAAATGAGTTCGGAACCGACGACGCCGAGCAAGGAGTAGATCAGTCCCAACCTCAGCGCCGCGAAGATCGCGGGCGTCGCCACCGGGATGAGCACCTTCAGGAACATCTGATACTTGTTGGCGCCCAGGACCGTAGACAGCCGCAACCATTCAGCGTCGGTGGAGCGCACCCCGGCGCGCGCTCCGGACATCACGATGAAGAAGACCAGCGTCGAGGCCAACGCAACCTTCGCCGAGGTGTTGATGCCGAGCGCCACGATGAACAACGGCGCGAGAGCGATCCGCGGCATCGCATTGGCCGCATCGAGATACGGGGTCAGCACCCGCTCGACTCTGGGCAGCAGCCCCAACGCGACGCCGACGATGACGCCGATCGCACCCGCCACGACCCACGCGATGAGAACTGCGACCATGGTGTAGCGAGTGTTGGTCCACAGCTCGCCGGACCTCGCCGCCGTTACCAGGTAGTCCCACGACTGTCCCGGTGTCTTCGCGAGCACCGGGTCCAGCCACTTGCGGTCGGCCGTCAGTTGCCACAGTCCCAGCCACGCCAGACCGACGAGGATCTGCGCTCCCCGCACCATCAGCATCTCCCTGGGCATCTTCCAGGTCCGGCGTGTGAGTTCCGCTCCGCCGGACGCTGCCGTCGCGCTCGCCGAGGGCTGATCGATAACGTGCATGTTCTTGCTCCAGTCAGGTTATGCTGCAGTCTTGTTCGCTCGGGACCTCGGAGCCGGCGGAATCTCGGAGCCGGCGAGTGGTCGGTGCTCCTACGCAGGAACCTCGCCGCGGAGGGTGATGCGGTTGAGCACCCGTTCCTGGGTGCCGTAGCCGTGGATCGCGTAGTGCATGGTGCACCGGTTGTCCCACATGACAAGGTCCCCTTCCCGCCACGCGTGGCGGTAGACGTTGTCCGGGGTGACCGAATTCCGATACAGGAACTCCAGCAACGGCTCGCTCTCCGATCGGGTCCACCCGTCGATGCAGGCGTTCTCCCGATGTCCCACGAACAGCGCCTTCCGCCCCGTCTCCGGATGCGTGCGCACCAGCGGATGCACCGCGGTCGGCGTGTCCTCGTCGGCGACATTGAGCATGCGGCCCAGCCGGATGCCACCGAACCGCACCATCAGACCGTCCAGGGTCTCTTTCATTGCCGGGGACAGTCGTTCGTACGCGAGATACTGATTCGACCACATCGTGTCCCCGCCCACCGGGGTCGTGATCGCCGACAACATCGAGATCTTCGGCGGTGCCGCGGTGAACGATCCGTCGTAGTGCCAGGCCTCGGTGGCCGTGGTCTCCTTCTTGACGTTCGCGACCTGGAAGATCTCCGGGTGCCCATCCAACGGATTCAGCATCTCCGTGACCACCGGCTCGCCCCACAACCGGGCAAACGCGATCTGCGCCAACGGCTTTACGTACTGGTCGCGGAACACGAGCGTGCAATGCTCCCGGAAAGCCGCACGCAGCGTCTCGAACGTCCGATCGTCCATGGGCTCATCCAGACGAACGCCGTCCACAGCGGCGCCGATGGATCCGGTCAGGGGGGTGACACAAGGCTTCACGAGGGCTCCTCGATTTCGGCTGGTTCTTCACGATTCGAATGACCGGCAAAAGGCCGGATAAGTGGTGCCAGTCACAACGTAACAGGAATCACAATTTATGTCGACAACAATTTTGGGCAGTCTCCCAGCACACCGAACGGGCACACGACAACACCCCGACTCGCGGTGGCCGGGTCGGGTTTCGTAGTCGCGCATGCAAATGACGGTGCTTGCTGTTCGTCACCGACGAGATGCCGCATGCCGCCGACATCGAGGCGTTATGGCGCCTCGAGCGCGCGTCGCCAAAGTCGTGACCCCAGCTGAACGCTATCTGCGGTACCGGCCGACATCGAGCGGCCGCCTGACACGACGGACGCGCATGAACCAGCCCTCGAAGGCTGGTTCATGCGCGTGATGAGATCGAACATGATCGGCAGAAAGTAGGGCTGGAAGGCATCGGAGCCACCCGGGTGCGCCCGCGTCCGGATTCGTCAGGACTTGTCGTCGACGGAGCCGTCGGCGCTGGTCAGCGTGTCGATCGCCGCGATCCGGGCGCGATCACGCTCGGGATTGACGGTCAGCGCCATCACCACGGCGCCGAAGATCGCCACGACACCGAAGATCTGGAAAGCCGTCGTGTACCCCTCGGCGGGTGTAGTCGCCGTATCGACGAGGTGACCGGTGAGCCACGGGGCGAGGATGCCCGAGGTCGAAAACAGTGCGGTGAAGACGCCCAGGGTGGATGCGACCTGACGCTCCGGGCTGATGTGCGCCACCGCGACATTCATCAGCGGGTAGCTGGCCACGCCCGCTCCGTATCCCGCGACCACGAGGACCACGGCCAGCCACGCACTGTGCACCAAGGGGATGGAGGCCAGCATGACGCCACACACGAACAAAGCCACCACCGACACCATTCCGCGCGAGATTCGCACGCTCATGCCCCTGCCGGCGAGCCGATCGGTGATGAAGGACACCAACAACATCGACGCCATCCCGGTCACGCTCGGCAGCGCGAAGAGCAGTCCCGAGTCGACCCGGCCGAAGCCCAGCCCCTGCTCGAAGTAGGAAGGCAGCCAGGTGAGTATCACCGCAACCATGCCGTAGATGGCGAACATGCCGATTACCCCACCCCAGAAGGTGGGCAATGCGGCGATCCGCCGGAAACTCACCCGTTCCACCTTGCCGGTGGTACCGGCCTGGGCTTCCTCGCGCGCACTGCTCACCGAGTACGGCCCGTCCTTGCCGACAACCAGCCACACGGCAGCCCACACCAGGCCGACGATCATCAGGGTCCAGAATGCGGCCTTCCATCCATATGCCGCGACGATCACCGTGAGCACCGGCGCCATCAGTATCTTCGACAGCGACGTACCGGAGCTGACCACCGCGGAGGGAAGGCCTCGCTTGCTCTTGGGAAACCATCCGAACACCGCGACGTTGTTCAAAGCACCCGCGGGGCCTTCCGCGGCGCCGAGCAGCACGCGGCTGACGATCAGCGCGGTGAACGTGCCCACCAGCAGTACCGGGATCTGAACCAGCGACCACAGCAGGGCCAGAGCCAGCAGCACCCAGACGATGCGCACACGGTCGGCGATGAAGCCGCCGACCAGCCCGGTGATCACGAACAGGACGTAGAAGGCACTGCCCAAGAGTCCGATGTCCGCGTTCGACAGGCCCAGATCCTCGGACAGCGGCCGGGCGACGATCCCGAGTACCGCCTTGTCTGCGAAGTTGATCGTTTGCAGAATCATCACGAGGAACGTGATGCTCCATGCGGTGCGGGCAGTCGGAGCGCTCACCGCCGGGGCGACCCTTTTGCCGCCGTCGGCGGGGTCGTCTGCCCGTTCGGTGTCGCCCGGGAGTGCCATGAACACATCTTCTCCCTTCCTCGTCGTGATGCAAGCAGTCGTCCTCGGCACCTTCCACAACGGATCCGAGAATGCCGATCCACCCCGCGCTGCTGCCGTCGCGCTCACTGTGGAGCGATCGTTGTCTTGCATTTGTTGCTCCAATCAGTGCGCACTACGTCTGGATGTGCGCCATACGGTCGTGGGCTGGTCGTGGGCGCTCCTACGCAGGAACCTCGCCACGGAGGGTGATGCGGTTGAGCACCCGTTCCTGGGTGCCGTAGCCGTGGATCGCGTAGTGCATGGTGCACCGGTTGTCCCACATGACAAGGTCCCCTTCCCGCCACGCGTGGCGGTAGACGTTGTCCGGGGTGACCGAATTCCGATACAGGAACTCCAGCAACGGCTCGCTCTCCGATCGGGTCCACCCGTCGATGCAGGCGTTCTCCCGATGTCCCACGAACAGCGCCTTCCGCCCCGTCTCCGGATGCGTGCGCACCAGCGGATGCACCGCGGTCGGCGTGTCCTCGTCGGCGACATTGAGCATGCGGCCCAGCCGGATGCCACCGAACCGCACCATCAGACCGTCCAGGGTCTCTTTCATTGCCGGGGACAGTCGTTCGTACGCGAGATACTGATTCGACCACATCGTGTCCCCGCCCACCGGGGTCGTGATCGCCGACAACATCGAGATCTTCGGCGGTGCCGCGGTGAACGATCCGTCGTAGTGCCAGGCCTCGGTGGCCGTGGTCTCCTTCTTGACGTTCGCGACCTGGAAGATCTCCGGGTGCCCATCCAACGGATTCAGCATCTCCGTGACCACCGGCTCGCCCCACAGCCGGGCAAACGCGATCTGCGCCAATGGCTTTACGTACTGGTCGCGGAACACGAGCGTGCAATGCTCCCGGAAAGCCGCACGCAGCGTCTCGAACGTCCGATCGTCCATGGGCTCATCCAGACGAACGCCGTCCACAGCGGCGCCGATGGATCCGGTCAGGGGGGTGACACAAGGCTTCACGAGGGCTCCTCGATTTCGGCTGGTTCTTCACGATTCGAATGACCGGCAAAAGGCCGGATAAGTGGTGCCAGTCACAACGTAACAGGAATCACAATTTATGTCGACAACAATTTTGGGCAGTCTCCCAGCACACCGAACGGGCACACGACAACACCCCGACTCGTTACGGTCGAGGAACGCCGGATACGACACGGCAATTCGGCGGATGCCACGGATTCCGTGCGCGGCACAGCGCACCGGGGGCTATCGAAGGCGGCGATTCCCCTTCACTGGTGCAATCGCCACGGCGAGGTGTTCGTGATGTACGGCCGTGCGGCATGGCCGCTACGGGGCCTGGAATTAGATTGCGCGCCGGTCTCCGGCGGGCTCCTCAGACGCACCGAGCTCGCGAAGTGCGGAATCACGGACGCTGATGATTCGTTGCTCGGCAAGTTCCACCGCGAGGTCGGCGTCCTGCTCGACGATCGCGTTGTGGAGCGCGCGCCAGCGTTTGGCGAATTTCGGCAGGTCGCGGGGCGTGGCGGCCAGACCAACGCGTACGTACCGAAGGGTCTGCAGGGAGACCGACTGCAACAACTCTGCCACGATGCGATTGCGCGAAACTTGTGCAACGGTGCTGTTCAGCAGAAATGTGGCGACCGCGTAGGCGTCGACCGACTCTCGCGCCCCTTGCAGCACCCGGGGCATGTTGGCGTCGAATACCGCCTTCAGATCCTCCGGCTGCTCCATCAATTCCTGGCGCAGCAACATCACATAAAGGGCGGCGCGAACGTCGAACAGATCGCGGACGTCGCCCGCGCACAGATCCGTCACCACCGCACCCCGCCGAGATTGGAAGTGCACGAGCCGGTCACGCTCGAGAATCCGCAGAGCCTCGCGCACCGGCGCGCGACTGACCTGGAGCACTGCGCTGATGTCCTGCTCGAGGAGGCGTTGACCCGAGTCCACATGGCCGAGTGTGATGACACCTGCGAGCTTCGCCGCGATCTGCTCGGCGAGGGACGCCGCCACACCGGCCGCCCCCCGATTCCGGAGCACGGCCTGCTCCACCGCGAGCATCAGCTCGTTCTGTGGAACCAGCAGCGTGGAAAGGTCCGGAAGATCCTGCGTCTTGATCCGACCCATCGCGAACCTTTCTGCCGTGTGCGGTCAATTCCTTCACAGGTTAGTCTGCCGCGAAGGCGCTTCGCGCCCGTGCGTGGTTTGCGAGTCTCTGCACTCGCTAACCATGCACGGGCCCGGAGGGCCTACAGGGCCTTGAGTTCCTCGGTGACCTCGGCGACCGACTTCTTCGCATCCCCGAACAGCATCGAGGTGGTGTCCGCGAAGAACAACGGGTTGTCGATACCGGCGAACCCGGAATTCATCGACCGCTTCAGCACGATCACCGACTTCGACTGATCCACATTCAAAATCGGCATCCCGTGGATCGGGGACGACGGATCGTTGCGGGCCGCCGGGTTGGTGACATCGTTCGCCCCGATCACCAGGGTGACATCGGTGCGGGCGAACTCGTCGTTGATGTCGTCCATTTCCTTCATCGCGTCGTACTCGACATCGGCCTCGGCGAGCAGCACGTTCATGTGCCCGGGCATCCGGCCCGCCACCGGGTGGATGGCGTACTTGACCTCGACGCCCTTCGATTCGAGCAGCTTGGCCATGTCCTTGACCGCGTGCTGGGCCTGCGCGACGGCCAACCCGTAGCCGGGGACCACGATCACCTGGTTGGCGTACGCCATCTGGATCGCCGCATCCGCCGCCGAGGTGGACTTCGCCGTCTTCACGGCCGTGTCCCCGACCGCCGCCGCGACACCGCCGCCACCGAACCCGCCGGCCACGATCGCCGGGATGGACCGGTTCATCGCCTTCGCCATCAGGTTGGTCAGGATCGAACCCGACGCCCCGACGATCATCCCGGCCACGATCATCGCCTGATTATTGAGTGCCAGACCGGCGGCCGCCGCGGACAACCCGGTCAACGCGTTCAGCAGCGAGATCACCACGGGCATGTCGGCGCCGCCGATCGGCAGCACCACCATCAACCCGAGCACCGCCGCCAGCACCAGCACCCCCACGATCCACCACTGGCTGGTGGGGCCGGCCGGGTCGATGGCCTTGACCCCGATGGCCACCGCCAACGCGACGGCCCCGATCAGCAGCACCGCATTGAGCGGCTGCTGCAGTTTCCCGATGCCGATCGGCCGGCCGGGCAGGGTTTCCTGCAGCTTCAGGAACGCGATCACCGAACCCCAGAACGAGATCGACCCGATGATCGCCGCGAACAGCGACGCGATGACGATGTGCACCGTCGGCGACTCACCATGCGCGAAGGCGGTGAACCCGTCCGAGTCCAGGAACTCCGCGTACGCGATCAACGCGACCGTGCCGCCACCGACCCCGTTGAACAACGCCACCAGCTGCGGCATCGCGGTCATCTTCGTCCGCAACGCCGGCGGCACCCCCAACACCACACCGATCACCAGACCGGCGACGATCAGCACCCAGTTGGAGGTGTCCCGGATCGCGATCAGGGTGGCGACGACGGCCACGACCATGCCGGCGGCGGCGATCTGGTTGCCGCGGACCGCGGTCTTCGGGCCGGTCAGGCCCATCAGACCGTAGATGAACATCGAGAACGCCACGATGTACAAGACGTTGACGAGGTATTCCATTACCGGTCCCCACCCTTCTCAGCAGCAGCAGGGGCGGTGGGCTTGGACTTGAACATCGCCAGCATCCGGTCGGTGACCACGAAACCACCGACCACGTTGATCGTTCCGAACACCAGGGCGACGAACAGGATCACCTGCAGCCCCCACGGCGGGTTGTCGACCTTGCCCAGCACCACCAGGGCGCCGAGGACGACGATGCCGTGGATGGCGTTGGTGCCCGACATCAGCGGGGTGTGCAACGTGTTCGGGACCTTCGAGATCACCGCGAACCCCACGAACCCCGACAACACCAGGATCGCGATGTTCGCCAACAATTCGGTATACATTACCGAGCTCCCTCTTCGATTTTCGTGTCCAATTCGATCGGTGTGCCGTACGAGAAATCGAAGTGGGCGTAGTTGTCGCGTGGACTGAGGAGTCGGTGCACGCACTCCGACACGGACGTTGTGCACCTCTCGAGAATCATCGACAACATCAGTGTCCCTCCAGGTCACGGGTGACGCAGGACGCGGCGAGGACCTCGTCCGAGAAATCGGGGGCCAGCGCCCCGTCGACGAGCATCAACTCGAGCAGCGCGGAGATGTTCTTCGAATACAGCTCCGAGGCGTGCTCGGGCATCGACGCGGGCAGGTTCAGCGGCGAGCAGATCGTCACCCCGTGCCTGACCACGGTCTGACCGGGTTCGGTGAGCTCGCAGTTACCGCCGGTCTCCCCGGCCAGATCCACCACGACGCTGCCCGGTTTCATGCCCTCCACCGCGGCCGCGGTCACCAACCGCGGCGCCGGACGGCCCGGCACCAGCGCGGTGGTAATCACCACGTCGAAGCCCTTGATCGCGTCCTCGAGCGCCTGCTGCTGCTGCGCCCGCTCCGCCTCGGTCAGCTCGCGGGCGTAGCCGCCCTCACCGGCGGCGTCGATCCCGAGATCGAGCCACTGCGCACCGACCGAGCGGACCTGGTCGGCGACCTCCGGGCGCACGTCGTAGCCGGTGGCCCGGCCACCGAGACGCTTCGCCGTCGCCAACGCCTGCAGGCCGGCGACACCGACACCGAGCACCAGCACCGTCGCCGGCTTGACGGTGCCGGCGGCGGTGGTGAGCATCGGGAAGAACCGGGTCGACTCCGACGCCGCGAGCAGCACCGACTTGTATCCGGACACGTTCGCCTGCGACGACAACGCGTCCATCACCTGGGCGCGGGAGATCCGCGGGATCGCCTCCACCGCGAACGCCTGCACCCCGGCAGACTTCAGCGCGGCGACCTGATTGTCCTGGTTGCGGGGGGCGAGGAACCCGATCAGAGTCTGCCCGGCATGCAACCGGCCCACTTCCTCGTCCGACGGCGGCGCGACCTTGACGACCACGTCGGCCGACCACGGGTCGGCGATCTTCGCCCCCACCTCGGTGTACAACTCGTCCGGGATCAGCGCGCCCAAACCGGCACCCGACTCGACCACCACGTCGACGCCCGTGGCGATCAACGACGCAACGATCTTCGGCACTAACGCCACCCGACGCTCGTCCACTCTCGATTCACGGACCACGCCGACCGTCGGGCGCGCAGTGGACGCGCTCTGCGATGTATCCATTTATCGACTTCCTGCGGTAGAAGGTGTGTGTTGCGACGAGCGGCACCGATAGTCGAGATCCATTCCGTCGCTACCGGTTTCCGTAGCCTCTAGATCGGCAGGCGTACGAGTTCGCTCAAGACTGTGCGATGCACGCTCGGCGTGCCGAATGCGATCTGGTCGGCCTTGGCGCGCTTGAGGTAGAGGTGCGCCGGATATTCCCACGTCATACCGATGCCGCCGTGCAATTGCACGCACTCCTCGGCTGCCTTGACCGCCACCTGCGAACAGAACGCCTGGGCAATGGAGGCGGCAACCGCGAGATCGGGGTCGTTCTCCGCAGCGCACGCCGCAGCGTATCGAGCTGCCGCACGGGCACCTTCGACGTCGGTGTATAAATCCGCCAGCCGATGCTTGAGGGCTTGAAACCCGCCGACGATCCTGCCGAACTGTCGGCGCTGCTGCAGATAGTCCACCGTCGTGTCGAGACACCACTGCGCGATGCCGACCTGCTCCGACGCCAGCAGGGCGGCTCCGATCTGCAACCCCGCCAGCACTGCCGGCCCGCCCGCCTCCGCGCCGAGCACCACGCGAGTGGGCGCCTCGTCGAAGGTCAGGTCGGCCAGCTGCCGTCCCATGTCGAGGGAGACGACGGGGGTGGCATCGACAGCCGCGGCATCGACGGCGTGCACCTCGATGCCCTCGTCCACTCGCACCGGAACGAGGAGGAGATCCGCCTCCACCGCACCGGCTACCGAGGTGACCTGGCCGGTCACCGTTCCACGGGGCGTCGCGGTCACGACCGGCGTGAAGGAGGCAACGCTCGCGGAGAGCGGGACGACGAGGGCCGCGGTGCGCTCGCCTGAGGCGAGCTCGGAAAGCAAGTCGTCCGCATCGGAGAAGTTCAGCACAGTGGTGGCCACCAGCGCGCTGGTCAGAAACGGCGCCGGCGCCGCGAACCGACCGAGTTCCTCCTGGACGACGGCGGCCTCGCGGGCAGTGGCGCCCGCTCCGCCCGCCGATTCCGGCACCAGCAGGGCGGCCAGACCCAACTCGGCGGCCAGCGACTTCCACAGAAGCGGCACGATCGATCGGTCGCCGTCGTACAGCGCGGTCGCCGCGCCGGCGGGACAGCGGGCGGTCAGCAAGTCCCGCAATGCCTCACGCAATGCGTCCTCGACGTCGGTGTAGAGCAGGTTCGACTCCCTCATCGGGGTACGTCCTTCCAGGCGATGTCCTTGTCGACACGCGGTTCGGTGGGCAGCCCCAGAACGCGTTCGGCGACGATGTTGCGCAGGATCTCGGACGTTCCGCCCTCGATGGAGTTCCCCTTTGCGCGCAGATACCGGTAGCCCGGGTCACGGCCCGTGAAGTCGACGACGTCGGGGCGAGTCATCGTCCAGTCGCTGTACCGCAGTCCGTCTTCACCGTTGACCTCGACCTCCAGGCCGCTGATGGTCTGCGCAAGGCGGGCGAACACGAGCTTCAGCCCGGCGCTCTCGGGCCCGGGCGCACCCACCGCCAATTTCTGTCTGACGCGAATTCCTGTGAGCCGGAATACTTCCGATTCCACCCAGCTGGTCATCAGCTCGTCGTGAAGCGCGGTCGAGCGCACCTCGGGCCGTTCCCTCCAGGTCGACGCGATTCTGCCGATCATGCCGCTTTCGCGGACGGAATCGTCGCCGCCGATAGCGACCCTCTCGTTGGTGAGGGTCGCGTTGGCGACCTTCCAGCCCTCCCCCACCTGCCCGGCGCGGTGCGTATCGGGAATCCTCACATCGGTGAGGAACACTTCGTTGAACTCCGCCTCTCCGGTGATCTGCCGGAGCGCCCGGACCTCCACACCGGGATCGGTCATGTCCACGAGGAAATAGGTCATCCCCGCATGCTTGGGCACGTCGGGATCGGTGCGAGCCAACAGAATTGCCCAGTCCGCTTCGTGGGCGCTCGAGGTCCACACCTTCTGCCCGTTGACAACCCAGTCGTCACCGGCGCGGACGGCGCGGGTACCGACCGCCGCCAGATCCGAGCCGGCCCCGGGTTCGCTGAACAGCTGACACCACACCTCTTCGCCCGTCCACAACGGACGCAGGAATCGCTGCTTCTGCTCCTCGGTCCCGAAAGCGAGAATGGTCGGGCCGGCCATACCCAGGCCGATGCCGATCCGCCGTGCCGGGTTGTCCGGCGCCCCGGCTTCCTCGAGCAACTCCTCGACGTATCCCTGCAGCGATCGGGACAGGCCGAGGCCGCCGAGCCCGAGAGGGAAGTGCACCCAGGCCAGCCCGGCGTCGAAGCGGGCGCCCTGGAACTCGCGAGGTTCGGTGGACCGAGGGGGAAAGGATGTGGTGAGCTCCGCGATTCGTGCGCGAAGCTCACGGTGAATGGTGCTCTCAGCGGTCATGCCCGTGGCCCGCCGGCGACGTAGACCACCTGGCCGGAGACGAACCCGGATTCCTCGCGGGCGAAGAACGACACGGTCGCCGCGATGTCCTCCGGTTGGCCGACCCGGCCCACCGGGATGTCCGCGACGCCCATCGCCTTGAAGTCTTCGAACGACATCCCCATCCGTTCCGCCGTGGCGACGGTCATCTCGGTCTCGATGAACCCGGGAGCAATCGCGTTCGCGGTCACGCCGAACTTGCCGAGCTCGAGCGCCAGCGTCTTGGTCAACCCCTGCATACCGGCCTTGGCCGCCGCGTAGTTGGCTTGGCCCCGGTTGCCCAGCGCCGACGTGCTCGAGAGGTTGACGATCCGGCCCCACCCGGCGTCGACCATGTACTTCTGCGTCGCACGGGTCATCAGGAATGCGCCGCGCAGGTGAACGGTCATCACCGCATCCCAGTCCTGGGTCGTCATCTTGAACAGCAGGTTGTCGCGGGTGATGCCGGCGTTGTTCACCAGCACCGTCGGGGCACCCAGTTCCTCGGCAACCCGGTCGACGGCCTGCGCCACCCCCTGCTCGTCGCCGACGTCCACACCGACTGCGAGGGCGCGACCCCCGGCCTTCTCGATCTCCTCCACCACCGGCTTGCCGGCAGCTTCCTCGAGGTCGAATAGTGCGACGGCAAATCCGTCGCGGCTCAGCCGTTTCGCCACGCCGGCGCCGATTCCGCGAGCAGCTCCCGTCACGATGGCGGTGCGCTGATGAGACATGTCTCGCTCCTTGTGTTTGATGAGGATCGTTGATGAAGAATGCGGGAGCCGGACGGCTCACCAGGGTGGGAACAGACGCTGCGACGCAGGACTATTCGGCTCCTGCGGTCAATGTCAGGCCGCCGTCGACGACGATGGTCTGCCCGGTGATCCACGCTGCGTCCTCGGAGAGCAGGAAGGCTACTGCGCTGCCGATGTCCTGCGGCACACCGAGCCGTTTGAGCGGGTAGGCGGCGACGACCTCGTCTTCCCTGCCCTCGTACAGGGCCGTGGCGAACTGGGTCTTGACCACCGCCGGAGCGACCGCGTTGACGCGTAGATCCGGGCCGAGTTCGACGGCCAGCTGGGCGGTGAGATGTGCCAGCATCGCCTTGGTTGCGCCGTAGAAGCCGATGCCCGGTGCGGGCTGGATTCCGGCCACCGACGAAATGTTGACCACGGACCCGCCGTGCCCGCCCATCCAGGCGTTGTGGGCCTGCTGCACCCAGGACAGCGCCGCCAGGCAGTTGACCTCGACGATCTTGCGGGCTGCGTCCAGGTCCAGTTCGACCATCGGCCCGTAGACGGGGTTGATTCCGGTGTTGTTGACGAGCAGGTCGATACTGCCGAACGCGTCCATCGCGCGCTTGACTGTCTCGGTCTGGTGATCGATGTCGTCGCTCCTGCCCGCCACCGCGAGCGCGTACTCGGGGCCGCCCAGGGACGCCACTGCCTCGTCGAGCGCATCCTGCTTACGGGCGGTGATCACCACCTTGGCGCCCTCGGCCACGAGACGCTCGGCGATGCCGAGTCCGATTCCCCGGCTCGCTCCGGTGACGATCGCGACCTTGTCGTCCAATCGTGTGTTCATCTCACTTGCTCCGGTTCTCTGGATTCGGGTTCGCCGCGACGGCGAACTCGTGATGTGGTCGGGCTCAGCTCAGCCGCTCGAGCACCATCGCCATACCCTGGCCGCCGCCGACGCACATGGTTTCGAGACCGAATTGCTTGTCCTGGCGGACAAGAGAATTGATCAGAGTGCTGGTAATTCGTGCGCCGGTCATCCCGAAGGGGTGGCCGAGGGCGATCGCTCCACCGTGAACGTTCAGCTTCGTGTCGTCGATACCCAGTTCCCGGGCCGACGCGATGACCTGGGCGGCGAATGCTTCGTTGATCTCGACCAGGTCGATGTCGTCGATCGTCAGGCCGGCCCGCCGCAGGGCCTGCCGGCTCGCCTCCACCGGACCCAGGCCCATGATTTCTGGGGACAGACCGGTGACTCCGGTCGAGACGATCCGCGCAAGCGGGGTGAGACCCAGTTGCTGTGCCTTGGTATCGCTCATCACCACCACGGCGGCGGCGCCGTCGTTGAGTGGGCAGCAGTTCGCGGCGGTCACCGTGCCGTCCGGACGGAACACCGGCTTCAGTTCGGAGACTGCCTCGAGGGTGACCCCGGTGCGCGGGCCGTCGTCGGCCGACACCACACTGCCGTCGGGCAGTGTCACCGACGTGATGTCGTTCGCCCAGAATCCCTGGGCAGCAGCTTCTTCCGCCCGATTCTGACTCCGCACGGCGAACTCGTCCTGGTCCCGGCGGCTCACACCCATCAGCTGCGCAACGTTCTCCGCTGTCTGCCCCATCGCGATGTAGGCATCCGGGAGGGAACCGTCGGCGCGTGGATCGGCCCAGGTCTGGCCACCACCGGCGAACTTCTCCGTCCGGGTCTGCGCCTCCGCGAAGAGCGGATTGAACGTATCGGGCAGGCTGTCGGAGTTTCCCCACGTGTAGCTGCTGACGCTCTCGACCCCTGCCGAGATGAAGACGTCACCCTCACCAGCTCTGATGGCGTGGAGCGCCATCCGCGTCGTCTGCAGGCTCGACGCGCAGTAGCGGGTGACCGTCGTGCCGGGCAGGTGATCCATCCCGGCCAGGACCGCCACCACGCGACCCATGTTGTGTCCGGACCGACCACCGGGCAGACCGCAACCCAGCATCAGATCGTCGATCTCGGTCGGGTCCAGTGCCGGCACCTTCGCCAGCACGGCCCGCACCATCTGCACGGCCAGGTCATCGGGTCGCATCTCGCGCAACGACCCCTTGTACGCGCGACCGATCGGAGACCGAGCGGTGGCGACCACAACTGCTTCCGGCATGCTGATGGACCTTTCGTGAGTTTGGGGATGGAACGATTGCTTGTGACAAGAGTGGGATTGCGCGATCCGATGCCCGCCTGTGCGCCCGAGGGCCGCACAGGCGGGCATCGGAAGGGTCACGCCCCGACGTTGACGAGCTGCTTGCCGAAGTTTCCGCCGGTGAGCATGGCGATGAACGCCTTGGGCGCGCTGTCCAGGCCTTCCGCGATGTCCTCCTGGTACTTGATCTTTCCCTCTGCGAGCCAGCCGGACAGTTCGGCGATCGCAGTGGGCCAGTAGTCGCGGTGCTCGGCGATCACGAAGGAATAGACCGTGACCCGATGCATCAACAGGTGGCGTAGACCCCGGAGACCGTACGGCTCGTCGGCGTTGTAGTCACTGATGTTGCCGCACAGCGAGATGCGTGCGTGGTCGTTGATGCGCCCGAGCACGGCGTCGAGTACGGGACCCCCGACGTTCTCGAACAGGACGTCGACGTAGTCGGGCGTTGCGGCCTCGAGCTGCCTCTCGAAGTCCGGGGACTTGTAATCGATGCAGGCATCGAAGCCGAGTTCGTCGACGACGTACCGGCACTTCTCGGCTCCACCGGCGATACCGACCACCCGGCAGCCCTTGATCTTGGCGATCTGTCCGACGACACCGCCGACCGCACCGGAGGCCGCCGTCACGACGACGGTCTCGCCCGCGGCCGGCTTGGCGAGCTCGAGAAGACCATAATGCGCTGTGGCTCCGGTCATTCCGAGCACACTGAGCGCGGCCGACACGGGGCCGGCGTTCCGGTCGATGACGCGAACTGCGTCCTTGGTCACCACACCGTGGGTCTGCCACCCGAGAGAGCACGCCACGACGGTGCCCTGCGGCAGCTCGGGTTCGTTGCTCTCGATCACCTCGGCGATGGTCGCCCCCGGCATGACGTCGCCTGGGTTCAGGTGCGGCACGTAGGAGCGCACCGGGTCCATCATCGGCCGCATGTACGGGTCCAACGACAGGTACAGGACCCTGACGAGGGCCTGCCCGTCGCCCGGCCGGGGCAGGTCGGTCTCCTCGACGGCGAAGTCGTCCTCGCTGACCATGGCGGCGGGGTGCCGCCGCATCGTCACCTTCGTGTTACGTCCGGTCATCTCACGCACCCATCCCACGCAGAAGCGCCTCGGCGTTGCGGTACATGTAGGCGTCGAGCGCCGCGTCGTCGATGTCGAGTTTCAGGGTCTCGTGCACCGACTCCTCGACACCGCAGAACGAGTAGGCCGACGCGTAGACGAACCGGTTCGGCAGCCAGTTGATGCCCTGGGTGTAGCCCTGTCCGCCCGGGGCGAACGCGTAGACGTCCGGGGACACGAACACGTTGTGAATGCCCGTCGCCTCGCTCTTGAACGCCAGTGCGATCGCCTCGTTGACGTAGGGGAAGCAGCCGTGGCCCAGGATGACCGGCATGGTGGGGTGGCGCTTGGCCACCCGGTCGAAACGGACCGGATCGGTGTGGCTGATGTCGGGTCCCGCCAGCGGCCCTGTCATGAACAGCAGCGGCACACCGAGTTCGGCGATCTTCTCGTAGATCGGGAAGATCCGCTCGTCGTCGGCGTACATGGGCTCGCGTGCCAGGCCGGGCTCCATGCAGACACCGACGAGGCCGTATTCCTTCATCGCGGTGTCGAGCCCGGCGATGATCTCCTCGGTGGGCTTGTCGAAGTCGATGCCGGCGATCCCGAGGACGCGGTTGTCGGTGCGCTGCGTCAGCTCGGCCAGGTCGGCGTCCTCGATGTGCACCGGCACAGGACGATTCACCGAATGGCGACCGTTCATCACACCGAGGCGGACTCCGACGGCGTCCATCTCGTCGATCAGGGCACGAAGTGCGCGTTCCTCTGCCTGCGGGAAGGGATCGGTACTGATCGTGTAGGAGCGGGGCACGCTGTGACCGAGGATGCGATTGACCGAGCCCACCACAGTGGGGGTGAAGAAGTTGCGGTAGGGGCCTGTCGGGGGCCGCAGACGGAAGTCGATGATCTTGCCCTGAAGTCGGGCGAGACGTTCTGCAGACGAAGCACTCATGACTGTCTCCTGAAGTCGGATACATGAACCGGGGCCGGAATTTGTGGCCCGCTGGCTAGCAGAATACGCGAATTTTGATTAATGTCGACATCAATTCCTCAATCGAGTCGAAGGAGCAGCCCATGAGAGCAGCGCGCGCAGTCCCCCATCCCGACGGCGGCAAGGTCACCGTCCTCGACGTCCCCACGCCTACCCCCGGCCCCGATCAGGTGCTGGTGAAGGTGAAAGCCGCCGGGCTCAACCGTGGAGAGATCCTGCAGGCCGGTCGGGTGCGCACCGGCGAGCCGCAACCGATCGGGGTCGAGTTCGCGGGCGAGGTGGCTGCGGTCGGTGCCGGTGTGACCCAGTGGCGCGAAGGCGATCGGGTGATGGGGCACGGGAACGGCGGCCAGGCGGAGTACGCGTTGGCCGCGTCGCGCGCCCTGATGCGCGTACCGGACTCCGTCTCCTGGGCTGATGCCGCGGCCTTCCCCAACGTGTTCATCACCGCGCACGACGCGCTGATCACCAACGGACAGTTGCGCACCGGCGAAACAGTGCTCGTCAACGCCGCATCGAGCGGCATCGGGCTGGCCTCGATCGAGATTGCCCGGGCAATGGGCGCGTCCCGCATCGTCGCCACGTCCCGTTCGGCAGACAAGGTCGAGCGGCTGAAAACATCGGGGGTGGACTGCGCAATCGACGTCTCCACCACCGACCAGGTCGATGCCGTCGCCGGCTTCACCACGGGCAATGGCGTCGACATCATCGTCGACTCCGTCGGCGGCACCACCTTCGAAGCCAATCTCGAGTCCCTGGCGGTGCAGGGCCGATTGGTCAACATCGGACGATTGGGGTCGAGCACCGCCACCATCGATCTCAACGTGCTGTGGCTGAAGCGGTTGAAGCTCATCGGAGTAACGTTTCGCACCCGCACCGAGGAGGAACGACTGGCCTGTGTACAGGCCTGCGCCCGGGACCTGCTCGTGCCGCTCGAAGCCGGCACGATACGGACGACCGTCGACCGGACGTACCGCCTCGACGAGATCGCGGCGGCCCACGCCTACATGCAGACCGACCAGCACTTCGGCAAGATCGTCCTGTTGGTCGACGACGCCCTTGCGGACGCTTCATGAGGACCGCATCCCATGTGGAGAAGTTCCACCGGCTCACCGACCTGCGCACTCGGTTGGACCCGATCGAGAACTTCGAGCTGTGGTACTGGACCACCCTCACCGCCGGCACCAACGCCTACAACGCCTGTCTGCACCTCGCCGGCCTCACCAGCGACGACCCGGTCTTCTCCACCATTCCCGGCGTTCACCTGGCGCAGCGGCCCGACGGTGGTTACGCGCGCGTGCTGCGCGGCCCCGGCGACGTCAGCCACGTCGGGTGGCCCCCGATCGAGGGTGAGATTCCCGAAGACATCCAATGTCTGGAAATCGCCCTCGAGGCGCTCGAGGAACACCGGGACCCGTGCCTGCGCGGTGAGCGCCGCCCCACCCGGTACATCGTCGGCGAATGCGAGCGCGAATTCGAACGGGTGCAAGCGATCCTGTTCGCGAGGGCCGGGATGACGGAGAAGGCGTCATGAAGGCGGAACGTCATCGCTTCCTCGCGGAGCGCATCGAGCGTGCGGTAGCGCACTGCGGCGACCACGACTGGGAGATGAAGATCGAGGCCGCAATGCTCGCCGGCACGCACTGGGCGAATTACGCCCTGCACAACCACGGCGTCTCCCCCGAGGACGAGGACATCGTGCACACGTCCATGCTGGTGGTGAACACACTGCGCAAATACTCGATCGTCGAACCCGACCTGCTCCGCGCCCTCGGCGACATCGAAGAACTGCGCCCCCTCTTCGTCCGCGGCGACGTGGACGGAGGCCCCAACGCAGCACAGCGGGCACTCGCCCTGCTGTCGGAGATCTCGGCGCGCGCCCGGGAATCCGAACTGTCGACAACCAGGAGACTCCCGTGAACGGTCTGATGATGGACCAGCCCCTGCTGGTCTCCTCCCTCCTCACCCATGCCGAACGCCATCACGGTCAGCAAGAAATCGTCTCCCGGCGGGTCGAAGGCGACCTTCATCGCTACACCTTCAGCGACCTCGCCACACGGTCACGGCAGCTGGCCCAGGCGCTCGAGGCGCTGGGTGTGCAACCGGGCACCCGGATCGCGACCCTGGCCTGGAACGGATATCGGCACCTCGAGCTCTACTACGCGGTCTCCGGGTCCGGTGCCGTCCTCCACACCCTCAACCCCCGTCTGCACCCCGACCAACTCGAGTGGATCGTCGCCGACGCCGCAGACACGGTGCTCTTCTTCGACCTCACATTCCTGCCCGTCATCGAAGAACTCGCGCCGCGTCTGACCAGCGTGCAGCACTTCGTGCTGATGTCGGACCGCGACCACCTGCCCCGTGATCCCGGCGCGCTCCTGGCCTACGAGGACCTCCTGAATGCCCAGGACGGAACCTACGACTGGCCCGTGTTCGACGAAGCCACCGCATCCTCGCTGTGTTACACGAGCGGAACCACCGGAAACCCCAAGGGTGTCCTGTACAGCCACCGATCCACGGTCCTGCATTCCTTCGCGGTCGCCCTGCCCGATTCGGTCGGCCTGTCCGCGCGCGACAGTGTGTTGCCGATCGTGCCGATGTTTCACGTCAACGCCTGGGGACTCCCCTACGCCGCGTGCATGGTCGGCGCGAAGGTGGTCTTTCCGGGGCCCGACCTCGACGGCGGGGCGCTCTACGACTTGCAGGAGACCGAGCAGGTCACTGTGTCGGCAAGCGTGCCCACCGTCTGGCAGGGACAACTCCAGTTCGTGGAACGACGAAACCTGCGGTTCACCACACTGCGACGCGCCGTCATCGGCGGTGCAGCGTGTCCCCCCGCGATGCTCCGCGAACTCGAGGAGACCCATGGCGTCACCGTCGTCCACGGGTGGGGCATGACCGAGACCAGCCCGTTCGGTACCGCCTCGGTCCTGAAGAACACGCACCTTCAGGCGGCGCCCGAGGAACGGTACGCCGTGCAGGGCAAACAGGGACGATGCGTCTTCGGCATGGACCTGAAGATCGTCGACGACACCGGCCACGAACTCGCGTGGGACGGGGTATCCGCGGGTCACCTGATGGCCCGGGGTCTCTGGGTCATGTCGCAGTATTTCGGACAGGCCGGGAAGGACCCGCTCGTCGACGGCTGGTTCCCCACCGGTGACATCGCAACCATCGACCCGGACGGGTTCATGCAGATCACCGACCGCAGCAAGGACGTCATCAAGTCGGGCGGCGAATGGATCAGTTCCATCGAGATCGAGAACATCGCGATGGGCCACCCGGACATCACCACGGCGGCCTGCATCGGCGTACGGCATCCCAAGTGGGACGAGCGTCCCCTACTGGTCGCAGTACGGAAACGTGGCTCCGGCCTCTCCGCCGAGGAACTACGCGCCCATTTCGAAGGCAAGATGGCCAAATGGTGGATCCCCGACAGCGTCGTCTTCGCCGATTCGATTCCCATGGGAGCGACCGGCAAGATGCTCAAGGCTCCACTGCGGGAACGTTTCCAGGACTACCTGATCGACGTGGACGCGGATTCGGCACAACTCCGCGACTCCCCGTGACGACACTGCTCGAGACGGGTGCGGCGATATGGCGATAGTCTGAGGGGACGTCGTCGAGAGGCTGATCAGATGCTCCCAGGGGTTCACAGGGACGGATAGCACGTTGACGGCCGACGGCGATCCCCTCCGAACTCAGCGCGCCACAGTCTCCGCGACCACGGACGAACTGCGCGCGGCCGGGTTCGACGACGCCCGGGAGATCGGGCGCGGAGGCTTCGGGGTGGTGTATCGCTGCACCCAGTCCGCACTGGACCGTGCGGTGGCGGTGAAGGTTCTCACCGGCGATCTCGACGACGAGAACCGGGCCCGATTCCTCCGCGAGCAGCGGGCGATGGGCCGGCTGACCGGACATCCGAACGTCGTGAGTGTGCTCGAAGTCGGCGTCACCGAGAGCGGTCTCCCCTTCCTGGTGATGCCGTACCACCCACAGGATTCCCTCGACGTGCGGATCCGCCGGCACGGCCCACTCACGATGGCGGAGACACTGCGGCTGGGGGTGAAGATAGCCGGCGCCCTCGAGACGGCGCACCGGTTCGGCATCGTTCACCGCGACGTCAAACCCGGCAATATCCTGCTCACCGACTACGGCGACCCGGCGCTGACCGACTTCGGGATCGCGCACATCACCGGCGGTTTCCAGACCGCCACCGGCACCATCACCGGATCACCGGCCTTCACCGCCCCGGAGGTCCTCGGTGGCGACCCGCCGAGTCCGTCCTCAGACGTATACGGGCTGGGGGCGACGATGTTTGCGGCGCTGACCGGGCACGCGGCGTTCGAGCGCCGTAGCGGTGAGCAGGTGGTCGCACAGTTCCTGCGGATCACCACGCAACCGACGCCGGACCTGGGCGAAGCCGGAATCGATGCCGACGTGGCCGCAGTGGTGGAACGCGCGATGTCCCGGGATCCGCGGGAGCGCCCCTCCGCTGCGACCCTGGGCGAAGCCCTACAGGAAATCCAGTTCAACCGCGGTATCCCGATCGACGAGATGTCGCTCCGCTCCGAACCCGACGCCGAGCACCCGACACAACTGTCGACAGGGCGATCACCGACCGATCAGCCCCCGCCCCCTTCCACCTCGGGTACCGACGGGGATCTCCCGCTGGAGTTGACGAGTTTCGTCGGCCGGCGAAAGGAACTCAGCGACACCAAGCGGCTGCTCTCGGCGTCACGGCTGGTCACCTTGACCGGAATCGGTGGGGTCGGCAAAACCCGACTGGCGCTACGGGTCGCGGCCAGCACCCAGCGGGCATTCGCCGATGGAGTTCGGCTGGTCGAATTGGGTGACCTGCACGACGGATCGTTGTTGGGAGAAGTCGTGGCGACCGAGTTGGGATTGCGCCACCGCTCGCTGAAACCCTTGCACACCCTCGTCGAATTCCTGCGTACACGGGAAATGCTGCTCGTGCTCGACAACTGCGAGCAGGTGGTGGACGCAGCGGCGGACCTGACGCAGACGCTATTGCGGACCTGCCCCGGCCTGCGAGTTCTCGCAACAAGTCGCGAAACCCTGGATGTCGCTGGGGAATCCGCCATCCGAGTGCGCCCGTTGACCGTTCCGGAGTCGGATTCGGAACCTTCGCTGAAGGGCCTGCCCAGCTACGACGCGGTGACGTTGTTCGCCGAGCGCGCCGCCACCACGGTGCCCGGCTTCGAGGTCACCGAGGACAACGCCGTCGCCGTCGCCCGAATCTGCATCCGGCTGGACGGTCTGCCCCTGGCCATCGAATTGGCGGCGGCCCGGCTGCGCACCATGTCGCCGGAACAGATCCTGCAACGGTTGACCAACCGGTACGAGCTGCTGACCCGCGGGAGTCGGAGTGCGCCAACCCGTCAGCAGACCTTGCGATGGAGCATCGACTGGAGTTACGACCTGTGTCTCCCAGCAGAACAGCGGCTCTGGGCCCAGCTGTCGGTCTTCGCCGGTAGCTTCGAACTCGAAGCCGCCGAATGGGTGTACACGTACGACGCCGAACCGGGCGGTCTGCTCGATCTCATTGCGTCGCTGGTGGACAAGTCGATCCTCATTCGCGAGGAATCGAGGGCCGTTGTGCGTTTTCGGATACTCGAAACGCTGCGTGACTACGGCCGGGACAAGCTCGAAGAGGCCGGCACCTTGTCGGAGATCCGACGACGGCACCGTAGCTGGTATCGGCAACTTGCCCTCGACGCAGAGTCCGGGTGGATCAGCCACCGACAGGTCGTCTGGCTCGCTCGCCTCGACCGAGAACAACCCAACCTGCGCGAAGCGATGGAGTTCAGCCTGTCCGACGCCGATGACTCCTCAGCCGACGCAGGACTGGAGATCGCTACTGCTCTGTTTCCGTTCTGGCTCTCCCGTGGACGGCTCCGCGAAGGCCGCCGCTGGCTCGACCGCGCGCTGGCGTTCCAGGACGAACACGACACCGCGCTCCGAGTGAAGGCGTTGTATTCGGCCGGTGTTCTCGCCACCAGACACGAAGATCTGGAGCGGGCAGCTGCGCTGATAGATCGAGGGCGTGCACTGGCCGAAAGCCGGGGAAGTGCCCTCGATCGTGCACTCATGCATCACGCCACCGCAGCTCACGCGCTGCACAGCGGCAATCCGGATCGCGCCGTGCGCTCGTACACCGACGCCCTGACAGTCCTGCGCAGGGAGAACAATCTCCTTGCGTACATCACGGCCTTGCACGGGATCGGGTTGACTCACGAGGTACTCGGGCACACCGAGGACGCCACCGCTTGCCTCGAAGAGGCGATCCGGATTGCCGAATCCCATGGCGAATCGGTGACCTGCGGACGCTCGTCTCTCACCTTGGGCCTGGTGATGTGGAGAAAGGGTGACCGTGATCGCGCAGTGATGCTGCTGCGGAAGGGACTCGAGCTGGCCCGCCTGGTCGACGATCCGTTGGGGGCTACCTGGTGCATCGAGATCCTCGCCTGGATCTCGTCCTCCGAGAACCATTTCCACCGTGCCGCAGTCCTGATGGCCGCCGCCGAGGTGCTACGACGGCGCGTGGGCACCTCCACTCTTCAGATCCCGAACTTGACCGGATCTCATGAGGAATGCGAACTTGTCACGCGCCGAGCACTCGGTCAACGTGCCTTCACCGCTGCCTCCCACGAGGGCGAGGCGCTGAGTTTCGACGCCGCCGTGTCCTACGCCTTGGGCGAACCTGCACCGGCCGCACCGCCGCGCGCCGATCCCGCTACGGCTCTGACCACACGTGAACGCCAGGTCGCAGACCTGGTCGCGCAGGGTCTGACCAACAAGGCGATCGCCGCCCGCCTCGTGATCTCCCAACGCACCGCGCAGGGCCACGTCGAGCACATTCTCGCGAAACTCGGATTCTCCTCCCGGGCACAGATCGCGGCCTGGGTGACAGAGCAGGCCGCCACCCGGGACTAGCGGTCATCCCGTCACCGCATACGTGCAGCTCCGGGCGGGTACCAATCGGTCCGCCTACCGCGGCGCCCCAGGCCGGTCAGCACCGATGCGCACGGTTATGTGCAATGGGGACCGCACCCACCGGATGCGGTCCCCACGTTGCACTGATCAGACAGAGCGTACGTTCGTGGCCTGCGGGCCCTTCTGCCCCTGGCCGACCTCGAACTCCACGCGCTGGTTCTCATCGAGCGACTTGAAACCGCTGCCCGAGATTTCCGAGTAATGCACGAAGACGTCCGGAGTTCCGTCGTCGGGTGCGATGAAACCGAAGCCCTTCTCACCGTTGAACCACTTCACAATGCCCTGCGCCATGCCGATACTCCCTCAATCTCGATCCGGACCCTCACATCGAGGTTCCGATCTCGATGACTTGATCCTGCCATCTCGCTGTCGACACGAAGACCGCGCACCGTATTTGCATCACCGGCGACGACTTTGTGGTGGCGTATCGATGGTGCCGTTGTCCCGTCAGCTCGGACTTTTGCGTCCCACGAGATGAAAGACGCGGCTGAGTTGGCGGTAGGGGTCTCGTCGGCCGGCTTCGAGTTCGACTGCGGCCGTCGCCGCCATCTGCTGTGTGTCGTTCGGGTCCAACTCGGCTCCACTGAAATCGAGCCAGTCGACGAACAGCCATACCCCGTACCAGCGCACTGGCTCCACGCCGCGGCTCTGCACGAGCTCGCTGAGTTCCTCCACCGTATGGGCGCGAGTCGGAACTCCCAGCACCCCGATCTCGCCCCTGGCGTCAAACGATGCCAGAGCGTCGTCCCACCGTTGTTCCAAGGCCGGGCGCACTGCCATCGCCTTGGCGTTGCCCGTCATGATCGAGACGACGCCACCGGCAGCAGCGCACCTGCACAGCTGGTCGACCAACGGCTCCGGACGCTCCAGGTACCCGAGCACGCCATGACACAACACGGCGGCAAAGCGTTGACCATGAACCGCCTCATCGGCGTTCTCGCCGTCGGCCTCCACGAGCGTCACCCGTCGTTGGACCTCACCGGGCAGCCGTTGGAGTCGCTGTCGAGCCTTGTCCAGCATCGCCGACGACGGGTCGAGCAAGGTCACGTCGTAACCGGCTTGGGCCAGCGGGAACGATTGATGGCCCGCGCCTCCGCCGACGTCGAGCACAGGGGCTGGAGGGGCCGGCAAATGCTCCAGCAGCTGCTGGTGCAACACATAGGTGCGCACGCGCCCCTTCACCGAGGCATACGCCTCGTCGGCAAACTGGTCGGCCAAACCGGCCCAGGTGTCATCGCCCACCACACCAAGATAGTGCCGCGAAGTTTTCGACGATCGGCAGGACGTCAGCGCGGAGATTCTTTCCAGAGAATCTTCACGATCCGAACGATTCCCTTTCCGTCTCCGTTCGGTGACAGTGTTCGCATGGATCCGACCACGCGTGTCGCTGCGCCGTCGCTCCGGTACCGAGCCGACACCGAAACCGTCCGTCGGTCACCGATTAACACTCGAGTCCATCCCCGATGAAGGGACTACCGAGTGAGCGGCCGGCTTCTGATCAACGTCGACATCCTCGTCGCCGGCGTCGGTGGATCGTGGCGATTCCCCGGACGGACGGCCCGGCCAGTTACACCACCGACCCCCGCAACAACCGACCAGAACGGAAGAGCCGACACCGATGACCGATAGCCCCTTCGATCTCACCTACGCCGCTGCCGAGGACCGCTACGAGAAGGTCCCGTATCACCGCACCGGAAAGTCCGGACTCGATCTGCCTGCCTTCTCGTTCGGCCTGTGGCAGAAGTTCGGTAGCGACTACGCTTTCGCGACGCAGCGGGAGATCATCCTCCACGCGTTCGACCTGGGCATTACCCACTTCGACAACGCCGACCGCTACGGCCCACCGCATCGCGCAGCCCAGAAGAACTTCGGCGCCGTACTCGCCAAGGACCTCGCCCCTTACCGGGACGAACTCATCCTGTCGACCAAGGCAGGTAACCCGATCGGTCCGAGCCCGTATCTCAAAGGCGGCTCGCGCAAGTCGATCCTGACCTCGCTCGACCACAGTCTGCGCGACCTCGGCACCGACTACGTCGACATCTTCTACCACCACAGCCCCGACCTGAGCACGCCGCTGGAGGAATCCGTCGGAGCTCTGGTGAGCGCGGTGGAGCAGGGCAAGGCGCTCTACGTCGGCATCTCCAACTACCTACCCGATCGCACGCACGAAGCCGCCGAACTGCTACGCCAGGCCGGCGTTCCGCTGCTCATCCACCAGGCGCGTTACTCGATCTACGACCGTCGTCCCGAACAGAACGGCTTGCTGGACACCGCCCGCCAGGACGGATTCGGGCTGATCGTGTATTCACCCCTGGCGCAGGGTCTGCTGACGGACAAGTACCTGGAGACGATTCCCGAGCGCGCACGAGCACAGAACAGCACGTTCCTGACGCCGGATGTGATCGACGAGAATTACCGGCAGCGCACCGCCGAGCTCAACAAGATTGCCGAGGCCCGCGGCCAGTCACTGGCACAGCTCGCGCTGCAGTGGGTGCTGCGGCGGCGCGAGGTCACCTCGGCGCTGATCGGAGCGAGTTCCACCGAGCAACTCGACCACAACATCGCGGCCCTGGACTTCCCGCCGCTCACCGACGAAGAACTCGCGCTCATCGAGGAACACGGCGTGCACGGAACCGGACTCAGACTCTGACCGACGAGGAGATCTCGGAGTGCATCGTCCGCCGGGACTCGTTGTGTGACAGAGCCACCAGCCGATGACAACCAATCACCCGCCCGCGCCGACAGCGCGGGCGGGTGACTGTCACGGAGCAACGCAAAGCTGTTGCGGGGAAGCGTAAGTAGCGCTCCCCCGCTCATTCCCGCAGCAACGGCAGCAGCTGGTTGCCCTGACGCTCGATCTCCGGCAGATACGGGGTGTCCGAGAGTACGAAGTGGGTGATGCCGAGATCCTGGTACTTGCGCAGCGACTTCGCGACGTCCTCCGGGGAGCCCACGAGCCACGTGGTGCCGGCGCCGCCGCCACCGAACTTCCCGGGTGCGGTGTACAGGTTGTCGTCGAGCACGTCGCCACGGGTAGCCAGGTCGAGGAGTCGCTGCTGTCCCACGGCGGTCTGGCGATGCGGATTCTGTGGAGCCGCACCCTGATTCTTCGCCATCTCCGCTACCTTCTCCTCTGCCTCGGCCCAGGCCTGCTCGGTCGTGTCCCGGACGAAGGTGGTGATCCGCAGGCCGAACTCGAGCGGCGCATGCGCTCGGCCGAGTTCCTCGCTCAGTGACCGCAACCGTTCGATCCGCTCCTGCACACCCGCGAGCGGCTCACCCCAGAAGAGCTGAACGTCGGCCTCGGTCGCCGCAACACGCTCGGCGGCTTCGGACGCGCCACCGAAGTAGAGCTTCGGATGGGTCCGATCTCCGCGTGGTGAGATCCGGGGCAGCACTGTGGAATCGGTGACCTGGAAGTGCTCACCCCGGTAGGTGACGTTCTCCTCCGTCCACAGCTTGCGAACGAGCTGGAGGAACTCCTTGGTGCGGGCGTAACGGTGGGCCTGGTCGCTCTCGTGGTCGCCGTAGGCTCCGAGGTTGTCCTTCCCGGACACGATGTTGATCCGGACCCGGCCGCCGGTCAGATGGTCGAGAGTAGCGACGGCGGAGGCGAAGTGAGCCGGTCGCCAGTAGCCGGGCCGGATCGCGATGAGCGGCTCGAATGTCGCCGTCCTGGCCGCAAGGGCGGCGGCGACGGTGAGTGTGTCCGGCCGACCCCAACCGGTGCCGATCAAGGCCCCTTTCCAGCCATAGTCCTCGAGGGTCTTCGCCTGGCTCGTGAGGGTGTCCAGACTGTTGTGGTCAACCGTGACGGCGTCGCCGCGGTGTCCAGGGGTGACCTGATTCGGGATGTACCAGAGGAATTCGAGACTCATGAGGTGGTGATTCCTGTTCGACGTCGGTGATCGGCCGGCTGAGATCGGCGAATCGTGCCGTCTCCAACGATTGGGCGGAGAGCGCGTCCGGACTGACGGCCGTGTGCGCCGCCGCGATTGCGTCCATTCCCTACTTTCGCCCCCGAGGGACGCCACATCACCCGACTGGATTACGTTCCAGCATCCGGACATCGCGATACTAATCCCGGTTGTCACCATTGAACGTCCATGCCCTGCGTCCTCCACGATGAGAAACAGGGCCTGACGTGCGACAGTTCGACACAACTGGACATTAATTCCTCCAGATCGGAAATGTCGATGCACCTTGTACCTTCATCGGTAGCGAGCAGAGATTGCTGGACACCGTTGGCGTCAAGGTGATTTCAACCCTCGAATCCCGGATGAAGATCGGGAAGCATCTACCGAAACTGCGTTTTCATAGACGGAGAATGTGAATGACCTCTGAATCAGCACTCTCGCAACTTCACGTAACCGAGGTGTCTTGGTTCGATCCCGACGCGGAGGCATTGCGCGCGGCCATGGCCCGCGAAGTGGGGCCGCGATACTCCGACCGAGTATCGACTGCAGACCGCGCCGCCACCAATGCGGTTGACCCGACGTCCGTTTTCCTCACAGTGGTGGTGTACACCGCCGCGGGGGCAACCGACAATCGAGAAGCGGTCGGTCACGCCGCGCTCAGGTGGAACGGCGACGACCTGGAGTTGAAACGGATGTTCGTCACAGTGGAACATCGCGGAACCGGAGTGTCGACAGCGTTGTTGAGCGCGGTCGAGGATGCCGCCAGGAAGGCGGGGCGCCCACGCCTGATTCTCCAGACAGGCGACCGGCAACCCGATGCGGTCAGGTTGTACGAGAAGAGTGGCTACTCACGGATTCCGATCTTCTCCCCGTACGAGATCTTGCCCTTCTCGAATTGCTTCGAGAAGGTGTTCGATCAAGGGTGACGGATCACCGCACGTCACGCGACAGGCGAGGTCAGGACGACGTCGGCGTCGACCAACACCACGGCTCGCCCGTTCTCGGACACGACGACCGGCCCCCGGTGCCCCCCGATTCGTCGCATTGCCACCGACAACTCCTCGGTGACTCCCACGACGGGCAACGCCCGATCGACGTGCGCGCCGATCAGGTCGTCGTCCGGAGCGTGTGACAGCGCCGCGGCACTGACGGACCCCAGGATCTCCGCGACCACGATCGGACCGGTGACCGGGCGCGCCAGCACGACGGGCAGGGCCGGGGTGTCCGCGAGCACGCCACGCGCCTCCGCAACGGTTGCGGTGGACGGCACGGCCCGCGGTGCGCTCCCCCGGCCGCCCAGTGCATCACCGACAACGGGTCCGGTCGCTGCGTGGTAGAGCGGGAAGCCCAGCCGTCCCAGCCACTCGTTGTCGAAGTACTTCGACAGGTAGGCCCGGCCCGAGTCCGGGACGATCACGACCACGACGTCGTCCGGACCGAGGGTCCGCGCGAACCGCAGGGCGGCGGCCACCGCGGTACCGGCGGAACCTCCGACGAGGAGTCCTTCCTCCCGGGCGAGGCGGTGCAGCACCGTGAGCGCCTCGATGTCCGGGATCCGCTCGAGACGGTCGACGACGTCCGGGTGATAGGAATCCGGCCACTCGTCGTGCTCGGTCTGCGGGTGCAGAAAATGGCCCACGGATTCGATGTACCAGGCCCGTCCGTCTCCCCCGCCGTATACGGAGGTCTCGGGGTCCGCGCCGATGATCTGCACGGCCCCGCCGGAGATCTTCGTCAGGAACTCCCCCGTCCCCGTGATGGTCCCACCGGTTCCGACACCGGCGACGAGATGAGTGACTCGGCCCTGGGTCTGACGCCAGATCTCCGGACCTGTCGTGGTGCGGTGCGCGTCGGGATTGGCCGGGTTGTCGTACTGGCCGGCGAGCCAGCCGCCGGGGATCTCCGCCGCGAGACGAGTGGCCACGTTGCGCACGAACTCGGGATGGCGGCTGGGCCTGCCGCCCGGTGTCACATGCACCCGCGCCCCGTGCGCCCGCAGCAACGCGATCTTCTCGACGCTCGTCTTGTCGGGTACCACGACGACGGAACGGTATCCCCGAGCGGCGGCGACCAACGTCAGCCCGACTCCGGTATTGCCCGACGTGCCCTCCACGACGGTGCCTCCGGGCAGGAGCTCCCCGGATTCCTCGGCCGCGTGGATCATGGCCAGGGCGGCGCGATCCTTCACACTTCCGCCGGGGTTGAGGAACTCGAGCTTGGCATACACCGTCGCGGAGATACTTCCGGTTACCCGGTTCAACCGGACGAGGGGTGTGTTGCCGATGGCGTCGGTGATCGAGTCGTAGACTCCGAGGCTCGCGGCGTCGACTGTGGGGGGATCGAGGATGGTCATGCGTCTGCCTTCCGAGGCCGCCCGGGTGTCACCCGGTCAGCATCGCAAGAGCAGTCGTCGAACAACAGGATTCGCGTCACGCCGATCAGATCTTCAGTGGCTCACCATGAACGGCGCAGCGCGTTCACCCCGAAATCCTGGAGATTCGAATTCTTCTCGTGTGTTGCCGAATGGGCTGTAATTCGGAGCGACCTGAGAGCGAAGGGGGTAGTCGAAAGATGTCGACACCGGTGACGACACTGCATCCTCACGACACCGAGTTGTGGCAGTGGCGATTGGCTGCGCGTTGCCATGAAGCGGACGCGGAGATCTTCTTCCCGGCGGACGCCGAACGAAGGAACGCTCGCTCCGAGCGTGAAGATCTCGCCAAGGAGTTCTGCCGCGGCTGCGCGGTGGTGGAGGAATGCCTCGAGTATGCCCTCCACACCGGCCAACAGCACGGCGTCTGGGGTGCGACGACACCGGGCGAACGGCTCGCACGACTCGGCCGGTGAGCGAATACCCGCGTCGGCATTCTCACACGAGCGGATTGGCACGAGCGTCGTCGGCGGATGCGAAACTCCAGTGTTATTCGCGACGAGTAGATTTGGTGGTCCTGATCGGGTAACCAGGTACGTTCGAATCTCGCAGTCGTAGGAGAGACCGTGGTTGCCCGCGTGCTACCTGGGGCGCCTCAGGTCGTCCCGGTCTCGGCGGCCAGGGAGCGGAGGGCCTCGACCCGGGTCCCCACGCCGTGACGGCGGGCCAGTTCTTCCGCTCCGTCCGGGTCTCGTGCCTTCGCGTGCTGCTCGGCTGGGCACTCGACGCACGCCTCGACGAGGATCTCGAGGCGTGTTTCGAACTCGCCGCCGACGGCGGTGCTGCCGTCATGGGGCTGCCGCGGGCCGACCTGCAACCGGGTTCACCCGCCGACTTCATGTTGCTGGACGGAGAATGCGTGCCGCAGATCGTCGTCGACGTCCCCCGTCGGGACACGGTGGTGCGGGCCGGACGGGCCGTCGCTCGCGACGGCGGGCTCCTCTGAGTCGTCCACGAGGATTGGCGTCGGTCAGGACCGCAGGGGCGCTTGCAGCAGGGTCCGGTCGTCGCCCGGGGCGCTGACGCCGAGCATCGTCGCATCCGACATCGGCAGCCCCACCGCCAACTGCATCGACATCGTCTTGTCGCCGCCGGCGATGAAACTGCCGGCATTCATGCGACTTCCGTCGGAGCGTTGGAGCCAGACGTTGTACGTGCGGCCCTGTGGGAGTCCGGCGACGTCGAGGCTGATTCCGGTTCCCCACGCCCGGTTCTCCACCCGCGCGGAGGCGTCCACACCTGCGGCGAGCACCGTGAATGCCACCGGCTGCCCGGGAGGGGCTGTCGAGGTGCCCCCGCGTAGGAAGAACCCGCCGGTCACCAGGCCGACGGCGATCACGACGGCCGCGGCGGCGACTGCGATCCGGTGGTACCGCTTCCGTCCGCGTTCGCGGTCGACCGCCCCGAAGATCGCGTCGGGCAACGTCGACGACGGCCGGGGCGCAGGTTCGGTGAGCCGGTCCGGGTCCGCCGCCGACAGGGCAGCCGCGACCGGCGTCAGCAGACTCAACTCGGTGCGGCACTCCGGGCAGCCGTCCAGGTGCGCGCGAAGCGTGATCGTCTCGCGGTCGTCGAGGCGACCGAGCGCGTACATCCCCAACATGGTGCGCATCTGCTGGCAGCGTTCAGTGGTCACCATGCCACCCCATTTCTTCGAGTACGAGTCGGAGAGCCTTCAGCGCGTAGTACACACGACTGCGGACGGTGCCCACGGGAATGCCGAGCTGTGCGGCCACCTCTGAGGCGGGCCGGTCACGCAGGTGAATCTCGACCAGGACGCAGCGGTGCTGATCGGACAGCCGCCGCAGCGCCTCCTCCATCTCGAGCCCCACCAGCAGTTGTTCGAGGGGACGCTCGGGTGCGGGCAACTCGGGTGGTGCAGCGTCGGCCAACTCGGGTCGGGCGGCACGAGCCCGGATCGCGTCGATCACCACGTTGCGGCAGATCGCATACAGCCAGGTCCGGAGCGTAGAGCGCCGCGGGTCGTACCGGTCCGCGCCCCGCCACGCACGCAGGAACGTCTCCTGCACCGCCTCCTCCGCGCGACCCCGGTCTCCGAGGGAGCGGTAGGCGAGGGCGAACAGTTCCCTGCCGTGGTCGTCGTAGGCGGCCCGCAAGACCGTCTCGTCGTCCAAACTTCCCTCGGACTGGTCCCCGCGTGTGCGCACGATACGAAGCCGCACCACTCACCTCCCGAACACCGGATACGGCGTCGGCTCGCCCGACACCCACCGAGGAGTACGGGCGCGGGCGGCGCGGCGTTCATCTCGAATTCTGCCACTCGGGTGCGCGGAGGCGGCTCCGGCAGGTGAACGCGGATCGCCGACCATCCGTACTCCCCAGCGCCGAACGACAGGCACACGGGAACGAACGAATGGAGATCTACGAAGATGCTGAAGAAATCGATTCTTGCGGCGGCCGGCGCCGGCACCGCGATCGCGCTGATCTCGGCGTGCGGCACCGCCACCGACGACGCCCCGCCCCAGGTGCCGCCGTCTGCGTCCGCCGCGGCGAACCCCGAACCGGCAACCCCGGCGGCCGCCGGGCAGGTGGAGCTCGGCACCCGGGACACCGCACTCGGCACGGTGCTCACCGACGGGGACGGTTTGACGCTCTA
Organism: Rhodococcus sp. ACPA1; assembly: GCF_002300195.1. Classification (NCBI taxonomy): domain Bacteria; kingdom Bacillati; phylum Actinomycetota; class Actinomycetes; order Mycobacteriales; family Nocardiaceae; genus Rhodococcus; species Rhodococcus sp. ACPA1. The sequence goes on along the minus strand of NZ_NSDX01000006.1, from coordinate 199,684 downwards.
CCGATTCGATGAGGACACACCCGGCTCCATCCGGTGCACCGGCCCCTGCGCCGAGATCTGGCCGCCCTCACTCAGTGCACCCCGGCCCGACGCCACCCTCGCCGCCCGCACGGGTGCCACGACGCGGCCGGACGGAACCGAGCAAATCACCTACGACGGCCACCCGCTCTACCGGTTCGCGAAAGACACCGCCCCCGGGCAGACGGGCGGCGACGGTGTCAAAGGAACCTGGCACGTGGTGACGGTCGACTCCGCCCATGGATGACGCCACCGCACCCCCGGTCAGGGCGCCACGCCCGGCTGTCAGTCGGCGCAGTGCGCTGCTCGGCCTGGCCGCGGTCGGCGCGATCGCGGCAGTGGACGTCGGCGGGTTCCTCTGCGCGGCGGGGACACTGGACGCCGACGCTTTGACCCCGGCACGGCTGACCGACCGGTTCGAGGAGGTCTCCGGGCACCACGACGGGTTCCGGCGCAATCACGCCAAAGGAGTCAGCGCGACCGGATATTTCACCGCCACCGGCGCCGGGTCCGCGGTCTCCACGGCCAGCGTCTTCCGGGTCGGCCGGATCCCGGTAACCGGCCGGTTCTCACTCTCGGGCGGGAATCCGTCCACTCCGGACGTCGACGCCACGGTCCGCGGGCTGGGATTGGCGTTCGACCTCCCCGATGGCGAGCAGTGGCACACCGCGATGATCAACACCCCGGTGTTCCCCGACCGGACACCAGACGGCTTCTACGAGCGGTTGCTCGCATCGAAAACGGACCCGGCCACCGGCAAGCCCGATCCGGATCGCATGGCGGCGTTTCTCTCCCGCCATCCCGAGACCGCGGCGGCGATGAACCTCATCCGACAGCATCCACCGACCTCCGGGTTCGACAACAGCACCTTCTACGGTCTCAACGCCTTCCATTGCACCAACGACACCGGAGTCACGGTTCCGGTGCGATGGACACTGGTCCCCGAGCAACCGGCCCGCTCCCCCGGCCTGCCGCCGCTGCCGGGGCGCGATTACCTCTTCGACACACTCACCGCGGCAGTCTCGCGTGGGCCGTTGCGGTGGCGGATGTTGCTCACGATCGGTCGACCCGGCGATCGGACCGACGACGCCACCCGGCCGTGGCCGCCGACCCGGCAGGTCCTCGACGTCGGCACCGTAACCATCGACGCGGTCCAGACCGAAGCGCCGCACAACGCGCGGGACCTCAACTTCGACCCGCTCATCCTCCCCACGGGCATTGCGCCCTCGGACGATCCCCTGCTCAGCGCCCGGTCCGCGGTCTACACCGAATCGTTCACCCGCCGGTCCGGGGAGCCCAAAACACCGGCCGTCGTCGATGTGGATGGGGTGCGCGATGACCGCTGACCCGACCGACCGCCCGCTCCGGTTCGCGCCGACCGTCCGGTTGCTGCATTGGGCGATGGCGGTCATGGTGATCGCACAACTGCTCGTCGGCGCCGTCATGGTGACGACCCTCGACCACTACCATCTGCTGCGCTCGGTGCACGTCCCGTTGGGCGCCGCGATCCTCGCCCTGGTGATCGTCCGCATCGGCAATCGGCTGGTGTGCCGCACGCCCGCACCACCCTCCACGATGAGACCGGTCGAGCGCCGGGTCGCAACCGCGTCGGAGTACCTGCTCTACGCGCTGCTTGTGATCCAGCCACTCACCGGGTGGGCCATGCTCTCGGCCGGCGGCTACCCGATCATTCTCTACCAGCACCTGCACTTGCCCACGCTGATTGCACCCGATCCCAGCGTCTACGCGTTGTCGAGACAAGCTCACACCGCATTCGCCTACCTGCTGTTCTTCACCTTCACCGCACACATGTCCGCCGTCCTCTTCCATGTGCTGGTCCTGAACGACAGGCTCCTCGGCCGGATGGCACCGTGGCGCACTCGCCGAAAGTCTTCGCCTACCGCGTCCCGACCGGCACCTACGCGGATCGTCGATAATGTTGCTGCAGAGCAGGATTGAGAATGGCGACGCTCACAGCACTGAAGCCGAGACCGGCGTGTGACTCGTGCCGACCGCGTGATGGAGCACCAGTTCGACCGGGTCGGTGAGCGGGAACATGCCCCAGACAGGGGTTCGGCCGGGAATGCTCTCACATTCTCGGCCGGATCTCTGCTTCTCGAGTGTTTCACCGTTGCCGATTACTCTCTCGATCCGCAACTACCAATGTACGCGCGGATGGCGGTCCACCGCAATGGCTCGCATCTGCGGTTCATCGCTGCGACCTGGGCCGTGGGCTACTTGACCGCCGTCAGGTACGTCGATCGCTTCGACAGATCGACAAGTTCTTCGGGGAGCTCCGGAACCGGCCGCCCGTAGGCAGCCGCCAGCTCGAGCGAATTGAACCGCTGCACCGACCAGCCGCGCCGGGTCAACCACTGCACCGGATCGGCCCGCTCGTCACCGTAGAACAGCTCGGAGATGTCGATGTCGCCGAACGGATTCTCGGCGAAATACTTCGCTCGGATGGCGTCGAAGCGTTGCATGTCGGTTCCCGCCGCGAAGTTGTCCACGGCAAGGCGGCTACCAGGGCTGGACAGTTGGTCGATCCGCTCGAACAGCGCGTCGTGCGCCGCGCCCGGGAGGTACGCCAGCAGCCCCTCCACCGACCAGGCGGTCGGCTTACCAGGGTCGAAGCCTGCAGCGTGGAGGGCGGCAGGCCAGTCGTCTCGCAGATCGACGGCCACCGGGCGACGATCGGCCTTCGCCCTGGCCCCATGATCGGCGAGAACCTCCTCTTTGAATTCCAGCACCTGCGGTTGGTCGACCTCGAAGACCGTCGTGCCGGTCGGCCAGTCCAAGCGATACGCCCGTGCGTCCAACCCGGCCGCGAGGATCACCGCCTGCGAAACGCCCGCGCTCGTAGCCGTCGAGAAGAACTCGTCGAAGAATCTGGTCCGACTACCCATGAAACCCGAGACCGGCACGTCCCCGAGTGACGACGGGTCGGCCAACAGCCCGGTGAAATGCGGTTCACCCGCCGCTTCGACGAACCACCGCGCGAAGTCGTCCTGGATCAACGCGTCGGGGCGAACTGTCTCCAACGCCCGGAATGTCGCCACTCCCAACGCGGTCAGGCCCACACTACTGACGATGTCCCAACTATCTCCATCAGTTCGCATCGCTGAAGCACCCTCCCGAACTCGTCGCAGAACCGGAGCCGACGACCGAGCAGGGCAGAGCGGCGACGAGGCCAGAGAGGTTCGGCGAGGCCTCACCGAAATCCGGGCCCAGCGTGATCGACCGAACCCGCGCAATTCTACGCTCGGGACCATCGCAATCATCCGGAGCCGATTCGCCGACCTCGCACCCGCTCGGTCCGATCTCAGAGAAGACCGAGGCGACCAGGCCGAGTGGCACGGGACCGAACATGTGGTGTACAACATAGTCGGCCACGATGTGAACCAGATCACAACCGTGACCGTAAGGCACAGATATCGGTAACCGACGAAAGCAGGACACATGGCGACAACCTCGATTGCCCCGACGACTCCCACCGGACGGCAGACGCCCCGGCACAGCGGCACGATGAGCACCGCGGAGATCAAGTCGAGGATCGAGGCCATGTTCGCCGACGACCGCAGGCCCACCCGCCCCGCGGTCACGAACTGACGAAGTTCGCCCCCCGACGAGGGGATCGGATGAACACCGCACGACGTGTCCGTCCGATCCCCCGCCGCGCGTAGCACTCGAAAACGTTGCAGCACAAGCAGCCACAGAACAACCGGCCGACCACTTGTCACGCATTACGGAGACGTCGGGGCCCCGCATCTCGGGATGACGACCGGCAGGTTTACGGATGAACGATGTCCAGCAGTACGCGGACAGTCTCGCGGATCAGTTGAACCGCTCGATCGAAATCGACGACTGTGGTCTCAGGCCGCTCGCGTTGACCGAGCAGCATGGTGATCTCGACGATGTCCGTGTCCGGTCAATCCTCCAGCGACATTCGTCCCCGGAGGTGTTCGAGTACGCATTTTCGCTCGATATCGCGCACGCAACCGGGCCCGTTCGGTTTCCCCCGAATCCGGCGTTGCAGACGTTGCCTCGGGTGTGCATTCCGATGCGGGCCCACGGGGAACTCCAGGGATATCTGTGGCTGATCGACAGCCCGCCTCTCACCGATTCCGACATCGCAGCAGCGGCCGGCACCGCCTCCGCGATCGCCGAACTGCTGCACCAGCAGTCACAGTCGACGGCCACCGTGCTGGATCGCGAGACTCAGCTCGTGAGCGCACTGCTCGCTCCACCGCACGAGGGCACACCCCCGGCCGAGCTTCTCGGCGACGAACCACTCCTTCGATTTACCGAGCACGCGAGTGTGCTCACCATGAAGTTGGCACCGATCGATGCCGGCGGCGAGCCGCTCGACGCCCGGGCGATGCGGAGCGCCGCCCAGGAAGTGGCGTACGCCCGGCCGGTGGGCCGTTCCCTCCTGGGGCATGGCGAAGACACAATCCACCTGATTGTCAGTGCCGAGGTACACGCTGACCGCCTCCGCCCGTTCCGCCACGCTCTGGCACAGGCAGCCCGGCGACGCGGATGGACGCTGCACGGAACCGGCACCGGAGGAGCCGCATCCAGTCTCGACGAGCTGCGACGATCCGGAATGCAATCCGGTTATGCGGCAACCGTTGCACACGCGCGGAACATCGAGCAGTTGAACTGGAACGAGCTCGGAGCCGACCTCGTGTTCTACGGACTGCCGTGGACGATGGAAACTCTGGAGATTCTGTTCCCCGGCGCATCTCGTCTGTTCGACGCGGACAACACACTGATTCGCGAGAGTTTGGACGCCTACTTCGATTGCGGCGGTGATACACGCCGCGCTGCCGCCCAACTGGCCGTGCACCGCACCACCCTCTACTACAGGCTCGACCGTGCGCAACAGCTCCTCGGAGAGGACTGGGCACAGGGCGAACGCAGAGCCGGACTCCAGCTCGCCCTCAGATTGGCGATGCTGATCCGCAACATCTGATGCGTGTTCAAACCTCCAGTTTCGACGGTTGACCTGGAGCTTTCGACAATGTCAGGAACAGACCTCGCTTTTACTCGAACGCAGACGGAAGACGATCCCGCACGTCGTCCGTAGTGTTCGGAATCACAGTCGAGAACGTCGCACCGGTGCAGATGGACGCACCGACAGACCCTCGCCGGCTACGTCAGCGTGCCGGTTCCCTCGAACACTCGAACGGGGATTCCGGCGGGCGCACGGGCCGTAATCGGCGAGCTCGAGTGTCGCGACTGATGAATTCACAGCCTCTTTCCTGAAGGAGCCCCCGTGGCCACACACGCTCTCGATGACGCGAAACTCTCGCGGTTTCATCTGAAAACGACGCTCTACGGAAATGGCGGACACCTCTGCGACGGGTACATTCTCGGCGCCATTGTTCCCGCACTCCCCCTCTTCGCACAGTCTCATCCAATCGGTTCCTTGATGAGCGGCTTGATCGGTGCCTCCGCACTGATCGGTGTGTTCCTCGGAAGCCTGTTCTTCGGCTGGGTCACCGACAGGATCGGCCGCCGGCGCATGTTCGTCATCGACCTCGCACTGTTCGTCGTCCTCTCCCTCGCTCAGATCGCGGTCACTGACGCCGTCATGTTGCTCGTTCTCCGGGTTCTGCTGGGAATTGCGGTCGGAGCCGACTACACGATCGCCACGACCCTCGTGGCCGAGTTCTCGCCACGGAAATACCGGGCCACCCTGCTCGCGGTGGGTCCGGCGATGTGGACAGTCGGGTACGTCCTCGCGATTGTCGTCGGAACAGCGGTGGCCGAAGTCGGGGGTGACGACGCCTGGCGCTGGATCCTGGCAACCAGCGCAGTCCCCGCGCTCATTCTGCTCATCCTGCGCCGGAATACACCCGAGTCACCGCGCTGGCTCGCTCAGAACGGACGGGCAGAGGAAGGCCTCGCGATTCTGCGGAAGCATGTCTCCCCGACCGCAACCCTCGCCGACCTCGCCGAGGAGGAGAAAGCGGAATCGTCTGGTTCACTGCGCGACGTGTTCGCCGCACAGCACCGCAAGCGTCTGGCATTCGCGTGCCTGTTCTGGTTCTGCCAGGTCGTTCCCTATTTCGCCGTCTTCACCTTCCTCCCCACAATCCTCGAATCACTCGACATCGAATCCGGCTTCTGGCAGACCACCAGCGTCAACCTCTTCCTTCTGATCGGCGGCGTCGTCGGCATCGTCACGATCGGCAAGATCGGTCGACGCCCCTACACCCTGATCTCCTTCGCACTCCTGACCGCATCGACACTGGCAATCGGCCTCTGGCAGAGTGCCCCCGCGGGCTATGTCATCGCTCTCTTCGCGCTGTTCGCACTCATCTCGTCAGCGATGGCCGCACTCGACACCGTCTATCCCAGCGAACTGTTCCCGACCAGCATCCGCGCATCGGCGACCGGACTCTGCGTGTCCTTCAGCCGAATCGGGGCAGCGATCGGGACCATTCTGCTTCCGGTAGGAATCGACAAGTTCGGAGCACACGGGGTCACCCTGCTCACCGGTGTGGTGGCGGGTGCCGGTTTTCTCATCAGCATCGCCTGGGCACCGGAAACCGCGGGCCTGACCCTCGCGCAGGCCGCAGCCGACACCGAGGAAATGCCACAAAAATCCGCCAGCGGCAGCCCTGACAGCAACTCGTCGTTCGTGTCTCAGCCGTAACCCGACAGACGTGGTCGGTCAGCCGACCAGACCGTCGCCATCAACCAGCCCAACTCTCACTCGGAGGAACCTTCATGACTGTTGTCATCGACAGTAGCGACGACCTGACCCTCGACAACATCGCTCGGGTGGCTTGGATGGGCGAGCCGTGCCGCATCAGCGATCGCGCACTGAGTGTCATCCGGTCCCGTCGACACGAGTTCGTCGATTTCGTCGAACAGAACGCGGATCGACATCTCTACGGAATCACCACCAGACATCATGTCGGCGCGAAATCCGTTCTCGGCGAGGATGGCCGCGCGGAGTTCGCCACCCGACTGCCGTCGACACCCGCCACCGTCGGCCCGCGGCTGCCCGAACGCCTCCTCCGTGCCGTCCTCCTTGCACGGCTCGCCGACGTGCTGAACGGGACCGCGTGCCTGCGGGTGGAAACAGTGCACCGGCTACTGGACCTGCTCGAAACCGACCTCCCACCGGTTCCAGCCCGCGGAAACGGCGAACCAGGCGACATCATTCCCCTGGGACACCTGCTCCGGACCCATTTCGACGGGACCCTCGAGATCGGCGAGGGGATGGCACTCATCAATGGTTCCCCAGTGGCTGCGGCGGCCTTGGGCGACGCAGCACTGGCCGGACGGCATCGCATTACCGTCATGGAACAGATGATGGCGCTGGGCGCGGTGGCGATCCATGCCCCGGCGGCTCACTACGCCCCCGAACTCGAGGCTGCCTGGCGCGACGAACACCAGGCCGAAGCCATACACAACATCCGCCGACTCATCGAGACCGACGACCACTCGTCCGAACTCCCCTATCAAGCGCCGGTGTCCTTCCGCAGTGGGCCCCGCGTCATCGGGTGGGCACGGCGGGCACAGGCAGCCGCCGAAGAATGCGCCGAGATCGCGCTCTCGGCGTCATCGAACAACCCCATCTTCGTCGGCCCGGCAATCCATCCGCCCCTCGGTGCGATCCTGTCGAACGGCGGCTACCACAACCCGCTCGTCGCTCCGAGTCTCGATTCCCTCGCTCGCACGTGGGCCGATGTGTGCCAATTGGTTACGGCCCAGGTCAATCGAATCGTCGAAGATCCCCGAGGGCTTGTGGCTACCGAACCCGAATCCCAGGTCAGCCTGCTGTATATGACGTCAGCAGGATGGGCCGAGGAGGCGCGCGCCGCCGCCACGACGTCGCTGATCGGTCTGGGCGGAGCAGGTCAGACAGACACGGGGACACCCGACCTGCTTGCGTGGCGAAAAGCTCACGATGCCGGTGCAGCACTCGACAACAATCTCGCGGTGCTCGGCGTCGTGTCCAGCCACGCGCTCGCCCGCACGGGACAGGCGGTGCCACCACGGCTCGCGGCACTCAGCCGGCAGATCCTTCAGCGATTCCCCGTCGGAAGCGCGCCTGTCGACTTCGGGACACAACTCGAGTCGGTCGTCGACCTGCTCAGCCGACCCCGAGACGACGCGGCGACGCCCCTTTCCGAATTAGCCAATACCTGAGTTTCTTTCACCGAATCAACACGAAGGGAGAACGATGTGACTGTCGCAGTGATCGGCGGCGGGGTCGTCGGGATGAATGCAGCGTGGAGCCTTCGCCGTCGCGGTGAGGACGTCACGGTCATCGAACGCGGGTCGATCGGCCAGTCGGCTTCCGGCGTCAATGCCGGTTGGATCACTCCGTCCCTGTCGACGCCCCTCGCCTCACCCGGTGTCGTCGGACTTGGGCTCAAACACGCCTTCGACCCGAATGGCGCCTTGTCCATCCGGCCGCGTCTGGACACCGACTGGATCCGTTGGCTGTGGAAGTTCGCCCGCGCCTCCCGGCCCTCGGCGTACGAGATCGGAGTCCGGGCTCTGTTACAGCTCAATAGCCACACTCTCGAGTTGTTCGACGAGTTGCGCGATGACGGTGTCGATTTCGAGATGCACTCGGCCGGGTTGCTCGCACTGGCACAATCCTCCGACGGCCTGGAATGGTTCACCCAGCTGTTCGACCATCTGCTCCCGATGGGCTTCCCGGGCAGCATCGAATACCTGTCCGGTGACGAAGCACGTCAACGGGACACTGCCGTCGGCCCCGGGGTGCGGGTTGCCGCCCACACCTCGATCGACCGACACGTCAACCCGGAATCCCTGCTCCGAGGTCTGCTCGAGAGAGTTACCGAAATGGGCGTCACCGTCCTCCAGCACACAGCCGTGGATGCCGTCACTCCCGTAGGCGCGAGGTGGTCGATACGAACGCCGGACCACTCCTTCGACGTCGATCACGTGGTCATAGCGCTCGGTGCCGCAACACACGCGCTTCTCACTCCCCTGGGCATCCAGTTGCCGATCATCGGAGCCAAGGGGTACTCGATCGACGTCCGGGGAGCCGGCGCCTCCCCACGCCATGCGCTGTACCTGATGGAACCCAAGCTGGGACTGAGCCCTTATCACGACGCGATACGCATCGCCGGTGCATTCGAACTACCTGCCCGCGACGAACGCGTCCCCGAGCGGCGGATCCGCCGCCTCGTGGACCAGGTACACCCGTACTTGGCAGGATGGACTCCGGACGCAGATGTCGGCATTCGCGCCGGCAGGGCCGGATTACGACCGGCCACACCGGACAGCCTGCCGTTCATCGGCCCGGTTCCCGGTCACCGCGGCCTCTACATTGCCGCCGGCCACGGCATGTTGGGGGTCACCCTGGCACCTGCCACAGCTGAGGGGATCGCCGAAATGGTCACCACCCGTCGCATCCCGGAATCGATGCTTCCTTTCCAGTTGGCAGGACGCATCTGATGACAGAATCACGTCCACCACGGTTCGTTGCGGACGCTGCTCCCGCCCGGGACGCACGGACGACCGTAGGGATCGCGACGGAGGACGTATTCGAATGCGACGCGTCGTACGGGTCTTCTGGGGGCCGCGGCCAGAGCCGGCCGAAACGCTGGCAGGACGGTGGCGACAGACGGTGGAGCACGTCACGGAACTGCTGCCGGCGGCTGCGCCACCGGTGCGAGGCGAGTGGCGGCAGGTTCACGCGTCGGGACCGGACACTGCCTGTGCGCCGGACGACCTGACGGCGGTTCTCCTGGACGCGCAGGCCGCTGAAGCGTGGTCGGATCTGACGGGGACCGGATTGCGACTGATGCACACCGGTGCAGACGGGTGGGCAGTGGAACTCTCCGGCGTGGCGGGTGGTGCCCCGCAGTTTCTTATGCAGTCACTGGTGATGACGGTCGACGCGCCCGACGGCGCCGTCGTCCCCGAATCCGAACTGCTCGCGATGCTTGCGTCGGTGTGGGAACCGGACTTCGGTGACGTGAGCGACGACGACATTCTCGATGCCCTCGAAGACGACGCCGGGTTCACCGTCGGCGATCCGGTCGTCGGCCGGTTCGGCTATCTGTCCGCCGCCCGCGCAGTCCTGGTACCCGACGGCCCGGAGGCGGTCCGTCAGGACACGCTGGGCGGCGGCCGGCTTCTGCACATTGCAGCGCCGGGCGACATCGACACGGTTGTTTGCGCATACGGCCGGCTACGGGACGCCGGCGCACTCGCGCCACTGCCACGGCCGCTGGACCGGCCGACACTGTGAGGTGCTGCGTCGCGAGCGCTGTGCACGACGCGCCCGGACACCGTAACTACCAGCCCCCGCACCCGGTTCGGACGAGACCCAGAAAATTCTTCGGGCGGCGTGTCGAGAACTCCTGACTGGCTCCGTCTCCACAATGAACGCGACCACAATGGGCCGCACCACCACCGAGGAGAACCACAATGGCCAAGTATCTTCTGCTCGAGCACTACCGCGGCGCCCCTTCTGCGGTCAACGACGTGCCGATGGACCAGTGGACGCCGGAGGAGATCTCGGCCCACATCCAGTACATGCAAGACTTCGCAGACCGACTCGAAGGCACCGGCGAGTTCGTCGACGGTCAAGCGCTCGCCCCCGACGGGGTGTTCGTCCGCTACGACGGCGAGGGTCGACCACCGGTCACCGACGGCCCCTTTGCCGAGACCAAGGACCTCATCGCCGGCTGGATGATGATCGAGGTCGACAGCTACGAACGGGCCATCGAGCTGGCAGGAGAGCTCTCCGCCGCTCCCGGGGCGGGAGGGCAACCGATCCATGAGTGGCTCGAAGTGCGCCCCGCCCACCCTCACTGACTGACCTCGAGGTCCTTCTCCGGCCCGTACGCCGAAGGTGCTCGCGGATCCTCGGCCGCCGCGGACTCCACCTCGCGGCGGCCGAGACGGAACCGCACCCCCAATCGGCGGGTGGGGTGTTCTCATATTTATCTACTCATCGAGCCTCGTGGAGGCAGAAAGGTGGTGGCTCGCTACGCGAGTCCAGGTGCCCGATGACGGACAAGACCGACTTCAAGAAAACCCTCGCCGCCTACCAGGCCCCACGAGGCGAGTTCCGGATCGTCGATGTGCCCGACATGCAATACCTCATGATCGACGGTCACGGCGACCCCAACACCTCACCGGCATTCAGCGACGCCGTCGAAGCGCTCTACCCCCTCGCGTACAAACTGAAGTTCGCCAGCAAGCGTGAGCTCGGCCGCGACTACGTCGTTCCTCCGCTGGAGGGCTTGTGGTGGGCCGAGGACATGGACTCCTTCACCGCGGTGCGGGACAAGTCGCGATGGGACTGGACGACGATGATCATGACCCCGAACTGGGTCGACGAGGCCATGTTCACCACCGCGGTCGACAAGGCCGGTGCCAAGAACCGCCCGGCACGTCTGGACGACGTCCGACTCGAGGCGCTGAGCGAAGGGCGGTGCGTGCAGACACTGCACGCCGGCTCCTTCGACGACGAAGCAGCTGTGCTCGCACAACTGCACGAAGATTTCATCCCCAGCAACGGACTTCGTTTGTCCGGCAAGCACCACGAGATCTACCTCAACGACTTCCGCAAGATCACGCCCGAAAAGCACCGCACCATCCTCAGACAACCAATCACCACCGGTGCCGCCTCCGACACCTGACAACCACGTCGACCCGTGCGGTGCCGCCACGTAGCAGCATGTGTGGCCGGAACGTCGGCGTCGACAGGCCTGAGTGCATGCTCAGCTCGATCAGTGCAGCAACCCCGAAGCGAGCAGCCCTTTCCGTAACGCCTCGTACTCGCCGTCGTCGAGGGCAAGTAGCGGGGAGCGCACGGTTCTGTTCTGCAGCACACCGAGCAACTGCAGTGCCCCCTTGACTGTCGTCGCGCCGTAATTGGGAACACCCATGACCGCACGCAACGCCGGCTGCAGGCGTGCATTGATCTCCCGTGCAGTTTCGACATTTCCCGAGAAGAAGGCGTCAATCATCGTGCGGATCTCGTCACCTGCCACGTGACCGAGCACAGAGACAACCCCGCACGCCCCATACGCCAGGAAACCCAGAGTGAGGCTGTCGTCTCCCGAGTAGACCGCATAGCCCAATTCGCGCAACATGATCGCCTGAGTGGGGTCTCCAGCGGCATCCTTCACCGCCACCACGGACGGCCACTCCGCCATCGTCTCGAATGTCGACGGTGCCAGCTTGGTACCGGCCCGGCCGGGAATGTCGTAGACCATGACAGGAGCATCGACTGCCTCCACTACGTATCGAAAGTGCTGCAGTACACCGCCCTGGCTCGGCTTGTTGTAGTACGGCGTCACCAGCAGCAGCCCGTCGGCACCGTGCATGACAGCCTGCCTCGCCAATTCCAGCGTGTGCCGTGTGTCGTTCGTTCCCACCCCGGCAATGATCTTCGCGCGATCGCCCACCGCGTCCTTGACCACTCGCAAGATCCGACCATCCTCGGCGGTGGTAGTCGTGGCTGCCTCACCGGTCGTCCCCGAGACGACAAGGCCGTCGTGCCCATGATCGACCAGATGTAGAGCGATCCGAGCAGTCGCCTCCTCGTCGATCTCGCCATCCACGGTGAACGCCGTAGCCATCGCTGTGAGAACGCGCCCGAACGGAGCCACCGGCGCTGACGAATCGGTCATCGCCCTAGTGTATGCGCGACGAACCGGCGACAACCCTGACGTGACATCCCCCGGTCACTCGCCGGGAGGGGTTCGGCGTTCGAGCAGCTCAGCGAGCTCGGCGATGGTGATCTCGACGGTACCGAACAGGGGATCACCATCCATGGCGGCACGGGCGACAGCCCGGCCCAGACGTTCTGTGAGGTCGGCATGCAGCTGATCAGTCATAACTCATCAGTCTCCAGGAAAACCCGCGCCGTGTGGCCGATTCCTGCCTCCCGCGGGCCGTCCCGATTCCGCCGCCATCGGCAACTCCGAATTGCGCAGAGCCAATGAGACATTGACGGCGTCAGCGCAACCGGGCAGTGACCGTCGACTACATCGAAGTTCGCCGGTTCAACGAAACTCGCCGAAACAATGCCAATCGGTCGGTTTCTGGCCCCGACGGGGTGCTGCCACCCGTCCGCGACGTCCTCAGCGCCGGTCAATCACTGTACGAGACAGGCGAGATACAACCGGGCACCACGACCCAGTCGGTGAGCGACGTTCCCGACGGCTCCTACGTCGCACCGGCCTCGTGCTCGCGCACCGATACCGACCCGGCCATGTGGGTCTCCGACTACCCCGGCATCGAGGATTACCTGGCTCAATGGCCGGCACGAAGTTCACCGTGCAGCAAGTCTCCACGGTCGTCATCGTGCCCAGCGTCGACCCCACACCTCCCGCCGCCGACAACGCCAACCTCGACGACCTCGGCACCATCTTCGGCAGCTAATCCCCACCAGCACAACACAACACAACACACCCGACCGCACCCGAACCGGGCGCGGTCGGGCACACCACAGGCAGTCCGCGAAGGAGTGATCAACGACGTTCGAGAAATTCTCCGACCAAGCCCGCCGGGTGCTCGTCCTCGCCGCCGACGCCGCCCGCACACACCACCACGACTCCGCCTCCACTTGCCCAGCAACCCACCCCAGGGCCCACCCACCGTATCCCCATCCGGCTCAGCGACGACGAATACACCCCGCGCCCACGCCTCGCACGGTTGAGGTCCGCACACGCCGGGTACCCACCGGTCATGACCACCGAGCACCTGCCGCGCCGCTGTGCCCCGCGGACCGAGGATTACCCCGCCGTTGGGATAGTCGCGGCCCGCGAAGCCCAGCTGATGCGGACGCTGGGTCGGGCGGTGAACATCCTCTCGGCCGCTGACGTGCCGTTCGCGGTCGGCGGGGACTGCGCCGTCCACGCCCGTGGCGGACCGCCGGCCGAGCACCAGGTGACCATCATCGCCTCGGACGAACACCTGACCGAGGCACGGACCGCGTTGGCTGCGGGTGGGATGCGGTCCATCGCTTCCTCCCGCCTCGGGTCACGGCAGGTCGTCGGCGGTGATCTCCGGGTCACCCTGCTGCATCCGGCCGGTACCACCGGGACCGGGGAGGGACTCCTCGAGCGGGCCGAGAGGATGCGGATCGGGCAGATCTGGGCACCGGTCCTCAGCGGAACCGATCTGATGATCGACAAACTCCGTCGCCTCGGTTCCCATCGGTGTGACTTCGTGCCGATGCTGCCCGTCGCCCGCGCTTTGCGCGAGCAGGTCGACTGGCCCACCGTGGCGGGGGCCACTGCCGACCTCCCCTGTGCCCGGGCATTTTTGGGGCTGCTCGACGACCTGGCGGTCACAGGGTCGCTGGAGGGGCGGCCCTGACCCACAAGGGCCAGGGCCCTGCCCCGCACCAGTGTTCGACCCGTGCACAGTTCACGAACGGCGGTTCAGTGGTTCGGGCTCACTGTTGCGCGGCCGCCAGCGTGGTGTTCAAAGTCTTGCTCGGCCTCATCACGGCGTCGGCCTTCTCGCTGTCCGGCTGGTAGTAGCCGCCGATGTCAACCGACGAGCCCTGCACCTCGATGAGCTCCCGCACGATGGTCTCCTCGTTTTCGGTCAACGCCTCGGCAAGCGTGGCGAAACGTTCCGCCAGTTCCTTGTCCTCGGTCTGCGCGGCGAGTTCCTGTGCCCAGTACAACGCGAGGTAGAACTGGCTGCCCCGGTTGTCGAGCTCGCCGGTCTTGCGCGACGGGTTCTTGTTCTCGTCCAGCAGCTTGCCGGTCGCCGCGTCGAGCGTCGTGGCCAGGATCTTGGCGTGCTCGTTGCCGGTCTTGATGCCGAGATCTTCCAGGCTGACGGCCAACGCCAGGAACTCACCGAGCGAATCCCATCGCAGGTGATTCTCCTCCACCAGCTGCTTGACGTGCTTGGGCGCCGACCCACCGGCGCCCGTCTCGTACATGCCACCGCCGGCCATCAGCGGCACGATCGACAGCATCTTGGCGCTGGTGCCGAGTTCCAGGATCGGGAACAGGTCGGTGAGGTAGTCGCGCAGGATGTTGCCGGTCGCGGCGATGGTGTCCATGCCGCGGATCAGCCGCTCCAGCGTGTAGCGCATCGAGCGCACCTGCGACATGATCTGGATGTCGAGGCCCTCGGTGTCATGATCCTGCAGGTACAGCTCGACCTTCTTGATCAGCTCGTTCTCGTGCGGGCGGTACGGGTCGAGCCAGAACAGCACCGGCATGCCGGAGTTGCGTGCCCGGGTGACCGCGAGCTTGACCCAGTCGCGGATCGGCGCGTCCTTGACGGTGCACATGCGCCAGATGTCACCAGCCTCGACGTGCTGGGTGAGCAGCACCTCACCGGTCTCGACGTCCACGAAGTTGGCGTCGCCGTCCTCCGGAATCTCGAAGGTCTTGTCGTGCGAGCCGTACTCCTCGGCCTTCTGCGCCATGAGCCCGACGTTGGGGACAGTGCCCATGGTCGTCGGGTCGAACGCGCCGTTGGTTTTACAGAAGTTGATGATCTCCTGGTAGATGCGCGCGAAAGTGGATTCCGGCATCACCGCCTTGGCGTCCTTGAGTCGCCCGTCGGCGCCGTACATCATGCCGCCCGAGCGGATCATCGCGGGCATCGAGGCGTCCACGATGACGTCGCTGGGCGAATGGAAGTTCGAGATTCCGCGGGCGGAGTCGACCATGGCCAATTCGGGACGGTGCTCATGGCAGTCGTGCAGGTCCTGAATGATCTCCTCGCGCTGCGTGCTGGGCAGCGTCTCGATCTTGTCGTAGAGGTCGACGAGACCGTTGTTGACGTTGACGCCCAGTTCGTCGAACAGCGTCTGATGCTTGGCGAAGGCGTCCTTGTAGAAGGTCTTCACCGCGTGGCCGAAGACGATGGGGTGCGAGACCTTCATCATCGTCGCCTTGACGTGGAGGGAGAACATCACGCCCGTCTTGCGCGCATCCTCCATCTGCTCCTCGTAGAAGTCGAGCAAGGCCTTCTTGCTCATGAACATGCTGTCCATGATGTCGCCCTCGCCCAGGGTCAGCCCCTCCTTGAGGGCGATCGTCTCGCCGCTGTCGGTCACCAACTCCATCCGGACCGTGCGCTGCCGGTCCAGTGTCATCGACTTCTCGCCGTGGTAGAAGTCGCCGTGCCGCATGTGCGCGACGTGGCTGCGCGAGGCCATCGACCACTCACCCATGCTGTGCGGGTGCTTGCGGACGTACTCCTTCACCGCCCGGGGTGCGCGGCGGTCGGAGTTGCCCTCACGCAGGACCGGGTTGACCGCACTGCCGAGGATCCTGCCGTAGCGCTGCCGGATATCGCGTTCCTCGTCGGTCTTGGGGGCTTCCGGAAAGTCCGGAATCTGGTAGCCCTTGCCCTGCAGTTCCTTGATGGCGGCCAGGAGCTGCGGCACAGACGCGCTGATGTTCGGCAGCTTGATGATGTTGGTCTCGGGCAGTTGTGTCAGCCGACCCAGCTCGGCCAAGTTGTCCGGGACGCGCTGCTCTTCGGTGAGGCGGTCGGGGAACTCGGCCAGGATCCGCGCCGGTACCGAGATGTCGCTGGACTCGACCTCGATGCCCGCGGCACCGGCGAAGGTGCGCACGATCGGCAGGAAGGCGTAGGTCGCGAGTAACGGCGCCTCGTCGGTCAGCGTATAGATGATGGTTGGATGCTTATCGGCGCTCATGGTTGTTCTCCCGCGTCAGTTCGTTCCGAGGTCGATAGGCTCCTCGTGAGGCTATCGGTCTCGCGTCGAGTCCAGGTTAGGTGCGACATCATCAGAGCATATTCAAGCGCCCTGTTTTGATTCACTTCGACCACTTTGGTTCACCATGCGAACACTCCGCGGTCAAGTGCTCATCGGTCGCGTTCACCGGGACCAGGCTGCGCGCCTCGACGTCCAGTTTCCGTTCACCATCGGCCTCGCCGAAGCTTCGCCACCATGCACTCCACCGAGGCCCGGCGGCGCTACCGCGGACGACCGGATCCGGCGATCCGTGCGTCGCAGGCGTCACCAGTCCGCGATCACCGGAACCACGCGCTCGCCCAAGATCTCGAGGGGCGTGATCGACGCGACCTGCGGCACCCATCCGTGAACGTGGGTGACTCCCAGCTTCGACAAGTCCTCGAGTTGACTCAGAAGGCTGTCCACGTTCTGTCCGCCCGCACCCGGGTCGAGTGGGAACATCACGGTCTTCTCGATGGCGTCGTAGTCGGTTCCGAGAGCGTCGCAGTGGCTCTTCAGCACCTCCAATTTGTGCTCGACCTCGGGTCCACCGAACAGGTTGCAGGCCTGCGCGTACTGCGCGACCAGCCGAAGCGTCTTCTTCTCGCCCCCGCCGCCGATCAGAATTGGCGGGTGTGGGCGCCGGAGCGACTGCGGCACATTCATCGTTCGGCCGAGCTGGTAGTGCGTTCCCTCGAACGGTCCGTCGTTCTCGCTCCACATCTGCAGGCAGATCTGCAGTGTTTCCTCCAACCGTTCGAAGCGTTCGGCCGTGGGCGGGAAGTGGAGCCCGAGTCCCACACTCTCGTCCTCGTTCCAGGCGGCGCCGATTCCCAGGTACGCACGACCCTCGGACAGGACGTCGAGCGTGGTCACGGCCTTGGCAAGAAGGCCTGGCTCGCGGTAGACAGTCGCGGTGACCCAGGCCAGCAAGTCCACCTTCTTCGTGACGGCAGCGAGGTAACCGAGAGTGGTGTAGGCCTCGAGCATCTCGGTGTCGATCGGTCCCACCGGTTCGATCTGCCAGAGATGATCCATGACGCTGATCTTGGAGAAACCCACGTCCTCGGCGGTGACGGCAATGCGAGACAAGTCGTGTGCGAGGCCCGACGGGCCGTCCGGAAAGGTGAAGTCGGCGATGTGCAGTCCAAGTTCCATAGCTCCACGTTAGGCTTGTCGCCGACGACTACCCAGGGATCGTCAGTACCACCTTGGCCTCCCCGACAGCCTGGTAGATGGTCTCGGTGTCGAGTCCGAGGAGGGTTGCGATTTCTGTGGCTGCGGACGGTCCGAGGTATGCGACGTGGTCGATCTTGTACTCGCGCAGCGATTTGCACGGATGAGCGCGATCTGGAGCTCCTTACCAGTGGCAGCCCGTGAATCAGATCCCGGCCGGCGCGTCCTGCGTGCCGCGCGACGGCGAGAATCCGGAGGATCGGCCACCCGGGGGGGTGACGAAGGTGTCGTGAAAGTCGAGGCGCGGAACAGCGACGCCGTTGGTCCGTGGCCGCGCCAGGCATCATCCGGCCCGTCATCAGCACGCGCAGCGACGTCACCGCACCCAGCATGTACCGGAACCGGGCCTTCGTCATTCCGAAGTTCCCAAGGATCTCCTGCTCTGCAGCATCCCCGAATGGCGTCCACCTGCAAAGGAATTCGATGAGGCGTTCCGCCTCGGGGTCAGCATGCTTGCGCTTGCGGTCGACTTCGATCCAGGCGACGACGTCCGAGAACGCCCGGATCGGGTGCTCGCGGACAAGGGATACCCGTCGAAGGCGAATCGGGCGTGGCTGCGGGATCGCCGCGACGCTCCCCGAGCGTGACGACCAGATCGCTCACCGCCGCAGGAATCCACGGCCGATCGACTTCGGCCACGAGCAAAAGGAGCGCTACACGGCTTCGGGCGAATGATGGACCTGGCCCCGGGAAGTCGTCGTGAACGGATCCAGCGCCCCGAGCGAGCGAACCGGTCGCGGCGCCGTGGCGTCTGTGCCGGTCTCGCCACCTGTGGATGGCGTCGAGGCAAGAAGGGGATCTGGCCGAGGCCGAAGGCGATTGCCCAAGAGGTCGAATCCCGTCAGCTGGCGGGGTCGTAATGGAACGCGCGCACCTCCTGCGCGCACCGGCAGGCAACCGCGAGCTTCGCAGCCCATTCCAGTGCCGCCTCGCGGGAGGGCAACTCCAATATCGCGTAGCCGCCTTCGAGCTGCTTCGTCTGCGGGTACGTGCCCTCCGTCACCGTGCCATCCCCATCGACCAGGACAGGCGGAACGCTCTCGTCGATTCCACCGCCGAATACCCAGACGCCGGCGTCCTTCGCCTCCTCCACCACCGCGTGCGACGCATCCGACGCTGCCTGCAGATCCTCGTCGGGAAAGTCCATGGCACCACTCGGGAACGAGATCAGGTACTTCGTCATCGCGTCACTCCTTCTTCGCACGTCAGGGATCGGACCCATCCTCGCCGACACGGGCGGGGCGCGCACAAGAATGCTCGCCCACCCCCAACGGGCGGAACAAGCCGTCTCCACGACCACGCTCACCGCGCCCGAGCGCCGGTTGCTTTCTGCGTGTCCAAGGTGTCAGCGTGTCAGCAGACGTTCCCGTCGGCCGGCCAATACACCCCGTACACCGCCGAAGCCTGTGATTCAATCTCGTCATGCGCAAGTCACTGCTGGTAGTCGCGTTGATCGCGTCCGGGACAGTTGTCGGGGCCATACCCGCGGGGGCGGCACCGACGCAGCCGTCCTGGTCGGGTGAGTACTCGGTGAAGCGCTTCGCCGCGACGAAGGACGGTACGAGTTTGGCCGCGCGGCAGTGGGAGCCCGACTTCGCCGATACGTACAGATTCGAGACGAGTTGCACGGACGACGCCTGCGTAGCAACCGTGACCGATGGGCCAACGCCAGCCAACCCGACACTGCCGCTACCGCCGCAGTACACCTGGGACGGGACCAGCTGGGTCCACACCTACGACTGGGAGTGGGACTGCTACCAAGGCGAGGGTGTACCGAAGGTGTGGGCACCGGCGCACTCGGTTGCGTACTACACACCGCAATCCGACGGGACGCTGACCGGTTCCTGGCGTACCGACATCGACAGCGGCCCGTGCGAGGGCTCGGTGATCATGGATGTCGCGGCCTACCCCGTCGAGCCGCCTCCCGGACCGTTCGGCAGCAGTTCATAGGCCCAGATGGCCTCCGCGGCAATCGCGCCGCCTATCTCACCCTTTCAGGTCGAACCATGTGGTCGGCCTGCAGCGGCGTCAGGAGCCGTTGATCACCAAGTCCAGAAGCCAGACCAGCCACGGTATGCCACCCTCAATTGGCAACTCCCACATCGTCCCTCCCTCCGCTTCGGTGCGGTATGACCGTCATTGTGCCCTACCGTCGCCGGCCCTGCCAGGATCACGTCCCTCGTGGGTCATGAGCCGATGCCACTGACAACACAACGGCAGCAGCACCCTGCTCACCCGCACAGGATCGGGGTGGCGATCGCCCGCGTCGCCCCGCGCTGTCGATCTCCACCGACCTCGATCACGACGCCCCGAACTGCACCCGTTCCGCGCCGTGCTCGTCGAGCAGCCGCAAGAGCCACCCCCACCCTCGAGCTCGATATGCACGCGCTAGGAAAACGCATTCACGCGCGCACCCTCAGGGCACTCACGCATGTAGCAAGTATGGAGCGCAGACTGATCAGGAATCGAGAAGCGCCTACCCATGGGCCGCATTACCGTCACTCGCATGAACATCGAATCCCTCACCCTCGAAACCCCCGACCCCACCACCGTGAAAGCCTTCCACGCCGCACTCGGCGTAGATGAACACATCAGTGCCCGCGACACTGACGCACCGACCACCGGCTTCCGCGGTTACACCCTCTCGCTCGTCGTGTCCCAGCCGAACATCGTCGACGCCTACGTCGGAGCTGCACTCGAAAATGGCGGCACCGCAATCAAACCGGTCAAGAAGAGCTTGTGGGGATACGGCGGCGTCGTGCAGGGCCCCGACGGAACGCTCTGGAAAGTCGCGACATCGTCGAAGAAGAACACCGGGCCGGCCACCCGGCACATCGAGGACCTCGTCCTGCTGCTCGGCGTCGAAGACGTCAAGATCAGCAAGCAGTTCTACCTCGACCACGGGCTGGAAGTCACACGAAGCTTCGGTCGCAAATACGTCGAGTTCGCCACCGGCCCGAACGTCAAGCTCGCGCTCTACGGGCGCCGTGCCCTCGCGAAGGACGCCGGCGTCTCCCCTGACGGCACCGGCGCCCACCGGATCGTCATCAGCAGCGACGCCGAACCCTTCACCGACCCCGACGGCTTCACATGGCAGACAGTGTGAATCGGAGACCTCTCACCGCCACCGCGGCAGGGTAACGACACTGACCACCCCACTCATCCAGTTGGGCCGACACGGGAAAAACATGTGTGGCGTGGATCACATCGCTGCAACGCGACCGGCTGGCCGATCTACCATTTCCTCGCGCCAGTACACACCACGTACAGGTCGCCGATGCAATCTCCAACGCCCGGGAAGACATTGGCCAGAGCGCGGCCGCGTCCTGTTGCACGTCCCGGCGAGGCCCGGCCGGAGCGGAGAACACTCCGACCGGGCCGCTTCGGCTCACCGGGGGCTTCGCCGCACCCCCGGACGATCTCAGGACGCGTATGTCACGGCAGCCGAGAGGTTTCAGATTCCGGAGACACGCGAGGCTGGACAGCGAACCAGTCGTGCGGTCCCGGTCCGTGCCGTCCTCACCCGATACAGACCAGGATGCCCACGACCACTACTGCGACCAGCGAGGCGCCGCCGCAGATCAGCCACGCCCGCGTTGCGAGCTGCCGCCACTGATCGCACCGACCCGCCACTTCCGCGACCGCGACCGATCGCCCCAGGTCCGTATCGGGCGCCTGCGACTCCGAGAGGCGGCGGGCCTTCGCATCCGCCCATGCCGCCACACCGAACGAGACGGGAACCACCAGCACCGCAACCACGAGTAGGCCAACCATCGCACCCATACCCGTCCCAAACATTCCAGTTCCTTCCACACCACACGACGCCCGTCACAGGTGCCGTTCATCGATCACCCGGACCCACGGGCTCAACACCCCCGTCAGCTATATCGTCGAAATGCTGCCTGGTGTTGCACTCCGAACTACCGGCACCGGCGAAGGACCACAAGTCACGCGCGCCTACACGCCCGGTACGGGGAAGTTCCACATCGCCAGGAAAATTACGCCCATGACCAGTCCGGCGCACACAACGGTGCCAACGACACTGACACGCAACGCATCCAGTAAATCGGACCCCAGTTTTTTGCTGATCCGTGCCATTACACTCTTCCTTCACGTGCCGAGATTCCGGCCGCCACGACGGTGACGGTGCACCACACACAATCGTCCGACTTCGATACCTGCACAACGGCCGAATCACCTACACCCATACCCGCTTTTGGGCCCCAGACAGGGGTTTGACCACATCTCATTCCCGATTACCACGCTTCGCGAGAAAATCATGTTGTGTTCTACATCACACCGCGAGCGGGGATCTACTCGCCCGATGGTCGTCATCGACACTGGTCTGCGAGCAGCTCGTCGCCTGGCTCGATTCCGCGGAGCAGCTCCGAGCGACTGCCGAACATGCTGTGGCACAGCAGCATCGGCTGGTCATACGCAGAATTTTCACTTGATCAATCGAGAAACTCAGCCGATACCGCATACACGCGCCGCACACTCACGCCGATCGGAAGTCGGCAGCGCCAGCCACGTCACGCATGCGCCTCAGACGGCCCCGAAATTACACTTACTGGTCGGTAATCCCGAGGCGAGGAAATTTGTGCAATGGCGTGGATCACACTCCCTGGACTTCCATGCCCCGGCTCACGAAGATCACTAATGCGCCGCTCGTTACTACGCGCGGTTTGTCCGTGTAGCGCCCCTGCCAGCTGACACCGATCGTTGGCGGGGGCTGCGCTTGGCTGCGCCACAAGATATCCGGTCCGAGCTCACAGCACTGAAGTAGACGTGACACATCACATCACGTCGACATGGCGTTCGTCCTGCATTTTCGGTAGTGGCGCACGATGCCTTCTGTGCTTCGCGCGCTGCGTCAGGCGGCCCAATTCTCTTTAAAGCATCGGCTGGCGGGTCAGTGTGCCGCCATCGACAGTGATGGTTTGCCCCGTGATGTAACTGGCATCCTCGGAGATAAGGAAGGCCACCACTGATGCGATCTCCTCCGGCATGCCGAGTCGTCGCATCGGTACGTATCGTGCGATGACCTCATCGGATAGGTCGGCGACCAACGGATCAACCATCGGTGTTCGTATGCATCCGGGCGCAACGCAGTTGACCCTGATGTTTTCATCGGCCCACTCAATGGCGCTGGTCTGCGTCAGAGATATCAGCCCGGCTTTCGAGGCGTTGTAGGGTGCGAAGTCGGCTTCGGCCGCCAGCGCGTTGACCGAGGCGATGTTGACGATCGAACCGCCGCCGGTGGACCGCATCGAACGCGCAGCCGCAGCAGAGGTGAGTGCCGCACCGCGCAAGTTGTTGTGCAAAGTGGTGTCCCATCGCTCGGCCGTCATGTCAACCATGGCGATCGGCTCGTAGATTCCGGCATTATTGACGAGATAATCGACCCCGCCGAACAGATCGAGGCACCGACCGACAATGCTGTTGCCTACGTCCGGATCCGCCAGATCGGCAGCCATTCCGGCAACGTGACCGTTGTGCTGGTTCAGCTTCGCAGCCACCGCATTGACCTGGTCTGTATGGCGTGAGCAGATCAGCACCCGGTAGCCCCGCCGTGCAAATAACTCTGCGCAAGCGTAACCGATCCCCTTGGTACCTCCGGTGATGACAGCGCGGCGGTCCACACTGGTTTCCGAGTTGTTCACAGTTCCTGTCCATTCCTCGCTTGGATGAATTTGGCAACCGCCGGCGCGGGCCGCATCGTTCTTCCGTACACGCGGCCAGCCGCGAAATGCGCTGCGCCGGATCAGGTGTCGCGGTCGGTGAATGCCTGTACCGGCCGCACGATCGATGCCTGTTCCTGTCGAGCGTTGGAACGGTCGGCAGCGTTGTCGACTATCCCGTCGTAGACGGTCGTAGCACCCGTTGTCGCGCGCATCTCGTGTTCGAGGGCGAGAGCGTCGGCACCCTGGGGCATCGCCGGAGCGGGAAGCCTCCACACCAGTGGAACCTTGTCCTGGACGACGCGTCGATAGGCATAGAGCGCAACGGACACCAGCAGGATGCACACGGCGATCACAGACTCTCGGGTGCCGCCGTAGCCCAGTAGGGAGGGATTGAGAACACCGACCACGGTGATGAAGATGTTGAACGCGACCAGAACTGCCACGACGGGTATCCATGTGCGGTGTCGTCTGATCGGCCGCGGCCAATGGGGACGGTCCTTGCGCAGCAACAGGAATGCCGACAGTCCCAGGATGATCGACAGCAGGTAGCCGAGGTTGCTTGCCAGCAAGATACTCACAGGGTGGCCCACCAGGACCATGACGGTCGCGTTGAGGAGCACGTCCAGGGTCAGGGACCGGCCAGGCACACCCCAACGGTTGACCCAGTCGAGTTGTTTGATGGTCATGCCTTCCTGCGCAAGCCCGAAGAGGGCGCGGCCCCCATCGGCGGTCGTGGAGATGATCCCGACCAGCAACGAGAACGCAATCACGAGGGTTCCGATCCACGACGCACCGCCGAAGGCTTGGCCGAATGCCACGGCGACATAGTTCACCGGGTTGTCCCGGATCGTTCCCTCACCGAGACCACCCGAAAGAGCAGTCGGCACAACGACGAACAGCACGATCATGAACAACGAAATTCGCGACATGGCCTTGGATGTATCGCGGGATGTGTCCTTGTACTCGGGAGCGAACGAAGCAACGATCTCGCCCGCGTAGACCGCCCACGCGGTCACGTAGAACACGACGACCACGGTTTTCCAGTCGCCGGCGACCGACCACGACAGGTTGCTAGTCGACCACTGAATTGACGGGCTGACCAGGCACGCCACCGACACCACGGTGAGACCCACGATCACGAGCAGGCCGAGCACCTTGTTGACCGCCGCACCGAACTTCAAGCCGAAGTAATTGAACGCCCAGGCGAACAGCATGGCACCGAGGGCGAAGAGGTGCTCGAGCCCGAGGTGGTTGCCGAAGATGTCGAAGGCGAGAGTGTTGTCCTGGAACCAGGTCGCCTCGATCAATTCACCGAAGACGACCGCCGCCATCGAGATGGTCAGGGACCAACCGAGCCAGTAGCCGAACGCGGCTACGGCTCCGAGCGGGGCGAAGTACTTCTTCCAACCCTCGATTGCATAGCGTGCGACGCCCCCGGAGTCACGCGGAAACATCGATGCCATCTCGGCAAAGACTTGGCATTGCAGGAAGCTGATCACGGCTCCGATGAACCAGACCGTAATTGCGGTCCACGCGCCGACAACCCCGAGAAGGTAGCCGAATGTCACGAACAACCCAGTGGGTAGGGCAAGCGCAAGGGCCATTCCATCGCGCCAGGTCAGGGTCTTGGCGAGTCGATGATGGTCGACGCTGTCGTTCATCGTTGTGCTCCTTCATGTTTGGTCACTGCATTCTCGAGACTGGCAACGGTGCGCTGACCCGACAGGAGCCCGGATGGCTGAGGGTCCTCATGTTCATCGCGTTGGTGCTCACTCTCCAGCGAATGTGCCGCTGTGGCGACGGGCCGCGACATACAAGACAACGCTGATGACCGACAGAACAGCGGTGTAGACAGGGAAGGTCCACAACAAGTTACGGCTCTGCAGCCAGACGATCAGATAGGACGCGGTGCCACCGAAGGCTGCGACGGCGACGCCGTAGCCCAGCCCGGTGCCGGTTGCCCGGCAGTACTTGGGCATCAGCGACGTGGACACGACGTTGTAGAGCGTCATGTTCGCCGCCAGCAGTACTCCACCGAGCAGCAGGACCACCGTGAAGGTGCGCAAGCCAGGGCCGGCGTACCACAGCATCAGGAAGATCCCGGGGACGACCGCGAGGCGGGTGGCAACGAATGCCCGGGACAGGCGTACCCGGTCGGCGATCCGGCCCGTGATGATCGACCCGACCAGCATGATCACGCCGAGGATGCTGGTGATGGCGAAGATCGTGGTCGGGTTCTCGCCGTAGGTGCCGCGGGCCAGGCTGGGCAAACCGACGTTCCACGCGTAGTTGTAGGCCTGCGCGGCGCCGACGACGAAGATGATCGCGGCCAAGCCCAGCCAATGTCGTCGGACGCCCTCCCAGGTGCCCGACGTGCGTTCGGTCTTTTCCTCCTCCGACAGCGTCTCGGGGAGAGCGCGCCGCAGGTAGAGCACGAAGAAGCTCATCGCGGCGCCGGCCAGCATCGGGACCCGCCAGCCCCACGTCGACATGGCGTCGCCGCCGATGATGTAGCTGGTCGCGAAGCTGACCAGCGAGGCGAGCAGGATGCCGAAGTTCTGGAAGAAGCTGATGTAGCCGGCCGCCCTACCCTCGTGTCCGGCCGGCATCAGTTCCACGGCGTACGCCGTGGACAGTGGCGCCTCGATGCCGGTGGACAGGCCCTGTAGCAGCCGGCATGCCAGCAGCAGGATCCCGGCCCAGACGCCGATCGAGTGGTAGGACGGCAGTAGCGCAATGCTCGAGGTGGTGGCCGCCATGATGCCGACCGACCAAAGCATCACCCGGCGCCGGCCGATGCGGTCGGCGACGTTGCCGAGCAGGACTCCGCCCAACGGCCGGACGCAGAACCCGACCGCGAATACGGCCAGCGCGTCGAGCGTGGACGATACCGGGTCCTGCGACGGGAAGAACTGCGGCCCGATGAACGCGGCGAGGAGGCCGAAGATCATCCAGTCGTACCACTCGAGGGTGTTGCCGAGGCCGAGGCCGAG
The DNA here is from genome assembly GCF_002300195.1 of Rhodococcus sp. ACPA1. Lineage (NCBI taxonomy): Bacteria > Bacillati > Actinomycetota > Actinomycetes > Mycobacteriales > Nocardiaceae > Rhodococcus > Rhodococcus sp. ACPA1. The sequence continues at coordinate 173,054 of NZ_NSDX01000006.1, read as the reverse complement.
CATTGCCCTGCGGGTGGACGGCGGGGAGGCTTTTCCGCGTGGCGGTGCCTCCACGGAGTTCGCCGTGGGGTCCTGGGTGTCGGTCATGACGAACTCTCCGGGAATGTCGGGAGGAACCGATTTGGGTGCCTCGGTGGAGTTGTGGGCGCGGAGCCCCCGTTGGGGGGCAATCCCCTCAAAATTGGTGGTGACCTGAGCTGCGTGTGGTCGGTTCCGGCCGGCGGGGCGCATTGATTGCGAGGACGATTGAGGATGCCGTACGCCTTGTAGAATTCGAAGCGACTGCACACCTGGATAATTCAGATCGATTGCGCGCCGTCGACGACCACGGTCACGCCTCGTACGAATTCGGCAGCCGGTGAGGCCAGGAAGCCGACCGCCTGTGCGATGTCGTTTGGCGTCGCCAGCCTGCCTGCAGGGATGCCGGATCGATAGGACGTCAGGTCGCCGACGACCTGCCGGTCCTTCGGGACACCGAGTTCCTCCCACTGACGACGCTGCATCTCGGTGTCGCAGGATCCCGGAGCAACAGCGTTGACGCGGACTCCTTCAGCTGAGAGCTCGAGTGCGAGGCATTCGACCATCATTTTGGTGGCGGCCTTGGTAGCGCAGTAGGCGCCGAGGTCCAGGCGGGGCTTGTGCGCGCAGTTGGAGGTGATCGCGATCAGCGACCCACCCCCGTTCGCACGCATATGGGAGATGTGCGGGCGGAAGGTGTTGAGCACCCCCAAGGTGTTGATCTGAAAGTGGCTCACGAGGTTGTCGACCGGGTCGCTCGCCAAGCGACCGGATACGCACCTTCCGGCGTTGGCGACCACCGTGTCGGGAGGCCCTCCCAGCGCATCTGTCAGCGCCAGGGCTGCGCTCTCCATGGCAACGGAATCGCTCACGTCGCACTCGGCGAAAGCTACCCGGCCCTTCAGTCGGGCATTGGGCTCCTGCCGGTCGATTACGGCGACAGCAGCTCCATCTGACAGAAGTTTCTCGACGATGGCCTCGCCGATGCCTTGGCTGCCCCCGGTGACGATGCATCGCATCGGGTTACTGGTCATCACTGTGTTCCTTCCAAGCTTGGATGTATGCGTCGTGCACGGCGGCGGCCAGCTCACCCGGCTGTGCCGCATCGCCGATCTTGATGGTGCGAGCCCCTGGGATGCGGGTCGGCTCCTTCATCCGCGGATTGCGTAGGTCGTAAAGCAATATGTGGTGGAGCCGGTCGCTCTTCATCAGCCGCTTCGGCAGGGGTACGCGGGACAGGACTCGGATGAGGATGCGGACGAGGGGGCCGAGGTTGCCCACGTACGTGGCGCCCCTGGCGTCAGCGACGACGTCGACGTCGGTACGCCATTCGGGCGGCGGTTCCAGCTCTCCCGCCGGCGAGATGCAAACGCCGGCGTCGACGGCCTCCTTCCACAGTCCGTCGAAGTAGCGGTGCATCCGCTGTCGATCCGGCCGGTAGCCGTTGAAGGTGGGTGCTGCCGCCGCCTTCCAGGTGCGGTCCCGTGCGATGACGTACACCTCGTGTCCTGCTCGTGCCGATTCCACTGCGTAGGTCAGGCCGGCCGGCCCGGCACCGAACACGAGTCGACGCTGCGCAGCGGTTCCAGCGGCAGGCCGGTCGGTGGTCGTGACGGTGGGGTTCACCGCGCAGGCAAGCTGTTTACCGGATCGCATGGTCCGCACACAGTGATTGCACGCCAAGCACTCTCGCACCTGCTGCTGTTGCTGCGTCTTGCGCGCCCAGTGGGGATCGGCGATCTGGCCGCGCCCTACCGCGACGAAGTCCGCCCACCCCTGTGCGAGAGCGTCCTCGGCCACAGCCGGGGCGTTCACCCGCCCGACCGCGATGACGGGCAGGCGCGTGCGTGCCTTGACCACCCGGGCCGCGTCGAGGAATACGCCGTCCTCGTACGGCATCGGCGGAATCATGATCTCGGGGTCGACGGACTTGTAGTGCCCCCCGGTCACCGAGATCGCGGAGACTCCGGCGTCCTCCAGGTAGGGAAGGAACGCGAGCGAGTCGTCCAAGGTTTGCCCGGCGGAGTAGAAGTCCTGACCGCTGAGGCGATAGCTCAGGGGGATTCCGACAGCTTCAACGATGCGGCGCACCAATGACGCGAGGAAATCGTACCGGGCCGCGAAGTCCGGCAGCACCCGATTCTCGTCGGCGCTGATCAGCTGCGCCAGAAGGTACCCATGGGCACCGTGAAGCTCGATCACGTCGAACCCCGCCTCCTCGGCCCGTCTGGCCGCGTCGACGTGATCCACCACGAGCTGCTCCAGAGAGTCCTCGTCGAAGAGCTCGGGAAAGTTCACGAAGCGTGCCGTCTCGAACACCGGGATCGGCCCCGCTGTCGCGGCCAGGGGGCGCCCGCCGAGTTCCGTCGGGAGCGCCCGCGCTCCGCCGTGACCAAGTTGGATGCCCGCCCGAGCCCCCTGCTCGTGGATGGCTGCGACGAGGGAGCGCAACCCGGGTATGTACTCGTCCGAGTCGATGCCCAGCTCTCGCCCTCGGTGCCGACCACGACGCTGCGGCGAGGCCATCTCCACGATCACAAGACCGCAGCCACCCCTGGCCCGCTCCTGGTAGTAGCTCACGAGCTCCGGCGTGATCTCTCCGGAGGGGGTGGCCAGCCGAGTGGTCATGCTGGGCAACACGACCCGGTTACGAATCTCGACGCCGCCGATTGTGCTCGGACTGAAGAGGTGGACGTAGGACATACGCGTTACACGAGCCCGGCACTGATGCAGGCGGCCTCGAGAGTGGCGAGCTCAGCGTCGTCGACCTCCACCAATGGGCGCCGCACATACGTGGCGTCGCGCGGGATTCGACCCAGGATGCCCAGGGCCGCCTTCATTCGATTGTGCTGGTCGAAGAAGGGATCGGCGTAGCAGGCAACGGCGAGGGGGTAGATGCGATCCCAGGCCTTCCTCGCCCCATTCAGGTCCCCGTCCTGCATTGCGGCAAGGAGTTCACTCTGCAGGTCCGCGACGATACTGCCGTGACCGCTCAGCACGCCGTCGCTGCCCACCAGAAGGGATGCAAAGAGAGCGCGGCTGAAGCTGCTCAGGACCGAGACGTGGGGAGCATCGGCCTTGATCGCTCGCCACGTGTCCTCGTACTCGACGATGTCGTAGGACCACTCCTTGATGGCCGCCACGGTCGGGATGGTCTGGCAGATTTCCAGCGTGGTCTCGAGCGGCAGCGTGAGAGGGTTGCCGACCGGATACTTGAAGATGATCAGGGGCACGTCCACGGCCTCAGCGACCACTTCGTAGTGGGAGCGCTGGGATTCCGAGCGCCGCTGCGACCCTCCGGCAAAGACTCCCGAGGGGAACACCAAGAGCGCCTTCGCTCCGGACTCGACCGAACGTCGCGCCTCGGCAGCGGCCCGGGCGCTGCCGTCGTCGTAGACGCCGGCAACCACACCAATGGATTCCGGAACCACCGAGACGGCGTGCTCGATCATGCGCTGCCGTTCCTCGGTGGTCAGGGTCGCGACCTCCGAGGCGTGGGCGGTGGTGGTGATCCACTCGACTCCTGGTATTGCCGCAAGCCACCGGAGGTGAGTGGTGAGTGCATCCCAGTGAATCGCTCCGCCCCTCGACATTGGAGTGAGGTGGGCTGGAATGAGACCCCGAACTGATGAGACTGCGTCGCTCTGGACCATGATGTCCCCTTTCTGATGCGGTGAGAAGGACGGTAGGAACGAGTGCGCTCGACAGACAAGGGACAGTCCTGCAAGGCGATATGCATTCGTGCAGAGATCGCAGATCAGATAGGTTCCGGGCCAGTGCGTCCGGCCGGGCCGGCGCACGGTCCGAGGCAGAATGGTTGCCCGGATTTGTGGAGGAGGAACTGCGATCAGGCAGCCTCCGTCGTGTTCTCGGAGGTCGAGCGCGGCGAGTCCGCCTCGCTCGAAGCTGGCGTCGGCGCGAACTATCGCCTTGTGCCACTTCGCACGTAGGCGTCGTTCAACCGTGGCGCCAGCACACTCCCTTGCCCTCCACATTCCAGATGTGCCCGCGGGCCGCTCTTCTCCCCCGCATGCGCAGAATTCTCCAGCACTGAAAAGAGCACTCGTGATCCTGTGGAGCCGGCACCGACGACGTGACCCCATCCGGGGTCACGTTCGGAATACCGACGCCGGCCCAACGACCTCCTCACGCAGTAGGCCTCGACCTGGACGCGAGTGTGGCCGTGCACAGAATGTTCGCCTCGAACTGTGCGTGTGCATATGTTGGCGCGTCTGATTAGTGATTAAGTTCATTGTCACTTGATCCAACCGAGCGGATCACCTTCACCCATCGACAGTCAGCCGGTGCTGCCCACCCCGCATCGGACGAGGCAAAGTGCGACCGACGATGCCCCTGAATGACAGATACCTCCCGACAATGGAGACGACGACATGACGACTGCCCCACCGCCCGCACCCCTCGATTTGGACACCTCGATTGCCCACGTCGACCTCTCGAATCGGACCTTCAAGCAGCTGATCGATGGGCAACTAGTCGAAGGCGCATCGAGTCAGCCGGTCCTCGATCCGGCAACTCGTGAGCCCATCGCGACGGCGCCGGTCGCTGATGAGAAGCAGGCCGACGAGGCATACCGGTCGGCGGCCCGCGCCTTCGGAGAGTGGCAGAACACCACCGTGGAAGAGCGATCACAAATCCTGCACCAACTCGCGCAGCGCATCGAGGCCCGGCGGGCGGAGATCTCGCGGATCATCACCTTGGAAACCGGCAAGCCGACCGCCTCTGCCGACGGTGACGTCAACTCGGCCCTCATCTGGATGCGCCACATCGCCGACCTGCGCCTCGACCCCGAGGTGGTGCGTGACGACGAGAACTCGCGGATCGAGATCCACCGCAAACCCATCGGCGTGGTGCTCGGGATCATCCCGTGGAACTTCCCCTTCTTCCAGACCATCTACAAGGTGGCGCCGGCATTGCTCGCGGGCAACACGATCGTGATCAAACCGGCACCGACCACGCCACTCAACGCGATGCTGATCGGTGAGCTGCTCCAGGACCTGGTTCCGGCCGGAGTGGTCAACGTGGTGGGCGACGGCGGCGACCTGGGCCCCTACCTGACCGCCCACAAGGAGGTCGACAAGATCTCCTTCACCGGTTCGACCGCTGCGGGTCGCAAGGTGATGGCCAGCAGCGCCGAGACCCTCAAACGAGTCGTCTTGGAGTTGGGCGGAAACGACGGAGCGGTCGTGCTCGACGACGCGGACGTAGCGAAGGTCGCCAAAGGCATCTTCGAGTGGGCGTTCTGGAACTCCGGTCAGGTCTGCATCAACATCAAGCGGATCTTTGTGCACGCTTCGCAATACGACGAGTTCTGCGATGAGTTCGCTCGGTTGGCCATCGACGCCAAGGTCGGGCACGGGCTCGACCCGGACACCGAATACGGGCCGGTGCAGAACCTGAAGCAGTTGGAGGCTGCCAAGACAGCGCTCGCCCTCGCGGCGCGTGACGGCAAGATCATCGCCGGCGGGGACGTGTTCGACGCCCCCGGCTACTTCGTGCAGCTCACCGTAGTCCGCGACATCGACGAGGCCAGTCCGCTCGTCGCCGAGGAGACCTTCGCGCCGGTCCGCGCCATCTTGAAGTACGACGACCTCGACGAGGTGATCGAGCGAGTCAACGGAACCGAATACGGCCTGGGTAACTCGGTGTGGGGCACCGACGTGGAGCGGGCTACCACTGTCGCGCAGCGCCTCGAGAGCGGAACCGTCTGGGTGAACACGCATTGCGCCGTCCTGCCCGACGTTCCCTTCGGCGGACGCAAACAATCGGGCCTCGGCGTCGAGTTCGGCATGGAAGGACTCCTGGAGTTCACCGACACCAGCGTCATTCACATCGTCAAGAAAAGCGACTGAAGCGTTCATGGAGTGAGGGAGTGCCTATTTGAGGCCGCGTGTCCGTGTAGATAGCTGGAGGACAGTAACCCCGCAAGTCCTGGGACGTTACTTCGTTCCGAAGGGGACCAAGTCGGTTTGTCACCGACGAAATTCGTTGTGATTAGTGGATGAGGACATGGGAAACAATCAGTCGTGTGATGTTGTGATCATTGGAGCCGGCTTCGCCGGCATCACCGCCTCTCGGGAACTCAGTCGCCGGGGGTACGACGTGGTGGTACTGGAAGGCAGAGATCGCATTGGCGGCAGAACCTGGTACAAGGACGACGCTCTGCCGGGACACTCACTGGAGTTGGGAGGCACGTGGGTCCATTGGTTCCAGCCACACGCGTTCGCGGAAATCTCGCGCTACAACCTCGAGCTTGTCGAAACCATCGGAGTGTCCGCGCCCGAGATCGCGGCCACGGTGACCGGAGGCCAGCGGAAGAGCGTTCCCTATGAGGAGGCCTCGTCGGCTATCGAGTCCCTCATGGAGATGGTCGTTCAGGACGCCCGGGAAGTTCTCGAGCGACCTTTCGAGCCCTTCTACCAAAAGGATGCGTTAGAGGTGGTCGACAAGTTGTCGATCCAAGATCGGATCGACGGACTCGACCTGACTCCAGAAGAGAAAGACCTGGCCAATGGCTTGTGGACAGCCATGGGCTCGGCTCCCTGCGGAGACGTTGGTCTGGTTGCCGCGCTGCGTTGGTATGCGCTCAGCGGCTTCGATATCAACGCAGTATTCGATACGGTCGGGCGCTACAAACTCAAGAACGGAACGCGCTCTCTGATCCAGGCCATCGCGGACGACTCCACAGCCGACATTCGGCTGAGCACTCCGGTTGCCGCGGTGGAACAATCGGATGAAGGAGTGGTCGTGACCACTCGACAAGGGGATACCTTGCGGGCTGAGTACGTGGTCGTCGCGGCACCATTGAATACCTTCGGCGCCATTGATTTCAGCCCTGCACTATCCGCCGCGAAACAAGCGGGGATCTCCGAGGGCCAGCCCGGCCGTGGTTCGAAAGCGTGGGTGCACGTTCGAGGCGACTTGCCCAAGCCGTTCTTCGCTGTTGCCCCGGAGAACCACTTGATCAACTATGTCGTTACAGACAAGGTCCTCGATGACGGTCAGTTGCTCATCGCATTCGGCCCCGAGGGGGCTGATTTGAACGCTAGTGACGTCGACCAAGTCAGTGCGGAACTCCACAAGCTATTTGGGGATCTGGAAGTCGTCGCCACCACTGGACACGACTGGGCGAGTGACGAGTTTTCGCGCGGCACGTGGTGCATGTTCAGACCGGGCCAGACAACGAGGTTGCTCGCGGAGCTGCAAAAGCCCGAAGGCAGGGTCTTCTTCGCTGGTTCCGATCTCGCCAACGGATGGAACGGGTTTATCGATGGCGCAATCGAATCCGGAATCCGGGCTGATCGAGAGATTCACGCGCGGATCTCTGAGAATCCTAGCTGAGCCCTGTCGCAGGTTGCACCCTTTGCGCGACTCGGATGCGCGCGAAGGCGGGGTGAAGGCCTAGCCATGCAGGGCCGGGACGCCAGCAGCGGCGGCCTGGCGTCCCGGCTCTGCTGCCCACACAGATCACCAGATCGTGCCGATCCGGGATCGCGTCGACCTAACAACCGGGGGACAATAAAACGAAGGACGAGACATGACCGAAAACAGCATCGACCATCGAAGACTCGCCAAGAAGCTCACCTGGCGCGATGGCATGGCCATGGCGCTGACCCTGCCAGTTGGGTTGTTCGTGACATTCGGGTACCTTCTCGGCGTAGTCGGCGCGTGGACCGCAATTACGGTCTGGTTCATCGGAGCCGTGATCAGCTTCCTGCAATGCAAAGTCTTTGCCGAGATGGCGGCAATGTTCCCCCGCGACTCCGGGGGCGTCGCACGCTACGCAATCGAGGGCTGGAAGAAATACTTCGCCCCGCTTGGAGCCATCGCCGCGTTCGGCTACTGGCTCGGTTGGTCACTGTCCATCTCGATGGCCTCGGTCGTCTTCGGAGAATTGATCGAGGCGACCTGGTTCCAGGACAACACTCTCGCCTTCGGCATCTTCGGCAACCAGCTGGGCCTCGAACACCTCTTCGCTCTCGGTGCCATGCTGTTCGCCTGGGCCTTCAACTACTTCGGCTTGAAGTTCGGTGCCACGGTCAACAAGGTGCTCGGATTGCTGGTTGTCGCAGGTCTAGCCGTCATAACGGTGGCGTGCCTGGTCAGCCCGTCGATCCATTGGTCGACGGCCAACTTGTCCTGGTCGGTCGCCGGCGACTGGCGAACAGTTGCTGTCGTGTTCTACGTGACCGCGTGGACGATCTACGCGGGCGAGATCGTTGCTTCGTTCGCACCCGAGTACAAAGACACGGCCCGCGACACTTCCAAGGCCATGTCGCGAATTTCGTTGTTCATGATCGTATTGTTCGTCGTCGTCCCGACCGCCCTCGCGGGTGGTCTTGGAGAGGGCGTGGTCCGGGACAACCCGGTGAACTATGTCGCTGTGGCATTCGACCAGGCGTTCGGTGGCGCGGCCTGGATCGGAACGATCGTGATTGCGTCGGCCCTGCTGATCTCTATCATCTCCACGACCGCCGACGGGGGCCGCGCCCTCTTCGGGCTCGCGCAGGAAGGCATGACCATCAAACAACTCGACTGGGTCAACCGCTGGGGTGTACCTGGCCGGTCCCTGACCTTGGACGTGCTCCTCAACGCGACCGTCATGGTCCTGGTGGGCCACCCTGTGAGTATCTTGCTGGCAAGCAACCTCGGCTACCTGCTGTCGATCATCCTGGGACTGTCGGCATTCCTGTTGCTGCGCAAGGACCGCCCGAACTGGCCGCGGCCAATCCGGAGGAGCAATGGCTGGATTCCCTTCGTGGCAGTCCTGGTGGTGTTCAACGTGTTCATCACTGCGATCGGCGTCCTGAATCCCGAACTGCTGGGTTATGGGGGCGCCCGGGAGTCTCTGGTCGCGGTGGCCGTTCTGCTGTTCTCAGTCGTGCTCTATGCCTATCGACGCGTGGTCCAGGACAAACTTCCCATGCTCTGGCGACTTCCTGCGCCTGCCATGCCTCACGGTGCCGACGCTGTCGCCCTCGAGCACGAGATGCGGCAGATGCATTCCTCGCCCACCCACCTGGCGAACCGTGACCCGATGACGCCAACCGAACTCGAGAAGGACCCTCTGTGAGGACCATGCGAGCTCGATGACCGGCAGGTTCACCGCCGACACCGCGCTGGTCACCATGCCGCCTCGGGATCGGACGCGAGTGTGCCAACGGCTCGTAGATGACGATCTCCTCGCCATCGGGGTAGGGGCCCCGACCGCGGCGAGGAACGGACGGCGACACGCCTCGGGTGGCCGGTACCAGTCGGGCTTCTGGGGCCGGCCACGGTCCCGCGGCGCGACAGTCGGGAACGCATCGAAATGAGATCAGCAGGAGGGATCGGATGAGAGTGGATGCGGAAGATGTGAAGTACTTCCACGTCGTGGCCGAAGCCAAGACTCTGGTCCGCGCCAGCCAGGAGCTGGGGGTTGACTACACAACCGTCAGCCGCCGGATAAGCCGGCTGGAGAAAGCGCTCGGCACTCGACTCTTCAGCCGAAGTGGGACTGGGTGGAAGCTGACACCGACGGGCGAAGGTCTCCTGCCGGCAGCGCGCATGGTCTCCCTCGGTGTCGATGTGTTCGCGGACGGCGACCCGATCGTGTCCGGCCCGGAGGAATGGACCATTCTTGCCCCGGACGGGTTCGCGGCGACAGTTCTGGCACCGCGCTGCGGTCGCCTGGTCGCCGAGAGCGGGGTCATCCTGCGAATCGTGACGGCGGACTCCCTCGCGAGCCGTGACGGCGTGTCCTACGACGCGGCAGTGGTCCGTACCAAGCCCACGTCCCCCCGGGTCAGGATTCAAGAACTCGTTACCTATGAGATCGGGCTCTACGCTACCGAGGACTATCTGCGCGAACACGCCGAGATCAAACGGGTTGAGGACCTGCAACAGCACGTCCTGTGCTGGTACGCAGAGGACCCCATTGCAGCCGTGCCCGACTTTGTGACTCTCAGACCGATGCTGCCCAACATCATCCGACTACAGTCCAACAATCTCCTTGTACACGAGGAAGCCGCACTGGCCGGGGTGGGAATTGCCGTCATGCCCTCCTACATTGCACGTCGGCGCCCCTCCCTGGTCCGGGTCCTCCCCGAGGAGGTCACGTACTCAGGGCACTACTGGACGGTTCTGCCGGCCGCACAGCTGCGCTGGGAAATCACCCGGAAGGTCCTGCGGTTTCTGCGCGAAGCCGTCCTCGACGCCGGTCTCGCCCCGCCCCTCGGAAGGGGAGCCACGTTGAGCGAGTGAAAGGTAGCCGTCGTGCTCGGCGGAGGCAGGGCTCGCCCCTTCTATTGGCGCACAACACCTCCGGCGTCGCCGGCTGGAGTATCGCCCTGATGCTTGCCCTGCGCCCCCCTTGTCGGCCTGCAGCCCACCCCGCTTTCGTGAATGGCGTGACACCGACGGCCTCCCCCAGCTCACGGGATGCGTGTGGCGTTGTTCGCCACCTGCGTGACGACAGCATGTGGCCCGAGACGCCGACGGTGGTTCGTCGCAGCGCTCGAACACCCTGTGCCACCGTGGGTTCCGACGGAGCGGGCCTGCTACGGACAGTTCGCCGACGTATTTGCACAGCACCGGCACCGTCCGGGTCGCGCGGGCCGCGTGAGCACACACGACCACGAGACCAGCCTGACCTGGACCGATACCCAGCAGCGATGATCGCGTCGACGTCGAGGAGCCCGCACTTTCCCGCATTCCCGGCCCGCAGGTCGGGGAGGACATCGCCTACCGGCTCCGCGGCACCATCGACTGGCGTCTCCCACATCGCCCGGCCGCACCGTGCGTAGGATGCACGCTATGACGTCGGCCGACCCTGATCTCGCCGACCACCGGGTCCTGGCCGACGCGCTGACCGCTGATCGGCCGCTATACGCGCTGGTAACCGCGCTTCACGGGCTCTCGGCCGCGCCGGTGGCCGTGATCGACCTGCGCGGTGGGGTGTTGGTCAGCGTGCCGGCGCGGGCCGAGTGGTCGGCCGAAGAACTGGTCGCGGCCTCGCCCCCGTCCGGGGACCTCGTGGCCGGTTGCATGCTCCGGCCGGTGGAGTTGGAGGGCGAGCCGGTCGCGGTGCTGTGCGCGCGGGGACAGGACATCCCACCGGCGCTGCTCGCCTTCGCCGCGACGCTGGCCGGCATCGAGCTGTCCCGCCGACACGCCGTCTTGAGCGGGCGACGGGAGCTGCTCGGCCAGGTACTCGAGGACGTCATCGCCGGGCAGTCCAGTGAGCAGGAGGCCGCGCGGCGGCTCGGCGAGCACGGCTTGGACGCCGGCAAGGCGCACGAGGTAGTCGTCGGGTCCGTGGCTTGTCCACCTCGGCGGCTCCGTTCCTACCCGTGGAACTTGCACACCCTGCTCAGCCAGCACCAGGACCCGCACCTGCGGGCCATCGTGCACGACCGCGTCGTCCTGGTCGTCCCGGAGGGAGCCGGACTGTTCGTGGCCAAACTGTGCCACGAGCACCTCACCAGCCTGGGGCCGGACGCTCGCGTGGGCGTGAGCAAGGCGCGCGTCGGGGTGCGCGGTCTTCGGCTGGGCTATTTCGAGGCGCGCAACGCCTTGGCCGAGGGCCACGGTGTGCACGTGCACCGGATCCAGGACCTGGCCACAGCCCTGCTGATCGCCAGCATCGAGGCCGGGATGCCGCTACGCGATCTCGCGGCCGAGGCACTGGCCCCACTCCTCGAGTACGACCGGAAGAACGGCACCTCACTCGTGACCACGCTCCGCTGTTACCTGGCCGAGGACTGCGCACCGGCAGCCACGGCGACCGCACTGTTTGTGCACCGCAACACCTTACGCAATCGGCTGCGACTGATCGAGGAGCTCACCGGGCGCGATATCGACTCGCCGAGCAGCCGCACACACTTCTGGCTCGCCACGACCGGCTGGGAAATGGGCTCCGCCACCGATCTGTCGTCGCTGCTCGACGGGCGAGGTCCACAGTGACCGCCCGCGCCCGGGTCGCCCTCGACACCGTCCTCTTCGTGGGCGGCGACGCACCGGCCAGTCGCGCGTTCTACACCCTGGCCATGAACCATGAAACGGCCGGAGAGGACTCCGGACATCGCATCTCGTTCGTGCCGGCGGGTGACGTTCCCACCCCACCGTCCGGGTGTTGGGTGCCCTGCTTCGACACCGACGACATGACCGCCACCGGCCGCCGAGCGCTCGACCTCGGCGCCCGGCCGGCCGGCACGGTGCCCGTCGACGGCCGACCCCAGCCCGTGTACTCCGCGCCCGACGGGGCACTGTTCGGACTGACCGACACCGCCCCCCGATCACCCAGTCAGCGACTGGGGGACGTGGCCTTCGTCGATTTGTACACGCCACTGGCTCGAGAAGCAGCAACCTACTACGCCCACGCGCTGTCCTGTCAGGTGATCGACGAGCCAGCACCTGGCCCGGGCAACTACCGCCTGCTGGTGTCCGCGGACCGACCACTGGCCGGCGTGGTCGACATGTTGGACGTCCTGCCCTCTGCCGTTCCGCCACACTGGATCCCCTTCCTACGAGTCCTCGACCTGGAAGCGGAGGTCGCCCGCCTGAGCGACCTCGGCGCTCGTGTCCGGGTCCCAGCCACCGAATCAGCGATGGGCCCCTTCGCCGTGCTCGCCGATCCATTCGGGGTCACCTTCGGAATCCAGACGCCGGCCTCCGACGACCTCCTCACGCAGTACGCCTCAATCTGGACGTAAATGCGAGCGCGAGTGTGGGCGTGCACAGTTCCCACTCCTTGAACTGTGCATGGGCATATGTTGACGGGCTGAATTAGTGATTAAGTTCATTGTCACTTGATCCAGCACTCCCCCACGATGGAGACGACGACATGACCACCGCCCTTCCGCCCGCACCCCTCACCCCAGCTGCGCTGGACTCCGTGCTCCAGGAACAACTCTCCGATGCACGAACCCTTCCAGCGGATGCCTACCTGTCCCCCGATGTCCTCGATTGGGAGCGTAAGCACCTACTGGAGGCCGCCTGGGTCTGCGTGGGGCGCAGCAGTGACGTCGGCAGGTCCGGTGACCAGCGCGCCGTCCGGGTCGGGACTCAGGGCATCCTGCTGACCCGCGATGCCGCCGGCACTCTCCACGCCTTCTACAACGCGTGCCGGCACCGAGGGCACGAGCTGTTGGCGGTGGACTCGTGCACCAACAAGAGGGTGGTGCACTGCCCCTACCACGCGTGGGTCTACGAACTCGACGGCGAGCTCCGCTCCGCGACGCAGTTCACCGGCACGGAGAACTTCTCCAAAGAGGAATGGCCGCTTGTCGGATTGCGCGCAGTCGAGTGGTTCGGATGGATCTTCGTCAACGCCTCCGACGACGCCCCCGACTTCAGCGAGTGGGTCGGCAATCTGACCGATGTCGTCGCCCCCTGGGATCCCACCGACATGGTCGTCGGAGAGTCTCACAGCTACACCCTCCAGACCAATTGGAAATTGGTGATCGAGAACTACCTCGAGTGCTACCACTGCCCCTCGATCCACCCGGAGCTCTGCCGGGTCAGCCCTCCGGAGACGGCAATGGGCCTGCGACACACCGGCATGTGGCTGGGCGGGCCGTTGGAGTTGCGCGAGAATGCGGAAACCATGAGCCTCGACGGCCGCAGCGGAGGCGAGCGCATCGCCGGGATCAGCGACGAACAGGCCCGTCGGACGATCTACTTCATGCTCGCACCCAATCTGCTGCTCACCCTGCAGCCGGACTACGTGATGACCCACCGCCTGGTGCCGCTCTCTCCCGGCGAGACTTTCGTGGAGTGCTCCTGGCTGTTCCCCCGCCACGTGGCCGAGCGTCCGGGTTTCGACCCGTCCTACGCCGCCGGGTTCTGGGACATCACCAACCGCCAGGACTTCGCGGCCTGCGAGTCCGTGTACCAGGGCCTGCTGAGCAACGGGTACCGGCCCGGTCCCTTCGACGCGCGCGAGGACGGCGTCCGCGCCTTTCAAGCCCAGCTCGCCTCCGCCTACCTCACCGGCCGCTGGGACATCGCGCAAGCCATCACCTTCGGCGGTCTCGATGACCAGTGACGCCGAGTTTTCACTCGAGGTCACCGCCGTCGTCGCTCTGACAGAGGGTGTGCGGCAGGTGCGCTTGGAGCGTCGCAACCGCACCCCGCTGCCTGGTTGGGAGCCCGGAGCACACATCGACTTGCTGCTGCCGAACGGGTTGGTGCGCCAGTACTCGCTCTGCGGTGACCCCCGGGACGATGCGGCCTACGAGATCGCGGTGCTGCGCGCGCCGCAGAGCCGCGGTGGCTCCGAGCACGTGCACACCCGCTTGCGTGTCGGCGACATGGTCCCTGTGCGGGAGCCACGGAACAACTTCACCTTTGCTGCCCGGCACCGGGCTCTGTTCATCGCCGGCGGAATCGGAATCACGCCGATCCGCGCCATGATCAGACAAGCCGAGCAGGACGGGAGCGAGTGGACGCTCCTCTACGGCGGGCGGACCCGCGACTCGATGGCCTTCGCCACCGAGCTGCAGCGCTACGGGGACCGGGTGCAGCTGGTCCCGGAGGATGAGCTCGGCCTTCTGGACCTGCCCGCGCTGCTGGGCACACCTCGGCCGGACACCGAGGTCTACTGCTGCGGCCCCACCGGTCTACTCGACGCCGTGCAGCGGTTGTGCAAACCGTGGCCCGCGGGGGCATTGCACCTGGAGAGGTTCTCCGGCGCAATCACCGACGGGCCGACCGACGCGTTCACCGTCGTCGCCGAACGCAGTGGCGTGGTCTGCTCCGTGGCGCCGGGCCAGTCGATCGTTGACGCGCTAGCCGACGTCGGCGTCGTCGTCCCCACCTCCTGCGGAGAGGGCCTGTGCGGCACCTGCGAGACGAAAGTGCTCGACGGGGTACCCGACCACCGCGACCTGCTCCTCGGCGACGACGAGCGGGAGGCAGGCACGTCGATGCTGATCTGCGTCTCCCGAGCCATCGGCCCACGACTGGTCCTCGACCTGTAGCGCCGGCACGGAGCGCCTCCTCGTGCCCACATTGACGCCGTCCTGGTTGCCCACCGCGGTCTGCCGCTGACGGCCCTGGGCGTTCGCCATTGACCCGGGGAGCAGCGCCTCAGGGGCGCCCAGCCAGTGGCCCTCGGCATCCCGGAGGTCGGCCGCACGACCGGGCCGGTGGGGTGCATGCGCTGGAAGAGCAACTATTCGAGGTGCGATGACCGGAGTGGCCGCGCGAGACGTCGCGCGGCCATTCCTGCCACCTCTACATCTGGACTGGAAAGAACGGAGTCGACGTGACTGAAGACGAACTCGTCATGCTCGACTTCGCGGTCAAGTGGGCACCTTTCGGAGGCGGAGACGAACATATCCTGCCCGAGTTCGGTGTCTTCCCCACGGAGTTCTACCAGCGACTGCAACGTCTCCTCCGCCACCCCGGGGTGAACGAGTGCGTCCGACGCCGCCTCGACGAGTTGTGCGCCCTCAAACTCGAGCCGATGTTGCACTCGGAACGACTCGGACTCGCTCATCGTATTCCCCATGAGTCCGCCAACAGGTGCAGCTCCGCGACGAGGCAGCCACTCGACGCCCCCGACAGGACACACCGGCCTTGACCGAACCGGCCTGTAGATCCGTCAGGAAACACGTCGAGCACGTCATGTCGGTAGCTGAGGTGCGCAAGGGCGGAGTCGAAGGTCCGGTTGCCTTCTCCGCGAACCGGTTCGGGTCGCCGACGCTTTGACCGCGCGGACCACCGACGCCTATCGGGTCAGGGCTGCATCGGGGAGTGTCAGGGACCGAGGCAGGACGAGTGCAGCCGGCCGTAGACAACCGTTGAATTGCGGACCGCGGCAGTGGCCGACTCTTTACGGCGAGATCACCGTGACCTGTAGATAGCTCAAAGTCCGGGGAGTCTTGCGGTCGGGGTGGGCGTATCTGTGGTGCAGTCGTCGTCGCCGTCGTGGCGTCCGGTTCATGGGCGGCCCGGGACTGCGGGAGCCGATGAGCGCATGGCGCTGACCGGCGGAATCCGGCTTCATTCCATAATCGCGACCCGAAATCGCGGTTGTCCTCCGATTGGGGACAACGCATTCATCCCCCAGTGGGGCCCGGCTGGCGGACAGACGTCTGAGCTGTGACGAGTCATTGTTATTCAGACGCCGGAAACACTCCGACGCAACCCGGGATGACAGGACTGCGCAACAGGGACGCCATCGCGGCTCACCCCGAAGGGTCACCAACCTTCTCACCTTCTGCAGCAACAAACCAAAAGGACCACCATGGAGAACACCCAGCAGTTTTACATCGACGGTGAGTGGGTCGACCCCATCGGCACCGACACGCTCGACGTCGTCAACCCTGCGACAGAAGAGACCGTCGCCACCATCGCACTAGGCGACGAGAAAGACGTCGACCGCGCCGTCACGGCCGCCCGCAAAGCCTTCGACGGTTATGGGTCGACGACACGTGCCGACCGGATTGCATTACTGGATCAGATAATCGAGGTCTACGGACGACGGCTGGGCGACCTTGCGTCGACGATCACCCAGGAGATGGGCGCACCCACTTCACTCGCCACCACCGCTCAGGCACCGTCGGGCCTGGTGCATCTCACAGCGGCCGTCGATGCGCTCCGCGCGTTCGAATTCGAGGAGAGGATCGGAACGACGACGGTGGTGCACGAGCGGTCGGTGTGTGTGCGTTCATCACACCCTGGAACTGGCCCGTTAATCAGATCGCCGCGAAGGTTGCGCCGGCGTTGGCCGCAGGCTGCACGATGGTGTTGAAGCCGTCCGAGATCGCGCCACTCAATGCGATCATCTTCGCGGAGATCCTTCACGAAGCAGGAGTCCCGACGGGAGTTTTCAACCTCGTTCAGGGTGACGGACCTACCGTCGGAGCCGCACTGTCGACGCACCCCGACATCGACATGGTCTCGTTCACCGGATCGACGCGTGCCGGCGCCGAGGTCGCTCGGAACGCTGCGACAACGGTCAAACGTGTCACACAGGAGCTCGGCGGCAAGTCGGCGAACATTGTGCTGGACGACGCGGACTTCGAGGAGGTCATCACCCGAGACGTTCTAGGCGTGGTGGTCAATTCGGGCCAGTCCTGCAATGCCGCCTCTCGCATTCTGGTTCCGTGGGACCGTATGGACGAAGCGATCGCGATCGCGAAGACCGCCGCCGCGTCGATCGTGGTCGGACAACCCGAGTGCGAGAGAACGACCGTGGGGCCGCTGGTGTCACAGGCGCAGTTCGACAAGGTGCAGCGCCTGATCCAGGCCGGCATCGACGAGGGCGGCACACTCGTCGCCGGTGGTGTCGGTCGCCCGGCGGGACTGAGCACCGGCTACTTCGTCCGCCCCACCGTCTTCGCGGACGTGACGAACGATATGACCATCGCGCGAGAGGAGATCTTCGGCCCCGTCATGATGCTGATCGGCTACGAGGACGAGGCTGATGCAATCCGCATCGCGAACGACACCGCGTATGGGCTGTCCGGGATGGTCTCGTCGAGCGATCCGGAGCGCGCACGGAATGCCGCTCGGAAGTTGCGGACGGGAATGGTTCATCTCAATGGTGCTCCGCTGGCCTTCGATGCGCCGTTCGGAGGCTACAAACAGTCAGGCAACGGCCGGGAATTCGGCAAGTTCGGCCTGGTGGAGTACCTCGAGGCCAAGGCGATCTTCGGCGACAACGAAGACTGATCAGCCCGTGGGCGGTTCGCCGTGTAGAACGATGCACGGCGTTCATGTCCTACCCCGACGCCTGCTGGCCTTGCAGGTGGCGGCGGCGGTGTCGGGCCGGCCAGTTGTTGTACTACCGGGTTCGGCCGTGAGCAGCGGGACGAACCCGGCCGGGGCCACTGCAGAGCCGGCACCGCACTCGTGCGAACCGATCCGGAGATCGACCGTGAGAGTGCCCGACATGGGTTTCTCAGCGGTGGCGGGATTTGAGTGCAGGTCTTCGGCACGAAGGCTGGAACAGACAGGAGACCGATCGTGAATGCGATCATGTGGATGGGCGTGGCAGGAATAGTCGGCACGGCACTCTCACCGTGGATCACCGAACACATGCGCAGCAAGAATGCACGCCGGGACCAGCTCGTGAAACTACGGCTCGCGATCTACGCCGACGTGCTGCAAGCGACGGCCCGCATCGCGGCAACCGCAACAACATCGGCTGCATCGCACCCGCATGACGCGGACGAGATCGGCAGCGACGATTTCGATTCCCTGCTCAGCCAGGCGCGGGTCGTGGCCAGCGATGACGTTTACCGACGACTCAACGAGCTGTCGCAGCTCACTGGGACGTTCAACCAGCACCTCGTGAAGACCGAGCCTCGCCCGGTCTTCCCCCATCGGCAACACCTGCACGATGGCGCAGTGAACGATCCGTTGCGCCTCCAGCATCGAAGAACACTGACCGATATCGCGGGCGGTATCGCGGTGGCTCACGGGAAAGTCCAGGACGCGATCCGCCACGAGATGAATCGGTGACCGTCGATCGGATCCCACGTCGCCGTGTGGTCGTCAGGCCGCGAGCTCACGAGGACGAGCGAACACGTCCACCAGCGCACCGTTGCGCCACACCGTGATCTCGATTTGCCGGTCGATCGCGTCCTCGACCATCAACCGCTGGACGGCAGTCGTCGTCACGATCGGCTTGCCGTCGAGTTCGACCATAATGTCCCCGCGCCGCAACCCCGCCTCGGCGGCCGGGCTGCCCGGGGAGACACCGGCCACCTGCAGACCAGTCTTCGACCCGATCCGCCCCTGCAGCTTCTGAGGCAGCGGAACCTGCATGCCCGCGATCCCCAACCAGGCCCGACGCACCCGTCCCGCCGATACCAGCGCGGCGATGATCTGCCTCGTCGTCGAGTTGATCGGCACCGCCAGACCGACACCCATCCCGGCGACAGCGGTATTCACCCCAACCAGCCGGCTCGCACTGTCGGCCAACGCGCCACCGCTGTTCCCCGGATTCAGCGCCGCATCGGTCTGGATCACCTCATCGATCACCCGCCCCGACTCCACCGGCAACGAGCGGCCCAACCCGGACACGATGCCCGCCGTCACACTGCCCGCCAGACCCAGCGGGTTGCCCAACGCGACGACCAACTGCCCCACCCGCAGCGACGCGGCGTCACCCAACTCCACCGGAGCCGGAACATCGTCCCGAGCCCGCAGCACAGCCAGATCGGACAACGGATCGCGTCCCACCACATCGGTGCGCACAACGGTCCCGTCGGTGAACGCCGCCTCGGCCGCGCTCGCTCCGGCAACCACGTGCGCACTCGTCAGCAACAGCCGGTCATCGGTTATCACACTCGCACTGCCCGAACCGCTCCCCCGTGAGGTCCGCACAACCAGGCTGGCCACACTCGGCAACACCGCATCGGCGACCGAGATCACCGTCCTCGAGTACCCGTCCAATTCATCCAGTTCGCCCATACCCACTACAGCGCCGGGCACACCACCACCTATGCCCCTGTTCGCTCCCAGCTGACCACCCGGCGAAAGCACGGCGCGAAACTCTCCGCACGCTTCCTCCACGAGCGCTAACATCGCCGATCGTGACAACACTCCGCGACGTGCCCATGACGCTTTTGCGTATCAATTACCAATTGCTGCGTATCCCTTTGCAATTCGTGGAGCACATCGCGATCACCCAACTCGACGAACAAGCACCAGCGCGCCTCGCCTACGAAAAGTTGCTGATTCAATGCGATCGAGCAGCCGGCTACCTTCTCAACGACGAGAACGCCAACGGCCGCGCAGCAGAGCTGCACCGACATACGACTGCCGTCCGGGTCGGAATCGCCCGTCGACACCGGCGGGTAGATGCCGAAGGTGCGACCCTCCTGGATCTTCAGCGTGCGCGGTTCCACCGGCGCCGCCGACCCCACAGCGACACCGACCCGGCGTGACCGTGCGGTACGAGGCCGACCACTCACCGGCAGAGGCTGCGTTCGACGGTGGTGATCAGGGTGCGGGAGACGTCGGCGACGGGGAGATTCCGCCCGGTGTAGAGCTGGTCGAAGCTGTCGAAGCTCGCCAATAGCCAGAGCAGGTCTGCGGCTTCGTCGACGGTGACGTCCGGCCGCAGAACCTCCTGCTCGGCCAGTCGCCGGGCGAGGTGGACCATTCCGCCGGCCCGGTTCTCCTCGATCCGCGTAATGGCCCCGCCGACGGCATCCGCGTCGAGTTGGGCCATCGAGAACAATGCCCGGAAAACATCGCGGTGGGCTGCGAACACCCGTACTCCAGAGTCGATTCCGCCGCGCAGGTGCTCGCGCGCGTCCGGGTGCTCCACCGCGTCCACCACCGCCTGGAACCCGGCCCGGTGCCACCACAGGTCGGTGGTGAGCGCATCGAACAGCCCGGCTCGTGAACCGAAGACGAGGTAGACGGTGGAGCGGGAGACACCCGCCGCCCGTGCCACCTGGCCTCGGTTCCGCAGGATCACCTCGAACCGGTGCTGCTGGACCACCTGCGCTCGTTCGGCACCGCGCGGGTGGCGATGGGCATCGAAGTGGTCGGCCTCGACGGCCGGTCCGACGACGTTCAGGTGACGCTACGCGACGTCGAGACCGGCGAAACCCGAATCGTCCACGCCCGCTACCTCATCGCCGCGGACGGCGCGCGCAGCACGATCCGCGACGCCCTCGGGATTGCGATGCGTGGCCCGGGGCGTCTGTCCCAGGCCATCGGGACCGAGTTCCGCGCGCCACTGTGGGACCTGCTCGGCGGCCCTCGCTACTGCATCTACGCCGTCACCCACCCCGACGCCGCGGGGGTCTTCGTTCCGGCCGGCCGCGGTGACCGATGGGTCTACGGGGTGGAGCACGACCTCGCGCAGGAGCCCGCGCCACGTCTGACGAAGGAGCAGTCCGCCCGCCTCATCCGGCTCGGCATCGGACTGACCGACCTGGAGCCGAGGGTCGACCGCATCGGGACGTTCACCTTTGCCGCGCAGCTCGCGGACCGCTGGCGGGAGGGCGCCGCGTTTCTCGTCGGCGACGCCGCACACCAGATCACGCCACGCGGGGGCACCGGCATGAACACCGCCATCCAGAGTGCCTACGACCTCGGGTGGAAACTCGCCTGGGTGCTCCGCGGCTGGGCCGGACCGCAGCTACTGGACACCTACGAGGCCGAACGACGACCGGTGGCCGCGCACAACGTGGCCCGGTCGGCCGACCCGCACGGCGGGGCCCGACTCGCCGCGCACGAACTGCCTGCGGACCTCGGCGGCCGAATCCCGCACGTCTGGTTGCCCTCCCGAGCCAACGCTGTGTCCACCCTCGACCTACTCGGACCCGGGCTGACGTTGTTCACCACCGACCCGAGTGCGTCCTGGCAGCGCGCAGCGAGTTCCGTTCCCGGGCCTCCGCTCGTCGTCCGCAACCTCGACGCCATCACCGCCCGCGGTATGGGCATCCCCCACGGCGGGGCACTCCTGGCACGCCCGGACGGGGCTCCGGCCGGATGGTGGCCGTCACGCACCGAACCAGATGCGGCACTCCGCCATGCGATCCGGGCGCTGCCGACCCCATCAGAGGCAGTGGATCGGAGTGCGGAAGGCGCCAGCGCTCGTTGAGCCCGAGCAGGAGGCGCCGGCGGAGGCTCGCGCGTGCGTGTCGATCTGGCGCGATGCCTCCGTAGGGACACCCACCGGGGTTTCCGCCTCATGGCGGCCAGACGCTAGCGAAGTGGGAACCCGAGACGGATGAGCGATTCTTTCAGCCGATCCCGCCCGTTCAGCCGCGCCGCGGACGCGAGTCGGTCCAGAACCCTGTCGATCCAGGAATGTTCGAGCTGCTGCGCCGAGTAGAAGGCGGCGATCCGCCCCTCGTAGGCGTCGACGTGGTCGCGCTGGGCGGGCAGGTCGTACTTCTCGTGGTGCAACACCGCCGCTCGGGGCAGGCGCGGTTTGATCTGGGCGTCGGCGTCCGGATGCGGATGTCCGACGACGAGCCCGAACACCGCGAACACGTGGGGAGGCAGGCCGAGTTCCGCCGCGACCTCCTCGGGCTTGTTGCGCAGCGCCCCGATGAACACCGTTCCCAGCCCGAGCGACTCCGCCGCGGTCACGGCGTTCTGCGCAGCCAGGGCTGCATCGATGAACCCGATATAGCTGCTCTCGAGGTAGTCGGCTCCCTCGATCGGCGCACCGCGGTCGCCGGCGAGCTGGCGGACGCGGGCGAAGTCGGCGAGCCAGACCAGCAGGACGGGGGCCTCGACGATGTGGGCCTGCTCGCCCGCGAGCGCGGCCAGACGAGCCTTGCGTTCGGGGTCGCGGACTGCGACGACACTCCACGCCTGGAGGTTCGACGACGTGGCGGCCGACTGCGCAGCCGAGACGAGGACGTCGAGCGTCTCGTCGGTCAGCGGATCGGGTAGGTAGCGGCGAACCGAACGGTGCGAGTGCAGGGCTTCCAGAACCGGATTCCACTGCGCGGGTTCGGTGAGGGCGGGATCCCAGTAGCGCTGCTGCAGCGCCGTGCGGGGTGCGATGTCTGCGATGGTCACCCGGACAGGAAAGCCGACCGCCGTCCCTCACTCCAGTGTTAGGCGCACCGTGATTCCGGAGATCCTCGGCGTTCTCGTCGACAACCGCGAATGGAACGCGTGAACAGCCGCAGCGGGGCCGCCGATCGGCGACAATTCGGGGGCTGCCGACAGCGGTTCGGGAACTACGTGATGCAAGGAGTGGATGTGACGGAACGGGTCATCGTGGTGACGGGTGCCGGATCGGGGATCGGGCGGTCCATGGCGACCGGACTGCTCGATGCCGGACATCACGTGGTGCTGACGGGACGGGCGCGGGACAAGCTGGACGAGGCAGCGCACGGTCACGAACACGCGCTCGTGGTGCCGGCCGACGTCTCGTCGCCACAGTCGGTGCACAGCCTCTTCGCCGGCGTGGCCGAACGGTTCGGCCGCGTGGACGTACTCGTCAACAATGCGGGCACTTTCGGCCCCTCCGGCGCGGTGGACGAGATCGACCCGGAAGACTGGGACCGGACGGTGGCCACAAATCTGACCGGGGTCTTCCTCTGCTCGCGCGAGGCCGTGCGAATGATGAAGACGCAGACACCTCGTGGTGGACGCATCATCAACAACGGTTCACTGTCCGCGCACACGCCACGACCCGCGAGTGTCGCCTACACGGCAACCAAACACGGGGTGTCGGGGTTGACCAAGTCGATCGCGCTCGACGGGCGCGACCACGACATCTGCTGCACCCAGATCGACATCGGGAACGCCGCAACCGCCATGACCGAAGGCATCGGCCAATCCGCCCGCCAACCGGACGGATCATTGCGAGCGGAACCCACCTTCGATCCGTTATACGTCGCGGACGCGGTGACCCGACTGGTAGAACTCCCCCTGGACGTCACCGTGCCGACGATGACGATCATGGCCACCGGGATGCCGTACATCGGCCGCGGCTGACAGGGCGGCCGGTCAGCGACGCTGGTCTGCCCAGTCGACCCGGGCGGCCAGTGCGTGCAGCGACTGTTTCCTGCTCGCGTTGCATTCCCCGACCCAGGCGATGCGTCCGTAGACGTATTCACGGAAATGCGGTCGGCCGTCACGATTCTGCGAGTCGGGTCCGTACCGAGCGCAATTGAAGAGCAGCGCTCGCAGGTCGTCGTACTCGGTTCGCGCCGCCTGCGGACGAGTGTTGACCACCAACCCCGCCAGGTGCTGGCGTCGATGCGCCCGCATGATCCGGGTCTTACCGGTGTGCACGGAGAAGCCTTCGTGCGCCACGATCCGGCCGACTGCGTGGATCAATCGGTCCACCGCCAGTTCCGTGCCGGAGAACGCGAGGTCGTCGGCGTATCTCGTGTAGCCGGCGCGGTGGGTTCTCGCGAGCCCGGTCAATCTGCGGTCGAGTCGATATGCGACGAGATTGGCGAGCGCCGGCGAGGTCGATGCGCCTTGCGGTAGGTGCGCACCCCGGAGCCGACTCGCCGCATCGAACGGAAGCTGCGCGAGGACACCTGGCGGGGTAGACGTCGTGCAGAGCCCGGCGAGCACGCGTGACACCCGAGTCGGGTAGCCGAGGGCATCGAAGACCGCCCTCACCCGCGTCTGGGAGACGGAGGGAAAGAAGGCACGGAGGTCGATGCGCAGCACGACATCGTGTCCCGCGTGGGGCGCGGCGAATGTGTGGACGCTGCGACCTCGGACGAATCCGTGCGCCGCGGCGTGTGGTGGGACGCGGTCGAGTACCGAACGCAGAATCCGGCGCTGCACCTCTCGAAGGCGTTCCTTGGGCGCCTCGAGCAGGCGGTTGTCCGATCGGATCCGATAGCGGTAGTGCTGCAGCGGAGTCGCTTTCGTGCGCAGCCACCCGCCGGGATCTGCGAACCAGTCGAGTTCGGCCGGGGTGAGACCGACCGCCTCGGCGACCGCCGCCGTGTGCGACCACCGCGGGACGTCGAATTTCCAGTCACTGCCGGACGACTCGACGACCGTCTCGGGTTGCTCGATCTGCGGGAGCTCCGACAGCAGCCGATAGACGCCGTCGACGCCGTCGATCGGCGGCGTGGGCATGAGGTCGTAGAGCCGGGTCGCGATCCGGCCGGCATCCGGCTCACCGGCTTCCTCGAAGCGGAGGATGAGGCCGGCCCTGGTCCAGGCTCCAACGGTTGCCTCGACAGCGAGGCGACGAGCGATCTCAGGCTGCAGAGCCCGGCCGGCTGTCATGGGTGCGACGGTGCGAGGTGACCGATATCTGTCGTCTGCGGCGCGCCGAAGCACGCGGAGCATACGGTCGCGCGTCGGACGGTGTCTCCGATGAACACTGTCGAGCCAGGGGTTTCCCCTGACGTGGTCGCGGCCGGCGAACCGGCCACACCACTCTCACCTCTGCACCGTCGCACCTCGTGAGAATGCCACATGATCTCTGCCGTGCGGGCTCTATCGGTCTTGATGTCGAATCGAGCGACTCCGCTGGTCGGAGTGCGCAATCGATCCAGTCAGCGGGGGCACAGAGCGACGACGTCGATCTCGACCAGAAAGTCACCGAGATGCGATCCGACGGTGGTTCGCGCCGGGTACGGGTGCGAGACGAACTTCTGGAAGGTTTCGTTGAAACCGGTGAAGTCTCGCGCTGGATTCTGCAGGTGGACGGTCGCCTTGACCACGTGCGAGGAGTCCGAGCCGCACGATTCGAGTACGGCTGCGAGGTTGCGCATCGCCTGTTCCGTTTGTTCTTCGATGGTGGTGCCGACGAGTTCCCACGTCTGCGGGTGGTGGGGCGTCTGACCTGCCGTGTACAGGACCCCGTCGGCAAGGATCGCCTGGGAGTAGTGCCCTGCAGGGCTGGGTGCATCGTCTGTGCTGACCTGTTGCCTGTTCATGTGGTTCCTCAGTCCTGAATGTTCGTTGTTCTCGATCGCGGGCGGGCGGGTGAGGTGTTCACAGCACCTTCGAGAGAAACGCGCGGGTCCTCTCCTGTTGCGGATTCCCCAGAACCTCGGACGGCGGGCCCGCCTCGACGACGACACCCTGGTCCATGAAGACGATCTGATCGCTGACCTCGCGGGCAAACCCCAACTCGTGGGTGACCACGACCATGGTCATACCGGCTTCCGCCAGGGACTTCATCACGTCCAGTACCTCACCGACGAGTTCCGGGTCGAGCGCTGAGGTCGGTTCGTCGAACAGCAGCAACTTGGGCTTCATCGCCAGTGCGCGGGCAATCGCGATCCGCTGTTGCTGTCCGCCGGAGAGCTCCCGCGGGTATGCCTGACCTCGGTTCCCCAGTCCGACACGATCGAGCAGGACGTGCGCCTCCGCTGTCACCTCGTCGCGGGGTCTGCCGAGAACGTGAATCGGGGCTTCGACGATGTTCTCGAGAACGGTCATGTGCGGAAACAGGTTGAAGCGCTGAAACACCATGCCGGCATTGAGTCGAGACCGTGCCGTCTGACGTGGCTTCATCTCGTGTAGCCGGCCATTGCGTTCCGAGTAGCCGATCAGTTGTCGATCCACGTACAGTCGGCCCGCATCAACTTTCTCGAGGTGATTGATGCAGCGCAGGAAGGTGGTCTTCCCGGATCCGGACGGTCCGATGAGACAGGTCACCGAACCGCGCTCGACACTGAGGTCGATGCCCTTGAGGATCTCGGTGGCACCGAATCTCTTCCGGACGCCCTGTGCTTTCACCATGACGGTGTTCATTTCGCCCTTCCCAGTGCCAGTCGACGACGTGTGGGTGCTACCGACGCGGTGAACCCGCGCGCGTAGTGTTTCTCGAGCTTGTCCTGGAAGAAACTCAGGATGGTGGTCATCAGGAGATACCACAGGCTCGCGACGATGAGCAGCGGGATCGTCTGGTAGTTCAACGAATAGATGATCTGCGCGGAGTACAGCAGATCGGAGATCGCCAGAACGCTGACGAGGGTTGTCCCTTTCAGCATCGAGATCACCTGGTTCCCCGTCGGCGGAAGCACCACGCGCATGGCCTGGGGAAGAATGACCCGGCGCATCAGCTGAGTCTTGTTCATTCCCAGCGCCTGAGCCGCGTCGTACTGGCCGTTGCCCACCGATCCGATGCCACCGCGGATGATCTCTGCCATGTAAGCCGCTTCGTTCAGAGACAGTCCGAGGAGAGCGGCCCCGAGGGGCGTGATCAGCGTGTTGACCGAGCCAACCATCAATTCTGGTCCCCCGAAGGGGATTCCGATCGAGATGGTGGGATACAGGGCAGCGATGTTGTACCAGAAGATCAGTTGGACGAGGAGCGGAGTGCCCCTGAAGAACCATATGTAGCCCCGGCTGATCGAACTGACGATCGGATTGTCCGACAGCCGCATGACGGCAAGGAGCGTTCCGAGCGAAATGCCCGCGGTCATCGAGAAGATCGTCAGGATGATCGTGAGAACCACGCCTCGAAGTATCTCCGGGGCAAACAGGTAGGACGACACGACATTCCAGTGGAATCGGTCGTTCGTTGCGACGTTCCACGTCACCGCCACGGCGACGATGAGCAGCACCAGTCCGAACGTCTGCCGCACAGGATGTTTGAGTGGCACAACCGGGATGGAAGTGTCCGGGGACGCCGACACTGCGGACGGAGGAGGGAAGGCGTCTCGCGAGGCCAATTGCTGCATGGTAGGTCTCCTTATTGAGCCGCGTTGACGCGAGCTCGAGTGATCATCGCGGACTCCGCACCGTATTTTCCGAGTGCTTCCCTGTATGCATCACTGGCGATGACAGAGTCGAGTGCAGCGGACACGGCGTCGACGAGTGCGGGTTCCTTGGTCACGCCTACGGCGACGGGGGCGTAATCGAATGTGTCCGACAACTCGAGGGCGGGATTGTTCGCCGTGGCGTACGAGAGGATCGGGGAATCTGCCAGGACGGCGTCTTGCCTGCCACTGGTCAGCGCGGAAATCGCCTGCCGCGTGTCCTGGAACTGGCCGGTCTGGATCGGCGGCTTGCCGGCGGCCGCGCACTCCTGCTCATAGGCCGGAATGTTGACGGTGAGCTGATACGAGCCCGTCAGGACGCCGACCTTCTTGCCGCAGAGAGTGTCCTTCGTGACGGGCTCCCCTCCCTTGCCGACGACGATGGCGTTTCCCATCTGCATGTAGTCGACGAAATCCATTGCCGCCATCCGCTTGGTGGTGGGCGTCATCGAGGACACCGTCAGGTCGTAACGACCGGCTGCGATCCCGGGAATGATGGAGTCGAAATTGACGACTTTGATGTCGACGTCCAGGTTCAGGGCGTTTCCGATGAGTCTCGCGATGTCGGGGTTCGTGCCCGTCATGTACCGGGTTCCCGCCGAATAGAACTGGGTGGGCGGTTCATTCGTCGGGATCGCCACCCGCAGCGTGTGCCGTGCTGCCACCGCGTCGGGCAGCAATGCGACGGCCGATTCGTTCACCGCGAGTGACGGCGTCTTGTCGCCGTCGACGGGAGCCGAGGCCGGCGGGTCCGCAAATTCTTCGAGCCGACCGCAGCCGACCGTGGAGAAGAGGAGGGCGGCGAGTGCGCCGGCGCACAGGAGCCGGTGAGAGGAGCCTCCGGTGCGACTTGTCATGACGAGGACTTCTGCTTGGGCGTGGCCGTCTGCGTTCCGGTGTATTCGTGCGTCGAGCGGGCGAAGGCGGCGTGTCGGTTGCGAACGAAGGACGGCCCGTTGTCCTGCAGTTCCTTGATGCTCGAGACCCCCAGCAGCATCATCGTCCGGGTCATCTCCTCCGCGAAGATCCGCAGCACGTGCGCGACACCCTCCTGGCCCGCCGCCGCGAGGCCGTAGAGGTACGGGCGGCCGATCGCGCACGCATTCGCCCCCAGCGCCAGGGCCTTGATCGCGTCCGAGCCGCGGCGGATGCCGCCGTCGACGATGATCTCGACCCGCCCGTTCACGCGTTCGACGATCTCCGGCAGAACGTCCAGCGGGGAGGCCATGTGATCGAGTTGCCGGCCGCCGTGGTTGCTGACCTGGATGGCGTCGATCCCGATGTCAGCGGCGATCGCCGCGTCGTCGGCGCTGACGCACCCCTTGAGGACGATCGGACCGCTCCACCGGGAGCGTAGGTCGCAGAGGGTGTCCCAGTCGGTGGGTTCGTAGGAACCCGACAGCAGGGTTCGCCACATATCCGGCGTGCTCGCCAGCGGCCCCTCCGCGACGGTCCCGTCGAGATTGGGGAAGGCGATCGCGTCGTTGCGCAGAAACCTCCACGCCCACACGGGATGTAGCGCCCCTTCGACGACCGTCCGCGGTTTCAGGGACGGGGGTGCCGTGAAGCCGTTGCGGTAGTCGCGTTCGCGATGACCGATCGCCCGGCAATCGACGTTGACCAGCAGGGCCTCGTATCCCGCGTCGGCTGTCCGGTCGAGCATCGCCTGGAGCATGCCCTTGTCCGCCATCGGTTCGATGTTGAACCAGCGACGAAGGCCCGGAGTCTGCGCGCTGACCAGTTCCATCGGCGTCGTGCTCAGGTGCGCCAGGCCGTACGGGACATTCGCGGCGAGAGCGGCACGCGCCGCACCGAGTTCGCCCTCCGGGTGAAACAGTCGTGTTCCCCCGGTGGGAGAGAGCATCAACGGCATGGCGACCGGCTTGCCCAGGAGAGTCGACGCCAGGTCGAGGTTCTCCACGGCACCCCACCGTGGCACGAAGGACCAGTCGTCGAACGAGGAACGATTGCGGCGGACCGACGCTTCGTCTTCGCCGCCGCCCTCGATGTAGTCGAAGATGCTCAGCGGGAGACGCGCGGCGGCCATCTTTCGTACGTCTTCGATGCTGTGGCATCGCCGTGCCAGCCGCTGTGACACGGACCGAGCGGGGCCCTCGACATTCACTAACGATCTGATATCTCTGAGTTTCATCGGGACTCCTCGAAGTGGGGCTGACACCCGGTGCGTGGGGTGAACCAATAGTGATCCACACCTCACACGGTTGATATGGAGAAGTTTCCAAGCTCAACAGTTCCGCTTGTAAGATCTTCTCAATGGACCCATCGGAGGAGTCGTGGCACGGCGACGCGGCATCCGTGCCGATCGCGCTGTCGGCCTGGACCGACCTGGTGCAGGAAGATCTACTGCACGCGAATCCGACGGCGGAAAATCTCCGCCGCCCCGTCGCCGACGTGCAGCTCTACGACGCATTCGACGACCAGCCGAACGTCAGGAACACCGTCGTCCTTGCGATGGGCGTGTCCTGCGGGTCGGCCGGATTCGAGCGAGTACTCGTGCACGCCGCCGACGGCGAGGCCGCCGCCGTGATCGTCAAAGCACGCGGAACGCCGATCGAGGACCTGCGGATCGCGTCCAGTCGTCACGACGTTCCCGTGCTCGTCGTCGGAGACGACGCGGATTGGACACGACTGATCGCGATGGCACGAACAGCGGTCGCGGGTGCTGCGGTCGATTCGGTATCGGGCGTGCGTCTGGGCGATCTGTTCGCTTTCGCCAACGCCGTAGCCTCGATAGCCAACGGAGCCGCCAGCATCGTCGATCCTTCGGGCCGCATCCTCGGATACTCCACAGTGCCGGGCCAGCCGATCGACGACCTACGGCGCGAGACGACTCTGACCCTGCAGGAGCGGACACCCCCAGCCCTCGACGCAGATTTCAAGGTCGTCTACTCCTCCATCGCCGCGCATTTCGTGCAGTCACCCAGCGGGATCGCGGACCGGCTGGCACTTGCCGTCCGGGCGGGCGGGGAACTGCTCGGATCGATCTGGATCATCGATCCCGGAGGTGACCGCCGCCAACCGGCCCTCGATGCGCTCGACAGGCTGGCGCCACTGGCGGGCCTGCACATGCTTCACGCCCGGTCCGCTTCCGACTTCACCGAGCGCCGCAACGCCGACCTCATGCGGACGTTGATGGACGATCCGGCCCAGGCCTCTTTCGCTGCCGCACAACTCGGTCTCGAGTTCACCGACGGATTCGCCATTGCGGCGTTCGCCCTCTCCCACCCGAACGCCGGCAGCCTCGACGCCATGCGCGAGCAACATCGACTACTGCAGCTCGTGACCGTGACGTGCAACGTCCAGTTCCGCAGTGCGTACAGCGCCCTGATCGACTCGGTCGTGTATGCGCTGCTGCCCTGCGCGGGCGAGTCTCCCCGGGCAGCCCACCGTCGCGTCATTCGTGACATCGGCTCCTACGCGACGACGATCAGCGCGCATCCGGTTGTCGCCGCGGTAGGCGGCATCGCCGAGCAGATCAGCGAGCTACCTCGATCCCGGACCGAGGCGGTGCGCACATTGCAGTACCTGATGCGTCAACAGTCGGTCACGCGAGAGAATCCGACTCCCCAACGCCCGGCAGCGGCTGTGTTCGAAGACCATTGGACCGAGCTCAACCTACTCGAAATCGGCAGGTACATAGCCGAGAAGCATCTCGACAAGTTCGACGTCGTCGATGCGATCCGGGCGTACGACGCCACCCATCACACCGACTTTCTGATCACTCTGCGTGCGTACTTCGATTCGAACGCGAACGTGTCCAAAGCGGCGGTCCGAATGCATGTCCACGGCAATACCATTCGGTACCGAATCACCCGTCTCGCCGAAGAGTTCCAGATCGACTTCGACAATCCGACCACGCGGCTATGGCTGTGGCTCCGACTCGTTTCGACAGACCTGATGTGAGTGGACGCTTGCGGGGTGGGTCCACTCCCCACGCTGTACCGGCTTTGGGACGTGACGGTCGCAGCCTGCACGCCGGGTGCCGGGAACGCGAGAATCGTCAGCGCCATGGCGCCGATGACGAGGCCGGCGAGACAGGCCGCGCCGCCTACGCTCGCGCGAATCGCGTGAAGTGGTTGAAATCTTCGGCCTCTGCGTTGACTCACCATGACGATCTCCGTGTGCTCTTGACCGTGCCGCGGCGCCGGCGACGTGAAAGTCAGCATGGCCGCGACGCGTCGTGACCACATCGGCCGAAGTACGCGTGCGCATACCTGCTTTTCGGCTGCCACCCTCATTCGACCGTGGCTCGCTGACGAAACCGGACGGTCAGTACCGCGGCGGCGAGTGCTGCCGCCAGAACGATGCCCGAGGCGACGAGCAATGCGAGGTGGTAGCCATCGGAAAGCAGTGGTGTGACGATGAGCGGGCCCGCGATCTGACCGAGGCTGTATCCGGTTGTCAGTATCGCGACCGCGCGTGGGAACTGGAGGTGAGCGCCGATCGTCAGCGACATCTGACTGATGCCGAGGAATGTTCCCCCGAACAGGAAGGCGGAGACCAGGGCGGGCCAGATGCCGTCTGCCACCGCGGGCAACGCGATGCCGGCGGCCTGAATGACGAGGGCGATCACCAGCAGGATCGGGCGAGACCATCGTCTGCCGAACAACGCCCAGAGTGGACCGGACGGTAGCGCCGCCAGCCCGACGAGCACCCAGGCGCCACTGCCGGCGAAGCTGCCTGCAGTGTGGTCGATCGCTGCAACGAGAAAAGTGCCGGCGATGATGTATCCGACACCCTCGAGGGAATAGCTGATGAAGAGCGCACCGAACCGGCGGTGCCCCTGCTCGTGCGATCTTCTGCGCTCGGCCGTCGGCACCGTCGGAGCACGTTCCGGTGTGAGAGTCCACGCCGCGAGGGTGCAGATCAGGGTCAGCAGTGCGGCCGCCCACCACACGGAGCCCCACGTGCTCATCGACCGCAAGATGAGGACGACGAGCCCGGACAGGGCGATACCTGCTCCGATTCCGCCGAACGCCCAACCCGACAGGTGTGCCGCGTGCCCACTCAGGTTGGAGTGCATGGCGCTGACCGCGATGACGAAGACCAAAGCACTGGTAGCACCCGCAACACAACGCAGTACGGCCCAGGCGGTGTCGTTCGATGTCACCGGCATGAACGCCAGCGTGGCGGTCAGGATCAGCAGCGAGACACGCATGGCTGCCGCCGAGCGCACCACGGCGGGAAGGACGATTCCGGCGAGCGCCCCGACGAGGTATCCGAGATAGTTTGCCGTCGCCAGGGCGGCGCCCGCCGACGGTGTCAATCCTGCCTGGGCCTCCATCAGAGGGAGAACAGGTGTGTAGACGAACCGTCCGATGCCCATGCTCGCCGCCAATGCGGCCCCGACCTGACCGACCGTGACCCACGGCGATGTCGGCGTGCGGGATGCGCTCAGGTCGGCGGCGCTGTCTACTGCGTTCATGCATTCTCTTTCAACAACATTCGGTCGGCGCGCAGGCCCCTCTAGCGAGCCACGGATTTCAGGGAGGCCGGGCGGCTGGAGTCGTGGGTGTGGAACAGGAAACGCGACATCGCAGCGGTCATGGTGGAGTCCTTGCGGCGGATGAACAGGGTTTCCGCGCGCGAGTCGGCCGGCGCGAGGTGATGCACCTTCAACGCCGCCGCCAACGGCGAAGTGGTCACCACGCCCAGTGGCAGCAGGGTCACGCCCATCCCCGCGGCCGCACACCCGAGGATGCCCTCGAGAGTTCCGAATTCGAGGACGTTCGGACTCGGCACTCCGTGCTGCTCGAAGAGCCGCTCCAGGCGGGCCCGGTAGGCGCAGCCGGCCCGGAGGACGAGAAGCTTGTGCCGCCCGCCGTCGGCCAGTGCCGAGTCCAGATCTGCCACGCGAACGCCGCTCACCAGCACAAGTTGCTCGATGAAGACCTGCTCGGAGACCAGGTCCGGATGGCGCACCGGGCCGCAGACGAAAGCGCCGTCGAGACGATGCTCGAGCACCTGGGTGGTCAGCGCGTCGGTCGTGTCGGTCGCCAAGGTGAAGTCGACTCGGGGGCACTCTTCGCTGAAGGCGGCCAGCACCCCGGGAAGCCGCAACCCGGCGGTGGTCTCCATGGAGCCGATCGCCAGTCGTCCACCCGGCTCGTGATCGTCGCTGACGACCTGCGTCACCTCCCGCACGAGCTGAGTGATCTGTTCGGCATAGGGCAGCAGACGTTCGCCGGAATTCGTCAGGGTCACCCCACGGGCATGGCGGCGGAACAGTTCCACACCGAGTTCGTCCTCGAGCGTGCGGATCCGTGAGCTGATGTTCGACTGCACCGTCAGAAGTTCCTTCGATGCCCGGGAGATTCCGCCGGCGCGGGCCACGGCCAGGAAGAAGCTCAGGTCTCCGATGTCCATGAGAATTACCGTGTTTCGCCCCACAGGTCCCGAACGATCTCCCGTGCGGGGGCCGAACGAGCACTGCGATATCCGATGCCGGCCCAGAGGGCGAGGCCGTGCGGGTCGCCGGCGGCGCCTGCTGCGGCTCGCAGCCCACTGGTCAGCAGGTGCACCTGTGGATATGCCGCCACCGCGTGAGCATCGAAGTCGGTGATGAAGTCATTGACCAGGCCACGCGCGGGACGGCCGGAGAACGCGCGAGTGACGACGGTGTCGGTGAAGCGGGCGTTGTGCAACGCGGCCCGGTGAGCGGGTTTGGTCCCTGCCTCGTCGGCGTCGAGGAGCGCGGTTCCGATCTGGACGGCGGTGGCACCGGCCGCGAGTGTTGCCGCGACGTCTGCTGCGGTCGCTATCCCACCCGCCGCGATGATCGGAAGGTCGATCGCCGAGCGGGCCGCCTCGACCAATTCCCTCGTCGAACGTGGATCCGGCTCGGCGTCGGGGTCGAGCGTTGCTCGGTGCCCGCCCGCGTCGACTCCTTGTAGACATATCGCGTCGACGCCCACCCGAGCGGCGGAGAGCGCCTCGCCGACATCGGACACCGTGGCCACCACGGCACTGCCGGCGTCGTGTAACCGATCGACGACGGTCCGCGGCGGAAGACCGAAGGTGAACGACACCACCGGAACGGCAAGCTCGACCGCGAGGTCGACCTTGGCGTCGAATGCGTCGTCGTCGAAGTCGACGACCTCCGGCAGCGACACCTGCCAGTGTTCGGCGAGTGGCTGCAGTCGCGCTCGGTAGGCCTCCACCGCTGCACGGTCGGCCAGGGGGCGGCCCGGGACGAAAATATTGAGTCCGAACGGTGCGCTCGTCAGCGCGCGGACCGCGTCGACCTCACGCCGAACCGCGTCGACGGTCTTGTACCCGGCCGCAAGGAAACCGAGGCCACCGGCGGACGAGACCGCGGCAACCAGCTCGGGCGTGCTCGGTCCTCCTGCCATGGGCGCCCCGACGATGGGAATTCGGAGGCCGTCCTCGAGATCGAACACCAGGATCCTTTCGGTCGATGTGTGCGTGGCGGACCGGGTTCACGTCCGCTTCACCCTTTCCGCTCCTGATCCTGCACCGCCGCAGTGCGGAGCGGAAATGCCTATTCGGCTGGATCTATGCTTGGGAGTTATGTCCATCGAACTGCGGCATCTGCGGGCGGCGGTTGCGATCGCCGAGGCAGGCTCGTTCACCGCCGCGGCGAACGCACTCCACATCACCCAGCCGGCGCTCACCCGCACGGTGCAGCAGCTCGAAACCTCGCTCGGCGTTCGGTTGTTCGACCGGACGTCGCGGGCACTCGCCCTCACCGAGGACGGTGCCGGATTCGTCGAGAAGGTACGCGTCATTCTCGGCGATCTCGATTCCGCGGTTGCGCTGTACACCAACCGATCCCTTGTCCTCGGCTTCAGTTGGCTCCTCCCCGATCCGTGGGCGCAGCAGGTGATCGACGACGTCGAGACGAACTCCCGCGCCACCGTCGTACCGCGTCGCTGCGACGACCCCATCGCCGCACTGAACAACGCCACCGTGGACGCCGCCGTCGTCCGCCGGGATGTTCCCGGCGACGAGTTCGTGCAGCATCCGCTGTTCGAGGAGCAGCGGATTGCGGCAGTCTCGACCGCGTCGCCTCTCGCGACCCGAGAATCGATCGACTGGGCCGAGTTCGGAACGCTTCCCCTGGTCATCAATACCCTCAGCGGCACCACGTCCGAAGATCTGTGGCCGAACCACGACGGTCCGGTGGTGACGTGCTCGAACTTCGACGAGTGGCTCGAATTGATCGCCGCCGATCGGGGTGTCGGCACGGTTCCCGAAGTGGCCCGCAGGCGGGTAACCCATCGGAACGTCCAGTTCATCCCGCTGGTCGGTGCGCCGCCCGCGGTCGTGAGGTTCGTGTACCGCCGCAACCGCGCGACGCCGCTGCTGCGAGTACTGCGGGACGCCGCGATCCGGCACTCTCCGCCACCCGGCAGTGCCACTGTCGCTCAACACGACTGACCGTCGTCGGTGTGCCGGCGAAGCTGGGCGACTTCCCGCTCCAGTTCTGCATTGCGGGATCGCAGTCGTTCGATTTCTTCCTGTAGACCCTTGCGGGCCAACGTGAGCGACTCCCGCATCCGCGCCTCGCCGTACTTCGGCGGGATGTTCTTCGTGCAGTTCCGGTCGAGGGCCTCGACGTGGATGACGAACGCGCGATCGCATCCGGCCTTACCGACCCCGCCGGGTGCGGTGAGGAGCCGGGCGATGAGATCCGGATCGTCGGAACGCTCGACGACCTCGGCTCGCCCGTAGACTTTGACTCTGGTGCGGGTAGGGTAGTCGATGAAGAAGAGAGCCACTCGGTCGTTCTCGTCGAGGTTGCCGACCGTGACGAACTGCTGATTTCCCGAGTAGTCCGCCAGCGCAATCGTCACCGGGTTCGGCACGTGCACGAATCCGGGCGGGCCGCCTCGGTGTTGGATATAGGGCCACCCCGAGGGTGTCACGGTCGCGATGAAGAACGAATCGGTGGCTCGGATCAGGGCAGTGACCCGGGTGTCCAGTTGGTCGGGCAGGCCCGGGTCGTCCTCCTGCGCCCGCATGCTCCTGTACCAGTTGATGCTTCCCGTCGCCTTCTGCCGCTCGGCCACCGGAGTAGTGAATGCGATCGCGCCGTACCGGGTCGGGTGTCTCATGACGAGTACTCGGAATCGATGTGCTTCCACGCCCGCCGGACTATCGGGCTGTCGACTCCCCGACGCAACGTCAGCACGAACACCACTGCGGTGACCGCGGTTACCGCGATGGGGTAGATCAGCCCGGCGAGGACGTTCCCGGTCGCGGAGTTGAGCGAGAGCGCCACCAGAGGGGTGAAGCCACCGAACACGCCGGTCCCGATGTGGTACGCCAGCGACAGTCCGGTGTAACGGATCTGGGGTGGGAACAATTCGGACAGGAATGCCGCGGTGGGCCCGTAGACCATGGTGACGAAGATGACCTGAATCGTCAGCGGCACGATCATCTGGATGTGGTGGCCCTCGACCGCGGCGTCCCGGACCCACTGGAACAGCGGGAGGTAGCCGACTGCCGAAAGTACCAATCCGCACAGGATGATCCGAGTCCGTCCATATTTGTCGGACATCTTGCCGAAGACGACGAAGAACGGTGTCGCGATGACCAGGGCGATTCCGACCGAGAGATTCGCGGTGAGGAAGTCGATCTTCAAGATCGTCTGCAGGAAGTACAGCGTGTAGAACTGGCTGGTGTACCAGGCAACTCCCAGCCCGGCCGTGACTCCGAAGAGCACGACGAGCAGCAACGCGAAGGCCGGCTTGTTCGCCACCGCGTCCCTGATCGGTGAACGCGAGAGGTTTCCGCTCCGTCGCATCTCCTCGAACACCGGTGATTCGTGCATCTTCATGCGGATCTTCAGCGAGAACAGCACCAGGACCGCGGACAGAAGGAACGGAATCCGCCAGCCCCACACAGTGAATGCCTCCTCGCCCAACCCCACCCGGCAGAGCACGATGACGCCGATCGACAGGAGCAGACCACCGGTCGCGGTGGTCTGGAGAACACTGGTGAGGGCTCCGCGTTTCTTCGCCGGCGAATTCTCCGCGATGTAGACGACTGCACCCCCGTACTCTCCGCCGATCGCGAGACCCTGCAGCAGCCGCAACGTCACCAGCAGTATCGGCGCCAGAATTCCGATGTGGTCATAGGTGGGCATCAGTCCGAGCGTCGTGGTGGCGCCGCCCATGATGAGCAGGGTCGTCATGAACGTCTTCTTACGTCCGACCCGGTCGCCCATTCTGCCGAACACCATGGCGCCGATGGGGCGTACGACGAAACCCGTCCCGAAGGCGGCAATCGTGACGAGAAGTGCTGCGGTTCCGTTTCCTTCCAGAAAGAACATCCCGGAGAACACGACTGCGAGACTGCCGTAGATGTAGAAGTCGTACCATTCGATCAACGTTCCGACGCTCGACGCGGTGATGATCTTGCGAAGGCTGCTCTTCGCTACACCGCTCGTGAGAGCGGGTGGTGACACGGACTGGCTGGTCATGGGGAATCCTTCTGGGGACGCACGGGGTGGGGGTTTGCGAGGTCGCACCGAAGGGCGCTAGGAGCCGATCGCCGCCAGATTGTGGGAAGTGCGGCCCAGGATGGCGGCGGCGGTGGCGACCATGTCATCGATGATCGACGCGACGGTGTCGACACGATCGATCTGTCCGACGACCTCACCGACGATCAGATTCGCGACGTCGTAGTCCTCGGCCTTCACTGCTGCCCGGAACTGCTCCTGCTTCTCCGGAAGCACACCCAGGAGGCCGGACTCGTCGCCGTGCCATCGACGGATGAAGTCGTTGTGCAGGACTCGGCCCGTGTAACGAATCGGCCAGGGCTTCTCCCGCACGATGTCGAAGGCGCTCTGCCTGATCGTGTCGTCCCCACTCGCCCCGAGGGCACGGTGCTGGGCCGCACGGGGAATCGCCGCCTCCTCCGCCGCCCAGAACCTGGTCCCGACGAGGGCACCGTCCGCTCCGAGCGCGAGCGCCGCCGCAAGGCCTCGGCCGTCGCCGATTCCACCGGCCGCCAGCAGCATCACATCCGGGGCCTCCCGCCGGAGAAAGTCGGCGATCTCCGGCACCAGAGTGAACGTCGATCGGGTTCCTGTTCCATGGCCACCCGCCTCCCCTCCTTGAGCAGCTATGACGCTCGCACCTACCGCCACCGCGCGGCGCGCTTGTTCGAGATCGTGCACCTGGCAGATCAGCGGGATTCCCGCGGCACGAATCGCAGGCGCATGCGGTGCCGGGTCGCTGAAGGAGAGGAATATGGCCGCCGGCCGGTAGCCGATCGTCTTCTCGAGGAGTTGCGGTTGCTGCGCCATGGACCAGGTGATGAAGCCACAGCCGACCGCGTCGGTCGTCACGCGGTCGAACTGATCGTGCAGCCAGGACTCGCCGCCGTATCCGCCGCCGATCAATCCCAGCCCACCTGCCTCGGCCACGGCAGAAGCCAATCTCCAATCGGAGACGTAGTCCATCGGTGCAAGGACGATGGGGTGTTCGATTCCGAATTTCTCGGTCAGACGGTTCTGCAGGCTCATGCTGGGCTCCTCCACAAATTTCCGACGTGTCGCAGTGTGTCCCACGTGCTGCACGTCACACCGGACGGCTTTGCGACAACGCTAGAACCCGGCCGAACAGCGGTCCAACAGTTTGTACCGATGCCTGCGTTCTCCAGAACAGAACGCTCGCGCGCCCCGCTGGACTCGTGAAATTCTCTGTCCTGCAATGCACTAGACCACGGACCACTCGAGCAACCGAATGGCCGGGCACGTCGGAACCTTGACCGTCGATGTCCGGGCCTGGGGCCGCCCGGCCCTGCCGTGCGTGGCAGGCGCGGTGGATCGACGCGACACCCGCCCGGACGGCACGGTGCTCGACTTACTGGACACCTGCCGTGCCGCTGATGCCGTCCATCGGAGGGTCCATCGTGCCGATGGCATTGGAGCAGATCGAATACCTGGCCACCGCACCCGACCTCGACCTCGACCTGGACCTGGACTGAAACCGAGGACCGGGATTCGCACGTGCCGCCGTCGATGGCACTGCGAGCGGTCACCAGACAGTCGCTTCACCACCGTCCCCCGCGGCCACCGTGCCCGGGAGGTACGCGTGGGGGTCCGTAATCGACAGCCGCGCAGCATTCCCGATACAGGTACTGACTCGATTGCCTCGGACGAGGTCCGAACGCTAATCGGCGACCAACTGCGCCCTCCCGGAAGTCCGCCCGATGCCTTGTTCTCGCTGCCGTCCGATGACATACCGGCCAGGGGCGATGCCGGTGGCTCCGTGCTCGGGGTGGATGAGGTAAGCCGTCGCTCGGCTGTCGAGGATACCGAGCGCGAGACGCCTGGGGTCGTTGACGGGCGTCGACCAAGTGCAACCCCCTTCGTCAGCGACCAGGCTGTGTGGATTCCCGCCCGCAGCACTACGCAGCAACTCCACTCCTGAGAGCGGTACGTTCTCGGACCGTGTCCACGGGGCGGACGTGACGGTGTCGGCGAGAAGCGAATACGGGATCACGATGAGATCTCCCTGTGCCTGCAGACCGTCGACGACGGGTATGGACACTTCCTGGGCGAGATAGTCGAACACATCGAGGCCGGTGAGGGCAGTGAGAGCGGACAAGGTCATGGTTGCATTCATGCGAGTCACCTTCGAGTTCAGGGAGTCAGGTTTCGGTCTTGTTCAGGTGCGACGAACGAGGCGGGCGTAGTCGTCGCCGCCGAGGCCGTAGGTCCAGCCCGCGGCGTCCAGTGCGGATGAGATCCATGTGGGCACGTGAAGCCCGTATTGTCGCCGATGTCCGTCGCGTTCGGGAGAACCGTTGATCGCGAGCAGGATACGGCCAGTGCGCCCCCAGCCGTCCGGGGTCGCGTAGAGCCGCAGGGTGCCACCGGCATTGCCGGGATCGTCGGCTTGGTCGACCAGCGCGAGGTCGGCCGCATCGATGTAGGTGTCCCACCCGATGCGCTCGATCGCGCATCGGCGAATCTCGACATTGCGTTCGCGCGCGATGCGTTCGGCAGTCGGGTCGCGGACGACCCAGTCCGGGACGATGGTTCCGTGCTGAACGAACACTGCATCGCCGTCTTGGAATTCGAGTGCCGGGGAATCCGAGTGGTGCAGCCGGTGTTCGTTGTGCACACGGCCCGGTATGGGCTCGGAATGAAGGGTGGTGGGACGCTCTGCCATGACACATACGTCGTCGAACGCCCACCACCATCCGGTGGCGCCAGTCAACGCGATGTTGGCGTCGAGTAGTGCGTCGTCGTGGGAGTGGAATTTCGCGAGGCCGAGCCGACGGTACGTGTCGTAGTAGGCGACTCGGTGGGCTTCTTGTTGTCCGTACCAGGTGACACCGAGAACAGCTGGAGGCAGAAGCGTCCGTATCGCAGCTGCAACCCCGTCGAAAAGCGTGGTGTGCAGCGAATCCCAGACGGTAGCTCGGATGATCCGATCGGGGCTGATGCCGACGCGGGCGGCATCCTCAGGCGGCTTCACCCGTGCGGTCTCGACCGCCCGGCGTTCGTTCGGCCAGTCGGATACCCTCCGCTTGATGCGTGCGTCCATGCGTTTACGTGATTCCGACAGCATGGTTGCGATACCGGCGGTAGCGCCATGGATTCCGTCGCCCTCGAGCGACATCGGCATCGACAGGCCTTCGGCGGCGATCAGGTTCGATCCGGCTGAGGGAGACGGAACCCAGACGAACTCCGGCTCGCGAGATTTTGATTGTCGATACAGCTGCGCGACAGCCGATTCCGCAGTGGTGCGATCGGAGGGGTGTGCGCACAGCCCGTGCCTGAGCCATGCATCGCGCACAGCCTCGACCACGAGAATGTAGTCGGAGAAGGGATCAGCGTTCTGAGTGAATTCCGCTCGGGGTCGAGCCGCCGAGCGAAACGGTGCGGCGCTCACGCGACGGTGGCGGTGTCCGCCTTTCCGGTAGTCATAGTTCTAGAGCCTGACACGAGGACGCGGCGAGCGCAAGGCCCGTCACCGACCCGCCCAAGAGAGATTGCTGGTGTCGATCACGCTCGCACATCGGGCGACCTTCGATCCGCGCCGAGGACAGTGCTCGTGCCCGGGCGTCGGACGCCGCGTGGGCGATCCTCGATGCGTGACCCCTTCCTCATGGAACATTCCAGGTACCCGCGCCGGGCAGTGCGGTGAGGACACGAGACGTTGCACATTCACGTACTCCACCGAATCGGACATCCGCACTGCTGCTTCGGGTAGGACTCGATACTCTGGGCCCGGAAGGACGTGCCGTCGCAAGTCGAATTCGCCGTCCTTGACGCACGGCGCGGTAACGCCTCACGCCACATGTGTGTCGCGCAGGTTCGCGGCCTCCTCCAGGAGGTCGGGGTCGGCGGTCCGTTCGCGGACCACGCCGATTTCGGCGAGGATCGCTGCCCGGACCTGTTCGAGCGTGACGGCCGGGTTCAGGTCCGTCAGGGACGCCGCGGTGCCGGGGTCGAACTCCAACTCGAGGGCGGCATTGACATCGGTGAGCACCGCCCGCACCGGGTCGGAATCGGAGACCACCAGTTCGAAGCCGAAGAGCCACGCCCCGGCAACGATTCGCTGCGCAGTTCCTGCCAGCTTGACGCGGCCCGCGCCGTTCACCGTCCAATCACCGGGGCAATACTCACCGGGCACCGGTCCGATGCGAGCGTCGACACCCAGCTTCCTCAGCACGTCGACGAGCCTCGGGGTGATGCGCTCGAAGCGGGGGCGCGCCCCGACCATGCCCTCAGTGTCCCGGGAGAACATCTCCACGACGAGGGTCTGCTCGTGGTAGGCCGCCGCCCGACCGCCGGCTCCTCGGACGACGGGGGTGAATCCGTGTCGCCGCGCCGCCGCGGCGGCCGCCGGAAACTGCGGTCGAACAGCGTCCAGTCGCCCGAACGACAGCGTCCGCGCAGGACTGTAGACACGGATCAGCGCAGGGGCATTCGGCTCTCGCGCGGTCCGGCGCAGAAGTGCCGTGGCGAGCGCCGCATCCAACACGGGATCGTCCGGGAAGTGCGTTGTCAGCAAATGCTCGATCGTCATACTCTTCCCGTCGGTCCGCTCCGAATACCTCACGGCCACGACGTCATCGCCGCAACCGGCACGCCAGTACAGTGTCGCCGAGGTGGACGAAAAGAGCACCCTCATCGGCCGCGAGGCCGGGCGGGTGTCGTGTTGTCGTGACGACCCACCCCGCCCGGCCGAGTATCGGAACGCAGGAATGTCGCTGCCGTGTGCGGATTTACGACCCTACGGCAGTTCGCGCAACCTCCTCGATACCGGCGGCGTCGAGCTTGTAGTGCCGGTACAGGTGGGTCGGCGGTCCGATCAGCGCGTATTCGTCCTTCACTCCGTGTCGGACGACACGAGTGCCGTACCCGTACTCGGCGACGACCTCCGCGACCGCTCCCCCGAGCCCGCCGATGACATTGTGTTCCTCCACGGTGAGGACTATGCGGGACCGCTGTGCGGCGCGGGCGACGGCTTCAGCGTCGAGGGGCTTGACGGTGTGCATGTCGACGACTCCGGTGGAGATACCGCCGGAGTTCAGAGCCTGCGCCGCCTCGAGAGCGGGATGCACCATCGACCCCGTGGCGATGATCGTCAGGTCGGTGCCGGTGCCGTGTTCGATGGCGGTGCCGATGGTGAAGGGGTGAGTGCCGTCGGCGTAGACGTCCGGATCCTGACCACGGCCGATCCGGAAATAGATCGGTGCCGGATGATCGACGGCGGCGCGGAGCGCCGCCCCGAGCTGAGCGGTGTCAGCGGGGGCGATGACCGTGAGCCCGGGGATGCTGCGTGTGATGGCGAGGTCCTCGGTGGCGTGGTGCGAGGTGCCGTAGAACCCGAGCGTGATACCGGCGTGATGGCCGATGAGCCGGACGGGCTGCTTGGTGTACGCGATGTCGGTGCGGATCTGCTCGCAGGCCAGGTAGGCCATGAACGACGCGAAGGTGGCGACGTACGGCTGGAGCCCAGTGGTCGCGAGTCCTGCGGCGGTGGAAACCATGTGCTGTTCGGAGATTCCGAACTGGACGTAGCGGTCGGGGTGCCGCTCCTGGAACGCGACCAGGCCGTTCGAATACTTGAGATCGGCGGTTCCGGCGACGATGGGATGACCCTCGTCCACCAGATCGGCCAACGTGTCGGCGAGTATATGGAAGCCGGGGGCCCGCTCGATCAGGGTAAGCAGGTGCCAGGACTCGGCCTGCAGGCCGGGTGCGACGCTCATCGGTTGTTCCTCAGTTCTTCGATCGCGTTGATTTCGTCTTGTTCTGCCAGCCAGCCGAGATGCCAGCCGAATTCGGATTCCATATAGGAGATGCCCTTGCCCTTGACGGTGTTCGCGATGATCACCGCCGGGCGTGTTCGTTCGGGGTCCTCGACGATCGCGCGGAAGGTCGCGAGCAGTGCACGGACGTCGTGTCCGTCGACCTCGTGCGCGTCCCATCCGAAGGCGCGCCATTTGTCGCCGAGCGGCTCGATGTTCGTCACGGTGTCGATGCGGCCGTCGAGGGAGTGGTCGTTGCGGTCGACGATCGCGATCAGGTTCGCGACGTCGTGGTGGGCCGCACCGAGCGCGGCTTCCCAGATCT
The DNA here is from genome assembly GCF_002300195.1 of Rhodococcus sp. ACPA1. NCBI lineage: Bacteria > Bacillati > Actinomycetota > Actinomycetes > Mycobacteriales > Nocardiaceae > Rhodococcus > Rhodococcus sp. ACPA1. The sequence continues at coordinate 129,263 of NZ_NSDX01000006.1, read as the reverse complement.
GCCCTTCGTGCAGTTCGCCGTCTCCGAGGAGGACGAAGACGTGGGACGGGCGGCCCTGCAGACGTGTGCCGAGCGCGATTCCGGTGCCGGTGGACAAGGCATGCCCGAGCGATCCGCTGCTGAAATCGATGCCGGGGATACGGGTCATGTCGGGGTGGTCGCCGAACGCGTTGCCGAGGCGGGTGTACTCGTCGAGCTCGGCGGGGTCGAAGAATCCCCAATCCGCCAGGAGCGGATAGAGCGTGGCCGCGGCGTGGCCCTTCCCGAACAGGAAACGGTCGCGGTCGGGCCAATCCGGTTCGCCTTTCCGAAGCCGCATGACGCCGTAGTACAAGGTCGCGAGGATCTCGGCGCAGGAGAACCCGGAGGCGTAATGGCCGGTCTTGGCGATGGAGATGAGGCGGACGGTTTCGAGGCGTGCGAACAGCGCGCGTTCGGAGATCAGGTCGACGAGCTCGTCGTCGTGGTCGGTGACCGGTGGGGTTGGTGTCAGCATGGACGAAAAGTACCAACTGTCGGACGCTATGTCCATAGAGCAATAAAACTATTTGATGGACTGTTTGTCCACTGAGCGATAATCTGGACGTATGGCAAATGACGGAAGTTTGATGTTGGTACGCAAGGTCGCGGAGTTGCTCGACTTCCTGGCCAAGGGGGAGGCAACCGCCACCGAAATCGCGGAAGCGATAAACGAGCCGCGCAGCTCGATGTACCGCCTGCTGGCGAGCTTGCAAGAGGAAGACCTCGTGGAGGCGGGATCGCGGCGCGGCAAGTTCCGCCTCGGGTTCAAGTTGGTGTCACTCGGTTCGGCAGTGGTCGAACGGTTCGACGAGCGCCAGTTCGCACAGCCGGTCATGGAACGGCTGCACGCACTCACCGGCGAGACGGTATTCCTCTGCGTTCCCCGCGGCGACCAGGCAGTCTGCATCGAACGCCTCGACGGCAAACGCGTGCAGTCGCTGGCCCTGCGGCTGGGCGGGTCCCTGCCGATGCACACTGGTGCCGCCTCCCGCGCCATCCTGGCATTCCGAGATGAGAGCGAGTGGGAGGCCTATATCGCCCGCAACACGCCGCTGACACGACTGACGCCCTCCACCCCCGCCGAGCCATCCGAATTGCGGGCACTTCTGCGGCGCACCCGCGACGAGGGGATCGCGATCAGCGACCAGGACGTGACGGTCGGCGTGGCCGCGATCGGCGTCCCGATCATCGACTACCAGGGCCGGGTCCGGGCCGCACTGTCGATCAGCGGCGTTCGCGAATCCATCCTCGGAGCCGATAGCGACCGCTGGAAGGCGGAGGTGATCAGCGGCGGACAGGAGATTTCTCGTGCCCTCGGCGTAGATCTCGCCGGCCAGAAGGTCGCGAACTTCGGGTAGCACCCCACCCATTCGCGTCCTCCTTGGTTAGTTTGTCCCGCCTACTAGACATGTCGTCCGTGACGTGAGACAGTGGTGAGCACCACAGTCAGTGGTTCAACTCACCAGCAGGAGGCAAGGACATGAGCGGCGAGCTTCACGACCGCGTGGTCGTGATCACCGGTGCAGGGGGCGGCATCGGCGGGGCCTGTGTTCGACACATGCTCGCAGCGGGGGCCGAGGTGGTCGGCGCCGATCTCGACGTCACCACCTCGGACCTGCCCCACGATTCCGAGCACCTACGCCTGACGAACGTCGACCTCCTCGATCCGTCCGGCGCCCAGACGATGATCGACTTCGCGCTCGACCAGTTCGGGCGCGTCGACGTCCTGGTCAACAACGCCGGTGTCGCACCGGTACGCGACAGCTTCCTGACGACGTCCGACGACGACTGGGCGCTCACGCTGGACCTCAATCTGATGGGCTATGTCCGGGCGTCCCGTGCGGCGATCACAGCCATGCGCCGGCACGGCGACGGCGCCCTCGTCCACATCGCATCGGAAGCGGCCCGGATGCCCAATCCCCGGCTGCCCGACTACAGCGTCTCCAAAGCTGCGATTCTGATGCTCTCGAAAGTCCTCGCCGCGGAGTTCACCTCCGAAGGCATCCGATCGAACGTCGTGTCGCCGGCGTTCATCCGATCTCCGATCTACGACCGGCCCGGCGGTATCGCCGATTCGCTGGCGGCCGAATTCGGCGTCGACAAAGAGACTGCGCTCGCCAAATACGTTGAACTGAACAAGATCCCGGTTGGACGGCTGGGAACCGTGGACGAGGTGGCGGGCATCGTCGTCTATCTCGCGTCCACCCGCGCAAGTTTCGTGTCGGGGGCGAATTTCTGCATCGACGGCGGCGTCACGCCCGTCGTCTGACCGATCCAGACCAGCAAGAAGGAACAGCCAGATGTCAGTTCTCGATAGAACCTGTCCGCGTGCGAAAACGCCGTCGAAGATCGCCGCTGCCCTGGGTACCGCGCTGATAGCGGCCGGCACCATGACGGCGTGCGCGTCCGGCGCGGGTGCCGGAGACGACGGCAGGACCACGATCGGCGTCACCCTCAACGCGGCGTCGAACCCCTTCTTCCTCGCGGAAGGCCAGGCGATCGAAACGGCCGCCGCCGAGAAGCGCGTGGAAGTGTCCGTCCAGTACGCCAATGCCGACGTCGCCGTGCAAAGCGACCAGATCGATACGTTCATCCGGCAGAAGGTGGACTCGATCATCGTCGACGCCGTCGATTCCGACGGCATCGGTCCCGCCTTGCTCCGGGCGACACAGGCGAACATCCCCGTCGTCGCCGTCGATGTCACCGCGATCGGCGCCGACGCGACCGTGACCAGCGACAACGTCCAGGCAGGCCGCGAAGCGTGCATGTATCTCGTCGAGCAACTCGGCGGATCCGGCAAAGTGGCCATCGTCGACGGGGCCGCCGTATCCGCGATCTCGGACCGCATGCAGGGTTGCCAGGAAGCGTTCGACGCACACCCGGATGTCGAGGTCGTTGCCACTCAGCGCGCAGATCTCACCCGAGACAAGGCCATGAACGTCGCGAGCACCATCCTCACCGCGAACCCCGACGTGGACGGCTTCTTCGGCGTCAATGATCCCACCGCGATCGGAATCTCCCTCGCTGCACAGCAAAAGGGTGTCGACGTGAAGGTCGTCGGAGTGGACGGCGCGAAACAACTGACCGACCTCCTCGGCAAGAGTTCCATCATCGCCACCTCGGGGCAGGACCCCGCCCAGCTCGGCCGCTCGGGACTCGACACCGCCGTTCGTCTCGCCGGCGGCGAGAAAGTCGACAGCGCACCGACATTGATTCCTACCGTCCTCGTCACCGCCGACACCATCACTGCCTACAACACCTGGGGATGAACCATGGGTACGCTCACGAAGGTCCCCGCAGCGCATCTCGAAGGCATCACGAAGTCCTTCAACGGCAACTCGGTGCTGCGCGGGGTGTCATTGTCCTTGCATTCCGGATCGGTCTCCGCCCTCGCCGGTGAGAACGGTGCAGGAAAATCGACCCTGATCAAGGTGCTGACCGGAATCTACCAACCGGACTCGGGAACGATCCACATCGCCGGCGCCCCAGCGCACTTCAGCGGCCCGGGCGACGCGCGCGCACACGGACTCACGGTCATCCATCAAGAGCTCAGTGTCGTTCCCGAACTCACCGTCGCCGAGAACATGGTGCTCGGCCGCGAGCCACGGCACCGCCTGGGTCGATTGGACCGCGGTGCCGCCCGCCGACTCGCGGTCGCGGCCCTGGCCCGGGTGGGATCGGCTATCCGGCCCGAAACCTATGTGGCCGAACTCAGTACGGGTCAGCAACAGTTGGTCGAGATCGCCCGCGCCCTGTCCGAGGAGCCCCGGATCCTCGTTCTGGACGAACCGACCGCCGCACTCTCTCAGGACGAGGCCGACAACCTGCTCCGCCTGGTCGCCGAACTCAAGGCGCACGGTCTGGCCATGCTGTACATCAGTCACCGGATGGCGGAAATCGACCGCATCGCCGATCACGTCACCGTCCTCCGCGACGGCGTCGTCGCCGACTCGATGGCCCGAGCGGACATGACCCCGGACCGGATCGTCACGTCGATGGTGGGCAGACCGGTCGAAACGATGTACCAGCACCGGCGAGCCACGACATGCACCGACGTCCGCCTCCAGGTCAGCGATCTCTCCTCCGACAGAGTGCAACCGTGCTCGATCGAGGTCCGCGCGGGCGAGGTCGTCGGATTGGCCGGCATCGTCGGCGCGGGCCGAAGTGAACTGTGCCGCCTGGTGGCAGGCTTCGACAAAGCCGCGGCCGGCCGCGTCGAGGTCGACGAACGACACGTCGACCTCGGCAACCCCCGCTCGACGGCTGCAGCCGGGATCGTGATGCTCCCGGAGAGCCGTAAAGAACAAGGCTTGTTCCTCGACATGTCGATCGCCGACAACGTCTGCCTCGGTACTACGTTCGGCCGCAACCGTTTCGGCCGGACCTCACCGGCAGCGTTGAAGCGCGCGGCCACTCGATACACCGAGCAGATGCGCGTCAAGACCACCGGCGTCGACCAGCGCGTCGGGGACCTCTCCGGCGGCAATCAGCAGAAGGTCCTGCTCGCACGCTGTCTCGCCAAACAACCGTCGGTACTCATCCTCGACGAACCCACCCGCGGCGTCGACATCGGAGCCAAGGCCGACATCTACGCACTCATCAACGAGGTCGCATCGAAAGGCGTTGCAATACTGTTGATCTCCTCCGAGCTTCCGGAGGTCATCGGGCTCTCCGACCGCATCCTCGTCATGCGCGAAGGCGAGATCGTCGCCGAGGTCTCCGGCGACGGCATGACCGAGGAAGACATCATCCGGCACGCCACCGGAAGCGCGACTGCCCCTCCATCGCTCACCGAGGTAACCTCATGACCACCCGACTTCCCTCCCCCACCCTGCCGGCGGCGCCGCACCCGCGCTCGAACGGCATCCGCCACCACGTCGCCGCACTCGCCGATCGGCTCGGTGTGGCACTTGCGCTCATCGTGCTGATCGTCGTGTTCTCCGCGGTCGCACCGTATTTCCTGTCGGTGGACAACCTTTTCGACGTCGCCCGGCAGATCTCCGTGACCGCCATACTCGGTGCGGGACTGACCTTCGTCATCATGACCGGAGGCATCGACCTGTCCGTCGGTTCGGCGGTGGGCGTGACCGCATTCGTCGCCGTCGCTCTCTCCATCAACGGCGCTCCCGCCCCGGTCGCCCTGCTCGGTGCGCTGGCCGCCGGCCTGATCATCGGATTGATCAACGGTGTGCTGGTGGCCGGGCTCGGGCTGGCGTCGTTCATCGTCACCCTCGCCGCGCTGACGTACCTACGCGGAGTGACCTACGTCGGTACGGGCGGCAAGACCCTGTTCTCGACGGACCTCGGCTACGCCGTCCTCGGCCACGGCTCCCTTCTCGGCGTGCCGATTCCGGTGCTCGTCATGGCCGCGGTCTTCGCGGGCGGGTGGTATCTGCTCAATCGCACCGTCTTCGGACGCTGGGTTCGCGCAGTCGGCGGCAATGCCGAAGCCGCCCGGCTGGCCGGCATCCCCGTCCGGCGAGTGCTCACCACCGTGTACGTGATCTCCGGCCTCTGCGCCGCCGTGGGCGGAATCATCGCATCGGCCCGTCTGCAGAGCGCGGTGCCGGACCTCGGCGCCGGATACGAATTGTCCGCGATCGCTGCCGTGGTCCTCGGCGGGACGTCACTGATGGGTGGGCGAGGCTCGTTGATCGGCACCTTGGTGGGTGCGGCGATCATCGGGGTTCTCGTCAACGGTATGACGCTGCTCGACGTCTCGACGTTCTACCAGCAGATCATCCAGGGCGCGGTCATCGTGCTCGCGGTGGCGCTGGACCGGCTGCGCATGAAGTCCTCGGGGGCGCAGCATGCTTGACACACGATCAAAGGAAACCATGACGTACGAAACCATGAAACCCGATGCCGCACTGGCAAAAGTGCCCACCGATCTGTTCATCGGAGGCAGGTGGGTGTCACCCGGTACGGGTCAGACCATCGCGGTGGAGAACCCCGCCACCGGCGACGTGATCGCCCAGATCGCCGACGGCGGGCTCGCCGACATGGCCGCCGCTGTCGACGCCGCCGCGGCCGCCCAACGAGACTGGGCACGCACCGCTCCCCGGGTGCGCTCGGACATCCTGCGCCGCGCCTACACGCTCATGCTCGAGCGATCCGACTACCTCGCCACCCTGACCACGCTCGAGATGGGTAAGCCCTACGCCCAGGCCCAGGCCGAGGTGACGTACGCAGCCGAATACCTGCGCTGGTACTCCGAGGAAGCGGTGCGCATCGGCGGCCGCTACACCCCCACCGAATCGGGGGTCGGCAGGATCGTCACGATGGCCCAGCCCGTCGGTCCGTGCCTGTTCGTCACACCGTGGAACTTTCCCCTGGCGATGGGCACCCGCAAGATCGGCCCCGCGCTGGCGGCAGGCTGCACCTGCATCGTCAAACCGGCGAAGCAGACTCCGCTGAGCATGCTGGCGACGGCGTCGATCCTCGAGGAAGCCGGTGTTCCCCCCGGAGTGGTCAACATCGTGCCCAGCAGTGATTCGACCCGAATCGTGGCCGCGGCGATGAATGATCCACGGCTGCGGAAGATCTCGTTCACCGGCTCGACCGAGGTAGGACAGTCACTGGTCCGGCAATCGGCCGACCAGTTGCTGCGCGTGTCGCTCGAACTCGGAGGCAACGCCCCGTTCATCGTCTTCGACGATGCGGACATCGGCTCGGCTGTGGACGCCGCGATACAGGCGAAACTGCGCAACAACGGGGAAGCCTGCACCAGCGCCAACCGCCTGTACGTCCATTCCTCGATCGCCGGCGAGTTCGCTGCCGAACTCGCCGAACGGTTCTCCGCGCTGACCATCGGCCCGGGCATGGACCCCCGCACCGACATCGGCCCGCTCATCGACGACAAGCAGCGGCGCCAGGTGCAGAGGCTGGTCGACGACGCCGTCGCCAAGGGCGCACGCGTCGAGACGGGCGGGCACGCCCTCGACCGCCCGGGCTGCTTCTTCGCGCCCACTGTCCTCACCGACGTGCCCGGTGACGCGCTCCTGATCCAGGAGGAGATCTTCGGGCCCGTCGCGCCGATCATCTCCTTCGACGACGAAACCGCGGTTCTCGAATCCGCGAACTCGAGTCGGTACGGGCTCGCGGCCTATGTGTTCACCCGCGACCTGGACCGCGCGTTCCGCGCCGCCGAACAACTCGACAGCGGAATGGTCGCGATCAACCAGGGAACGGTGTCGAACGCGGCAGCACCCTTCGGCGGTGTCAAACATTCCGGCTACGGGCGGGAAGGCGGCCCGGAAGGCCTCGCCGAATACCTCGAGACGAAGTACGTCGCACTGGGCGCGGGCACCGCACCCACGAGCACCGGAGGCATCGCATGAGCGACGGAAAGACTCTGGTCGTCGGCGCCCACGGAGTGATCGGCAGCGCAGTGGTACGCACGCTGACCGACGAGGGCAGGGACGTGGTTACGGTGGCACGCCGCGGCCCGGTCGAGCTGCCGGGCAGGACGACAGCCGCCGACCACATCCAGGTCGATCTCCTCGACGGCGCGGCCACCTCGGCTGCCTTGGCCGGCCGTTCCGACATCGACACGATCGTCTACGCCGCGTACGCCGAACGTGAGTCGATGGCGGCCACCGTCGCACCGAACGTCGCGATGCTTCGGCACGTGCTCGAGGCGGTCGGCGGGTCACCCTCCACCCTTCGGCACGTCGTTCTGATCGGCGGTGGAAAGTCGTACGGCGAGCACCTCGGCTTCTACAAGACACCCGCCAAGGAGACCGACCCCCGCCACCTCGGTCCCATCTTCTACAACGACCAGGAGGACCTGCTCTTCGCCGACGCCCGGCAGCACGGGTACACCTGGACCGTCCTCCGACCGGATGCAGTGCTGGGGGTGAGCATCGGATCACCGATGAACATGCTGACCGGTGTCGGCGTCTACGCAACCCTGTGCCGACATCAAGGTCTGCCCCTGCGCTTCCCCGGCACGCCGAAAGCCTGCACGGCGCTGCACCAGGCAACGGACAGTGGCGTCGTGGGCGCAGCTGTGCACTGGGCACTCGAGGCCGAAACCGCGCGCGGAGAGGTCTTCAACGTCACCAACGGTGACAACTTCCGCTGGCAGCATCTGTGGTCGGACATCGCCGGCTTCTTCGGCATGGACGTCGCACCGATGCAGCCGATGACGCTCGCCGAGCAGATGGCGGACAAATCCGCACTCTGGGACGACGTCGTGGCCCGGCACCAGCTACGTCCGCTGCCGCTGTCCGCAGTGGCAGCCTGGCCGTTCGTCGACGGATGGTTCGCCATGGAGTCCGACATGGTGCAGAGCACGATCAAGATCCGCCAGGCCGGCTTCACCGCGTGCATCGACACCCACGAGAGCTTCGTCGCCAACCTCGAGCAGCTCCAGCATCTTCGCCTGATTCCGTAACCCATTTACACTTTCGACAGGACTACATCATGACCACCACTTTCAGTGACACCGATCTTCGAACCGACGCGCAGGCGTGGCTCGACGGATTCTCCCGGTTCCTCACCGCCGAACTCGCGCCCACCGCTGTCTTCGCCCCGCAGTCCTACTGGCGCGACGTGCTGGCATTCACCGGGGATCTGCGCACGTTCAGCGACGAGATTCCCGCGGAGTTGCTCCGCCGCCAGAAGCTCACGAAGGCGACGAACATCCGGATCGCCGAAAACCGGACGCCTCCCCGTCTGGTGGAGCGGGCGGGTATCCCCTGCCTGGAGGTCATCTTCGAGTTCGACACCCTCGCCGGGTCCGCGGTCGGGGTCGCACGGCTGGTCGACGTGCCGGAACGCGGTCTGCTCGTACGCTCCCTGTTCACAACGCTCGACCAGCTGGCCGACCACCCCGAACGCACCGGCGAGCACCGGCCCGTCGGACAGGCGGACTCGTCCAAGTTCGGTGGCCCCAACTGGCTGGACCGCCGTGTCGCCGCGCAAGCCTACGAGAGCCGCGACCCCGACGTGCTGATCGTCGGCGGTGGCCAGTCGGGACTGACCCTCGCGGCCCGGCTCGGACAGCTCGACGTCGATGCCCTCGTCGTGGACACCCATGCGCGGCCCGGCGACAACTGGCGCACCCGATACCACGCCCTGACCCTGCACAACGCGGTGTGGCTCAACGACCTCCCGTACATGCCCTTCCCCGCAACGTGGCCGCAGTTCGTTCCCAAGGACAAGCTCGCCGGGTGGTTCGAGGCGTACGTCGAGGCCATGGAAATCAACTTCTGGGGTGCCACCGCCTTCATCGGCGGAGACTACGACGAACAGTCGCAGTCCTGGGTTGCGCGGGTTCGTCGCGGCGACGGCACCGTTCGCACCCTGCGCCCCAAGCACGTCGTGATCGCGACGGGTGTCAGCGGCATCCCGTACGTCCCGGAGCTACCCGGACTTTCTCAGTTCGCCGGTCGCACGCTGCACTCGAGCGAATACGACGACGCCGGCGAATTCGCGGGTCAGCGAGTCGTCATCGTCGGAACCGGGAACAGTGCCCACGATGTCGCCCAGGACCTGCATGCTCACGGTATCGACGTGACGATGGTGCAGCGCAGTTCGACCACCATCGTGAGCGTCGACCCCTCGGCCGCGGCGGCGGATGCGTCGTACCTGACTGCACCGACCCTCGAGGACTGCGACCTCCTCTCGATGGCGACGGTCTATCCCGACCTCTACACCGGCAGCCAGATGATCACCGCAACGATGAAGGAACTCGACAAGGACCTGATCGCCGCCCTCAATCGCATCGGTTTCCGAACCGATTACGGCGAAGAGGACACCGGCCAGCAAATGAAGTTCATGCGCCGCGGCGGCGGCTACTACCTCAACGTCGGCTGTTCGGATCTGCTGATCTCCGGGCAGGTCGGGCTGGTCCAGTACGCCGACACGGCAGGCTTCGTCGCCGACGGTGTGAGTTTGACCAACGGTGACGTCGTCGAGGCCGACGCCGTCATCCTGGCGACCGGATACCAGACCCAGCAAGAGGGTGTCCGCGCGCTGCTCGGCGACGAGATCGCCGACACGGTCGGCCCCATCTGGGGATACGACGACGAGGGCGAGGTCCGCAACACGTGGAGGCGGACCGCACAACCCGGACTGTGGTTCTCCGCCGGCAACTTCCAGCTGTGCCGGATCTACTCCAAGGTCCTGGCCATGCAGATCCGCACCGAACTCGACAACGGCTGACTCCGACCGGCCCGGGCGCGATATCGGTGCGACGATGACGGGGAGGTCGTCTCGAAGTGCGGCTGAAGTAGTCCACGCGGGATCGGGTTTCGCGGATATCTCCGCGGCGGCTCTCTCCGGAGCCCTACCCTGGACACGCCGGAATGCACTCCCCTGGATGCCTGCGCACAGTGTGCGGGGCCAGCGCGCCGAGAGGTCGTCACGATGCTGCTCAGATCGAGTGTGGTCGTCTTGTCCTGTGCCGTCGCCGCGGTACTGTCCACGTCTCCGGCCCAGGCCACGCCGTCTTCGGGTGTGACCGCGCAGGTTCTGTTCGAGACGACGATTCCGGCGGTCGCGGGCAGTTCGGCGGGCACGGATCTCACGCTGCGGCGCATCGAGATCGCCCCCGGCGGCACGACGGGATGGCACTACCACGACGGTCCGGTGTACGCGTTCGTCGAATCGGGTGTGCTGTCCCGCACTCTGCAGGACTGCACGGAAGCGGTGACGACAGCCGGTCAGGCGATCACCGAGGACCACGGAAGCGATCACGTCCACGAGGGCTCGAATCTGGGCACCGAACCGCTGGTGTTGCTCGCGTTCTACACGGAACCGGAGGGCAAGCCCCTGTCCGAGGACGCGCCGGCGCCGGCCTGCTGACGGGTCACCGCGCCCACGTCCTCATCGTGTGACCGAGTCGATCCACTCGACTGCTCCCGCGACGTCGTCCACCGTTGCTGTTGCCGACGGCAACGGTGGACGGCGAATCATCAGCACAGGCACGCTCAGTGCGCGGGCTGCGTCGAGTTTCGCGTCGGTCTGACCGCCGCCACTGTTCTTGGTGACCAGGACGTCGATGCGGTGCTCGCGCATCAGTGCGATCTCGTCGGCCACCGCGAACGGCCCGCGGGCGAGCAGCAGTGTCGACTGCGGTGGCGTCGCCACGTCGGGTGGATCGATCGCGCGGATCAGAAACCACAGTGCGTGCAGGCCGGCGAACGCGTCGACACCCTGCCTGCCGATGGTGAGGAAGACTCTCGTTCCCAGGTCGGGCAGCAGGGCGGCCGCGTCGGCGAGGTCGGCGGCGCTGTGCCAGCGTTCGCCGGGACGTGGAGACCATTCCGGGCGCCGCAGCACGACGTGCGGTATCCCGCGACGGTGCGCGGCATCGGCGGCGTTGCTCGTGATCTGCGCCGCGAACGGGTGTGTCGCGTCCACGATCGCGTCGACGGGATGCGCGCGCAGCCACTCGTCGAGTCCGTCCGCTCCCCCGAATCCGCCGATCCGCACGTCGCCGACGGGCAGGCGCGGATCGCGGACCCGGCCGGCGAGGGAGGACACGGTGTCGACCCCCGGAACGTCCGTGAGTGCGGCGGCGAGCGCTCGGGCTTCCCCGGTGCCGCCGAGGATCAGGATCCGTGCCACGCTCAGTGGGTGGTGCGCTCGCGGGTGGCGGAATACAGGTAGCTGTCCGGAAATCCTTCGGCAGCAAGCACTTTCCCGACGATCACCACGGCGGTCTTCGTGACGCCCGCGGCCTTCACCTGATCGGCGATCGTGGCCAGGGTGCCGCGGAGCACGATCTCGTCGGGACGCGACGCGAACGCGACTACGGCGGCGGGACAGTCGCGGCCGTAGTTCTCGGTGAGTTCCAGGGCGATCTGATCGATCCGGTGCGCACCGAGGTGCACCACCATCGTGGCACCGCTGCGGCCGAGGGAACGCAGGTCCTCACCCTCCGGCATCGCGGTGGACAGCGTGGACACGCGGGTCAGCACGATCGACTGCGAGACACCGGGAACGGTCAGCTCCCGCCCCAGCGACGCCGCCGCGGCGGTGAACGCGGGAACCCCGGGCACCACGGTGTACGCGACGCCGGCAGCCTCGAGCCGGCGCACCTGTTCGGCGACGGCACTGAAGATCGACGGATCACCCGAATGCAGCCGGGCGACGTCCTGACCGGCGGTGTCCGCCTCGATCAGCAGGGCGACGATCTCGTCGAGACTCAGCCGCGCCGTGTCGATCACCCTCGCACCCTCGGGGCATTCCGCCAGCAGTTCCTGCGGGACGAGACTGCCCGCGTACAGGCAGACGGGGCTCGCCGCGATGATCCGCTGCGCGCGGACCGTGACCAGGTCGGCCGCGCCGGGACCTGCTCCGATGAAGTACACCGTCATGCCGCATCACCTTTCGACTGCTTCGTCACCGACCACTGCGCAACCGGCAGTTGCGGCCGCCACGCGGTGAACCCGCCGAGCGGCTCACCGCGATACACCTGAAACTTGCGGAGCTGCCCTCCGCATTTCGAGAACCACTGCAGCAGAAGTGCTTCCGATTCCGCTGTCACCGCGTTGGCGACCATCCGGCCGCCGAGCCGAAGCCGGGACCAGCACTCCTCGAGCAGACCGTCCTGCGTGACGCCACCGCCGACGAAGATCGCGTCCGGTGTGGACAGTTCCGGCGGTACGTCCTCGAACGCTGCGGGTGCGTCACCGAACACGGGGAGAGACGGCACCCCGAGCGCTGAAGCGTTCGACTCGATCTGGTCGGCACGTGCCGCGCTGCGCTCGAAAGTCACTGCCCGGCAGAGGGGGTGGGTGCGCATCCATTCGATCGCGACCGTGCCGGACCCACCCCCCACGTCCCACAGCAGCTCACCCGCCGCGGGGGCGAGGGCGCAGAGCGTCAGGGCGCGGATCTCGTGTTTGGTCATCTGCCCGTCGCCCGTGAACACGACGTCGGGCAGTCCGGGCATCCGGGTCAACCGGAGGGTGCCGGAGTCGGCCCGGCAGTCGATCGCGACCACGTTCAGCCGGGCCCCCGGCTCGTGCGACCAGGCCGACGCCGTGCCGTCGAGCCTCGACTCGTCGGGTCCGCCCAGTTCGCCGAGCACGGTGAGCCGCGACAGTCCGAACCCGTGTTTCGTCAGGAGTTCGGCCGCGGCGGCGGGAGTGTGCTCGTCGCGGCTCAGCACGAGCAGTCGCGTGTGATCGCCGAGTGCAGGCAGGAGCGTGTCCACGGGCCGGTTCACGAGACTGACCACGGGCGTCTCGTGCGCCGCCCAGCCCAGCCGGGCGCAGGCCAGCGTGGCCGACGACGGGTGCGAGATCACCCGCACCCGCTCCGCACCGAGGAGGTCGACGAGGGTGACGCCGATACCGTGGAACATCGGGTCTCCGCTGGCCAGGACGCACACCCGCCGGTCGTGGTGCTGTTCGAACAGGCCCGGCAGCGCGGGGACGAGCGGGGACGGCCAGTCCACCCGCAGCGCCGGCGACTCGGGAATCAGGGCGAGTTGCCGGCCCGAACCCATCACGACGTCGGCGCCCTCGATCGCGCGTCGCGCGGACGCCGACAGACCGTCCCACCCGTCGGCACCGATACCGACGACGACGATCGGGTCGGTCATCGCGGCATCCGGCGCCAGACCGCCTGCGGCAGCAACCTCATGACGAAGAACACCGGGCGCAACCGTCCCGGCACCCACACTCGGCTCGCACCGCGGTGCAGACCCCGCACGACCGCGTCCGCGACCTGTGCCGGTGTGCTCGACATCGGCGCCGGCGACATCCCCTCGGTCATCCGGCCGATCACGAAACCCGACCGCACGAGCAGGAGGGAGACGCCGCTGCCGTGGAGGGCGTCACCGAGACCCGAGGCGAACCCGTCCAGGCCCGCCTTCGCCGACCCGTACACGTAGTTGGCGCGGCGCACGCGCACACCCGCGACGGACGAGAACACCACGATCCGTCCCGACCGCTGTTCCCGGAGCAGGGTCGCGAGATGCGTGAGCACACCGACCTGCGCGACGTAGTCGGTGTGGACCACGGCAACGGCGTGCCGTGCGTCCCGCTCAGCGCGCGCCTGATCGCCGAGAATGCCGAACGCCAGCACTGCCACCGACAGCGGTCCGTGCGCGTCCACCACGGACCGCAGCAGCTTCTCGTGGCTGTCGAGGTCGTCGGCGTCGAATTCCACGCAGTCCACCACGGACGCGCCCGCGTCCAGCAGCGCCTGCCGTTCGGCGCCGAGTTCGGTGCTGCGGCGGGCGGCGAGGACGATCGTGCGGCCGGGCGCGAGGCGGGTGGCGATCTCGAGGCCGATCTCACTGCGACCACCGAGGAGGAGTACCACCCCGTCGTCGCCGGGCTTGCCGCTGTTCTTCTTCGATCCCAGGCTCACCCGTCCAGTGTCCTGGATTACCGTCGGGGCATGGACCGCACCCCCTCCACCCCGATCCGCCTGACCGACGCGGCGCTCACCTTCCTCGGCGAATACCATCTCGGGACGCTCACCACGCTCCGCAAGAACGGCACCCCGCACGTCGTCGCCGTCGGCTTCACCTGGGATCAGGAGCACGGGCTGGCGCGGGTCATCACCAACGGCTCCTCGCAGAAGGCCCTCAACGCCGAACGCGGAGGGTATGGCGCGGTGAGCCAGGTGGACGGGCCGCGCTGGATGACCCTCGAGGGCCCCGCCCGGGTGTTGACCGACCCCGAGTCCGTCGCCGACGCCGTGGCCCGCTACGCCGCCAGGTACCGCCAGCCCCGGGTGAACCCGACCCGCGTGGTCGTGGAGATCGCCGTCAGCCGCGTACTCGGCTCGGCTGCGCTGCGTCACCACTGAACCGCAACTTCCACGGGACCAGCGCGGACTCTATCTGCACGGCGAGGCTCATCTTGGACACCCCGTCGGTGCGCTCCTCGAAACGGATCGGGACCTCGGCGATGGTCATGCCGCGCTGCACCGTGCGATAGTTCATCTCCACCTGGAACGCGTACCCGTTGCTCTGCACACCGTCGACGTCGATGGCCCGCAGCGTGTCCGCGTGCCACGCCTTGAACCCCGCGGTGGCGTCCTTGACGCGCAACCGCAGGATCGCGTTGACGTAGAAGTTCGCCCACGCCGACAGCGCCTTGCGATGCCAGGGCCAGTCGCTGGCGACCGCGCCACCGGCCACGTAGCGGGAGCCGAGGACGACGGCCGCATCCGTCGTCGCCAGGGTCTCCACCATCCGCGGGATGGCCTCGGTGGGGTGCGACAGGTCGGCGTCCATCTGGATCACGATGTCCGCGCCCTCGGCGAGCGCCCGGGTCATCCCGGCGACGTAGGCCCGTCCGAGGCCGTCCTTCACGGTCCGGTGCAGGACTCCGACCGGGATCGGACCGCTCTGCGCGAGCGTATCGGCGACCTCACCTGTGCCGTCCGGCGAGTTGTCGTCGACGACCAGCACATGCAGGTTCGGAATTTCCGACGCCGCGAGAAGCTCGACGATCTTGGGCAGGTTGTCGCGTTCGTTGTAGGTCGGTACGACGACGGTTACCTTCGGGGCGACGCTTTCCATGACACCTTCGCGTGATCTGTGATCCCGACTCTCCGCAGACGTGCAGCGGCGAGTGCGGTCGTGAACAAATGGAAGATGTTACTACCCGCGCCGCACCGCCCCCGCACACTCCCGGTGCTCAGCCGGGGAGAACCGTCAGCCCGTGGGGCCGGGTGTTGACCGGCTCACAGCCGTCGGCGGTCACGATCACGATGTCCTCGATCCGTGCACCCCACTCCCCGCGGAAGTAGATGCCCGGCTCCACGCTGAACGCCATCCCCTCGGCCAGCTCGATCGCGTTACCCGACACGATGTACGGCTCCTCGTGCACCGACAACCCGATTCCGTGCCCGGTCCGGTGCACGAACACCTCGGCCAGCCCCTGCGCGGCCAGCAGGTCGCGGGCGGCCGCGTCGACCGCCTCGGCGGTGATGCCGGGACGCACCAGGTCGACGGCCGCCGCCTGCGCCTCCTCCAGTACCGCGAACTTGGCGGCCACACCCGGATCGGGCTCACCCATGCTGTACGTGCGGGTGGAGTCGGAGTTGTAGCCGGGCTCGACGGGTCCGCCGATGTCGATGACCACGACGTCACCCGATTCGACGACCCGCTCGGACACCTCGTGGTGCGGGTCGGCGCCGTGCGGCCCCGAGCCGACGATGACGAACGCCGCCTCGGTGTGTCCCTCCGCCAGGATCGCGGCGGTGATGTCCGCCGCCACCTCGGCCTCGGTGCGGCCGACCTTCAGGAACTCCGCCATCCGAGCGTGGACCCGGTCGATGGCCTGACCGGCCCGGCGCAACGCGTCGATCTCCGCGTCGTCCTTGACCATCCGCAGCTCCCGCAGCACCCCGGTGGCCAGGAGCGGCAGCGCGCCGAGCGCCTCCGAGAGCGGAATCAGGTGCAGCGCAGGCATCGCATCGGTGACGGCGGTCCGGGCAGGCGACGGCAGCAGTCCCGACACCAACGAGTACGGGTCGACCCCGTCGACCCAGTCGCGGATCGTCAACCCGAGTTCGGACGCCGCCGACTCGGTGAGCGACGCCAGTTCGAGCCGCGGCACGACCACGGACGCGGTGTCGCCGTTCGCGGGAATCACCAGGCAGGTGAGCCGTTCGAACGACTCCGCGCGCGAACCCAGCAGATACCGCAGGTCGGGTCCGGGGGTGATGAGGAGGCCGTCGAGTCCGGCGTCGCGGGCCAGTGCGCCTGCGCGAGCGATCCGGTCGGCATAGATGGTGGTCGGGAAGCGAGAAGTCGATGCGCCGAGGGAACTCATGGCTTCAGGCTAAACCGGTTTGGCAGGATGAGGGTCATGACAGGGCCTCTGCTTCTCCTCGACGGTGCCAGCCTGTGGTTTCGCGCGTACTACGCGCTACCCGACTCGATCACCTCACCCGACGGTCGATCCGTCAACGCGGTGCGCGGGTTCACCGACATGGTGGCCGCACTGATCACCAAGCACCAGCCGTCCCGGCTCGCGGTGTGCCTCGACCTCGACTGGCGGCCCGCGTTCCGCGTCGAGGCCGTGCCCACCTACAAGGCGCACCGGGTCGCCGAGGACACCGGCGGGGCGGAGGAAGAGGTGCCCGACACCCTGTCGCCGCAGGTCCCGATGATCCTGGATGTCCTGGCCGCCACCGGAATCGCGACCGCCGGTGCGGAAGGCCTCGAGGCCGACGACGTTCTCGGCACCCTGGCCGCCACCGAGACCCGCGACACCACCATCGTCGTCACCGGCGACCGCGACCTCCTGCAGGTCGTCACGGACGACCCGGTGCCGGTGCGGGTGCTGTACGTGGTGCGCGGCCTCGCCAAGGCCGAACTGCTCGGGCCGGAAGAGGTCGCAGCCAAGTACGGGGTGCCCGCCGACCGGGCCGGTGAGGCCTACGCCGAACTCGCCCTGCTGCGCGGCGACTCGTCCGACGGGCTGCCGGGAGTGAAGGGAATCGGCGAGAAGACCGCGTCGAGCCTGATCATGCAGTACGGATCGCTCGCCGCCCTGCGGGCCGCCGCAGTCGATCCCGAATCCGACATGGCGAAGGGTGCGCGCGCGAAATTCGCCGCCGCAGCCGACTATCTCGACGCGGCACTGCCGGTGGTGCGGGTGGTGCGGAACGCGGATGTCGAACTGTCCCGCGAAGACACGCTGCCGGCCGAACCGGTCGATGCGGACCGGCTCGGCAGGCTGGCGGAGGAACTCGGAATCGAGAATTCCGTCGGCCGCCTCACGGCGGCGATGAAAAAGGTGGCCGCCGCACGAGTTCCGTGACGGCCGGGTGGGCCGAGGGCGTGTCTAACTGGGGCGGCTCACCTCGTACGTGCCCTTGTCGTCGGTGAAGGTGAGAGTGACCTGCTTCTTCTCACCGTCCACGGTGAGACTGCACGTGAAGCTGTTGCCCTTCTTCACTTCCTGATCCGCGGGGCACGTGACACCGGACACGTTCTCGGCGCCGTACGAATCGGTGACGATGCGCTCGACACCGTCCTCGGCCGCCTTCTGGTCGAGTGTGTCCGTGCCGAACACCGTGAACGCGAGCACCAGGGCGATACCCACGATCACCAGCAGAGCCACCACACCGCCGATGATCAACGGCAGCTTCGACTTCCCCGACGACGGCGGCTGCCCCCACTGCTGCTGGCCGGGGGTCGGGCCCCACTGCTGCGGCTGACCCGGTTGCTGACCCCACTGCGGCTGCCCGGGCTGCTGACCCCACTGTCCCGGACCCGGCTGTCCGAGCTGACCGGGTTGCGGCTGCTGACCCCACTGCGGCTGTCCGGGCTGCTGCGGGTGCTGACCCCACTGCGGCTGCCCGGGCTGCTGAGGCTGACCCGGTGCCGGCTGTCCCCACGGCTGGGCGGGCGGCTGCTGACCGTACTGCGGCGCCCCGTACTGGCCGCCGGTCTGGTCAGGGTTACCCTGGCCCGGTTGCTGTCCCTGGGCCCATTGCCCGTTCGGGTCGTTCGGTCCGTAAGGGCCGCTCATCGTCGCCTCCCGCTCACGTGTCAAGTTTTGTACCTACCGTAACGCCCCACCATCGGATTCGGGCCCTCGGACGGCGTGCGAATCCAACCACACGGCGTCGGGTCACGCAGCATCCACGGCGACGACACCGCGGCGGATCGCCGCGACCGCACGACCTGCTGCCTTGCCGACCTCCGGATCGGGGGACGTCGACCGGACCTGTTCGAGCAGGTCGATCACCTGCCTGCACCACCGCACGAAGTCGCCGGCAGACAGCGCACGCCCCTGATCTCCTGCCGCGATCAGCGCCTCGACGAGCGAATTGTCGCTCGCCCAGTGGAAGATCGCGGCAGCGAAGCCGAGGTCCGGCTCACGGGTGGGCGGCAGTTTGTGCCGGATCTCGTCCGCCCGTAGCTCCCGCCACACCCGCACCGTCTCGTCGAGGGCGTGCCGCAATGCTCCCGGACCGCCGCCTTCGACGGTGTCCCCTTCACGGCGCGATTCGAAGATCACGGCGGACACGACGGCGGCGAGCTCCGCGGGCCCGAGGCCCTTCCACACACCCTGCCGGAGGCACTCGGCCACCAAGAGGTCGCTCTCGCAATAGATTCGACTCAACCGCGTGCCGTGTTCGGTGGCGTCGGGGTGTTCGCCCGCCGAGATGTAGTCGCGCTCGGCGAGCAGCGACAGGATGCGATCGAACGTGCGCGCCAACGAGTTCGTCGTGGCAGCCACCTTCTGCCGCATCGTCTCGGTCTCGCGGGCCAGCCGGTTGTAGCGTTCACCGATCCGGCTGAGCTGCTCGCGGTCGGGCCAACTGTGGCACGGGTGCTGCCGGATGGCGCGCCGCAGCCGCGCGATCTCGGCGTCGTCGGCGCCGGCACCCGACTTCTTTCGCTTCCGGCGACCCGGCGCAACGATTCCGGTGCTGCGCAATGCCGATGCCAGATCGCGTCGCACGCGGGCGGTGTGGTGATCGAAGCGCCGCGGCAACCGCATCGATCCCAAAGACCGTGCAGGCTCGGGGAAGTCGCCGGCCGACACCCGGCCCGCCCACTTCGCCTCGGTGAGGATCAGTGGTTTCGGATCCGTCGGGTCCCGGTCCGGTTCCAGCACCACGGCCAGACCGGAGTGCCGTCCGACGGGGATCGCGATCACGTCGCCGCGCCGCAGTGCGACGAGCGAGGCGACGGCGGCGTCCCGTCGTTCGGTTCGGCCTGCCCGTTCGAGTGTCCGTTCCCGGCTGCTCAGTTCCTCCCGCAGGCGCGCGTATTCGAAGTACTCGCCGTCCTCGCCGCCCAGCCGTTCGCGGAGCGTGGTGAGCGCGGCCTCGTTACGTTCGATGCCGCGCGTCAGGCCGACCACGGACCGGTCGGCCTGGAATTGGGCGAACGACCGCTCGAGCAGGGCCCGTGATTCCGCCGCGCCCATGCGATCGACCAGGTTGATGGTCATGTTGTAGCCGGGACGGAACGAGCTGCGGAGCGGGAACGTGCGTGTGGAGGCCAGCCCGGCGACGTCCACGGGTTCCACCCCGGGCTGCCACAGGACTACCGCGTGACCCTCGATGTCGATGCCGCGACGTCCGGCCCGGCCGGTGAGCTGCGTGTACTCCCCCGGGGTGAGTTCGGCGTGGGCCTCGCCGTTGTATTTGACGAGGCGTTCGAGGACGACCGTGCGGGCGGGCATGTTGATGCCGAGCGCCAGCGTCTCGGTGGCGAACACGGCCCGGATCAGTCCCTTGACGAACAACTCCTCGACCGTCTGCCGGAACGCGGGCAGCATCCCCGCGTGGTGCGCGGCGAGGCCCCGCTCGAGCGCCTTGCGCCATTCCCAGTACCCGAGGACCTCCAGATCGGCCTTGGGCAGCTCCGCGGTGTGGGCGTCGATGATGGTCCGGATCTCGGCGACCTGCTCCGGCGTCGTCAGATCGAGGCGGGACCGCAGGCACTGGGCCAGCGCGGCGTCGCACCCGGCGCGGCTGAAGATGAACGTGATCGCCGGGAGGAGTCCCTCGTCGTCGAGGCGGGAGATCACTTCCGGTCGGGGCAGCGGCCGGAAGTCGTTGGAGAACCCGCGGCCGCCACCACGGCGGCCCCTGCCCCGCGACTCCCACGAGTCGGCCCGCTCGAGGGCCTGCCGTTGTTTGACGTGACGGACCAGATCCTGGTCGACCACCAGATCCTTTAGCGCGTCCCCGCTGCGCGCCCTCGTGTCGAACAGGTCGAACAGCCGCTTCCCGACCATGATGTGCTGCCACAGCGGGATCGGGCGGTTCTCGTCGACCACCACGGTGGTGTCGCCGCGCACCGTTTCCATCCACGCGCCGAACTCCTCGGCGTTGCTGACGGTCGCCGACAGGCTGACGAGGCGGACGTCCTCGGAAAGGTGCAGGATCACCTCTTCCCACACGGCCCCGCGGAACCGGTCCGCGAGGAAGTGCACCTCGTCCATGACGACGTGGGACAATCCGCGCAGCGCCGGGGAGTCGGCGTACAGCATGTTCCGCAGCACCTCGGTGGTCATGACGACCACCGGGGCGTCCGAGTTGATGCTCGAATCGCCGGTCAGCAGCCCGACCGTGTCCTTGCCGTACCGCCGCACCAGTTCCGCGTACTTCTGGTTGCTCAGCGCCTTGATCGGTGTGGTGTAGAAGCACTTACGCCCGGCGCCGAGCGCCAGGTGCACGGCGAATTCGCCGACCACGGTCTTTCCCGCGCCGGTCGGGGCGCAGACGAGGACGCCGTGGCCGCCCTCGAGCGCGCGGCAGGCGTTGATCTGGAAGGGGTCGAGCACGAAGCCGAGCTGCGCCGAGAACACATCGAGTTCGGTGCCGCCGGTCGTGTCACCTGTTGTCACTGCCACCCCGTCAGATTGTCACAGGGTGTCGGAGAAGTCCTGACCCGGTGTGTTGCTGCCGGTCGTGCTCGCGTCGTCGTTCTTGTTCGCTGCGCCGGACTTGCCCGACTTGCGGGACCGCCGGAACCGGCCCGCTGGCTCGGGGACCGGTGTGGCGGCGACGTCGAACGCCTCGTTCAGGTCCGTCGGCGCGGCGATCGTCGACGCCTCGTCGTCGTCGAGAGCACCCCATTCCTGTTCCGTGCGACGGGCCTTGCGGCGGTCGTTGAGGCGGGCGATCTGCACGGCGACCTCGAACAGCAGGGTCAGCGCGAACGCGAGCGCGAGCATCGAGAACGGGTCCTGCCCGGGGGTGGCGATCGCGGCGAACACGAACAGAGCGAAGATCAGGCCGCGGCGCCACGCCTTGAGCTTCGCGTAGGGCAGGATGCCGACGAAGTTCAGCGCGACGATGAGCAGCGGGATCTCGAAGCTGACACCGAAGATGATCAGCAGGTTGATGATGAACCCGAAGTATTCCGCGCCGCCGAGTGCGGTGATCTGGACGTTGTCACCGATCGTCAGCAGGAAGTGCAGGGCCTTCGCGACCACCACGTAGGCGAGGACGGCGCCCGCGATGAACAGCACCGCGCCGGACACCACGAAGCCGATCGCGTAGCGACGTTCCTTCGCGTACAGGCCGGGAGTGATGAACGCCCACAGTTGGTACAGCCAGATCGGACAGGCGAGGACGATGCCCGCCGTCAACGCAACTTTGAACCGGAGCATGAACTGCTCGAACGGTCCGGTCGCGAGGAGGCGGCACGACCCGTCGCTGGTCAGGTCGGCGCGACTCGACGCCGGCAGCGAGCAGTACGGTCCCTGCAGGAGCTCACCGAGGCTCTCGATCCCGAGAATCTGGTGGGAGTACCAGTAGAAGCCCACTGCGGTGGTGACCAGGATGGCCAGCACCGACAGGAGCAGTCGCGTCCGCAGCTCGTAGAGGTGATCGACCAACGACATCGTGCCGTCGGGATTGGTCCTCCGCTTGCTGGTGCGCGGATCGAACGGAATTCGCACTGTTGTTCGCCCTAGTCTTGGTCAGCAGGCAACCGGGGTGAAGATTCACCCCGGTTGTCAGGCGGCTCGGGCTAAGCCGACTTCGGCTCGGTGTGCTGCGGCTGCACCGGCGCCGGCGGGGTGACCGGTGCGGCCGTGGTGTCTGCCACGGGCAGCTCGGCGGGCGCGCTCTGCTGCGCGGTGGGCGCCGGCGTGCTGTTGTCGTTCTGCATCTCCTTGACCTCGCTCTTGAAGATGCGGAGCGAACGGCCGAGTCCACGAGCCGCATCGGGCAGCTTCTTGGAACCGAACAGGATGATGACGACCAGCGCGACGATGGCCCAGTGCCAGGGGCTCATGGCTCCCATGATGAAACCTCCAAAAGATCAGGTGACCCCGATGCTACCGGACATACACGGCACCAGCCCGGTCGAAACTTGCTAGTTGCGCTGCCGTTTGCCTGTCGGTTTCCTGGGTGCCCGCTGTGAGCGCAGATCGGCGAGCAGGGCGTCCCCGGACCAATGCCGGTTCCCGCCCGCCTCGGCCGCGCGGATCAGTTCGACCAGCCGCGCGTTCACAGGGGCGTCCGCACCCGACGCCGCGGCCAGCCGCACGACCTCCCCGCTGATCCAGTCCACCTCGGTGCGCCTGCCCGCTTCGAGGTCGTCCCACATCGAGGATCGCGCGTGCGGGTCGATGGCCAGCATCCGGCTGCCCGCCACCCGGAACACCCCGTCCGGGACGGTCAGCAACCGGGGAATCCACTGCGGCGGCAGCGGCGTGAGCTTGGCGACAGCGATGCCGCGGGCGGTCAGCAGGGCGAGCGCTTCCCGCTGGGCCAGGGCGACCGCGCGCCGGAACGACCGCTGCGACAACTCCTCGCGGAGCGGCAGACCGGACAGGGCGTTGACCGCGTTGTTCAGGTTGAGCAGCAACTTCGCCCACTGCACCGAGCGGAAGTCCTCACGTGCGTGCAGCGGCAGCCCGGCGTCGTCGAACACCGCCGCGAATGCGCGCACCGCCGGATGCTGCTCGATCTCGAGGTCACCCTCGGAGCCCTGGTGGAAATGCCCGTCGCCGCGGTGCACCACGTTGAACGGCACCATCGCCGCGAGAACGACGTGCTCCGGCAGTGCCGCGCGCAGGGTGTCCGCATTGCCCAGCCCGTTCTGCGCACTGACCACCACCGTGTCGAAACCGATCGCCGACGCCAGTGCGGCACCTGCCTCCGGTGTCCCCGCCGACTTCACCGAGACCACGACGAGATCGGCCGTGGCCGCCGACTCGGGGCCGGTGGCGAAGGCGATGTCGGAGGCACCGACCCGGATATCCGCTCCGTGCAGGTCCGTCAGCCGCAACCCGTGGTCGCGGATCTCCGCCCCGACGCGCTCCCGGCCGATCAGGGTCACCTCGGCGCCGGCCGCCGCGAGCCGGCCCCCGACATAGCAGCCGATGCTGCCCGCGCCGAAGACGCTGATCCGCAGCGGACGCCCGTCGCCGCTCATGCCTCGACGGCGTCGTAGGCGGACAATGCCTCCACGGCCCGGCGGCGCACCTCGTCGACCAGTTCCGCCGGTTCGAGCACCGTGATTCCGGCACCGAACCCGAGCACGAGCCGGGCCATCCACTCGAGCGCCCCGTAACTCATGCTCGCCTCCACCGAGCCGTCGGCGGCGACCGTCCGGACGTCCATCGGGTAGTAGTCGAGCACCCAGACGCAGTCGGCGCCGATGTGCAACCGGGCCTGGGGCAGGGACGCGTCGCCGCTGAACAATTCCAGGTTGGAATCCCGCACGAGAGCCTGCGCCGGCGGTGTGGACGGCTCGTCCAGCTCGGTGGCGGCGTCGATCCGGTCGAGCCGGAACAGCCGGACCCCCTCGGCCTGCCGGCACCACGCCTGCAGGTAACTCTGATTGTCGACCAGCACGACCCGCACCGGATCCACGGTGCGCTCGGTGACGCGGTCCCGGGAGGCCGAGTAGTACGTCAGGTGGAGGGCACGCCGATGATGAAGCGCGGACCGCACCGTGGCGGCGATGGGATCCTCCGCCACGTCCTCCACCGCCTCCCGCTCCGACGCCGGCGTCACCGCCGCGCGGGCCGCCGCGGTGCCCGCGGCGTCCTCGATCTTCGCGATCGCGCTGTGCGCCGCGGACGGATCGACCATGCCCGGCATCTCCACCAGCGAACGCAGGGCAATCAGAAGCGCGGTCGCCTCGGTGGACGTCAACCGCAGCGGGCGGTCGATGCCCGCCGAGAACGTCACCTCGATGCTCTCCTCGGAGAACGAGAGGTCGATGAGGTCGCCGGGACCGTAGCCGGGCAGCCCGCACACCCACAACTGGTTGAGGTCGGACATCAGCTGTGTGGTGGTGACGCCCAGTTCGGCGGCGGCCTCGGCCGCACTCATCCCGGGGTTCGCGATGAAGTACGGCACCAGGTTGAGGAGCCGGGACAGTCTCGACGACAGCCTGTTGCTCACGACGTCCCCCCTCCCCGTGCGGCGTCCTTCAGCTTGGTCAGCACGTCGTGACGTAGTTCGGGCGGATCGAGGACCAGGGCGTCCGCCCCGTGGCCCGCGACCAGCCGCGCGATCCAGTCCCGGGAGCGGACCGGGATCCCGAGCACGGTGCCGCTGCGCTCGTTCACCCGCTTCTCCTCCGCCGTGGTCGCCAGTCGGCGCAGTTCCTGGGCACGGCCCTCGGCCACCCACACAGTCGCGGTGCCGGTGACCTCCCCCGAACCGGTGACCCGGTCGACGATCTCCCGGAGGTCGACGCCCGCCGGTTTGTGGACTACCCCGGACGGTCCGAACTCCGTCACGTCGTCGCCGATCCGCGACAGCCGGAACGTCCGGACAGCCCCCCGGTCGACGTCGTGACCGACGAGATACCACCGGCCGTGCGCGGTGACGACACCCCAGGGTTCGACGGTGCGCTGGGTGTACGGCTCGTTCAGGGCGCCGCGGTGCGGGAAATGCACGGCGCGGCCCGCATCGACCGCGGCCAGCAGCTTGCCGAGCGCCGGTTCGGAGCCTCGGGTGCGGGCGGGCACCGCGGTGATCGGGGTGGCCGCCGAATCCGGATCCACCTGCACACCCGCCGCACGCAGCTTGAGCAGGGCCCCCTGAGCCGCGGACGTCAACTCCGGGGACTCCCACAGCTGGACCGCCACCGCGACCGCCGCGGACTCCTCCTGGCTGAGGTCGATGTCGGGGAGCTCGTACGCGTTGCGGTTGATGCGGTAGCCCTCGACCGTCGAGAAACGCGACGCCTGCCCGGTCTCGAGCGGAACACCGAGATCCCGGAGCTCGTTCTTGTCGCGTTCGAACATGCGACTGAACGCCTCGTCGCTCGCGGAGTCGGCGTACCCGGCAACGCTCTCGCGAATCTTCTCGGCGGTGAGGAACTGTCTGGTGGACAACAAACAGATCACCAGGTTCATCAACCGCTCGATCTTGGAAGTCGGCACGCCCGGAAGCCTAGTGGGTGAGCCCGTTACGGACTCTCACAGCGCCGCTACATCGAGGCAATCAGCCGCTCCACCCGCTCGTCGACCGACCGGAACGGGTCCTTGCACAGCACGGTCCGCTGGGCCTGGTCGTTGAGCTTGAGGTGCACCCAGTCGACCGTGAAGTCGCGTCCGGCCTCCTGCGCCGCCGTGATGAACTCGCCGCGCAGCTTCGCCCGGGTGGTCTGCGGCGGAGTGTCCACCGCCGCCTCGATCGTCTCGTCCTCGGTGATCCGCTTCACCAGACCCTTGCGCTGCAGCACGTCGAACACGCCGCGACCGCGTTTGATGTCGTGGTACGCCAGATCCAGCTGCGCGATCTTCGGGTCGGCCAGCTCGAAGCCGTGCCGGTCCTGATAGCGCTGGAACAGCTTGCGCTTGATCACCCAGTCGATCTCCATGTCGACCTTCGCGAAGTCCTGTGTCTCGACGGCGTCGAGCATGCGACCCCACAGGTCGACGACCTGAGTGACCTGCGGATCAGGATCCCGGTTCTGCAGGTGTTCCACCGCGCGCGCGTGGTATTCCCGCTGAATGTCGAGGGCGCTGGCCTGCCGGCCGCCGGCGAGCCGCACCGGGCGGCGTCCGGTGACGTCGTGGCTGACCTCGCGGATGGCGCGGATCGGGTTGTCGAGCGCGAAGTCGCGGAACGACACCCCGGCCTCGATCATCTCGAGCACGAGCGCCGCCGTGCCCACCTTCAGCATGGTGGTCGACTCGGACATGTTCGAGTCGCCGACGATCACGTGCAGGCGGCGGTATTTCTCCGCGTCGGCGTGCGGCTCGTCACGGGTGTTGATGATGGGCCGCGACCGCGTGGTCGCCGAGGACACGCCCTCCCAGATGTGCTCGGCGCGCTGCGACAGGCAGAACGTGGCCGCCTTCGGCGTCTGCAGGACCTTGCCCGCGCCACAGATCAGCTGCCGCGTCACCAGGAACGGGAGCAGCACGTCCGAGATCCGGGAGAACTCGCCGGCCCGGGCCACGAGGAAGTTCTCGTGACAGCCGTACGAATTGCCCGCCGAGTCCGTGTTGTTCTTGAACAGGTAGATGTCGCCGCCGATGCCTTCCTCGGCGAGCCGCTGTTCGGCGTCGATCAACAGCTCCTCGAGAACGCGCTCCCCCGCCCGGTCGTGGTTGACCAATTGGATGAGGTTGTCGCACTCGGCCGTCGCGTATTCGGGGTGCGAGCCGACGTCCAGATACAGGCGGGCACCGTTCCGGAGAAACACGTTGGAGCTCCGGCCCCACGACACCACCCGCCGGAACAGGTAGCGCGCAACCTCGTCCGGGCTCAGTCGCCTGTGACCATGGAAGGTGCAGGTCACACCGAACTCTGTCTCAATTCCCATGATTCGTCGCTGCACACCTCGACAGTACAACGCCGATCACCCGGCGGAGCGGTAAAACCCTCCGGCGACACCCCGCGCATACCCTGAGATGGTGAACCGACACTTACGCCGAATCCACCGGGCCGACGAGATCGTCTTCGACCGCAGCGCCGACCTGAGCCCCTCCGAGCTCGACCGGGCCATGCGCTTCCTCAGCCGCGCGGCCGACAAGGGGCTCCTGTGGTGGTTCGTGGCGGCGGTGCTGGGACTGTTCGGCGGGCGCGCCCGCCGCGGTGGTGTGCGCGGACTGCTGTCCCTCATGATGGCGAGCGGTCTGGCCAACGGCATCCTCAAACCGCTGTTCCCCCGGCGGCGCCCGCCTGCCCGCGTATGGACGAACGTGCTGCGCGGGGTGGCGATCCCCCGGTCCTCGTCGTTCCCGTCGGGACATGCGGCGTCGGCGGCGGCGTTCACCACGGGCGTCGCCCTGGAATCGCCCGCGACCGCTGCCGTCGTGGCCCCCCTTGCCGCCGCGGTCGCCTACTCCCGTGTGCACAACGGCGTGCACTGGCCGACCGATGTTGCCGCCGGGCTGCTACTCGGCGGGGCCGTCGCGTCGGGCACCCGCCGCTGGTGGGCGGTGCGCACGGAGGAACCGGCAGAGCTGGGCCCCACCGTCGACGCACCGGCACTTCGGGGCGGTGAGGACCTGCTCGTGGTGGTCAACCCGGAGTCCGGGCCCGACAGTGTCGATCCCAGTGAGGAGATCACGACCGCTCTCCCCAAGGCCGACGTGCGCGCACTCGACACCGACCGCGATTTCGCCGAACAACTCGACGCCTGGGTGACCGACAGGAAGCCGCGCGCCCTCGGAGTGTGCGGTGGAGACGGGACCGTGGTCGCCGTCGCGTCCGCTGCAGCGCGTCACGCGTTGCCGCTGGCGGTGTTCCCGGGCGGCACGCTCAATCACTTCGCACGGGATGCCGGCGTCGCCGACATCTCGGACACGGTGAACGCCGTCGAGACCGGGCATGCGGTTCTCGTCGATCAGGCCGTCGTCCACACCGATGTCGCGGAGCCGGCGCCATTCCTCAACACCGCCAGTCTCGGCGGCTATCCCGACGCGGTGCGACTGCGGGAGAAGTGGCAGCCACGGTACGGAAAGTGGCCCGCGGCATGTGTGGCGATGATCCGGATTCTCTCCGCGGCAACACCGCTCGCCGTCACCATCGACGGCAGGCCGGTGAAGGTCTGGATGCTGTTCGTGGGGAACGGTCGGTATTCCCCCGGCGATCAGGTTCCGATGTCGCGTCCCGCCATCACCGGCGGACTGCTCGATGTCCGGTACGTGCGGGCCGACCGGCGAGCGTCCCGGCCGCGGCTGCTGTTCGCCGCCGCCACCGGAACGCTCGGAAGCAGCCGGGTGTACGTCCGATCCCTCGTGCCCCGGCTCACCGTCCGCGTGGACGGCTCGCCGGTTGCGCTGGCCACCGACGGTGAAGTGGTCGCCGACGCCCTGAGGTTCGACTTCCGGACGGTGCCCGAAGCGATCG
The DNA here is from genome assembly GCF_002300195.1 of Rhodococcus sp. ACPA1. NCBI lineage: Bacteria > Bacillati > Actinomycetota > Actinomycetes > Mycobacteriales > Nocardiaceae > Rhodococcus > Rhodococcus sp. ACPA1. The sequence goes on along the minus strand of NZ_NSDX01000006.1, from coordinate 100,511 downwards.
CGGTGTACCGGCCTCAGTCCTGAGGGTCGGCCGGCTTCGTCTCGGTGTCCGGCTTCGACTCCGGAGCGGGCTCCGAGGCGGCCGCGGGCGCTGCGGGAATCAGCTGTTCGAGCGCGGGTCCGGTGATCCGCCGGAACGCGCGGCGAGGCCGGGACTGGTCGAGCACGGCCACCTCGAGGCTGGCCATGTCGACGTTCCGCTTCTCGCCTTCCCCGGCACCGCCCTGACGCAGGGCGTTGACCGCGATACCGACCGCCGCCTCGAGATCGAGGTCGGCACGGTACGACTCGCGCATGGCGGTCGCGATCGGCTCGGTCGTGCCACCCATCACGACGAAATGCTGTTCGTCGACGATGGATCCGTCGTAGGTGATGCGGTACAGCTGGGGCGCCTTCGGGCTGCCCACTCGCCCGACCTCCGCGACGCAGATCTCCACCTCGTACGGCTTGGGCTGTTCGGTGAAGATCGTGCCCAGGGTCTGCGCGTACGCGTTGGCCAGCGATCGGCCCGTCACGTCCCGGCGGTCGTAGGAGTAGCCGCGCATGTCGGCATGGACGATCCCGGCGCGCCGCAAATTCTCGAACTCGTTGTACTTGCCGACGGCTGCGAAGCCGAGCCGGTCGTACAGTTCGCTGACCTTGTGCAGCGCGGTGGAGGGATTCTCCGCGACGAACAGCACGCCGTCGCGGAACGTGAGCACCACGACGCTGCGTCCGCGGGCAATTCCCTTGCGCGCCAGTTCCGAGCGGTCCCGCATGATCTGCTCGGCGGACGCGTAATACGGCATGGTCATCGCGCAGACCCCCCTTCTTCGGTGCGCTCGGCGACGATGCGCCGAGCCAACTCGGACGTCGTCTCCTCGGACACGTGCACGGCACCGGCCTCGGTGATCGTGACCGCGGTCGGGTAGATGCCGCGGGTCAGGTCGGGCCCACCGGTGGCCGAGTCGTCGTCGGCCGCGTCGTACAGCGATTCGATGGCCGCCCGCAGGGCGGTCTCCTCGTCGCTGTCCGGCGAGTAGATCTTCTTCAGTGCCGACTTCGCGAACAACGATCCCGAACCGACCGCGTGGTATCCGGCGCGCTCTTCGTACCGGCCGCCGACGACGTCGTACGAGACGATGCGGCCCGCGCGGGCCTCGTCGTCCGCGTCGAGGTCGTAGCCGACAAGCAGCGGGACGACCGCGAGACCCTGCATCGCCGCCCCCAGGTTGCCCCGGACCATCGACGCCAGGCGGTTGGCCTTGCCGTCGAACGTCAGCTGAACGCCCTCGATCTTCTCGTAGTGCTCGAGTTCGACGGCGAACAGGCGGACCAGTTCGATGGCGATCCCCGCGGTGCCGGCGATGCCGGCCGCCGAATATTCGTCGGTGACGTACACCTTCTCGACGTCCCGGCTGGCGATCAGGTTGCCCTGGGTCGCGCGCCGGTCGCCGGCGAGCAGGACGCCACCCTTGTAGGTGAGCGCCACGATCGTCGTTCCGTGCGGTGCGAGATCACCGCTCTCCATCCCGTCACCACCCCGTGTCGAGTGCGAACGATGGCCGATCCGATTCTCCGGCAGCAATTCTGGTGCGTGACCACGCAGATACTCGGTGAACGAGCTCAGATTCGAACCGAAACTGAGCTTCGTGTCACCGTCGCCTGTCCGCAATGCCGGTCGATCCGCCGTCACTGGCCGCCCTTCTGGACATAGGCCCGGACGAAGTCTTCGGCGTTCTCCTCGAGCACGTCGTCGATCTCGTCGAGCAGGTCGTCGGTGTCCTCGGCCAGCTTTTCGCGACGTTCCTGACCCGCGGCACCGTCTCCGCCGGGGGTGTCGTCCTCGTCGCCGCCACCAGTACGTTTGGTCTGCTCTTGCGCCATCGCAGCCGACCTCCTTGTGTGAAGGGAGCTCTTCTTCCGAGCGTCCTGTCCTGCCAAGCAGTCTGACTACATCATCCGCTCGGACCTTCACCCTACCGAGCGTCGCCGCCGCACGTGTGCCGACGCGACGGCGAGTTCCGGCGCAGATCCGTCCGCGACCGGTCGACGGGTCAGTTCGTGAGCTCGTCGACGAGTTCTTTCGCGGTCTCCACCGACTCCAGCAACTCCCCCACGTGCGCCTTGCTGCCCCGCAACGGCTCGAGGGTGGGAATACGGACCAGGGAGTCGCCACCGAGATCGAAGATCACCGAATCCCAGCTCGCGGCCGCGATGTCGGCGCCGAACTTGCGCAGGCACTCACCCCGGAAGTAGGCGCGGGTATCGGTGGGCGGGGTGTCGACGGCGTCGAGCACGGCCTGCTCCGAGACGAGGCGTTCCATCGACCCGCGGGCGACGAGCCGGTTGTAGAGCCCCTTGTCCAGGCGGACATCCGAGTACTGCAGGTCGACGAGATGCAGTCGCGGCGCGGACCAGTTGAGGCCCTCCCGGTTCCGGAAACCCTCGAGCAGACGCAGCTTGGCCGGCCAGTCCAGCAGGTGAGCGCACTCCATCGGATCCCGCTCGAGGAGGTCGAGCACCATCGCCCATTTCTCCATCAGATCGGCGACGCGGGGGTCGTCGTTGCCCTCGGCGGACATGAACTTGTCGACTCGGTCCAGGTAGATCCGCTGCAAGGCAAGCCCGGTCAGTTCCCGGCCGTCGGCCAGCGCGACCGTGGCGCGCAGCGTCGGGTCGTGGCTGATGTGGTGCACGGCGGTCACCGGGCGGGCCAGCTGCAGGTCGGTGAGGTCGACACCGGCCTCGATGAGATCGAGGACCAGAGCCGTCGTCCCGACCTTCAGGTACGTCGACATCTCGGCGAGGTTCGCGTCGCCGATGATGACGTGCAGACGCCGATACTTGTCCGCGTCCGCGTGGGGTTCGTCGCGGGTGTTGATGATGCCGCGCTTGAGTGTCGTCTCGAGCCCGACCTCCACCTCGATGTAGTCGGCCCGCTGGGACAGCTGGAAACCGGCCTCGTCACCGGACTGGCCGATGCCCACCCGGCCCGACCCGCAGATCACCTGACGGGACGCGAAGAACGGCGTCAGCCCGTTGATCACCGCGGAGAACGGCGTGGCCCGGGACATCAGATAGTTCTCGTGGGTGCCGTACGACGCGCCCTTGCCGTCCACGTTGTTCTTGTACAGCTGCAGTCGCGGGGCGCCGGGAACGCTCGACGCGTGCCGGGCGGCCGCCTCCATCACCCGTTCGCCGGCCTTGTCCCAGATGACGGCGTCCAGGGGGTCGGTGACCTCCGGGGCCGAGTACTCGGGGTGCGCGTGATCGACGTAGAGCCGGGCGCCGTTGGTGAGGATCATGTTGGCCGCGCCGACCTCGTCGGCGTCGATCACCGGCGCCGGGCCGCTCAGCCGGCCCAGGTCGAACCCGCGGGCATCCCGCAGCGGGGATTCCACCTCGTAGTCCCATCGGGTGCGCTTGGCGCGCGGCACTCCCGCTGCCGCCGCATAGGCCAGCACCGCCTGGGTGGACGTCAAGATCGGATTGGCCGAAGGCTCGCTGGGTGAGGAGATTCCGTACTCGACTTCGACACCGATGATCCGCTGCATGCTGCCGAGCCTATGCGATCACCGACGCCACCCGGTGGCACACTCCTGCTACGCGAGCCGTCCGCTCCCGGCGGCTAGTCCGGCGAGCACTCCAGGTACTCGTCCGCCGAGATCGCCCGGAGCACCGTGCGGACCCCGGCGGGGGCCCAGGAGTGGGTGCTGTCGGTGACGATCCTCGGGCCCGTCAGGTGCACCGTCCGGCGGCGCGTCACGATGGTGCATCCGCCCGCCGCCACCACGTTTCGCACCCAGTCGCTCTGCGCACCGTACGTCAGCGCGAACCGGTAGCGGCCGTCCACGACGAACACGTTGACGGGTGTGCGGTACGTCTTGCCCGACGTGCGGCCCCGGTGCTCGACGATGGCGAAACCGGGCAGGATCGTCGCGACGTGCCGGCTCACCTGATTGGTCACGACCCGGTTGAACCCGGCGATCGAACGCGGCAACGCCATGACCTCGCACCCCTTCGACACCGGAACGAGCAACCGACCTCGACAGTACCGACGTTCGCCGGGGGGCTGGCAGGATCGACACATGGATTCCGCACCGAACACCCCACCCGGCACGGATGAAGTGGTGGCGGTGTTCGACAGTGCGGGACGACCGGTGGGGTCCGCCGCGCGTTCCCGCGTCTACGCCGAGGGGTTGTGGCACGCGAGCGCCGGCGTCCTCGTCCGATCCGGCGACGGGAAGCGCCTCTACGTGCACCGACGCTCGGACACCAAGACGGTGTTCGCCGGTCATCACGACTGCCTGGCGGGCGGGGTGGTCGATCCGGGGGAAACCCCGGAGGAGGCCGCGAGCCGGGAACTGGCGGAGGAACTGGGCGTCACCGGAGTGGGCCTCACCCCCATCGCGGCGGTGGCGTGGGACGGGCACTGGCAGGGAATGCGGCTGCGGTGCCACCTGTACGCCTACGAGACGCACTGGGACGGACCCATCGTCCACCAGGCCAGCGAGATCGCGTCGGGTTGGTGGTGGACGCCCCACGAACTGGTGACGCATCTGCGCGACCCGCAGTGGCCGTTCGTGCCGGACACCCGGGCGCTCCTGGAGGACTACCTCGTCACACGGGACCGCTGACACCCGGCCGCCTGCGCGGCGAGACCCGTGTTCGAGTTCCCGCCGCGCAGGTGGTGCCGAACGGCTTACAGGTACTGGCCCGTGTTGGATTCGGTGTCGATGGCGCGGCTCGCGCTCGCGTTCTTACCGGTGACCAGCGTGCGGATGTAGACGATCCGCTCACCCTTCTTGCCCGAGATCCGGGCCCAGTCGTCGGGGTTGGTGGTATTCGGCAGGTCCTCGTTCTCCGAGAACTCGTCGACGATGGAGTCGAACAGGTGCTGGACCCGCAGGCCCGGGGCACCGGTGTCGAGCACCGACTTGATCGCGTACTTCTTGGCGCGGTCGACGATGTTCTGGATCATCGCGCCCGAGTTGAAGTCCTTGAAGTACAGGACCTCCTTGTCGCCGTTGGCGTACGTGACCTCGAGGAAGCGGTTCTCCTCGCTCTCGGCGTACATGCGGTCGACGACCCGTTCGATCATCACCCGGATGCAGGCCGTGCGGTCGCCGCCGAACTCCGCGATGTCGTCGGCGTGCACCGGCAGCGTCTCGACGAGGTACTTCGAGAAGATGTCCTGCGCCGATTCCGCGTCGGGGCGTTCGATCTTGATCTTCACGTCGAGGCGGCCGGGACGCAGGATCGCGGGGTCGATCATGTCCTCGCGGTTGGATGCGCCGATCACGATGACGTTCTCGAGTCCCTCGACACCGTCGATCTCACTGAGCAGCTGAGGCACGACGGTGGTCTCGACGTCGGAGGAGACACCCGACCCGCGGGTACGGAAGATCGAATCCATCTCGTCGAAGAACACGATCACCGGGGTGCCCTCGGACGCCTTCTCCCGGGCCCGCTGGAAGATCAGCCGGATGTGCCGCTCGGTCTCGCCGACGAACTTGTTCAGCAGCTCGGGGCCCTTGATGTTGAGGAAGTAGGACTTGGCTTCCTTGCTGTCCTGTCCCCGGGCCTCCGCGATCTTCTTCGCGAGCGAGTTGGCGACCGCCTTGGCGATGAGCGTCTTACCGCACCCGGGCGGACCGTAGAGGAGGACACCCTTCGGTGGCCGCAGCTCGTATTCGTGGAACAGGTCCTTGTGGAGGAACGGCAACTCGACGGCGTCACGGATCTGCTCGATCTGCCGTCCGAGGCCGCCGATGTCGTCGTAGTGCACGTCGGGAACCTCTTCGAGGACCAGATCCTCGACCTCGGCCTTGGGGATCCGCTCGAACGCGTACCCGGCTTTGGTGTCGACGAGGAGGGAGTCGCCCGGCCGTAGTTTGCGGGTGGGCGATTCCGCGTCGTACGCGATCGACTCCCTCTCGCTCTCCTCGAAGACGGTCGCGAGGGGTTCGGCCAGCCACACGATCCGTTCCTCGTCGGCGTGGCCGACCACGAGGGCGCGCTGACCGTCGTCGAGGACCTCGCGCAACGTGCTGATCTCACCCACACGCTCGAAGTTGCCCGCTTCCACGATCGTGAGCGCCTCGTTGAGGCGCACGGTCTGGCCGAGCTTGAGGGTCTCGGCGTCGACGTTCGGGGAGCAGGTCAACCGCATCTTGCGTCCGGAGGTGAACACGTCCACGGTCTGATCGTCGTGCACTCCGAGCAGCACGCCGTACCCGCTCGGCGGCTGGCCGAGGCGATCGACTTCTTCTCGAAGGGCGATGAGCTGCTGACGGGCCTCCTTGAGGGTGTCCATCAGCTTGGTGTTCCGGATGGACAGCGAGTCCACTCGCGATTCCATCTCACGAAGCTGTTCCGGCGACTCCGCGAGCTGCCTGCGCAGTGCCGACGCCTCTGCGCGCAACGCCTCGAGCTCTCGTGCGGCCGCAACCGAATCGGGGTTCTCTGTCGAGCTCATGTGCGTCTCCTCCCAATGAGATCTATCAACGCTACCGGCACTGCCCGAATTCTGCGCCGTGACACGGATTCTGCCGATTGCGAATCGGCATACGTGACGCCCTGGGCCACCGAACCTCTCATGTTAGCCTTACCTACCTGTCGAGCAGTTCCTCTCTGTTCTGTGTAACGAAAGGGTTCGTCGTGATAATCCGCAAGCCCCTGAACGGAACATCCTTCATCGGTAGGTCCGTGGTTGCCGTGGGCGCGGTGGTCTTCGCGCTCGGGATGTCGGCCTGCTCGTCCGACGACGCTTCCGACACCGCGACAGCGACGTCCGCGGCCACGTCGTCCGCGGCAGGCGAGGCGGTTGCCGCCCCCACGTCGGACGAACTGCTCGGTACGCTCCAGGTCCTCGTGGACCCCGCCCGACCGGTCGACGAGAAGACCGTCGTGGTCGTCGACGGCGACGAACGCCGCCCGAATCTCGAGGCCATGACGGCGGCCATGGCCAGCTACCCGGTGTCCTTCACGGTCACGGATGTGCAGGTAGAGGGCGATACCGCGACGGCGAACGTCGCGATCGTCAGCCCGCACGGCACGGCCGCTCCGACCGCGTGGACGTGGGAGAACGTCGACGGCACCTGGAAGGTGTCGGACGAGAGCACGTGCACCCTGCTGGGCATGGCACGCGCCGGCTGCAGCTAGTTTTCCCTCCTTCGGCGGCGTCCTGTCCGGGCGCCGCCGAAGGCGTGTCTCAGCCCTTGCCCGACCGGCGCTGCGGCCTGGGGGTGACGGTTCCCTCGGCGAGACGCCGGGCGCTCACCAGGAACGCGGTGTGGCCCTGCATCCGGTGTTCCGGGCGTACGGCGAGCCCGACGACGTGCCACCCGCGGACGATCGACTCCCAGGACCGCGGCTCGGTCCAGCACTCCTGCTCGCGCATCGCCTCGACCACCTTCGAGAGCTGCGTCACAGTGGCGACGTAGACGATGAGCACACCGCCGGGAACCAGCGCCTTGGACACCGCGGGCAGCGCGTCCCAGGGGGCGAGCATGTCGAGGACCACCCGGTCGACCTGACCGCCCGCCGCCTCGGCGTCGAACTCGGCCACGTCGGCGATGGTCAGGTCCCAGTTCTCGGGACGCTCCCCGAAGAACGTCTCGACGTTCCGGACCGCGTGTTCGGCGTGGTCGTCGCGCACCTCGTACGAGATGACCCGCCCTTCCGGACCGACCGCTCGCAGCAGTGAGCACGTCAGCGCGCCCGAGCCGGCGCCTGCCTCGAGCACGCGGGCGCCGGGGAAGACGTCGCCCTCGTGGACGATCTGCGCGGCGTCCTTCGGGTAGATGACCTGCGCCCCACGGGGCATCGACAGGATGTAGTCGACGAGCAGCGGTCGCAGCGCGAGGTACGGGGTGCCGTTGGTCGACTTGACCACGCTGCCCTCGTCGGTGCCGATCAGGTCGTCGTGCAGGATGCCGCCGCGGTGCGTGTGGAACTCCTTGCCGGCCTCCAGGTTGACCGTGTAGTGCCGGCCCTTGGCGTCCGTCAACTGGACGCGATCGCCCACCCGAAACGGTCCACTCGGTCGCGTTTCGCGTCCCACCATCGTCACCGACTCCTCAGCCTGTTCGTCCGGCGCCGTCCGGCGCCCGCACCGCAGCCCCGACTCGACTGTCGGACCGGGGGCCTACCCTGCCAGGTGTGAGCATCTCAGAGTCGCCAGCCCCCGTCACAAAGGGTTCCCCGTCACAGCCCGGCGACACTTCGGCCACCCGCAGGCGCCCCGCCCTGTCACCGTCCCGCGCCGGCGACTTCAAGCAGTGCCCGCTCCTCTACCGTTTCCGCGCGGTCGACCGGCTCCCCGAGGCGCCGTCGCGCGCGCAGGTGAAGGGCACGGTCGTGCACGCCGCGCTGGAGACCCTGTTCGGGCTGCCCGCGGCCGAACGCGTTCCGCAGAAGGCGGTCGATCTGGTCCTCCCGTCGTGGGAGCGCATTCTCGCCGAGGCCCCCGACCTGATCGACCTGGTCCCCGAGGACCAGCGCGACACGTTCCTCGACGAGGCGCGGTCCCTCGTCACCGCGTATTACGAGCTCGAGGACCCCACCCGGTTCGAGGCCGAATCGTGCGAGCAGCGCGTCGAGACCGAACTCGCCGACGGGGTGCTGCTCCGCGGATTCGTCGACCGCATCGACGTCGCCCCCACCGGGGAGGTGCGGGTGGTCGACTACAAGACGGGCCGTGCACCACGCGAGATGTCCGAGTCCAAGGCCCTGTTCCAGATGAAGTTCTACGCGCTGGTCCTGTTGCGCACCCGCGGCATCGTCCCCGCGCAGTTGCGGCTGCTGTACCTCGCGTCCGGCACGGTCCTCACCTACGCACCCGACGAGGACGAACTGCTGCGGTTCGAGCGCACGCTGTCGGCGATCTGGAAGGCCATCCTGGCGGCCGGTGTCACCGGCGATTTCCGACCCAAGCCGAGCCGGCTCTGCGACTGGTGTGATCATAAGTCCCTGTGCCCCTCGTTCGGCGGAACGCCGCCTCCCTACCCGGGATGGCCCGAGGGGCCTGCCGAAGACGCACCGGGTTTCGAGGAGATTGTCGAATGAGTTCCGAGTCCTATTACGTACCACTCGGTTCGGAAGCACTGAGTGCGCCGGAAGTGGACTCGGACCAGAAGATCACCGTCGAGCGGTTCGACAGCACGGATCTGACGATCAGTGTGTGGGCCGAGACGATGCAGCACGGCGCTCCCCCGTCCGCGCTGCTCGTGCGAGCACTCGAGCGCTGCGCGCCTCGCGACGACGTGCGTCTCACGCGGGTCGTGGTCGAGATCCTCGGTCCCATCCCGATCGCCGAACTCGAGGTCCGGTCCTGGGTGCAGCGACCGGGACGCCGGGTGGAGCTGGTGGTCGCCGAGTTGTGGACCGTCGGCGACCGGCCCCGTGCCGTGGCGCGGGGCTCGGCGTGGCGGATGGAGACCGTCGACACCAGCGACGCCGTCCACGTCGTCGACCCGCCGCTCGAACCGCGGTCCACCGGCCGGGACGGCAAGTTCGGCGAGGCCTGGAATTCGGGCTACCTGACGACCCTCGACTGGCGGTGGATCGCCGAGATGGGATGCGAGGGCCCGGGCAAGCTGTGGGCGAAGCCGCGGCCCGCACTGGTTCTCGGCGAGGCCATGACGCCGCTCGAGCGGCTGTTCTCCATCGCGGACATCGCCAACGGCGTGGGATCGAAACTCGACCCGGCAGACTGGACGTTCCTCAACACCGACCTCACCGTGCACATCTTCCGGGTCCCCGAGGGCGACTGGGTGGGGGTCAGCTCCGAAACCTCCATCGGACCCGACGGAGTGGGCATGTGCGCGGGCGTGCTCTACGACGAGACCGGCGCCGTCGGCCGGATCGCCCAGACCGTACAGGTCCGCGCCCGCCCCTGAGCGGAGCGAGCGCGGATCGTGTTGCGGGCGGAACGGGCGCGGATCGTGTTGCGGTGGAACGAGATCAGAGTGCGCGGCAGGACCGGATGTTGGACGCGAGGATGGCCTTGGCACCGAGGTCCGCGAGTTCGTCCATGACTCCGTTGTGGCCCTTGATCGGCACCATCGCCCGGACCGCGACCCAGTTCTCGTCGGCGAGCGGCGACAATGTCGGCGACTCCAGGCCCGGGGTGATCTTCAACGCGTCGTCGAGGATCGTCTTGGGGCAGTCGTAGTCGAGCATCAGGTTCTGCTGCGCGAAGACGATGCCGCGCACCCGCTCGACCAGCTGGTTGCGCGCGGAATCGCCGGCGGGCGAACCGGCGCGCTCGATGAGCACACCCTCGGAGTCGCACAGGGTGTCGCCGAACGCGACCAGGTTGTGCTGGCGCAGCGTGCGGCCGGAGCCGACGACGTCGGCGATGGCGTCGGCGACGCCGAGCTGGATCGAGATCTCCACGGCCCCGTCGAGGCGGATGACCGAGGCCTCGATCCCGCGGGCGGACAGGTCGTCGCGCACCAGGTTGGGGTAGGACGTGGCGATCCGGAGTCCGGCGAGGTCCTCGACCGACCAGTCCTTGCCCGCGGGGGCGGCGTACCGGAACGTGGAGCGGCCGAAGCCGAGCGACAGCCGTTCGGAGACGGGGGCACCCGAGTCGCGGGCGAGGTCGCGGCCGGTGATGCCGAGATCGAGTTCACCGGATCCGACGTAGATCGCGATGTCCTTGGGGCGCAGGAAGAAGAACTCGACCTGGTTGGACGGGTCGAGGACGGTCAGGTCGCGGGAGTCGGTGCGACGGCGGTAGCCGGCCTCGCTGAGGATTTCGGCGGCGGACTCGGACAGCGAGCCCTTGTTGGGGACTGCGACGCGCAGCATGGCTGAGGGTTCCTTTCGGGAGCGGGTGGAGGAGTCTCGATCACCGATCACAGATGTCGGTAGACGTCCTCGAGCTTCAGGCCCTTACCCACCATCAGCACCTGCGTCCAGTACAGCAGCTGAGAGATCTCCTCGGCGAGCGCCTCGTCGCTCTCGTGCTCGGCGGCGATCCACACCTCACCCGCCTCTTCGAGGATCTTCTTTCCCTGCGAATGGACGCCGGCGTCCAAGGCGGCAACGGTGCCGGACCCCTCGGGGCGGGTAGCGGCACGCTCGGTCAGCTCGGCGAACAGGGATTCGAAGGTCTTCACGAGGACCCATTGTTTCACGCCGCCGCGGACCTCTCCGAACCGGTCACCACCCGAGTGTGCGGCGACTCTCGAACCGGCGGACCTCGCCCGAACGGGGGTCGGTGAACTCGATGGCCCGCGCCAGCAACCGCAGCGGGGTCGAGAAGTCACCGGGCTCGGATCGGCGGAAGTCCGGGTAGTAGTTGTCGCCCTCGATCGGCAGGCCCAGCGACGACATGTGCAACCGCAGTTGGTGCGTCCGGCCGGTCTTCGGCAACAGCCGGTACCGCGCGCGGCGGTCCCGGGTCTCGATCAGCTCGACGACGGTCTCGCTGTTCGGTTCTCCCGGTTCCTCCGTCGCCGTCATGATCCCGTGTTCCTTGACGATGCGGCTGCGGATGGTCCGCGGAAACGCGAGCGTCGGATCGTGCCCGGCGACGGCCTCGTACTCCTTGGTGACCTGCTGGGAGACGAACAGTTCCTGATACGGCCTGCGGTCTTCCGGCCTGATCAGGAACACCAGGACGCCGGCCGTCATCCGGTCGAGCCGGTGGGCCGGCGTGAGGCCGGGCAGGTCGAGCGCCCTCCGCAGCCGCACGACCGCCGTCTCGGTGATGTGCGCGCCCCGCGGAATGGTCGCGAGGAAATGGGGTTTGTCGATGACCACGAGGTGGTCGTCGCGGTGCAGGACGTCGATCTCGAACGGAACCGGGATCTCGGGTGCGGGGTCGCGGTAGAAGTACACGAAACGGGTCGGGGCATAACGGGTCCCGCGGTCGACGACCCTCCCGTGCTCGTCGACGATGTCCCCGCCGTCGATCAGGGACAGCCAGTGCGCGCGCTCGTCCGGGTACGCCTCGACCAGGAATTCGGCGACCGTCCTCGCGCCGACGCCTGCCGGCATCCGGATGCGGTCGGGACCGAGGCCGTTGCGGACCGGCAGGGGCGCCCCCGCCACCTCAGCCCGCCCTGTTCTCGGTGCAGCCGACGCAGACGAGCACGAGTTCGCGGCCCCGATCGTCCGGCAGATTCTCGTACCGGGACGTCGGACCCCCGCACGTGCTGCAGCGCCCCAGAGTCTTGGCCTGATCGCTGAACTCGATGTTCATCCGCTTGTCGAAGACGTACAGGGATCCCTCCCACAGGCCCGTGTCACCGAACGTCTCGCCGTAGCGGACGATGCCGCCGTCCAGTTGGTAGACCTCGCCGAACCCGCGCGAGCGCATCAGCGACGACAGGACCTCGCACCGCACTCCCCCGGTGCAGTAGGTGACGACAGCCTTGTCCTTCAGATGGTCGTACTTGCCGCTGTCGAGTTCGTGCACGAACTCGCGCGTGGTGGACACGTCGGGCACGACGGCGTCCCGGAATCGGCCGATCTCCGCCTCGAAACCGTTGCGCCCGTCGAAGAAGACGACGTCGTCTCCGCGACCCTCGACCAGGCGGTGCACCTCGTCGGGCGCGAGATGGGTGCCGCCGCCGACGACACCGTCCGCGTCCACCTTCAGCTCGCCCGGCGCACCGAACGTCACGATCTCCGATCGCACCTTGACGCTCAGCCGCGGGAAGTCGTCACCGAGCCCGTTCGACCACTTGATGTCGGCGTCCTTGAACGGGGCGTAGCTGCGCGTCCCCTTCACGTACCGCTTGACGTCGTGGATGTCACCACCGACCGTCGCGTTGATGCCGTGCTCGGAGACGAGGATCCGTCCGGTGAGGTTGTTCGCCTCGGCGAGTGTGTACTGCCACAGCCGTATCGCCTCCGGGTCGGCGAGCGGAGTGAACACGTAGAACAGCACGATTTTCGGGACAGCCACGGGATACCAGACTACCTAGAGACGGACGGCACTCCGCTGCGCCCACACCTCTGCCAGGTCGGAACCGGTGAGACCCTCGAGACTGTCCCGAAACACCCGCCCCGGGCCGTCGGCCACCGCGATCTCGCACGGAACGATCAGGACGACGCACCCCGCGGCCTGCGCGGACGCCGCACCGGTGGGCGAGTCCTCGATGGCGAGGCACTGCGACGGATCCAGTCCCAACAGTTCCGCGCCCCGCAGGTACGGGTCGGGATGCGGTTTGCCTGCCGGCACCTCGTCGCCGCACACTGAGTGGTCGAAGTGGTGCCTGCCGAGCGTCTCGAGTGCCCGCTCGGTGAGCCGGCGCTCGGTGTTGGTCACCAGCGCCGACCTCAGGCCGTGCGACCGGACGGTCCGCAGTGCGTCGTGGGCGCCCGGCCGCCACGGGATCCCGTCGCCGAACAATTCCTCGACGCGGGTGAACATCCATTCCTTGGCCTCGGCGAGCGCCGCCGGATCCCGGTCGAGCCCGAGGGCGTCGAAGATGACGCCGAGGGCGTTGGCGCTGGACGCGCCGATCGTCTTCAGCCGCGTCTCCTCGGTCATCGGACCGCCGAGGTGCAGCGACAACTCGCGGACCGCGACGTCCCACATCTTCTCGGAATCGAGCAGCGTTCCGTCCATGTCCCACAGAACACCTGCGAGACCGTCGAATGCATCAGACATTGAAGTACTTCGCTTCCGGGTGGTGCAGCACGAACGCATCCGTGGACTGCTCGGGATGCAACTGCAATTCCTCGGACAACTTCACACCGATCCGTTCGGGTTCGAGCAGAGCGACCATCTTCGCGCGGTCCTCCAGGTTGGGGCAGGCACCGTATCCGAAGGAGTAGCGGGCACCGCGGTAGGCGAGGTCGAAGAATCCGGACACCTCGGACGGGTCCTGCTCGGCCACGTTGTGACCGCCGGGCAGCACGAGTTCCTCGCGGACCCGTTGATGCCAGTACTCGGCCAGCGATTCCGTCAGCTGCACGCCGATGCCGTGCACCTCGAGGTAGTCGCGGTACGCGTTGGCGGCGAACAGCTCGTTCGCGAAGTCCGCGATCGGCTGCCCCATGGTGACGAGCTGCATCGGGAACACGTCGACCTGACCGGTCTCCTTCGCCTCGGTGCGGGACCGGACGAAGTCGGCGACGCACAGGAAACGGTCGCGGTGCTGGCGCGGGAACGTGAACCGGAAGCGTTCCTCGGCGTCGGGTGTCGGGTCGGTGAGCACGACCACGTCGTCGCCCTCGGACACGGCGGGGAAGTAGCCGTACACGACGGCGGCGTGCGCGAGGATTCCCTCGGTGCTCAGCCGGTCGAGCCAGTACCGCAGGCGGGGTCGGCCCTCGGTCTCCACCAGTTCCTCGTAGGTGGGACCGTCGCCGGAACGCTGCCCGCGCAGACCCCACTGCCCGAGGAACAGGGCGCGCTCGTCCAGCAGCCCGGAGTAGTCCGACAGCGAGACGCCCTTGACGATCCGGTTGCCCCAGAACGGCGGGCTCGGGACGACGATGTCGGTGGCCACGTCGGATCGCTCCGGCACCTCGATCGGGGTCTCGGCCGCCTTGCGCTTCTCCGCGATTCGCTTGGACCGCTCGTGCCGTGCCTTCCGTTCGGCCGCCTTCTCGCGGGCCGCGATCGCTTCCGGACTGTCCGGGTCGGGTCCGCCGCCACGCTTGACGGCCATGATCTCGTCCATCCGGTGCAGGCCCTCGAACGCGTCGCGCGCGTAGCTGACGTCGCCCTCGTACACCTCGGCCAGGTCGTTCTCCACGTAGGAACGGGTCAGCGCGGCACCACCGAGGAGGACGGGGAACTTCTCCGCGACACCCTTGGCGTTGAGTTCCTGCAGGTTGTCCTTCATCACCACGGTCGACTTCACGAGCAGCCCGGACATGCCGATGACGTCGGCCTTCTGCTCGATCGCCGCGTCGAGGATCGTCGCGATCGGCTGCTTGATGCCCAGGTTCACCACGTCGTACCCGTTGTTGCTCAGGATGATGTCGACGAGGTTCTTGCCGATGTCGTGGACGTCGCCCTTCACGGTGGCGATGACGATGCGGCCCTTGCCGTCCTCGTCGGTGGCCTCCATGTGCGGTTCGAGGTATGCCACGGCCGCCTTCATCACCTCGGCGGACTGCAGCACGAACGGCAGCTGCATCTGCCCGGACCCGAAGAGTTCACCGACGGTCTTCATGCCGGACAGCAGCGTCTCGTTGATGATCGCGAGCGGCGGCTTCTCCTCCATCGCCGCGGTGAGGTCGTCGTCGAGGCCGTTGCGTTCACCGTCGACGATGCGGCGTTCCAGCCGCTCGAACAGCGGCAGCGCCGCCAGTTCCTGGGCGCGGGATTCGCGCGCCGACGCCGCGGAGACGCCCTCGAACAGTTCCATCAGCTTCTGCAGCGGGTCGTAGCCCTCGCGGCGGCGGTCGTACACCAGGTCGAGGGCCGTTTCCCGCTGTTCGTCGGGGATCCGCGCCATCGGCAGGATCTTCGACGCGTGCACGATGGCCGTGTCCAGGCCGGCCTCGGTGCACTCGTGCAGGAACACCGAGTTCAGGACCTGCCGGGCCGCCGGGTTGAGACCGAACGAGATGTTGGACACGCCGAGGGTGAAGTGCACCCGCGGATGCCTCTTCTTCAGCTCGCGGATCGCCTCGATCGTTTCGATGCCGTCGCGGCGGACCTCTTCCTGACCCGTGGAGATCGGGAAGGTCAGCGCGTCGATGATGATGTCGGACTCGTCGAGACCCCAGTTCACGGTGATGTCTTCGAGCAGACGCTCGGCGATGCGGACCTTGTGCTCCGCGGTGCGCGCCTGGCCCTCCTCGTCGATGGTCAGCGCGACGACGGCGGCGCCGTGCTCCGTGACGAGCCGCATGATCTTCTGGAACCGCGAGTCCGGTCCGTCGCCGTCCTCGTAGTTGACGGAGTTCACGGCGCACCGGCCGCCGAGGTGCTCGAGGCCGGCCTGCAGGACCGCGGGCTCGGTGGAGTCGAGCATGATCGGCAGCGTCGACGACGTCGCGAACCGGCTTGCGAGGGCGGCCATGTCGACGGCACCGTCGCGTCCGACGTAGTCGACGTTGAGGTCGAGCATGTGGGCGCCGTCGCGGGTCTGGTCCTTCGCGATATCGAGGCACTTCTGGTAGTCCTCGGCGATCATCGCCTCGCGAAATGCCTTGGAGCCGTTGGTGTTCGTGCGTTCACCGATCATCAGGATGCTGGCGTCCTGCTGGAACGGCACCGCCGTGTACAGCGAGGACGTCCCCGACTCGTGCACCGGGTTCCGCTCGGCCTTCTCGACCAGGCGGACCGCTTCGGCCACCTGCCGGATGTGCTCCGGGGTGGTGCCGCAGCAGCCGCCGACCAGACCGAGACCGAACTCGGTGACGAAACCGCTGAGCGCCTCGGCGAGCTCCTCCGCGGTGAGCGGGTACTCGGCGCCGTTCGGGCCGAGCTGCGGCAGTCCGGCGTTGGGCATCACCGACACCGGGAGGGAGCTGTACTTGGACAGGTGGCGGAGATGTTCGCTCATCTCGGCGGGACCGGTCGCGCAGTTGAGGCCGATCATGTCGATACCGAGCGGCTCGAGCGCAGTCAGCGCGGCACCGATCTCGCTGCCGAGGAGCATCGTGCCGGTGGTCTCGACCGTGACGTGGGTGATGATCGGCAGCCGCGACCCCAGCGTCTCCATCGCCCGCTGACTGCCGAGGATGGCGGCCTTCACCTGCAGCAGGTCCTGGCAGGTCTCGACGAGGATCGCGTCCGCGCCCCCGTCGATCATGCCCATCGCAGCCTCCGCGTAGGCGTCGCGGAGGACCGCGAACGGCGCGTGGCCCAGCGTCGGCAGCTTGGTTCCGGGTCCCATCGAGCCGAGGACGAAGCGGCCCATGCCGTCGCGTCCGGGCCCCATCTCGTCGGCCACGTCACGCGCCAGCCGGGTGCCCTTCTCGGCCAGTTCCCGGATACGGTCCGAAATGTCGTAATCGGCGAGGTTGGGTAGGTTGCACCCGAACGTGTTGGTCTCGACGGCGTCCGCCCCGGCCTCGAAGTACGCGCGGTGGATGTCTTTCAGCACGTCAGGGCGGGTGTCGTTGAGGATTTCGTTGCAGCCTTCGAGCCCGAGGAAGTCGTCGAGCGTGAGGTCCGCGGCCTGCAACATGGTGCCCATGGCTCCGTCGCCGATGACAACGCGCTGGTTCAACGCATCGAGCAGGGCAGAGTGAAATGGCGCAGACATGCCGTCCAGACTAGTGGGCGCGCGAACCAATGCTGGCCGTAGGCTGGGTGGGTGAGTTCCAGTGAGTTCCCCGTCACGCCTGCGGGCCGCGCCGACGACACCCCCGACACCGCGGATGCCGGTGCGACGGACAGTGGCGTGCCCGTACTTCGTGACCCTGTCCTCGTCGCCGCCTTCGAGGGCTGGAACGACGCCGGCGATGCCGCGAGCGGAGCCGTCGAGCACCTCGAGTTGACCTGGGACGCCCAGCCGCTCGCCGAGCTGGACTCCGAGGAGTACTACGACTACCAGGTCAATCGACCCACGGTGCGGCAGGTCGACGGTGTCACCCGGGAGATCGTGTGGCCCGCCACCCGGCTGTCGGTGTGCTCGCCTCCCGGCAGCGACCGCGACGTGGTTCTGCTGCGTGGGATCGAACCGAACATGCGCTGGCGCAGCTTCTGCGAGGACCTCCTCGAGCTGATCGACCAGCTGCAGATCAACACCGTGGTGATCCTCGGGGCGCTGCTCGCGGACACCCCGCACACACGGCCGGTCCCGGTGACGGGCAGCGCGTACAGCAGCGAGGCCGCCGAGCGGTTCAAGCTCGAGCAGACCCGCTACGAGGGTCCGACCGGGATCACCGGGGTACTGCAGGACGCGTGCGTCCGGGCCGGTGTGCCTGCCGTGTCGTTCTGGGCGGCCGTGCCCCACTACGTGTCCCAGCCGCCGAATCCGAAGGCCACGGTGGCGCTGCTGCAACGCGTCGAGGATGTCCTGGACATCGAGGTGCCCCTCGGGGAACTCCCGGCCCAGGCCGACGACTGGCAGGAAGCGGTCACCGAGATGACCGCGGACGACGAGGAGATCGGCGAGTACGTCCGCTCACTCGAGGAGCGCGGCGACGCCGAGACCGACATCTCCGACGCCATCTCGAAGATCGACGGTGACGCGCTGGCGGCCGAGTTCGAGCGGTATCTCCGCAGGCGTGGGCCCGGCAGCTTCGGGCTGTGACGAAGAACTCATCCGAGTCGCTTCGTTCCTCACTCCAGCGCACGGCGCTCTACGCCGGCGGTTTCCTCGGTCCGTTCGGCGGCGGGGTCGTCGCCTCGATCCTTCCCGAGATCGGTGACGACCTCGGCGTGAGTGCGTCCGCCGCGGCCGGCTCGCTGACGGCGTACCTGCTGCCGTTCGCGTTGCTGATGCTGGTGTCGGGCACGCTGGGCGCCCGGTGGGGGCAGACGCGGACCGTGCGGATCGCGTACGGGGTCTACCTGCTGTCGTCGCTGGCGTGTTTCGTGGCGCCGACGCTGCCGCTCTTCCTCGGCGCCCGCGTGCTCCAGGGGTGTTCGAACTCGTTCACGACGCCGCTGCTGCTGGCGGCGCTCGCCGCCTCGACACCGAAGAAACATCTCGGCCGGGCGCTGGGGATCTTCGGCGCCTTCCAGGCCGCGGGACAGTCGAGCGCGCCGCTCGTCGGCGGGCTGGCGGCGGAGGTCGACTGGCGTCTCTCGTTCCTCGTCATCGCCCTCGTGGCCGCGGTGCTGGGTCTGGTCGGTGTTCCCGACAGTGCTCCCGCCGAGCCGGGGGCACCGCGCCCACGACTGCGCGACGCCCTCACCCCGTCGGTGCTGAGAATCGGGGTGGTCGCACTCCTCGGCTGGGGCGCGCTCGGTGGGCTGAGCTTCCTGGTGGCGTTCCGCGCCGAAGACGTCTTCGGGCTGAGCCCGACCCAGCGTGGGCTGCTGCTCACCGGGTTCGGCGTCGCCGGCATCCTCACCGCACGCTTCGTCGGCGGTGTCATCGACAAGATCGGGGCCCGGGCGGCCGTCCTGATCGGCGCGTTCGGCGGGGCGATTCTCGTCGCGGTCGCCGGGACCGTGTCCCTCCTCGCGGTCGCGGCCGTGGCGTGGTTCGCGGCCGGAATCGCCGGTCAGTTCATCCTGGTGGGGGTCAACGCCGCCGTGCTGGGTTCGCCGAGCCCGAACCGGGGCGGCGCGGTGTCCGTCGTGCAGGCGCTGCGATTCATGGGCAACGCGCTCGCCCCGATCACCCTCACCCCGGTGTACTCGGTGTCGCCCGCGGCCGGTTTCCTGCTGCCCGCCCTGCTCCTCGCCGTGCTGGCCCCGCTGCTCATGCCCCGCGACCGCGCACCTGCCTGACATGACTTCCGGGAGGGCTGTGAGGTGTTCCTGATTCCCACGTAACGTGCGCGCAGCCGTTACGACACTCCCGGGGCGGAGCCTCGACGCATGGCCAACACTCCGAGTTCGAGCAAGCTGCTGGTCGTCGGCAACGGTATGGCCGGCGCACGCACCGTCGAGGAGATCCTGAACCGTGGCGGCGGCGAGCGTTTCGAGATCACCATGATCGGCGACGAGCCGTACGGCAACTACAACCGGATCATGCTCTCGCACGTGCTGTCCGGGGAGGCGGCCGTCGACGACGAGGACCTCATCCTCAACCCCATGGGCTGGTACACCGCCAACGGCGTCAAACTCCACGCCGGCGACCGCGCGGTCGCACTCGACCGGTTCGCGAAGACGGTCACGTGTGAGAGCGGCCGCGTCGTCGACTACGACGTGCTCATCATCGCCACGGGAAGCAACACGTTCTTCCCCAACATGGACGGGTTGCGGGAGCACGACGGGCGCCTGGCCCGTGGGGTGTTCGGATTCCGGAACATCGCCGACACCAACGGCATGCTGCAGATGGCGCAGGCCCGCGACGACGTGTCCGCGGTGGTGATCGGCGGCGGTCTGCTCGGCCTGGAGGCCGCGTACGGGCTGCGCACTCAGGGTCTCACCGTCAACGTCGTGCATTCCCCCGGGCACCTGATGAACCAGCAGCTCGACGAACGCGGCGGCAGTGTCCTGCGCGCCGAGATCGAGAAACTCGGTGTCGGCGTCCATACCTCGATGCGGACCACCGCCGTGCTGCGCGACGACGCGGGCCTGGTGACCGGGGTGTCGTTCGTCGACGGCTCCACCCTGGACGCCGACATGGTCGTCGTCACCGCCGGAATCCGGCCCAATACCGAACTCGCGCGGGCCGCCGGGCTCGTGGTCGAACGCGGCGTCGTGGTGGACGACCAGATGCGCTGCGAGGACGAGGGTTCCGTGTACGCCGTCGGCGAGTGCGCACAGCACCGCGGGGAGACCTACGGCCTCGTCGCCCCGGTGTGGGAGCAGTCGGTCATCCTCGCCGAAGTCCTCACCGGCTCCAATCCCGAAGCGGCGTACATCGGTTCGCGCACCACCACCAAACTGAAGGTCGCCGGTGTCGACGTGGCCGCGATGGGAGTCAAGGGACCCGAGACGGCGGACGACGAGTTCGTCCAGTACTACGAACCGCGCAGCGGCACGTACAAGAGCCTCGTCGTCCGCGACGGCAAGCTGATCGGCGCCACCCTGATGGGCGACATCAGCAAGGCTGGATTCCTCACGCAGGCGTTCGACGGCAAAGTGCCGCTGCCCGAGGAGCGGATCAGCATGCTCTTCGACGTCGGAGCCCCGAGCGCCGCGACGAGTGTCGCCGATCTCCCCGACGACCTGCAGGTGTGCAACTGCAATGGTGTGAGCAAGGGCGATCTGGTGGCGTGCGTCCATTCCGGCGCCAAGACACTCACCGACGTCTGCGCCCAGACCCGGGCCGGAAAGGGCTGCGGCTCGTGCAAGGGTCTCGTCGCCGACATCGTGGCCTGCGCCGCGGGCGGCGAACTCGAGGCCGACCCCTCCGCAGACTGGTATGTGCCCTGCATCCCGATGACGAAACCCGAACTCATCGCGACCATCCGGGAACGCGACCTCCGCGCCGTGTCCCAGGTGTTCGCCGAGCTCGCGACGGACGCGAAGGAGGACGCGTCCGCGAAGATGCCCCTGGCCTCGCTGCTCCGCACCATCTGGGGTCCCGACTGGGTGGACGAGCGCGGCGCGCTGTTCATCAACGACCGCGTGCACGCCAACATCCAGCGCGACGGCACGTTCTCGGTGGTCCCGCAGATGAAGGGCGGCGTCACCACGCCAGAGCAACTCCGCAAGATCGCCGACGTGGCCGACAAGTACGGCGTGCCGCTCGTGAAGGTCACCGGCGGGCAGCGCATCGACCTCCTCGGCATCAAGAAGGAGGATCTCCCCAAGGTGTGGGGTGACCTCGACATGCCGTCCGGGTTCGCCTACGGCAAGAGCATGCGCACGGTGAAGACGTGCGTCGGAACCGATTTCTGCCGCTACGGTCTCGGCGATTCGACGAGCCTCGGCATTGCGCTCGAGGAGAGGTTCCAGGGCCTGGAGACGCCCGCGAAGTTGAAACTCGCGGTCGCCGGGTGCCCACGGAACTGCTCGGAGGCCCTGTGCAAGGACTTCGGGGTGGTCGCGGTCGGCGACGGCCGGTGGGAAATCTACGTCGGCGGCGCCGCCGGAGCGCACATCCGCAAGGGCGATCTGCTGGCGACGGTCGAATCCCCTGACGCCGTCGTGGAACTCGGCGGACGGTTCATCCAGTACTACCGCGAGAACGCGAAATGGCTCGAACGCACGTACGACTTCGTGCCGCGGGTGGGACTCGAACATCTTCAGGCGCTACTGGTCCGAGACGAGGAGGACATCGTGACGGGATTGGACGAGCGGATCCAGACGGCGGTGGACGGCTACCGGGATCCCTGGAAGGAGCGCAGCGCGCCGAAATCGCCCGCACAGTTCGCTCCGTCGCTCCCACTGCTGCCGCTTCCCCAGGTGCCGGTCCGATGACCGCCCTGATCGAGGGGCCTTCCGAGGTCGCGGTGGGGCCGGTCAGCGACCTGACGCCCGGCGAAGGCCGGACGTACGTCGTGCAGAACCGTCAGGTGGCCGTATTCCTGTTGTCGGACGGCACCGTTCGGGCGATGGATGCGGTGTGCCCGCACAAGGGCGGTCCCCTCGCCGACGGACAGATCGACGCCACCGGCGTGATGTGCCCGCTCCACCAGTACGCGTTCGCCTTCGACACGGGCGCCTGCGCATCCGAGGGTGTGGGCACGGTCCGCACCTACGCCGCCTCGGTTCGCGAGGGGTCGGTCGTCGTGCACGTGTGAGTGGCCAGTCACCAGTGCTCCGCCCTGATACGGCGTGCCTTTCGGGAAAGTCTCGGCACCGCTGTCATCATGAGCTCAATGCTGCAGCTGAAGGGGCGCGTCGCATGGACAGATCGCTGGTCGAGTGAATACCGTCGCGAGTCCGGAACGGCGACGCCGATCCGGTAACCGCCCTCCGGTCGGTGTCCAGCCGGCCGAGACGAGGTTCCGCGCGGACATCGAGGGTCTACGGGCCGTCGCCGTGCTGGCCGTGGTTCTCTTTCACGCGGGCGTGCCCGGAATCGACGGAGGTTTCGTCGGTGTCGACATCTTCTTCGTCGTCTCGGGGTTTCTCATCACCGGGCTGCTGTGGCGGAACGTCGCGAGCAGCGGCCGCGTGGGGTTGGCCGAGTTCTACGGTGCCCGGGCCCGCAGGCTCCTGCCCGCCGGGTGCATCGTGCTGGTGGCCACTGCGATCGGCTCGGCCCTGCTCCTGCCCCCTCTGCAGGCCCGCGCGGTCCTCGGTGACGGGGTCGCCAGTGCGCTCTACGTCGGTAACTACCGGTTCGCGCTGCACGGCACCGACTATCTGGCCGCCGACGCGCCCCCGTCACCGTTCCAGCACTACTGGTCGCTCGGCGTGGAAGAGCAGTTCTACCTGCTGTGGCCGGCGCTGATCATCGGGGTCGCCTGGCTCGTCCGGCGCAGGACACGGCGCCTCGACGCGGACGAAACACCGTCGACGACCCCGTATCTGATCGTGCTCGCCGTGGTCGCCGCAGTGTCGTTTGCGGTCTCACTCGACTGGACCCGGACCCTGCCGCCGTGGGCGTTCTTCTCGTTGCCCGCCCGCGGCTGGGAACTGGCCGCAGGCGGGTTGGTCGCCCTGTCGGTTCGGCACTGGCAGCGGCTGCCGTCGGTGGTTGCCGCCGCAGCCGGCTGGACGGGTTTCGCACTGATCGTGGTCGCCTGTTTCCGACTCGACGAGACGACGCCCTACCCCGGAACCGCCGCGCTGGTTCCGGTCGTCGGCACGGTGCTGGTGATCGGGGCGGGGTGTGCCGCACCCCGGCTGGGGGTCGGGCGGAGCCTGTCGCTGCCACCGATGCGGGCGGTCGGGCGGGTGTCCTATTCCTGGTACCTGTGGCACTGGCCGGTGCTGCTGCTCGCGCCGATCGTGCTCGGCCGCTCGCTCGACCTCACCGATCGTCTGGCGATGGTCATGGTGTCCGCGGGTCTGGCCGGACTGACACTGGTCCTGGTCGAGAATCCCGTCCGCTTCGCTGCTCCGCTGCGTCGTTCGGCCTCGCGCAGCCTCGTGCTCGGCGGCGCCGTCACCGCCATCGCAGTGTGTGCGGCACTGGTGTTGCTGATCGCGCGGCCGGTTCCGGTCGGACACGGAGCCGCGGCCACAGCCCTCACCGTCTCTGCGCCGGCCGAATCGGCGCCTACCGCAGTCGATCCGCGTGACGCGGCGGTGCACGACATGACCGCGCAGGTGCAGGCGGCTGTCGCGGAATCGGCAGGGCTGCAAGCGGTCCCGTCGAATCTGTCTCCACCACTCGCCGACGCGCCGGCAGACAAGCCGGAGGTGTTCGTCAACGGCTGTGTGCGGTCGTGGCTCGAAGTGGGTCAGGGCGAGTGTGCGACGGGGGACGTGGCGTCTCCGACGACGGTGGCGCTGGTCGGCGATTCGCATGCCGCGATGTGGGCCCCGGCGTTCGAATCGGCCGCCGAGCAGAATCATTGGCGGCTCGAGACGATGGGCAAGGTCACCTGCCCGCTTCTCGACCTCCCACTCACCAGCCCCTACCTCGGGCGGGAATACACCGAGTGCGAGCAGTGGCGCGGCGAGATCGTCGATCGGCTGCGGACCGAACGGCCCCGGTTGGTGGTGCTGAGCATGTCCCGGCGGTACGGCGCCGATTTCGGTTTCACCGTCTACGGTCAGGCCTGGCTCGACAGCCTGACCCGCCTGGTCACGGAACTGCGGGCCACGGGTGCGGCCGTCCTCGTCCTCGGACCGATTCCGGATCCGCAGTCGACCGTACCGACGTGCCTGTCCGCCCATCTGGACGACGCGACCGCCTGCTCGCCGCCACGGCCGGTCGCGGTGAACGACGCCGGCGTCGTGGCCGAGGCGGTGGCCACCGCGGCAGGCGGCGGGCGGTACGCCGACCTCACCGCCCTGTTCTGCACCGCCGAGCGCTGCCCCGTCATCGTCGGCAACGACCTCGTGTACCGCGACGACAACCACCTGACCCTCGAACACGCTCAGGCACTCTCGCCCGTCGTCGCCGCGGTGGCCGACCGCGCACTCGCACCGGGCTGAGCGGTAGCGAAGGTTCCTGCAACCAATTCCGGTTCGGGTGTCACATTCGGTTCGTGGCCGGTGTCTCATGCCGAGAGCACGACAACCGGAGGAGGAATCATGGCCGGCAATACCCGGATCCCGAAGGCCGAACTGACCGGTATCTACGGCGCGATCGTCAAGCGGATGTCCCGCAAGATGCTCGGCGAGGTGGCCGAGCCGGTCGAGGTCGCGTGGCACAACCGGAAGGTGCTGAACTTCAGCTTCAGCGTCGGTCGCCAGGCACAGAAGTGGGATCAGTGTGACGCGAACCTGAAGTCGTTTGCCCACATGGCGGTGGCCGGCCTGGTCGGCTGCAGCTTCTGCCTGGACTTCGGCTACTTCCAAGCCCACAACGAGGGCCTCGATCTGACCAAGGCATGCGAGGTACCCCGCTGGCGCCGGTCGGACGTGTTCACGCCGCTGGAGCGGGACGTGCTCGAGTACGCCGAAGCGATGACCCAGACCCCGCCGACGGTCACCGACGAAATGTCGGCCAGGCTGCTCGACGCGCTCGGCCCGGCCGCGCTGGTGGAACTGACCGCGTTCATCGCGCTGGCGAACTTCGCGACCCGCACCAACACCGCGTTCGGCATCGAATCACAGGGCTTCGCGACGGCGTGTGGCCTGAAGCCCCTCGCCGCACCCTCGACGACATGAGCGACGTCGAAATGTCAGCCGACGTCGTACGACAGAACGAATTCGTAGCCGCTGTCGCCGGGGCCCGCGATCGACAGGTCCGCGCTGCCGCGTAGGTCGATCAGACCGCCGGTGCCCATACCCGGCACCACCTCGATCCGTGCCGCCACCGACCCCTGGTCCTGGCTGCCGATGTGCTGGAACACGCACGTTCCGTCGTGCCCGCCGATCGAGCCCTCGAAGCGTTCGAGGCCGAGCACCGGCGCGGCATCGGCCTTGTATGCGATCAGGTAGACCACCGTGCTCGTTCCCTCGATGTCCCCGGAGTACGAGTACGCGACGGTCGCTCGGTTGGCACCGCGTGTGGGGTAATAGGTGTCGCCGGCGCTCGTACCTTCGCCGTCGATGTCGACGATCACCGATTCCGACCACGACGCGATGGAGAACTTGCCTCGTGCAGTGTGTGAGTAGCTCATGACACGTGACCCTAGGTACGCGGCAGCGTGGCGTTCTTGAACATTCGCGACACTAGGATGAGCGAATGTCGACTGTGCCAGGACATCCCGAGGCGATCGTCCGCCCGACGGCCGCCGCACCGGGGTTCGAGGTCGAACGGGTCGCTCCCCGAGAGGCTTTGGCCGAGTTCGTCGACTACCACTGGCTGGTGAGGTGGTCGGTGCCGCAGCCCCATCGTCAGCAGGTGGTGCCCCAGCCGCGCGTGCATGTCGCTGCCGAGGACGGACAGTTGCTGGTGCACGGGATCTCCCGGTCGCCGTTCTATCGAACGCTGACCGGGAAGGGCCACGTGCTGGGAGCCGCCTTCCACGCGGGAGGGTTCCGGCCGCTGTTGAAGGGCAGCGTCGGCGCGATCTCGGGAACCGTCCAGCCCGGACGGGATCTGCTCGCCGGTGACGATCGCCCGGTCGCGGAGCGAATCCTCGCCGGCACGGACAGCGCGGAGATGATCGACGCCTTCGAGCGATACCTTCTTCGCACCGATCCGGTTCCGGACCCCACGGGACGGGAGATCACAGCCCTGGTGGGCGACGCCCAGCGCAACCGCGACCTCGTCCGGGCAGACCAGCTCGCCGCACACGCCGGCTGCAGCCTGCGCACCCTGCAACGGCTGTTCACCGATTACGTCGGCATCGGCCCGAAGTGGGTGATCCAGCGATTCCGCATCCTCGACGCGGCCGGCGCCGCCCACTCGGGCGAGAGGATCGACTGGTCGGCGCTCGCCTACGAACTGGGGTTCAGCGACCAGGCGCACCTGACCCGTGTCTTCACTCACGTGGTCGGGACACCACCGGCCACCTATCAGCGCACGCGCGGCGCGCTGTAGCGCGGCCGGGCTCGGCTCACTTCGCGAAGCCGAGCCCCCGCTCAGCGAGTTCCTCCTCGAGGATTCGGATCGCCTTCGGTCCGACGCCGTGGATCTTCAACAGCTCCTTGGCGGTGACCGTCGTCAGTTGGTCGAAACGCGTATAGCCGTGGGATGCGAGCTCACGACGGGAGACCTTCCCCATGGTCGCCGGAAACTCCGTCTGGCCTGCAGTGTCGGAAGTCGACATGCCTGTCCTCTCTACTCGTTGTGATCGGCGTGCAGGTGGGCACGTTCCCCGTCGTGGTCGAAGATCGTGAGGATCTCCACGGGACCGTCGTGGGCGCCGATGGAGTGCGGCACCATGGTCGAGAACTCCGCTGCGGCGCCCGCTTCGATCAGTATGGTTCGCTCACCGAGCTGCAGGCGGGCTGTCCCCGACAGCACCGTGAACCACTCGTGGCCCGGGTGCACACTCACATGCTCCGGGCCTGCGGGCCGGTCGGAGGTGATGCGCATCTTCGCCACGGTCGCGCCGTGGAGCGCGCGTTCGCGGGACAGCAGCCAGATCGTCAGGCCTCGCGTGTGTTCGGGCTGCGGCCGGATCACCACATCCTCGTCCTCGACGGACTCGACGAGCTGATCGAGCGTGGTGCCGAGGGCCCGCGCGATGGGAACCAGTTGGTCGAGGGCGATCCTGCGGTGGCCGGTTTCGATGCGGCTCAGGGTGGACGGACTGAGAAAGCAGCGCGCGGCCAGCACGTCCAGTGACCAGCCGCGGGCCAGCCGAAGGCCTCGGATGCGTTGACGGATCACGCTGTCCAACCCGACTTCTTGCGTCATAGGCAAGAGTGTATGCGTATCGCGCAGTATGTGGCTAGCCTGGAGTAATGACACAGCATTCTCATCACCACGCCCGTCACCACGGCGGGCACACCCGGGATCACGAGGCAGCGCTGGCGGATCTACTGGACCTGGACGGCGAGGTCTTCGGCTCCTACCTGTACCCGGTGGCCGAATGGGTCGGACAGCGCACCGGGGAGACCACGCACCGGGTCGTCGACGTGGGGGCGGGAACGGGAGTCGGCAGCCTGACCCTTGCTCGACAATTCCCCGCGGCCGAGGTGATCGCGATCGACAGGTCGGAGGTGATGCTCGAGCGCCTCCGCACGGCCGCGAGCGGGCAGGGACTTGCCGGCCGATTGAGCGTCGTGCGCGCCGATCTGGATGTCGCGTGGCCCGCAGTCGACGCGGCGGACGTCGTGTGGGCGGCCTCCTCGTTGCACGAGGTCGCCGATCCCGACCGGGTGCTCCGCGACATGTACGGCGCGCTGAACACCGACGGCGTGCTGGTGGTCGTCGAGATGGACGCGCTGCCGCGCCTGTTGCCGGACGACCTCGGCCTGGGCCGCCCGGGCCTGGAGTCGCGCTGCCACGAAGCCTTGGCGCGGTTGGACTGGAACTCACACCCGAACTGGCGGGCCCACGTGGAACGGGCCGGTTTCGTGGACGTCGAGGAGCGCAGTTTCACCAGCGAGGCAACCCCGGCTCCGCCGAGCACCGGACGCTACGCACAGAATTTCCTGCGCCGCATCCGCTCCGCGCTCGACGGGCAACTTGCCGCCGACGACCGCGACACTCTCGATCGCCTTCTCTCGGAAGACAACCCCGACAGCGTCCTGCACCGCGGGGACCTGACGGTTCGGGGCAGCCGGACCGTCTGGATTGCCCGTCGCCCCTGAACCCGCCGGTCGGAGTGGAACTCGCCACGCCGTCCCGGCCTTGGGGAATGTTCACGTGGAGGTGGCGAGTGGTGGCGGGATCCGACTACTCGGTGGTGTTGGGAGCCGACCACGATAGTTCGGTCTATTTTTTGGTTCCGTCTCGGACCGATTCAGTAGACTGGCGATGTGCCGAATCAGGAGAACGCCGAATTCGCAGGTAGCGAGCCGAAGGTGCCGTTTCCCAAGCCGGAACGCGACATCGATCTCTACCGCCGGGCGATCGCCACCCTCCAGGCCGCACTCCCCCACGGCTGGACGTTGACGTCCGGAAAGTCCCGCTCCCTCGCCGACGCACCGGAACGATTGCTGGTCGGCGCGCCCAACGGCGAGGTGGCGTCCTTCTCCGTCATCCCCGCCCGAGGGGTGCTCGCGGGCGACGCCGCCCGGTTCGCCGACGGACTGTCCGGATCGGATCGCGGATTCGTCTGTGCCCGTTATCTTTCCGAGCCGGTTCGTCGACAACTCGACGCCAGGGGCCTCTCCTACGCCGATGCGACGGGCAACACCTCCCTCGCCGCGGACCGGCCCGCGATCTGGGTGCGCGACCGGGGCGCGGACGCCGACCCATGGCGCGGCCCCGGCCGTCCGGCCGCGCAGCTGACCGGCGATCCCGCCGCCCGGGTCGTGCGTGCCCTCGCCGATCATTCGGGTCAGCTGACGGTCCCCGAACTCGTCCGGCTGTCCGGCGCGTCCACCGGCGCGACCTATCGGGTGGTCGAAACCCTCGAAGAACGCGATCTGCTCGAACGACTCCCCCGTGGTCCCATCACCAGCGTCCGGTGGCAGCCGATGCTGCGCGCCTGGAGCAGCGACTCCAGTTTCAAGGACTGCCCCACCGTCGGCTACTTCGCACCCGAGGGCGTGCAGTCGTTCGTCGCGAAACTCGCGAAAGTCTCCGGCCACCTCTACGCGGTGACCGGATCACTCGCCGCCGCGGCGTTCGTCGAATACGCGCCGGCGCACCAGGTCCAGATCTACGCCGACCACGGCGAGGCGCTGGCCGGCGCACTCGAGCTACGCCCCGTCGATCAGGGCGCCAACGTCCTCGTCGCCACTCCCCGATCGGCTGCGGTCTTCGAGCGCACCCTCTTCCGCGACAACGTCCGCTTGGTCGCCCCCGCGCAGGCCTTCGCGGATCTTCTCGCCGGCACCGGTCGCCATCCGCAGGAGGCGGAGCACCTCCTCGACTGGATGACCGAGAACGTGACCGAGTGGAGAACGGCCCTCGGCGCACCGACGGTTACCTGACGGATCGCACGCCACGAGCGAAAACGACCCGACTGTGCGCAACACGACCACGCCACGCCGCGCGTGATGGCGCGCACAAGCGCGCTCGGGTAGCAGGATGTACATCTTGTGGCCTCACCGAGCGAATCGGAACGGGCCTGACGGAAGTCGCAATCCGTTCGTGAAACGAATAGAGGTACTTGCATGTCCATGGGAGTCGGGCTCAGGATCGGCAGTGTCGTGTCCACCGCCGTGGTGGCGTCGAACGATCCAGGATCCCCGGATCCGGTCGTCATCGTCCGGGACACCGTCCTGCACATGTGTCCGGACGGCACCGCAATTCTCGGCGGGTCGGCGCCGCACACGATCGGCGAAACCCACACCGTGTCGGGGTTCCTTCCCCGCGTCGGCGACCCGGCCGGTGTCGCGGTAGGCGACGGATCACGGTACCGCGCCGAAGACCTGGTCGCCGGCGCGATGCGATGCCTGCTCCGGGAGTGCGAGCCTCTCCCCGACCACGGCGGCCGGACCGGCGGCGCCCCCGACATCATGGCCACCTACCCCACCCGCTGGGACTCGGCCGCCGTCGCGGCGCTGCGCGACGCACTGGACTACGCCGACATGTCCTACCTGTCCCTCGTCTCGGACGCCGAAGCCGCCGCGGCCTGGTTCGAATCCGAGATCGCGGAGCGTCCCGGGCAGTTGGTCGGCATCTATCACGTCGACGACACCGGCGCGACTGTCGCGCTGATCCGCTCGGGCGTCGAGGCAGGCAAGGCGTTCCGCTTCTCCTCGGGGGGCTCCCCCACGGCCCAGATCGCCACCGCGCTCGGTGCGTTCGGCTGGCTGCCCAGCAACCTCGATGCCGTGGTCGTGACGGGCGACGGGCTGATCGCGCGGGACTCCGCGACCGTTCACGGGTTCGCGACCACGGTCGGTGAGAAGTTCGGTGTGCGGTGTGTCGTCGGCCCAGGACCCGAGCAGACCGCAGCGCTCGGTGCCGCCATCCGCGCCGCCGGGTTCAACCCGACCACCCACAAGGTCACCCCGATCGGCCTGCCGCCGTCGTACGACGTCACCGAGGTGATCGACGCCGTGGTCGGCGAGCCCGTCCCCTCTGGTCCCGCAACCCCGAGCCGGCCGGCGACGCGCGCGCACAACCCCGCGTCCGCCGCAGCGGTCGGCGCGTCCCCCGCGCGGGTGTCGGGCGGAACAGCCGTGGCGACACCGCCGGAACCTCGCGCCGTCGCGCAGTCCGGGGACGAATCCACCGCCGACTCGATGTCCCGGGCGTCCTGGCTCGTCGCTGCGGCGGTCGGGCTGGCTCTCGTGCTGGTGGCGATCGTCTTCGTGCTGTTCGTCCTCTGAATGCCCGCCTCCCTTCATCGGTGCAGCGGTGGGGTGAGGCGGGCCGATCGTGACGATGGAACATCGGTGACAGAGGGTGGTTGGTGCCGAGCCGGACCCTGTAATTCGGAAATTCATGGTGTTCCGTCAGGGGCCGATTCAAAGCGACAGGTTGATGATGCAGGTCGGCACGGCGTTCGCTCGACGGCTGCGCGACCGCATAACCTGTCACGGTGAGTGAATCAGGCAGCGATCCAGGTCGGTCCCCCTCGGGGCTGCGTGCAGCGCGCCCGGCGGTTGCTCCCCCTCTCCGGGACGACCGGTTGAAATTGTTCGCCTTCACCACGGCGGAGAAGCGCGCGGAGTACCTGTGGGTGCTGCGGGCCTTCGACCACGCCCGCGCCAACTACGTCGTCCTGCTGCACGCCGCCGACGTCGCCCGCATTCTGGACGGCCTCGCCGGCGACGATCCGGCCGGACAACTCGGCGCCGGAGACGTCACTCCCCTACTCGAGCAACTGCACGTCTGGGAAGTGCTCGAACGCAGCTACGACGGAACACGCGCCGCGACGCTGGCCGAATACCGGAACCGGCACTTCGTCTATCAGTTCAGCCAGGCCGGCTACCAGGTGTTCCGAGCAGTCGAGGACGCACTGGCGGCCCGGCTCGACGACGCGTCGCTGTCCCGGCTGGCACTGCCCGACCTCCTCGCCGACATGAACGACCTGGCCGCGGCGAACCGCGCGGCCGACAACGACCTGGTGTACCGGAAACTCAACCGTCTCGATGCGACGCTGTCGGACATGGCCGGACGCGCCGCCCAGTTCTACCTGACCCTGGGCGACCTCGTCCGCACCACGGAGATCACGCCGGAGACGTTCATGTCCCACAAGGACGCTCTCCTCACGCACATGCGCGAGTTCAGCTCCGACCTCTCGCGCTATGCACCGAAACTCGCGGCGGCGATCGCGCTCGTGGAAGACACCGGCGTCGAGACGATGGTGGCGCGAGCCGCCGCCAGCGACGAGCGGGTGTTCCTCAGCATCGAAGAGCGCGAAGCCGATTGGCGCGCGCGGTGGGCAGGCCTGACGCATTGGTTCGTCGGGAGCGAGGCCGGTCTCAGCGAGTCGGAACGCCTGCGCGAGGGCACGATGAGCGCCATCGCCGCCGTCCTGTCGCTGCTGCGCCGCGTCACCGAAACCCGCAAGGGTGGTGTCAGCAGGGAGAGCCAATTGCGCCACCTCGCAGGCTGGTTCGCCGCCACTCCGACCGAGGACGCCGCGCATGCGCTGTTCCGAGCCGTGTTCGACCTCGGGCGTCCGCGCCATCTGTCGATGGTGCATCCGGACGCCGACATCATTCCCGACACGCGGTCGTGGTGGGAGGCCCAGCCCGTGGAGATCTCCCGCACGCTCGCCGAGACCGGACGTCCCCCGTCGCCCGGTCTGCCCGCGCGGGTGCAGCGCAACGAGGGCAGCGTGCGCCGCCTGCGGGAGGAACAGCTGACCGCGCAACGACTTCGCGCCGCCGCCGCCCAGTCGCTCGCCCGGGGCGGAGTCTACGAGCGGGAACTCGACGAGGCCGAAACCGACGTGCTGCTGAGTCTGCTCAACGCCGCACTGACGGCGCGGGTACCGGTCAGCGGCCGCGTGAAGAGCAGCACAGGATCGGAGAACGGCGTGAAACTGACCCTCAGCCCGCACAGCGAATCGACGGTGGTGCGCACCGCCCGAGGACGTCTGCACCTCGACGGACTTCAGGTGAGCGTTCGGTGAAGGCGCGGGAGATCTCGCCGCTCGCCCTCGATTCGTATCAGCGCGCCGCCCGTGTCATCCTGTCGAATCACCTGGTGACACAGACCTATCCGGATCGCATCGCTCTTCCCCTGCTCCGCCGGTGGGCGACCGAACTACGCGACGATCTGATGACGCTCTTCGGGTACCGACTCGACGTCACCGAGACGACCGCCCGGCTGTTCACGGTGAGCGACCGACTCGACGCCGGGACGCCGGCCAAGACGGCCACCGACCGCACGTTCGACCGGTACCGCTACGCCTACCTCGCGTTGGCGCTGGCCGCGCTCGGCCGCGCCGGAAACCAGATCACCCTGTCCGAACTCGCCGATCACGTAGCCGCCGACGCCGCACAGGTCGACGGTGTGGATCTGTCCACGGAACGCGCGTCCGACCGGGACGCCTTCGTCGACGCCGTCGGCTGGCTCGCCGCCCGCGGCGCGATCGCACTCGCCGACGGTGACGCGGGAGGCTGGGCCGCCAATCCCGATGCAGGAGAAGCGCTGTACGACATCGACAGGTCCGTCGTCATCGCCCTGTTCCGGCCGCCGCGCGCACTACAGCATCTCCGGTCCATCCGCGGACTGCTTGCCGGTGCGGACTCCGTGACCGAGGACGACACCTCGGAGTTCGGGACGGCCCGGCCGGTGGACGTGAAGGAGACGGCGCGGCGAGTGCGGCGTGCCCTCGTCGAACGGCCCGTGGTCTACGCCGCCGACCTGGACGATGACGAACTGGTGCAACTCGCACTCCCCCGCACCGCAGCCGATGTCGAGTTGCTCACCGGACTGGTCGCGGAACGGCGGGAGGAGGGCGTCGCGATGATCGACTCCTCCGGACGTCTCTCCGACGTCCGGTTCCCCGGGACGGGAACGGTCGCGCAGGTCGCACTTCTGCTCGCCGGGGAGATCGCCGATCGCGTACTGGATCCCGATGCCCCGGAGACCGCCCGGATGCCGCTGCCGCGGGGCCGGTTCGACGACCTGATCGAACAGGTCGACAGCGCCATTCCGCAGTCCGGGATCTTCGACAGCCTCGCCGGCCACGACGGATTCGAGCCCGAAGACCCCGCCCCCGCAGACCGGCTGTTCCCGGTCGTCGAGGACGAGTGGATCGCCGGCACCGTCCGCACACTGACCGAACGGTTCGGGCGCACATTCGCCGCCGGGTGGCAGGCGGACCCCGACGGTCTGGGACGGGCGGCGCTGGCGCTGCTCGAGCGGCTACGCCTCACCGCGGCGGTACCGGGTGGTGTGCTCGCACTCCCGGCACTCGCCCGCTACCGGGGTGTGGTGGTCACGATCCGCGACCGCACACCCGAGATCGACCTGTTCCAGAGCTCAGCGAACGACAGCGAGGAAGTCACAGCATGACGAGTGCGCGTTTCCGGCCCACCCGCGCCGGGATCATCAACCTCTGGGACTACCGCGATCAGGAGTTCTCCTTCGCCGACGGTCGCCTCGTTCTCCGCGGTCCCAACGGATCCGGCAAGACGAAGGCCCTCGAAGTGCTGTTCCCGTTCGTATTCGACGGCAGGATCGAACCCCGGCGGCTCAATCCGTTCGCCGGCGAGGAACGCACCATGAAGTCGAACCTCCTGTACCGCGGGCAGGAGAGCGCGTACTCGTACGTCTGGATGGAATTCTGCCGCGGCGCGAAGGACGACCCCGAGGCCGTCACCGTGGGCATCGGCATGCGCGCCACCCGCACCAACGACAAAGTCACACGCTGGTACTTCGTGGCCGACGGTCGCGTCGGCGTCGACTTCTCCCTGCTCGGCAGCGACGACCGTCCGCTCACGAAGAAGCAACTGGGCGAACAGATCGGCACCGACTCCATCACCGACCGGCCGCTCGACTACCGCGCCGCCATCGACGCCCGAATGTTCGGGCTCGGCGTCCAGCGCTACGACCAGCTGATCAACCTCATCCTCACGCTCCGGCGGCCCCAGCTCGCGAAGAACCTCGACCCCAAGGGACTGTCGCAGGCACTCACCGACGGTCTGCGACCGCTCGACGAGCAACTGGTTCTCGAGGCCGCCCGCTCGTTCAGCGACATGGAGGAGGTCGGCCGAGCACTCGAGGGGCTGGCCGCGGCGGACCAGGCGGCACAGAGCTTCGTCGGCGTGTACGCGAAATACCTTCGCCAGCAGGCGCGTACGGACGTCGACCACCTCGCGACCCGCCTGGAGGCCGTCCGATCCGGTATCGCCGCCCTCCATGGGGCGGCAGCGGACCGGGCGCGCAGCCAGGAGAGCCGAGCGGCCGCAGAGGAACGCTTCACCGCCGCCGAACGCGCACTCGACCAGGCCAATGCCACCCTGGACGCGCTGAAGCGGTCGACGGCATACGAGGGACGGACACAACTCGACGACCTCGCGCAGGCCGTCTCGACACTCGAGAAATCGACCGAACTGCAGGCCGAGAAGGCACGCAAGGCCAAGGCGACCCTCGAACAGCGAGCCGAGGAACACGACAAGGCCGGTGACGCCGTCGCCCGCGCCGTCGAGGCGCTCACCCACGCCGAAGACGAACTTCACCTCGCCGCCGAGGACGCGGGAATCACCTGGACCGCACTCCCCGAGAACGCGCGCACCGACCAGCTGACCGCGGCGCTGCGCGGGCACACCGAAGAACGGGACGGCGACATCCGCGCGGTCCGGGCCGCACTCGCCACCGTCGAGAGGGCCGCCACCGAACGGACCAGGGCCGACGAGGCGGCACGCCGCGGCCAGGAGCAACTCGACACCGCGAAGGTGGCCGTTCTCGAAGCCGAGACGGCGGTCGAATCGGCCCGCAGCCGGTGCGCCACCGAACTCCGGTCCTGGTGGACGGAACAGTCGTCCCTCTACGCCGAGATCGACACGCCCGCTTCACTGTTCGAGGCCCTGGACACCGCCCTCGGCCTGATAGGCGACGACGACGCCGCCACCCTGTCGGAGACGCTGACCGAACAGACGACGGACGCCGTCGACGCGCTCCGGCTGCGTCGTCAGCAGTACGACCGCGACGTCGCCGCCGCCGAGGAGGCGATCGCCGAACACGAATCCGCCCGTGCGGCCATCGAATCCGAGCACGACGACGCCCCGCCGCTCTCGGCCGCCCGGCAGGACGCCCGGTCCCGGCTGACCGGTGCACCGCTGTGGCGTCTGGTCCGCTTCACCGACAGTGTCGACGCTGCCGCGGCGGCAGGAATCGAGGCCGCACTGCAGGCCGCGAATCTCCTCGACGGCTGGGTGCCCGTCGACGACGCACTCCCCGACGTCGAATCCGAACAGTTCCTCGTGGCCCTTCCGGCCGCGGATCGGCCCACCGGCAAGACCCTCGCCGACGTTCTCGAGGTCGAACAAGACACGGGCGTTCCCGACGATCGCGTGCGCGGGATCCTCGAATCCATCGCCCTCGAATCCCTCGACCTGCCCGAAGGTCCGGTCGGTGTCGCCGAAGACGGTGCGTACCGGCAGGGAATCCAGCGGGGACGCCACACGAAATCGGACGCCGAGTACATCGGAACCACCGCACGGGCCCGCAGGCGCGCCACCCGTATCGCCGAACTCGACAGGATCCTCGAGGAAACCCGGGCGACTCTCGACGAGACCCGTGCGGCCGCGGATGCGGCAGCGGCGCTGCTGTCGCGGACCACCGCGGCGGCGCAGGCCCTGCCCCGCACCGGATCGATCCTCACGGCGCTGAAGAAGGTCACCGAATCCGCAGGCGCACTCCGCAGCCGCTCCGACACGGCGACAGCGGTCGGTCGCGAACTCGACCAGGCCATCGCCGACCTGTCCGCGAAGGAGAAGCAGCTCCGGGCCACTGCGTCCACGCACCGGACTCCCCACGTCGCCCGCGAGATCGACTCGCTCGCCGCGTCCGTCCGGCATTTCGAGAAGCAGGGCGAGATGGTGCAGCGGTGCAGGCGCGAACACGCCAAGGAGGTGGAGCACACCCGCGAGTCCGAAGACCGACTGCACGAGGCGCGCGGCAGCGCGGAGGAGTTCGCGGAAGAAGCTGCCATCGCCGAAGAGGTTCTCGCGCAACAGGTCCAACGCCTCGAGACGCTGCGCGACACGCTGGGAGCGGGGGCCGAGCAACTGGACCGGCAGCTCGAGGAGGCGCACACGCGGATCGAGGCGTGCAAGAAAGAGCAGCGCGACGCCCGCAAGGCGGACAAGGACGCGGGTGAGGCCATCGGTAAAGCCGAGGGCGCGTACAACACCGCCGTCCAGACGCTCCGGCTGGCGCTCACCGAAACGCACGCCGACGCCGCCCGCCTCGCCCCGTATGCCAGGCGCGACCTACTCGAACTCCTCGGCGTCGACGGCGGCCACACCTGGCCGGCGAGCTCGGCGGCGTGGATGAGTGCCGAACAGCTGGTGTATCGCATCCAGAACGCCGAAGGCGACACCCCGATCCTGCCGCCCGAAGTGGATGCGCTGTTCCACGCACTGGACGGCGCCACCGAATCGGTGCGGGTCAGCGACTCGGCGCGCAAGTCGACGCGCACCGCGCTCACCACCGCGCTGCAGGATTTCGACGCACAATTGGCGGCCGCCGGCCAGGACTACCGGTTGCAGTGGGACGCCCCGGACGGCGTGACCGTGGTGCAGGTGCAGGACGACGAGGGTTACTCATCGATCGGCGAGTTCGCCGCCCGCATCGCGTCCGCTCGCTCCGATCAGGAATTGCTGCTCACCGAATCCGAGCGTCGCATCCTGGAGGACGCGCTGCTCACGGGTCTCGCACAGCAGATCCACGAACGGACCGTCGACGCCCGCGAACTCATCGCCAGGATGGGCACCGAGATGCGGGAGCGGCGGATGTCGTCCGGCAACACCATCGGTGTCCACTGGGTGCTCGCCGACAACCTCGACGACAGTGCGAAGGCGATCTCCAAACTGCTCGAGCGCGACACCTCGGCGCTGGGGCCGGACGAGCTCGCCACGATGCGCGCCCACTTCGCCCACCAGATCAGGACCGCCCGCGCCGCGCACCCGGAGCGTTCGTACCCGGAGATCCTGGCGTCCGCCCTCGACTACCGGCGGTGGCGGGTGTTCTCGTTCACCCTGATCAGCGGCAACGGCAACGAGGACCGGCTGACCGTCGCCCGGCACAGCGCACTCTCCGGCGGCGAGCAGTCCGTCTCGCTGCACCTGCCGTTGTTCGCCGCAGCGCACGTCATGCTCGATTCGGCAGACCCCCATGCACCGCGACTGCTGGCGCTGGACGAGGCGTTCGCCGGCGTCGACGACAACGGCCGCGCCGAACTGCTCGGCCTCAGCGTGCAATTCGACCTCGACCTGTTCATGACCGGGTTCGACCTGTGGATCACGTACGGCGGCGTGCCGGGGTGTGCGCACTACGATCTGGCGCACTCGACGGCCGAGCAGAGTGTCAGCGCCACGCTGCTCGTGTGGTCGGATGGCGAACTGCTCGCCGAACACGACGGCACCGACCTGGCGCAGGCGCTCGGTTCGCCCCTGCGCCGGCGCGTCCCGACGCCCGCGGAGGGTGCCTTCGAGTTCGCCTGACCCGTGAGTACTTATTAACCGCGGGCGGTTGAGAAGTACTCACGGGCGCCGGAGGCGCACACCGAGCAGGGCGTCCACGGCGGCGGCGAATTCGCCCGGCGCGTTCGCGTCCGAGCCACCGTTGTCGAGGGCGCGACGGGCCCAGCCGTCGAGGGCGTCGAGCGCCTTCGGGGTGTCGAGATCGTCCGCGAGATGCTGGCGCAGCCGGGCGATCGTGTCGGTGGCCGACTGCGCGGACTCGAGTGCGGCGGCGTCCTTCCACAGCTTCAGCCGGGTATGGGCGTCGGCGAGAACCTGCTCGGTCCACGGGCGGTCCTGCCGGTAGTGCCCGGACAGCAGTCCGAGGCGGATGGCGGCCGGGTCGACCCCCTCGCCGCGCAGCTTCGACACGAACACGAGGTTGCCGCGGCTCTTCGACATCTTCTCGCCGTCGAGACCGATCATGCCGGTGTGCACGTAGTGGCGGGCGAAGCGACGGTCGCCCGTGGCCGACTCGGCGTGCGCCGCGGAGTACTCGTGGTGCGGGAAGATCAGGTCGCTGCCGCCGCCCTGCACGTCGAAACCCGAGCCGATGCGGTTGAGGGCGATGGCCGAACACTCGATGTGCCAGCCGGGGCGCCCTGGGCCGAACGGCGACGGCCAGGACGGTTCGCCCGGGCGAACCGCACGCCACACCAGGGCGTCGAGGGGATCTTCCTTGCCGGGGCGGTCAGGGTCACCGCCGCGTTCGGCGAAGAACTTGTCCATCGTCTCGCGGTCGTAGCCGGACTCGTACCCGAACTGCTCCGTCGCTTTGGCGCGGAAGTAGACATCGGGGAACTCGGGGTCGTCGACGACGTAGGCGGCGCCGGACGCGACGAACTTCTCGACCATCTCGATCACTTCGCCGATCGACTCCACCGCGCCGATGTAGTCGCGCGGGGGCAGCACCCGGAGGGCTTCCATGTCTTCGCGGAACAGCGCGGTCTCGCGCATGCCGAGGACGACCCAGTCCTCGCCGTCGCGGTTTGCGCGCTCGAACAGCGGGTCGTCGACGTCGGTGACGTTCTGGACGTAGTGCACGTCGTGCCCGGCGTCACGCCAGATCCGGTTCACCAGGTCGAACGTCAGGTATGTGGCCGCGTGACCGAGGTGGGTGGCGTCGTAGGGGGTGATACCGCACACGTACATCGTGGCCGTGCGCCCGGGAGTGACGGGACGAACCTGCCGGTCAGCGGTGTCGAACAACCGCAGCGGAGGCCCCTGGCCTGGAACGGACGGGACAGCGGTTTCGGACCAAGACTGCATGACAGCGAGCCTAGTGGACCCGCGTTTCCGCCTCGGAGGGAGCCGCCGCCCGCAGGCCGCTGATCGGGTCCGTCAGAACGCGGGCCACGGGATGGGCCGATGACCGTTCGGCCGGGGCATCACCGGCGCCGCGAGGAGGTCCACGGCACGTTCGTACAGGGCGGCGACCTCGTCGGACGTGATGTGCTCACCCAGGCGCGTACCGAAGTCGCCCTCGAGCGAGGAGATCAGTTCGGCGATGTCGACGACGAGGGCACCCGGCACCTCCGTCCCGGCCCACCCCCACAACACGGTCCGCAGCTTGTTCTCCGTGTGCAGGCAGATGCCGTGGTCGACGCCGTAGACGGAACCGTC
The DNA here is from genome assembly GCF_002300195.1 of Rhodococcus sp. ACPA1. Taxonomy (NCBI): domain Bacteria; kingdom Bacillati; phylum Actinomycetota; class Actinomycetes; order Mycobacteriales; family Nocardiaceae; genus Rhodococcus; species Rhodococcus sp. ACPA1. The sequence continues at coordinate 60,677 of NZ_NSDX01000006.1, read as the reverse complement.
GAGCCCCTCGAGTGCGTGGCCGCCCTTGCGGTCGGCGTTGTTGATCAGCACGTCGAGAACCGCCATCCGCTGCAGCCGCGGGTCGTCGGCGTGGATGAGCGCGACCGGTTCGCCGTCCATGTCGGTGGCGCGCAGGATCTCGAACCACCCCTCGGGGACGGCGTCGGGGGCGCAGATGTCGACGAGGTCGAGACCGCCGGGGTCGTCGGCGTGCCGGTCGGGGGTGTCGACCCACCGCTGCACCATCCCCGGGCCGAACGGACCGTCCCGCAAGAGAGTGCGGGGAATCACACCCCATCCGAGCTGCTCGGACACGAGGTACGACGCGTATTCACGTCCGGCGAGCGTGCCGTCCGGGAAGTCCCACAACGGACGCTCCCCGCGGACCGGCTTGTACACGCAGCGGACGGTGTTCTCGCCCTCGACCGCGTCGCACACCAGGGTGGCGTTACTGGCGTGGGTGATCTGGCCGATGAGGGTCAGCTCGCCGGACTCCAGAGGATCGGACTCCTCGGCAGTCAACCGTCAGTCCTCCTCGTCCATCTCCGGGGTGAGGCCGAAGCTCTGGCCGCGGCGGTACCCGTTGGTCCGGATGCAGATGTGCCCCTCCGGGGCCAGCGGCTCACCGCACAGCGGGCACGGCGCGCGCCCGGCGGCGATGACCCGCTCGGACCGCAACGAGAAGTCCCGCGCCTGCAACGGGGTGAGGAACACGCGCACGGCGTCCGGTCCGTCCTCGGAGTCGTCGAGTACGACGGACTCGTCGAACTCCGTTTCGCTGACGGCGAGCAGTTCCACCACGACGGCTCCGGCGTCCGCGTCCCACCCCAGGCCCATCGTGCCGACCCGGAACTCGGCGTCGATCGGGGTGACGAGGGGGCTCGCGTCGTCGAGTTCGGCCCCCTCCGGGGGAACCTCCGTCCCGAACCGGCGGTGCACTTCCTCGAGGAGGAGCCCCATCCGGTCGGCCAGTACCTGGACCTGCTGTTTCTCCAGCAGGACGCTGATCACTCGCGCCTCGTGTACTGCCTGGAGATAGAACGACCTGTCGCCGGGCTCACCCACCGTCCCGGCAATGAATCGGTCAGGAGTGCGGAATACGTGAATTGCGCGTGACATTGCACCTCCTTCAGCTGGAGCCGGGCCCTACTGCGGCGCTGCCCACTCGTTGTTCCGTCTCGGACTGTTCCTCGCAGCATGTTGCGTTCATTATCCGTCAATCGTCACCAGCGGGGTCCGCCTAATACTCACAGGCGGACCTCCCCGCCGGGCACCGATCCGGATACTTCGGCGCGGGCGCCGTCTCCGGACACCGGTGGCGTGTTCACTCCGGACAGATCGGCCCCGGTGTCGTTCATCTTCAGCACGTACGGACGGGTGGAGGTGTACCGGACGACGCTGATCGAGGCCGGCTCGGCGACGATCCGTTGGAATCCGTCGAGGTGCGCGCCGAGAGCGTCCGCGAGGACCGACTTGATGACGTCGCCGTGCGAGCACGCCACCCACACGACGTCGCGGCCGTGCAGTTCCGCGAGCCGCGCGTCGTGCTCGCGGACCGCGGCGACGGCGCGCGCCTGGACCTGCGCCAGACCTTCCCCTCCCGGGAACACCGCGGCCGACGCGTGCTGCTGCACGATCTTCCACAGCGGTTCCTCGAGCAGGACCTTCAGCTCGCGACCCGTCCACTCGCCGTAGTCGACCTCGACCAGCCGATGTTCCACCACGGGGGTCAGGCCCCGGGCCCGGGCGAGCGGTTCCATGGTCTGCTCGCACCGCAGGAGCGGCGAATGCACGATCTCCTCGATCGCCACGTCGGCGAGCCGGGACACGATGGCCTGCGCCTGCTCGCGGCCGCGGTCGTCGAGTTCGACTCCCGGTGACCGGCCGGCAAGCGTGTGTGCAGTGTTCGAGGTCGACCGCCCGTGGCGCAGCAGCACAACTGTCATTGGCCCAGCCTAGTGTCGTGCACTCCCCGGCCGCCCGATCTCAGGTGGCCGACACGACGCCGGTCGCGAGAAGCGACAGGACGATCACGCCGAGGATGATGCGGTAGCCGACGAACCAGTACATCGAGTGGTCGACGACGAAACGGAGCAGCCACGCGATCGACGCGTAGCCGATGGCGAACGCGATCGCGGTGGCGACGAGGAGCTGCGGGCCGCTCGCGTTGAGACCTTCACCGGCCGGTTCGAAGGCGTCCGGCAGGCTGAACAGCCCGGACGCGACGACCGCGGGGATGGCGAGGAGGAAGGAGTAGCGCGCCGCGGCTTCGCGGGTGAGTCCGAGGAACAGGCCGGCGCTGATCGTGCCGCCCGACCGCGAGACGCCCGGGATCAGGGCGAGCGCCTGGGCCGAACCCATGATGATGCCGTCCTTGGCGCGCAGGTCCTCGACGGGACGCACCTTCCGCCCGTAGTACTCGGCCGCCGCGATGACCAACGCGAACACGATCAGCATGGTGGCGATCAGCCACAGGTTGCGGGCACCGGTGCGGATCTGGTCCTTGAACAGGAAGCCGAGCACACCCACCGGGATCGTGCCGATGATCACATACCAGCCCATCCGGTAGTCGAGGTCACCGCGATGCTCGGGGTGAAACAGTCCCCGGAACCACCCGGCGATGATTCGTCCGATGTCGCGGGCGAAGTAGATGAGCACCGCGGCTTCCGTGCCGAGCTGGGTGACGGCGGTGAAGGACGCACCGGCGTCGTCTCCGAAGAAGACCTCCGACACGATCCGGAGATGGCCGGACGAGGAGATCGGCAGGAACTCGGTCAATCCCTGGACGGCACCGAGGACAATCGCCTGGAGCCAGGACATCGCCTCGCCCATCACTCACCGGTCCCGAGGTCGAATGTGCCGCTCTGACGCCAATTTCCCATGTCGCGTTCGTAATTCACCGGCGCCACGGTACCGGGGAGGGTGACCTCCGGCAGAATCCGGCGTGGCAGGACCCCTGCCACGCGATACCCCACTACTCTGCACCTGTGGTGGCCGGTTCCGGGGGGCACCAGCATCTTCGGGGGCGACGCCGGGGTTGCAGCTACGGTACGAGACGCAGGCGGTTATGGAACAGAGATCGGTCGGAGCAAGCGGGTTGCGAGTGTCACGGCTCGGCCTGGGCACGCTCACGTGGGGTCGGGACACGGACGGCGACGAGGCGGCGGCGCAGATCGCGGCGTTCGTCGATGCGGGCGGAACGCTCGTCGACACCTCGCCCGCGTACGGCGACGGTGTGGCGCAGCGGATCCTGGCGGAACTGCTCGACGACGTGGTGCCGCGAACGGAACTCGTCCTGAGCTCGAGTTCCGGGATCAACCCGTCGGGTCCCTCGCGGATCGACTGCTCGCGACGGGGTCTCGTCGCCCAGCTCGACGCCACCCTGCGCGAGCTCGGCACCGACTACCTGGACATGTGGCAGGTCGCCACGTGGGATCCGTTCACGCCGGTCGACGAGGTCGCCGCCACACTCGATTTCGCGGTGGCGAGCGGCCGGGTCCGGTATGTCGGGGCGCGGGGTTACCTCGGGTGGCAGCTGGCCACCGCGGCAGGCGCGTCCCGCGGCACCACGCTCGTCGCCACCCAGGTGGAGTACTCGCTGCTCGCCCGGGGAGTCGAGGAAGAACTCGTTCCGGCCGCGGTGCATCACGGGATCGGTGTGTTCGCTGCCGTGCCGCTCGCCCGCGGGGTCCTGACCGGCAAATACCGCAACGGCATCCCCGTCGATTCACGCGGTGCCGACGACGCGCACGCGCAGGACGTCCAGAGTTACCTGACCGACTCCTCCGTCCGGGTGGTCGACGCGGTCGTGACCGCGGCCGACGGGCTCGGCACCTCCCCGCTGGCCGTCGCGCTCGCGTGGGCGCGCGACCGTCCGGGTGTCGCGAGCGCGGTCGTCGGGGCCAGAGACATTGCACAGCTGACCGGTGTGCTCGTTGCCGAGGAACTGGAGTTGCCCGCCGCGATCGCGGCGGCGCTCGACGACGTCAGCGCCTAGCGTGTACAGGAGCCGGCAGACGTGCACCTGCAGTTCACGTGCAGGGCAGGCTAACCTGGTGCTCACCGGCCGACGCCCGTAGATCTGCAGGAGAGTCCATGACCACGCTGAACGAGGCCGACGCGGCCGATCGCCGAACCGTCGGCTTCGCCGAGCGCATCAAGGCCGGGACGGACGCCGCTCACCGGGAGACCGAGCAGTCCCGGTTCGTCGGGGCCCTCCTCGCCGGTGAACTCACCTCGGACGGCTACGCCGAACTGCTCGCGCAGACCTACCTCGTCTACCGCGAACTCGAGGACGCCGGGCGCACCCACACCGGCAACCCCGTCGCGTCGCCGTTTCTGCACGACGAACTGCTGCGGGTTCCGTCGCTGGAAGCGGATCTCGAATTCCTGCGCGGGCCGTCGTGGCGCGAGACGGTGTCCGCGCTGCCCGCCACCACCCGCTACGTGGAGCGGCTCCGCGAGGTGGCGTACGAGTGGCCCGCCGGTTTCGTTGCGCACCACTACATCCGGTACATGGGAGACCTGTCGGGTGGGCAGATCATCCGGCGCATGCTCGAACGCGCCTACGGGTACACCACCGACGGCCTGCAGTTCTACATCTTCGGCGAGATCCCGAAACCGAAGGTGTTCAAGGACACCTACCGCGCGAAACTCGACGCCGCGCCCCTGACTCCGGAGGACCAGCAACGGGTGATCGACGAGGTCAACCTTGCCTACCGTCTCAACGGCGACCTGTTCGCCGCCCTCGAAGCGGACATCGACCGGTACCTCGCACGATGAGATCGGTGTTCCGGACCCGCACGGACAGGTCGCTGTTCGCCGTCCTCGTCCTGCTTCTCGTGTCCGCGGTGGGGGTGTCGGCCTGCGCTTCCGGCGCCGGTGACAGCGCCGGCGGCACCGGCGGTGCGCGCACGGCGGTCCTCGACGACCTGAATCCCGAACCTCTCGCGTCCCCCGCCACGCCGGTGCTGCCCGTCACGGTCCGCAGTTTCGACGGGGTGGACGTGACGATCACGGACGCGAGCCGGATCGTGACCGCGGACCGCTACGGAACGCTCACCGAGACGGTCTTCGCGCTCGGACTCGGCGACAACGTGGTGGGCCGGGACATCGCCTCCGAGTTCCCGGCCGCACAGGACGTGCCGGTGGTGACCCCGGGCGGGCAGTCCCTCAACGCCGAGGCCATCCTCGACCTGGCTCCGACGGTGATCCTCACCGACACCAGCATCGGACCGCAGGCCGTGCAGGATCAGCTGCGGGCCGCCGGTGTTCCGGTCGTCTTCTTCGATCCGACGCGGACCCTCGAGGGTGTGCCCGGCCAGATCACGGCGGTGGCGAATGCGCTCGGTGTGCCCGAGCAGGGCCGCGAACTCGCGGCCCGCACCGAGAGTGAGATCGCGGCCGCCCGGAGTCGCGCCCCGCAGGGCGACGAGCCGCTGAAGATCGCGTTCCTCTATCTGCGCGGCACCGCGATCACCATGATCGGCGGTCCGGGGTCGGGCGCCGACTCGCTGATCGACGCGCTCGGCGCCGTCGACGCGGGCACCGCATCGGGCATCACGCAGCAGTTCGCGCCGATCACCAGCGAGGCCCTGATCGCCGCCGCCCCCGACGTCCTCCTGATGATGACGGGCGGGCTCGAATCGATCGGCGGCATCGAGGGACTCGAGAAGATCCCCGGCGTGGCGCAGACTCCGGCGGGCAAGAACCGGCGCGTCGTGGACATGCAGGACGGGGTGCTGCTCAGCTTCGGCCCCAACACGGGCCGTGTTCTCGGCGCGTTGGCCGACGCCGTCTACCCGACCACCAATCCATGACCGTCGAAGACCTCCGCGCTCCGGGTAAGCCTTCCTCACGTACTCGAACCGGTGCCGTCCTCGGCGGCCTGCTGATCGCCCTCGTTGTCGCCGCCGTTTTCTCGGCCTGCATCGGACAGGTGCCGACCGGACCCGGAGAGGTTCTCGGCAGCATCCTGCACCGCATCGGCCTGGATCTCGGACCGATGCCCGCGCACCCCAGCGGTGAGGTGACGCTGTGGGAGGTCCGGTTCCCGCGGGTGGTCCTCGCCATCCTGGTCGGGGCGGCGCTCGGATGCGCGGGTGCGCTGCTGCAGGGTGTGTTCGCCAACCCGCTCGCCGAACCGGGTGTCATCGGGGTGTCGGCCGGCGCCGCGGTCGGCGCCAGCGCCGCCATCGTGGTCGGCGGCGCGTTCGCGGCCGGGTGGACGGTGGCCGCGGCCGCCTTCGTCGCCGGACTGATCACCACCGTCGCCGTCTACGTCCTCGCCCGGCACGAGGGCCGCACCGAGGTGGTCACCCTCGTCCTCACCGGTGTGGCGGTCAACGCGTTCGCCGGCGGCCTCATCGCCTTCTTCACGTTCGTCGCGTCCCCTGCGGCGCGCGATCAGATCGTCTTCTGGCAACTCGGCAGCCTCAACGGGGCCACCTGGAACGCGGTCGCGGTGGTGGCGCCGATGACTGTCGCCGGGATCGCCGCCACGATGATGATCGCCGGGAAACTCGACCTGCTGTCCCTCGGCGAGAGCGCGGCCCGGCACCTCGGCCTCGACGTCGAGCGGCTGCGTCAGATCGCCGTGCTGATCGTCGCCCTGCTCGTCTCGTCCAGCGTCGCCTTCACCGGCATCATCCTGTTCGTCGGACTGGTGGTCCCGCACCTGATGCGCATCGCCGTCGGGCCCGGCCACCGGGCCCTGATTCCGGCGAGCGCGCTGTGCGGCTCGCTCGTGCTGCTCCTCGCCGACCTGGGCGCCCGATCGCTCGTGGCGAACGCGGACCTCCCGCTCGGCATGCTGACAGCCCTCGTCGGCGGGCCGTTCTTCTTCTGGTTGCTGCGCCGCACCCGGGCCAGCCAGGGCGGGTGGGCATGAGTCCGGCATCCCGCCCTCTCCGCACCCGCATCGGCGAAGCCATCGAGCAGAGCCTGTTCCGACGGACCGACCCGATGCCCCCGCCGCGCTCCTCGGGGGCCGTGACGCTGCGGGCGGACGGCATCGCGGTCACCCGCGGGGGCAGGCCCGTGCTCGAGGACGTCTCCGTGGACGTGCGGATCGGGGAGGTCCTCGTTCTCGTCGGCCCCAACGGGGCGGGCAAGTCGACGCTCCTCGCGGCGCTGTCGGGCGATCAGGACGTGCATTCGGGAACCGTGCACCTCGACGACCGGACCCTCGGCGACTGGACGACGCTCGAGATGGCTCAGCGCCGGGCGGTCCTCCCCCAGCAGAACACGGTCGGATTCTCGTTCACCGCCCGTCAGGTGATCACGATGGGCCGCTCACCGTGGGCACGCACACCCCGCTCCGACGACGACGCCGCCGCGATCGCCGAGGCCATGCGGATCTGCGACGTCGTGGCGTTCGCCGACCGGCCGTTCACGGCGTTGTCGGGTGGCGAACGTGCGCGGGTGGCACTGGCGCGGGTGCTGGCGCAGCGCACCGAGACGATCCTGCTCGACGAGCCCACTGCCGCCCTCGACCTCGGCCACCAGGAAACCGTGATGCGTCTCGCCCGGTCCCGTGCGGAGCAGGGCACCGCGGTGGTGGTCGTCCTCCACGACCTCGCGCTCGCCGCCGCGTACGCGGACCGGATCGTGGTCCTCGAGCAGGGACGTGTCGCCGCCGACGGGCCTCCCGCCGACGTCCTGTCCGAGGACCTGCTGACCCGGGTGTACGGGCACCCCGTCGAGGTCATCGAGCACCCGGTGACCGGTGCGACCCTCGTCCTCCCCCGCCGCGATCAGCGCTAGACCGCGGGATTCACAGCCCGTCGATGACCGCCCCGAGACGGCTGAGCACCGCACGCACGGTGATCCCGTCCTCCGGCCCTGCCACGTGCGAATCGGGATCGGACACGGCATCTCTCACGACGGCGACGATGCTGCGTTCATCGGTCAGGTCGATCTCCCGGACCGAGCGCCGCGCCGACGCCACGATGTCGTCCGGAGCCGGAACCTCTGTTTCGACGTCGGCGCGGTAGACCTCGACGTGCATCGTGCTCTTGCGCACCCGGAATGCGTAGGAGTTACCTTCTGCGGTCCGGCCGAAGCCGTGTGCGTGCGGTCCTACCGAGATGTCTTCGACGGTGAACGTCGGTGTTTCGGGTATTTCCACGGTCTTCTCCTCGATGACCTGGGCCGGCGATCGGGAAACCGCCGGGCGCGGGGTCGATGTTTCTCACGGTATCGCCTCGGCACCCGCTCGGCACCGACCGCGTTCGTGGGCGTTTCGCGGATCAGGGATGCTTGTGGGCAGTTGTGCAGGTGTAGGTCGATGAGAGAACCCCGAGGAGCAGCACATGGGTAGACCGGGAGCGCGCGTCGTCGCCTCGTGTATCGGAGTGGCATTTCTACTGGTCACGGGTTGTTCGTCGAACTCCGACGAGGATCAGGCGATCACGATCGCGCCCGCGAGTGCCGCACAGTCCCCGGCCCAGAACACCACGCCCGCCGGTGTCGTCCACCCGGTCGGCCTGCCGATCGAATCCACCACATTCGACACCGAGACCCGCACGACCGTCGTCCTGGGCGGCGAAGGCAACCAGATCCTGCTGTTCCCGGCCGGCGATTTCACGGCGCCTCCACGGGTGATTCCGCTGGACGACACCGTCGCCCAGGTCTCCCTCGCCCCCGGTGGTGTGGCGTTACTCGCCATGAACACGCAGGTAGGACGCCTGGACCTGCGCACGGGCGAGCTGACGTTCGTCCCGGCCGACGGCGACGTCCGGTCGGTCGCCCAACTGCCCGACGGGCGGCTGGCGATGGGCCTGGGAAATGGCGAGATTCACATCGTGAACACCGAGACGAACGAGTCACAGGTGATCGGCGGCCTCACATCCGTCGACGGGCTTGCCGTCGTCGGCGACTCGCTCACCGCGCTCGACCGTGGTCAGACGTCCGTCACCGCCATCGACGTCCCCGCTGCCGCGCTCGGTGTCGCGCTGCGCGCCGGGGAAGGCGCGACGCAGCTCACGACCGATCACTACGGACGGATCCTCGTCACCGACACCACCGGCGACGAACTGCTCGCCTACACCACCGACACACTGATGCTCCGCCAGCGGTTCCCCGCCGGGCTCGCGCCGTACGCCGTCGCTTACGACGACACCGCCGACCGGGCGTGGGTCACGCTGACCGAGACCAACGAAGTGGTGGGATTCGACCTGTCGAGCGGTGTCGGCGTGGAAACGGCACGGTATCCCACCGTCCGGCAGCCGAACTCTGTCACTGTGGATACCGTGAACGGTGACCTCCTGATCGGTTCCGCGACGGGAGACGGCCTGCAGCAGATCCCGACGAGGAGTTCGTAGATGGCATCGCATTCACGTCGACTCCCCTCCGGGTGGGAGATCGAATCCGAGGACTTCGAGTACGTGCCGCTCCGGCTGCCACCCGATGTCACCCGTATCAGCGCTTCGATGAGGTTGGCCATCCAGGCGGAGTTCGGTGGCTGGGAGCTGTCCCGAGTCCGCCTGTACTCCGACGGAAGCCGCCGTGTGCTGCTCAAACGAAGGAAGACCGCTCATCATGTCCCCGACCCCGCAATCTAGGGAGACCTCCTTGTACCACCTGCTCTTACGGGTGATGTTCCGCGTTCCTCCGGAGCGGATTCATCACCTGGCCTTCGCTGCGATGCGCCTGGTCACGCGGTTCTCACCGCTGCGTCAGCTCGTCGGCAAGGTTCTCGTCGTGGACGATCCGGTACTGCGGAACACCGTGTTCGGACTCGACTTCCCGGCACCGCTCGGACTGGCCGCCGGGTTCGACAAGGATGCGACCGGCGTCGACGCGTGGGGTCCCCTCGGCTTCGGGTTCGCCGAGGTGGGCACCGTCACCGCCCAGGCCCAGCCCGGCAACCCGGCTCCCCGCCTGTTCCGGCTGCCCGCGGACCGCGCCCTGATCAACCGGATGGGTTTCAACAACCACGGCGCAGGCAATGCCGCCAACCACCTCCGTCAGCGCCGGGCCGGTGTCCCGATCGGCGCGAACATCGGCAAGACCAAGATCGTCGACGCCGCGGACGCTCCGGCCGATTACACGGCGAGCGCGCAACTTCTGGGCCCGCTGGCCGATTTCATGGTGGTCAACGTCAGCTCACCGAACACCCCGGGACTGCGGGACCTGCAGGCCGTCGAATCTCTCCGGCCTCTCCTGCGTGCCGTTCTCGACTGCGTGACCGTCCCGGTTCTGGTGAAGATCGCCCCCGACCTGTCCGACGACGACGTCGACGCGGTCGCGGATCTCGCGCTCGAACTCGGCCTGGCCGGCATCGTCGCGACCAACACCACCATCCGCCGAGACGGGCTGAACACCCCGGACGACGAGGTGTCCGCGATCGGCGCGGGCGGGTTGTCGGGACCTCCGGTCGCCGAACGATCCCTCGAGGTCCTCCGCCGCCTGCACGCGCGGGTAGGTAATCGCCAGGTGTTGATCTCCGTCGGCGGCATCGAGACGGTCGACCAGGCGTGGGAACGGATCCTGGCCGGGGCGTCTCTCGTGCAGGGTTACACCGGCTTCATCTACGGCGGGCCGTTCTGGGCTCGCCGCATCCACAAGGGGCTGGCCCGGAAGGTGCGCGAGGCCGGCTACTCCTCCGTCGCCGATGCGGTCGGCGCCGGCGCCGTGCGCTGACACGGACCGTACACAGACCGGTGGCCGGCGAATCCCGAGGATTCGCCGGCCACCCGTGTCTTCCTTCAGCTACCGAGCTACTGCTCGTACGTCCCCTGGATCTTCGCGCGAGCGATCGCATGCGAGAACAGGTTGAAACCCAGGAACGCCGGCGTCGAGTCGGCCGTGACCCCGTCGAGAGTCTCCACGTCGAGCGCGTGGACCACGAAGATGTAGCGGTGCGGTCCGTGCCCTTCCGGCGGGGCCGCGCCGAGGAAACGACGCAATCCGGCGTCGTTCTTCAGCGTGATCGCACCGCTCGGGAGCCCGGTTCCGTCGTCGTCGCCTGCGCCGCTCACCAGCGTGGTCGTGTCGGCCGGAATGTTGGCGACCGCCCAGTGCCAGAATCCGGACGCCGTCGGCGCGTCGGGGTCGTACACCGTCACCGCGAAGCTCTTGGTCTCGGCGGGGAACCCCGACCACGACAGCTGCGGTGAGTTGTCGTAGCCGCCGGCGCCGAAGATTCCGCTGACCTGTTCCTTGTTCAGCGGCTGTCCGTCGGTGACGTCGGTGGAGGTCAGCTCGAAACTCGGCAGGTCGGGAAGTGCCTCGTACGGGTCGTGTGACATGCGGTTCCTCTCTTGTCGCGTATCGGTTCTCGGATCAGCTGTGGAGCAGAAAATGTTCCAGCACGCGTGTACCGAACAGTAGTGCGTCGACCGGCACCCGTTCGTCGACACCGTGGAACAGCGCGCTGAAATCCAGGTCGGCGGGCAGCTGCAGCGGAGCGAACCCGAAGCACCGGATGCCGAGCTTCGCGAACGCCTTGGCGTCGGTGCCACCCGACAGCATGTAGGGCACGGTCCGGGCACCGGGATCGTGCGCGAGGATCGCGTCGTTCATGGCGTCCACGAGGTGCCCGTCGAACGTGGTCTCGTAGGAGTCGAGCTTCGTGATCCATTCGCGCTGGACGTCCGGCCCGATGAGCTCGTCGACCGCCGCCTCGAACTCCGCCTGCCTGCCGGGCAGGATCCGGCAGTCGACGACGGCCTCGGCGGTCTGCGGGATGACGTTGGCCTTGTAGCCGGCCGAGAGCATGGTCGGGTTCGCGGTGTCGCGGAGGGTGGCGCCGATGATGTTGGCGATGGTGCCGAGTTTCGCGAGGGTGCCGTCGAGGTCGGGCGACTTCGGGTCGAAGTCGAGTCCGGTCTCCTCACCCGCCGCTTCGAGGAATTCGGCCACCGAATCGGAGATGACCAACGGGAACGTGTGCGCGCCCAGCCGGGCGACCGCCTGCGCCAGGATGGTGACGGCGTTGTCGGTGTGCAGGAACGAGCCGTGCCCGGCGCGGCCCTTGGCCGTCAGCCGCATCCATCCGAGACCCTTCTCGGCGGTCTCGACGAGATAGAGCCTGCGGTCGGTGCCGTCCGGTCGCGGAACGGTCAGGGAGAAACCGCCGACCTCACCGACCGCCTCCGTGACACCCTCGAACAGATCGGGCCGATTCTCGACGAGCCACTGACAGCCGTACTTGCCACCGGCCTCCTCGTCGGCGACGAAGGCGAACACGAGGTCGCGGGGAGGAACGATCCCCTCGGCCTTGAACTGGCGGGCGACCGCCAGGATCATCCCGACCATGTCCTTCATGTCGACGGCGCCGCGACCCCACACGTAACCGTCCTCGACGGCTCCGGAGAACGGGTGCACGCGCCAGTCGGCGGGCTCGGCGGGAACGACGTCGAGGTGGCCGTGCAGCATGAGGGCGCCGCGGTCGGGGTTCGAGCCCTTCAGCCGGGCGAACACGTTGCCGCGGCCCGGTGCACCCGACTCCACGTACTCGGTCTCGTAGCCCACTTCCTGCAGCTGGGCCGCTACCCACTCCGCACACTCGCGTTCGCCCTTCGTCGTGGCGAGCTCTCCGGTGTTGGACGTGTCGAAGCGGATCAGTGAACTGACGAGATCCACGACTTCGGCTTCGGCGCGACCCTGGCCTGGGGTTTCCTGTGTAGTTGGCACTCCACTTTCCTACCACCGGAACAGCGGAAACGCTCAGGTGAGAGGGGCGATTTGGGCCGTGGCGGTTCATCGGTTAATCTTTTGCAGCACCCAGGAAATGGGGGCAAGCAAGTCCGAGTGGCGGAATGGCAGACGCGCTAGCTTGAGGTGCTAGTGTCCTATTAACGGACGTGGGGGTTCAAGTCCCCCCTCGGACACTCTGAGTTGAGACAGACGAAAAGGCCCCGGTTCATCGAACCGGGGCCTTCTTCGTGAGAGGGCGAAGTTCGATGGGTGAAACAACGACGACGATCGATCCGGCGGATCTCGAGATCTGCCTGAAGGTTCTCGATCAGGCGGCGGAACTCGACGATGCGGATCCCGACTCCGTCACGGTCCAGCGCGCCGTCGGTCACCTCTTCAAGAAGTTGAAGAAACGCAGGCGGCTCGCGGCCCGCGACGCCGTCTCCGAGGCCGACCGTCAGGTCGTCGCCGCCACCGCGACAGGTTCCCCCGATCGGATCGACGACGAGACCGCGGGCATCCCGCTCACGTCGAACGCCGAGGGCGCATCCGCGGGCACCCTCATCCGGCCCCGCCCGTGCTACATCTGCAAGCAGCGCTACACCCGGGTCGACGCCTTCTACCACCAGCTGTGCCCCGACTGCGCGGCCAGGAGCCGCGCCAAGCGGGACGCGCGCGCCGACCTCACCGGCCGCCGGGCGCTGCTGACCGGCGGTCGCGCCAAGATCGGCATGTACATCGCCCTGCGTTTGCTCCGCGACGGAGCCCACACGACGATCACGACACGTTTCCCCAACGACGCCATCCGCCGGTTCAAGGCGATGGAGGACAGCAGCGAGTGGATCCACCGGCTGCGCGTCGTCGGTATCGATCTGCGCGACCCGGCGCAAGTCGTCGCGCTGGCCGACTCCGTTGCCGCGCAGGGCCCGCTGGACATCCTGATCAACAACGCCGCGCAGACGGTGCGGCGCTCCCCCGGCGCCTACAGCGCGCTGGCGGATGCCGAGTCCGGGGCCCTTCCCTCCGGCGACCTGCCCGACGTCCTGACGTTCGGCAAGACGAGCGACGCCCACCCGGCGGCACTCGCCGGTTCGCTGTCCGACGTGTCCGCGATGGCAGGTGCCGCATTGTCCCCCGACGCGGTGAGCTCGCTCGCACTGGTCGCGAAGTCGGCATCCCCCGATCGCATCGACCAGGGTCTCGCGATCGACGCCGGCGGACTCCTGCCCGACCTCGCGCACACGAACAGCTGGGTCCAGACGGTCGAGGAAGTCGACCCGATCGAGCTGCTCGAGGTGCAGTTGTGCAACTCGGTCGCCCCGTTCATCCTCGTGTCCCGACTGCGGCCCGCGATGGCGGCGGCAGGCGCCCGCCGCAAGTACGTGGTGAACGTCTCCGCGATGGAGGGCCAGTTCAGCCGCGCCTACAAGGGTCCGGGGCATCCGCACACCAACATGGCGAAGGCCGCGCTGAACATGCTCACCCGCACCAGCGCCAAGGAGATGCTCGAGGACGGCATCCTCATGACCGCGGTGGACACCGGGTGGATCACCGACGAGCGGCCGCATTACACCAAGATGCGGCTGGCCGACGAGGGCTTCCACGCCCCTCTCGACCTGGTCGACGGCGCTGCCCGTGTCTACGACCCCATCGTCCAGGGCGAGCAGGGCGTCGATCTGCACGGCTGCTTCCTGAAGGACTACGAGCCCTCACCCTGGTGATCGAGCACCGCTCGGATCCACCTACGAGAGCATCGACACAGCCGGAGCACACTCCGACACGGGGATAATAGGGGTCGTACCGATACCTGCAAATGGAGGCGCTTCATGGCGATAGCCGTTGTCCACCGAGACAGCCCGGAAGGCCGGGCGGCCATCGTCCACGCCGCCCGCGAGGCTGTGCAACGACGGGAACAGCTGCTCGTCCTCCACGTCCTCGACGACGACCCCGGGCAGGACGCCGAGTCCGACCGGTCCGCCCTGCGCGCCGAGATTCAGGCCACGCTCGAGAGTGGCGGGGTCGGCGAGTCGTCGTGGGAGCTGCGCACCAACGAGCACGACGGTGATCAGGTGAGCGCACTGCGCGCACTGGTCGACAGTAGCGGTGCGGATCTGCTCGTCGTGGGGACCCGGCGCATGTCCCCGATCGGCAAGTTCCTCCTGGAACGATGGCTGCAGCGCCTCCTCCTCGAGGTCGACATTCCGATCCTGGTGGTCAAGGAAGACGTGCGCGGCACCGCCTGAGCCCGTTACCCGGCGGACCCGGCCGGGCGACGCCTACGATGGCGTATGGGGGAAATTCGGATGTCAGGGGTGCATCGATGGGGAGCGTCTTCTACGAGGTCGTCGCCGACGCCACTGCCGTCGCACACCTGATCTTCATCCTCTACGTCGTCTGCGGCGGGTTTCTCGCCTGGCGCTGGCCGCGCACCATCGCCCTCCACCTCGCTGCGGTCGCCTGGGGGTTCACCGGCCTCCTCGTCGGCATCGACTGCCCGCTGACCCACCTGGAGAGCTGGGCCCGGGTCCGCGCCGGGCAGGACCCACTCCCCTCGTCCGGGTTCATCTCCCACTACCTCACCGGGGTCGTCTACCCGGAATCCGCCGCGGGAGCGATCCAAACTCTCGTCGCGCTCGGCGTCGTCACCTCGTGGGTCGGCTACGTCGTCCTGCGGCTCCGCACCCGGATACCCCTCACACCCACCCACCCCGGCGGTACCGGCGTCTGATCTCGCGCTTCCCTACCGACGAGTAGGGTCGTGTCATGACAGACAGCGCACGTGAATTGGATCTCGTCGTCTACGGGGCCACCGGCTTCGTCGGCACACTTCTCGCCGACTATCTCGCACAGCACGCCCCGGACGGCGTGCGGATCGCGCTCGCGGGGCGGACAGCCGCAAAACTCGAAGCGGTGCGGTCCTCGCTCGGTCCGCGCGCGGCGCAATGGCCCCTCATCGTCGCGAACTCCGACGACGCCGCGTCGCTCGCAGCCCTGGCGGGACGCACCCGGGTGGTCGCGACGACGGTCGGGCCGTACGCCAAGTACGGACACGCCCTCGCGTCGGCGTGCGCCGAGGCGGGCACCGACTACGTCGACCTCACCGGAGAGGTGCTGTTCGCCCGCGAGAGCATCGACGCCAACCACGATCGGGCCCGCGAGACCGGCGCCCGGATCGTCCACTCCTGCGGGTTCGACTCCATTCCGTCCGACCTCGGGGTGCACGTCCTGCACGAGAAGGTCCGGGAGGACGGCGCCGGCGAACTCACCGACACCACCCTGGTGGTCACGTCCGTGCGCGGCGGCGTCAGCGGCGGCACGATCGATTCGCTGCGCACACAGGTGGACGTGTCGAAGAAGAATCCGGCGTCGCGGCATCTCGCGGCGTCGCCGTACTCGCTGAGCCCCGACCGATCGAAGGAACCGGACCTCGGCAAGCAGTCCGACATGAGCGTGGTCAACGGCGAGGACATCGCACCCGGCCTGAAGGGGTGGAAGGCCCCCTTCTTCATGGGTCCCTACAACACCCGGGTCGTGCGGCGCAGCAACGCGCTCCGTGACTGGGCCTACGGTCGGGAGTTCAAGTACCGCGAGGTCATGAACGTCGGAAGCTCCCCGATCACACCGGTGATCGCGGGTGCGGTGGCGGCCGGCCTCGGCGGGTTGATCGTCGGAATGGCCCTCCCGCCCACCCGGTACGTCCTCGACCGCGTTCTGCCCTCACCGGGCGACGGCCCCAGCGAAGAGGCGCAGCGCAAGGGCCACTTCACCATCGACGTGTACACGACCACCACCACGGGCGCGCGCTACACGTCGCGAGTGAAGGCGAAGGGCGATCCCGGATACAGCGCCACCGCGGTGATGCTCGGCGAATCCGCGCTGAGCCTCGTCCTCGGCAGCGATGCACTGCCGGATTCGGCCGGCGTCCTCACCCCCGCGACGGCACTCGGCGACGTCCTGGTGACACGGCTGCGCGACGCGGGCTTCGAGATCTCTGCGCGAAAACTGTGAGCGGTTGGGCGCGTGTGAAGATGACACGCGCCCACCCCTCCCGCTAGTGTCGAACCTTGTGCGCGGACGGCCGCGCACGCGATGAGAGATGTGGGAGTTCGAGTGAACGGCACGAGCGCGCAGGCAGGCCCCGCGGCCTCGCTCGCCCTCATGCCCTTCTGGCCCTCCCGCCGAGGCCACGCCTTCGACCAGGGATGTTGCTGACCAGCCTGCTCGCTGGTCTTTGCTGCCCTGACGGTTCGCTCTCTCGGTCGGAGTCTCGATGTTCAAGCTCTTGATTTTCACGCTGGTCGGCGTGGGTGCCCAGCTGGTCGACGGCGCTCTCGGCATGGCCTTCGGCGTGACTGCGACCACCCTGCTCGTGTTCAGCGGCGTCGGACCGGCACACGCCAGCGCAGCAGTGCATTTCGCCGAGGTCGGTACGACGCTCGCCTCCGGTGCGTCGCACTGGCGGTTCCGCAATATCGACTGGGCCCTCGTCCTGCGCCTGGGCGTCCCCGGCGCCATCGGCGCGTTCCTCGGTGCGACGGTGCTGTCCCAGTTGTCGACGGTCGCCGCCGTCCCCGTGACGTCGACGATCCTGCTGGCGATCGGTGTCTACGTCCTGCTCCGCTTCTCGATCCGCCCTCCCGCCGTCAACGACGCCCGGACGTCGCCGCACACGGCGAAGTTCCTGTCACCGCTCGGACTGTTCGGTGGATTCATCGACGCGAGCGGCGGCGGCGGCTGGGGGCCGATCACCACCAGCACGCTGCTCTCGCGCGGCAAGACCGCACCGCGCACCGTCATCGGTTCGGTCAGCGCGTCGGAGTTCCTGGTGTCCGCCGCGGCCAGCATCGGGTTCATCTTCGGTCTCGGCAGCGACTTCTTCGACAACATCCCCATCATCGCTGGGCTGGCTCTCGGCGGCATCATCGCCGCACCGCTCGCCGCCTGGCTCGTCAGCCGGGTGCCCGCGACCCTCCTGGGAACCGGTGTCGGCGGCATCATCATCATCACCAACGCGCAGAAGCTGTTCAAGACGTTCGACGTCACCGGCGTCGCCGCCACCCTCGGGTACCTCGCTCTCGTTGCGGTGTGGGCCGGACTGCTGGTCGTCGCCTGGCGTCGCTCGCGTCTCAGCGCGGCAGAGGCCGCAGGCGATCTGCACCGGATCGACGCCGAGAACGACACGCCCGTCGAGTCGGAAGCCCCGTCCCTCGAGCCGTCCACCGGCGAGAAGGCCTGACCTCACCTCCCAATCTCACCTCGGGGCGAACCTCCGCAGGACATCCGACCACACCGCATCCTTACCAGCGGGTAACATTGGGTGCGGTTCATGGCACCCGTCCGGTGCTCCAAGTGCGGAACAGTGAGGCATTTCATGACTGAGCGTGTTGAGGTCGGCGGTCTGCAGGTCGCGAAGGTGCTCTACGACTTCGTGAACGAGGAGGCGCTGCCGGGGACCGGGGTGGACGTCGACGGGTTCTGGTCGGGTGCGGCGAAGGTGATCGACGATCTGGCGCCGAAGAACAAGGCGCTGCTGTCCACCCGCGACGACCTGCAGGCCCGGATCGACGCCTGGCACCAGGGCCGGGCCGGCACCGTGATCGACCCGGCCGAGTACAAGGCGTTCCTGACCGGGATCGGGTATCTGGTGCCCGAACCGGCCCCGTTCGAGGTGTCCACCGCGAACGTGGACACCGAGATCACCGCGACCGCCGGCCCGCAGCTGGTGGTCCCGGTCCTCAACGCCCGCTTCGCGCTGAACGCCTCCAACGCGAGGTGGGGGTCGTTGTACGACGCCCTGTACGGCACCAACGCCATCCCCGACGACGGCGGCGCCGAGGCCGGTAGCTCCTACAACAAGGTCCGCGGCGACCGGGTCATCGCCTGGGCCCGCACCTTCCTCGACACCGCCGCCCCCCTCCAGTCCGGTTCGCACGCCGACGCCGCCCGCTACACCGTCGACGGCACCGCCCTGACCGTGCAGCTCGCCGACGGCACGATCACCGGCCTGGCCGAGCCGGGCAAGTTCGTCGGCTACCTCGGCGACCCGGGCGCCCCGACCAGTGTGCTGCTGCGCAATCACGGGTTGCACGCGGAAATCCAGATCGACCCCGCCTCCCCGATCGGCCGGACCGACGCGGCCGGCGTCAAGGATGTGGTGCTCGAGTCCGCGGTCACCACCATCATGGACTTCGAGGACTCCGTCGCCGCCGTCGACGCCGACGACAAGGTGATCGGCTACCGCAACTGGCTGGGCCTGAACCGCGGGGACCTGACCGAGGAGATGACCAAGGGCGGCACGGCGTTCACCCGCCGACTGAACCCGGACCGCACCTACACCGCCCCGGACGGGTCCGAGCTCACCCTGCACGGGCGGTCGCTGCTGTTCGTCCGCAACGTCGGCCATCTGATGACCACCCCGGCGATCCTGCACGGCGACGGCACCGAAATCCCCGAGGGCATCCTCGACGCCCTGATCACCTCCCTGTGCGCGGTCCACGGGCTGTCCCGGTCCGAGCAGACCGGGCCGTTGGACAACTCCCGCACCGGGTCGATCTACATCGTCAAACCCAAGCAGCACGGCCCCGACGAGGTCGCGTTCACCACCGAACTGTTCGGCCGCGTCGAGCAGGTCCTCGGGCTGCCCGCCAACACCCTCAAGGTCGGCATCATGGACGAGGAACGCCGCACCACCGTCAACCTCGCCGCCTGCATCAACGAAGCCAGCGAGCGGGTGGTGTTCATCAACACCGGGTTCCTCGACCGCACCGGCGACGAGATCCACACCTCGATGGAGGCCGGGCCGATGATCCGCAAGGCCGAGATGAAGAAGCAGACCTGGATCACCGCCTACGAGGACTGGAACGTCGATGTCGGACTCGCCGCCGGGTTGCAGGGGCGGGCGCAGATCGGCAAGGGCATGTGGGCGATGACCGAGCTGATGGCCGAGATGCTCGAGCAGAAGATCGGGCACCCCAAGGCCGGCGCGAACACCGCGTGGGTGCCGTCCCCGACCGGGGCCACCCTGCACGCCACCCACTACCACCAGGTCGACGTCGTCGCCGTCCAGGACCGGCTGAAGGGCACCCGGCGGGCCACCCTCGACGAGATCCTCACCATCCCCCTCGCCCCGCACACCGACTGGTCCGAGGCGGAGAAGCAGGAAGAACTCGACAACAACTGCCAGTCCATCCTCGGCTACGTGGTCCGGTGGATCGACGCCGGCGTCGGCTGCTCCAAGGTCCCCGACATCCACGACGTCGCCCTGATGGAGGACCGCGCCACCCTCCGCATCTCGTCGCAGTTGCTGGCGAACTGGATCCGGCACGGTGTGGTCACCGCCGACCAGGTGGTGCAGTCACTGCAGCGGATGGCCCCGGTGGTGGACCGGCAGAACCAGGGCGATCCCACCTACCGGCCGCTGGCCCCGGACTTCGACACCAACATCGCGTTCCAGGCCGCGAAGGAACTCATCCTCGACGGCACCCGCCAGCCGTCGGGCTACACCGAACCGATCCTGCACCGCCGCCGCCGCGAATACAAAGCAGCCAACGCCTGACCCGGTCGCCCCCACGTGAGTGGCGAAGCGTGCTCGCGCACGCTTCGCCACTCACGTGTCAGGCCGGGGTGATCCTGCGCATCACTACACTGCGAGGGTCAACGTCGAACTCGTCGGACAGGGGCTGGAAAGCACGTGGGGCAGCATCGCGGCGAATCGCGCGCCAGGGGTATCAGTAGGGGGCCTTTGATCGTGCTCGGTCTCGTCGTCGTGCTCGTGCTGGGCGTGGTGGGCTGGTTCCAGTTGCGTGACCGGATCAACGATCAGGGAGTAGCTGCCGCGGGCGCCTGCGTCGAAGGCGAATCCGGACTCGCGGTCGCGGCGGATCCCGATATCGCACCCCAGCTGCAGACTCTTGCCGACCATTTCATGGAGACGGCGCCGGTGATACGCGACCAGTGTGTGTCGGTGACGGTCACTGCCGTCGCGTCCGACACCGTGCGCGACGCCTTGTCCGCGGGGCCGGACGGCCCGTGGGACGCAGCCGCACTCGGTCCTCGGCCCGCTCTGTGGATTCCGTCGAGCTCGCATTCCGTCAAGCAGGTGTCGGCAACCGGCGTCATCAGCGGCGAAGCGCGTCCCGTGGCGACCAGCCCGGTGGTGCTCGCGGTCCGGACGGCGTTCGCGAATGCGCCGGGCACGCCGGCGATCGACTGGAAGGACTTGCCGTCGCTGCAGACCGGCCGCGATTCCCTCGCGGCTCTCGGTCTGCCGGGCTGGGGCAGTCTGGGCATGGCGCTCCCCGTCGGCCCCGGCGCCGAGAGTACGGAGATGGCAGTCGAGGCGGTCGCGGCCGCGGTGACGGGAAGCAGCACGGGTCCGGTGACGGAGGAGCAGGCTCGTTCCGCTCCGGTCACGTCGGCACTCACCGGTCTGGCGCTCGGCTACGAGGCGGCGTCGTCGGGGCCGAAGCCCGCGACGACGCGGGAGGCACTCACCGCGCTGGCCGAGCAGGGCGATCCTGCGACCTCCGACATCCACGCGGTCGCGGCTACCGAACAGCAGGTCTACCAGGCCCTGCGCGACGCACCCGGAGCCGACATCACCACATCGATGCCGAAAGGCCCGACACCCGTGGCGGATCATCCGGCGGCTGTCCTGGCCGGCCCATCCGTCGACGAGACGCAGAGCCGCGCCGCCGCGCAGTTCGCCGAGTTCGTCCGTCGACCCGAACAGGCGCAGGTCCTGGCCGACGCCGGATTCCGGGTCGAGGGACTTGCCCGCCCCGACGACACCACGCTGGCCTTTCCCGGTTTCCAATCCACCCTGGTTCCCGCGGATGCGCCGGCTGCGGCCGAGCTGATGCACGTGATCCGGAATCCGATCACGCCCCGCACCTCCACCGTCCTGCTCGATGTTTCCAGCTCGATGGGTGAGCGCGAGGGAACGGCGACGCGCCTGGCGAACACGACGGCAGCGCTCGCAGCCCACGTCGACCGTGCTCCGGACTCGTCGAACCTCGGACTGTGGGAGTACAGCACGACGCTCGACGGGTCACGGCCGTACACGACCGTGGTCGCGACCGGTCCGCTCTCGGCGGGCGGTTTCACCGAGGGCACCCGCAGGCAGGCCCTCGACGCCCGGCTCGCCAAGGCAACACCCGCCACCGGAACCTCGACGTACACCTCGCTCGAAGCTGCCTACAAGAGTGCGGTCGACGGATACACGCCGGGCCTCACCAATTCGGTGCTGCTCGTCACCGACGGCGCCAACGACGACTCCGTCGCGCGCGCGGATCTGCTGGCGGCCATCGCCGCGGCTTCGAGCACGTCGAAGCCGGTGCGCATCGACGTGGTGACGATCGGCGAGAATTCCGACCTCAACACGTTGCAGGCGTTGGCCGATCGCACCGGCGGGTCGCTGGAGAAGGTCGCGTCCTCGGACGGAGCGGCCTTGCCGACCGCGATCAGCAAGCTGCTGTCGTGACGAGGCTCCTGGTCTTCGCGGTCTTCCTCGCACTCGTCAGCTGGTGGCTCCACCGGCGACTCGTCCGAGCCACCGGGCTGGGCCGTCCCTGGTCGGTGGTCGTCGACGTGACCCTCGTGGTCCTGTGGGTTCTCGCGGTCGTCGGCGTCGGCAGCGGCGAAGCCTTCGACCCGGGATGGGCGCGTCCCCCGGGGTGGGTGGGCTGGGTGTGGCTCGGCGCGATGTTCTATCTGGTGCTGGGACTTCTCCTGGTCGCACTGGTGTCACTGCTGACGCGGCTGTTCGCCCGCCTGCGCGGTACCGGGAACGACGAACAGGTCGATCTGTCGCGGCGGCGCGGCCTGCGCATCGCCACCGCCGTCGTCGTGGTGGGTGCCGTCGGCGCCGCCGGTTACGGGGTGTCGGAGGCCGCGCGGCCGCGGATCGTGCGGGTTCGGGTGCCGCTGAAACGTCTCCCCGCCGAGTTCGACGGTGTGCGTGTGGCGCTCGTGTCCGACCTCCACGTCGGCCCGGCGCGAGGAGTGGATTTCACCCGGCGTGTCGTCGACCTGGTGAACGCGGAGCAGCCGGATCTCGTCGCGATCGCGGGCGATCTGGTCGACGGGACCGTCGCGAAGGTATCGCCCGATCTGCAACCACTCGGCGACCTCGAGGCCCCGCTCGGGGTGTTCGGTGTCAGCGGCAATCACGAGTTCTACGCCGACGACGGTGGCCGATGGCTGGACGTGTGGGACCGACTGGGCATCCGGACGCTACGCAACGAGCGCGCGACGATCACCCGAGGCGGCGTCGCCATCGACATCGCGGGCATCCACGACTACTCCTCGCCGGCCCCGTACGAACCCGATCTTCCTGCCGCGCTCGCCGGACGCGATCCGTCGACGTTCGTCGTGCTGCTCGCGCACGAACCGCGGCAGGCACTGGAAGCGTCAGACCTCGGTGTCGACCTGCAACTGTCGGGGCACACGCACGGCGGGCAGATGTGGCCGCTGCGGTATCTGGTGCCGCTGCAGCAGCCGTCGGCGATGGGGCTGGACCGCATCGGGAACGCCGCCCTGTACACCACTCGCGGTGTGGGCACGTGGGGTCCGCCCGTGCGCGTGGCCGCCCCGCCGGAGATCACGGTCCTCGAGCTGGTGCGCGAGGACTGAGCGAGCGATGCCCGCCCCGCGTGAGCGGGACGGGCATCGTCGGTGTCAGGCGCCTTCGAACGCGGAGATCGGCGGGCAGGAGCACACGAGGTTGCGGTCGCCGTGCGCGCCGTCGATGCGCCGGACCGCCGGCCACACCTTCGGCCGTGCCTTGCCGCGGGGGAACACCGCCGTCTCACGGGTGTAGGGGTGGTTCCATTCCGCTACCAGGCAACCGGCCGTGTGCGGGGCACCGCGCAACGGGTTGTCGTCCACCGGCCACTCCCCCGCACCCACGCGGTCGATCTCGGCGCGGATCGCGATCATCGCCTCGCAGAAGGCGTCGATCTCTTCGAGGTTCTCGCTCTCGGTGGGCTCCACCATCAGGGTGCCCGCCACCGGGAAGCTCATCGTCGGTGCGTGGAAACCGTAGTCGGCGAGGCGCTTTGCTACGTCGTCCACGGTCACACCGGTGTCCTTGGTGATCGGCCGGAGGTCGAGGATGCACTCGTGGGCCACCATTCCGCCCTCGCCGGTGTAGAGGACGGGGAAGTACTCGTCCAGGCGGCGCGCGATGTAATTGGCCGAGGCGATGGCGGTCAGGCTTGCGCGACGCAGCCCGACGGCACCCATCATCCGGATGTACGCCCAGGTGATCGGCAGGATCGACGCACTGCCGTAAGGGGCCGCCGAGATCGGTCCGGCGGTGCCGAGTTCGGGTGCGAGCGGATGTCCGGGCAGGAACGGCGTGAGGTGGGACCGCACACCGATCGGACCGACACCGGGGCCACCGCCGCCGTGCGGGATGCAGAACGTCTTGTGCAGGTTGAGGTGGCTCACGTCGCCGCCGAACCGGCCGGGGCGGGCCAGGCCGACCAGGGCGTTGAGGTTGGCGCCGTCGACGTACACCTGTCCGCCGGCGTCGTGGACGGCGGCGCAGATGTCGGCGATCTCGTGCTCGTACACACCGTGTGTGGACGGGTAGGTGATCATGATCGCCGCGAGGCGCTCGGCATGGTCGGCGATCTTCGCCCGCAGGTCGTCCAGGTCCACGTCACCGTTCGGGCGGCACGCGACGACCTCGACGCGCATCCCGGCCATGACCGCGGATGCGGCGTTGGTGCCGTGGGCGCTCGACGGGATGAGGCAGGTGTCGCGGTGGTCGTCTCCGCGGCTGAGGTGGTAGTTGCGGATCGCGAGCAGCCCTGCGTACTCGCCCTGGCTACCGGCATTCGGCTGCAGGCTGACCGCGTCGTAGCCGGTGACGGCGACGAGCCAGTTCTCGAGGTCCTTGATGATGCGGAGGATTCCCGGGGTGTCCCCGGTCGGCGCGAACGGGTGCAGTCCGGCGAACGCGGGCCAGGTGATCGCTTCCATCTCGGCGGTGGCATTGAGCTTCATCGTGCAGGAACCGAGCGGGATCATGCTGCGGTCGAGTGCGATGTCCTTGTCGGACAACGCCCGCAGGTAGCGCAGCATCGCCGTCTCGGTGCGGTACCGGGTGAACGCCTCGTGCTGCAGGTAGTCGGATCCGCGGAGCTGCGAGTCGGGGACGGACGTGCCCGCTTCCTCGGTCACGGCGCCTTCGCCGCCGAACGCCGCGAGCACGTGGGCGACGTCGTCGTCGGTGGTGGCTTCGTCGCACGCGATGGCGACGTGATCGGCGTCGACGAGCCGCAGGTTGATGCCGGCGTCCTTCGCCTTCGCCACCACGTCCGCTGCCCGGCCGTCGACTCGCACGAGAATCGTGTCGAAGAAGTGCTCGTGGACGACGACCGCCCCGGTCTTGCGGAGCGCGGCAGCCAGGGAGTGCGCCGTGTTCGCGACGCGCAGGGCGATCGCCTTCAGGCCCTCGGCGCCATGGTAGCTGGCGTACATGGCCGCCAGAATCGCCAGCAGCACCTGTGCGGTGCAGATGTTCGACGTCGCCTTCTCGCGGCGAATGTGCTGCTCCCGGGTCTGCAGCGCCAGCCGGTACGCCTTGTCACCGTCGGCGTCGACGGAGACGCCCACCAGACGGCCGGGGAGTTGACGTGCGTGCTTGGTGTGCACGGCGAGGTAGCCGGCGTGCGGGCCACCGAAGCCCATGGGGACACCGAACCGCTGGGTGGTGCCGAAGCAGGCGTCGGCCCCGATCTCGCCGGGCGGGGTGAGGAGGGTGAGCGCCAGCAGATCCGCCCCGACCGCGACCAGTGCGCCGCGCTCGTGGGCGGCGGCGATCACGTCGGTGTAGTCGACGATGCGGCCGGACCCGCCGGGCATCTGCGCGAGGACGCCGAAGAAGTCACCGTCCGGCAGGCCGGCGGACAGGTCGGCCACCACGATCTCGATTCCGAGCGGCTCGGCCCGGGTCTCGACGACGGCCAGCGTCTGCGGGAACAGGTCGGCGTCGACGACGAACCGCGGGGACTTGGTCTTGCTCGCCCGGCGCAGCAGTGTCATCGCCTCGGCGGCGGCGGTGGCCTCGTCGAGCATCGACGAGTTGGCGACCTCCATGCCGGTCAGGTCGGCGACCATCGTCTGGAAGTTGAGGAGGGCTTCGAGTCGGCCCTGGCTGATCTCGGGCTGGTACGGGGTGTAGGCCGTGTACCAGGCCGGGTTCTCGATGATGTTCCGGATCAGGACCGGCGGGGTGAGGGTGTCGTAGTAGCCGAGACCGATCATGGACGTCGCCACGGTGTTCTGCGCGGCGAGTGCGGACAGTTCGGCGAGGGCTTCGTGCTCGGACACCGGTGCGGGCAGTGAGTCGAGGCCGTCGGCGATGCCGGCCGTGACCCCGTCCAGGATGACGGCGGGGACGGCCTTCGACGCGAGGTCGTCGAGCGAATCGGCTCCGACCAGCTCGAGGATGTGCGCGAGTTCCGCAGCGTTCGGGCCGACATGACGATCGGCGAATGTACGGCTTCCAGCGTCGATCACGACAACTCCCAAGCAGTTCGGAGGATCAGGACACGCCCCGCGTAGCGGAACGTCCCTCCCCCTCTGTCGCCTGCTCGAGTCGAGCGCCTGAGAGATTCGGTACCGTCGTTCACGTGTGAAGACGGCCCTTTCCCCGTGGGCGGGTGGGTGCTCCCACCGCTTTCCAGAGACGTCGGAGCCCGCACGGTCCTGTCTGCCTGAGAGATTGACGGGGAGGTGTTGCTCCTTCGGCGCCCGAACTCCCG
Source organism: Rhodococcus sp. ACPA1 (assembly GCF_002300195.1). Lineage (NCBI taxonomy): Bacteria > Bacillati > Actinomycetota > Actinomycetes > Mycobacteriales > Nocardiaceae > Rhodococcus > Rhodococcus sp. ACPA1. The sequence goes on along the minus strand of NZ_NSDX01000006.1, from coordinate 34,260 downwards.
CACACACGATGTTTCTGTGTTTGCAGTGCCCGGAACTCTCCCGCACGGCGTCGACGCACCGCCAGTCTATGTCACGGCTGCAGATGGCGGCGCAGGCAGCGCCGCGCTCCGATGGATGCGGGCTAGCCCGTCTTGCGGCTCGCGCGGTTCTTGCGCCGCGACGCCAGTTCGTCTTCGGGGCTCTGCTCGCTCGCGCCGCCGTCGGCGCGCTCGGCCGGGAAATCGGCGATGGTGCCGGTCAGTTCGCGCATTGCACCGCTCACCGCGATGCCGAAGACGCCCTGCCCGCCCTGGAGCAGATCGACGACCTCTTCGGGCGACGTGCACTCGTAGACCGTGGTCCCGTCCGAGAAAAGTGTGATCTTGGCCAAGTCCCGCACTCCGCGCTTACGGAGGTGGTCGACGGCCACGCGGATGTTCTGCAAGGATATTCCGGTGTCGAGCAGACGCTTGACGATCTTGAGGACGAGGATGTCTTTGAACGAGTACAGCCGTTGGCTGCCCGAACCTGCTGCGCCACGAATGGACGGCACGACGAGGGATGTGCGAGCCCAGTAATCGAGCTGGCGGTAGGTGATTCCCGCGATCTGGCAGGCGATGGGGACGCGGTATCCGACGAGGTCGTCGGGCACGGAATCGTCCGGGAAGAGGCCCGGTTGGATCTCCTCGGAGCTGAATTCGGACTCGGCAACGTTGTCGCCGGGCGCAAGATTCAGCGCATTCTCCTGCGGCCGATCTCCCACTGACTACTCCCTCTCGCATGTTGCACTGAACCCGACGATCAGTGCGCCTGTGACGCGCGTCGCCAGTGTCCGCGGCACAGCCGCAGCACATCGAGCGGCGCAAGCGCCACCAGTGACATCGAGCAAGTCCGTACCCTGAACCTACTCAGCGTACGCCCGATACAATCTGCAGGGCAGAAAATCACTGCACCGAACGCTATGACTCCGAAGAGACGGGGTCAACGCAACGCGCCGCAAGAACCTCAACCGTTACTCCGCGCCCGAGGCTCTTCCGCAGGTGCAATTTAGCCGTCAGTGGCCTTGAAATCGTCCGGCGACACGGACTCGAGGAATTCTTTGAACTTCTCGACCTCGTCCTCACGCTCGTCGGGCATGACCAGACCGGCCTCCGTGAGTACCGCTTCCTCGGCGAAGATCGGCACCCCGATCCGCAGTGCGATGGCGATGGAGTCGGACGGGCGGGCCGAGACGCGGGTGTTCTGGTCGAACACGAGGTCGGCGTAGAACGTGCCCTCGCGCAGGTCCACGATGCGAACTTCCTTCAGGGTGCGACCGAAGGCTTCGATCAGGTTCTTGATCAGGTCGTGGGTCAACGGACGCGCCGGCTCGACACCCTGCTGTTCGAGTGCGATCGCGGTGGCCTCGGTCTGGCCGATCCAGATGGGCAAGTACCGCTCGCCATCGGTTTCACGCAACAGCAGAACAGGTTGATTTTGGGGCTGGTCGACACGAACTCCGATCACGTGCATTTCGCTCATCGCGTCTGCCTCCACCCTGCAATGGTCCGTCCGCGGCACACAATGCCGTACCAGGATTCTATTCGATTCGTGTCTGCTCTTCGACCGTACAGCCGTTCGAGCGCAGCGTCGTTGGGAAGTTGAAACGGTCGGCGAGCTCACCTCACCGATCGAGCGCACCCCGGACTGCCGACTTCACCAGGCAGGTGTGCAACGTCAGAGACAGGGCGGCCAGTTCGCGCACCATCTCCTCCGCGCGATCACGCGCGCCGGCGTCACGGCCCTTGGCGACGGGTCCGGCGATCTGCGCGACCAACCCGGCTTCGCGGTCGGCTGCCAGTTTGAACGCCCTCAGGTGCCGCACCTCGAGTCCGAATTCGGACATCGCCCTCGCGGTGCGCGCCAGTGTCACCGCGTCCTCGTCGAAGAACCCCGCCGGCCCGGGAACGACCAGACCTCCGCGGGTCAGTTCGCCGAGGAACTTCTCGTCGATTCCCGCCCGGGAGATCAGGTCGTCGCGACTGATCCGCACCTCGCGGTCGGTGAGGAACTCCTCCGGGGACACCTCGCCCGGGGCCACGGTGAGCGCACGCGGCCGGCGCGGCGAAGAATCGCCTGCGCCGACCGTGGCCACACCTCTGTCGATGGCCTCGAGCTGCTCCTTGATGACCTTCAGCGGCAGATACTGATCGCGCTGCGCAGTGAGAACGTAGCGCAGTCGTTCACAGTCGGCGATCGAGAATCGCCGATACCCCGAGGGTGTGCGCTGGGGGCTGATGAGACCCTCGGCTTCGAGGAATCGGATCTTCGAGATCGTCACATCAGGAAAATCGGGGCGCAGTCGATCCAGCACGGAGCCGATCGACATCCCTGATTGCGCCTGCTGCTGCCGCACCGCGGTCATTGGCTACCCGCACCAGCTGACGTCTCACCGATCTGCGAGCCACCGGCAGTGGTCCGGGGTCCGGTCAGGAAGACCAGTCGGAACTTGCCGATCTGGACCTCGTCACCGTTCGCCAGCACAGCCGAGTCGACCGGCTCGCGGTTGACGTAGGTGCCGTTGAGGCTGCCGACGTCGACCACCTGGAACTCGTCGTCCTCCTGGCGGAACTCCGCATGACGACGGCTGACGGTCACGTCGTCGAGGAAGATGTCGCTGTCGGGGTGTCGTCCCGCGGACGTCGTCGGCTGGTCGAGCAGGAAGCGCGACCCTGCGTTCGGTCCACGCTTGACGACGAGCAGAGCAGAGCCCGCGGGCAGTCCCTCCACACCCGACACCGGGGCTTCCGGAGCCTGGGTTGCCGAGGAGCTGTCGAGCTCATTGAGAAAGTCCGCGCGGAAGACCGACGTGGTTTCCGCCGGCGTCTCCCCATAGACCGCGTCGTTGCCGTTCTCGCTCACCGTTTCTCCTCCTAGTTCGATCATCCAGCAAGATTCGCTGGACTACGCAATGCCACTCGGTACTACATAATTCGGTTCCCGTGCACATTAACTTCTGTGCAAACTCCCACGATCACATTCAAACTACGGACCTGCGCCCCGACACGGCACATGCGTTCAACATCGACCGTACCCTGCGCACGCCGGTGCGTGTAGTGAGACAGGCCGCCAGCACATTACGAACCGGTATTCCGAGAGCGGATTTCTCCGGCAACCCCGTTTTCCGGGCTGTCGGCATCTTCCGAAACTATCCGATTACCGCTTCGCGTGTTGTCGGGAAATTATCCTGCCGTGATGTCTGCATAGCCGGCGGCGTCCAGCATTTCGGCCAGTGCCGCGTCGAGGGCTGCCTCGTCGTCGACGCCGAGGTCCACCAGCCACCCCTGCCCGTAGGGCGCGGAGTTCACGAGTTCCGGGTTGCCGTCCAGATCAGCGTTGGCGGCAACGACTTTCGCCGTCAGCGGGGCGAAGATGTCGGAGACGCTCTTGGTGGATTCCACCTCGCCGAACGATTCGCCCGCCGTCACGGCCTCGTCGACCGCCGGAAGCTGGACGAACACGACGTCGCCGAGCTGGGACTGCGCGAAATCGGTGATGCCGACGCGTACCGTCGTGGGCCCCGTCCGCTCGACCCACTCGTGTTCGGCGGTGTACCGACGATCGGCGGGGATTTCGAGCTCACTCACAGTGGCTTCCTTTCGATGGCAATCCGCGGGCGGATGCGAAGATCAATTTCCGGGCTGAGCGTATTGGCGAGGTTTCGCCTCTCGCAAGGCGGAGATCGTGACCTGCTGCGATTGTTCGATCGTCAGCTGTCCGCCGCTGCGCGCGACCGTGTCGACCACCCCGCCGGGAATGTTCAGGGCCGCCGCCAGAGTCGGCGGATCGCCGATGGCGACCACCCCGTAGGGGGCGTTCACCTTCCGGCCGTCCACCGACACACCGCCGGCCGAACCGGATACCCAGGAGTCGACGCCGATCCGGACGGGCGGACCGTCCGCCCCCTGGATCTGGACGGCTTCGGCACCCGCGGCACGCAATTCCTGCACGAGGTCGAGCAGAACCTCGGAGCCGACCCCCTTGTTGGGGTCGGTGATGCGCATCGTCACCCCGGGGCCGGTGGCGGGTGCGCTGCCGACCTGGATCGACAGCGCCGTCAAGCGGGCCTGCGCCTCGTCGAGCGCCGCCCCGGAGCTGCCGCTCTGTTGCAACGTTGCCAAGGTCTGTTCCAGCGATGCGATCTCCTGCCGCAGGGCCGCCTCCCGTTGGTTCAGCGTGTCCAGGACGACCAGCAGATCCGCCGGGCTCGCCGAGTCGAGAGTGTCGCCGGACCCGGTGTTCTTCACCTGCGTCACGATCGCGATTCCCAGCCCACCGAGCAGAAGCGCGGCGAGCAGCGCGAAGACGACGTGCGATCGCTGCGACGTCGCCGGTTCGTTCCCGTGCAGTTCGTGTCTGCCCTCGTGCCCGCTCACGTCGCGATCACGCCCCGAACAGACGTCGCCGGAGCGCGGCCGCGTTGCCGAAGATGCGGATACCCAGTACGACGACGATCGCGGTGGACAGCTGGGTTCCGACACCGAGTTGGTCACCGAGCCACACGATCAGGGCCGCCACCAGGACGTTGAACACGAACGAGACGACGAACACCTTCGAGTCGAAGATCTCGTCGAGGTACGCGCGCAGTCCGCCGAACACCGCGTCGAGCGCGGCGACGACGGCGATGGGCAGGTAGGGCTGCACGGCGTCGGGCACTTGCGGGCTGAACACCACGCCCAGCACGATGCCCACGATCAGGGCGAGCACCCCGTAGATCGCGGATCCGCCCTTCACTGCTGCCTTCATTCGTGTGACGCCTCCATTCGACTCCGCCGTTGTCATCGTGTTCCCACTTCCCGGGCTGCCCGCACTTCCCGCGCCGGGGCGGCAGGCAAGTGGAGATCGTCGGACTCCGCCACCGCGAAGCCGATGCCGTACAACTGCGCCACGCTGGACATCCTGAGATAGGCGTCGCTCACCACGAATCCGGTCTGCATCGGCCCCTGCGGGCCGATCGCCGAGACCACGTACGGCGAGAACACCGGCTGATTGTCCACGAGCATCGCGCCACCCGCCTGGCGGATCGTCACCGACGGGCCGATCCGCACGTCGCCGACCGCGATGGCCTCGGCGCCGCTCGCCCACAGCGAATTGACCACCGACTGGAGGTCGCGGTCGAGCACCACAGCCTTCCCCCCGACACTGCGCTGGGACGAGTCGGACAGGTTGGGCTTGGCCGCGGGGTCCGTCAACGTCACGGTCAGGCCGGGACCGTGCACAGCCTCGATTCCGGCATCTCCCTCGAGTCCGCGAAGCTGGTCGAGCAGTGCCGCACCCCGGGCGTCGCCGGCCAGCGCGGTGGCGCGCGCGTCGTCGGTCTGTGTCGACAGCGTGTCCCGGGTGGCGGCGAGGGCGCCCGCCCGATCCTCGGCGTCTTGCACCTTGCTCAGGAGTTCGGACCGCACCTGCTCGGTGCCGGGGATGCGTTCGGTGGCCTGCCGGTAGGCGACCGACAGCACAAGCCCCACGAGCAGCGCGCCGATCGCGATCCACACCTGCTGACCGACCCGCGTCTGTCGTGAATGTCCCTGCTCGCGATCCTCGGCCGCACCCTCGTACCCGGGGTCCAGATGATCGTTCATCAGAGACCGCAGCAGGGACGGGACCGGATTCCTGCGAATGCCGGAATCTGTCGGTTTCATCAATGGACCTCGCGTTCCTCGCCGCCCGGTCGTCGCACGGGAACGGTGCGCGCGACGGTCAGCGCGTTCACGGTGTAGAGCAGCCCGGTCCACACGTACAGCACCGTGCCCCAGATCAGGAGCGCAGCGCCGAGCGGCTGCGCCACGGTCGCGATGCTCCAGTCACCGTGCGCCGCGAGGGTCATCGGCAGCGCGAACATCAGCAGGAACGTGGCGCCCTTGCCGAGGTACATCACGTCGGGGGGTGGCAGACCGCGCCGTCGGTAGATCAACAGCGTGAGCGCGAGAACGACGTCGCGGCCGATCAGGACGGCCGCCACCCACCACGGGATGAATCCGCGCAGGACGAACGTCACCAGCGTCGTGACGACGTAGAGGCGATCGACGAAGGGGTCGAGCAGCGCGCCCAGCTTCGACGACTGGTCGAGGATCCGCGCCAGCTTGCCGTCGAGCCAGTCGGTGAAGCCGCTGATCATGAGGATCGCGAGCGCCCACCCGTCGGAGTGGGTGACGAGCAGAAGGTATACGAACAGCGGCACGCCGAGGAGTCGAACCACGCTCAGGAGGTTCGGGACGGTCACGATCCGGTCCGACCGCGCTGTGTCCCGGTCCACCGAATTCACCAAAATCTCCCCAGCGTCGAGTGCGGACCTGTCTTCGGGCGCTCGTCGCACCGCTCTCGCCACTCTTCCACAAGCGGGATCGTGTTCAGTCGATCGTCCGTCCGTCCGGCCGTGTCACTCGCCCGGCACGAGCCCAGGTCCGGGTGGGGCCGGTACGCGCGCGACGGCGTCCGAGGTCAGACTTCCCAGGTACAGCCACCCGTCGTGCTCCCGCACACCTGTGACGGGGGAATAGCTGCCCTTGCCTCCGCGCAGGCTGTGCACGATCTCGCCGCGGTGATCGAGGGCGATCACCCAGCCGGCGTGCTCCGGATTCGGTTGCACCGCCTCTGGCAGGTTCGCCGCGACGATGCGCAGCGTGGGGTAGGGCGCGAGCAGGTCGAGCAACCGCATCCGCGGACTGTAGAGCGCCACCCAGAACAGGCCGTCCCGTGTCTGGGACGTCATATTGTCCGGTATGCCGGGCAGATTCGCGGCCCATACCGACGTCCTGCCCTGCGACGGGCCGGTCAGGTCGACGCGGGAGACCTGATACGAGCCGGTCTCGGCGACGAGGACGAACGATTCGTCCGAGGCCAGTCCCACGCCGTTGGCGAACTGCAGTCCGTCGGCGAGGAGGTCGGTCTCCCCCGTCCGCGGGTCCAGACGCAGCAGTCGGCCGGTCCCGCGGTGCTCGAGAAGGTCGTAGCGGTGGTCGGCGATCGTGAAGTGCGCCGAGGAGTCGGTGAAGTACACGATGCCGTCCCGGCCGACCGCCGAGTTGTTGCACGCCATGAGCGGGCGCCCGGCCGCGGCGCCGGCGAGCACGTCGACGCGTCCCTTTTCGTCGACACGCAGCACACCGCGCTCGGCATCGCAGATCAGGAACCGGCCGTCGTCGAGTATCTCGACCCCGAGGGGCCGCCCGTGAGTGTTCGCGAGTTCGGTGGCGTGTCCGCGGCTGTCGAACCGCCAGATCCGGCCGTCGTTGCCTCCGGTGACCACCCGGCCGTCGTGATCGACTGCAACGTCCTCCGGGCCTTCCCCGGTGGGAAGCGTCCAGCGATGCGCGTCGTCGAGCATCCCGTTGGGCGCGAGCACTCCCGTCTGTGGTGGTGGCGGCGGGGCGTGCCAGACGACGGGGTCGACACCGGTGCGGTCGAGCTTGCGGGCGAGAGACTCGAAGAAGGTCACGAACTGTGAGATTAGTCGTGCCCGCCGGTCGATATGGTCTCGCTAACGCCAGGCGAAGACCGGCTGGTCGAAACCGTCGATCCGGGTGTGCCTGCCGTGCAGCGCGACCTCCCGGAACTGGTACACGACCGCGCCTGTCGGGGCGTGCACGAGGTGACGCCGGAACGGCCATTGGATCACCGGTTTCGACGATTCGGGGATCTCGACGAACCGCGGCTCCGCGTCGATCTCGGGAACGCCCACCGAGAACACTTCCGCCACTTCCTCCCGATTGGGGACGAGCGACGTGATCGGCTGGTCCGACCACACGACGAACGGTGTGATGACGTACCCGGAGCGGGTGACGTAGTCGTCGAGCCTGCCGAGCACCGCGGACGGCTCGACGTCGAGGCCGAGTTCCTCGTGCAGCTCACGCCGGGCGGCGTCCTCCCCGGTCTCCCCCGGATCCACTCCGCCGCCGGGCAACGCGAACTGCCCCGGATGCGCACGCATCTTGCTCGGGCGCATGGTCAGCGGAACTGCCTGACCGTCGGCGCCGTCGTTCATCACGGCGATCACGACCGCCGCGGACCGCCGATTCGTCGGGTCCACGATCCGTGGTTCGAAGCGTGCCAGCGCGTCGGCGAGCCGTTCCCTGCTCAGTGCGTGCCCATTCACCATCACCCGACAGTATCGCCAGTCGCGGCGAAACCCACGCTCCGATCCCCCGCGTTTCCAACCCCGCGCCGGCCGTCAGCCGAGCAGCTGCTGCCTGATCTCGTTCTTGAGGACCTTCCCCAGTTTGGAACGGGGCAGATCGGGCCAGACCAGGATGTCCTTCGGGGTCTTCACGCTGCCGATGCGCGCTTTCACGAACGCCGTGAGTGCGTCGGTCTCGATCGGTGTTCCGGCTCGGGACTGGACGACGGCGACGACACGTTCGCCCCATTTCTCGTCAGGGAGCCCGATCACCCCGCAGTCCTGGATTCCGGGGTACGCCATGAGCGCCTGTTCCACTTCGACGGAATAGACGTTGAATCCGCCGGTGATGATCATGTCCTTGGCCCGGTCGACGATGTACAGGAAGTTGTCGTCGTCGAGGTACCCGACGTCGCCCGTGTGATGCCAGCCGTGCGCCGACGCCTCCTGCGTAGCAACGGGATTCTTGTAGTACCCCGTCATGACGAGCGAACTGCGCACGACCACTTCGCCTCGCTCACCGGAAGGCAGCAGCGTCCCCTGCCCGTCCATGATCGCGACGGTGACCAGCGGGGAGGGCCTGCCCGCGGAGCTCAGCCGGGCGGTCGCGACCGAGCCGTCCGCACGGAAATGGTCTTTCGGCGCCATCGTCGCGATCATCATCGGCGCCTCGCTCTGCCCGAACAGCTGGGCCATCACCGGCCCGATGCGGGTCAGCGCTTCTTCGAGCCGGGTCGGCGAGATCGGCGCCGCGCCGTACCAGAAGCATTGCAGCGAACTCAGGTCCGTCGTCTCCAGGTCTGCGTGCTCCAGCAGCATGTAGATCAGGGTCGGCGGAAGGAAGGTGTGGGTGACCCGGTCCCGGTCGATGTGCGCGAGGAACTGCCCCAGGTCGGGCGCGGGCATGATGACCACCCGCCCGCCGAGGGTGAGGATCGGGAAACACAGGACACCGGCCGCGTGCGTCAACGGCGCGAGGGCGAGGTAGACCGGTCTGCCGTCGAACGGGTAGCTCATCAGGGTCAGCGCAGACATCGTCTCGATGTTCCGGCCGGTGAGCATCACCCCCTTCGGCTTCCCCGTCGTCCCGCCGGTGCCGACGATCAGCGCGAGGTCGTCGACGGGCTCGGCGTCGAGACGTTCGGTACCCAGCCAGTCGTCGAACGGGTGGGCGTACTCCTCGTCGCCGTCGAGACACACGAGGGTCGTCAGCAGCGGCAACTGCTGCCGGATCCGATCGACCAAGGGCGCGAACGCCTCCTGGAAGATCAGGCAGCGACAGTCGAAGAGGTCGAGCAGGTCCCGATTCTCCGCCGCCTCGTTCCGCGGGTTGATCGGGCACCACACCGCACCCGCCCGGCTGATCCCGAACACGCAGGAGAACGCCGTGGGGTCGTTGCCGGACAGGACGGCCACCTTGTCGCCCGCGGCGATCCCCGACCGTGCCAGCGCGGCCGCGACGCGCCGGCTCAGGTCCTGGACATCGGCGTACGTCAGTGTCCGGTCGCCCATCGTCAGGCACGGCGACGACGGTCCGAGCGAGGCACCCTTGTCGAGGTAGTCGGTCAATCGCATGGTGCGGTCCTCCTCGAAGTCGCGGCCGGGACGGTCAGCTCTGCACGGTGAGAACCGGCTCCATCACGAGACCGAAGCTGCGCAGGATTCCCAGGAGTTCGCGGTGCCCGAACGCCTGGCACGCCGACGCGAGACCGGTTCGCTTCGGGGGTTGCTGCAACAGGGAGTACGCGGCGTACGCCTGCAGGAGCCCCGTCTGCTTGTAGTTGCAGTTTCCGTGGATGACGCAGTGCGCCCGACCCAGCGGGCCCGACGCGTACACGGAGTCGAGCGACGTGTTGACGCGCGGGTTCTCCCTCGGCGGCATGCCCGCCTGCACGGAGCCGGCGATCTCCGCGAGCGCCGCGTCCTGCTCGTCCGCGGGAAGGGTCTTGATCTGCTCCTCGACCATCTTCTGCGTCGCGACGACACCCTCCATCACGGAACGGTCGAACACGCCGCCTGCTGCCTTTACGTTCGCGACCCGCGGATCGTCCTTGAACCACACGGGATGACAGGTGCCGCCCCACGGCAGCGCGAGGGCCATCTGGTGCTGTCCCGGCACCACGACCTCGAATGTGGTACCGGGGTCCCACTTCTCGTACCGGTTCTGTTCGAGGTAGTACCAGTCGGCCTTGAGGATCGTGAAGATCGTCTGCGTCGAGGCGTAGGTGGGAAAACCCTTCCACAACACCAGGATGTCGAGAGTGTCCAACCCCGGCGTCTCCAGCGCGATGTTCGCGGCGATCTCACCGGTGGTGTACATCTGCGCGACGCCCGGAGACAGCAGCAGCCCCTTCTCCGCGAACTTGTCGCCGAACTTCGCCTGCACGTCCAGAACCCAGTCCTGCTCACCGGTCGTGTCGGTGTAGTGACAACCCGCGGCGAGAGCCGCCTCGACGACGACGGCGCCGTGCTTGATGAACGGGCCGACCATATTGCTGACAACCCGTGCGCCGCTGAACAGTTCGGTCAGAGCCGGGACGGTGTGCTCCACCTCGACCACCTCGTGGTCGACGGTGTCCAGCCCGGGAATGCGGTCGAGCACTTCCTGGATCCGCTTCTTGTCCCGCCCCGCAGCGATGAACGGAATGTTGAACTCGCGCAGGTATTCACACACGAGCCGCCCGGTGTAACCGGAGACTCCGTAGACGATGACGGGCTTCTTGTCGGTCATGACGTGCCTTTCAGAATGGGAGAAAAGTCCGGGGGATCGGTTACATGCCCATGCCACCGTCGACCGGCAGGCCGATTCCGGTGACGAAACGAGCGGCGTCGGAGGCCAGGAAGACGACGGTGTCGGCGATGTCCGCGACCTCGCCGAGTCGCCCGAGCGGCGTCAGGCCGATCACGTCGGCGACCGCGGCGTCGGCGCTGGGCCACAGTCCGAGCCTCTCCATGTCGGCGGCCAGCCCGAGTCCCATCTCCGTGGCGACCAGCCCGGGGTACACGCAGTTCACGCGGACGCCGTACCCGAGCTTGCCTGCCTCCTGGGCCGCGACCCGGGTCAGCCGGTCGACAGCCGACTTGGTGGCGGAGTACCCGGCGATGCCCGGGAACGGGATCGTCGCGGCCACCGAGGAGACGTTGACGATCGCCCCGCCCGCCCCCGCCGCGCCTCCGGGACGCATGGCGCGCAGACCGTGTTTCAGACCGAGCGCGACACCGAGAATGTTGACGTCGCACATCCGGCGGATGTCGGCGGGATCGATGTCGACCACGAGTGACGAGATCTCGATGCCCGCGTTGTTGACGAGGAGGTCGAATCCGCCGAGTTGCTCCACCGTGGCAGCGACGGCGCGCTCCCAGTTGCCGTCGTCGGTGACGTCGAGTTTCACGAATCCGGTGGTGACACCAGACTTCCCGACGGAGTCGGCAGTCGCGCGCCCTTCCTCCTCGAGGACGTCGCCGATCACGACCGCCGCACCGGCGTCGGCGAGGGCGGCAGCCATACCGGCACCCAACCCCTTCGCACCACCGGTGACCAGCGCTTTCCGTCCTGCAAGATCACTCACGCTCATTCCGACCTGCCTTCGTACGAGACGATTCGCGGAAACCACGTCACGAGATCGAGTCCGCAATGTGGTGTGGATCACAGAGTATTCGACTTTGGACGACTGTCAAGAATTCTCTTGACGACTGTCAAGTTTTTGTTACACAGTCGTCAAGGAATGCGGGCTAGACTGATGCACACCGTGCTGGATCATGTGAGCCGAACAGGAAGAATGCCGTGACACCCGTCGCCGAGAAGAACGCCGACCGGGTCTCGCGCCGCCAGGTCGACAAGTTCGCCGAGCGCCGGGATCAGCTCGCCGAGGCCGCGTTGCAGACTCTCTCGGAACTCGGCTACGCCCGCACCAGCCTCCGGGAGATCGCCCAGAACTCCGAGTTCTCCCACGGCGTCCTGCACTACTACTTCAGCGACAAGGTCGATCTGATCACGCACTGCGTGCGGCACTACAAGGCCCGGTGCGTCACGCGATACGACGGCGTGGTCGCCACAGCGCAGACTCCCGAGGAGTTGAAGGCGGGATTCGGCCGGGTGCTGGTGGATTCGCTCCGCGACGAGGCCACCATGCATCGCCTCTGGTACGACCTCCGCTCGCAGTCGCTGTTCGAGGAGTCGTTCCGAGCAGACGTCGCCGCGATCGACAAGAGTCTCGAAAACATGATCTGGCGCATCGTGTCCCGGTACGCGGAATTGGCGGGGCGCACGATCACCATCGCCCCGGCCACCATGTACGCGGTCTTCGACGGACTGTTCCAGCAGAGCCTCGCACGGTATCTGTCGGGCGACGACACCGCGGCGGACAGCCTCGCGGACAACGTCGATCAGGTGCTGGCGCTCGTCATTCCGGCACCGTAGGGCCGGTCACTTCTCCGCGGCGGCCTTGATCCGCTGCGCGAAATCGGGTGCGTCCTTCCGGGCCGCCCGAAGGGCGAGAGGTGCGATCAGCTTTCCGATTCCGTGACCCTCCAGCACGTTGAAGATCGTCACCTTGGTGCCTGCACCCGAGGGTTCGAGGTCGTAACCACCGTCTTTCGCGGTGATGGAATTCTTCGAACGCTCCGCCCAGCGAATCTTCCGTGGCACCTCGAATTCGGTGATCTCGAACTCCCGTTTCGTGGTCATCCCGGCGTCCTTGACGGTACTGACGAAGATGGTGCCGACGCCCGGCGGACCGTCCGTCTTCTTCACGATCTCCTGCACCCGGGGACTGAAGTCCCGGTCGTTGACCCCGGCGGCGAGGTACTCGAACACTTCCTCGATGGGGCGATTGACCACAACAGTGCCTTCGAACCGTCCAGCCATGCCAGCCTCCCGTTTCCGTGACCTGCCGGGTTCCGACAGTACTCGCGACGCAGTCGCGGCGCGGTCACATCGCCACCGGGCCGACGGTCATAGAAGTGACGGCGCGCAACGCGGCGTCTCCCCGCAAGGACCAGGAAGGCTTCGACATGGACATCTCGGTCAGCGACACCTCCCGGGCCGGGCGATCGACCCCGGCACGCCCGTTTCTCTCCACCGCCCGCGGCACACTCACGCTGACGCTGTTGTGCGCCGTGGCATTTCTCGACTTCGTCGACGCATCCATCGTCAACATCGCCCTGCCCGACATGCGCAGCGACCTGGACATCTCGGTTCAGGAACTGCAATGGGTACCGAGCGCGTACCTCCTCACCTACGGCGGATTCATGCTGCTCGGCGGCCGCCTGGCCGACCTGCTCGGTCGCCGTCGCGTGCTCGTCACCGGCACCGTCGTGATCGGGTTGTCGTCGCTGATCGGCGGGTTCGCCGGAAGCGCGGAAGTCCTGATCGGGGCGCGACTCGCGCAGGGTGTCGGTGCGGCACTGATGCTTCCGGCCGCGCTGTCGATTCTGACGACGACGTTCGAGGAGGGCCCCGAGCGGCATACCGCGCTCGGCGTCTGGGCCGGGGTGGGCGGTCTCGCTTCCGCCGTCGGTGTTTTTCTCGGCGGCGTGCTCACCGAGGGGCCGGGCTGGCGATGGGTGCTGTTCGTCAACCCGGTCGCGTGCGCGCTCGTGCTTCCGGCGGTCTTCGCGCTCATTCCCGGCGACCGGCGCCGCGCCCGGTTCGCGAACTTCGACGTCGCGGGCAGTGTGCTCGGCACCGGCGGGATGCTGTTGCTCGTCTACGCCCTGGTGACGGCACCCGACCAGGGCTGGGGCAGCGCCCGCACGATCGCCGGGTTCGCCGGTGCATTCGTGCTGATCGTGGCGTTCGTGATCAACGAGCAGCGCAGCCCGCACCCCCTGCTGCCGCTGTCGATCTTCCGCGTCAAGGGTCTGGCAGCCGCGAATGTCACGGGGCTGATCGCCTTTGCGGGTCTCATCGCGATGTTCTTCTTCCTGACTCTCTACATGCAGACCGTTCTCGGCTACTCCCCCATCCAGACCGGTGCGGCCTACCTCCCGCTCTGCCTGGGCGTCGGTGTCGCCGCCGGGATTTCGTCCCAGGTGCTCACCCGGACCGGAACCCGTCCCGTCGTCGTCGCGGGAGCGCTGGTGGCCTCGGCCGGCCTCTACCTGCTGTCCCGGATCCCCGTCGACGGCTCCTATCTCAGCGATCTGCTGCCCGGACTGATGATCGTGTCGTTCGGTCTCGGCGCCGTCTTCGTCGGCGTCACGACCGCAGCCAACGCCGGTGTGCCTGCCGGCGAGGCAGGGCTCGCGGCAGCGTTGCTGAACGCCTCACAGCAAGTCGGCAGCGCACTCGGTCTCGCGATCTTCGCCGCGATCGCCACGTCACATTCACAGCATCTGCTCGCAGCGAATTCGCCTGTGCCCGAGGCACTCACCCTCGGCTTCCAGCGGGCGCTGCTGACCGGCAGCATCTTCCTCGTCGCCGCGGCCCTGATCGGCCTGCGCACCGGCAACGCACACGGAGACGCCGAGCACCGCACGAACTGACCCCGGTGGGCTCGTCAGTCGAGGTTCTCGACGACGAGCCCGGCGAGGCGCTCGCGGTCGGCGAGGATGTCGATCTCGACGATCTTCCCGCGCCGGATCGTGACGCCCATGACCGACAGCAGCTGCCCGTCGGAGATCGCGACCACTCCGGCGGCACCGTTGACGAGCGCCGGATGCGCGAACCGAGCCAGCCGGGCGAACCCGAGGACCCGGCCCGCGACCGTCTCCGAGCCGCGCACCATCGTGGAGGCTCCCGTCGGCAACGCTCCGGTATCGGCGCGGAGCACGACATCCGGATCGAGCACGGCCACGAGCGCGTCGAAGTCGCCGCTCCTCGCGGCCGCCAGGAACGCGTCGACGACCGCACGCTGGCGGACCGGATCGGTGTCGGGAACGGGGGCTCCCTGCAGACGCCGGCGTGCGCGGCTGGCCAGTTGCCGGGCGGCCGCCGGGGTTCGCTCCACGATCGGAGCGATGTCCTCGAAGGGCACCGCGAACATGTCGTGCAGCACGAATGCCAGTCGCTCCGCAGGAGTGAGCGTGCCGAGGACCACGAGCAGCGCGAGACCGACCGAATCGGCGAGCACCGCCTCATGTTCGGGGTCACTGCTGTCCGCCCGGGTCACGATCGGGTCGGGCACTGCCGCATCCAGGGGATCTTCCCGCCGTGACCTGCGGGACTGCAGCATGTTCAGGCACACCCGTGCCACTACCGTCGTCAGCCAGCCGCCCAGGTTCTCGACGGTGCCGGCGTCGGTGCGGCTCAGTCGCAGCCAGGATTCCTGCACGGCGTCCTCGGCCTCGCCGATCGAGCCGAGCATCCGGTAGGCCACCGCCCGCAGGTGTGTGCGATGCGCCTCGAACTGCTGCGCCAGCATGTCGTTGTCGTTCATCGGTCACGTCCTTCCGTCGCGGTCTGTCAACTGTGTGACCGGCGAAACGCGGCCGATGTGACGGCGGATGCCTCGTCCGTGGCCCGTGATGCGCGTAATGCATCCAGTTTCCCTGGTTCCGCTGTCCGATATCGCCGTGGTTAACTGAAATGACGCTCACAGTCTCTGAAGGGCTGGACGGCATGTGGAAAGCACAGCAGGTCGGACGTCTGTTTCTCGTCTCGGTGCTCGCGGCTCTGGCCGTGTGCGGAGTGAGCGCCACCGCGTCGGCGCATTCCCCGGCAGTCACCGGGAAGGTCGTGGCGCCGACACTCTCCCCCGCGAGCGGGCAGGTCGTCGGCATCGCGCATCCTGTCGTCGTCCGGTTCGCGTCACCGGTGTCCGATCGCGCGCTCGCCGAGCGTGGTGTCCAGATCACCCCCTCGAAACCCGTGCCCGGCCAGTTCTCCTGGATCGACGACCGCACCGTGCAGTGGACCCCGGACCACTTCTGGCCGGCCGACACCCGGGTGACCGTCGAGGCGGCGGGCGCGAGGTCGCAGTTCCAGGTGGGTGACGCACTCGTCGCCGTCGCGAACACGACGACCCACCAGTTCACCGTCAGCATCAACGACCAGGTCGTGCAGACCATGCCGGCGTCGATGGGCAAACCCGGATACGAGACACCGCTCGGGACGTTCCCCGTCATCGAGCAGTTCCGCGACATGATCATGGATTCGTCGACGTACGGCGTCCCGATCGATGACGAGGAGGGCTACCGTCTCTACGTCGAGTACGCCACCCGCATCACCTGGGGCGGGATCTTCGTGCACGCCGCACCGTGGTCGGTGAACTCGCAGGGCTTCGAGAACGTCAGCCACGGCTGCATCAATCTCAGCACCGAGAACGCACGGTGGTTCTACGACAACGCCAAGATCGGCGACCCGGTCATCGTCACGGATTGAGTCCCGCATGGTGTCGGAGACCCGGAATGCGCGGGGCCGGAGACACAGAAAAGGCGGTTTCCCGTTTCCGGGAAACCGCCTTCGCTGATCATCTGGTCGGGCTGACAGGATTTGAACCTGCGACCACTTGACCCCCAGTCAAGTGCGCTACCAAGCTGCGCCACAGCCCGTCCACACCCTCGTTCAGGTGCTCGATGAGATTACATCAGGGGCAGTCCGTAACGCTAATCGCCTGGTCAGAGCGCATTCTGTCGGATCAACGATTTCGCCGCTCACGCTTTTCCCGCACCCGCACCGAGATGCGGACTGGGCTGCCGTCGAAATTGAACTCCTCGCGCAGACGCCGCTCCAGGAACCGGCGGTAGCCCGCCTCCAGGAACCCCGTCGTGAACAGCACGAACGTCGGCGGACGTGTTCCGGCCTGCGTGGCGAACATCACGCGAGGCAGCCGGCCACCGCGCATCGGCGGCGGCGTCGCGGCGACGACTTCCTTGAGCCAGGTGTTGAGCCGGCCCGTGGGAATCCGCTTGTCCCAGGACTCCAGTGCGGTGTCCAGGGCGGGGACGAGCTTCTGCACCGCGCGCCCCGTCTGCGCCGAGATGTTGACGCGCTGCGCCCACGGCACCCGCACCAGGTCCCGATCGACTTCCCGGTCGAGCTGGAGGCGCCGGTCCTCGTCGACGAGATCCCACTTGTTGAACGCGATGACGAGGGCCCGGCCGGCGTCGGCCACCATGCTCAGCACGCGCAGGTCCTGCTCCGAGATCGGCTCGGATGCGTCGATCAGCAGAATCGCGACCTCGGCGGCCTCGATGGCGCTCTTCGTCCGCAGCGACGCGTAGAACTCGGCGCCGCTGGCGTGGCTGACCCGCTTGCGCAGACCGGCGGTGTCGACGAAACGCCACGGCCTGCCGCCGAGCTCCACGATCGAGTCGACCGGATCGACGGTGGTGCCCGCGACGTTGTGGACCACCGAACGCTCGTCGCCCGACAGCTTGTTCAGCAGGCTCGACTTCCCGACGTTCGGCTTCCCGACCAGAGCCACGCGTCGCGGCCCGCCGCCGGGGATGCCTTCACGCGGGGTCTCCGGGAGGGCGGCGAGCACCTCGTCGAGGAGATCGCCGGTGCCGCGGCCGTGCGTGGCGCTCACCGAGTGCGGCTGTCCGAGACCGAGCGACCACAGTGCGGCCACCTCGGATTCGGTGCGGCCGTCGTCCACCTTGTTGGCGACCAGCAGAACCGGGGTCTTGGACCGGCGCAGCACCTTGGCCACGGCCTCGTCCGTTGCGGTGGCGCCGACGACGGCGTCGACGACGAGGAGGATCGCGTCCGCGGTCTGCATCGCCAGTTCCGCCTGCCGGGCCACCGATTGCTGCAGACCCTTGGCGTCGGGTTCCCAGCCGCCGGTGTCCTGCACCATGAAGCGGCGGCCGCTCCAGTTCGCCTCGTAGGAGACGCGGTCACGGGTCACACCGGGAATGTCCTCGACCACGGCTTCGCGGCGGCCGATGATCCGGTTGACGAGCGTCGACTTGCCGACGTTCGGGCGCCCGACCACTGCGAGGGTGGGAACCGGGACGTGGGACTCTCCGTCGCCGCCGTCTTCGAGGTCCAGGACCTCCCAGTCGGATTCCTCACTCCAGGTGCCGTCGCCTGCAAACTCGGTGGTGAATTGTTCGGTCACTGCCCTGCTCCAGTTCTTTCGCTTACCACCAGCAGCAACCTGCCGATCACGTCGTCGATTCCGAGTTCGCTGGTGTCGACCAGCACGGAATCGTCGGCCGGCCGCAGCGGCGACACGGCGCGCGTGGAGTCGAGGTGGTCACGACGCTGCACGTCGGCCAGCACGGCCGCGTAGTCGTCGCCTCGTCCTTCCGCGAGATTCTGCGCATTCCTGCGCTGTGCCCGGGCTTCCGCCGAGGCGGTGAGGTAGATCTTCACGTCGGCGTCCGGGATCACGACGGTGCCGATGTCCCGACCCTCGACGACGATCCGTTCGGCCTCGCCCGCGAGACGACGCTGCGCCGCGACGAGCAGTTCACGCACGGCGGGAACGGCGGAGACCGCCGAGACGGCCTTGGTCACCGCGTCGCCGCGGATCTCCTCCCCCACGTCCTCCCCGTCGAGCAAAACCTGCTCGCCCGACGGGTCGGTGCCGATCGACCACGGCAGACCCGCGGTCGCGTCGGCGATCGCTGCGGGATCGGTGAGGTCCACGCCCTTGCGCAGCGCATGCAGCGTCGCGATCCGGTACATGGCGCCGGTGTCGAGGTATCGGGCATCGAGCCGCTGCGCGAGCATCCGCGAGACGCTCGACTTCCCGGTTCCGGACGGGCCGTCCATCGCGACGACCAGCGACGACGTACTCACAGGCCCACCGCCCCGTAGAGACCGCCGACCTCGCCTCGACCGAGTACGCGGAGCGTGCCGGGACGCTGGTCGCCGAGAGCGACCGCGCCGATGTCCGTCCGGACGAGCCGGATGACGGGGTGTCCCACGGCCTCGAACAGGCGGCGCACGATGTGCTTGCGGCCTTCGTGCAGGGTGACGCGGACGAGCGACTTGCCCTCGTTGATGTCGAGGAGCGTGAACGTGTCGACCTTCGCCGGTCCGTCGTCCAGCTCGACACCCTCCTTGAGCTTCTTTCCGACGCCGCGTTCGAGGGCACCCGACACGGTCGCCAGGTACGTCTTCGACACCTCGAAGGACGGGTGCATCAGCCGGTGCGCCAGGTCACCGTCGTTGGTGAGCAGCAGCAGTCCCTCGGTGTCGGCGTCCAGTCGACCGACGTGGAACAACCGCTGACCTGCGGCGACCCGCTCGGAGACGATGTCGCCGACGCACGGGCGCCCGAGGTCGTCCGACATCGTCGACTGCCAGCCGCGGGGCTTGTTCAGCGCGAGGTGAACCAGGTCCTTCTGCACGACGACGCGGACGCCGTCCACACGCACGACCGCGTTCTCGGGGTCGATGCGCAGTCCCTGTTCGATGACGATGCGGCCGTCGACCTCGACGCGACCCTGCGAGATCAGTTCCTCGGCCGCACGGCGCGACGCGACGCCGGCCTGGGCGAGAACCTTCTGCAGTCGCATGCCGTCGCCCTGCGGCGGGCCGGCGGGCCGATCGGCGGCGTCGGCGTACTGGTGCCGGGCAGGCTTGGCGTTGCTGATCTTGGGCGCCTGGGCCTGGGCGCGCTGCGGCTTGGCCGACTTGGGCTTGCCGCGTTTGTTCTTCGCGGCCGCGGCGTCGGGCCTGCCCGACTTGCCCTTGACGGAGTCCGACCTGGTCGGACGCCGATCGGTCTCGGAGCGGCTCGGTCGCCCTCCGGCTTCCGACCTGTCCGAGCGACCCCCGGTCTCCGACCTGGTGGGGCGCTGCTTCTTGTTGTTGTTGTTGCGATCCGGTGTGCCATCTCGGCGAGCGGGTTTCTTCACTTTTGTACTATCCCTGTCAGTCTTCGGTGTCCAGCCCGGTGTCCAACTCTTCTGTGGAAGCCGTAGCTTTATTCATTCTCGCAAATCGTGGGTCAGATTCCAGACTGTCACTGATGTCATCTATCAGATCCACGTCCGGCAACAGCGGGGCCAAGGCGGGAAGATCGGCGAGAGACGCCAAGCCGAGCCGTTCCAGGAAGAGCTCCGTCGTCGAATACTGCGTGGCGTTGGTATCGGGATCGACGCCGGCTTCGGCGATCAATCCGCGAGCGAGAAGTGTGCGCACCACACCATCCACGTTGACGCCGCGCACCGCACTGATCCGTGCGCGGGTCAACGGTTGACGGTATGCCACCACGGCCAGAGTTTCCAACGCCGCCCTCGTCAGTTTGGACCGGGCACCGTCGAGCAGGAGTCGTTCCACGTAGGGCGCGTACGCGGTGCGCGTGTAGAGACGCCAACCGTCACCGGCATATCGGAGGTCCATCCCGCTCCCACGGGCGGTGAGCTCGGCGGACATGCGGTTCAGCACGTCCGTGATGCGATTCACAGAAGCGCCGGTCGCGGAGGAGAGCTGTTCGGCACCGGCGGGAGAGTCGACGATCAGCAGCAGCGACTCGAGGACAGCTTCGAGTTCGGTGTCCGACAGCTCGGGTTCTGCGTCGACGGCGCCCTGGTCGTCCGACTCGTCGAACGGGGCCGAACTCATCCGTAATCCTCCTCGGTCACCGGGGCGTGTGTGCCCTCCCCGGTCCAGCTCACCAGCAATTCCCCGAGCGGCTCGGGCTGTTCGAACAACACCGACTGCTCGCGATACAGCTCGAGCAGCGCGAGGAATCTTGCCACGATCAGGGCCGTCACCTCGCACTCCGAGACCAGGTCGCCGAAGGTCGCCCACTCCCCGGCCCCTCGTTCGCGGAGCAGTTCCAGCATCCTCGCCGCCTGTTCCGGCACCGACACCGCGTGCATGTCGTGCAGATGGTCCAGTCCCACGGTGGGCTTCGGGCGGGGTGTGAACACGGTTGCGGCGATCTCCGCGAACCGCTGCGGGTCGACACCGAGCAACACTTCCGGCAGCAACTGGGTGAACTGGTCCTCCAGTGCCGCCGACCGCGGGTACCGGCGCAGCGCGGCCGCCTCGAGCTCACCGAACAGTTGCGCCACCTGCTTGTACGCGCGGTACTGCAGCAGCCGGGCGAACAGCAGGTCGCGCGCCTCGAGGAGCGCGAGATCCTCGGCGTCCTCCACCTGCCCCGCGGGGAGCAGACGGGCCGCCTTCAGATCGAGCAGTGTCGCCGCGACCACCAGGAATTCGGTGGTCTGATCGAGACCCATCTCCGCGCCCAGCGTGCGGGTGTAGGCGATGAAGTCGTCCGTCACCTGGTGAAGCGCGACTTCCGTGACGTCCAGCTGTCGCTGGTTGATCAGGGTGAGGAGCAGGTCGAACGGCCCCTCGAAATTCCGCAGCGTCACCCGGAAGCCGGGCTTGACCACGGGCGCCTGCTGATCCTCGGCCTGCGATACCGGGGTCAGCGAGCCCTCGGTCTGCGGTGGAGCCGAAATGTCTTGCGTATTCACCACTTACCGGCCGGACCGGTGAATGACCTCGCGTGCCAGAGCACGGTACGCCTCGGCGCCGGTCGATTTCGGCGCCCAGGTGGTGATCGGCTCCCCGGCGACCGAGGTCTCGGGGAAGCGGACGGTGCGGTTGATCACGGTGTCGTAGACGAGATCCCCGAACACCTCCACCACACGGGCCATCACCTCACGCGCGTGCAGGGTCCGCGAGTCGAACATCGTCACGACGATGCCGGCGAGTTCGAGCCGCGGGTTGAGCCGGTCGTGAACCTTCTCGACCGTGTCGTTGAGCAGCGCCAGGCCGCGCAGGCTGAAGTACTCGCACTCCATCGGGATGATCACCGAGTCCGCGCAGGCCAGCGCGTTCACCGTGAGCAGACCGAGGGAAGGCTGGCAGTCGATCAGTACGTAGTCGTACCGGTCGAGCACCGGGTGCAGCACACGTCCGAGCGTCTGTTCCCGCCCGACCTCGGTGACGAGCTGGATCTCCGCCGCCGACAGGTCGATGTTGCTCGGCAGGAGGTCGAGGCCCTCGACGCGTGTCCGCATCAGGACATCGTCGATCGCGACACGGGGTTCGACGAGCAGATTGTGGACGGTCAGGTCGAGGTCGTGATGCGCGACGCCGAGCCCCGCGGACAGCGCCCCCTGGGGATCGAGGTCGACGAGCAGGACACGTCGGCCGAATTCGGCCAGCGACGCTCCCAGGTTGATCGTCGACGTCGTCTTGCCGACGCCACCCTTCTGGTTGCACATCGCGATGATCCTGGCCGGGCCGTGCGAGGGCAACGGGGCCGGTTCCGGCACCTCGCGCGTCGGCCGCCCCGTGGGGCCGAGCTCTTCCTCCACGACCACGGCAGCGTCCTCGAACAAGGCTGCGGGTTCGGTCTGCCGCACGTCGAACATGTCGCCCTCCTGTTGCGAGTGCTCTGACTCCGCCGCTGGCGGCTGCGGTGTCACCACGGTCCGATGATCCCCTGTTCTCTCGATGATCGCTGCCGATCCCACATCGTTATACGAACGCTACCGCCTCGTACCGTGAATTTTCCCCTCGACACGCTTTCCGTCACCTTGCCCGGGGGTGCGCTCCGGCCCACACCTCGCGCAGCGCACCCACTGTCACCAGCGTATATATCTGGGTGGTCGTCACCGAGGTATGTCCCAGCAGCTCCTGGACGACCCTGACGTCGGCGCCGCCGTCGAGCAGGTGGGTCGCGAACGAGTGACGGAGTGTGTGCGGCGACACCGCCGACGAGATGCCCGCCGCGTCCGCCGCGGTCTGCAGCACCTTCCACGCGCTCTGGCGGGACAGCCGTCCGCCGCGGACATTGAGGAACAGCGCGGGTGTTCCGCGTGAAGCCAGTGCCGGCCGGCCCCGGATCAGGTAGGCGTCGAGGGATTCGACGGCGGGCCGGCCCACCGGGACCACCCGCTGCTTGCCCCCCTTGCCCCGCAGCAGCACCGACCGGGTCTCGGTGTCGACGTCGTCGACATCCAGGCCGACGGCTTCGGAGATGCGGGCGCCCGTCGAATACAGCAGCTCGAGCAGCGCGCGGTCGCGGACCGCCCGCGGTCCGTCTGCGGGTCCGCTGCCTCCGACCGCCTCCAGCAGCGCCAGCACCTCGTTGACCGGCAGCGATTTGGGGAGCCGTTTCGCCGGCGACGGCGGCCGCACGTCCCGGGCGACGTCGACGGCGGTCATCCCCTCGGCCGCGGCGAACCGGTGGAATCCGCGCACCGCGATCAGGGCGCGGGCCGCCGAGCTCGCGGCCAGCGGCGGCAGTTCGCGAGCCTGGTCGCCGGCTCGCAGAGCGATCACGAAGTCACTGACATCCTGTTCGCGGATGCGCCCGATGTCGGTGACCTCCCGGTCGGCGAGGAACTTTGTGTACCGCTCGAGGTCGCGGCGGTACGAACCGAGGGTGTTGCGGGCAGCTCCGCGCTCGACGGCCAGGTGGTCGAGGTACGAATCCACCTGCCGCGCAATCACCATGTCATGCCCGCGCGGCCTCGTCCCCGGCGGCGCGCGAGCGTTTTCTCTCGCTGAACCTGTCGGGGCGATCGACCCAGGGCGCGGTCACGTCGCGGAGTTCGCCGAGACCGCCCGGCCGGGACCGGGCAGCGGCGAGGGCCATCACACCGGCTACGGCCGTGGCGTTCACGATTGTCCCGTTCAGCACCATCGACACGACCTCGTCGAGTGGAATCCGCTCGATCTCGAGGTCGGCTTCCTCGTCCTCCGGATCGGGCCGGTCCACGTCGTACAGGTCCTCGGCGAGGAACACGCGCACCGACTCGTCCGTGAACCCGGGCGAGAGAACGACGTCCACGAGAACGGACCAGCGACGGGCTCCGAGTCCGGTCTCCTCCGCCAGCTCGCGCCCGGCGGCGTCGACGGGGTCCTCCCCCGGCTCGTCCAGCAGGCCCGCTGGTATCTCCCACAACCGGCGCCCCACCGGGTGCCGGTACTGGTGGATCAGGACGACCCGGTCCTCGTCGTCGAGCACCACGACGGCGACGGCGCCGTGGTGCTCGACCACCTCACGTTCGGCGGTCCGGCCGTCCGGCATCGCGACGTGATCCACCCGCAGGGCGAGGATCGCGCCGCTGTAGACGGCGCGCGAGTCGAGAGTCTCGAATTCGTGCCGGCCGGTGTCCGTCATGGTCGGTCTCGCCCTATCCCGCGCTGTCGACGGACGCGACCTCGTCGCGGTCGGCGGAGTCGGCGAGTTCGTCATCGGTGGCGACGGCGGCGGCCCGCTCCTCGCCGTGCACGTCGACGGGAAGCCGCTCTTCGAGCTTGTGCTTCAGCGCCGCGTCGACGAACGCCGCGAACAGCGGGTGCGGACGCGTCGGACGGCTCTTCAGTTCGGGGTGCGCCTGCGTCGCGACGAAGAACGGGTGCTGGTCGGCCGGGTATTCGACGAACTCGACGAGGTGACCGTCGGGCGAGGTTCCGCTGAACCGGAGTCCGCTCTTCGCGATCCGGTCGCGGTACGCGTTGTTGACCTCGTAGCGGTGACGGTGGCGCTCCGACACCTCTTCGCTGCCGTACGCGCGGGCGACGACGGACCCTTTCGTCAGGACGGCGGGGTACGCGCCGAGGCGCATCGTGCCGCCGAGGTCCGCCTCGCCGGCGATGACGTCTTCCTGGTCGGCCATCGTGGAGATCACGGGGTGCGTGGTCTCGGGCTCGAACTCGGCGGAGTTGGCGTCGTCGAGACCCACGCTGCGCGCGGCCTCGATCACGACGCACTGCAGGCCGAGACACAGTCCGAGCAGCGGGATCTTCCGGTGGCGCGCGTACCGGATCGCGCCGAGCTTGCCCTCGATACCGCGGATTCCGAAGCCACCGGGAATCAGCACGCCGTCGACGTCGCCCAGGGCGGCCTGCGCGCCCGCCTCCGTCTCACACGCGTCGGACGGCACCCAGGAGATTTCCACCTTCGAGCGGTTCGCGAACCCACCGGCACGCAGCGCCTCGGTGACAGACAGGTAGGCGTCCGGCAGGTCGACGTACTTTCCGACCAGGGCGATCCGCACGGTTTCGCGCGGCTGGTGGACGCGCTCGAGCAGGTTGCCCCACACCGTCCAGTCCACGTCACGGAACGGCAGACCCAACTGACGCACCACGTACGCGTCGAGGCCCTCGCTGTGCAGCACCTTCGGGATGTCGTAGATCGAGGGCGCGTCGGGGGTCGAGATGCAGCCGTCGACGTCGACGTCGCACATGAGCGCGATCTTGTTCTTCAGCGCCGGGGGAACCTCGCGGTCGCAGCGCAGGATCAGCGCGTCGGGCTGGATACCGATGTTCCGCAGGGCCGCGACCGAGTGCTGGGTGGGCTTCGTCTTGAGCTCACCCGACGGCGCCAGGTACGGCACCAGAGAGACGTGGAGGAAGAAGACGTTGTCCCGACCGACGTCGTGGCGCACCTGACGGGCGGCCTCGAGGAACGGCTGCGACTCGATGTCACCGACGGTGCCACCGATCTCCGTGATGACGACGTCGGGCTGGTGTCCCTGGAGGTCCGGTCCGCTCATGGCGAGGATCCGGCTCTTGATCTCGTCCGTGATGTGCGGGATGACCTGGACGGTGTCGCCGAGGTATTCGCCGCGCCGCTCCTTGGCGATGACCGTCGAATACACCTGGCCGGTGGTCACATTCGCCTGACCGGACAGGTCGCGGTCGAGGAAGCGCTCGTAGTGACCGACGTCGAGGTCGGTCTCGGCGCCGTCCTCGGTGACGAAGACCTCACCGTGCTGGAAGGGGTTCATCGTGCCCGGATCGACGTTGAGATACGGATCCAGTTTCTGCATGGTCACGCGCATTCCCCGCGCGGTGAGCAATTGCCCGAGGCTCGAGGCTGTGAGGCCCTTGCCGAGTGAGGAGGCGACGCCGCCGCTCACGAAGATGTGCTTGGTAGCGGTACGCGAATGAGTGCGTGACTGTGGCAAAGGGGCTCCCGTGACGACTGTGCAGGGCTTGGTCTGTTCGAGCAATGCTGGGGCCTGCCGACCCACGGGACTTCACGGTAACACCTTGTCGTACGTCCCGGAAACAACGCGCCGCGATTGCCCGCCCCGATGTGACGCGCGCTACGCCGGGGTGGCCCCCACGGTGACTCCGGTGGTGCCGGGCCCGGTGCCGTACCGGCCGGCGCTGCCGTTCAGTTGCTCCTGCAGTGCGAGCGGAACGGTGATCTTGCCCGCTTCCCGGTCGATGTTGTCGATCGTGGTCAGCGTCGCGGAGAGGGCAGCGTCGGCCCGCGCCACGGCGACCGCACCGTTGCCCTGCGCCGAGGCCGGGCGCCCGGCGAGAACCGCCCCGGCACCGCGCGAATCCAGCGCACCCGCGAACCGGGCCACCACCGCACCGCGGTTGCCGCTGACACCGTCCTCCACGTCGCGATCTCCGGTCAGTACCACCGCGACCTGTGCCGGTTGGACCGCACCGTCGTTGTAGCTGACGAATCCCGCCCCGCGGAGGGTCTCGAGGGCGAGCGCCATCTCCTGCGCGGAACTCTGCGGCTGGCCCGTCTCCTTGCCGAGCATGAGGACCGAGCCCAGCAGGTCGCCGGCGAGACTGCCCTGGTCGACGGCCCCGGTCTTCAACGTGACACCCGCAGGGATCACGTTGTTGACCACTGTCCGCAGCCGGTCACCGCCCGTGGCGTCCACGAACGAATCGGTCAACGACACCCGGCCGGTCACCGACCCACCGGCCTGCGCGATCATGCGGTTGACCCCGTCGAGGTCGGCGGGGTCGGCATCCGGGGTCGTCACGACCATCACGGTGCGTTGCGCGAGAGAGTCGGCCACCACGCGGCCGCCGACCGCGGAATCGAAGCCGTCCGCCGAGTTCAACTGCTCGGTCAGCTGGTTGTTGCGTTCGTTCGCCTTCTCCACGTCGGTCTGCAGGTCGGCCTTGTCGTCGCGCAGCCCCGAGACGAGACCGCTCGACAACAGGCCGGAACCCATCACCACGCCGATTGCCAGAGCCAGGAAGATCGCTGCTATGGAAATGGCATGTTGACGCAGAGAAATCACTTGAAGAACCCCTGGACCCACAACGCGAAGCTGTTCCATGTCGCGACGGCCCAGTCCAGTGCCTCACCACCGATGTTCGACACCACCAGGGCCACGATCACCGCGACCAGTGCGGCCAGTACGAGCAGCGCGATCGCACCGCCCGACACCCGGCTCCGGTACAGGGTCGCCACAGCCTTCGCGTCCACCAGTTTCGGCCCGACCTTCAGGCGGGTCATGAATGCCGACGGGTTGCTGTCGCGGCGGCCGCGGTCGAAGAATTCGTCGAGGGAGACGGTGCTCCCGACCGTGACGATCAGCGACGCACCGTGATGATCGGCCAGCAGCAGCGCCAGGTCGGACGGGGATCCGGAGGCGGGGAACGTCATCGCTCCGATGCCGAGGTCCTGGATCCGTGACAGACCGGGTGCGTGACCGTCCTGGTCGGCGGGAAGAACCACCTCGGCGCCCGACTTGAGCGTCGCGCTCGTGATGTCCTCGGGGTCGCCGACGATGAGATCCGGGCGGTAGCCCGCCGACTTCAGGACGTCGGCGCCTGCCCCGACGCCGATGAGGATCGGCGAGTACTCCTTGATGAACGGCTTGAGGTTCTTCAGATCGGAGGCGTGGTCCGGGCCGTCGGACACGATCACGACGTGCCGTTCCTTCATGTCGACGTCGACGTCTGGGACTCCGACGCCGTCGATCAGCAGCGGACTCTCGGTGCGGATGAACTCGATGGTGTTGCCGGAGAACGCCTCGAGGTGGTCGACCAGACCGGTCTTCGCCTCGATCATCCGGTCGGAGATCTCCGCCTCGGTCTGTTCGTCGCCCTTGGCGATGCGCCGTTCCCCGGAGTAGACACCTCCCCCGTTCACCCGGACCTTGCTGCCGTCCTTGATGCTCTTGAAGATCTCGGCGCCGGCCGAATCCACCAGGAGGATCCCGTTGGCGACGATCACCTCCGGACCGAGGTTGGGATAGCGCCCCGAGATCGACGGCGACGCGTTGATCACTGCGAGAACGCCTGCCTTCACCAGGGCGTCCGCGGTCCCGCGATCGAGGTCGAGCTCGTCGAGAACGACGATGTCACCGGGTCCGACGCGTCGCAGCAACTTGGCCGTGTTGCGATCCACCCTGGCGATGCCGCTGACCCCAGGCAAAGTTTCGGTGTTACGTGACAGCAGTGCCGGCATCTTCATGAGTTCGATGATGGACCGGAAGCAGGACCGACCTGTGGAGGCGCGCCGAACCGTTTACCACATCAGTCACACCATTACCACGGGTGCGGCCGATGGTCCGCCGACGGGTCAGACGGAACGCTCGGCGTTGGCGGTGGCCAACAGTTCCTCCGCGTGGGCCCGACCGGTCTCCGTGTCGTCGAGTCCGGCGAGCATGCGCGCCAGTTCCACCACCCGTTCGTCGTCGGTGAGTGTGTGCACACCACTGCTGACGACCCCGTCCGTGTCGTCGACCTTGTCGACCACCAGGTGGGTGTCCGCGAACGCCGCGACCTGCGGCAGGTGCGTCACGACGATGACCTGGTGTGTCCGGGCGAGCCGGGCCAGTCGCCGGCCGATCTCGACCGCGGCCCGACCGCCGACGCCGGCGTCGACCTCGTCGAACACCATCGTCGCGCCCGAATCGGACCCGGCGAGCACCACCTCGAGGGCCAGCATCACGCGCGAGAGTTCACCACCCGACGCACTCTTGCTGATGGGCAGCGACTGAGCGCCGCTGTGCGCCGACAGCCGGAATTCCACTTCGTCGACGCCGGACGATCCCGCGTGCAGTTCCGTCCCGTCGACGGTGAGCGGGGCGGTGTCCTGCGGTCCGGCGATCCGGGGCCGGACCGACACCTCGAGAGCGGCCCGGCCCATCGCCAGACCTGCGAGTTCGGAACTGACGGCCTTGGCGAGCTTGGCCGCCGCCTTGACGCGGGCCGCGGTCAGTTTCGACGCGGCCTCCGCGGTGGACGTCGCCGACTCCTCGACCTGCTTCGTCAACGCCGCCAAGGCATCGGAGGACACGTCGATCTTCTCGAGCCTCGCACGGGCGTTGTCTGCCCATTCCAGTACGCCGTCGACGTCGGCGGCGTACTTGCGGGTGAGGTTCTTCAGTTCCGCCTGCCGCGACAGCAAGGAGTCCAGCGCCCCCGGATCCGCGGGAAGCCCGGCGAGATACGTGGTCAGGTCGGCGGAGACGTCGGTGACCACCGCGATCGCGTCGGCGAGACGCGGTCCGAGCCCGTCGAGTTCGGGGTCGGTGGCCGATTCGATCCGGGCCCGCGCCTCGGACAACAGATCCAGCGCGGGTGCGCCCACACCGTCGCCGTCCATGTCGTCGCCGCCGGCGAGCGCGGCGTGCGCTTCCTCGGCCGCCGAGCGCAGCGAGTCGAGTTCACTGAGCCTGCGCACCTCCGACACGATCGACTCGTCCTCGCCCGGGGTGGGCGCGATGCCGTCGATCTCGTTGAGGGCGAACGTCAGTTGGTCGGCTTCCTGCGCGAGTTCCCGGGTACGCCCGGTGCGTTCGATCAGTTCGGACCGTGCGGTCACCCATTCGTCGCGGTGCTTGCGGTACCGCGCCAGCAGCGGGCCGACCGTCTTGTCCGCGAACCTGTCCAGGGCGGCGCACTGCTGGTCGGGCCGGAGGAGCCGCAGCTGATCGTTCTGCCCGTGAACGGTGAGCAGTGGATCGGTGAACTCGGACAGCACGCCCGCCGGAACGCTGCGCCCACCCAGGTGGGCGCGGGACCGTCCGTCGCTGCCGACGGTCCGCACCGCGATGATGGTGCCGTCCTCGTCCCGCTCGGCGCCGGTCGATTCGAGCAGCCGGGACACGGCACGTTCGACGTGCTCCGAGCCGTCGTCCGTCATGAACCGGCCCTCGACCACGGCACGGGGCGCGCCGAGACGCACCCGGCCCGCGTCCGCTCGCGCACCGCTGAGCAGGTGCAGGCTCGTCACCACCATCGTCTTGCCCGCACCGGTCTCACCGGTGAGCACGGTCAAACCTTCATGGAATTGCGCCGACGCCTCGGAGATCACACCGAGGTTGTCGATCCTGATCTCTGCCAGCACGTCTAGGGCTTCCTTCCTCGCCACCCGGTGACGGGCAGCTCGAACTTTCGCACCATCCGGTCCGCGAACGGCGCCGAATCCAGTCGTATCCAACGAACGGGTTCCTTGCCACGCACCACTTCGACGCGGGCGCCCGCGGGCAGCTCGAGGGTCCGGCGACCGTCGCAGAACACCAGGCCGTCGTGGCTGCCTGCCACCGTCTCGACCGCGATCAGCGAATTCGGGCTCGTCACGAGGGGGCGCGCGAACAGCGCGTGCGCATTGCTCGGGACCACCAGCAGGGCCTCCAGTTCCGGCCACACCACGGGACCGCCTGCCGAGAACGCGTATGCCGTCGACCCGGTCGGGGTGGAGATGAGGACGCCGTCGCAGCCGAAGGCCGACACGGGGCGGCCGTCCACCTCGAGCACTACCTCGAGGACACCGAGCCGGGACCGGTTCTCGATGCTCGCCTCGTTGAGCGCCCAGCCGCGTTCGATGATCTCGTCGTCCACACGGACCAGCACGTCCAGCGTCATACGGTGTTCGATGCGGTATTCACGACGCACCACCTGGGCGAGCGCCTCGTCGAGGTGCTCGGCCTCCGTTTCCGCGAGGAACCCGATGCGGCCCAGGTTGATACCCAGTACCGGAATGGACGCGGCCTGGGCGAGTTCCGCTGCCCGGAGGAACGTCCCGTCTCCGCCGAGGACGAGCACCATCTCGCAACCGAGGGCGGCGTCGGGGCCGGCCTGCACGATGGTGACTTCCAGCCCGGGAACCAGGAATTCGTCGGCCGCCATGCCGTCCATCGGTTCGATGCGGGTGCTGTCGACCTCGTCGACGAGGACGCGCAGTCCGATCCCGGCCCGCTCGAAGATCTTGCCGACGCGCCGCGCGGTCTCCGTGATCTCGGCGCGGCCCGGGTGCGCGACGAGCAGGATCTCCCGCTCGCGTTGCTGGGCGCCGCTGCTTCCCCCGCTCACTGTGGTCCCTCCTGCACCGCGGTGCGGATCAACTCTTCAACCGACTCGACCGGTACATCATCCGTCCCGGGTGTGACATCCGCGCGGAGCCACAGGAAGTACTCGACGTTCCCCGACGGTCCCGGCAGCGGACTGGCCACTGCACCGACGGTACGCAGTCCCAGCGATGCTGCCGTCTTCGCGACATCCAGTACCGCGGCGACGCGCAGCTCCGGGTCACGCACCACACCACCGGAGCCCACGTGGTCCTTGCCGACCTCGAACTGCGGCTTCACCATCGGAATCAGATCTGCGCCGTCGGCCACGCAGGCGACGAACGCCGGGAGGACGAGCTTCAGGGAGATGAACGAGAGGTCCGCGACCACCAGATCGACCGGGCCGCCGATCTGCTCGGCGTCGATGGATCGCACGTTGGTCCGGTCGACGACGTGGACGCGGTCGTCGGACTGCAGCCGCCACACCAGCTGGCCGTATCCGACGTCCACCGCCACGACCTCTCGCGCGCCGTGGTGAAGCAGCACGTCGGTGAAGCCGCCGGTGGACGCGCCGGCGTCCAGGCAGCGCTTGGCCTCGACCTCGAGTCCGCGGGGGCCGAACGCCTCGAGCGCACCGAGGAGTTTGTGCGCCCCGCGCGATGCCCAGGACACTTCGTTGTCGAGCTCGACCACCCGCAGCGGAGTTCCCGCTTCGATTGCGGTGGCCGGTTTGGTCGCTGCCGCTCCCGAGATCAGTACTCGGCCGGAGGCGATGAGTTCTTGCGCGTGCTCTCGGGACCGGGCCAGTCCCCTCCGAACGAGTTCGGCATCCACCCGTGCTCGACGGGCCACGTCAGATCTTGTCCACGGTGGCCAGCGCCTCCACCAGCACGTCGTGCGCCTTCTCGAGAAGATGGGCTTTGCGTGGGATGACCCCGACGCCGTGCTCGTCGTCAGGATCAGGTTCGACGGCTCCGAGCCGCGACAACAATCCGTCGACCTCCGTGTGGATCTTCTCGGGGTCGACACTCTGAGGAGGCCCAGGTAGATGGGCTCCCGGGCGCGGTATTGGCGTGCTCATCGGGCACAACGCTAGTCCATCGCGTTCCGATACGCATACAGCGAATCGCGTGACGGACAACGCGGGTCTGCCGGGTTTCAGGCACCCCAGCCGGAGACGACCGCACTCACCGCGGGCGTCGTCGACGTGATCCGCGAGAAGTCGGGGAACTTCCAGGCGCCGGCGGTCACGGCCCGCAGCAGCGCAGCCGAATCCACCGGCGCGGCGGAATCGCTTGTCGGTTCGATCACCAGGTCGCTGCCGTCGAACTCGACGGACCACCGGTTGTCCTCACCGATGAGGGATTCCTCGGCGGGCCGGTTGAGCGCGTCCAGTTCGGACGCCAGGTAGGTGGGCCG
This sequence comes from Rhodococcus sp. ACPA1, assembly GCF_002300195.1. Taxonomy (NCBI): domain Bacteria; kingdom Bacillati; phylum Actinomycetota; class Actinomycetes; order Mycobacteriales; family Nocardiaceae; genus Rhodococcus; species Rhodococcus sp. ACPA1. The sequence continues at coordinate 1,822 of NZ_NSDX01000006.1, read as the reverse complement.
TTGCTCCGGAGCGGCGCGCAGCACGTCGACCGCGGTGCTCACGCCGGTGAGCACCAGCAGGGAATCGAGGCCGACGTTGTTGGCGCCTTCGATGTCGGTGTCCAGCCTGTCGCCCACGACGAGCGGGCGCACACACTTGCTGCGGCGCATCGCGTCTTCCATCAGCGGCGCGGCCGGTTTACCCGCCACGAGTGGTTCGCGGGACGTCGCCGTGCGGAGCGCTGCGACCATCGATCCGTTGCCGAGGACGAGTCCGCGTTCGGTGGGGAGGGTCGAGTCCAGGTTCGCCGCCACCCAGACCGCGCCTGCCCGGATCGCGAGGGTCGCCTCGGCGAGTATCGCCCATCCCGTCGTCGGCGAATGTCCTTGGACGACAGCCGCGGGCGCGTCCTCGAACGACCGCACCGGACGCAGTCCGACGTTCCGGACTTCGTCGGCGAGCGCTTCGGTGCCCACGATGAGCACCGGCGAATCGGGGGCGACGTTCTCCGCGAGCAGCCTGGCCGCGGTCTGTGAACTCGTCACCACCGTCGACTCGTCGGCATCGAAACCGAGTTCCGTCAGGTGTTCCGCGACCTCACCCGGCCGGCGACTGGCGTTGTTGGTCACGTAATAGCAGGACTGCTGCCCGGCCGCCAAAGCCTCTCGCGCACCGGGGATTTCCTGCGGCCCTTGGTACAGGGTGCCGTCGAGGTCGAGCAGCAGTGCGTCGTAACCGTCGCGCAGAGCCGTCACTGATCGTCTCCGGTCAGCTCGGCCACACGCTCCTCCGCGTCGGTGTCACCCTCGAGATCCGCCGCGGCGGAATTGAGGAACCACTTGAGTCCGTCTTCGATGCGACCGGCGGCCACCAAGGCATCGGCGTACGCGTAGAACAGGCGAGCGGCACCGGGACCGGTCCGGGAGGCGTCGAGATCGGGGGTCTGCAGCGTGACCACGGCCTGGTCGAACTGACCGAGGTCCATGCGCGCTCCGGCGACCACCATGCGCAGTTCGGCTGCCTCGTCACCGGACAGCGCAGCAGCTTCCTCGCTCCGCCCGAGTTCGATTGCCCGTTCCGGGCGGCCCAGACCGCGTTCGCAGTCAGCCATCACCGCGAGCAGTCCGGGACCACCGGCCATGCGACGAGCGGCGCGCAACTCCGACAGCGCCTCCGCCCATTCGCCGGCGTGGTACGCGGTGATACCCGCGGCCTCACGGACGATGGCGATTCGGCCCGCACGCTGGCGCGCGGCGCGAGCATGCGCGAGCGCAAGTCGCGGATCGTCGTCGACGAGCTTGCCGGCCATCACCAGGTGACGCGCAACCGTGTTCGCATTCGTCTTGTCCAGGCTCAGCAGGTCGCGGCGTACCGCGGGATCGAGCTCGCCGGCCTCGACGTTCTCGGGCAGATCCGGTTCGTCCGGACGGGCCTGCTGCCGCTGCGGACGGTCACCTTCACGTCCGCGAGGCGCGAAGCCGCCCTCGCCACCACGACGGGGTCCGCCACCGCGACGATCGCCACCGGCACCGCCACGGTTGTCGCGCGAATCGCGACGGGGACCACCGGTCGAGCCACCACGACCCGAACCGCCGGCGCCGCCACGATCGCCGCTGGACGCACCGCCACGATTGCTGTTGGAGGCGCTGCCACGATCGCTGTTGGAGGCGCCGCCTCCGCGGAAGGACCGACGTCCGTCGTCACTCTCCGACACAGTCATTCCTTTCACACAAACCACGAAAGGGGACCCAGTATATTGGGTCCCCTTTCGGTAACGGATGTTCGGCGGTGTCCTACTCTCCCACACCCTGTCGGGTGCAGTACCATCGGCGCTGGAGGGCT